>CACMQB010000034.1 GCA_902615745.1 uncultured Alphaproteobacteria bacterium | reverse complement strand
ATTGGCTTTGCTGATATAAACAGTTTAATCAAATTCTTAGATCAAAATCCTGGAGCGCCAGTTATGGCAGTTATGATGGTTTATGATAAACCTCCATTTGCAATTGCTGGAAGAAAAAGTCTTGGTGTTACAACTCCATCTGATTTAGAGGGAAAAATTCTTGGTGCGCCACCACCTGATGGTGCATGGGCACAATTCCCACCATTCGCTTCTGCTAATAATATTAATATTGATAATATAACAGTGGAGCCAGTAGGTTTCCCAACAAGAGAACCGATGTTAGCTGAAAAAAACGTTGATGCTATAACAGGGTTTTCATTTTCAATGTTTTTAAATTTAGTTCGTCTTGGTGTTCCTGAGGATGATATATCAATTATGTTGATGGCAAACTACGGATTAGAATTATATGGTAATGCCATAATAGTTAACACTGATTATGCAGATGCAAATCCTGAAATAGTTAAAGGTTTTTTAAAAGCTGTATCTAAAGGATGGGTTGATGCTATGAAAAATCCTGAAGACGCGGTGAAGAGTATGGTTGAAAGAAATCCAGCTGCTGATTTAGCTTTAGAGACAAGAAGATTGATACTGGCAATAGAAGGAAATGTTAATACTGATTATGTAAAAGAAAACGGTATGGGTAATATTGACATTGCAAGAATGGAAAAAGCTTTAGGACAGTTAGCAGAAACATACGAATTCTCATCTGATCCAAAGATTTCATCATTTTTTACTGATAAATATTTACCTTAATATTTTTTATGGGGTAGACTATTTCTACCCCATATACTAATCATAACTTATGCATATCAATATTGAAAAGGTTTCTCATCAATATGAAACTAAACAAGGTATGCTTCCTGTTTTAAATGATCTCTCCCTATCAATTAAAAGAAAAGGTTTTACTGCCATAGTTGGACCTTCAGGTTGTGGAAAATCTACAATAACTAGGTTAGTCAGTGGGTTAATTAAACCAACTCAAGGTAGTATTTTTATTTCTAATAAAAAAATTACATCCCCACTTGCTACTGTAGGAATGGCTTTTCAAAATCCAGTTTTGTTAGAATGGAGAAATGTAATTAAAAATATAATTCTTCCACTTGAGATAGTATCAAAAAATATGACTTATAATCAAAAGAGATTGAATGCATTAGATCTACTTAAGTTAGTGGGATTAGAAGAATTTGAAAATAATTTACCATCTGAATTATCTGGTGGGATGAAACAAAGAGTTTCACTTTGTAGATCTCTCGTTCATAATCCAGAAGTATTAATTTTAGATGAACCTTTTGCAGCTCTAGATGCATTTACAAAAGAAGATTTGTGGGACGTTATGCACAAATTAAAAAAAGAAAGAGACTTCACATGTATTTTAATAACTCATGATTTAAGAGAAGCTGTTTATTTAGCTGATCAAGTAATTGTTTTATCCGGAAGACCAGCTTCATTACAATACGATGTCAAAACTAATTTTAATGAAGAAAAAAAAATCTCTGATTTATATTCATCAGAAGTTTCACAATTACTTGCAACACTTAGAAATGAAATCGAAATAGCTCAGAATAAAAATGAATAGAATCAATAATTTTATTATACCTTTATTTAGCCTTATAATTTTTTGTTTGTTATGGGAGTTATTGGTTTGGTATAATAATTGGCCAAATTATAAAATGGCTTCCCCTTCAGATCTATGGCCAGCATTTTGGAAATTTAAACATCTCTTTTTAATCTACGGTTGGGAAACTTTTTGGAGAACTGTTGTAGGATTAATATTGTCTGTTTTGGTAGGATTAAGTTTAGGTATTTTGATGGGGTTTTCAAAAACTATTAGAATAGGCTTATATCCTATTCTTGTTGGTTTTAATGCTATTCCTAAAGCAACAGTAGTTCCAGTAATTGCATTAATATTTGTCGGTATGCACAATATGAATACAATTATAATTGTAATTCTTATTTCATTTTTCCCCATTTGTGTTTCAATTTCAATTGGATTATCAACTTTGGAAAGAGAATATGAAGACATACTTTTATCTTTAGGTGCGAATAAATTTGAGATTTTTTATAAAATCGCTTTACCAAAAACATTACCAGAATTTTTTGGAGCATTAAAAGTATCAACAACACTCGCTTTTATTGGAACTAATTTGATGGAGATTATTGAACCACATGGAAAAGGATTAGGACATTTGTTTGACAGTGGAAAAATTAGTGCAGATTATCCATTAATGTTTGCAGTATTGATCACCTTGGCTGTTATGGGAATATTTTTATATTATATT
>CACMQB010000033.1 GCA_902615745.1 uncultured Alphaproteobacteria bacterium | reverse complement strand
TAAGTACAGATGATCTTGTTCGAAAATTTCTTTTATTATTAAGATCAATATTACCATGTCTATTCCATGCTAAAGGCGATCCGAAAGATCCTCCACAGCCTAAAATTGTTATTTTCATTATAGATAATTATCTCTTTTAGCTTTTGTAAACAAATTAAAAAAATTATTATCAGTGATTTTTTCAAATTCTTCTAAGGATAATTTAAAAAATTTTGCCAGATATTCAGCTGTGTATTTTACAAAAGATGGCTCATTTACTTTACCTCTCATTGGCTCGGGTGCTAAAAAAGGACTATCAGTTTCTATAAGTATAGAATCTAAAGGAGCGTCCTTAATTATATCTCTTAAATTTGATGCATTTTTAAATGTTATTATTCCAGAAATAGAAATGTAGTAGTTATTCTCTAGACAAAAATTTAGTAGTTGTTTTGAACCTGTAAAACAGTGAAAAATTAGTTTTAAATTATTTGATTTATAATTTTTTAAAATATCTACAATTTCTTTTTCAGAATTTCTCTGATGTATGATTAATGGTAATGAATGTTTTATTGATGCTTCAATATGGGTTTCAAATACTTGTGTTTGTTCTTTGAGGTGGTTTTGGCTATGATATAAATCAATACCTGTCTCTCCTATTCCTATAACTTTTTCATTTTTACAAGCAATATCAAAATTTTGTAATTGAATTTGATTAAATGTATCAACCTTATCAGGATGAAGACCATATGAAAGATAAACAGAGTTATAGTTTTTTATTAAATTAAGATGGTCTTCAAAGTCTTCAGGATCAGTATTTATTGATAATATTGAAGTTATATTATTTAGTTTTGAATTATTAATAATATTATGAAAATTTTCTGCTAATTCATTAAAATTGAGGTGACAATGTGAGTCAATCATTCAATATTCTTGGAAATATTGGTTCTGGATTATTTATTTTTATATTTTGATTGATTAGTTGAGTTAAATTCTCAAATTTATTATTATCCATATTATAATTAAAAATATTAAGTATTTTTTTTGAACTAGTTGGTATTATTGGATAGAGCATTATAGCTGATTTAATAATTATATTTGTAATAATATATAAAACTTCTTCCATTCTAATTTTATTTGTTTTTTTCAATGTCCATGGTGCTTGAGTGTCAACATATGCGTTACCAGCAGATATTAATTCTAAGACAGACTTGATTGCTCTATCAATTTGTTGATTGTTCATAAATTTACAATATTCATCAAATTTATTTTGAAGAATTTTAATTAAATCCTGATCATCATTAGTTAAATTTTCTGTTGGCTTTAGTATAGAATCATTATTTTTTACAGCAAATGATGAAATCCTTTGTACTAAATTACCAAAATTATTCGATAAATCTGCGTTAATTCTATTTGCGATTGCTTTTTTTGAAAAATCTCCATCATTTCCAAATGGTACTTCTCTAAATAAAAAAAACCTAATTTGATCCAACCCATATTCATTAATAATTTCGTAAGGATCAATGACATTACCAAGTGATTTAGAAATTTTTTGTCCTTCATTAGTCCACCATCCATGTGCAAATATTCTTTTAGGGGGCTCGATACCCGCAGCCATTAAAAAAGCTGGCCAATAAACTGCATGAAATCTTAATATATCTTTCCCCACAATATGTGTTGCGGGCCAAAATTTCTTATAATTATTATTATTTGTATCTGGATAACCAATTGCGGTTAGGTAATTACATAATGCATCAATCCAAACATACATCACATGCTTAGAATTATTTGGAACTGGCACTCCCCAATTAAAAGTTGTTCTTGAAATAGACAGATCTTTTAATCCACCTTTAATGAAACTTAATACTTCATTGTATCTTGTTTTTGGCAAGATTGATTCTGGATTTTTTTCATAATAGTCGATTAACTTATCTTGCCATTCTGAAAGTTTAAAAAAATAACTCTCCTCCTTTACCCACTCTACAGGCGATCCATTATCCGTCACATATTTACCATCAATCTTTTTTAATTCATTTTCCAAATAAAATGCTTCATCTCTAACTGAGTACCAGCCTTCATAATTTGAGAGATATATTTGATTATTTTTTTCTAATTGCTTCCAAAGTTCTTGTGAGGCTTTAATATGTCTTTCTTCAGTAGTTCTTATAAAATCATCTATTTCACATCCTAAAAAAGGTATTAAATTAATAAAATTAACTGAAAGTTTATCGACGAATTCTTTAGGTTTTAAATTTGAATTAATAGCAGCTTTTTCTACTTTTTGTCCATGCTCGTCTGTACCTGTTAAAAAGAATACATTGTTTCCTAATAATTTATTATATCGCGCAATAATATCAC
>CACMQB010000032.1 GCA_902615745.1 uncultured Alphaproteobacteria bacterium | reverse complement strand
ATTTATATTTCAATGGATTTATTCAGAAAAAAAAGGAGAGAGTTACATACCTTTAATTTTTTGGTATTTAAGTATTTTTGGTGGTATTGGTCTTTTAACCTATGCTATTTTTAGAAAAGACCCAGTAATTATTTTAGGGCAGTCATTTGGAATATTTATTTATTTAAGAAATTTAATTTTAATTTATAATAAAAAAAATGAAAAAAATTAAAAATTTTATTAGTGGCAAAGTAGATGCTGTTTCCCTTAATTATATAGAGGTTGATGATCCGTCGAAAGGCGAGGTGATTGCAGAAGTGGTAAATTCAAATGATAAAGATTTTGAAAAATTAATTGAAAGTTCAAAAAAAGGATTTAAAATTTGGAATGAATTTACTCCATTAAAAAGATCAAGAATAATTTCTAAATTTAAAAATAATATTGAAAATAATATTGATAATTTAGCTAAACTTGTTTCATTAGAACATGGTAAGACAATTGAAGATGCAAAAGGTTCAGTAATAAGAGGATTGGAAGTAGTAGAGTTTGCATGTGGAATTCCACATTTACTCAAGGGTGATTTTTCTCAAAATGTAGGAACAAATATTGATTCTTGGTCAATAAGACAGCCTTTGGGTATATCTGCAGGAATAACCCCTTTTAACTTTCCTGCAATGGTACCAATGTGGATGTTCCCAATATCAATAGCTTGTGGAAATAGTTTTATATTAAAACCTTCAGAAAAAGATCCATCATGTCCATTACTTTTAGCTGAATTATTTACTGAAGCTGGTCTACCAGATGGTGTATTTAATATTTTGAATGGAGATAAAACTGCTGTTGATATGATTTTAAATAGCGATGATGTATCTTCAATAAGTTTTGTGGGCTCAACACCTGTAGCTAAATACATATATAAAACTGCAGCAAATAAAGGCAAAAGAGTTCAAGCTCTTGGTGGAGCAAAAAATCACCTTATTGTAATGCCAGACGCAAATATTGACCAAGCTGTTGATGGTATAGTTGGTGCCGGATATGGATCTGCGGGAGAAAGGTGTATGGCTGTCTCTGTTGCAGTTGCTGTTGGAGATATTGCAGACGATTTAGTTCAAAAGATTCATGACAAAGGCACTACTCTTAAAGTTGCACCTTGGACAGATAATACCTCTGAAATGGGACCAGTGATTTCAAAACAACATAAAGAAAAAATTGAAAATTATATTTCATCAGGAATATCAGATGGAGCTAAATTGATTCTAGATGGAAGAAATCTTAAAATTCAAGGATATGAAAATGGATATTTTGTTGGGCCAACTTTATTTGATGAAGTTACGCCTGAAATGACAATCTATAAAGAAGAAATATTTGGACCGGTTATTTCTGTTGTTAGGGTTAAAAACTATGAAGAAGCTCTTAAATTAGTAAATGATCACACTTATGGAAATGGGACTAGTATATATACATCAGATGGAGAGGTTTCTCGTAATTTTACCACTAATTGTAAAATAGGAATGGTTGGGGTAAATGTTCCTATACCGGTGCCAATGGCTTATCACAGTTTTGGCGGATGGAAACAATCCTTATTTGGTGACCATGCAATGCATGGAGAAGAAGGTGTAAGATTTTATACAAAGCTAAAGACTGTAACTAGTAGATGGCCAAAAAGCATACAGTCCGGCCCTGAATTTGTAATGCCAAGAAATTAATGGCTATTTTAATAACAGGCTGCTCAGGTTTTATTGGTTTTCATTTAACCTTAGAAATTCTAAAAAAAAAAAAAATAACAATAATTGGTATTGATAATTTAAATGAATACTATGATGTTAACCTAAAAAAAAATAGACTTAAAATTATACAAAAATATGATAGTTTTATATTTTATAAAAAAGATATCTCAAATTTTTCTCATCTAAAAAAAATATTCAAAAAACATAAAGTTGATGTAGTTATTAATTTAGCAGCTCAAGCTGGTGTTAGATATTCTATTACTAACCCTGATGAATATTTGAAGTCTAATATTATTGGCTTCAATAATATCTTAAATTTATCTAAAGAATTTAAGATTAAACACTTAATATTTGCCTCAACAAGTTCTGTTTATGGTGATAACAAAAACTTTCCCTTGCAAGAAAGTTTTAGTACAGAAAAACCGCTATCATTTTATGCTGCCTCAAAAAAAAGCAATGAAGTAATGGCTTATTCATATAGTAATATATTTAAATTACCAATAACATGCCTGCGTTTTTTTACAGTATATGGCCCATTTGGAAGACCTGATATGGCTTTACATTTATTTACTGATGCAATTATGAAAAATAAACCTGTAAAGTTATTCTCTAAAGGAAATCATATTCGTGATTTTACTTATGTAGAAGATGTAGTTAAAAGTATAGTTCCTTTAATGAAAAAACCACCAGCTGGGCAACTTCCTTATGTGACATTTAATATTTGTAATGGTTACCCAAAAAAATTAAGCTACTTTTTAGAATTAATTGAAAAATATTTATCTAAAAAATCAAAAAAAATTCTTCTTCCTCCTCAAAAAGGTGATGTATATAAAACACATGGAAGTAATAAATTA
>CACMQB010000031.1 GCA_902615745.1 uncultured Alphaproteobacteria bacterium | reverse complement strand
TTTCATATAAAAAATAAATATATGTTTTCTTGTACTTTAGTAATTTCAAAACTTTTTTTACATGATTTTCATTTTCAGGCAGCATAAATATACTGCATGATATTATAGCAGAATCTTTGTCTAATTTATTAATAAGAGTAATTAGTTGGGAATAAGAATTTTTGAAAACTGTTTCATTGTAAGGAAGAACATAAGTAAAATTATTATCTTTGCAGTAATTTCTTAATAAAATATTCTGAAAGGGTATAGGGATTATTTTTTCATTAAAATTGCTATTAGTAACATAGCCGACTAATTTTTTTTTATTATTAATCAAATGAAAAAGAATTATTGATGTTAAAAATTGTCATAGCTTTTAAGTTGTAAGGTCTATAAAAACTACCCAATTTTTTTTCGTTGCCGTAAATATGATTATAAGGACTATATAAATTTTTAACTCTAAGATTGAGTGAAAATCTTGTATTTTTTTCTTTATTTAAAACATTCCCATGAAGTAGATTGGGGCTAAAAACAGCTCCCTCACCTTTTTTTAAATTAAGCCATTTTATTTTTTTATAATTTTTTTTGAATATTACATTTAAGTCTGAGATACTATTTTTTTTGATTTCATTAATCATTTTTATACTGTCTTTTGGTAAGAAATAAAACATACTACTTGTTTTATTGACACTTACTAAGGGAAGCCATAAATTTAATTGATATATGGATTCTCCACTAAAAAAATCAGAGTGCATTGGAAGTATTGAGCTATTATCGTTTGGAAGTTGAATTGATAAATTAACTTTTTTTTGCACTGCTAATTCATCTCCCAATATTAATTTAATTTGACTATTAAATAATTCAAACATTTTATCTAGTATCCAATCTTGTTTATTTAATTGAGCATACAGATACATTCTGATTTCATTTAAGTTTTTTACTGCAACTGAATTATGAAAATTTTCTAAGGAGATCTTATTTTTACTTGTCAATAATTTTTTTTTTCTTTGGATTAAAGTAATAACTCTGTCGTTGATTTCATCAAGAATTACTTTATTAACTGAAAATTTAGTAATTCCAGTGTTAGAAAATTGATCTATAGTTTTATTGTTAGCCATTTACTAGTAAAAGTATTTACTATTATATATATAAATTTCAAATAATATAAAATGTTTTTTGATTTATTCAAAATTATTAAAATAATTACTTTAATATTACTAAATAAAAAAGTTATTATCTATACTGTAAGGTCAAGATTTGGAAGTGTTGCTACTGGATTGGCTTTATTTGAAACTTATTTAGAAAGTAAAAATTTCGATTATATTATCTTAATTAACTTTAATAAAAATAAAATTTTTAATAGATATATAGCTTTAAGAGGATACGATACTTTTAACAGTATTAGAGTTCCTTATACTTTCTTGAGAATACTAACTTTAGTAAATTTAGATAAAAAAATTGCTCCATTTCATAAAAATTTTCATACAAACGATGAAGGTGAAGTATCTTCAAAATTTCCTTATTTAAAATTTAATGAATATGTAGAAACAAAAGAAAGTAGTAAAATTGATGACTTTATTAAAAGTAATTTTATAGTTTTCAGTGTCAAGGAAGAGGGATTTTACGATAAAAGTTCTAAAACATGGGGTAAATTTAATTACAAAAATTTTAAACAACCTGTTTATGAATTTGATAACTTTTCACGACTAATTCCATCAGTAACAATAGCAATTTCAAAAGGATATAATGTTATAAGAGTGGGAAGAAATTTAAAGAAAGTAGATTTTCAACATCCAAGTTTTTTTGATTATGCCTCCTCAGAATTTACAAGTGATGAAAATGATTTTATTATAGCAAAACATTGTAAATTTGTTCTAACAAATGGTACTGGTTTTGATGCTTTAGCTGCACTTTGGTTTAAAAAACCTATTTATTATTATAACTTAAGAAATTATAGATATATGCATACTCATTTTCCTTATAGAATGTTTAATCCAATATTATGTTTATATAAAAACAGAAAGATAAATTTCAAAAAAGTACTTGAGACTGAGTCTAAGTATTGGAACAAAGGTTTGTATACAAAAAGTCATAATCAACATGCTAATCACAAGTTAATGGAATTTGGATATAAGTATATATACTATGATTCTGATGTAATTTCTAATTCTGTAATAAAGTTTATCAATGATTACGAAGGTTTAAATTTAAACAACATAGATAAAATTTATTTACAAAATTCTGACTTATATTTTTGGCAATCTTTTAATAAAGTTTATAATAAAAAATTAAATAATGAAGGTAGATCTTTTGATATAAAAAAAATCTTTATAAGACCAAATGAAGATCTTTTATAGTATGAAATGAATATAAATTATTTTTCAATAGTGGTCCCGATATATAATGAAGAAGAAAATATTAATATTTTATACAATGAAATTAAAAAAGAGTTATTAAATTTTACTGCGTATGAAATAATATTTATTAATGATGGCAGTACCGATGGGTCAAAAAGTATTCTAAAAAGTTTGGAAAAATATAAAGATACAAAAATAGTTCAACACCAATTTAATTTAGGACAAAGTCGATCCTTGTTGAGTGGTATTAGCAGTTCAAAATATGAAACAATTGTA
>CACMQB010000030.1 GCA_902615745.1 uncultured Alphaproteobacteria bacterium | reverse complement strand
AAAAAAAAATTTATTCTTATTATATTAACTCAAGTTTTGTAAATTTTTCTAAACTTAATCCATCCATAATACAAAATAATCTTATATCTGAATCAAAAAGAATTGTAGTTCTAATTAATAGTTTCCTCAAATTTGTAAAAGAATTTTTTGTTGCTTTTTTGATACTTATATCAATATTGTATTTAAATCCATTAGTAGTAACGATAGTGATTCTTATATTTTCTCTTAGCTCTATATTATTTTACTTTTTTTTTAAGACACTTTTATCTAATTCTTCAGAAAGATTCATGAATAATACAAAAAAGAGTGTAAAAAATATAAATGATTTTATTTCATCTTTTAGAGAAATTAAAAATTTTAAAAAAGAAAATTGGTTTATAGAATTATTTTCATCTTACATTTATAAAAAAGAATCTGCGCAGACCTTTCAAAATTTTGTATTCCAGCTACCGAAAATATATTTAGAAATTTTAGTTGTAATCATAATTTTATCAATGGTTTTGCTTTTCAATCAATATTATAAATATAATGACGAATTATTTATATTTTTGTCTTTTTTTGTCATTGCCACAATACGTTTTTATCCAGCATACAATGTTATGCTTTCTTCACTTTCTAGAATGAGATCAAATGTCTTAGCTTTTCATAATATATCTTTTATTTTGAAAGACTTTGATGAAACTCTTTATAATAAACAAAAAACAATAACCAATTCATTTTTAGATTTTAATAAAATTAAATTTAATAAAATTAATTTTACTTATGATGGCAAAAAAATAATTTTAAAAAATATTTCTTTTGAAGTTCCTCAAGGTTCAAAAGTTGGTTTTATTGGAGAAAGTGGATCTGGCAAAAGTACTTTGCTTGACATATTTAGTAAATTTCAGTTACCAAACTCAGGTTCAATTAAGTTAGATGATGTTGATATTAATAAACTTAATGAAAATTGGTATCAAAACTATTCTTATGTTTCACAGAAAACTTTTTTATTTGATGATAGTATTAAAAATAATATTACTTTCAATCAAAAAGAAGACATAGTAAATTATGAAAAATTAAATAAATCTTTAGAAATGTCTTATTTAAATGATTTCATAAATGATTTAGATAATGGAATTGACACTATAGTTGGTCATGATGGAGTTAACTTGTCTGGTGGACAAAGACAAAGAATTGCAATTGCTAGAGCTTTATATGCTTCGAGACCTATATTACTTTTAGATGAGGCAACAAATTCCCTGGATGCTAATACAGAAAATGTAATTTTAAATAATATTATTAATAATAATCAAAAAACAACTGTTTTTATTATCTCACATAGACCAGAGTCATTAAATTCTTGTGATAGAGTTTATGAAATAGTAGATAGTAAATTAAAGGTAATAAAATAAATGTTTAGTAATAAAAATATTCTAATTACAGGTGGAACAGGAAGTTTTGGAAAAAAATTCGTACAACACTTAACTTCTAATTATAAAAATATAAAAAGATTAATAATTTTTAGCAGAGACGAACTAAAACAATATGAAATGCAAAAAATTTACCCTCTTGAAAAATATCCATACATAAGGTTTTTTTTAGGTGATATAAGAGATCTCAATAGATTAAAACAAGCATTTGAAGATGTTGATTATGTTATTCATGCAGCAGCACTTAAACAAGTACCTGCCGCTGAATATAATCCATTTGAATTTATTAAAACTAATGTTCTTGGTGCTCAAAACATAATTGAAGCATCATTAATTAATAATGTAAAAAAGGTTATTGCTCTTTCAACAGATAAAGCAGTTGCGCCAATAAATTTGTATGGAGCAACCAAATTATGTTCTGATAAATTATTTTGTGCAGCAAATAATATCATAGGTAAAAGAAAAATGAAGTTTACTGTTGTTAGATATGGAAATGTTCTCGGTAGCAGAGGCTCAGTACTTCCTTTTTTTATGAATAGAAAAAAACATAATTTATATTTTCCGATAACTAATAAAGATATGACAAGATTTAATTTAACTCTTGATGAGGGAGTAGAGGTAGTTTTATGGTCATTGAAAAACTCATATGGTGGGGAAATAGTTGTACCAAAATTAAAAAGTTTTAAAATAACTGATCTTGCAAAAGCAATTGATTCAAGTTTAAAAACAAAGGTTATTGGTATTAGGCCAGGTGAAAAAATTCATGAAGAACTAATTGCTGAAGCTGATAGCAATAACACTATTGATATTGGTAATTATTATATAATTTTATCAAATAAAAATTCACAATCTGTCAATTACTTTAAAAAAATTAGTACTAAAAAAATAAATTCAGACTTAACGGGATTTACATACAATAGTTTAAATAATAAAAATTATTTAACTGTAAATGATTTAAAAAAATTAATAGTTAACTATAATTTTAGTGATTAAATTAGGTATTATTGGAACTAGTCAGGGTAATGGCCATCCGTATTCTTACTCTGCAATATTTAATGGTTACAATAAAAATGAATTAGAAAATAATTGTCCTTATGAATTGATTAGAGAATATTTACCTAAGCATCATAAAAATAAAAATTCAATAAAAAATGCTAAAATTACACATATATGGACACAAAGTAAGAAAGAAAGTTATAAAATATCAAAAGTTTCAAAAATTAAAAATGTTTGTAATAATCTTAATGAATTAATACAGAGTGTGGATGCCATTATATTAGCAAGAGATGATCCTCAAAATTATTTTAAAATTTTATGCTCATTAATTAAATCAAGAAAACCACTATTCGTTGATAAGCAATTTATTCATACAAAAAAAAACTTTGTAATATTTAAAAAAATTTTAGATAAAAACCAAATTTTTATGTATGGTTCAGCTATGAAGTATTCTAATGAGGTAAAAAAAAGAAAACCATTTGATGAAATCTTTGGTAAATCTAAATCAACGTGGTTAAGCTATGGAAACCATTTAATTGATGGAATTTTTGAAATTGTTCCAAAAAATATCAAATATGT
>CACMQB010000029.1 GCA_902615745.1 uncultured Alphaproteobacteria bacterium | reverse complement strand
TTAGGGAATTAAATATAAATTTAAAAAATTATAAAATATTGATTGTAAAATCAGGATATCTTTCACCAGAACTTAAAAAACTAAAAGCAGATAATTTTATGATTTTAACAGATGGATTTGTTACCCAAGATTTTAAAAGAATTAAAAATTTATTTAGGGAAAAACCAATTTATCCTTTTCAAAAAAATTTTAGATACAATATAGCTATTTAATTAAGTACCACAAAAAGTTTCAAATACTTTTTCACTTTCAAGAGGTGGGGTAATATATTTTTTATTTTTTATTTTCTCATAAGGATTTTTTAGTAATTTTTCAAATTCATATAATTGACTGTAATTATTGCTGTACACTTCATTAATTATTTCTTCAATAATATGATTCCTAGGTATAATTTGAGGATTAACATTTTTAAATTTTCTTATTTTATTATTTTTATATTTTTCTTCCCAATTTTTAAAAATCTTTTTATCAAGAGTATTATTTTCTAAATCTAAAAATGTATTTGTATAATCAAGTTTGTAAATATGCATTAAATCTAAAAATTCTTTAACAATTTCTTCGTTATTATTATTAGTATCTAAATTTAATTTCATAGACATCATTATTAACCAAGATTGGTCAAACAATTTTTTATATTTATTTAATATATCTTCGATTTTTTTAATTGCTGTTTTTTCATTTGAATCAATTAAATGAAGAAAAGTTTCAGCAAATCTTGCTAAATTCCACAACGTTATTTTTGATTGATTTTCAAAAGAATATCTTCCCATTTTATCAATTGAGCTAAAAACTTTTTTTGGATTATATTCATCCAAATATGCTGCTGGACCATAATCTATAGTTTCACCAGATAAAGACATATTATCGGTATTCATAACACCATGAATAAAGCCAACTCTCATCCAATCTACGACTAACTTAATTTGTAAATCACAGATTGTCTCATAAAATTTTAAATATTTATCATTATTATTATCTATATCAGGATAAAGCCTTGATATTGTATAAGATATAAAGTTTTGAAATTCCTCTCTATTTTTTAAAAGGCTTCCAAATTGAAAAGTTCCTACTCTAATATGCGAATTCGCAACTCTAATTAAAATTGCACCAGGCTCTAATCTATCACGCAATACATTTTCACCTGTAGTAATAACTGCTAGTGCTCTGGTTGATGATATGCCAAGATTATGCATAGCTTCACTTAATATGTATTCCCTTATCATTGGGCCTAATGCAGCCTTTCCGTCTCCATTTCTAGAGTAGGGTGTCTGTCCTGACCCTTTTAACTGTATATCTACTCTTTGTTTATTATTAGTAATATGTTCACCAATAATTACAGCTCTACCATCGCCTAAAATTGTAAAATTTCCAAATTGATGTCCAGCATAAGCTTGAGAAAAGTAATTTTTATTTAATTTATTTTTTCCCAAAAGAATATTACACTTTTCATCATCATCATATTTACTAAAATCTAAATTTAAGTCCCTTGCAAGATCATTATTAAACAAAACTAATTTTTTATTACTAAAATTTTCAGGATTAACTTTACTATAAAAAATACTAGGTAGTTTCGTATAACTATCTTGAAAATTCCAAACCATATTGAATAAATATATATAATTTTTTTAAATTTAACATCTACAACTTTAGTATATAAGTATTAAGTCAGTAATGAATACCATAATTGATATAGTTAATCAGTCAAAACATCCAATAGATAGCGATGAATATATACAATATTGCAATGATGAAATTAAAAAAAATTCTATACTAATGTTAAATGATTTTTTAACAAATGACTGCTTAAGTGAATTAATTACTGAAGCACATGGATTACAAGATCAAGCTTTCTATTGTTCTCAAAATCATACTATCTTACTTAATAAACAAGATAAATTAAGTGACTTGAATGATCCTTTAAATAGAGAGGTCGTTAGTGATAAAGGTTGTGTCCCTCATGATCTGTTAAATCAGCAATCAAAATTAAATATTTTATATCAATCAAATATTTTTAAAAATTTTTTAAAAGGTGTCTTAAATTTAAAAGATATTTATCCATACAGTGATACCTTATCTTCCATAAATTATAATTATTATCAAAAATCACAACAGCTAGGATGGCATTTTGATAATGCATCATTTGCTATCACTTTAATGATACAATCTTCAGATAAAGGTGGTGAATTTGAATATGTTAGTAGAGGTAGAAATTTTTCTGAAAACTATATCGATAAATCATATATTAAAGATATTTTAGATAGAAAAATTTTACCACAAAAAGCAGATGTTGATGCCGGTACTCTTATATTATTTTATGGTAGAAATTATTTGCATCGTGTAACACCAGTAGAGTCTGAAAAACCAAGAATATTAGTAACACTTAATTATAATGAAGAAGAGGGCACAATGCTTTCAGAAAATGCAAGATTAACATTTTTTGGTAGAATTAATTAATTATGATTAAAGAAAAATAATTGTTTTCCATTTACTCGATAATTATTAATCAATTTTTTTGCTTCTTCTGACGTAATCCAATCAATATATTTTTTAGCCTCTTCAATATTTAAATTATTATTTATCTTATTGCTTACTAAAATTATTCCATATTGATTAAATAATGGTGGTAAATTTTCACAGACAATTTGTAGATTTTCTTTTTTATTAAAAGCTATCCAAGTGCTACGATCACTAAGAGTGTATGCATTCTTTTGATTAGCTATTAATAATGTTGATCCCATTCCCTGACCAACACTGAGATACCAATTTTCTTTAAATGGTATTTTTATATTTGATAGTTCCCAAAGCTCTTTTTCCTTTTTGTGTGTTCCACTCTCATCACCTCTTGATACAAATAACAATTTTGATTTTTTTATTTCTATCATTTTATTTTCAATTGAAGAGCATGTTTTGTTATCTTTTTTTGGTCCTATCAAGACAAAATCATTATACATCAAATCATATCTTAGGGTGCCATATCCCTTATTCATAAATTCTAGCTCTGATTTTTTATGATGAACTAATAAAATTTCAACATTTCCATCCATAGCAACTTTAATTGCCTGACCTGTTCCAAGAGATAATGCTCTGACTTTTATTTTATAATTTTTTTCAAATTCTTTGTTAATATATTCTAATAAACCCGTATCGTGTGTAGAAGTTGTGCTTGCTATGGTTATATGTTTATCATTAGCTAGAGCATTCTTAATCAAGAATATTAAAATAAATATAAGTAAAACTCTAATCATAAAACTTGATAC
>CACMQB010000028.1 GCA_902615745.1 uncultured Alphaproteobacteria bacterium | reverse complement strand
TTATATCAAAAGAACATAAAGATATTTCAGTAATAGTAAATAATGCTGGAAAAAATCATGATAATTTAATTTTTAGAATGAAAAATGAGCAATGGTCTGAAGTAATACAAACAAACCTAAATTCAAATTACCAAATAATTAAATCTTTATTACCAAATATGCTTTCAAATAAATATGGAAAAATCGTTGGTATATCCTCTATAGTTGGGTCTACTGGAAACCCTGGTCAAGCTAATTATGTAGCTTCAAAATCTGGTCTTGTTGGTTTGTATAAATCTATAGCAATTGAAGTTGCAAAAAGAAATATTAATGTAAACGTCGTATCTCCAGGATTTATTTCTACGACTATGACTGATAAACTAAATGATGATCAGAAAAATAACTATTTATCAAGAATACCAATGATGAAATTTGGGAGACCTAAAGAAGTTGCAAATTTAGTATATTTTTTATCAACAGATGATTCTTCATATATCACTGGTCAAAATATTCATATTAATGGTGGAATGTTGATGGTTTAATTAGTTGACATACATTCATTTAATAATTTAAAAGAAATCATAAGGAGAAAAATATGAGTGAAATTCAAGATCAGGTAAAAAAAATCGTTGTAGATCATTTAGGAATTGATGAATCAAAAGTAGTACCAGAAGCTAAATTTATAGATGATTTAGGTGCAGACAGTTTAGATACTGTTGAGTTGGTAATGGCTTTCGAAGAAAAGTTTGGAATTGAAATACCTGATGATGCTGCTGAAACAATTCAAACAGTTCAAAATGCAATAGATTATATTCAAAGTAAGAAATAAAATTTTATTTATTTTATGAGAAGAGTTGTTGTTACAGGTATGGGTTTACTCTCTTCAATAGGTAATAACAAAGAAATTACTTGGGATAATCTTATAAATGCTAAATCTGGTATTAAAAGAATTGACCACTTTGATGTATCTGATTTACCAGCTAAAATTGCTGGATACATAAATAATAATCCTGAGGAAGAACATTATTTTAATCAAACCTCAACATTAGAAAATAGAGATATAAAAAGAAACGATAGATTTATCCAATATGGACTTGTAGCTGCTAAAATGGCTATAGATGATGCGGGTTTAAATAATTTAAATGAAAATGAAAAATTAAATATAGGAGTTTCTGTTGGATCTGGCATTGGTGGTCTTGAAACAATTTATGAAGGTTCGTTAACTATTAATAATAAAGAACCTAAAAAATTATCTCCTTTTTTTATTCCATCTTCTTTAGTAAATCTTTTGTCAGGACAAATTTCTATAAAATATGGTTTCAAAGGTCCAAATCATTCAGTAGTAACAGCTTGCGCAACAGGTGCTCATTCTATTGGTGATTCTGGTGAAATGATTAAACGTGGTGCAGCAGATGTTATGATAGCTGGAGGCTCAGAAGCAGCTGTATGTAAACTGGGTATTGCTGGTTTTTGTGCTGCTAGAAGTCTTAGTACTTCTTATAATGATAAACCTGAAGAGGCTTCTAGACCTTGGGATAAAGACAGAGACGGGTTTGTAATGGGTGAAGGTGCTGGAATTATTGTACTTGAGGAAATGGAAAGAGCCAAAAAAAGAGGAGCAAAAATTTACGCAGAATTAATTGGTTATGGAATGTCTGGAGATGCTCATCATATTACTGCCCCAGCTGAAGATGGAGATGGGGGTTACAGAGCTATGAAAGGAGCGCTTGATATGGCTTGTATTCCATCAACAAATGTTGATTATATCAATGCACATGGAACATCAACCATCAAAGGTGATGAAATAGAACTTAATGCTATATCAAGATTATTTCAACATAATATATTTGTTAGTTCTACAAAATCGTCTATAGGACATCTTTTAGGTGCTGCAGGCAGTGTAGAGTCAATATTTTCCATTATGTCACTTAATAATAATATTTTACCAGCAACTTTAAATCTAAACAATCCTATCGAGACTACTAATATAAATTTAGTTCCAAAAGAATCTATTAAAAAAAATATTTCTTATGCCTTAAGTAATTCTTTTGGATTTGGAGGAACAAACACTGCATTATTATTTAAAAGTTTTTAGTTTTTCTTTAATAATTATTTTTCTTGTTTTTTTTTTATATATTGTAAATATTTTTAGTAAAAATTTATCACTAAATACTAATCAAATAAGTATTTCGAAAGGAGAAAGGGTAGAGCAAATATTTAGAAGTAATATTAATAACCTTTCTTTTCTTGATATTAAGATAGTCAAAATTTATTTAATTATAAATAAATTCATCAATAAAAAATTTATTCATTACGGAGAATTTAAAATAAATAATGAAGCTTCATTACTTGATTTAATTAATATCATAACAAAACCAAGTAATTTATATGATAAAATTACTATTGTAGAAGGTTGGACAAAAAAACAACTAAATGCTGAATTATCCAAGTATTTTCAAAGTTTTAAATCTGTTCCTTACAATGAGATAATTGCTGACACTTATTTTATTCAAAAAAATACTGATTTTAATACTTTTATTAATAAACTTACTAAAATTAAAACTAATTATTTTATAGAATATAGAAATAACAAAATCTTTAATAATTTTAATGAAAATGAAATAATGATTATAGGTTCATTACTAGAAAAAGAAGGTTTGGACATAATTGATAAAAAAAATATTTCCTCAGTTATTTTTAATAGATTAGATAAAAAAATGAAATTACAAATTGATGCTACAGTTTTATTTGCTATTACTAATGGTGATTATGATTTAGAAAGAAAATTATTATTAACTGATTTGAAAATAGATCATCCTTATAATACATATATTAATTGGGGCTTACCTCCTAAACCAATTTCTTATGTAGGTAGGAAAACGCTAGATATAATATTCGAAAAAAAAGAGACAGAATTTTTGTTTTATTTTTTTAATAAATCTTTAAATAAGCATATATTTTCAAAAACATATAAAGAACATACAGACAAATTAAATGAGTACAGAAACAAATAGTAAATTAATCATTATTTCTTCCCCTTCTGGTGCTGGTAAAACTACCTTGTGTAAATTCTTGATAAAGAAAATGAAAAATATTAATTTATCAGTATCTTATACATCAAGAAGTAAAAGATTAAATGAAATTGAAGGAAAAGATTATTTTTTTGTCTCAAAAAAAAAATTTAATAATCTAAAAAATAAAAATTTTTTTATAGAGACTGCTACTAATTTTAAAAATTTATATGGTTCTCCTTTTAAAAATATAAATATTTCAAAAAAAAGAAAACAACATATACTATTCGATATTGATTGGAAAGGAGCAAGGAAAATAAGAAAAAACTATAAAGATGATGAAATAATTGATTTTTTTATTTTACCACCATCAAAATCTGAACTTAAAAGAAGATTAGTAAAAAGAGGCAGAGATAATAAAAAAGAAATCAATCTAAGACTTTCATATGCAATTGAAGAAATGCAGCATTATAATGAATATAAGTATGTTTTAATTA
>CACMQB010000027.1 GCA_902615745.1 uncultured Alphaproteobacteria bacterium | reverse complement strand
TAAAAATTAAAATTCAATTTTTTAATTATAAACATAAAAATAGCATAAGCTATTGCAGTGCTAATTATTGAAACTATCAGAGAGAAAACAAAGTTTTGTTTAAATTTTAAAAGTATTGGTAAAACAATAAAAAATACTATTGAAGGTACAGTCATAACAATTGTGCTATAAGAGAGATCTATAACTTTTTGATAGTCTTTTGTATCCCAATACAACCAAACAAATGCCAATAGTGAAGTCAATGGTAAAGAAACAATAATTGCGGCAGTCCAAGTATATTTTTTAGCTATTTCTGAAACAGCAACAATTATAATTGCACTGATTAGTGTTTTAAGAATTATGTACATTTTTACTCACATTGGTTCGAGTTGCTATATAAACACCAAAAGTACAAATTAACAACCCTATAATATCTATTAATAATAATTTTTCACCTAATACAAACCAAGCCATTACAGCTGTAGTTGGAGGAACTAGAAAGAAGAGACTTGATGTTTTCGAAGCTGTTCCATTTTTTATCAAGTACATTAGAATTGCGTAAGCTCCAAAGGATACCATAATGATTTGCCAAGAAATTGATAAAATAAAACGTGTATCAAAATTAATAAATGATATTTCAAAAAAAAGTGAAATTATAAATAAAAATATTCCAGCACTTAATGCTTGATAAAAATTATTAACTGAAAGACTGATTTCATGAGTAAATTTTTTTTGCCAAATAGTAGCTGAAGTTGCTCCTAAAAGTGCAACGATAGAAGCAATAACACCTATTGTTGGGATTTCTGTTCCAATATCATAACCTATAACTAATATAGTGCCTAAAAAACCAAAAAATATTCCTATCCATTGCGTAACAGTAACTTTTTCTTTTAAAATAGGTCCACTTAGAATATTTGTTAAAATAGGTTGGAGGCATACAATTAATGCAGATAATGTTGCAGTAAGTCCCATAGAATAAGAAAAAAATACTCCACCTAAATAAAATCCATGAAAAAGAATTCCAGTAATCATAACTTGAAAGATTAAATTTCGATTTATTCTTATTCTTTCCCTAAAAATAATAGAAAAGATTAAAAAAAATGCACTTACAATACAAAACCTAAAACATAGTGCTGCAAAAGGGCTTGCTGATTGCACAATAAATTGACCACTTATAAAAGCACTACTCCAAAAAAAGATAAATAGATATGAAAGATATAGGTTCATTATAAATAATAATTCTATTCTTTATTTATAAATGTTATGAAAATTTATTCATAGAATAAAATGCTTAGAAATAAAATCAATTTTTTTTGTCCAAATTGTAGTTCAGTTAAATATATTGGTAAAACTTCTATAGGAAAAAACTATAAAGATGAACCATATAAAAATGTAACATCTGAAATACAATGCGCTAAGTGTTTTATGGATATTCCATCAATTATTTCAGAAAATATTTCTCCTGATAAGCAAAATGACATGTCCAAACTTTGGAATGAAATATATAAACCATCACATAAAGAAAATGCTGCACAATGTTCAAAATGTTTTAGATATTATTGGGAAATAGAAAAATATTTATCTGAAAATAATATTTCTGCAAAAGACATTTTCTATCAAACTTATAATCCTAAAAAATCAATTGGAGATTTAATTTGTAAGATTTGTGATCCATCATCTTTTAAATAAAATTAATGTTAGCATATATTCTTAATATATCAGGTTGGCTGTTATTACCTTTCATGGATGGTATTGCAAAATATCTATCTTCAGAAATACATTTCATACAAGTTGTTTGGGGTAGATATTTTTTTATGCTTTTAGTTAGTTTTCCACTAGCATTTATATTTTTTAGAAAAGAAATTAGTTTTCCTAAAACAATTTCAGTACAGCTATTTAGAAGTTTTTTTTTATTTTTATCTACTGTTTTTTTCTTTTATGCAATTTCAGTTATAACTTTAGCAGAAGCTTTAACCCTTGCATTTATTTCTCCAATAATAGTGACAATATTATCAATTTTTTATTTAAAAGAAAAAGTTGGAATTCATCGATGGACTGCAGTTTTGATAGGTTTTTTTGGTGTTATGATCATTATAAGACCAGGTTTTATAGAAATTAATTTCGCATCTTTCTCAGCTATTGCAGCAGGAATTTCATACGCTTTTTACATAATTTATACTCGAAAATTATCTTTTACAGATAGTGCTGTTGTTACTTTGCTTTTTACAGGTATCGTAGGTTGTATTTTTATATCTCTTATTGTTCCTTTTTACTGGATAAATTTAGATTTAAGACAATTATTATTACTTATCTCATTAGCTTCAATTGGAACTTTGGGACATTTTTTAATAATTCTTTCTTTAAGACTTGGAGAAGCTTCTAAATTAGCTCCTTTGGGTTATTTTGAGATCTCCACAAATATACTTGTTGGATATGCCTTTTTCGGTGATTTGCCTGATATTTGGATTTATTTAGGATTATCTTTGATTGTTTTTAGCGGTATTTATATTTTTATTAGAGAAAGAAGAGAGATTTAAAAAACTAATTAGTTTTTCTAGTTGTTTGATAAATAAATATTGTAACAGATCCAAGCAGTAGAGCTCCTCCTATAATTGTATTTAGAGGAGGTATTTCATTTATAACAAACCAAACCCAAGCAGTACCTAAAACACTTTCTAATAAAAATATTAGAGCTACTTCATGTGCTGGAGCAAATTTAGGAGAAATTGTTAAAATCATAAATGGAATAGGTAGTATTAATAAGCACATTATGAAAAGAAATAAAATTTGATCATTATTTAAATCAAAGTCAATTCCAAATGGTAGAGCGTAAAGAGCCGATATTAAACATCCTAATAAACATGCAGGTACCAAATCTTTGTTTTTAAATAACCTCACAAGAACCATACTAAAACCCATTCCTATTGCTACAATTAGAGCCATAATATCTCCATATAACCCCGTAGTTGTAAAGCTTCCTATTCCAATTATTATCATTGCAAGCATAGCTATTAAAATCACTATCCATGTAAAAAGACTAGGTATTTCTTTAAGTATAAAAACTGAAAATAATGCAGCAAAAATGGGAGCTGATGCAATTAGAACTAATGTATTAGCTACAGCAGTATTTTGAATTGAATATACAAAACAAATATGAGTTATAGCATAGAGAATAGCATAGATTATCCCTGGTACACCAATGAGATAAAATGATTTAAGAAAAGATCTTTTGTAAGTATAAATGAGAAAAATTAATATCGTAACAATTGGTAGAGCGCTTCTATAAAATATTAAACTAAAATCATCTAAATTTACTAATCTAATAAATAAACTATCAGGGCTAAGTATTAAAACCCCAACAAATGATAGTATAAGCCCCTTATTTCTTGTTTTCATAAATATTTGAAAATAAATAGATTATTAATATATCTATCAGTATCGTTCTTTAATTCACACTTGTTTTTTATGAAAAAATTACTTTTTTTATGTTTTATTTTTTTATCACTAAATACTCACGCCTTAGATTCAAATAAATTAATAAACCAAGATGATTTAAAAATACTTTTTGATCTTCAAAAGAATGATTGGAACGAAAATGTTCTTTTTCTCATAAAAAAAAATTCATTTTCTAAAGTAGAT
>CACMQB010000026.1 GCA_902615745.1 uncultured Alphaproteobacteria bacterium | reverse complement strand
AAGAAGGTTCTATGAAGCTGCAGTAAATCTTAATGTCGAATACATTATTAGATGTAATGCAGACTGCCCATTTATTGATTATAAAATTTTAGATAAGATGATTAATAATTTCGAAAAATATAAAAAGATAGATTACTTATCAAATATATTAGAACAAACTTTTCCTATTGGAATGCATATAGAAATTTTTACAAAAAAAACTCTTAATAATGCAAATAGAAATTGCAAATCAATGAAAAGAAGAGAGCATGTAACACCCTATATTTATAATAACAAAAAATTTATTTCTAAGAATTTTTCATCAATAATTAATTTGTCTCATCATCGATGGACAATAGATTACTTTGAGGATTATTTATTTACAAAAAAAATTTATAATGAACTATATTGTAGTAATAAATACTTTGATATGAAAGATATTCTTAAATTATTACAAAAAAAACAATATTTAATGAACATAAATTATCATATTATAAAAAATAATAATATAGTAAGATAATATGAATATTGTTTTGACTGGTTCTAAAGGTCTTTTAGGCAGTACTCTTAAACAAAAATTAAAAATAAATTATAAAATATTTGAAATCTCAAGAAGTGAACGACCTTACTCAATTGATCTATGTGATTATAATAAAACACAGAACTTATTTGATGAAATCAAGCCTAATCTAATAATTAATTTAGCTGCAAATACTGATTTAGATTCATTAGAAAGCAATTTTGATGAAAGTATCAATATTAATTTTAATATCATTAAAAATATCGTAGATTATATTTTAATAAATAAAAAAAATATAAAACTTATTCATCTTACTACAGATCAATATTATAATCTTGATAAATTAAACAAAGAAAATGAAATAAATATCATTAATAATTATACTTTTTCAAAATATATATCCGAAATATATGCATCAAAAATTAATTCATTAATTTTAAGAACTAATTTTTTTGGAAAAAGTTATAGTAAAAATAAACTATCCTTTTCTGATGTAATCATTAATTCACTAAAAAATAATCAATCTATATCACTTTTTAATGATGTTATTTTTTCACCATTATCTATGAAAACTCTTTCAGAGATTATTTTAAAAATTTTAAACACAAATGTTAATGGTATTTACAATCTTGGATCTAAAAAAGGGATGTCAAAATATGATTTTGGCATAGAATTAGCTAAATTATATTCATATGATGTCTCATTAATTAAAATGATTAATTTAGAAGATAAGCAACTAATTGCTAAGAGGCCATTTGATATGAGAATGGATGTATCAAAATTTGAAAATAAATTTAATATTAGTTTGCCAAATCTTATTGATGAAATTAAAGATTTAAAGTAATTTAATTCACATGGTTTTTTCAAAAAATTTCAAAATTAACAAAAGTAAAATAGGTTTTGATAACCCAGCTTATTTTATTGCTGATATAGCAGCAAATCATGATGGGGATATAAATAGAGCTGTAGATTTAATTTATCTAGCTGCTGAAGCAGGCGCTAATGCTGCTAAATTCCAGCATTTTCAGGCAAATACAATAGTTAGTGATTTTGGTTTTAAATCATTAAATAACTCTTTACTTTCACATCAATCAAAGTGGAAAAAATCAGTATATGATACCTATAATGAAGCTGAAATTAATCTAAATTGGACTGATAAATTAGTAGAAGCTTGTAAAAAAGCTAACATTGATTTTTTTACTAGTCCATATTCTATAGAACTTGTTGATTATATAGATAAATATGTAAGTGCTTATAAAATAGGTTCTGGTGACATTACTTGGATAGAAATAATTGAGCATATTGCAAATAAAAATAAGCCTGTAATAATAGCATGTGGCGCCTCTGATTCAACGGATATAGATAGAGCAATTTCATCCATATCTAATTTAAATTCTGATGTTGCTTTGTTACAATGTAATACTAACTACACCGCTAGTTTAGAAAATTTTAAATTTATTAATCTTAATGTGATTGATTATTTAAAAAATAGATATCCAAATTTAATTTTAGGTCTAAGCGATCATACACCTGGACATGTTACAGTTCTTGGAGCAATAGCAAAAGGAGCTAAAATTATTGAAAAACACTTTACTGATGATAATGAAAGGAATGGTCCAGACCATAAATTTTCAATGACACCTAAAACGTGGAAGGAGATGATTCTAAGGTCAAGAGAACTAGAAGCAAGTTTAGGTGATGGTAATAAAAAAATAGAAAAAAATGAAATTGAAACTTCAGTTCTTCAAAGAAGATCTATTTGTATCAAAGAAAATAGTAATATAGGAAAGATTATAGAACCAAATGATATAGTATTTTTAAGACCATGCCCAAAGGATGGTATTCAACCTTTTGAGTTTAAAAACGTTTTAGGAAAAAAATTAATAAATAAAAAAACAAAAGGCGAATATATTAAATGGACAGATTTAGAATAGTATTCGTTGTTCCCGCTAGAAATGAAGAAAGATCAATATTAAAAGTTATAAATTATTTAAATAATTACGGAGATACAATAATTATAGATGATTGTTCAAATGATAATACTTTTAATATTTTATTAGATCAAAATGTTATTAAATTACAAAATAAAACAAAACAAGGATATCAGAAATCTGTAATTATTGGTTTACAAGAAGCTAAAAAACTTAAATATGATTTTGCAATAACTTTTGATGCAGATGGCCAACATCTTAACTTAGATATGAGTAAATTTATTAAGGAATTAAATAATAGCTGTGATCTAATAATCACTCAAAGAAATATTAAAAATAGGATATCAGAATATATATTATCATTTTACTCAAAAATTTTCTATGACGGAGTTGATTTATTAAGTGGAGTTAAGGCTTATAAAGTTTCAAATTTAAAAAACGACCTACTTAATTTAAATTTTAATTCATATTGCTCAGAATTAGCCATTAAAATAATAAAAAAGAAATTAAATTTTAAAAAATATCCAATTAACATCTTACAAAGAGAAGATAATCCTAGAATTGGTAATAGTTTCAACGTCAATTTAAAAATATTATATATTTTAATATTTTTTTTATTCAAATATAATATATTAAATAAATAAATGAATTTAGAAAAAAAAATAAAAACATTAAACTATAAAAAATACTTTTTGGATAACAAATTAGGTAAAATTTTACCTAATCATAAATTGAAGTTTGATGATAAAGTTCCTGAACCTTATTTTGTTTATAATAATAATGATAAAGACCCATATCCTCCAGAATTCAAAGATTTGATTCGATTACACTACATTATTAGATTGAAAAAAATTACAACTGTACTTGAGTTTGGGGTTGGTTACTCAACTCTTTTTATGTTGCATGCAATCAATCAAAATAGATTAGATTATGGAAATTATGTAAATACAAAATTACGAAGGAACGATTCATTTAAAATTTTTTGTGTTGATACTGATAAAAAATATATAAATTTGGTAAAAAAACAAATACCTAATAAACTAAAAGAATATGTTGAAATTATTTTTACTAATGCAAAAATGACTACTTTTAATGGTAGAATATGTGCTGAATTTCAAAAATTACCTAACGTTTGTCCAGATTTCATTTATGTTGACGCTCCATGTTATATGCATGTTAAAGGTAATGTGAATGGTATACATACAAGACATCCAGACAGAACAATAATTTCTTCAGATATATTAAAAATAGAACATTTATTACTTCCCGGAACAATAGTATTATGGGATGGCCAAACAAATAATGCGAGATTTACACAATCTAATTTACAGAGAAATTGGAAAAATTCTCATTTGTTTAAAGAAGATGTTTCTTTAAGTGAGCAAATTGAAGCACCATTAGGACCTTACAATAAAAGACAATTAGAATTTTCAAAGTAATTAATGTTGAGAATATATATATGGATTAAATATATTTTCAAATACAGAGATA
>CACMQB010000025.1 GCA_902615745.1 uncultured Alphaproteobacteria bacterium | reverse complement strand
AAATATTGAAACATTTAAACATAATCACGGATCAATTGATGTTCAAACATACAAGATTGGAAATTTTGCTTATTCTACAGATTTAAAAAAATTTTATAATCAAGATATTGATAAATTAAAAAATCTAGATTTATGGATTGTTGGTTTGTTAAGAGAAGATACTCATCCTGCTCATGCTGGATTTGATCAAATAATGGATTTCATTTCATATATTAAACCAAAACAAACTATTTTTACTCATATGACAGCTTTACTAGATGAAAAAGAATTAATAACAAAGTGCCCACCAAATGTTAAACCTGGATATGATGGTATGATTATTGACTTATGAAGCCAGTATCTATTGGTTTCATAGGAATTGGTAATGTTGGATCAAATCTTGCAAATAATTTATTAAAATCAAATAATAATGTATTTGTGTATGATAAAAATAATCAATCTTATTCAAGATTAAAAAATTTAAAAAATGAGCCTTGTAAAAATTTAAAAGAATTAACTGAAAAGAGTGATATTATAATTACATGTTTACCTTCACCAAAGGCTGTAAGCAAAGTTTTAAAAAACATATTAAAATATTTAACTAAAAAACATACCTGGATTGAGATGAGCACTACAGATAAAAATGATATGATTAGTTTATCAAAAAAAGTAAGTTCTAAAGGTGGTAGAGTATTAGAATGCCCAATTACTGGAGGGGAGCATAGAGCTAAATCAGGCAATATATCTATTTTAGCTGCTGGAAAAAAATCAACTTTCAAAAAATGCTTCCCAATATTATCATTGCTTGGTCATGAAATTTTATACTGTGGAAAAATTGGAAATGCCTCAATATTAAAAGTAATTACAAATTTTTTAGCATCATTACATTTAGTGGGTATCGGTGAAGCACTGAGTGTTGCAAAAAAAAATAAAATTGATTTAGGTTTAACGTATAAAGCTATAAAAATAAGCTCTGGAAATAGTTTTGTTAATGAAACTGAAACACAAGTCATACTTGGAGGCAGTTATGATGTTGGATTTACAATGGATCTAGTCAATAAAGATATAAATCTTTTTAATAGACTTGGAAAAAATATGAAATTAGAACTAGGGAATTATCTAAGTAAAAAATTTAAACTTGGTATGAAAATTTTAGGTAAAAGGTCATTT
The DNA here is from genome assembly GCA_902615745.1 of uncultured Alphaproteobacteria bacterium. Lineage (GTDB taxonomy): Bacteria > Pseudomonadota > Alphaproteobacteria > HIMB59 > CACPNW01. Next base: position 2,899 of record CACMQB010000025.1, on the reverse strand, counting down.
AGCACTAGTATTACTAAATTAATTGAAAAAGATGCTAAAATTAAATTAAGAGCAAAAAATTTCCCAAAACAATTAATTGATAAACAAAAAAAACAAAAAGGTGTAGAATTATAATATGTCAGAAAAAAAATTACTACCTGCTGATTTAGATCCAAGAAATCCAAGTTTTGCTTACAAAAATAAATATAATGAACATGTAGAAAATACTGATCAATTTAATAATTATATAAAGTCTACTGAAGTTAAAAAAGTTTTTTCGGGAATGTTATGGGGAGAAGGGCCAGCTTATATTCCTCATTTAGATACATTAGTCTGGAGCGATATACCAAATAACAGAATGTTAAAGTTAACAAATGGTTTAGTATCTGAATATAAAAATCCCTCAAATTATTGTAATGGAAATACTATTGATAAAGAAGAGAATGTAATTTCTTGTTCACATGGAGGGAGATGTATTTATAAAACTAATGATAATTTAGAAGTGGAAGTTTTAGTTGATAGTTATAATGGTAAGAAGCTTAACTCTCCAAACGACTTATTTGTTAAATCGGATGATACAATTTGGTTTACAGATCCACCTTACGGTATTTTATCAGATTATGAGGGATATCCTGGCGAACAAGAATATGGTGGCTGTAATGTGTTTTCTTTTGAACCTAAATCAAACACTTTAAATGTTATGATAGACGATCTTGATAGACCTAATGGCATTGCAATTTCTCCAAACGAAAAAAAATTATATGTTGCTGATACTGGAGATAATATCAAACATTTGTATGTTTATGATATGATTGATGGAATGCCCATGAATAGAAAATTAGTTTATGATTTTAAACCCTTTTTTTCTGATGGTTTTAGATGCGATAAAGATGGAAATGTTTGGACTAGTGCAGGAAAAGCAATTAAATGTTTTAATCCTAAAAGTGAATTAATTGGACAACTTATAGTTCCAGAACTAGTATCAAATTTAGAATTTGGAGGAACGGAGGGAAATATCTTATATATAACTGCTACAACTAGTTTATATTCCATTGAATTAAATCAACAAGGCGCCAGATTTTATGAATAATACTCTATCTTCAGGAAAGTGCGAGCCATGCAATGGGAATACCCCTAAATTGGATTTTCAAGAAATTAGCAAATTTTTATCAGAACTTAATGAGTGGTCAGTTAATGATAATCAAGAAATGATTTTCAAAAAATTTAAATTTAGTAATTTTAAAAAAGCCATATCATTTGCAAATGAAGTTGGTGAAATTGCAGAAACAGAAGGTCATCACCCTGATATATCTATTGGTTGGGGATATTGCTTAGTAATGGTCCATACACATGCTATAAATGGATTATCAATAAATGATTTTATTTTAGCAGCAAAAATAGATAATATTAAAAATAATGAAACATAGAGAGCAATTTAATAATTACAGTAAGTCCATTCTTAATTTGCTATTAAATACTGATGACAAATTATTTAAAAAATCAATTAATTTGATAAAAAAAACACAAAAACAAAAAGGAAAAGTTTATATAGTTGGTAATGGCGGTAGCTCTTCAATAGCTAGCCATGTTAGTGTAGACTTTGCAAAAGTAGCTAGAGTTAATTCATCCACTTTTAATAATGCAAATTTAATAACATGTTTTGCAAATGATTATGGTTATGAAAATTGGGTAGTAGAAGCAATAAAAGCTTACCTAAATAAAAATGATATGATGATCTTAATTAGTAGTAGTGGAACTTCAAAAAACATTGTTAATGCAGCAAAATATTGTAAAAAAAATTCAATTCAATTGATTACTTTGAGTGGTTTCAAAAAAAATAACCCACTATCAAAATATGGAAATGTTAATTTTCATATAAATTCTGATCAATATAATTTTATTGAAATGTCTCATCATATTATTTTAGTTTATCTTGTTGACATATTTGCAAAAAATAAACTTAGTTCTTAATTTTAATTAGTGGATAAAAAAAAAATTTTCATTTGTGGAATAAGTACTGAATGTTGTTCTTACTCAACATTAATACAAAATGAAAATGATTTTGAAATTTTAAGTGGTAAAAAACTTTTAAAATATATAGATTTTAATTATTCAAAATATAAGAATATTACTTTTATATCTAGCAAATTTTATCGTAGTTTACCTGGCGGTCCAGTAGATAAAAATTTTTTTTTAAATACAATTCAAAATATTACAGATGATTTAAAAAAACATACATCAATAGATGGTCTTTTATTTTTAATGCATGGAGCAATGTATGTTAAGGGTATTAGTGATCCCGAAGGTTTTTTTATTAAAAAAATTCGCTCTAAAGTATCTAAAAACTGTAAAATATCATTATCTTATGATCTTCACGGTCAGATGACTGATTCAATTATAAAAAATATCGATTATTTTGCAGCATATAAAACAGCCCCACATATCGACGTTAAGCAAACTTATTCAAGGTCATTGAAAATGTTAATAGATGGAATATTAAAAAATAAAAAAAATCATATTATTTGGGAAAAAATACCAGTTTTAGTTTCAGGTGAAATGTCATCTACAATAGTTGAGCCATGTAAAAAAATTTATAAAAATCTTAATATTTTTAATAAACTGAATGGGATTAATGATTGTAATTTACTTATAGGATATGTTTGGGCTGATACTAAGAGGGCAACAGCTTCTGCAATTGTAAATTGTACAGATGTTAATATCGGTAAAAGAATTTGTAAGAAAATAGCACTAAGTTATTGGAAAAATAGGTTTAATTTAGTTTATGATATGAAATCTTATAAGTTAAATAAGATTTTTCATGTAGTTAATAAAAAAAGATTTACAATTTTAGCCGATAGCGGAGACAATCCAACAGCTGGAGGAGTAGGTAATAGAATTGATGTATTAGAGTACGTATTTA
>CACMQB010000024.1 GCA_902615745.1 uncultured Alphaproteobacteria bacterium | reverse complement strand
TCTTAATTACCCAAATACCTACTCTATCTTTAAATGTTCTTGCCTCAACATTATAATTTTTTAAAAAATCAATAACAGAATTTTCAATTACAGAAATAAACTTTCTTATATCTTTTTTTTTATTGTTTAAGTTTAACATAAAATAAACAATTCTTTGTCCAGGTCCATGATAAGTTGTCTTGCCACCACGATTTGTCTTTAAAACTTCTATAACATTTGGATTTAATATCTCCTCATTTGAAGCACTTGTTCCTTGAGTAAAGATATGATTATGACTAAGAAACCAAAGTAATTCTTTGGAACGATTTTTAATTATTTCCCTTACTTTGGACTCCATAAACAACATCGATTCCACATAACTTATTTCTTCATTAGATATTTTAATTTCAATCTGATTCATGTCATTCATATACTTTATTGATAGTTAATATCCTATCTGATATTTAATTCTACTATATATGCGGCTGTGGCGGAATTGGTATACGCGCAGCGTTGAGGTCGCTGTGGGATTTATCCTGTGGAAGTTCAAGTCTTCTCAGCCGCACCAATTAATATGGAAGAAATAATAATTAAAAAAGACGATGACAATTCTAATAAATCAATTCGATTAGTAACTGATTATCTAGAAAATTATAAATATGATAACATTTTATCTATTTTAAAAGATCTTCATAATGCAGACATAGCAGAAATTCTTCAAAATTTAGACCCAGTTTTAAGATTAAGTCTTCTTAATATAATTGATAAAAATTTTGATCCTGAAATCTTAACTTATTTAAATGATAGTCTTAGAGAAGAGATAATTGAAACTTTAGATATAAAACAGTTAGCTAATAACGCAAAAAGTTTAGACATAGATGATGCTGTAGATTTAGCAGAAGATTTAGAGGAAGAAAATCAAAATATTTTTTTAGAAAACTTAGACAGAGAAGAAAGAACTTTAGTTGAAGAAGGTTTAAATTACCCCGAAGATTCCGCTGGAAGATTAATGCAAAGACAGTTTGTTACTATTGATCAATCATGGAATGTCGGTCAAGCAATTGATTTTTTGAGAAATAATAAAGGTAATTTACCAGATGATTTCTACGATATTTATTTAATCAATAAAAATAAAGAAGCAAAAGGGATAGTTCCATTAGGAAGATTAATGGGATCAAAAAGAGAAATAGAATTAAATTCAATAATAAATAAAGAATTAAGATTAATTGATGTAAATACAGATCAAGAAGATGTAGCTCTATTATTTAATAAATATGGATTAGTAAGCGCTCCTGTTATTAACGATCAAAAAAAAATTATTGGCTCGATTACAGTTGATGATGTTGTCGAAGTTATTGAGGAAGAAAGAGAAGAAGATATTTTAAAGCTTGGAGGAGTAGATCATACCGATTTGTATGAATCAGTTATTAGTACAACAAAATCAAGAATATCATGGTTAATAGTAAATTTAATGACAGCTGTTGTAGCTTCAATAGTTATAGGTTTGTTTGAAGCTGCAATAGAAAAAGTAGTTGCTCTAGCTATATTAATGCCAATAGTAGCTTCTATGGGTGCTAACGCTGGTACTCAAACCTTAACTGTTGCAGTGAGAGCTATTGCAGTTAAAGAACTAACTACTAGTAATGCAATAAAAATAATAACCAAAGAAACTTTAATTGGTGGTATAAATGGAGTTATTTTCGCTTTCATAATATCTTTAATTTCTATTTATTGGTTTGAAAATTTGATGTTGGGTTTAATAATAGGTCTTGCTATGATACTAAACTTACTAATCGCTGGTTTTTCAGGAATTGCAATTCCACTAGTTTTAGATAAGTTAAAAATCGATCCTGCTTTAGCATCTGCAGTAATTTTGACTACAATAACAGATGTATTTGGATTTCTTTCTTTTCTTGGATTAGCAACTTTATTTTTAATATGATCTGGCGTATTTAAGATAAAACAATGCTAAAAAAAAATGATATAATAGATTACTTTTATAAAGGAATCAAAAATAAGAATGATTTACGCATAGGAGTAGAACACGAGAAATTTGTACTAAAAAAAGAAAATTTAAATCAATTATCTTATGAAGAGCACAAAGGTATAAAAGAAATTTTTTTAAAATTTGTAGATAAGGGATGGAAACCAAAGTATGATGATAAACATACCACAATAATCGCCTTAGAAAGATTTGGTGAAAGTATAACTTTAGAACCAGGTGGTCAGATCGAATTATCTGGAGCACAATTAAAAAATATCCATCAAACCTGTACTGAAACTAATAGACATTTAAAGGAATTAAAAGATATTGGTGAAGAATTTGGTTTTATATTATTAGGATTAGGCGTTGAGCCAAGTTTATCTCTTGATGATTTTCCTTGGATGCCAAAACAAAGATATTCCATTATGAAAAAATATATGCCTAAAGTTGGTACTCTTGGACATCATATGATGAAACGCACATGTACAAACCAAGTGAATTTGGATTATCATTCTGAAGAAGATATGATTACTAAGTATCGACTAATGTTAAATCTTGAAGGTATAGCAACTGCAATATTTGCTAATTCACCTTTCGATCAAAAAGAAGTTTCCAAATATAAAAGTTTAAGATCTCATTTTTGGCATCACACAGACAAAGATAGAACAGGTTTATTGCCATTTGTTTTTGATAAAGATTTTAATTTTGAAAAATATGCGGACTATGCTCTTGATGTACCAATGTATTTTGTAATTAGAAATCATAATTATATAGATATGACAAATTATACTTTTAGAGATTTTATGAAAAATAATATTTCTAAAGATTTAAATATTGAACCTACTATTGAAGATTGGATAAACCACTTATCAACTTTATTTCCTCAAGTTAGATTAAAGCAATTCTTGGAAATTCGTTCTATGGACGCATGTTCATGGAATTTAATATGCTCTCAGCCTGCTTTTTGGATTGGTATTTTATATAATGATGAAGCGATTGATAAAACAAATGAAATTGTTGAGGGTTGGAATCAAAATGATAGAAATTTAATAAATAATTTAGCCCCAGTAGAAGGTTTACAAACAAAATTCAAACATGGCTATCTGTTAGATTTTGCACACAAATTATTTGAAATATCAAAATCAGGTTTAGAGAAAAGAAATATTTTAGTAAAGAATGAAAAATATAATGAAACATTTTATCTCAAAGAATTAGAAAAAAATCTATCAAATGGTCATTCACCAGCTGATTTATTAGTCAGTAAATATAATGGTGAATGGAAAAAAGATATTAAAAAAATATATGAGGAAGAAATTTTCTAATGAAAAAAAGTATAGCAATCCAAATGGATAACATTGAAAAAATTGATTATGAATTCGATACATCTTTTTTAATAGGTCATGAGGCGCAAGAGAGAGGCTATGATATTTTTTATTACAATCCAAAAGATTTATTCATAAAAGGAAATACTATTCAAGCATCTGGATATAATTTAGAGTTATTGCTAGATGAAAACAATTATTTTAATTTTAAATCTAATAAAATAATTGCCAAATTAGAAGATTTTCAATTTGTCTTTTTAAGACAGGACCCTCCTTTCGATATGAATTATATCACATCGACTTATATTTTGGATTTACTTCCATCTTCAACAATTGTTGTGAATGATCCTACAGCAGTTAGAAATTCTACTGAAAAATTATTTACATTTAATTTTAAAGAATTCATGCCGCCTACTTTGGTAACAAAAGATTTAAAAATTATTGAAGAATTTTTAGATAAAGAAGAAGATATTATAACTAAACCACTCTATGGTAATGGAGGTGAGGGTATTCATAGATTTGATAAAAGTAATTTTAATTCTAAAATATTACAGGAATATTTACACTTGCCTATAATGGTCCAAAAATTTATCAATGAGATAGAGCATGGTGATAGAAGAATTGTTTTTTTTGATGGTGAATATTTTGGTTCAGTTGCCAGAATACCCCAAGAGGGTAATCTAAAGGCAAATTTTCATGCCGGCGGAAAGGCAAGTAAAACTGATCTAGTTTATAGAGACAAAGAAATTATTGATAATCTAGGACCAAAACTAAAAGAGCACAATCTTTTTTTTGTTGGGATTGATATAATTGGAAATTATCTAACTGAAATAAATGTAACCTCACCAACAGGATTGAAGCAAATTAATGCACTAAATAATGTAAATTTAGAAAAAGATTTTTGGGATAAGCTTGAAGCAAAATATAAATTAGTTTAA
>CACMQB010000023.1 GCA_902615745.1 uncultured Alphaproteobacteria bacterium | reverse complement strand
TTTTTAAAGAAATTAATTTTAACTTTAAAACAATTGAAAAAAGACTTCGAGAATTAGCATTTCTAAATACTGGTATTAGTATTTTTCTAACCGATAACAGGCAATCTGATATTAAAAGCATTAATTTTAAATATGAAGGAGGCATTAAAGAATATGTAAAATATCTAAATGAAGGTAAAAATCTAATCAACCCTAATCCCATTTTTTTTCAAGGAGAAAAAAATAATATTTCAATTGAATGCTCATTGCAGTGGACTGATTCCTATCATGAAAATACAATTTGTTTCACTAACAATATTATTCAAAGAGATGGAGGCACCCATCTTGCGGGTTTCAGAGGAGCTCTTACTAGATCAATTGTAAATTACATAAATAAAAACACAAAAAATGCTAATAACATTACTGGTGAAGATGCTAGGGAAGGTTTAACATGTATAATATCTGTAAAATTACCAGACCCTAAATTTTCAAGTCAAACTAAAGATAAACTTGTCTCATCAGAAGTTAGACCTGTAATAGAATCAACTAGTTTAAATAAACTAGAACAATGGATTGAAGAAAATCCATCAGAAATTAAAAAAGTTATTGATAAAATTATAGAAGCTTCCAATGCTAGAGAAGCAGCAAGAAAAGCAAGAGAACTTACAAGAAGGAAAACAGGTTTAGAGAATACCTCTTTGCCTGGCAAACTTGCGGACTGTCAGGAGAAAAATCCAGAATTATCAGAATTGTTTATAGTTGAGGGTGACTCAGCTGGAGGTTCAGCCAAGCAAGGTAGAGATAGAAAAAATCAGGCCATTCTTCCTCTTAGAGGGAAAATACTAAATGTTGAAAGAGCAAATGATAAACAAGTTTTAACAAGTAATGAAATAGGGGCACTTATCACAGCCATAGGTGCAGGTGTTGGTAACCCAACTGATGATATTGATCAAAATAAATTAGAGGGAAAATTTGACATCTCTAAAATGAGATATCATAAAATAATAATAATGACTGATGCAGATGTAGATGGAAGCCATATTAGAACACTTTTATTAACTTTTTTTTACAGACATATGAAACCTATTATTGAATCAGGAAGACTATATATTGCTCAACCTCCTCTATACAGACTTAAGAAAGGTAATTCTACAGTTTACAAGAAAGATGATATTGATCTAGAAGATTATTTAATTGAAGAAGGATTAAAAAATACTTTTTTTAAAAATATACTAAGTTCTCAAATTGCTGGTTTAGAATTAAGGAAAATTGTTTATCTTTCAAAAAAAACTAAGAGTTTAGTAATGCCATTATTAAGAAGAGTTGATAACAGTGATATTATCGAGCACTCAGCAATTGTTAGAGCATTAGACCTAAGAAATCTTAAAGATAAAAGTATTGGTGAAGAATTAGCAAAGTATCTAGAACAAAGATTAAATTTAATTTCTAATATTTCACAAAAAAATTGGAAAGTAACCCACAAAGATAATTCTATTTTATTTGAAAGAACAATTAGAGGTTTTACAGAAAAGTATATAATTGATGAAAATTTTGTAGTTTCACCTGAAGCTAGAGCATTAAATGATTTAAAAGATCAATTAATGGAAAATTTTTATCGCTTAAAAGAAAGTGGATGTGGTTTACTTAAACACAAAAATGAAGAATATAAAATTTTTGGACCTTTAGATTTAATAGATAAAATATTAAATATAGGTAAATCTGGCCTTCAAATAAATAGATACAAAGGTTTAGGAGAAATGAATCCAGATCAATTATGGGAAACAACATTAGATCAAAACGAAAGAGTATTATTATCTGTTAAAATCAATGAAGTTGATGCTGCGAACAAGGCATTTGAAGATCTTATGGGCGGAGAAACTGACGCAAGAAAAAAATTTATAGCTGAAAATTCTTTAAAAGTTGCAAATCTTGATATTTAAAACTTAATGAACACTATACTTCTTGGTAATCTTATAAAAATAAGATGGATTGCCATTTTTGGACAATTTTTTGCAATATTCTTTGTATCCTACATTATTAAAATCCAAATTCCTTTTTATGAAACTTTGTTGATAATTTTACTATCTGTAGCAGTAAATTTTTACTCATATTTTGAGGAAAGAAAAAATAAATCTATAAGTAATATTAAAGCATTTTCTTTTTTGCTTTTTGACACTTTGCAACTCGGTTTTCTACTTTTTTTAACTGGTGGGATAGTCAACCCATTTTCTATTTTGATTTTAGCTCCTGTAATAACATCAGCTTCATATTTACCAGCATTAATGACAGTAATTTTATCAAAAATTTCAATACTTATTATTATTTTGCTAAATTTTTACTTTATTCCTCTAAATTTAGGAGACGAATTTTTTTTACCTCAAATTTATAATTTTGGCTTGGTAGCATCATTAATTATAACTGTAATTTTTATTGCAATATATGCATATTTATTCGCAAGTTCATCTAGAAAAATCTCAAATGCATTGTCTATTTCTAAACTTCAAATTCTTAACCAAAAAAAAATAACAGAGGTAGGGTCACTAAGTGCAGCTGCAGCACATGAGCTTGGCACTCCACTCAATACGATCTTTTTGATATTAAATGATTTATTAAAAGAAAAAAAATTAATTGATGATAAAAATATTGCAAAAGATATTATTTTACTAAAATCTCAAGCAGATAGATGTAAAGAAATATTGCAAAGGTTTTCAAAAAATCCTTTAAAATTAAAAGATAATTTTCTAGAAAAAGTAAAAATAACAGATTTAATAAAAATAAATTTTGAGAAATTTAATAAAAACAAAAAATTAAAGATTATTAAGAATACAATTTATGATGAAAAAGAAATAATTTTTAAAGATGAAATGATGTATGCTTTAGGAAATATCATTCAAAATGCAATATTTTATTCAAAAGAAACAATAACTGCCGAATTAATACATAATAATAAAAATACTAAAATTATTGTAACGGATGATGGTTTAGGGTTCCCAAAGGATATTATTGATAAATTAGGAGAGCCTTATATTTCAAAAAATAATCAAGGAATGGGATTAGGTATATTTATAGCTAAAAATTTAATAGAAAATATGGGAGGAAATTTGGTATTTTATAATTCCAAAGATGATAATGCTGTTGTTGAAATTATATTTGATAACTCTATCTTAAGTATATGAATATGAAACTACTAATTGTAGATGATGATCTTCCTTTCAGAGAGAGATTAACCAGATCAATGGAAAAAAAAGGTTTTCAAGTAACTTCATCCCCAGGTTTTAAAGATTCAATTGCTAAAGTTTCTGAAAATAATTTTGATTATGCAGTAGTAGATATGAGGCTAGAAGATGGCTCAGGATTAGAGCTAGTTAAAGAACTTCAAAAAATTAGTCCTCATACTAAATCTCTTTTATTAACTGGATATGGAAATATTGCAACCGCCGTAGCAGCTATAAAATCTGGAGCAATAGATTATCTTCCAAAACCGGCCGAAATTGATCAAATTTATGACGCTCTTACTAATTCTAAGGAGTTATTGCCACCTCCACCTGAAAATCCAATGACCGCAGATAGAATTAGATGGGAACATATTCAAAGAGTGTTTATACAGTGTAATAGAAATGTATCTGAAACAGCAAGAAGGTTAAGAATGCATAGACGAACATTACAAAGAATACTGAATAAACATGCCCCTAGAGAGTAGCAAAGCACTATCAATAGTAATTCCAGTTTTTAATGAAATAAACTTTCTCAATAAGCTTTTTGAGCAACTAAAGTTATATTTTGACAAAAAGAATATTGAAATTATCGTAGTTGATGATGGTTCTACTGATGGTTCCTCTGATCTACTAAAAAAGATAAAGCAAAATGGAAAATATAATTTCTCATTTAAACTTATTAAACTTGATATTAATTCTGGAAAAGGAAAAGCAATTCAAACAGGAATAAAAAACTCCAAAGGAGAATATATACTACTTCAAGATGCAGATTTAGAATTAGATTCTAAAGATGCAAAAGAGATGTTTGATATGATTACCTCAAATGAAGATATTAAATGTATTTTTGGAAGTAGGTATTTATCTGGTAAGTTAAAAAAAAATAATTATTTTTTTAACAATTTAGTTGGAAAAATAAACTCTCTAATATTTAATATTTTTTTTTCACAGTCATTAAGTGACGTACATTGTGGATTAAAAATTTTACATAGAAGCGTAATTGAAAAAATAAAATTGAGTGTAAATGATTTTGGAATTGAAATCGATTTAGCTTCGCAAATAGTAAGAAATAATTTTTTTATTTATGAATTTGGTGTATCATATTTTTTTAGATCAAAAGCTCAAGGCAAAAAAATAACTTGGGTTGATGGTTTAAAATCATTTTACTATCTTATTAAAGTGAGGTTCTTTGATAATTCCACTTCAACAAATTTATCAATAATATATTCTTCAATTTATATGGCATTTGTTGGATCACATTTTGGTATGGGATTAGGCAATACATTATTTATCATTATCTTTTTTATTTTAGGCTCTATATTAGGCATTCATTTTAAAATACTATCCTCCACAATAATTTTTTTATTTATATTTATCGGTTCTTTATTTGGAAAAGGTAATGGAACTACTTTAGCAGTAATAATTTTCTTTCTTCTTGGATTATTTGTTGCAAGAAATTCCAAAAAATATTTTTCAAAATCAAATTTTAATAATTATTTTTAAATTTACTCAAGCAAATACATAGCCCAATAATAAAAAATGAACTAACACCAAACCAATTTTTGATTAAACTTCCTGTAGACATAATTGGCCAAAACATAATAATAATTACTACGATTGAGATTATCTTATATTTTTTGTCACCATTATTATTTAATATAAAAAACATTAAAAAAATTAAATATAGAATAAATAAAATAAAAACAATTAACCCACCTTCGGTTAACCATTGAATGTATATATTGTGAGGATGTGATGCACATTCGTAATGCACCATCATATTTTGATAAATATTATTATCATTACATAAAAATTTAAAGTTATTTATCCCAATACCTGTAAATGGATTATCTATAAACATCTTAAATGACAATAAATATATTTCACCATATGCTGATGTTTTAAAATTTTTAATTATTTCATAAAAACTTGGCTGAATATTTATAACTTTAGTACAAATTTTTTCTCTATCATCATTACAATTAAAAAATTTTTCTATTTTTTGACCTTGATGATATTGTGTTGATTCAACTACTTTAAAATCATTGTAAGAAGGATGTAAATTAGTCGCCAAAAATATAAAAAAAATACCAATAATTATCGAAAAAAAAATAGATTTTCTAAATCCACTTAGAAATATGAATAAAA
>CACMQB010000022.1 GCA_902615745.1 uncultured Alphaproteobacteria bacterium | reverse complement strand
TAATCTCTTTCTTGTAATTTCTTTATTTAATTGAAGTTCTCTGTAAGAAATTAGAAGCACACCACAAAAAATTACAGAAGCACCTAACCAGGTATAAAAATCAGGTTTATCACTAAAGACAAAATATCCAATTATTGATGAAACTACTAATCCTAAAAATGAATAAGGTTGAGTCATAGTTACATCAACTAATTTATATGCATGATTTAATGCAATATGTAATATAGTTCCTGACATTGCAGCACATAATATAAAAATAATTGTTTTTAAGCTTGGCTGATCCCAAAAATATATAACTAATGGAAATGAAAAAAGACTCATATAAACATACTGGTGTGATAATATTGTTATAGCACTATCATCCTTAGATACTTTTTTAGTTAAAATTATAACTACTGACCAAATTAGCGATGAAATAAGCGCCATATATATTCCAATAGAAATATCTATAATACCGGGTCGCAATATTATTAACATTCCTAGAAAACCCATCACTAATGCAATTGACCTATACAAATAGATTTTTTCTTTTAAAAATATCACAGCTAAGATTGTAACAATGATAGGAACTATAAAATGAATGGCTGTCATTTTCTCTAATGGAAGCATAGCTAAAGCTGCAAAACCAAGTAGCATTGCAGGTAAGTTTAGTGCTGACCGTAAAATATGAATTTTTAAATTTTTTGTCCTAAATACTTCAAATTTTGTTTTTAGAATGTAAGGGGTGATGATTAAAAATCCAAAGAAAAAACGTAAAAAACCAGCTGTAAATACATTTAATTCTTCTTGAGCTAATTTTATAAATGTACCCATAAGAGTACCAAAAATAATTGATATAATAATTAAAAAAATTGCAAATTGATTATTGTTTAACAAATAATATTCCTAGCTAAAAAAGAATTAAGATAATCATAACACAATTTTTCCTTATTTATATCTCTATTAAAACAAAATTTGATTATATTTTAAAAATTGTGGCACTTATCAAAAGAATAGTTCTTTTTTTCATAACATTAATTTTCATTATAATTCTCCTTGTAGGTGCCACGACTTCATTTTAAGATTAGAAAATGTTAAATCTACAAGATGAATTGATAATTTCTAATAATGGACAGGGAATGTATGAAATTACAAATAATGTTCATGATTGGATTCTAAAAAATAATATAATTAAAGGTCAGCTAAATTTATTTATACAACACACTTCTGCTTCATTAACAATAATGGAAAATGCTAGCCCTGATGTATTAGATGATATTAATTCTTTTTTTCAAAGAATAGTTCCTGAAGATGCTTCATTATATAAACACGGTTATGAAGGAGATGATGATATGCCTGCTCACATAAAATCTATGCTTACTCAAACCTCATTAACAATTCCTATAAATAATAAAGAAATGAAATTAGGGGTGTGGCAGGGAATATATCTAATTGAACACAGGTACAGTAAATACAAAAGAAAAATAATTCTTAGTTATATAGGTGAGTAAATTATACTCTTACTTTTTTTAAATTACTTTCATCTAAAATAATCTTTGATAAATTATTAGGTAAAAAAAATGAAGCGATTAAAGATAGTAGAGCAAACAAAGATCCAATTAAAAAAACTATTGAATGAGAATTAATCCAAACAAATCCTAAAAGTACTGGGATAAATACTGCAGCTATATGATTGATAGTAAATGAAACACCTGCAGTGCTTGCAATATCTTTTGGATCAGCAATTTTTTGAAAATATGTATTAATTGCAATAGCTAATGCAAAAAACATATGATCAATAATATATAAACCTGCTGCAACATAAGCATTAGTCACGAATGCATAAGATGTAAAAACTATAACGAGTCCAATATATTCAAATATAAGACATTTTTTCTCACCAAATATATTTATTAACTTTCCAATACGTTCTGCAAAAAACCAATTAAAAATATAATTAACTAAAAATAGTAAAGTAACTTGCGATGCTGAATATCCAAATTTTTCTACCATTAAAAAAGCTGCAAAAACTACAAAAATTTGTCTTCTAGCACCTGATAAAAAAATTAAGATATAGTAAAGAGAATATTCTTTTTTTAGAATTATTTTTTTATGTTGTTTATTTTTGATTTCAAAAAAAGGAAAGGATATAAAAAGGTGTATGGAAATAAGAATACAAATTAATCCTGCAATTAAAAATATATACTTATAATCTAAATTAAAGATTTCTAATAAACTCCAAATTATACAATACAAAAATAAAGACGTAATTGAGCTAACAGCTATTAGTTTTCCTAGAACTGGTGGAGCTTCTTCTTTTGAAAGCCATTGTAAACTCAAAGAATTTTTGGCCGTTTCACAATAATGAAAGCCAGTACTCATAATAATTGTTGTAAAATACAAACCATAAACAGTTGGTAAGAAACCTGTAATTGCAACACCAAAACCAGTTAAGGCTAAAGAAAAAATAGCAAAATATTGCTCTTTAAAATAGAACAATAAAAAAATAATAGTAAATGCTAGGAAGCCAGGTATCTCTCTGATACTTTGAAGTATTCCAATTTCAACTCCAGTGAAACTTGCTCTTTCAACTGAGAAATTATTTAGTAAAACCATCCAAGTACTAAAAGCGATAGGCATGGCTATTGATGATAAAATTAGTAAAGTTATTGGATTTTTATTATTTAATAAATTTTTCATAATAATTTTATGCTATTAAAATATTATCACAAAGTTTTGATTTATAATTATTAATTTAGTGACCTCTATTAAATTGGTCACGAAATCTTGAATCTTCTTTAATATATGGCCTAACCCCTATTTTTGTTTCTCTAATTATTATATAAATTCCACTACCAACAATAATTAATGATCCTATAATTTCATAAATATCTGGAATATCAGCAAAAAATAAATAACCTAAAATTGCTCCAGAAATTAGTTGTGTATATTGAATAGGAGCAAAAACACTAGACTCTAAAAATTTGGAGGCGATTGTTAAACAATTACCCCCTATTCCACAAATAATACCACAAAAAACAAGTATCATTAGATCATTAAAAGATAATGCGATGTGGCTATTAAAACTAAGTAATCCATTTAAAATAGTTGCAGATAAAAAAGCATAAAAAGTAAATGCTATTGATGATTGATTATTTGAATACTTTCTTACTAAAGTAATATTAATCGCCATTAGTAATGCGGAAAAAAATAAACCAAATAGACTTAATGAAAAATGAATAGTGCCAGGTCTACTAACTATTAATACACCAATAAATCCAACTGTTACCGCTGACCATCTTCTAATACCAACTTTTTCTTCTAAAAAAAAATGGGATAACATTGTTATCATTAATGGAGCACTAAATAATATTGGGTAAATTTCACTAAAAGCATGTTCTCTAAATGAATAAACTACTAAAGCCCCTGAAATTAATCCAAATAATCCTCTAAGAAGCTGTATATGAATAATATCATTTTTTAGTGAGCTCCATTTGTTTAGAAAATAAAGAGTTAATAGTGTTGGTATAAAACTAAAAAGACAAATATAAAAATTTATTTGAAAAACAGAATATTCATTAACTAGGTATTTTTTAATTATTGTATCTAAAATGACAAATATCGTGTAACCAATAAATCCAATACTAATTCCAGATAAAACATTCATATGATTTGATTAAATAGAAGTTAATTTTTAGATCTCTTATTTCAGATTCTAATAAATAAATATTAATTTTTTCTTATTGTTTCATTATAATGATTATTTAATACTAAAAGATGTTGATAAGCATCATGATCAAAGTCATCTTTAGCTACTTGATCTGTCTTAAAATTTTTATACTTATCTTCTCCTCTTACACAAATAGCGCTATCATTTTTGCTTTTTAGTTGTTTCATATCAGTAGAAATAAATTGAAAATTTAATCCTATTCTTCTGTCATTGCTAGAATTAGGTTGAGATGCGTGTAATGTTAGACCATGATGAAAGGAAACTTCACCGGGTTCTAACGGACATGATACTGCTTTATTTATATCAATATCTTTTACAGTTTGACCTCTAGATAAAACATTATTTTTATCTTCAGTTGAATGATGTTCAAAAAATCCATTTTTATGGGAACCTGGAATCATTTTCATACAACCACTTTGATCATTAGCTTTGGATAAAGCTAACCATGCACTTACTTGTTTTTCATTATTATCAAAGCCCCAATAGATAAGATCTTGATGCCAACTTACATGTGTTTTAGTGTTTGGTTCTTTTATTATAAAAGTTGCATTATATAATAATATATTTTTACCAATTATTTCTTCAACAAAATCAAGCAATATTTTATTAGTTGCTATTTCATACACCCATTTCATTATTGTATAAGTTTTCACAATATAATGAAGTTTACCTAATTTTTTTTCTGAGTCTTCTAATTTATTTCTAAAAAAATTTGCTTCTTTTGCATTATAAATTTTTAATGGTGAAAAATAGCCATTTAGATCATAAAAATCTTTCATTCTTAAAATATTATTTAAATTGATTATTAATTCAATAAAAATTGACAATAAAAAAACCAATTAAACAAATAATTAATAAATCAAATATTAAAACAAATTCCATATTGGTTGTGACACTAATTCTTTATGGATAGAATACATTTACTCACTAAATATATATTGGTAGATTAGTGCCACATAATCTATTTACAAATTAATTTAGGCATAAATTGAGTTAAAAAGAGGCAAATTTATGAAAAAAATCAGTTGGATAACACACGAAGATTATGACATTCCTCTGCCTGAAAATCATAAATTTACTGCCAGTAAGTTTTCAGATTTATATAATGAATTAAAAACTTCAGATTTTTATCATCGTGCAAAAATTCTAAGTCCTCAAAAAGCAAGTATTGATGAGGTTTCTATATGTCATGATTTGGATTACGTATTAAAAATTAAAAATGGTACTTTAACCGATAAAGAAATAAGAAGATTGGGTTTTAAATGGTCAGAAACACTTTCTAATCGTTCCTTTTTAGCAGTTAATGGAACTCTATTAACATGCAAAGAAGCAATTAAGAATGGTATAGCAAATCATTTAGCAGGTGGCACACACCATAGTCATAGAGATTTTGGTTCAGGATACTGTGTTTTTAACGATTTGGCTTATGCTTCATTACATTTAACAAGAACCCATCAAGTAAAAAAAATATTAATTTTTGACACTGATGTGCATCAAGGAGATGGTACAGCCTCAATTCTTAAAGATAATGATAAAATTTTTACATGTTCTATTCATTGTAAAAATAATTTTCCATTTAGAAAATCAATAAGTGACATGGATGTTGAATTAGATGATAATTTAGAAGATAATGAATATTTAGAAATATTATATCAAACTCTTAATAGTT
>CACMQB010000021.1 GCA_902615745.1 uncultured Alphaproteobacteria bacterium | reverse complement strand
ATTCATAGATTTTCTGATCAGTTTTTTGGATCAGCATCCAGATTGCTTAAAGAGGGACAGCCAATTTTTAAAGAAGGAGTATACGATAAAAATGGGAAATGGATGGATGGATGGGAAACAAGAAGGAAAAGAATTGTAGGAAATGATTATGTTACTATTAAATTAGGCCTTCCTGGTAAAATTAATTTTGCTGAAATAGATACAAGCTATTTTAATGGTAATCAGCCTGAATACGCAAGCATTGATGCTTGTTATTTTGAAAAAAATAAATTTAATTGGGTAAACATTTTATCAAAAAAGAAACTTAACCCAAATTATCTTCATGCTTTCAAAACTAAACAGAATAATAAAGTTTTTAATTTTATAAGATTAAATATCTATCCAGACGGAGGAGTTGCAAGATTAAAATTACTAGGAAATCTTGATATATCAAAATTAAAATTTCCAAATAAAAAATTTGATTTATTAAGTGTCCTTAATGGCTCAAAAATTGTTGCATGTAGCGATGAACATTTTGGCAGGGCAGAAAATTTGCTACTTCCATTTAAATCTAAAAATATGGGCAATGGTTGGGAAACTAAAAGAAGAAGAGGATCAGGATATGACTGGGTTATAATTAAACTTGGCAAGCCTGGTTTAATTGAAAAGTTTAATATTGAAACTCATTATTTTAAAGGTAATTATCCGTCCCATTGTTCAGTACAAGGTCTTTATTCAATTAAAAATATAAATATAAACAAATTAATAAATGAAAGCAAAAATTGGGAATATTTAATAAAAAATAAAAGTCTCAAACCTAATTCATCATTAAAAATTAATTCAACTAAACATATTAAAAAAATAAATTACTTGAAGTTAAATATTTATCCTGACGGTGGCATTTCACGGATCAGGGCAATTGGAAAGTTTTTGTGAAATATAAGATAAAGAATATAACTAAAGAGAATTTCAAAAATTATGGTGATTTAATTACAACATCAAACAAAAATTATGAAAGTATTAATAAAAATACAACCGATAGTTTTTTTGATTTAGCAAATATTCAAATAATTGGTGATGACAAAAGATCTAGATTAAATATTTTTCATGCAAAGAAAAGAAACTTCCCATTGAAAATTAACATGTTAGAAAATCACCCCTTTAGTTCTCAAGTATTTCTTCCATTTAATACTACAGGTTTTTTAGTTTTAGTTGCTCCAATAGGTGACAAGCCTAAAATTGATTTAATTGAAATATTCGAAGTAAGTGGTGGTGATGGTATAAATTTTAATCCCAAAGTATGGCATTTTCCTCTAATATCTCTTGAGAATGAAAAATATATTACCATTGATAAAAAAGATGCGGATAATAATATTGAGATTTATAATTTTGAACAATCGGAAATATTTAAATTAAATTATGAGTGATACAATATTAAATATAGAAAATATTACAAAATCTTTTCCAAGAGTAATTGCAAATAAAAAGGTTACTTTTGATATTAAAAAAAATGCAGTTCATGCAATTTTAGGAGAAAATGGAGCAGGGAAATCTACGTTGGTAAAAATTCTATATGGTCTCTTAGAGCCAGATGAAGGAAATATTAAATTAAATAATAAGGATTTTAAAGTTAATTCCCCAGCAGAAGCAAGGAAGCAAGGAATAGGAATGGTATTTCAGCATTTTTCTTTATTTGATTCTTTATCAGTAAAAGAAAATTTAATTTTAGGAATTGATGAAAAGATGTCTTATTCAGATTTAGAAAATAAACTAGAAAATATAAGCTCAAGATATAATCTTCCCTTAGATTTAGATGCTCCAATTACTGCTTTATCAGCTGGAGAAAAGCAACGTGTAGAAATTGTAAGAATTTTATTACAAGACCCTCAGATACTTATTATGGATGAGCCAACTTCAGTCTTAACACCACAAGAAGTTGAAAGTTTATTTGTAACATTAAATGCACTCGTCAAAGAAGGTCGTACAATATTATATATCACTCATAAACTCGAAGAAGTAATATCAATATGTGATACAGTTACTATAATGAGAAGTGGTGAAATTATAGACACCTCAAGTACTGCAAATCAAACTGCAAAAACACTTGCAACAAAAATGCTAGGACAAAAATTAGATGACTTAAAAACTAATTATGGGCATATAAAAGACGAAGTTAACTTTGAAGTAAAAAATATTTCATGTGATTTTAATGATCCATTTTTAACAGATCTTAAAAATATTTCTTTTCAAGTTAGAGTGGGTGAAATTTATGGAATTGCTGGAGTTGCTGGTAATGGACAATCAGAATTAATGGATATTTTAACAGGAGAAAATATAGATATTAAATCTGGATCAATTATTTTTGATAGTAAAAAAATCGAAAAGTATGGACCACAAAAAAGAAGAGATTTATCTATTTCTTTTGTTCCCGAGAATAGACTGGGTCATAGTGCAGTACCTGAATTAAGTTTGTCTGAAAATATTCTTTTAAGTCAATTCCCAAAAAATAATTTTATTAAAAATGGTATAATATTGAAAAATAACGTTGATGAATTTGCCAATAATGTAATTAATGAATTTAAAGTTATTACTCCTGGTAATGATGCTAAAGCATCAAGTTTATCTGGAGGAAATTTACAAAAATATGTCATTGGTAGAGAAATATCATCCAAGCCAAAAATATTAATTATTTCACATCCAACTTGGGGGATAGATGCTGGTGCTGAGCATTCTATAAGAGAGTCTTTGATAGAATTATCTCAAAATGGAACGTCAATAATTGTTATTTCTCAAGATTTAGATGAATTGATTGAAATTACTCATAAAATATCTGTTATTTATGATGGTAATTTATCCAAACCTTTTAAAACTAGTGAAATAGAAATAGAAAAATTAGGATTATTGATGGGTGGAAAAAATGAATAGTTTATTTCCATCTATAGTTTCTCGCTCACAGAGTTCGGGTCTAATGAATTTTTTTGTACCCATAATATCTATTGTTTTAACTTTAATTACAGGTTCAATTATTTTTATTCTTCTTGGTTTTGATCCAGTTTATGCATTGTATACGTTTTTTATTTCACCTATTTCTTCAACCTACGGTATTTCTGAATTGTTTGTAAAAGCAACTCCTTTAGCCTTAATTGCAATTGGTCTCTCATATTGTTTTAAGAATAATATTTATAATATTGGAGCTGAAGGACAACTTACCATGGGTGCAATTTTTGGTGGAGGTATTGGAATATTATTTCATGATACAAGTGCTTTCTGGTTGTTGCCATTAATGATTTTTGCAGGAGCAATCGGAGGAGCATTGTGGGGTTTAATACCTGCTATTTTAAAATCAAAATTTAATACAAATGAAATTTTAACAAGTTTAATGTTAGTTTATGTTGCTTTATTTATTTTAGATTATTTAGTAGTGGGACCTTGGAAAGATCCATTTGGTTATAGTTTTCCTAAATCAAGACCATTTAGTGAATCTGGAAGAATGCCGCTATTATTTGACGGTTTGAGGGTGCACTTTGGACTAATTATAACGCTATTTTTAATTTTTGTATCTTGGTTTATATTTTCAAAAACTATTTTTGGCTTTCAATTAAAAGTATCCGGTTACAGCCCCAAAGCTGCTAGATATGCTGGTTTTAATCAAACAACTTTAGTTTTTTTTGCTTTTGCAATTTGTGGCGCTTTTGCAGGTATTGCAGGTTTAGCTGAAGTATCTGGTCCAATTGGATTATTATATAGAGATATTTCTCCAAATTATGGATTTACTGCAATTATTGTTGCTTTTTTAGGTAGACTTCACCCAATTGGTATTATTTTTGCTTCTTTAGTTATCGCTCTTACTTATCTTGGTGCTGAAGATGCACAATTGTTTTTACAAATACCTTCAGCGGTAGGTTTTATATTTCAGGGTTTGGTTTTATTTTATTTATTAGGTGCGGAATTACTAATTAACTATAAATTAACTTACAAAAAATTATTATGAATTTAGATTTAATACTTGGAATATTACAAATTGTTTTAATTGCAACAACACCTCTAGTTTTTGCTGGTATAGGTGAGTTAGTTACAGAAAAATCTGGAGTATTAAATTTAGGTGTAGAAGGAATGATGTTGGTAGGAGCAGTGTCCGCTTTTATTATCTTAGTAATTACCGGAAGTTATTTTTTAGCTTTTTTTGTATCTATATTATCTGGAATTATCATGTCTGGTTTATTTGCTTTTCTAGTTCTATTTTTAATGTCAAATCAAATTGCTACAGGATTAGCATTAACTATTTTTGGAATAGGGCTAAGTTCGATGCTTGGCAAACAATATATTGGAACACCAATTGATGGTCTGTCACCATGGTTTTTTGTTATATTTTCTTTCTTAATTGTTTTTTTGGTTAGTTATTTTTTTTATAAAACTAAAGCTGGTTTGATTTTAAGAGCAGTAGGGGAATCTCATAATTCTGCACATGCATTAGGATATAGCGTTATTAAAATTAGATTTTTATCAATTTTATTTGGAGGTTCTATGTGTGCTCTTGCAGGATCATATATTTCAATTTGTTATGCTCCAATGTGGCAGGAAGGTATGACAGCTGGACGTGGATGGATAGCATTAGCTTTAGTTGTATTTGCAACTTGGAAACCAGAAAGAGTACTTATTGGAGCTTATATTTTTGGAGGCGTTACTATTCTTCAAATGAATCTTCAGGCTTTAGGTTTAAGATTTCCTGGTCAATTTTTCAGCATGGCGCCATATGTTGCAACTATTATAGTTTTAGTGTTAATTTCTAGTAATAAATTAAGAATAAAACTTAGCGCACCAGCTTCGTTAACTATTCCTTTTTATAAAGGTAGATAAATATCCACTTTTTTTTTTCTATAATCATATAGAATTATTGATCAAACCCTTTTGTATATATTAAGTATGTAATTGAGTAATCGTTATATTAGCAGGTGAGGTTAAAATGATTAGAATAATAACTTTTTTATCTACTTTTTTGGTATTTGCATTTGGTTCAGCATATGCAGAACCTAAAAAAGTTGGATTTATTTACATAGGTCCTCCAGGTGATCATGGTTGGACATATATGCATGATGTAGGTAGAAAATATATGGAGAGCCAACTTGGTGACTCTATTACTACTACTTATCTTGAAAATATTCCTGAAAACGCAGATGCAGTGAGAGCAATCCGAAAACTAGCAGACTCAGGACATGATTTAATATTTACAACGTCTTTCAACTATATGGATCAGACACATGAAGTAGCTAAGGATTTTCCTGATATAAAATTTGAACATGCTACTGGTTATATCCAAGCAGATAACGTTGCAACGTATTCAGCTAGATTTTACGAAGGTAGAATGATTGAAGGGCATATTGCCGGTCATATGACTGAAACTAATACTATTGGTTATATAGCTTCATTCCCTATTCCTGAAGTTGTAAGAGGAATTAATGCATTTTATTTAGCGGCTTCAAAAGTAAATCCAGATATCAAAATGAAAATTATTTGGGTATTTACTTGGTACGACCCAGGTAAAGAAGCTGATGCAGCTAATACATTAATTAATCAAGGGGCTGACATAATTGTTCAGCATACTGATACATATGCTCCTTGCCAAGCTGCACAAAAAGCGGGTGTTTATGCATTTGGTCAAGCTTCAAACCAAGAAGAATTTTGTCCTGATGCACATTTAACTTCAATTGAAGATATTTGGGGCCCTTACTATGCTGAAAGAGCAAAAGCTGTTGTGGACGGCACTTGGTCTTCTGGTGATACTTGGGATGGTATGGATAAAGGTATGGTTGTAATGTCACCATATAATACTAAACTTATGCCAGCAAGTTTAATTCAAGAAGCAGTAAATATGGAAGTTGGAATTAAAGATGGAACTATCCATCCTTTCACAGGTCCAATTTATAATCAAGCTGGTGAGCTTGTGGTTCCTGAAGGTGAAGTAGCGCCTGATGGAATGTTACTTGGAATGAACTTTTATGTTCAAGGTATTGACGGCGAAGTACCACAATAATTAAAATTCTTATAACCCTCTCTCTTTTAAAGGGAGAGGTTTAATTCTTAATTTCAAAGGATAATTTATGTCTGATTTACACATTAGTTGGGATGAATACAGAAGTAAAACAGAAGATTTAGCAAAACAAATTCATAAGGATGGATGGCAATTTAATCAGGTTGTATGCATTGCAAAAGGAGGTATGAGAGTAGGGGATGTAATGGCAAGAATATTTGATGTTCCCTTAGCAATTCTTTCTGTTGAATCATATAAAGGTGAGGGGGTAAAAAATAAAAGAGGCGCAATCACATTTTCAAGAGATTTAGCAAAAACAAGCCCTAACATTGGATCAAAAGTTTTAATAGTAGATGATTTGGCAGACTCAGGAATTACTCTTAAAAAAAGTATTGATTGGTTAAATCATACTTATGGTTTTTATATAGATGAACCAATAAGAACTGGAGTTTTGTTTTATAAGTCAGTATCTTCATTTAAACCAAATTATTATGTTGATTACTTAGAAGATTCTCCTTGGATACATATGCCTTATGAGGTTTATGAAACTATGAAACCAGAAGAACTTGGCTAAAATATCGAAGTAATTTCTTCAAATTTTTTCTTTTGTTTTGCAAATTTTGGTATTGTCGCATCTTTTTCTGGACGTCCTACAATAAGTAAAACAAATGGTTTTTCATTACTAGGTCTCTTTAAAATTTTATTAAGAAATGTCATTGGGCTTGGTGTGTGTGTTAACATTGCTAAGCCAGAAAAATGTAAACAAGTAATTAATATGCCAGTAGCTATTCCGACAGATTCTTTTACATAATAATTTTTTATTTTTTTATTTTTTGAAACTGAAAATTTTTTTTCAAATATAGCTATTAAATAAGGTGCATTTTCAATAAATTTTTTATTTTCATCAGTTCCTAAAGGAGTTAACGCATCTAACCACTCTTGAGGAGCTTTATACTTATAAAAATTTTCTTCTTCTTTTTCTGCTTCTATTCTAATCTTCTTTTTTACGTTTTTATCTTTTATTACTACAAAATGCCAAGGTTGAAGATTTGCTCCACTT
>CACMQB010000020.1 GCA_902615745.1 uncultured Alphaproteobacteria bacterium | reverse complement strand
ATTGCTTCTTGTTGCATGAATTTTTGATAATCTGCACATGAATAAGTAAAAAGAATAAAAAATAAAATTAAGAGTAAAAAATTATTTTTTAAAACTATTTTCATTATTAACCTTCTTGTCCTTTTTCTAATTTTATACTTTCGTTCATAACTGAGATTTTTATTTCTTCACCATCACTACTAGAAACAAGAACATAATCTAATTTTATTTCTTTTATAACATGCATCTGATTTCCGATAGGATCACCCTTAAATTGAACATAATCAAGTCCGCCAGGATAACTTGTTATTACTAAAGATCCTATCTCTGAAAGAACTATACCTTTAATAAAATATTTATTTATATTAAATCTAATTAATGGATGAACTTTTTCATTATTTTCATTTTCTATAGTTTCATTGCTATTACTATCTTGTGAATTAATATTCTCTTCTATCTCACCTTGATCAGCGGTAAAAGATCTAGAAAAAGGATCGTCTGCTGCAAATGATTTAGAAAATAAAACTATAGAAATTGTAAAAATAGTTATTAAGAAAGATAATTTCATTATTAATTTCTCACCAATGATACCTGAGCTTTCGCAATTATTTTACCTTTGCTATTTTCTGATGTTGATATTTCTTCATTCTCAATATTTACTATTTTAGGTTGATTTGAGAGTATATTTCTGAATTTTAGGTAATCTTGGAATGATCCTGTAATTTCATAATCAACCAGCATCTTATAATAAGCTACATTACCACAATTTTCACCTGTAGTTACATCACATTCACCTTGATCAACTTGCATATTAGGATCAAAATTGTCATTATTATTCATATCGTTAAAAGGATCATAAAAATATTGTGATCCATCGTTGCATGAAATGCCTTCTTGATCAATATTATTTTCCTCGAAGTTATTATTGAAATTATCAAAATTTTGTTCTTTTTGTATCTGATATACAGGAATGTCTTCACCACGAGTAATATCTTTGATTTCTAAATTATAATTAATAGTTTGCTCGATTATATTGGCATAAAAAGACTCGAATTCTTCATTACTGACAAATAAACCGCTTGAATTTTTTTCTATTAATTCTAGCTCTTTTATTTCTTGAGATAACGATTTAATTTCATCTTTACATACTGAGATTTGGAATTGCCAATTTTGAAGTCTATATTTTTTTTGTTCTTGTTCAATAATTATAGGATTTACATAATAAAAATACACAACAGCAAAAAGTAAAATTATTAAAAAAATATAAACTGACCTTTTGATTAAAATACTTCTGACACTAGAATTATTGTTATCACTTACTTTTTTGTCGCCTCTTTTAAATAATCCTCTGATATTGTCCAAAATAGCCATTAATTATTTTCCTCTTGAATATTTTGTGTATTCATTAATTCTGGCTTAACGTAAACTTTCACAATGAATGTCTTGATCTTAGAACCTTCTTTAGCAATTGAAGACTTTTCTAGAACAACCTTATTAAATATTTCTTTTTCTCTTACTTCATTAATATAATTTACAACAGTTTTATCATTTAATGCCTCACCTTTTACTGAATACATTTCACCACCTTCATATTTAATTTCTACAAAGGCTATTCCTGGTCCAGCTGAATAAGCAAGATCACTTAAAACTTTTGCTGCAGTTATTTGATTAGTTGTAGCTGTTTTAGTTAACTCTAATTTTTTTTCAATTTCTCTTTTTTTATTTTGTAAATTAAATAGTGTCTCTTGCAGACTATTTATTTCCATCTCATTCATTGAATAATCTATTAATTCATTATTATTAATATTAATTTTTTTATAAAATCCGTATGATAAATACAAAGCTAAAAAAATTATAATTACCGCAATAGTTCCAAAAAAAATTCCAGAGATCAATTTTGTTCTTTGAGTTTTTTTAATAGTTTCTCTATTTGGTAAAAGATTTATATTTTTAACACCTGTAACTTTTTTGTAATAACCGAATATATCTAATTTTCTTGTAGCTAAACCAATTGATGAAGTAAAAGTTGATTTGTTATCTACTACTTGTATTTTTTCTTTTATTTGAGCTGGTATTATCATATCAGATAAAGGATCAAAATTAATAAATGTTATCTCTTTTAGTTGTTCTTCTAGTAACTTTGTAATTTCTTTAATATTAGGAGATTGACTTACTATAAAAATATTGTTTATTTTAGCTGTCTCAAATCTATTTGTATAAGCATTTAAATTTTGTTTAATTTGCATAACATATCTATTTACTATTTGAGATAATGTTTGTTTATTTGCATCAGTTGACCCAATTAATTTTTTGTCATTTGCACCAACAAATATATCACTTACATATGGGCTATCATCTTTAATTATCATTAAAAAATTTTCAAACTCACCCATCTCTAATATAGCCAGTGGTGTATCAGAAAGTTTACTTAAATTTTTAGTTTCAAATGCGTTTCTTAAAGCAAAACATTTTACATCAAGAACAATTGGATTAATTCCAGCCTTACTAATCACATCCACATAAAAATTTACTTCACTTAATTTAGAAGCTACAAATAAAACATCCATCATATTTTTAGATGCATCTCTACGAATAACTTGATGAAATATTGAATACTCTGTTAATGCATCGGGTAATTGAGTTAAATTTTCCCATAATGAATCAAATTCAATTGCTTTTTGCATCTCATCTTCATTCATTAGAGGTATTGGTATTACTTTAATGATAGATGTCGATACTGGTAATGATATCGCAGCGTTAGTTGTTGAAAATTTTCCTGATTTAAAAGCAACTGATATTTCATCAGCATATTTTTGGGTGTTGTTTTTTATATCATCAACGCCCTCAATTGCCCTGTAAGACATTTTTTCAACCGTCCATTTACTTCCAGTTTTAGAAAGTTGAATTAGATTAACAGACCTAGGTGTTAAATCTAAACCAATAACTTCTTCTTGTTGAACTGAATATTTACTTAGAAAACTAAGAAGAAAATTATTTAATGGTTTAATAGGATTAAAAGAGAAACGAGCCATTGTATTAATAATATTATTAACGAATCCTTAAAAAATATGAAGTTTTTGTCAATATTTATTAATAATCCGTTATTTTCAACAGTTTTTAGTATAGTTTAAGAATTTTATTGGGTAATGTATTAAGAAGAAACTGAAAATATGGATCAAACTATTTCTCAATTTGTAAATAATGAAGGTCTATCAGATATTCATATTCAATCAGGTTCTGCTATATCATTAAGAGTTAACGGAATAATTGAAAAACAAAACACTGAATTAGTATCAGTCGAAAATGTATTAAGTTTTTTAAAAAAAAACTTAAGTAAAGATCAATTCGATGAATTTAATAATAAAAAAAATTTAGATTTTGCATTAGAGTTAAACAAAAATCGTTTTAGAGCGAATGCCTACTTAGGTTATAATGGATGTAATATTGTTTTAAGAAAAATTGAAACAAAAATTCCAGATATAAATGATTTAAATTTACCGCCTGTTGTAAATCAACAAATCAATTCAGATAATGGTTTAATATTAATTACAGGACCAACTGGAAGTGGAAAATCAACAAGTCTTGCCTCAATAATTAATTATATCAATATGAATAAACAAAAAAATATTATTACGATTGAAGATCCTATAGAATTTATCCATAAAGCTGATCAAAGCATAATATCTCAAAGAGAGATTGGTATTCATGCAACATCATTTGCTAATGCACTGAGAGCTTCATTAAGAGAAGATCCAGATGTTATACTTGTTGGAGAATTAAGAGATTTAGAAACAACATCACTCGCACTTACGGCAGCAGAAACTGGTCACTTAGTTCTTGGAACATTGCACACAAGTGGAGCACCTAACACAATTCACAGAATCATAGACATGTTCCCATCCGAACAACAAGATCAAATCCGATCACAACTAGCATCATCGTTAAAATTAGTAATGACACAAAAATTAATTAGAAAAATAGATGGATCGGGAAGGGTAGGTGCATTTGAGGTTATGGTGTGTAACGCAGCTATCAAAAATTTAATTAGAGAAAATAAAATTCATCAAGTTCCTACAGTTATGCAAACTGGTTTAAAGGATGGAATGATTACAATGGATAAGTCTATTGAAAACTTAATTAATGATGGTTTAATCAATTTTGATGATACACAATGATTTAAAAAAAAATGGTTTTTCTTTATTAGAACTTTTAGTCGTAGTTGCATTAATTGGTTTAATTGCTTTATTTACAGTTCCTAATATTAATTCTTGGTCTGACGCAAGAAAAGCTGAAAAAGATTTATCTGAAATAATTAAATTAATAGATTATGCTGTTAGTTCTAGTAAATCATATGGTAAGACAATTGTTATAAAAAATTCTAGAAGCAACAACAAGTCCATTTTAAATTTATCACAACTAACATCAAATGATCCTTCAGCATGTACAGGATCAACAACAAGTGATCCAGTTTATACAAATAATATTATTCTAAATTCTCAAATTAAATCAAAACATAATAGTCAAGCTAATAGCTCTAACTCCTCTTTTAACAATTCTTCCGGTTGGTTGTGTTTTAAGCAGGATGGTACTTCATCTGGTGGTGGTTTTGAAATTGAAAATTCTTCAAATAAATTTAGATTAAATATATGGCAAACAGGTTTTTATGAATCAACAAAATTTATTAATAATCAATGGAAAGAATACAATTAAACTCTAAAAAAGGTGTTGGTATTATTGAGGCTTTAATTGCAGCAGTAATAGTTGGTATCGGATTTGTTGCAGTTTATAGTTTGGCAAATGTATCAACTAATATTTTAATGTCTTCTATAGATAGAGAAAAGGGAAATATGTTAACTACAGCAATTTATGAAGATTTACTTACTGATACTGAAAACTTAATTTCTTACCATAACATGGACTTTACAAACTCATCAACAGGATCAACAAAACATCTTAAGAAAAAAGATAAATGGGCTAAAATGGCAAATAAAAGATTTGGCAATCCTCAAACAAAAGATCAAAGAAAAATAGAAGTAATTAAAAAAACAATAGACGGTAAAGATGTTTTTGTCGTTACTATTAATATTAAATCAAGAAACGGAATTGCTAAAAATCAATTTAAAAGGATTATAAATGCCCCATAATAATAAAGGATTAAGCTTAGTTGAAATGCTTGTATCTGTTGTTATTAGTACAATTATTTTAGCAGCTGCTTATTCTTCTTATACAGTAATATCAAATAACTTTAATATTCAAAAAGATTTAAAATTTATGTCTCAATCTGCCAGATCAGTAGTTGAGATGATTGCAAGAGATGTGCGAATGGGAGGGTATAAAGATTTTAATAATGCAGAGATAGGAACACCAATAAAAATTACAGATAGCTCAAATAATTGTTGTGATAGAATTGATATAATTTATGATAAATCAAAATCCACAAGAGTAAAAATATCTTATTATACTAAAGTTCATAAAAATCGTAACAGGTTAATGAAACAAGTATTAAAGTGTAATACACCTGATTGTAGTTCTACTTCAACAGTTCAAGCAGAACAACCAATTGCAGATTATGTTGAAGATTTACAATTTAGTGGCTTTAAAGATGGATCTGTTGCTAGTACTGGCGCAGTAGAATATGGAATGGGAAATAAGAAATGGTTTTATCCAGTAAGAGCTGAGCTATCTGCTCATCATGGATCTGCCAATAATCGATGTAAGAGTAGTATGTCGAGTATTGCTAAAGCATTTGATGGTGACCCAAATACAATTTGGCAATGTCCAAAAGGTGGAAGGGCAGCAATAATGCTTTACTTCAAAGATTATGTTAGAATAACTAAAGTTAAATTACACACGGCTTATCATCTAGATGGTGGTACATTTAATAAATATGGCTCTGGCGGCGGTGCAGATTGGCCAGAAAATAGAAATACAACATATCCATTTGCAAAAAATCATAATCTTGATGGAAGATACAGTTTTGTACATTGGGACAAAAAAACGAATCAATCAGGAACAGACCCAAATTCTCATAAATGTTTACACAAAGATCCTACAAAAAGAAAATGGACAAGAGATAATAGAACTGGCTGTTCTTTGGGTGGTTCTAACTTTAGTAGCTTGCATTTATCTGCTAAAGAAGCGATATTTTCTTCTGAACCTCCAAATAATAGAATAGAGAAGTGTCAAGGAGCTTCAGCAACGATTGATGGTCATTGTTACGTGGGTTCCTCTTCAGATTATCAATTTTCATATATAGGTACTAATCAAATAGTTATGAAGCTAGATCAAGCGCAGACTTGTTATGGTTTTAAACAAAGTTCTAGTAATAAATGCAACCCCAGAAATACTTTTTTATTGGAGGTTCCTGATGTAGCGTTTTATGGTGAGGTATATGGTGAGCCAGTTGTTCCCTCAGAAGTAGACATAGGATTGTTACTTCGTAGTCCTAATGAACATGGATCAGCTAATAGAAGCTTTTCTATAAATCTTGGAAATAGGGCATATTCCTCTAATGATCTCTATTTAAGGGATAATTATTCAACAACTGTTGTGGCACGAAATGTCTACTATAAATGATCTTTTTCATCAGTTATGTTTGAAATTAGCATTCATTAAATTAAGGTAATATTATTTTATGTCTAAAACCAAAAAAACTAATGAAAAAGGCTTTGCAATGATTTTAGCATTAGTTTTACTTTTAGTAATGACATTAATGGGAACAATCTTAGTTGTTAATGCATCAGGTCAATCTGAAGTTACAACTGTTAGTGAAACTGGAAATCAAACTTTTTTAAGTGCTGAGACTGGAGTAGAGTCAGCTTCTCGCTGGATATATAGTGAAGTTGCAAAAGGAAAATTTCCTAAAAATGGAAATTCAAGTGTGAGTTCATTATGTGGTTATAATCTTGGATCAAATATTAAATTTGCAAAAAATTATTATAACGTTGTTAGTAATGAAATGGATGTAAAAAACACAGCAGAAAAAAGAATATACGATAAACAAAAATTTTATTATATTGTTACTGAGTTTGGACAATCAACAGTAGCAGATGTAGGGGCTGGAGGAACTGTTTCAAGTGGAACAAATTATGGGACAGCTGGGGGTCAGATGACTTATTTCTATAAGATATATTCTTGCGCCGTAGGTGGAGATAATAATCAAAAGGCAATGGTAGAAGTAATTGTAGGAGTAGCATCATGAAATTGATTGCAAAATATTTATTTATTTTAGTTCTATTTTTTTCATTTAATGTTTTTGCCTCTTGTAAATTTGAATTTATACCAATGAAATCTAGTTTTTCAAACTTTGAAAAAAAAATAAACATATCGATGCATATGGCTAGCTCAGAAGATGATATAAAATCATATCCAATTCCAATTGAAGAAATATGTAAAGATAATAATTATAAAATGTTTCCTATAACTTATTCATTTATAAAAAATAAATTACATCAAATTTTTATAGAAGATGTTTTTTCTGAAGTTGATCACTTAAACAATTTAAAAAAAACTTATGGAGAGCCTACAGATTTTTATGAAGATCAATCAGACTCAGGAATAAAATATTATCACTGGGAATTATTTTCAAAACATGTTTTTCTTGTAATTAAATTCTCACCCAACGAAACAATTTCTAATGTTGAGATTGTCACAAATGAATTTGCAAAATATTTAGATAAAAGAAATGAATCACTTGAAGAATAAAAATAAAATTAATCTAATTGTTTTTTTAACTATTTTATTTTTTCCAATAATATTATTTGCAAAAGCACCACCTCCTGGAACTGGTAAAGCAGACGTAAAAGCTAATATACTTCTGATGCTTGATAATTCTGGAAGTATGGGTTGGACAACTAATACTCCCAATAGACCGTTATATCCAACAGATGTTTGTACTGATTCAAATGGAAATAAATATGTTGTTGAGTATTATTATCATAGAGTTAAAAAATATGATGCTTCAGGTAAATACTTAAAAACTATAGGCTCTTACGGGACTGGTAATTATGGATTTAGATATCCAACAAAATGTGCAATTGATAGCAACGATAATTTATTTGTTTACATATGGTATGATAGCAGAATTGCTTCATTTGATAGTAATGGAACATTTCGATGTAAAACAAGACAATCTGCTGGAATGGATCAATCAGATAATCTAAAAATTAATTCAAAAGATATACTTTTTATGTCTCAAGGTGGTGGAACTAAACCATTTCGAATTTACTCTTTTGATAATAATTGTAATGTTGTGAAAGATAGCGGTTACCCAACTTTAAGATACAATAATATACCTCAACCAATGAGATCTTCAGCTACAGCCAGAGGAATAGCATTTGATAGTTCAGATAATATGTTTATTTGGTTTGGAGATCCAAACATGGATAGCTATTTGGTAAAGCTTGATTCTAATCGCAACTATATAGCAAGTACAGGAAGATTAGGTGTTGGATGTGGTAATGGTAAAGTGAGATATTCATGGGATATAGAGACTGATAGCTCAGGTAATGTCTACTTATCAGACAGTTATTGTCATACAATTACTAAATATGATTCAAATTTAAATTATGTTTCACATTTTGGTAGTTATGGAACTGGTAATAATCAATGGCGATACAATTATGGTTTCGATATTTACAATGATGAAATTTATATTGCTGATTTTTATGGCCATAGAGTATTGAATTTTGATCTGAATGGAGGTTACATATCAAAATTTGGTCAAAAAGATGATCGCATGACAATAGCAAAGAGAGTTATTAAAAAAATTGTATCAAATTCTGATTTAACAAGTGGCGCAAACTTTGGATTAATGGAATGGGGGAGCTCTAGTAAGACGAGAATAAGGGTTAAAATTTCTGATCAAGGAGCTAAACAAATATTTTCAGATATTGATAATGTTAGAGCAGGTGGAGGCACTTATTTAGGTCAAGCTATGCAAAAAGCTTATAATTATTATAAAGGATCTGATTCACCAATTAATAAAAAAGCAAATTGTCAAAATAATTTTACAATAGTTATAAGTGATGGTGATTGGTTTGGATCTCCAAATCCAAATACTGTTGCTAAAACAATGCTTCAAGGTGATGGGATTAAAACATTTGTAATAGGCTTCCAAGGTTACAGCAATACCACTAATTATAGTAATTTAGCAAAAGCTGGTGGTACAAAAAATCCTTTGTATGCTGATGATGAAGCTGCATTGCTACAAAAACTAACAGATACAATTAAACAAGTTCTAGCTTCTAAACTTACTTTCACCTCTCCTGCGATTATGCCTGATGTTAAATTTGGAGATCATATTTTTCAAGCCTTGTTTAATTATAAAGCGAATTCTCAATGGGAAGGTCATTTAATAAAATACAAATTACAATCAAATGGTCA
>CACMQB010000019.1 GCA_902615745.1 uncultured Alphaproteobacteria bacterium | reverse complement strand
GCAGAGTGGGATCTAAGTCAACAAAACGAGTTAATTGAAAGTTTAGTTGGTCAAGGGTACAATGCAGTACTTGTATTCCCTGGTGATGCAGTTGGTACAAATAAAATTTTAGGTGAACTAGATGATGCTGGTATACCAACAGCTGCCTTAGCAGGTTGTGTTGAGCAACCAACTCAAGCAAAATTTTGTTTTGGAACTGACACTGGTCACTCAGCTTATCTTGGTACAAAAGAATTAATTAAAGCTTTAGGTGGCAAAGGAAAAATTGCTCACTTTACTGGTTTCTTAGTTGATCCAAATACAACTCTAAGAATCAATGCTGTTGAACAAGCTGTTTCAGAAGCAGGCGGTGGAGTAGAAATTATTCAAGTTATTGCTGATATTGATGCTTATGAACCGGCTGATGAAAAAATTAATGCTTTCATGGCGGCTCAAGGAAGTGAAGTAGATGGTATTGTTACTACTGCTTGGGTTCCTGCTGTTGTAGCAGCACAAGCTTTAACTAATATGGGCGATAAAAGAATTAAAATGGTTGGTATTGATCATGACGAAGTAGTTTTAAAAGCTATTAAAGATGGTTATGTTCATGGAACTATGCTTCAAAACCCATATGGACAAGGTTACATTGGTTCATATGTAATGGATAAAGTTAGACAAGGTTGTGAGTTCAAAGCTAATGCACCTTGGAAATCAACTGCACAAACTGATCAATTTATTGATTCAGGTACTGTATTTGTTGATATTAGCGATGTTGATACATACGTTATGGCTATGAGAGGAATTTCTCTAGAAATTTTAGAAACTTTTGATAGCACATATCTAAACTGTCCAAGTTAAAATAATATGGGGGCATCAAGCCCCCTTTTTTTATGAATAATAAAATTCCTAATTTTGTAAAAACCAATCAGTTTGGTTTACTTATATTGGTAATTGTATTTATTTGTATTTTTTCCTTTTCAACTGATGGATTTACTTCAAGATTCAATATTTATGCTCTCTCAAGAGTAGTCGCTCTCGATATAATGATTGGTTTAGCAATGATGGTAGTTATACTTACTGGAGGTTTAAATCTATCTCTAGGTGCTTTAGGTGTTTCTGCAGCAATGTTTGGTGGTTGGTGTATGGAAAGTATGGGAATTCCTATTTCTATTACAATAATTTTAGTTTTAGCTTTTGGTTCATTTCTAGGTTGGATTAATGGATTTGTAACTGTCAGAACTGGTGTTCATAGTTTCATTGTTACGCTGGCAACGATGAGTATTTATTTTGGTTTTATGACCTTGCTCACTGAAGCAGAAGCATTTAGAAAATTACCAGAGGCTTTTACTGATTTTGGGAGTTTAAAACTTTTCAATAAATATATTTCACCATTACTAATTATCAGTGTGCTGACTTGTTTTGTACTTTATTACATTTTTAAATACACTGATATTGGCCGAAAGCTTATCGCAGCTGGAGCTAATCCTGATGCTGCAGAATTATCAGGTATATCTGTAGATAGAATGTTTATTTATTGTCATATGCTTTCAGGCTTTTTAGCAGCACTTGCAGGTATTATGTTAACAGCAAGAATTGGTGCTGCAATACCGTCTATGGCCGGTCATCTAGGATTTGATTGGTTATTACCTGCTTTTTTAGCTCCAGTATTAGGTGGAACACTTCTTTCTGGTGGCAAGGTTACAGTTTTTGGAACAATGCTAGGAGCAATTCTTGTCACATTAATAAATAATGGATTATACTTAATCGACGTTGGTGAATTCTGGGTAAGATTTTTTCTTGGGATCATATTATTAGGAGCTGTTCTGCTAGATAGAGCTAGAGAATATTTTACTGTTAAAAATTCAATTGTTTCATGAGCGCACTTTTAAAAAAAGATTGGTTTGGACTTGGTTTAGTTTTAATTTTTGGTTCAATCTTAATTTCATTGTTTAAGCCTGCATTTATTTCTCCATTTAATTTATATGTTTTAATGCTGAGTGTTAGTTTGATGCTCGTTGTGGCAATGTCACAAATGATAATCATTGCAATTGGTCAAATGAACTTATCTGTTGGAGCAATTGGTGGCTTAGTTGCGATTTCATTTACTGGCTTAATGGAAGTTTATAGCATGTCTATTTTACCTGCTGTTCTCATTGGATTATTAATTGGTCTTGCTTGTGGTTTTATAAATGGATACATCACTGTTAAAACTGGCATATCAGCCTTTATTATTACCCTTGCTACACTTTACATTTTTAAAGGAATGAATTTAGGAATAACAGAGGCTCAACCTTTTTATGAAATTCCTGAGGCTGTTAAATTTTTTGGAAATGCAAAAATCTTTGGCCCTATACCTTACTTAGTTATTATACCAATTATTATAACTGTGCTGATGTGGATTTTAATGAATAGAACATCACTTGGAAGGTATATGTTGGCATACGGGAATAATGTACAATCATCAGAACTAATAGGAATATCTTCAACAAAAATAGTTATTTATGCTCATGTTATATCAGGCCTTTTAGCTGCTATCGGTGGAATGTTAGTGGTTTGTAGATTACAACTTGGGACACCCAATATAGGTGATTCTTGGCTATTACCTTCATTTGCTGCTCCGGTAATTGGAGGTGCTATACTTGCTGGTGGAAAAGTAGATGTTATTGCTACTGCTTTTGGTGTGATATTAGTTTCTATAATTTCTCAAGCTTTAGTAATTTTTAAAATTGATCCTTTTTTTGTTCAAATATTTTTAGGATTTATGATTTTATTAGCGGTATTTATAAATAGATACAGAGAATATAGAGAAGAGAGAAGAACAAAGGTTTTTTCAGATGAGTGATTATATTTTAGAACTCAATAACATTACAAAAAATTTTCCTGGTGTTAAAGCTCTTGATAATGCAAACTTTACTCTCAAAAAAAAATCAATCCATGCACTTCTTGGTGAAAATGGTGCTGGAAAATCTACATTAATTAAAATTATTACAGGAGTATATAATCAAAATGAAGGAAAGCTATTTTTAAATAATCAAGAGAAGTCTTTTTCTTCACCTAATGAAGCAATGAATGCTGGAATTTCAGTTGTGCACCAAGAAAGAAATTTAATTAGAAGGTTTTCAGTTGGTGAAAATTTAATGTTAACCAACCTTCCTAAAAATAATTTAGGATTAATTGATTATAATACTGTTGCCAAAGAATCAAAAAAATGGCTCGATATTATGGAGTTGGATATAGATCCAAATACAATAGTATCAGATTTAACAGTTGCAAAAATGCAACTTTGTGAAATAGCTAAAGCCTTATCCTTAGAATCAAAAATACTATTATTAGATGAGCCAACTTCATCATTATCCCCACAAGATACAAAAAATTTATTTGCATTACTTAAACGATTAGTTGCTGAACAAGATGTAAGTATAGTTTTTGTTAGTCACAAATTAGAGGAAGTATTTGAAATTTGTGATGAAGTTACTGTTTTGAGAGATGGTAAAAATGCTTGTGAGTCTGAACAAATTACTAATCTTAATAGACAGAAACTTGTTAAATTAATGATTGGCAGAGATGAACAAATAATTAAATCTAAGAAAAATATTGACTTTGCAGATGAAAGTTTACTAGATCTACAATCAATAAACACTGACCTTGGTCATAAAAATATTAATTTAAATTTAAAAAAAGGTGAAATACTTGGATTATACGGTTTAGTTGGTGCAGGAAGAACAGAATTAATAAAATGTGTACTTGGGCTTGATAAAATTAATTCTGGACAGATTTTACTCAACAATAAAGAAATTAAAATTAAGTCTCCAAAAGATGCGCTAGAAAAATATAAAATTGGATACATAAGTGAAGACAGAAAAAAAGAAGGACTAATTCTAATGCATGATGTTTTATCCAATGCTGGAATAACAGTCTGGTCAAATTTGAAAAAAATATTATCCTTTTTAAATGACAGTATTGTTTACAATAAAGTAGATCCTTATGTGAAACAACTTGAAGTAAAAACACCTTCATACCAACAAATTGTTTCTAACTTATCCGGAGGTAATCAGCAAAAAATTAGTGTAGCTAAATGGCTAGCTTCTGGAACTGATATATTATTTATTGATGAACCCACAGTTGGTATAGATATAAAAACAAAATCTTACCTTCATGAATTAATTATTGAACTATCTTTAAAAGGCACATCAATAATTTTAATTACTAGTGATATGCCTGAAATGATTAGCTTAGCAGATAGAATTATAACAATGAAAGATTTTAAGGTAGTTGGTGAAACTATCAATAATCATAACTATGAAGAAATGAGTTCATCAATTATGGGAAATATTCATGAATAAAAGACAGCTTGGAAAAACTGATATAAACTTAACAGCTATTGGTTTTGGTGGAGCGCCCTTAGGCAATTTATTTGAAAATCTTGATGAACGAAATTGCTATGACATACTTGAAAAAAGCTATCAAAAAGGAATCAATATTTATGATACATCACCTTTATATGGTTATGGATTAAGTGAACATAGATTAGGAAATTTTTTAAAAACTGTAGATGAGGATAGTTATTTTTTATCAACCAAAGTTGGAAGATATCTTACACCAGCAAATAAAAATAATATAGATAGAGGGAGATTTGCAGGAAGTTTAAATTTTTCTCCTAATCTTGATTACTCTTATGACGGTGTGATGAGAGCATTTGAGCAATCATTACTAAGATTAGCTGTTTCAAAAGTAGATATTTGTTTAATTCATGATGTAGATCGATTTAATTTTGGTGACGAGGTTGATCATTATTTTAAATTAGCAATGGATGGCGCGTATAAAGCCGTTCAAAAACTAAAAGAAGAAAAAGTTATCAAGGCTATTGGAGTTGGAGTAAATGACTCTGATATATGTGCAAGATTTGCAAATGCAGGTGATTTTGATTGTATGGTTCTTGCAGGCAGATATTCATTATTGGATCAAAATGCTCTCAATGATTTTTTCCCTATTGCTGAAAAAAATAATATAGGAATTATTCTTGCAGGAATTTTTAATTCAGGAATTTTAGCTAAAGGTGTAGGTGAAAATATTACTTATTTTTATGATAAAATTCCAGAAGAAGTAAAACAACGATACTTAAAAATTGCAAATATTTGTAAAAAATATGATGTGCCTGTCCCGGCAGCAGCAATACAATTTTGTTATACTAATAAACTTGTCACCTCCATGATATTAGGCATGGATAGACTTGATCAAGTGGAGCAAAACTTAGGTTTTTTAAACTTTCCTATCCCTAAAGATTTGTGGAAAGATTTACTTAATGAAAAACTAATTGATGAAAGATGTCCAATATGAAAATAATTGATATTAAAACTCAGGATATTCGTTTTCCAACATCAAAAGATAATTTGGGAACTGATGCTGTTCATGTTGATTGTGACTACTCTGCAACTTATGTTACAATATTTACTGATCAAAAAGATTTAACTGGTATTGGATTAACCTTTACTATTGGAAAAGGTAATGATCTTTGTTGTACTGTCATAGAATATTTTAAAGAATTTATTATTGGAAAAAATGTTGAAGAAATAGAAAAGGATATTGGATCCATATGGGAAAAAATTACAAACCACAGTCAATTAAGATGGGTAGGGCCACAAAAAGGTGTAACACATCTTGCAGCTGCAGCTTTTTTTAATGCAATATGGGATTTAATTTCTAAATTTCATAAAAAACCACTTTGGAGATACATAATAGAATTAGAGACAAGAGATTTATTAGATAAACTTTCTTTTTCTTATATTGACGATGTAATTACTAAAAATGAAGCGGCTAAAATAATTGATCAAAAAAAACTAAGTTTGCCTTCAAACTTAGATGACTTAAACACTACCATTTTTCCTGCATACACAACTGCAGCTGGTTGGTTAGGGTATTCAGATGAAAAAATGAAAAAACTAGTTGAAGAAAATTTAAGTAAAGGCTGGACTCATTTTAAAATGAAAGTTGGTCAAGATATAGAAAGGGATATCCATCGCTGTAAGATAGTAAGAGAATTAATAGGTGATAATAATAAATTGATGGTAGATTCAAATCAAATCTGGAGTGTAAATGAGACTATAGAAAATATTGGAAAACTAAAACAGTTCGATATTTTATTCTATGAAGAACCAACTAACCCTGATGATGTTTTAGGTTTTAAAAAAATTAAAGATGCACATCCTGACATTAATCTTGCAACAGGAGAAATGATACAAAATAAAGTTATGTTTAAACAATTTATAGAACACAAATCTTTAGATTATTGCCAAATTGATAGTTGTAGAATTGCAAGTATAAATGAAATTTTACCAGTTCTTTTAATGGCTAGTAAGTTTAATACCCCCGTTATTCCTCACGCAGGTGGCGTTGGTTTATGTGAATATGTTCAACATTTAAATCTAATCAACAAGTTTATAATTTCTAATCATGATTTATTATTAAGTGAATATGCAGAAAGCTGCTCTGAACATTTTGAAAATCCGGCAATAATTAAAGATGGTGGATATGTTACTCCTACAAATCCAGGATATTCTGTAAAAATTAAAGATAGTTCTCTTAATGAATTTGATTATAATAATGGTACTTATTGGAAATAAATGTACGTAGATAGTCATCAACATTTTTGGAAACTTTCAAGAGGAGATTACTCTTGGATGACCCCAGATATGAAAGTCTTATATAAAGATTTTTTTCCAGAAGATCTTGAGCCACTTATAAAACAAAAAAATATAACTAAAACAGTAATTGTTCAAGCTGCTGACACGGTTGCTGAAACAGAATTTACATTAAGTTTAGCATCAAAATATGAATTTATTGCAGGCGTGGTGGGTTGGGTTGATCTAGATAGTAACAATGCTAAAGATGATATTGATAAACTTTGTGAGAGTAAATTTTTAAAAGGTTTTAGACCTATGATACACGATATTCAAGATGATGCTTGGATGTTAAATGATCACTTAAAAGAAAATATAAAATATTTAAATACAAAAAATTTAACTTTTGACGCTTTAGTTCGACCAAATCATCTTCAACATCTTATACAATTTGTTAAAAAATATGATTTCCTTCCTATAGTTATTGATCATATTGCTAAGCCCGTGATTACTAAATCTGAAATTGACCAATGGAAAAAAGATATGACTGAACTATCAAATGCAAGTAATGTTTATTGTAAATTCTCTGGAATTCTCACTGAAGTTGGTCCAGATTATACAAAAGAACAGCTTGATCCTTATATTGATTTTATTCTTAACACTTTTGGATCTGATAAATTAATGTGGGGAAGTGATTGGCCTGTTTTAACAATGGCAGATAATTATTCAAATTGGTTTGATTTAGCAATGAATTATTGCAATTCTTTTTCTGAAGACGAAAAAAATAAAATATTTTCTCGAAATGCAACTCAATTTTATAGTCTTTAAAAGATTATATAAATTTAAATTTAATTAAGCAATGAAACAAAACTATTTTGAGCCAACTTGGTCATCAATAAAACAACATCAAACACCAAATTGGTTTAAAAAAGCAAAGTTTGGTATTTATGCTCATTGGGGAATCTATTCTGTTCCAGCTGCTGGACCCAATGTAACGTGGTATCCTTATTGGATGTATAGACCACCTAGTCCTCAGTTTGATTATCATTGTAAACATTATGGTCATCCATCTAAATTTGGATATAAAGATTTTATACCAATGTTTACTGCTGAAAAATTTAATGCAGAAGAGTGGGCAGATTTGTATTATCGATCTGGAGCAAAATTTGCTGGACCAGTAGCAGAGCATCATGATGGTTTTCCAATGTGGAATTGTTCTGATACTGAATGGTGTGCATCCAAGATGGGGCCAAAAAGAGATATTGTTGGAGAACTTGCAAAAGCAATTAGAAATAAAGGGATGAAATATATGGTAGCAATGCATCATGCTGAAAACTGGTTTTTTTTCCCACACTGGAATAATGATTTTGATACATCAAAAAAGGAATATGAAAGTTTATATGGTGAACTTCACAATTTAGATTTAATAGGAAATCAAGCTGTATATCCTTATCATTGGGGTAGAAAAAATGAACATCAAGACAAGCCTAGTAAAGCTTTTCATGATAGATGGTTAAATAGATTAAAAGAAGTAGTAGATAATTATAAACCAGACTATGTATGGTTTGATTTTGGAATTAGATTTATTCATGAAAAGTATAAAAAAGATTTTCTTTCATATTATTATAACAAAGAAACTGAGTGGGGTAATGAAGTAGTTGTATCTTATAAATGGCATGATCTTCCTCCCGGTTCTGGATTATTAGATCTTGAACTAGGAAGAGAGTCAGAATTAACCCACTATGATTGGATTACTGATACCACAGTCCACGATGGAAGTGCTTGGGCTTATATGAAGAATTCAAAATATAAAACTACGACAGATTTAGTTCACTACTTAATAGATAATGTTAGTAAAAATGGATACATGCTCTTAAATATTGGTCCAAAACCTAATGGAACAATTCCAGAAGAAGATAAAAATCTTTTAGAAGGTATTGGAAATTGGCTTGATGTAAATGGAGAAGCAATATTTGAAACAGAAACATGGGATCAATATGGAGAAGGCCCAACTAAAATGAATGAAGCAGGACCTTTTTCAGATAATCGAGCAAAACTAATTTATACTGCTAAAGATTTTAGGTTCACTACAAAAGATAATTTTTTGTATGCAATTGCATTAGGATGGCCTAGCAAAGATTTTACGATAGAAAGTATATATAAACTTTTTGATAATGAAATTGAAAGGGTAGAATTAT
The DNA here is from genome assembly GCA_902615745.1 of uncultured Alphaproteobacteria bacterium. Taxonomy (GTDB): domain Bacteria; phylum Pseudomonadota; class Alphaproteobacteria; order HIMB59; genus CACPNW01. The sequence continues at coordinate 786 of CACMQB010000019.1, read as the reverse complement.
TAGGAAGTACTGATAAAGTAGAATGGAAACATACCAGAGATGGACTCCATATAACAAGACCAGATAATAAACCATGCGAGCATGCATACAGTTTTAAAATAACAAGAAAGGAATATTTATAAATGATTAGATTAGGTATGACTCTTGGAATTAAAGAGGAAAAAATAGAAGAATATAAAAAACTTCATGCAAATGTTTGGCCTGAAGTCTTAGAAAATTTAACAGAACTTAATTTTAAGAATTATTCTATATATTTGCATAAAAATACTCTTTTTGGATATGTTGAATATCACGGAGACAATCTTGATAGAGATAACAAGCTAATGGCTTCAAACCCTAAAGTTCAAGAGTGGTGGAGTGTTTGTGGACCATGTCAAATTCCAGACCCAAATAGAAAAAAAGGAGAATGGTGGTCTAGTATGGAAGAAGTTTTTCATCACGACTAAAGTTAATTATGAAAACAAAAATTTGTTCAGTTGGTGAATGTATGATTGAAATTGCCAATACTAAGAATAATATTTTTCAACAATCATTTGCAGGTGATACGCTAAATTTTTGTAACTATATTGATAAAAAATATTTTGATGTCTCTTTTCTTTCAGCCATTGGTAAAACTAGTGTAAACAGATCAGTTTTGGAATTCATAAATTCTAAAAAAATTTCTACAAAATTAATCAAGCAAGTTAATAGTCATGAAATTGGTTTATATTTAATTAAGAATAGAAATAACGGAGAAAAACAATTTTTTTATTGGAGAGATAATAGTGCAGCAAAAAATTACTTTAA
>CACMQB010000018.1 GCA_902615745.1 uncultured Alphaproteobacteria bacterium | reverse complement strand
TTTTCTTAGGTGTTTATGTGGGAATAATTGATTTCCAAGAATTAAAAAAACACTTTTCATCAATATTTAAATAGTAAGTTATTAGAAAATTTATATGATTTATTAAAATTAAATGCTTATTTTAGACAATTTTTAACTATAATAATTTAAAAATTAATGACCAAATTAGTAAAATTATTGGTAATTCCCCTTATAATTAGTTTTACACTAATCTCTTGTAATACAACATCTCCAAATAAGGTAAAAAAATCTGATGCACAAAAAGTAACTAATATTGAATATGGAACAATTAAAACCTCTCTTCCAGTAAAAATTGAAGGTGAAAGTGATTGGATTGGAGCAACTGCTGGAGCAATGATAGGAGGTCTTTTAGCTTCTCAAATATGTGGAGAAGAAGAAATATTAGGAACTAAGTGTCAAGATATTGCGATAGTATATGGAACCATTGGAGGGGCTGCTATGGGCTCAGTAATACAAGCTAAAATTGGCAATCATGATGGCTTCCAATATTTAGTGAATATTGATGAATGTGGTAATGACATTTCTAATTGCCAAAATAATCAAGAAAAAGCTTTTGTACAGGGAGATGATAATGCCCTTCCAAATGGTCAAAGAGTTGTAATTATCTACGGAGATGTAATAAGAGTTATGCCCTATGAAGAATAATTTAGTAAAATTCATTTTTAGTATTCTTTTATTATTTCCATTTCACCTCAATGCAGAATTAATATTTAAAGATAATTTTCCAAAAGATATGCAAGGTATTTGGAGTGATGATTGTGATGCAGAATATCAAGTATTTATAATATCAAATAACACCAGTATGTGGATTGACGAGACATATGTTGGATTTAATGTATCAAAAACATCAAAGGCGCAAGACTGGTCAGCTTATAAATGGGGAGAATTAGATGGTAGTTATTATTATTTTTTAAAAAAAGATGGTGATAATTTACTTGAAGTTACAGCTCCTGATGGTTGGGACGGTGTAGATTATTCCTTTTTAAATTCAGCAGATTATTCCGTTTATGAAAAATGTGAATCTATACCAAGTGTCTTTCAAATTATTTATGGTGAAATAATTAATTTAATGAATTCACAATTAATAGAAACTTGCAATAATGATAATAATCCAGCAAATTGTATCAATGAAACTTTTGCATTTTTAGATGTATCTCAAGATAATGAATTATCTGTAGCAGAATTAACTCGTGCAGCAAGAATAGCTATATATTTTACCTTTATTGACAAAAGACAAGACGAAGACAGAGAAATAGGATTTGCAACTTATACAACTACATCACTAATATTTCCTGCATTATCAAAAATATTAATTGGGAATTATGATTATGATAATTCAAATACAATTTCATTAAAAGAAATATATACGGATCGTATTGATACTTTAGACTATCAAGATTTATTTAAAGAAAATTTAAAAGGACTAGATCCAGAAGAATTAAGGCGATTAATTGAAAACTTAGATTTTTTAAAGTCATTAATGTTAAATTAAATTAGTATCTTGACTTTTAAGTATAATTTTAACTATAAATACATATGAACAAGAGAAATTTATACGCAGCTATTGCGATAGTGTTTATCTTTGCTGCTTTAAATTTAACTATATATTTTTTCTATTAAATCATGGTTATCAGAAGAAAATCTAGTATTTATAAAAAATTATATGAAATGAATGGTCAGAAAATGATGTTCGGTCACGATAATATACATTTTAAAACAATTAACTTACCATCAAAACAGAGATACAAAAATCTATGCAGTAAATTTGGTTTAAAAAAAATTAAATCTTCAGGTAAAAAAAATTTTCAAATAATAAATATTAATTAAGTGAAAAATATTGCAATAATTGGAGCTGGGATGACTGGTTTGTCTCTTGCTTATAATCTTCAAGAACATAATATTACAATTTTTGATAAATCATGGAGACCAGGAGGAAGAGTATCTACTAGAAAGCATGATAATTACCTTTTTGATCATGGTGCACATTATCTATCGACAAATCATTCTGTAAATCAATTAAATGAAATAATAAGTAGATATAACTTGGGACAAGTAATAGAAGTAGATTTTGCAACAGATTATTTAAAAAATAAAAAGACTAGAAAAAAAATTATTATTGGTAAAAATGGAATGAATTCTATTCCAAAGTCTATTTTTAATAATATTAAAGTAAAAAGTTATTTAAATTCAAAAATAATTAAAATTTCAAAAAATAATAATGGCATCTTTTCACTTTTTTCTGAAAAAGAAGAATTTAAAAATTTTGATTATGTTTTAATTTGTATACCCTATTCACAATCCAAAGAGCTATCAAAAGAATTTATTAATTTTACTAAGATGGTTAACGAGCCATCTTATGAACCAATACATACCATAATGTTAAGTTATAAAGATATTAACAACATAAATATTAAAGCAGGATTAAATCTTCACAAAGATATTAGTTTCTTTATGAATCAAAATATCAAATTTAATGAATTATCTGATGATTGTTGGGTATTAAATATGAGTTCTGAATATACGAATAATAATATTGATGTAGATAAGGCTGCACTAGAAAAATATGCTCAATCAATATTTGAAAAAACATTTGATATAAAAAATGAGATAAGTTTTATTAAATCACACAGGTGGTTATATGCACAAACCAAAGTGAGTTATAATAGTATATCTAAAAAAAATTGGATTAATTCTAAGGATAATAAAATATTTTTAAGTGGAGATTGGATTCTTGGAAAAAGTCTAAGCGATGCCTGGGAAGCAGGTGAAAAATTATCACATTATATTAAGATTTTATCAGTTTAATATTAAGTATTGAAATATTTTTTTATATTTTTAGCTGCCTGTCTTATTCTTTGAGTGTTTTCCACTAAACCAATACGAACAAATCCCTCCCCTCCTTTTCCAAAAGCTAAACCAGGTGCTACTGCAACATCGGCATTTATCATTAAATTTTTCGCAAATTTCATAGAACCCATCTTTTTAAATTTTTTTGGTATAGGAGCCCATACAAACATTGATGCGTCAGGAGCTGGAATTTTATCCCAACCAGCTCTTTCAAAAGACTCTATTAAAACATCTCTTCTTTTTTTATAAGTCTCTCTTATTTCTTCTACACATCTTTGAGATCCATTTAAAGCAGCAGTGGCTGCTACTTGCACAGGAGTAAAAGCACCATAGTCTACATATGATTTAATTTTTGTTAATGCTTCAATTAATGTTTTGTTTCCAACAGCAAAACCTATTCTCCATCCTGCCATTGCATAAGTTTTAGATAAAGTCGTAAATTCAACAGCTATGTTCTTAGCTCCATTAACTTCCAATATTGATGGAGGTGGATATTTACCAAAATAAATTTCAGAATAAGCTAAATCAGATAAAATATAAACTTGATATTTTTTTGCAATTTTTACTAATTCTTTATAAAAATCTAAATCAACTATCTGAGCTGTTGGATTAGAAGGAAAAGAAACAATAATAACTTTTATTGAAGAGTATTTTTTTAAATTATTAACAATATTTGATAAAAATTTGTTTCTATCGAACTGTCCATTATAAAATGTTTTTAAAGGTGTTAATTTTGCTCCGGCAATCATAAAACCATATGGATGAACAGGGTATGATGGATCTGGGCATAATATCCTGTCTCCTCTTGAAGTTATAGCTTGTGCTAAATTTGCTAAACCTTCCTTTGAACCAATTGTTACTATAATTTCACTTGATGGATTTAAATCAACATTAAATCGTTTTTTATAATATTTAGCTTGAGCTTTTCTTAATCCATTAATGCCTTTTGAAACTGAATAACGTCCAACACCTGGTTTATCTACAACTTCTTTTAATTTCTTTCTTATGTGAACAGGTGTTGGCATATCAGGATTGCCCATGCCAAAATCAATAATATCCCTACCTTCTGATCTCAGTTTCATTTTTAATGAATTTATCTCCCCAAATATATATGGGGGAAGTCTATTAATTCTTTCAAATTTAGATTTCACTTTTTAAGCAATAATTAATTATTGATAATAATACTAGCTTAAATAAAATTGATTTTTAATAATATTACTCCTATTTTTATATTGTGATTAAATTATTTTACTATTTTTTACCATTTATTGTAATGTTTCTACCAAGTTTATGGGTAAATTATATTTTAAAAAAATATAATAAAATTTTACCTGATATGCCTTTCACTGGTAGAGAACTTGGAAAAAAAATCCTTGAAGAAGAAAAAATTACCAATGTATCAATTAATCCTATTCAGCAATTAGATCATTACAATCCTAAAGAAAAAAAAATACATATAGCTACAGATAAACTTGATAAAAAAAGTATTACAAGCATTGCGGTTGTTGCACACGAAATTGGTCATGCAATTCAAGATAAAGAAAAATACAAACCACTTATTCTTAGACAATCATTAATTGAAAAAACAATGATCTTTCAAAGAATTGGCTCGTTTTTATTAATTATAGGACTACCATCAATATTTGCCTTCACTAAAAGTCCATTTATCACCCTCATTGCTGCGATAATAATAATGGGATGTTTATCTACAAATGTGCTAATCCATTTGATTACTCTTCCTGTAGAGTTTGATGCAAGTTTTAAGAGAGCCTTACCAATACTCAAAAGATTTGTTCCTAGAGAGAATATGAACCAATGCAAATCCGTTTTAAGAGCTGCTGCATTGACATATTTAGCTCAATCCATTGTAAGTATATTTAGATTAAAAATAATACTGTTATCTTTTATCAATATTTTTAAGTCAATTATAAGAAGATAATATTTTTCTCTTTAAATAAAATGGGAAATTTATTAAGTTAGATAATTAATGAATTTAAGTGAAAAAATATCTTTAATACTAGTAGATAAAGGTTTTTCTTTGTCTCCAAAAAAAAATACTGAAGATTTAATCAATTCTGGCACAGAATTTCACAAAAGTAATGAAGACATCAAAATTGCAGAACAGCATGGTATTGCAGATCAAATTTTTATTCTTTTAAAAGGTGAGGCTGAATATGTAAAATATCATAATAATGTTTTTTATAAGTTAGCAACATTAAAGAATGCAGGGTCACCTCTTGGTATTTCAAGCTTAAATGCACCAGGTAGATATATGTCAGATATATTTATTAAAGGTAACTCAGAATATATTTCTATCAAAATAGAAAAGTTAAAAGAATTGGAAGAAGTAGATCCGAACTATGCAAGTTTTTTTTATTCTTTTTTATTATTTGAATCAATTAATTTAATATGGTCATCTCGCAATTTAGAAAAACCCATTGAACACAAAAACATTAATTTAGCAGATGGTGTTAAAACTGGTGGAGATATTGTAAATGCCAAAAGAATTAAAAATTCAGCATTTTTAGCTTTTCTTGATGATAACGATTTAGATGAATTAATACATTACGCAAACGTTAGATTATTTTCATCTGGTGAATTTATAACATTAGAAGGTAAAAAATCTGATGGAATAAATATTTTGTTAAAAGGTAAGGTTGAAGCATCTTTTACAAATTTAAAAGATGACCAATTAGAAAACAATTCAAGATCAATAGCTAGACCAGGAGTAGCATTGTCCTTATCTTCAGGATTACATGAAATTGAATCACCTTACTCCTTAAAAGCAACAAGAGATACAACGATATTAAAATTCTCAAATGAATTTATTGATAATTTAATCAAAACGAATCCAGAATTGGCAATCAAATTTTTTAAAAGACAATTATGGCAATTAGGACGATATATTCAAAGTTCAACAGGCTTAACAACCTATCCAGCTAAAAATGAAAAAGAGTTTTTTCAATATTTATTAAATGATAATTCTGCAACAATACCAAGTAATTCCAAACTTTATACAATACCACATTTATTAGAAAATCATTTAACTCATTCTTTAGCATTCGATACAATTTATGATTTAATTATTACAGGTAATGATGATGAAAAATCTATAGCTAGTTTAATGATTGATGCATTGAGTGGTATAGAAAGAAAAAATAGATTTTTCAAACAACTAAACAAAATATACAACAGAGTAGCAAATTCATATGATTCAATAAATAAACAAGCATTACAAAAATTAACAAATTCAGATTTTATAAAAGCTTTTGATCAAGTACCCTATGTTATTAAAGGTATGGAGAATTTACCTGATGAAGCCACAAACATATTTTTTTATAATCATTTGGCAAGCATTGAGGAAAATGGTTTAGCTAATGGACATCAATTTAGTATAGATAGTCACTTTATAAGTGCAAAAATTCTATTTCCAAAATATGGTGATGGTGGTCAAAGAATTGCTCGATATTCTAGAAATACAGAATTCTGGAGATATAATTATTATGAGAATTTAGATTATATTTTCGTCCATACACCAGAATCAGATTATTTAAATGAAACTCAAGAACAAAAAAAGAAAAGAAAAAGTAAATTATTTATTGAAACTCAAAATATTTTTGATCAAAACAGACCTTTAGTTATAGCACCAGAAGGTACATCTGAAACTGAAGATAATTTAACTCCAAATTCCCCAGGTCCATTAAAACCAGGTGCATTTTTATTAGCAGACCAATTAAAACCAGAGCCTCTTCTTGTTCCAATTGCATTAGCTAATTTTGATTATTCAATTTCTGATACAATTTATTCAGCAGTTATTAAAGAACCAATTAAAATAAAAGATTTTGTAAATGATATGAAAAATAAAAAAGAGTTAGAAAATTTTTTATCTAAATATAGAAAAACTTTTAGAACCTATGTTGAGGAAGCAATTGAATTAGCAAAATCTGCTTCAAAAAATAAAATTAATTATGAAGATGTAGTTAGTAACTTAAATTTAGTAAGCCCTATTGAAGAAGAATTTGAAGCAGATGTGAGAGAATTAGAAATTAAATTACATTCAGAACAATATAAAAATAATAAAATAGTCTTATTTGGAAGTTCAACATTTAGAGATTGGGAAAATGCAAAAACTGATCTGTCATTTGATAGTTTATTAAATTTAGGATTTGGTGGTTCCACATTAGTATCATGCCGAACCTATTTTAATAGAATAGTAGTACCAAATAATCCTGATAAGATGATTTTTTATGCAGGTGATAATGATATAGGCAGCGGAATGAGTGCTGAAGATTTAGAAAATGAATTTTTATTATTTGCTTCTGAAGTTAATGAAAAATTACCTCATACCTTATGTTTTTTTGTTTCTATTAAGCCAAGTGTATTTAGGAATAATTATTTAAATACAATATTAGATGCAAATGAACGAATTAAAAACAAAATTGAGAATTTTAGTCAATGGCGCTATATTGATCTTTGTTCTCCTATGCTTGATGCTGGATTTGAAAAATTTTATTCAGAAGATCCATTACACATGAATGTACTTGGTTACAGTCTCTTAAGTAAATTAATTAGAGATGAAATCTCGAAATTTACAATTTAAACTTAAATAAAAAATTAAATTTTAATTTCTTTTCTTAGTTTATCAGATTTATATGAATTGAAGACTAATGATAAACTCTTTATGTTATCTTCACCACTGGTGTCGTGTTCAATATTATTTATTAGTGAATCAATGAAATGTTTGTGCGTATTGATTACACTTTCCTGAATTTGATCCCAAGGTTTTGAAATCCATTTATATTTCTTTGGTTTTCCATCATAAATCTTCTTCTTATTATTTTTGTGAAGAATAATTTTGTAATTGTAGTCCAAATCAATTGAGCCGTTAGAGAATTCTAAATTAACTAGTGTTTGAGCAAATCTGTCTGGTTTTTTTATTGAAGAAATAGATGCATCAACAATAGTAATACTATTATTTTTATTTCTTATCAGGGATATAAAATCGGTTTCACCTTTAAATTTATTATTTGTATTTTGATTTACTGTATAAATACTTTTTGCTTCTCCCATAAAAAATCTACTTAAATCAAATAAATGGATTCCTACGTCTAGGGTTAAATACTCTTTTAAATCGTATAAATATGTTTGATTGGTATATCCAACAGGATTTGCATGTCTAAAAGATATCTTGGCATAATGTGGTCTCGTTAATTGCTCTTTATTTATAATTTCTTTTAATTTTAATAGAGGGCTTTGCCATCTAAAATTCTCATGAACCATAAGTGGTGTTTTATTTTTTTTATATAAAGAAACAATTTTTTTTGCATTAGATAAATTTTCAGCAAATGGCTTTTGTATAGAAGTTGGAATTTTATACTTACATAAAATTTTGCCAATATTTAAGTGTGTCTCCATTGTTGTTACAACATCAACAAAGTCAATTTTATGTTTTTTTAACATTAATTCTATAGATGAATAAGAATGTAAAATTTTAAATTTAGATTTAAATTTATTAGCTTTTTTAATATCTAAATCACAAACACATATTATTTCAATATTTTTTAATTCTTTCCAAGCTAAAATATGATTTTCAGCAAAGAAACCACAACCAATTAATGCTCCTTTTAATTTTTTCATTTATCTTCTATAAATTTAATTTCTAAGGGCTCAAACGAATATGGACTTGTATCATTTTTAAAGTTAAAAAAAGAAAAATCATTATTAAAAATATCAGTATAATTGTTTAAATTAAGCTTATATTGATTACTAAAATTTATTTCAGGAATAATAATTTCCTTTTTTTGTTTTGAGGAATTAACAAATAAATAATACTTTTTATCATTTAGTACGATTTTTAATCCATACACTTCGTTAACTGGATTAAATTTAAAAATTTCTGAATTTGTTAGTGAAATAAGAAAATTATTTAAATGATACAATGGTCTTTTGGTATTATCTTTATTTAATATTCCATGATGCCCATAAATAGAATTAAAAGTAAAAAATTTTGATTCTTTATTTATTGATTGAATAAAAATTGCCAGTGTCCAAGTTAGTGAAAATAATTGATCATGTCTTGGATCACTATCAGCCATTTCTAATCTTATTTTGTTTTTATTACTTACAAGACTTTCACCATACGGATTGAAATGCATACCAATAGAAATTGGACCAATATGAACATTAGTACTATTAGAAAAATTTTTTAGAGTTTTAAGGATATAAGGTATAGTTTCAGGTGTATTTAATACACCAAAATCACTAGAATCATGAACAATTGGAGAAAAGGAAAAACTAACCAAATCATAAAACATCTTTGGTCTTTTTCTATTTAATTCTGTAAAATTAGTTACCATTCCAGAAACAATTTCACTATTAGAAAATATCTTTTTCGCAATTTGATAGTATTCATTTAATTCCGGTGCTTTAGGCCATTGACCAGCTGGTTGAAAACTATTCAAATATATTTTTGGACAAATTAAAATTTTATCTAAATTAATAGTATTTTCAGTTACAAAATTGTAAATTTTTTTTAACTCATCATCAGGATCATTAGTATGATCAACCAAAGCTACAAGAAATACTTTGTTCTGAGATCTTGAAGTTAATTTTGTAAAATCTTTAGTAAAATCAATAAGATAGTAATAATAATCAAAGTTATTTATTAAATTATCATTAGGAATAATTAAAGAATCAATTTTTATACCAATTTTAGGAAATTTATAAGGAGTAGTATGATCAATTTTTACAATATTCTTAGACGGGAAAGATCTTTGTTTTTTCTTTAACACATCTATTTTAACAGTTTGAGAGAATTTAGTCCCCCCTTTTTCTACATATGGGAAGGGATCTAATAAGGAGCCGCTATATATTTTATAAGAAGCATCACCCCAGTTTCTTTGATCCTCCATTTCAAATAAAATACCCTCAAAATTTATATTAACTAACAAGCTATTGTCTAAAGTGTAAGCAAGATTTTTAAATTTAAAAAATGGCTGGTCGGGTTTTATAAGTTCTGGAAATTTTTTTTCCTCTTTTAGATTATTCTCTTTTGTGACAATGATGTTTGAACCAACATGATTTTGTAATGGAATTAATAAATTAAAACCTATTCTATTAGTCCAAAAATCAGTTAAAAATTCTCCTTCAGAGGATAGAGTGATAGAATTATCAGAAA
>CACMQB010000017.1 GCA_902615745.1 uncultured Alphaproteobacteria bacterium | reverse complement strand
TATTATAGAGAATAAAAATGCATAAATCATTTGTAAAATTTTTAAAATGTCCATTAACTGAAGAGGATTTAAAACTAACTATTATTGAAGAAAATAAAGATGAAATAATCACAGGTAAGTTAATAAATAAATCTAAAAACATAAATTATGAAATCATTAATGGCATCCCTCGTTTTGTTAACACAAATAATTATTCTAAATCATTTGGCTTGCAATGGAAAAAATGGTCAAGAGTACAATTTGATAGTAATAATATTGGCAAACCTATGGAAAATTATACATCTAAAATGCTTAATAAAATAACTGAATTTGATAAAGAAAATCTAAAAAACAAAAAAATATTAGAAATAGGTTGCGGTTCAGGAAGATTTTTAGATGTATTGTCTGACCAAAATTGTGTTTTATTTGGTATTGATAATTCTGCATCAATAGATGTAACAAAAAAAAATTTAGATTTTATGGATAAGAAAAAAATATTGTTGTTACAATGTGACACTTATAATCTACCATTCAAAAATAATTTGTTTGATCATATTTTTTCTATTGGAGTTTTACATCATACACCTAAACCAGAAAGTATTATTGCTAAGATATATGATTTAATTAAAAATAAAGGAAGTTTTAGTTTTTCAGTTTATAATAAAAATAGCTACTATGATTTACCTAACGTAAATTTTTGGCGAAAGTTTTTTAATTTTTTGTCTCCTGTATTTAGTTTTTATCCAGCAATGATTTATAGTTATTTTACTATTTTTCTTCTAAGGCCAATAACCAAAATACATAAAATTTTTGATTTAATTATTAGGATTCCATTTCCTTTTTGTAATGAACCTGATTTAAAATGGTCATTATTAGATACTTTTGATAGTGTAACACCAAAATATCAGTCTACACATGAAACTTATGAGGTTTATATGTGGTTGAAAAAAAATAAATTCCTAGAAATAAAACCCACAAATTGGGGTGCAGCTTCTTTTAAGGGGTACAAATTGTAATTAAATTTTTCCTAGAATTTTATTGTACAAAATAGAAGTAAACTCATAAGCAATTAGTAGATAGTCATTAAGTTTTTTTCTTAGAGAAATGGATTCTGTATAATTTTGCTGATAATAATTCACTTTCAAATTTGGAAAATTTTTCTTTAAAATTAGACTAGCCCTTAAATAATGAAAATAAGAAGTTATCAGAACAAAATTATCAATTTTTAAATTTTTCAGATTATTATTTATATTAATTAACTCATCAAATGTATTTTTATATGTTTGTGTTAGTAACACTATTTTATTTTTAGGTATTTCTTCTGTAATTAATATTGCATTTACAATATCAGTTTCATTTATGTTTTGTTTCCTACCTGTTATAAAAATTTTATTAATATTCTTATTTTTTTTATAAAAATCAATAAACTCTAATGTTCGATTTTGATAATTTTGGTTTATATAATTTAATGATCCATGACCTAAGAGTATTACTACATTGTTACTTAGATCATAATTATTTTCAATTTTGAAAAAATTTACTGAATAAGAATACAGAGGAGAATAAAATAGTAAAAATAATAATATAGTTATCGATGATAAAGATAATATTAAATTTTTATTAAATCTTTTAACTTTAATTAATAGATTTTCTCTCCAGTTTATATTTTTTAATGATATCTGATTTATATTTTTATCAATAATTTTAGTTATATTTTTAAATCTAGTTTCCCAGGAATTAGTATTTGCAAAATTAGCTCTTAGATTAATATAATTATTATCTTCATTAATTGAAGTATTAATTAAATTTATAAATTCAGAATAATTTTTAGCTGGATAAATTATATTGCCATCAATAGAGTGAATATTTATTATTTCATTTGTTGCAGTAGCTACTACAGGTTTACCTAACGCAAGATATTCATTAGTTTTGCATGAATATACACTGTCAGTGAAATTATTTATTTTATAAGGTATTAAACAAATATCAAAAGAATAAATATAATTTGGAATTAAATCATGTTTTTTTTCACCTAGAAAATAACAATTTTTATATTTTTTTAACAATGAGAAATCTGCATATTCTCTTCCAATAAATATAAAGTTAAAATCATTATATTGTTGAATACATTTTTCTAATAAATTTTGATCTATTACTCTGGTCAATGCTCCGACATAACCTATAATTTTTTTATTTTTTAAATTTAATATATCTTCTGGTATTATAAATTTATTACTTAAGTTAAATTTATTTAATTCTACTCCTGCTGGAAATTTATATATATTTTCATTTATTTCTTTCAATTTTTTCAATAAATTATCAGATGTAACGAAAATTAAATTTACATATTTTGCAAATTTTATCTCAGATTTTAATAATTTAAAATTAATTTTTTTTCTCATCCCCTGCATTTCATTTGCACAATAATAAATACTTAAATTTGGGTTTATTTTTTTTGTAACTGTATGAATTAAAGGGGTAGGCAAGAAAGAAATAACTATTGGATCATTAAATTTACTTATTTTGATCCATTGTTTAAGTAATCTATGTAGCAGGAATGTGTTTATAAAAATACATATTTTAGAGAATGGCAAAGGAAATAAAATTGGAGATAATATAGTTAACCCTTTTTTATACTCACTAAATCCTCTAACGCTATTTTTCCTAAATCTTATTCTATCGATTAGTCTACTAAAATCTGAGATTCTAGGAGCTCTAACTCCTGTATTTTCTATAAACAAAACTCTATGACCTTCATTTAAATACGAATTTACTAATCTATGCTGAGTTTGCCAATTTGTATTCCAATCAATTGAACCAAATATTACAATATCTTTAATATACATTTAATTCTAATCTTCTCTTATAAATAAATAAAAGTAGTAGATATACTATTTCAAAAAAAACAAAAGAATATGCAATTAATTCATAATTAAAATTAGAGATAATAATAATATTAAAAAGAAGTTTAAAAAAAGTAAGAAAAATAAATATATAAGTAAAGCCTTTCATATCACTAATTGCCCTAACGAAGCCAATGTTTGCTATAGACAAAAATCTAAAAAGAATAGCAAAAGACATAATAGTTATTAAATTTGATGTTATTTTAAATTTATCCTCATAAATGAAATCAAAAATATTAGAAGTGAATTTATAAGTAATATATGTCAAAATTAATGATAGTATAAAAAAAAGTACCATTGTATAATTATATATCCGATTTAATTTTTTATATTTTTTTTTTTGATAATAGTAGTAAAAAAAATTTTGTAATAATTTATCAACTGTGATTGTTGGAAAAAGGTATATAAGAAAAATAAATGATAGTGCCAAAGCAAAATAACCAGACATTTCATACCCAAGTATAAAATTTATCATTATAACATCAGAATAATAATATAAATAAAATAATATACCGCTAATACCAAATACAGATAATCGTTTAAATTCACTATACAATATATCTATTTTTAATTTAAATTTATTTTTTATTAAATTATAAATCTCTGAATTAAATTCATAAATAAATAATATAATTATAGGTAAAGAAAAAATAAAAAAAATTATAGCAGCAAGATCAAGTGAAATTTGTTTGAAAAATAAATAAATCAAAGAGAAAGTAATCATTTTTAAAAAATTAAAGAAAACAATAAGGTAAAGAATTCTTAAATATTGAAATTTAAGTTGATATATTGAATATACAACTTCAAATAATGCCAACGATGATAGATGAAAAGTAAAAGCAATCAAAATTATATAATTTTTTAAATCGAATAAAAAATATAATATAATAAAAAAAATAAATATATTTAACATCAATAATATTAAAAATAAATTTGATATATTTTGAAAATTTGAAACATTCTTAATAATATTATCTTTTACTATGTGAGTTGAGACACCATAATTTATAAAGGGTAAAAAAATAAATACTAATGCTATCACTGATGAAAAAACACCATAATGTACAATATTTAGTGATATTGATAAAAAATATTGTATAAAAAAAATTGAAGCTAAATTTAATGCACTAGAAAAATTAATAAGAAAAAAATTAATAAAATTTTTATTCATTTCATTTTAATTTTCTCTAAAATATTTCTAGTTATGATGTGTGTAAAAAATTTATTTTCATCATCTATGTTGTCAAATAAAGGCAATCTATGTAAAATTGACGAGTGTATATGGTAATTAATTGGATTTGCAGAAAATATAAATTCAGACAATTTTTTTTTAGTAAAATCATTTGTGATATTATTATAATGAATATTTTTTTGTCCGTATGGATAACTAAAAAAATTTAAATAATTATTATATTTTGATAATTCATCGCTACATTTATTATAACTTTTTAATAAATTTTCTTTTCCAATTTTCATAGAATTGTAGTGATTAGAAAGATGATTCCCAATATAAAAATATTTATATTTATCTACAAATGCTAATAATTCTGTTTTTGTTATAAATCTACCAGTATAATTATTAATCTTATTAATATCATTTTGATCAAATATATTTAAAAAATTTTCATTAAAATTAAAAGATAAATTATTATTATCTGTAATTGAATATTTTTTAATTATATATCTATTTTTTTTAATAAAACTTTCAAGACCAGCAATATTAATTCTTTTGTTTAGGCTATCAGAATTTAGAAAATGAATAGAATATATTTTTTTATCTTCAAGAATTGGTAAAGCATTATTGATTGAGCCATAAAAACCATCGTCAAATGAAATTAATGCAGCATTATCTGGAATTTTATTAATTAATAAATCTTTTGGATTAATAATATTAAAATTATTTTTTATAAAATCTATTTGTTTAGTGAAAGTTTCAATTTTTATATTTAAGGATTTCTCAATTTGATAAGAGCTTGGATTATTAGAAATTTCATGAAACATAAAAATAATTAATTTTTTTTTCGAATAATTTCTTAATTTAATTTTAAATATTTTTATTACAATATTAATTGATATACTTAATAAATATTTTAAAGTTAATTTGCTGTAATTAAAAAAGATATTCATCTTTTATATTTTCCCTTACTTGGATTCTGTCATTGTAATTTTCAAAATTGGAATTAAAAATTAAACTTCTATATGGCTTCCATAAATATGAATGATTTGCATATAACAACCAAAATATTAATAAAAAAAAATAAGAAAATTTAATTAAATAATTTGTTAATAGAGATCGAAGATTATCTTTAATTAGATATGGTAAAGAAGAAAAAACAAATAATTGTAAGGGAAAAATATATAAACTTAATCTATCTACAAGAGTTGTAGAGTAAAATTGCAAAACAAAAAGTAAAACACTCGAAATTGATAGATAAAAATAGATATTGTACAAAATTGGATTTACTTTGAAATACGACCAAAAAAAGAAACCAAAAATTATACTTGCAAATAAATTTAAAGATGTTCTATAAAAAACCCCTGGAGACTCCATAATAGGATTAATTGCATAATTATTAGCATAGCCTAGAAAATCTCTATAAAATAAAATAATAAACAATATTAAAATAATAAATATTGAGATAATAAATATTTTTGTTCTCTTATAATTAATTGCTAGAAAAACTATAGGTATTAAAATTATTGAAGTTTTATGAAATAAAGTTGCTAAAAATAATATAAAAAAACTGTAAAAAATTTTTCTATTTATAATAAAATCTAATGAGTATAAAAATAATCCAATAGCACATGCTTGTCTTACATAGCCCATAGATACTACAAGTATTAAATATGGAAATGCAATCATTAATGTAAGTATAGGATCTTTTTGTTTCTTTGAATATTCATACAAGCAATAAATAAAAATTAAAGCGCATAGAAAATTTACAGTTGCATAGTTAAGACCAAGTTTATATACTATTAAATTTAAAATATTGTAAAGTATATCGCCTCCAGAAGTTAAAATAGCAGCTTCAAAGTTATCTCTTGATTTTAAAACATAAAAAAGCTTAAAGTATGAATCAAAATCCCCTCCTACTTCATATCTTAAACCAATTAGAAAGATTAAAAAAATTGAAAATATAATCAAAAAATATTTTACAATTTTAAAATCTAATTTTTTTTCAATATTTGAAAAGAAAAATAAAAATAAGTATGATAAAATATATATTGACATTAATTTTTATAGAGTAACCATGATTGAAACATCAGTAATGGCCATAATATGTTTTGATTTTCCCTAGTACCATTAATATGTTCTTTCCACAATTTATGCACCATTTCATAATTAAAGAAATCATATTCATTAATATTTTTTCTAGAGATTAAATCTTCTGACCAATCTCTTAATTCTTCTCTAAGCCAATTATTTAGTGGAATTCCAAAGCCTCTTTTATTTTTAGAAATTAATTTTTGTGGAAGTAATTTATTCAATATATTTCTAAGAGGTATCTTACCATTACTGAAATGGACTTTCTCTTTAAATTTTAAATTAAATGCATATTCAATAAGTTCTTGTTCTAAAAAAGGTGCTCTAATTTCTAAACTATTAGCCATTGAAGCTCTATCCACCTTACAAAGAATATCATCTGGTAAATATGTATTAAAATCTTTATCTAAAATAATATTAAGATCAGTTTCCAATTTACTAAATTGATTAAATTTTATATTTTGATTCTTCATTATATTTCCATACAAAATAATATTGGAGGTAATTTTTTCATAAAATTCATCAATACCATTTACGTCAATTACTTTAGCTATTTTTATAATTTTGTCAGAAAAATTATTTAATACATATTTTTTGGGAATAACTTTACTTATCAAATTATAAAATTGATTAGATTTCCTTATATTTGATTTTTCTAAATATGATGAAATTAATTTTCTAAGATTATTTGGTACAAATTTTGAGTAAGAAAATAATCTATTAGCATAAATATGCCTGTTATATCCTCCAAATAGCTCATCTCCACCATCTCCTGAAAGGGCAACTGTAACATTTTGCCTAGCTATTTTAGATATTAAATAAGTTGGTATTTGACTACTATCACCGAAAGGTTCACAGTATATATTTTGCATTTTGGGAATTAAATTTAATGCCTCTTTACTCGTTAAGTAATGCTCATGATGATCTGTATTTAAATATTCAGCAATTTTTTTTGAGTCTTTTGATTCATCAAAATCATTATCTTCAAATCCAATTGTAAAAGTCTTTGGCCTAATACCAAGTTTTGTTGTTAAAGATACTATTAAAGATGAGTCGATACCTCCTGAAAGAAAAATACCTACTGGCACATCAGCATGTAATTGTTTCTCTAATGATTTTAAAAGAATATTTTCAATATTATCTTCTATACTTCTTTTACCAATTTGTTTTTTTAAATTTGATTGATAATTAATATTCCAATACCGCCTAATTTTATAATCCATTTTTTTTTGATTAAAAACAAGATAATTTCCAGGTTCTAATTTTTTTGTATTTTTGAATATTGAATTTGGAGCAGAAATATAACCACTATTAATTAAATCAAATACAGATTCTTTATTAATTTCATCATTAAAAAATAATGATTTTTTGATAGATTTTAATTCTGATGCAAAAATAAAAAAATTTTCGTTAGCAGAGTAATAAAGTGGTTTTTCTCCAGCTCTATCTCTTGCCAGATATAAACAGTTTTCTTTGTTATCCCAAATAGAAATAGCAAACATCCCTTGTAGTAATTTAAGAGTTTCTTCAAAAGTATAAAATTCAAGTAGTTGTAATATTACTTCAGTATCAGTTGTACTTTTCCATGAAATATTTGCTTTGGTCATTAATTTATTTTTTAATTCTCTGAAATTATATATTTCACCATTAAAAGAGATTACATATCTTTTATTTTTAGAATGCATAGGTTGATTACCATTTTGAGATAAGTCAATGATTGATAACCTAGTATGACCTAAAGCAATATTATTTGATTTATTTACCCAGTGCCCTGTATTATCCGGACCTCTATGTGATAACACGTCAGTAATACTGATAATCTCTTTATTTAAATCTAGTTTATTATAATTCTGAATTATTCCAGCTATTCCACACATTAAATTAATTTCGAATTTATTAAATTTTTATACAAATTTGAGAATATGTAATCACTACTATAACACTCTAATATTTTTTTTCTTGCAGCTAAACCCATTAAATCTCTTTCTTTTTTTTTATTATATAACAATAATATTTTTTCAAACCATTCATCTGAATTTTTAGCAAACATTCCATCTATATTATCAGATATTAAAACTTTATTAAAACCTACTGGTGAAGCAACAACAGGTATCTGACAAGCCATACACTGTATAAGCTTAAAAGCACATTTTCCTTTTTCCCAATCAGTTTCTTGCAACGGCATAATGCCAACGTCGAAGGTGTTAATCAGATTTATTTCATTTTCATAACTCCACTCAATTATCTCAGAATCACAATACTTAAAATTAGGTTTATTTTTTCCACCAACAATAATAAACTTAAATTTAATTTTTTTTGATAATTTATCAAAAGGTTCCAAAAGAAGATTCAGATATTTTTCAGAAGATGGTGATCCAATCCAGCCAATTGTAAAAATGTTATCATTTTTTAATTTACTTTTAATTGATTTATATCTAGTTGTATCTACTGAAGTTGGTAATAAATAAGATTTATTATTATATTTTAATGAATGATTTAATAAGAATTCGCTTCCAGCATGAATAAGCGATGCATATTTTAAAATATTTTTAAATTTATTTTTGAAAAAAAAATTAAGGAAAAAATTTCTTTTATTATATCTTAAATAAATAGCATCATCAAAATCATATATATAATTTTTTAAAATCATATACTTCTCTATGAAGTGTGGAACATATGGAAATAATTCACAATGTATAATAATCAAATCATATCTATATTGCTTAAATATATAAAGTAATCTTTTAAAATACAATTTTAATATCTGTAAATAAGAAATCTTATTACTATTAAATTTTTTTTTTAGATATTCATTAGAAAGTAATGATTGTATTTCAATCTTAATATTTTTTTCTAAAAAATAATTATCAAACTGAGAAAATCTATGTCTATGAGTTGCAGCCATTTTGTCATAAAGGGAAAAAATTAAAATTTTTTTCATATTTATTTTTTGAAACCTACTGCAACCCAATAAGGAGGTTTATCAGAAAATTTGATATTGTATAAATTTGATTGATTCATCATTTCAAAAATTTCTTTTTTAGAATATCTTTTTTCCAATTTAGTTCCAAATCTATCTCTTGAATCATTTCGCATTATGTAAAGTTTTTTATTTTTATAGTATGATAGAGGTATAGAACTAGTATTTATTCCAAGATAACTAAAAGCTAAACTTATTTTAGCTAATGGGAAATAAATTAAAAAAGCTATAATATCCGTTAAAATATTTTTAATTGAATTTGGGAGCATAGAAATAAAATTACGCAATAAATTTGAAATGTACCAAATAAATTTAAAAAATGTATTTCTGTTGTCAAAATTGTAATACAAATATAACAAAAATACTGCATCTTTTTTTAAAAATGAAGTGCAATATTTTAAATTTTTTAAAGTTTCATTTGTATGATGTAAAACACCTAAACAATAACCAAAATCATGACTATTTTTATTTAATATATTTTCAGAAATTTCTTCTTTGATAAAATTAATATTTTTAAAATTTTTAAGATTAATTTTAGCAATCTCTATAGCTGAAGAGGGCTCAATAAAATTAATTTGTTTAACATGAGGAGCAAGAAATTGGGTCCATCTACCAGTACCTCCCCCCATATCAAATCCAACAGAATTATTATTTATTTTATCAAAAGGAAATATTGAAAAATAATCTTGAAAAATATTTTCTATTTCTGATTTATTGATACTGGAAAAATTAAATTTTTCCCATTCATCTCCAAAATCTCTAATAACTTTATTTTTTTTCATTAAGTTTTTTTAGTTTGATTTGAATTTCGTAACATGAAATTAAATTTGTAAAATTTTCTTCATATAATTCTTTAAAAAAAACAGAGAGATTAAAAACAAATTGAAAAATTTTTTTAATTCCATGAGTAACGTACCTTGGCTTAAAGGATCTAAAAATTAGATTAATATTTGATATTTCCATAGGAAGTTTTTCTTTATAAGCTGGAACTTTTCTCTTTAAATAATTATCATGGAAATAATATGAAAATGTGTAAAGTCCAAAAAAGTTTACATGAGTCGGATCTGAATAATAAAATGGATTAGAAAAATGTGGGATTATTAACTCTAACTCACCATTAATTTTTAATACTCTAGTAATTTCTATAAATAATTTTTCTAAATTTTTTATATGTTCAAAGCAATGACTTGAATATATTTTGTCAATACTATTGCTTTCAAATAACTTAATAACATCATGAATATCACCTACAATG
>CACMQB010000016.1 GCA_902615745.1 uncultured Alphaproteobacteria bacterium | reverse complement strand
TAACATCCCATGTAGAGTCTAAAACATATGTTTTATGAGTCCCTTTAAATACTTTATTTATTAATTCAGTACAATCTGGTCCAACGGCCACTTCCCCTATTCCTTTGTCAGATTTTTGATCTTTATTAAAAATATTAAGAATTTTTTTATCATCCTTATGTTTTGGAAAAAATTTAAAATTACCGTTATAATTTAAGGCAAAGTAGACAATTTCCATATCAAGATTTAATTTATGAAAATTTTTAAACCATGTTTTTGGAAGAATATCTAAAAAAGCAGATCCTGTAACTAAATTATAATCATTAAAATTTATTTTTTCTAGATTATTAATTACATCAACAATTTTAAAATTAGTTTTTTTTATTTTAGATGATAATTTTATATTTTTTTTAAAATAATTTGTTGATTGATGTGATATATCTACAAAAGACCAATATTGATTATTTAATAATCGTGACTTAAGAAATCTATAATTAGATCCAGCACCAGAACCTAAATCAACTATTCTAATATTTTTTTTATTTTTAAAAAATTTATTAATTAAATATAATATTCTTTTGTTTCGTGAACTTCTATCGACAGTTTCTCTAAGATTTAACCATTTATTTTGAAATTCATGCATATTAAATTGATTTAACAAATTTCTTAGCTGATTCTAGAGGAGTAAGAAGATATCTTTTATTATTATGAATATTAATATTTAGTTTTTTAAAATTTTTTTGATTTAATATATTTTTAGTAATTATATTTCTAAGATCATTTACTTCAAATTTTTTAAAATAAATAACACCCTTTTTTCCAAGTGTATTTAAGATAGTTTGAGTAAAAAAGGTTATAATTGGCTTTTTAATTATTAATGCATTTGCTAAAGACATTCCAAAACCTTCATATTTACTTACCGAAATATAACAATCTGTTTTAGAGTATAATTTAGCTAATTTTGTATCTGAAATAGTACCATGGAATATTATTTTTCTGTTCATTGAATTTTTAGAAATAAATTTTTTGAGTTTTTTGTAATATCCTATATCTCTTGTAGTATCACCGACTATTTCTAAAATAAAATTATCTAAAGGCTTTAAAACTTTTAATAAAAAAAGATAATTTTTTCTATTTATTATACTTCCACATGTTAAAAGATGAATTTTACTATTATTTTTAAAATTATATTTTGCAAGTCTTTCTATGCCAGGTTCAACTACAGAAATTTTATTATTTACTACCTTAAACTCATTTATTAATAAATTTTTTGTATTTTTAGAAGTCACAATAAATTTATTTATTTTTTTGAAATTTTCTTTTTCTAATCGTAAGAATTTTTTTGATCTTTGACCTTTAAATTCAAGATATAGAGGATGATGTATTAGCGCGATAACATTATAATTAAGTATTTTTTTAAAAATTGAATACATTCCTTCTAAAGCTAATCCATCGATTATAATTTTAGAGTTAGGATTAATTTTATCTAAAATTTTTAGAAAATATTTTATATCGTTGATTGTAGGAAAAGGATAATTTTCACTTAGAGCAATTGGTCTAATATTTATTTCTCTTATCTTTGCATATTCTAGGATATTTTTTTCATAAATATATCCTCCAGTTTTTGCATTAATATTTCCTGGATAAACAAAATAGATATCAGATTTATTTTTAGATAACCTCTTTTTCATATGATGCCCATGCAACATTTGATTCTTGCAAGGTTATTTTAATTTTTTTTAAAGATTTGTAATCTTCAGAGAATTCATTTTTTAATCTATTCAAGATCTTATTGCAAATATCCTCTGCTAAAAACTCTGTTGAGGTAATTTTTCCCTTAAATTCACCAATCTCATCTAAATTTTGATAATTATATATTTTAAGAATATCTTTTAAAGTCGTGGACACTATTCCTAAATCCATAATTATATTGTATTTATTAAGTTTATCAGTGAAAAATTCTGCATCTACTAAATATGTAGCTCCATGCATATTTTGGGCTGGTCCAAATACTTCTCCAGGTAAAGAATGAGCTATTAGAATATTTTCTCTTACTTTTATCGAATACATAATTAATATTTAACTAGATGCATTATTGTATCCTTATTTTGAAGGATTTTATAGTAATCTTTTTCTAAATCAAAAAAATTACTTTCACTAGTAATTAATTTTTCTAATCGTGAATTTTTTAAAGATTTAATTGCTAATTTTAATCTCCCATCAAAATCATATTTATTTTTCATGTATTTTGGTATTTTAGATACCTGTGAGCTAATAATTTTTAATCTTTTAGAATGAAAATACCCACCTAAGGCAATTTCTCCTTTATTTTTACCATACCAACTAGCTTCTACTATTTTTCCTTCGATAGATAATTTTTCCATTAAAGAATTTAAAACTTTATAATTAGCTGTAGTGTTTATTGCTACATCTATTTTCTCAATCTTTCTTATATCAATAAAATTTAATCCTAAATAATTGGCAATTTTTCTTTTATTTTTATTATTATCAAAAACATAAACATTTCTATATCCATTAATTTTAAAAAAAAATGCAGTTAATAATCCTACAGAGCCAAGCCCTACAATTAGAATTTTGTTATTACTTTTAGATTGAGCGTCCCAAAAGATATTAATTGCTGTTTCCATATTTGCAGTTAGAACATATTTTCTCAAATTTCCTTTTGGTAAAAAAATTAAATTTTGAATAGTAATTTCATATAAATCTTGATGAGGATAAAGACTAAATATTTTTTTATTTATATATTTCCTTGGACCATCGATAATATTCCCAACATTTATATAACCGTATTTTATAGGTAAATTAAAAGAACCCTCTTGAAAAGGGGCTTTCATTAATTCAAATTGATCCTTACTTACGCTTTTAGATGAAACTAATTTTTCAGTTCCCTTGCTAATACCTGAGTAAATAGTTTTAACTAAAACTGTTTTGTTATTTTTATTGTAAACAAGTTTTTTTTGATAAATTTTAGCTTGTTTTTTTTTATCAATCCATAAAGAATAAGATTTCATAATTTCCTTATAAATGTATAATAAAAAAATGCTAACAAACTTTTGGGAAGAATTAACAACAAATGAAATTAAAAAAATAAATAGAAAAACAGTTTTAATTTTCCCATTTTCATCAATAGAACAACACGGTCCGCATCTTCCATTAAATACTGATAAAAAAATTCTTGAAGGAATATTATTAGAATTCAATAAAAGATATAATTCAAATAAATATTTAATTATGCCTTCAATATATTTTGGTTCAGCTGCTGAACATACAGATTTTGATGGAACAATAAGTATTGATTCATTGGAATTTATATCGCACTCTTTGTCAATTTTAGAAAATGTATGTAAATTGAAATTTAAAAATATATTACTTTTGAATAGTCATGGTGGACAAATTAGCCATATAGATATTATTGCTAAAGAATTGAAATCAGAATTTAAGATAAACATAGTAAAAGGCACATATTTTTTATTTGATCAATTTAAAGGCATTATATCAAGTAAAGAAAAAGACTTTGGTTATCACGGTGGAGAATTTGAAACATCTATTATGTTATATTTATTTCCAAACCTAGTTAGACAATCTAAAATTTCTAAACATAGATTATCTTCCGATTATTTATCATCTAAAACCATTTCTTATGAGAAAAATATTAAGAAAGCTTGGGTAACTAAAGAATTAAGTAAAAGTGGAATTATTGGAGATCCTAGAAAATCCAATGCACAGATAGGAAAAAAAATAATTGATAGAGTAACACAAAAATTAAATAAAATAATAAATGAGATGTTTTAGATTTTTATTTATCAAGAATTAAATTAAAAAAATTTTTTGTATACCTCATTGTACTCACAATCATATACCTCACAGTTATCCAGCATATATTCAGTTATTTGACTTAAGAATGTGCCATGACTGACTAATACAATTTTTTGTAAATTAAGGTTTTTGATAGATAGCAGAAAAGACCTTAATCTCATTTTAATATCATTGTGAGACTCTTGTATAATTTTTTTTTCATTAATAGGTTTGTTATTATTCCACCAAAAATCATTTAAATTATTAAAATCAAAATCATTAAATTCTTTTTTTAATTTTTTTGGTTGTCTTCCTACATCACATGAGTGGTACAAATGTTCTCTTATTAATGGTTCTATTACAGGTTTATTAGATGGAAAAACAATAGAGAATGTCTCTAATGTTCTTGTTAAAGGGGAGCAAAAATAATTATCAAATTTGAGATTTTTAATTCTATTATTTAATTTTTTTGCTTGCTCAACTCCCCTTTGAGTAATTCTTGCATCATAATAATAAGTTGGATTATCTAAATCTGATGCCGCATTAGCTTCTGACTCTGCATGCCTAATAAGATATAATTTCATTTTTTAACTATAAATACAATAAACGTTCATGCATCAGTAAGTATAAAACTTAGCTTTATTTACGGGAAGAAACGGCCAATAGCAATGGCACAATCATAACTAAGGTTGTTAATACTGATGGATTAAATAACCAATAAAGAACACCTAGTGAAAATATTAACATCCAGAATTCATTTTTATATAAAAATTTCATTATTTTTTAATTATATTAATTCAAATTATTTTCTACTAATACTTTTTTTACAGTTTCACCCATTACAGATGGGTTTTTGGAAATTGTAACTCCACACTCTTTAAGAAGTTCTACTTTTTCTATTGCGCTTTCACCATAAGCAGAAACAATTGCGCCAGCATGCCCCATCACGCGACCTTTAGGTGCAGTTAGTCCTGCTATATACGCAATTACTGGTTTACTCATATTTTCTTTTGCAAATTGTCCAGCTTCAACTTCTTGTGGGCCACCTATTTCACCTATCATTAAAACTGCAATAGTTTCGTCATCATTTTCAAACTTTTCAATTATATCTCTAAAAGAACTTCCATTTATTGGATCACCTCCTATACCTACACTTGTCGATACACCAATTTCCAAATCTTTAAGTTGTTGTGCAGCTTCATATCCTAAAGTGCCAGATCTACTAACTATTCCTATTTTACCTTCTTTGTAAATGTGACCAGGCATAATACCTAACATAGATTTACCAGGACTAATTATTCCTGCACAATTCGGACCTACTAATCCCATTTTTTTATCTTTTGGATATCTTCTCATGTATCTTTTTATTTTAACCATATCATGAGAAGGAATACCGTCAGTAATAGCCACACATGTTTTAATACCAGCGTCAGCAGCTTCCATTGCTGAGTCTGCTGCAAAGGCTGGCGGGACAAATAAAATTGATGTTGATGCTCCTGTTTGATCTACAGCTTCTTTCACAGTATTAAAAACAGGAAGATTTAAATGAGTCATGCCACCCTTACCAGGTGTTACTCCGCCGACAACGTTTGAACCATACTTAATCATTTCTTCAGCATGAAAACTTCCAATTTTTCCTGTGAATCCTTGGACTAAAATCTTTGTATTTTTGTGAATGATTATAGACATGATTATCCAAGAGCCTTCACTGCTTTATTTGCTGCATCTTCTAAAGTTGATGCTTCAATGTAATTTATATTACTTTTTTTAAGTATTTCATTTCCCTTTTCGACGTTAGTTCCAGCTAAACGTATAACTAAAGGATGTTTAATTTCAATTTTTGATAAAGCTTGAACAATTCCTTCTGCAACCCAATCACATCTGTTAATCCCTGCAAAGATATTAACTAATATAACCTTAACTTTTGTGTCCATAGAGATTAATTTAAAAGCTTTAACTATTTTTTCAGGTGTTGCACCTCCACCAACATCTAAAAAATTTGCTGGTTCACCACCAGCAAGCTTAATCATATCCATTGAAGCCATTGCTAAGCCTGCACCATTAATAATATTACCAATATTCCCATCTAAGCTTACATAATTCATTCCTCTGTCAGAAGCATAAACTTCATTTGAATTTTCTTGTGTTTTATCTCTAAGTTCTGCAATTTCGTCTCTTCTAAACATTGCATTATTATCAAAACTCATTTTACAATCTAATGCTAATATTTCATCTTGGTGTGATACAACTAATGGGTTAACTTCAACCATTGTCGCATCAAGCTCACTAAAAGCTTTATAGCATCCAATAATTGTATTTGCAGCTCTTGAGATCAATTTGGATTCAATTCCTAAACCAAAAGCTATTTCTCTTGCTTGAAATTGTTGAATACCAACTGCTACTTCTATTTTAGATCGTATAATTGTTTCAGGTTTTTCTTTTGAAATTTCTTCGACACTCATTCCACCTTCTGTTGAAGCTACAACCATTATACTTTCTGAAGATCTATCAAACACTAAACCTAAATATAATTCGTGTTTTATATCAGTTGCTTCTTCAATATAAATTCTATTTATTATCTTACCCTCTGGACCAGTTTGGTTTGTAATTAATTTTTTACCTAACAATTTATCAGTTGCATCAGCAACTTCTAACGGAGAATTACATATTATAATTCCTCCCGCTTTACCTCTAGCACCTGAGTGAACTTGCGCTTTTACAACCCATTTTGAACCACCAATTTCTCTTGCTTTGTTTTCTGCATTTTCTGGACTATAAACAATACCACCAGTCGGAATTTTAACACCAAAATCAGACAATATTTTTTTTGCTTGATATTCGTGTATATCCATTACTTGCTTTCAATTAATTTATTTATATTTACAATATTTTCAGCCATTCTTGCAGATGCAGCGTCGATCATTCTTCCATCAAGTTGAGCTGCACCCTTTCCTTCAGCAGCTGCTTTTTCTAATTCTAATAATATTTTTTTTGCTTTATCTATTTCTTCTTTAGGTGGAGAAAAAACTTCATTAGCAAGATCTATTTGTGATGGATGTATTGCCCATTTACCCTCAAAACCAATTGCTGCAGCTCTTTTTGCTGCATCAAGATATCCTTCTTTGTCATTAAAATCACCAAAAGGTCCGTCTATTGCTCTTAAGCCATATGATCTACAAGTCATTACTAATGTTGATAAGCCATGATGCCATTGATCTCCAGGGTAATCAGGATTTAACCCCCCTATAACAACGGTTCTTGCGCGCATACTTGCTGCATAATCTGCAACTCCAAAATGTAATGCTTCTAGTCTTGAACTTGATGTTGCAATTGATTGAATATTAGACATTCCTAGTGCTGTTTCAATTAAACATTCTAAACCTATTCTATTTTCAAATTTTTTATTTTGCTCAATTTGATTAAGCAAACAATCGACCATATATACATCAGATGATGAACCTACTTTTGGAATTAATAATGTATCAACCCTATCACCTACCTCTTCTATAATTTCAATCACATCACGATACATATAGTGTGTATCCAAACCGTTAATTCTTATAGAGATTGTTTTACCTTCTTCTTTCCAATTATATTCTTTTATTGCATTAATAACATTTCTTCTTGCATCAATTTTATCATTTGGAGATACTGCATCTTCTAGGTCTAAGAAAATATAATCGGCATTTGATTTTAATGCTTTTTCAAACATCTTTGGATTAGAGCCAGGAACTGCCAATTCACTTCTGTGTAATCTAGATTTAGCAGGTTTATAAAATAAATGGCTCATTTAAAAAAAAATTATATATTTGATTAATATTATAAAAGCGATAAAAAAATTTAAATATTATAAAGATATTTCCTTAAGGCAATTTTCATCATTATTTTTTGGATTATTTACAATTTTTGATACTGGATAAAAGTCTAAATCATCCTCGATAATACTTTTGTTTTTATGTAGAAATTCATTTTCATTATCTTTAAGAAAATCAAGACCCTCATTATGAGACATAATAAAAGGCATTCTATTATGTATATGGGAAAGGTTTTCATTTGCTTCCTTAGTAATGATACAGACAACATTCATTTTTTTATTATCTCTTATTTCTTCCCTCCAAATTCCACCAAAAAACAATAATTCATTTCTAGGAATTGATATTAAATATGGTTGTTTTTGATTGTTTATATTTTTCCATTCATAGTATCCATTTGCAATAATAAGACATTTTCTTTTAGTAAATGATTCTTTGAATAAATATTTATCATTAATCGTTTCAATTCTTGCATTAATAACAAATTGAGTAACATTATTTTGTTTACTAAAAAAACTATAACTCCAAATAAAAGTATCTATTAAAAGTTTATGATTGTTTTCATAAATAATATTAACAATATTAGACGGTGATATATTGTAAGACTTATGTGAGTAATTTAAAACTTCAGAGTTAGGAAAAAGTTTTATAATTTTTTCTTTATCTTCAGTACTTGTAAATCTTCCGCACACTATGATGCTTGCGATAAAGGCATTGGTCTAGAAACACCTACGGTCATCCAACAATCTTTAAACTCACCGTTTTGCTCTACTTTTTCTACTGTCCATTCGAAACCAAATTTTTTTCCATTACTATCTGTAAGCTCTACAAAGTAATATGAACTTTTTTCTTGTTCCTGAACTGGAATTATATTGTGTTCTAAGTGATCAATCATCATTGAGTAGGATGGATTTTTAATCATCCTAATAAAATTGTCTAGAGGACCTGTGTACATTCTATTATTTGGATGTGCAAATTCCCAAGTTTGTTCAATACCAGCATCGTCAAAAGGTGAATTATTTTTTTGTAGTGCTTTTAATTGAATTAAAATAACTTCTTTAGGGCCAATTGAAGGGTCTGGTTTTATCATTTCTCCATAAACACTTTTTGATAATAAAATAAACAAACTAAACAATATAATTTTGTGCATGATTTTAAAATAGTGTAATTATAATTTAAGGCAATATGTATATTTATGATTTTATCCAAGGATTAATAATTGGAGGAACATTAATTATAGCCATAGGACCGCAAAATTTATTTGTAATTCAACAAGGGCTTAAAAAATCTTATGTTTTTACAGTTACTTTATTTTGCAGTCTATCTGACAGTTTACTAATTGTAATTGGAATATATCTATCTAATTATATTGTTCAAATTAATCCAAGTATCATAGGAATAATAAAAGTATTAGGTGGAATTTGGCTTATATTTTATGGATTAAATAAAGTTATAAAATTAAATCAAATTAAAGATATAAATAAAGAATTAAATATAATTAACGAATACGGAAAAGTATTAATTACTTTATTCCTTATTACATACGCAAATCCTCATGTTTATCTAGATACAATTATTTTGCTAGGATCATTATCAACAAATTTTAATGATCAATTTTCATTTGGCGTTGGAGCAATTTCAGCTAGTTTTTTGTTTTTCTTTTCTTTGGGATATATGTCAAAATTTTTGTCAAAATATATTTATTCAAATAAAACTTGGTTTTGGATTGATCTAACCATTGGTCTGCTAATGATTAGTTATGGAATATATTTTATAATTTTTTAAAGAAAGTTTCTAAGTTTTTACATACCTGATCAACATTTAATTTTGTAAATACAAGAGGTGGTTTTATTTTAATAACATTGTCATGAGGTCCATCAGTGCTCAATAAAATACCTTGATTTCTCATATAATTAATAAGCAGTTTAGCTAATTTTTTATTTGGTTTAGACACATTACTATTCTGAATAATATCTATTCCTAAAAAAAGCCCCCTACCTCTAACTTCACTAATATATTTTTTATATTTAAGTTGGATTTTTTTTAATTCTTTTAAAAAATAATTACCAACTAACAAAGCATTTTTTTGTAATTTATTATTATCAATAGTCTCTAATACTGCTTTACCGATAGCACAGGAAACAGGATTACCACCGAATGAGTTAAAATATTCCATCCCATTATTAAAAGTTGAAGCAATTTTTTCTGTAGTTACAACAGCAGCTATAGGGTGACCATTGCCCATAGGTTTGCCCAAGGTTACTATATCAGGAACGACATCATGCTCTTCAAATGACCAAAAATATCTTCCAACGCGACCAAAACCAGTTTGTACCTCGTCAACAATACATAATGCATTGTTTCTTCTAATTTCTGAAAATATTTCTTTTAAATAATTTTTTGGAAGAATTACTTGACCACCGCAACCAAGTATACTTTCAGTAAAAAAACATGCAATATTGGTTTCTTTAATTTTATTTCTAATTACCGTTTTAGCTTCATCTATATATTTTTGAATCCAATTTGAATTTTGATATCTCCACTTACCTCTTAAGGGATCAGGCATGTCTAATACATGAACATAATCTTTTTTACCCAAACCACCCTTACTATTAAATTTATATGGACTTAGATCAATTAAGGCATTGGTATGCCCATGATAAGCATTGTCCATCACAAAGACATCTTTTGCACTAGTATAAGTTTGGGCTATTCTATAAGCTAAATCATTAGCTTCAGATCCTGTACATACGAAAAATATCTTATTTAATTTCTTTGGAAACTTACTCAAAAGTAATTCACTATAATCGTTAATTGTATCGTATAGATATCTCGTATTAGTATTAAGTTTTAAATTTTGCTGAGTCATAGCTTCATGGACATAGGAATTTGAATGTCCAACATGGGAAATATTATTTACACAATCTAAGTATCTCCTGCCATATCTATCAAAAAAATACTGATCTTTAGCTTCAAGCATATGAAGAGGTTTCTTGTAAGAAATTGATAAATTATCAGAAATATTTTTTCTTCTTTTCTTTAAAGTATCTTTAAAATTATTATTATTATTAGAATAAAAAGATTTTGGAATTCGTAGAATTAAATTTGGATCAGGTGAAATTTTATTCCAAATATTGAATAAAAATTCTTCACCTACTCCTGGAA
>CACMQB010000015.1 GCA_902615745.1 uncultured Alphaproteobacteria bacterium | reverse complement strand
CTTCTGCTGTTGGAGGACATCCTGGTACGTAAACATCGACAGGAACTATCCTATCGCAACCTCTTACCACCGAATATGAGTAGTGATAATATCCGCCACCATTTGCACATGAGCCCATTGATATTACCCACCGCGGTTCTGGCATTTGATCATAAACTTTTCTTAAAGCTGGAGCCATTTTATTTGTTAGTGTGCCAGCAACAATCATTACGTCAGATTGTCGAGGACTACCTCTTGGTATTACTCCATAGCGGTCTAAATCATATCTTGCCATATAAGAATGAATCATTTCTACTCCACAACATGCCAATCCAAATGTCATAGGCCATAAAGAACCAGTTCTAGCCCAAGTAAGAATTTTATCGTAGCTAGCAACTAAGAAACCTTTTGAGGATAGTTCTGTATTTAGAGTATCATCAACATATTTTTTAGCTTCATCTACTCCCATTCTAATGCCCCTTTTTTCCATTCATAAATGAATCCAATTGTCAAAACTGTTAAAAATATCATCATAGACCAAAAACCAAACAAGCCAATTTTACCTAAAGTTATTGCCCATGGAAATAAGAAGGCAACTTCAAGATCAAAAATTATAAATAGAATAGCTACTAAATAAAATCTTACATCAAATCTTCCACGAGCATCATCAAAAGCTTCAAACCCACACTCATAAGCAGATAATTTTTCTTTATCTGGTTGAGAGTCTCCTACTACAAAAGATAATAATGTCATACCAATAGCCAATGCCAAAGCAATGAAGATAAAAATCAGTATAGGTAAATATTCAAATAGAAACTCAGACACTATAATCTCACAATTAAATTAGTAATGTATTTAACGATTTATTCAACAATAACAACGTGTCTAGTTGCGACTTTAGTACACAAAAAACACAGAAGAAGTTGGCGCGAGAGACGGGATTCGAACCCGCGGCCTCTGCCGTGACAGGGCAGCGTTCTAACCAGCTGAACTACTCCCGCGCATGGTGGGTGTTGAGAGACTTGAACTCCCGACCCTCTCGGTGTAAACGAGATGCTCTACCAACTGAGCTAAACACCCAAATAAATACGGCTGTTAAATTTATTTAACAGCCGGTGCAAGAAAAAAAGATAATTAATTATTTACTGAATCTTTTAGAGCTTTTCCTACAGTAAATGAAAACATAGAATCAATAACCAATATTCACAAATCTGCAGATTGGTATGAAAGAGAATGCTATGATTTATTTGGAATTGAATTCATTAACCATCCTGATTTAAGAAGGATAATGACAGATTATAATTTTGAAGGTTACCCATTGCGCAAAGATTTTCCTTTAACAGGACACACAGAAGTTCGTTATGATGACCTTGAAAAAAAAGTAATATATGAGCCTGTTAAGTTAACTCAAGAATTTAGAAATTTCGATAGTGAATCTCCTTGGGAGGGAATGGAAAACAAACTTTTTGGTGATGAGAAATCTACTGGTGAAAATTAAATGAAAGAAATGGAGCTTAATACAACTACTATTAACTTTGGCCCCCAACATCCAGCTGCGCACGGTGTTTTACGTTTAGTAGTTGAGCTAGAAGGTGAGGTAGTTCAAAGAGCAGAACCACACATTGGATTGTTACACAGGGGAACAGAAAAATTAATTGAATATAAAACATATCTTCAGGCAGTTCCTTATTTTGATAGACTTGATTATGTTTCACCAATGTGTCAAGAACATGCTTTTGCATTAGCAACTGAAAATCTCCTAGGTATTAATGTCCCTGAAAGAGCTAAATATATTCGTGTTATATTTGCTGAAATTACTAGAATACTAAATCATTTATTAAATATACCTGCCTATGCTGCTGACATTGGTGCAGTAACACCATTTTTATGGTGTTTTGAAGAAAGGGAAAAGCTTTTGGAATTTCATGAAGCTGTATCTGGAGCAAGATTTCATGCAGCCTATTTTAGACCTGGTGGCGTTCATCAGGATATGCCAGAAGGAATGGAAGAAAAATTATTTGAGCATTTTAAATCTCTTCCAAAATTTATTGATGATCTCGAAAGCTTGCTGACTAATAATAGAATACTAAGACAAAGATCAGTTGATATAGGAATAATTACAAAGTCAGAAGCAATTGAATGGGGTTGTTCGGGTCCTGTATTAAGAAGCACAGGTGTAGCATGGGATTTAAGAAGGTCTCAACCTTATGACGCTTATGATCAAGTTGATTTTGAAGTTCCTGTTGGAAAAAAAGGTGATTGTTTTGATCGTTATTTGGTGCGCATAGAAGAAATGAGACAAAGCATTAGTATTATTAACCAATGTTTAAATAAAATCAAATCAGGTCCAATATCAGTAGAGGATAATAAAATTACACCTCCTAAAAGAAATCAAATGAAAAAATCAATGGAAGCTTTAATTCATCATTTTAAACTTTTCACTGAAGGTTACCGCGTTCCCGCAGGTCAAATTTATAGTGCAGTAGAAGCTCCTAAAGGTGAATTTGGTGTTTACCTTGTTTCTGATGGATCTAGTAAACCATATAGATGTAAAATAAGAGCACCAGGTTTTGCACACCTTCAAACATTGGATCATTTATCTAAAGGCCACTTAATGGCAGACATAGCCGCTATACTAGGTAGCTTAGATATTGTTTTTGGAGAGATAGATAGATAATGCATCATCCTGGTACAAATAATAAAGTATATAAAAAAATTAATGATAATTTTGAATGGTCATCAGAAAATTTTAAAAAAATTTCTGAAATAATAAAAAAATATCCATCAAACCGTATTCAAAGCGCAGTTATTCCTTTACTTGATTTAGCACAAAGACAAAATAATGGATGGCTAAGTAAAAACTCAATGGAAAAAGTAGCTGAAACTCTAAGTATGCCTTATATAAGAGTGTTGGAAGTTGCTACTTTTTATTCGATGTTTAATTTAGAACCTATTGGTAAAAATTTTGTCCAAATTTGTAGAACAACACCTTGTTGGTTAAGAGGGAGTGATAAACTATCTAAAGTTGCACAAGAAGTTTGTGAAACTAATATTGGCGAGACAAGTGATGATGAAAGATTTACAGTTGTTGAAGTTGAATGCTTAGGTGCATGTTGCAATGCTCCTATGGTCCAGATCAATGATGATTATTATGAAGATTTAGATGAAGATAGTTTTAAAAAAATACTTCAAGATTTAAAAGATAATAAATCAATAAAAGTAGGTTCACAAATTGGTAGAAAATCATCACAGCCTGAAAGAAAATTTGATGCTTAAGGAAAAAGATAAAATTTTTAAAAATTTATACGGTTTTGAAGACTGGAAATTAGAAGGTGCTAAAAAAAGAGGTATTTGGTCAAATACTAAAGAACTTATTAAAATGGGTAGTGATAAAATTGTTGAGGAAATTAAAAATAGTCAATTAAGAGGAAGGGGAGGAGCAGGTTTCCCCGCGGGACTTAAGTGGTCATTCATGCCAAAAGACTCTGGAAAAGATCATTACCTAGTTGTTAATGCAGATGAGTCAGAGCCAGGCACATGTAAAGATCGAGAGATTATGAGAAACGACCCACATCTTCTTTTGGAAGGTTGTTTAGTTGCTGCCTTTGCAATGCATGCTCATACTTGTTATATTTATATAAGGGGTGAATATTATTCTGAATCTTCTAATTTACAAAAAGCAATAGATGAAGCCTACGCAAATAATTTAATTGGTAAAAATGCATCTGGTTCAGGTTGGGATTTTGATATTTATCTTCACAGAGGGGCAGGTGCATATATTTGTGGGGAAGAAACTGCTTTACTTGAAAGTTTAGAGGGTAAAAAAGGGCAGCCTCGATTAAAACCTCCTTTTCCTGCTGGCGCAGGTTTATATGGATGTCCTACAACAGTTACAAATGTTGAAACAATCGCTGTCTCACCAACTATTTTAAGACGTGGTTCTAAATGGTTTGCTAATTTAGGTAGTGCCAACAATACAGGTACAAAAATTTTTAGTATCTCTGGACACGTAAATAATCCATGCAATGTAGAAGAAGAAATGGGTATACCATTAAAAGATCTGATTGAAAATCATGCAGGTGGGGTAATTGGTGGTTGGGAAAATTTATTAGCTGTAATTCCTGGAGGCGCAAGTGTACCTTTATTACCTAAGTCTATTTGTGATACTGTTAAAATGGATTTTGATAGCCTAAAAGAAGTTCAAAGTGGACTAGGAACTGCGGCTGTCATCGTAATGAATAAATCAACAGATATTGTTGAAGCAATAGCTAGATTATCACATTTTTATAAGCATGAAAGCTGTGGTCAATGCACACCTTGCAGAGAAGGTACTGGATGGATGTACAGAATGATGGAAAAAATGATTCATGGAAATGTTAAACATGAAGATATTGATAAAATTTTAGATGTGACTAAGCAAATTGAAGGCCATACTATTTGTGCCTTAGGTGATGCTGCCGCTTGGCCTATTCAAGGTTTGTTTAGACATTTTAGACCTGAAATTGAAAAAAGAATAGAAGAAAGAAATAGAAGAGTAGCTTAGTGCCAAAGATAACAATTGACAATAAAGAATACGAATTTGAAAACGGTATGACCGTAATGCAAGCTTGTGAACAAGCAGGAACTGAAATTCCAAGATTTTGTTATCATGAAAAACTCTCAATAGCAGGAAACTGTAGAATGTGTTTAGTAGAAATGGAAAAAGCTCCAAAACCTATTGCATCATGTGCCATGCCAGCTTCAGATGGAATGGTTATAAAAACTAATACCGAAACAGTTAAAAAAGCTCGTAAAGGCGTAATGGAGTTTCTTCTTATTAATCATCCATTGGATTGCCCTATTTGTGATCAAGGAGGAGAGTGTGATCTTCAAGATCAAGCTATGTATTATGGTTTTGATAAAACTAGATATGAAGAAAATAAAAGAGCAGTTCAAAATAAAAATATGGGACCACTTGTCAAAACAATTATGACAAGATGTATACATTGCACAAGATGCGTAAGGTTTTCTACAGAAGTTGCTGGAGTGGATGATATAGGATTGCTTGGCAGAGGTGAAAATGCTGAGATCACTACATACTTAGAAAAAACTATTGAGTCAGAATTATCTGGAAATGTAATTGATTTGTGTCCTGTTGGTGCTTTAACAAGTAAGCCATACGCATTTAAATCTAGACCATGGGAACTAACTAAGACAGAAACATTCGATGTGTTTGATGGCATAGGTTCAAGTATAAGAATTGATACAAGAGGAAAAAAAGTTTTAAGAGCCCTTCCTAGAATAAATGAAGAAACCAATGAAGAATGGATAAGTGATAAATCTAGATTTGCAGTTGATGGACTCTCAAGTCAAAGATTGGATAATGTATATTCTAAATCAAATAAAAAACTCCAAAAATCTTCATGGGATAATGCATTTGAATTAATAAAAAAAGAAATTACAAAAAGAGGTAAAGAAAATACTGTATTCCTATCTGGTAAGTTTACCGATATTGAAACTTTATATTCTGCACAAAAATTTAGCAATTCACTAAAATCAAAAAACTATGATTGCAGATTTGATAATACACAAATTATCGATAATTCATCTTCAAGTTATAAATTTAATTCAACAATTCAAGAAATTGAAAAGGCTGATGCTATCCTTTTAATCGGATCCAACCCCAGATGGGAAGCGGCGGTACTAAACGCTAGAATTAGAAAGGCATATATTGAAAATAATTGCAAAATTGGTCTTATTGGTCCTAAATTAGATCTTACTTACGATTATTATCATTTATCTGATTCTTTAGATCACCTTAATAATTTATCTAATAATAAATCTGAATTCAATAAAGTTTTAAAATCTGCAAAAAACCCACTTATAATATTAGGTACTTCAGCAATAAATAATGATCATGGAAAAAAAATATTAGAAACTGCAGGATTAATTGCGAAAAAAATTCAAAAAAATAAAAATATAAATCCATTAAATATTCTTAACCAAGATATTTCTAGAGTAGGAGCATTAGATTTGAAATTTTATAATAAAAAATTTGATAATGATTACAACAAACAATTAAAAAAACATATTGATAAAACAATGCCTGTAGTTTTCTTAATGGGGTTAGATGAGATAAATTTTTCAACATTTGAAAATGCTTTTGTTGTTTATCTTGGTCATCATGGAGACGTTTCAGCATCTATAGCTGATATAATTTTACCAACCCCTGCATATACTGAGAAAAGTTCCACTTATATGAATATAGAAGGTAGAGTTATTCAAACAACTAAGTGTCATAATCCAATAGGTGAAGCAAAAGAGGAGTGGAAAATTTTTAGAGTTTTAAGCGACTTATTTGAAAAAAATTTAAATTTTAATAATCTTGGAGAACTTCGAAATGAGCTTACAAGTACCTATGGTCAATTTGCTCTCTTAAATGAAGTTAATTCTGTTGGTGAAATAACTTTTGCTAAAAATAATAAAATTGAGAATATTAAAATTAAATATAACATTGAAAATTTTTATATGACCGACTCTATTTCTAGATCTTCTGAAACAATGGCAAAATGTACTAAAGATATTTTAAATAAGGCAGCATAATAATTATATGAATTATGATATATTAATTACAGGGCTAATAATCGTTGCCCAAATACTTGCTGTTGTTGTACCAGTTTTAATATCTGTAGCTTTTTTAGTTTATGCTGAAAGAAAAGTTTTAGCTCTAATTCAATTAAGAAGAGGTCCAAATATAGTAGGGCCTTTTGGTATATTACAAAGCTTTGCTGATGCATTAAAACTTATTACTAAAGAAAATATTATACCTAGTGGATCAAATAAAATTGTTTTTATTTTAGCACCCATAATAACAATGGTACTTAGCTTAGCAGGTTGGGCTGTAATACCTTTTTCTCCAGGATGGGTAGTTTCTGATATTAACGTAGGTATAATGTATCTGTTTGCAGTATCATCTCTTGGAGTATACGGAATAATAATGGCTGGTTGGGCTAGTAACTCTCAATATCCTTTTCTAGGAGCATTAAGATCAGCTGCTCAAATGGTTTCATATGAAGTATCAATTGGATTTGTAATAATTACAGTATTATTATGTGTAGGTTCTTTAAATTTATCAAAGATAGTTTTAGCTCAGCAGACTGTATGGTTTGCAATTCCATTATTACCTATGTTCATTATTTTTTTTATTTCTGCGTTAGCTGAAACAAATAGATTACCTTTTGATCTTCCTGAAGATGAATCAACACTTGTTGCAGGATTTTTTACTGAATATTCATCTGCTTCATTTGTATTATTTTTTTTAGGTGAATACGCGAGTATGATTTTAATGTCTTCTATGACTGTAATTCTTTTTTTAGGCGGATGGCTTCCCCCATTTGATGTATACCCATTAAATGTCGTTCCTGGAGTAATCTGGTTTACTGTGAAAGTAATATTTATATTATTTTTATTTATCTGGGTTAGAGGAACTTTTCCAAGATATAGATATGATCAGTTAATGAGACTTGGATGGAAAGTTTTTCTACCATTTTCTTTGTTTTGGGTTGTGGCAACTTCTGGTTTTTTAGTATATTTTGACATGCTGCCAAATTAATATGTATAAACTTATTAAATCTTTTACTTTATTTGAATTATTTCAAGGACTATTTTTAACTTTTAAATACATATTTAAATCTAAAGTTACAATAAATTATCCTCATGAAAAAGGTCCATTAAGCCCACGTTTTAGAGGCGAGCATGCTTTGAGAAGATATCCAAGTGGGGAAGAGAGATGTATCGCATGTAAGCTTTGTGAAGCAGTATGTCCTGCTCAAGCAATTACAATTGAGGCAGAGCCAAGAGAGGATGGAAGTAGAAGAACAACAAGATATGATATAGATATGACTAAATGTATTTACTGTGGTTTATGTCAAGAATCTTGCCCAGTTGATGCAATAGTCGAAGGACCAAATTTTGAATTTGCCACTGAAACGAGAGAAGAATTAATTTATAATAAAGATAAACTTTTAGAAAATGGAGATAGATGGGAGCAAGAAATTGCTCAAAATATTCATCTCGATAGAAAATATAGATAAGAATGGTTCTTTATTCATTAACATTTTATCTTTTTTCATCTATTGCAGTTCTTTCTGCTCTAATGGTTATAAGCGCAAAAAATCCAGTTCATTCAGTTTTGTTCTTAATTTTAAGCTTTGTTAATGCATCAGGACTCTTTGTTTTATTAGGTGCTGAATTTTTGGCAATGATCCTTGTCGTTGTATATGTTGGAGCTGTTGCTGTCCTTTTTCTATTTGTTGTAATGATGCTTGATATAAATTTTGTAAAGTTGAGAGAAGGTTTTTTGCAATATTTACCTTTTGGAGCATTATTAGGGATAGTTCTAGTAATTGAACTTGGAATACTTTTTTTAACAGATAGATCGTCTAATATTTACAACAATCAAACACCATTACAACCTATAGTTAGTGAAGTGGAGAATACAAAAATGATTGGGCAAATACTCTACACTGAATATTTTTATTTATTTCAAATATGTGGGATAATTTTATTAGTCGCAATGATTGGCTCTATTACACTTACATTAAGAGATAAAGGTGGCGTTAAAAGGCAAAATATTGATTCACAAAATACAGTTGATGCATCAACAGCTATAGAAAAGAAAAAAGTAAAAATAGGCGAAGGAATTTAATTAATGATTACTCTTGAACACTATCTTTTTCTCGGCGCAATTATTTTTACCTTAGGTGTTTTAGGAATATTTTTAAATAAGAAAAATTTAATTATAATTTTAATGTCTATAGAACTCATCTTGTTGTCAGTAAATATTAATTTTATTGCTTTCTCAGCGTATATTAATGATATTTCAGGGCAAATCTTCGCAATGCTTACACTTACCGTTGCAGCAGCTGAAGCAGCAATTGGACTCGCCATACTTGTAGTATTTTTTAGAAATTTAGGATCAATAGAAGTAAATAAAATTAATCAGCTTAAGGGATAGTAGATGGCAATCTCAATTATATTTTTGCCTCTACTTGGTTTTCTTTTTTGTTTTTTACTAGGTAAACAGTTTAACTATAGGGTTTATCAAATTTCAACAACTTCAATCCTTTTTCTTTGTACTTTATTTTCTTGGATAATATTCATTCAGTTTATTAATAATAAGGAAACTGAAATAATCTTTATCCTTAACTGGATAAGTTCTGGAAACTTTATTGTTGATTGGTCAATTAGATTAGACACTTTAACTGCTGTGATGTTCATTGTGGTTACAACTGTTTCTGCCTGTGTTCATTTATATTCAATAGGCTATATGGAAGATGATCCATCAAAAATAAGATTTATGGGTTATCTAAGCTTATTTACTTTTTTTATGCTTGTTCTTGTATCAAGTAATAACTTGCTGCAAATGTTTTTTGGTTGGGAAGGAGTTGGGCTAGCCTCATATTTATTAATTGGTTTTTGGCATCATAAAGATTCAGCAAATAAAGCTGCTATAAAAGCATTTGTTGTAAACAGAGTTGGAGATTTTGGATACGCAATAGGAATTGCTGGAATTTTTTATATTTTTGGCACGGTAAGTTTCGACAGTATATTTTTACAAGTGGATCAATTTAGTGATCATCAAATTCAATTTCTTTCATTCAGTTTTCCAACTTTAGATTTTTTATGTTTTCTTTTATTCATAGGTGCAATGGGTAAATCTGCCCAATTAGGTTTACACACCTGGTTGCCAGATGCTATGGAGGGACCTACTCCTGTATCTGCACTAATACATGCTGCAACAATGGTAACAGCTGGTGTATTCTTAGTTGCAAGAATGAGTCCTCTTTATGAATTTGCTACATTTACTAATTTATTCATTACTTTTATTGGTGCGGCCACAGCTATTTTTGCTGCCTCTATAGCCTTAACGCAAAATGATATTAAAAGAGTCATTGCATATTCAACATGCAGTCAATTAGGATACATGTTTTTTGCAGCAGGTGTAGGAGCTTATAATGCATCAATATTTCACTTAACAACCCATGCCTTTTTTAAAGCTCTTCTATTTCTTTCTGCAGGTTCTGTAATTCACGCAATGCATCATGAACAGGATATGAGAAAAATGGGGGGACTTTTCAAAAAAATACCTTTTACTGCTACAATGATGTGGATTGGATCTCTTGCAATTATTGGTTTCCCATATCTATCTGGTTACTATTCAAAAGAAAGTATTTTAGAAAATGCTTTCTATACTTCAAATGGAATAGCATACTTTGCATATTTAGTAGGTATTTTAACTGCTTTACTTACTGCTTTTTATTCATGGAGATTATTATTCCTAACATTTCATGGTGAAAATAGATCAAATAATAAAACATATGATCACGCCCATGAATCACCTTTAGTAATGACAGTTCCATTATTTATTCTTGCAATTGGTTCTATTTTTTCTGGAATATTCTTTGCTGATTATTTTATTGGATATTACAAAAAAGAATTTTGGGATAATGCAATATTATTAACAGAAAGCTCTCATAAATATCTTCCTCTTACGCAATCATTAATATCAAAATCCGCTGTTGCAATTGGAATTCTTGTCTGTGTGTTTATATATTCAAATAATTTAAACAGAGCAAAAAATCTTTCTTATAACTTAGATCCTTTATATTCTCTTTCTAAAAATAAATGGTATGTGGATGAGCTATATCATAAAGTATTTGTTTTAACTTTTTTCAAATTGGCAAACTTTTTCTGGAAAAAAGGAGATGAAAAAACTATTGATGGTTTAGGACCAAACGGGGTCTCCTGGCTTATTTCAAAATCTTCATCTTATGTAAGTTTGTTTCAATCAGGGTATTTGTTTCATTATGCTTTTGCTATGCTTGGAGGCTTAGTAATAATTTTAACATGGTTTTTATATTACTAAATGATTGACTGGCCATTAGTATCAGTAATAATTTTTTTACCTTTAATTGGTGCTTTAATTATTCTTTTTATTAAAGAAGATGAATTAACTTCAATTAATATTAAATGGGCTGCTTTACTAGCAACATTAGGAACATTTATTTTAAGTTTAATACTCTGGTTACAATTTGATTATTCCAATTCGTCTTATCAATATGAAGAAAAATTTAGATGGTTTGATGATTTTAATTTCTTCTACCATGTTGGAGTTGACGGTATCTCACTTTTTATGATTTTACTAAGTACATTTTTGACCCCACTTTGTATTTTAGCTAGTTGGAATAATATAAAAAAAAGAGTCAAGGAATACATGCTTTCTTTTTTATTTTTAGAGACTGTAATGATCGGAATGTTTGCTTCTATAGACATACTTTTATTTTATATTTT
>CACMQB010000014.1 GCA_902615745.1 uncultured Alphaproteobacteria bacterium | reverse complement strand
ATTCTAATGATATATTTGAATATATACTAAGGAGAGTTGATAGAAGTTATCAAGGTCTTCATGATATTGTTAATAAATTAGATGTTTTATCACTTGAAAAAAAAAGGCAATTAACAATACCATTAATAAAAGAAATACTGTAGATAGTTTTCAAAAATGAATAAATACAGATCACATTTATGCTCAGATCTATCTATTAATAATTTAGGTTCAAAAGTTACACTATCTGGTTGGGCTGATACAATAAGAGATCATGGAAATTTATTATTCATAGATCTAAGAGATAATTATGGAATTACACAATGTGTTATTGATGGAAAACATTCTCTATTTAACGAAATTAGTAATTTAAGTAATGAAAGTGTTATTACTATTGTTGGTGAAGTAGTTAAAAGATCAGAGGATACAATTAATAATAACCTTAAAACAGGAGAAATTGAAGTTCAAATTGAAGATTATAAATTGTTGTCCAAATCTGAAATTCTTCCTTTACCTGTTAATTCTGATATTG
The DNA here is from genome assembly GCA_902615745.1 of uncultured Alphaproteobacteria bacterium. GTDB lineage: Bacteria > Pseudomonadota > Alphaproteobacteria > HIMB59 > CACPNW01. The sequence continues at coordinate 10,978 of CACMQB010000014.1, read as the reverse complement.
AGTATGGCGAAGAAATAAGACTTAAATATAGATTTTTAGATTTAAGAAGAAACAAATTACATAAAAATATTTTGTTAAGAAATAAAATAATTTTTGATATCAGAAAAAAAATGATTGAAAGAAAATTTATCGAGTTTCATACTCCTATTTTGACCTCATCATCACCTGAAGGAGCAAGAGATTATTTAGTTCCATCTAGAATACATCAAGGAAAATTTTATGCTCTTCCTCAAGCTCCTCAACAATTTAAGCAATTATTAATGATTGCTGGATTTGATAAATATTTTCAAATTGCACCATGTTTTAGAGATGAAGACAGTAGAGCAGATCGTTCTCCGGGCGAATTCTATCAACTAGACTTTGAGATGAGTTTTGTAACTCAGGATGATGTATTCGAAGCTATCGAGCCAGTATTATTTGAAGTATTTGAAGAAAATAAAAAAAATAACGAAATTAAAGTAAGTCCATATCCATTTAGAAGAATACCTTACAATGAATCAATGGAAGTTTATGGAACAGACAAACCTGATTTACGAAATCCACTTATAATAAATGATTATACAAATGTATTTAAAGGTTCAAATTTTAAAATATTTAGTAATCAAATAGAAAAAGGGTCAGTTGTTAAGGGTATAATTGTTAAAAATACTGGTGATCAACCTCGAAGTTTCTTTGATAAATTAAACAATTGGGCAAGAGAAGAGGGTGCAGTTGGATTAGGCTATATTTCATTTACAGAAAATAGTTTCAAAGGCCCTATTGCAAAGAATTTAAATGAAGATCAATTATTGTTATTAAAACTTGAAGAAAATGACTCAATATTTTTCATTTGTGATAAATTAAAAGAGGCTCAATTATTTTCTGGTAAAGTAAGAGAAAAAATTTGTAATAATTTAAATTTACTTAATAAAAATTCTTTTGAATTTTGTTGGATAGTTGATTTTCCAATGTATGAGATTGATGAAAAAACTAATAAAATACAATTTAGTCATAATCCTTTTTCAATGCCTCAAGGTGAGATGGAAGCTTTAGAAAAAAAAGATCCCCTTGATATAAAAGCCTATCAGTACGATATTGTGTGTAATGGTGTAGAGTTATCTTCTGGTGCAATTAGGAATCATAAACCAGAAATTATGTATAAAGCTTTTGATATAGCTGGATATTCAAAAAAAGAATTAGAGGATAAATTTTCAGGAATGCTTAATGCTCTCAAGTTTGGAGCACCTCCTCACGGAGGTAGTGCACCAGGTATTGATAGAATTGTTATGTTACTTGCTGATGAGCCAAACATTAGGGAGATAATAGCATTTCCAATGAATCAACAAGCTATGGATTTAATGATGGATGCTCCCGCAAGTATCGATAAAGAAAGATTAGAAGAATTAGGTATTAAATTAATAGATAAAAATTAATCCAGTTCCAAAAATCGCAATAATTGTTCCCACCCACGCCCCATAAGAGGGTATTTTTTTTGTTAATATCCAAAGAAGAAATAATATCATTATTGGACTAGTTGAAGATAAAGTTGCAACAATACCTGCATCAGCTTTTTGTAATGCGATTAAAAGTAAACTCATACCTAAGGCCATTCCTAAAAAGCCACTAAGAATTGATTGGTAAATAATTTTTGCTGTAAGATTAACTTTTGTATTAAAAACTTCATAATTTAAAAAAAATGTAAATGATAAAAAAATACATGAAATAGTAGTTCTAATTGCAGCTGAAGCTATTGGATCTGCTCCATCTGATAATATAGGTTTCATCATAACCAATCCAATTGCTTGGCACAACGCAGCTCCAATAGATAAAATAATTCCTATATAAAGTGAACCTTCTACTTTTTCCCATCTATGCTCAGATCCTTTTTTATCTCCATAGGAAATTGCAAAAACAACACCAAAAAAAACAACAAAACATCCAATAATACTTACAATTGAAGCAAGTTCATTTAGAAAAAAAATATTAATTACTACAGTAAAAGGAGCAGCTAATGAAAATAAAATATTATTTCTTCTTGGCCCAATTTTTTGTAAAGCAATAAACAATAAAGTATCACCTAAGAATATCCCAACAATTCCTGAAATTACAATAATAGTTAAGTAATCAACACTTATTGTATTCCAAGTATTTATATAAAATGTATAAGTAATTAATATTATTGACACAAAAAATAATCTAAGACGATTAAAGGCTAAACCTCCAATAGTTCTTGTAACATCTGCTGATACTAAAGATGCTACTGCCCAACAAAGTGCAGCAGCCATTGCAATAAAGTAATAATAGATCATATTATTTATTAAAATAAACTTAAAATAAATTTAATAGGTATTGATAAATACTCACCTAAGAGATGTTCTTGTAACGCAAATCTTTTAATTAATCCTGTAGCTCTTAATATTGCATATATTACTAAAGCCCATAAATAAATTCCAAAAATAAAATTTATGTATGATATTATTTTTTTAAATTTGTTATAATAATTCATATGAAACCTAAATATTGGAATAAAGGTAAGATTTATCTATCAAATAAAGATAAAGTTTTGAAGAAATTAATTCAAACTTATAGTAATGAATATTTAAATCTAAATTCTAATTATTTTCATTCATTAATTAATTCAATAATTGGTCAACAAATATCAGTATCTGCAGCTGATTCGATGAAAACTAAATTTTTTAAACTTAAAAGAAATATAACACCTCAAACTGTATCTACATTACGAACTGCAGATTTACGAAAATGTGGTCTATCAAGACAAAAAATTTTGTATATAAGAAATATTTCTAAATTTTTTTTACAAAACAAGAAATTCATAAAAAATATTAATAAATCTTCTGAAGAAGAAATTTATAATAATTTAATTGAAATTAAAGGAGTAGGGAATTGGACCATTCATATGTTTTTAATGTTTAGTTATGGAAGTTCAAATATTTTTCCAACAGGTGATTTAGGGTTTTTAAAAGCTATTTCAAAACTTTATAAAGTCCAACTTCCTATAAATGAAAGAAAACTTAAATTGCTTTATAAAAAATGGAGTCCATATAGCTCACAAGCTACATGGTATTTATGGAGATCATTAGACCCCATTCCAGTTAATTATTGATATTTGCTCCTTGTTCAATCCAAACTTTTAATATCTCTCTTTCATTTTTTGTAATACCAGTAAGATTATTTGGAGGCATAATTTCAGCATCAATAGCTTGAGCTTTGATTAATTTTATATTATTTACAATATCTTGAGCAGTGTCATATACAACTCCTTTTGGTGCTGCTTCAATACCTTCAAAAGTTGGATATTTAGCATGACATGTTCCACATCTGTATTTAATAATATTTTGTACTTCATTAAAACTGACTAATTCTAAAGAAAGAGATGCGTTTGCATCTTTTTTTTCAAATATTGAAAGACTACTTAAAGTCATTAAAAAAAACATTATTAAACCAGCTGATGGTAAAATCCAAAATTTATATTGTTTTTTATTTCTTAAATTAAAGTAATGGCGAGTTAAAATGCCAGCTATTGATATAACAGCTAAAATTAACCAATTATTTACTGCCCCATACGTAAAAGAAAAATGTGAACTAATCATGATAAATAAAACAGGTAGTGTAAAATAATTATTATGAATTGATCTGTTTTTTGCTTCTAATGAAAGATTTAAATTTGGCTTTTGTTTATTTTCAGCTGATGAAACAAGATTTCTTTGTGCAGGAATAATTACTCTAAAAACATTAGCCGCCATAATGGTGCCAATAATTGCTCCAACATGTATGTATGCAGCTCTTGATCCATAAATTTGGGTTAAAAAATAACTTAATAATACAAATAATAAAACACCAGTTGCAATCAAAGTTTGTTCGTTATCTTTTAAAACATTTTTACAAAGATAATCATATAGAAGCCAAGATCCTATAAGTAAGAATATAGATATTAGAATTGCTTGAAATGGTGTTAATATAACACCGCTTGCTCCCAACATCATAGAGCTTGCATTTAAGTAATAAACTAAAATAAGTAGTACAAAACCACTTATCCAAGTTGCATACGCCTCCCATTTAAACCAGTGAAGAACTTTTGGAAGTTTTTTAGGAGGTCCTTTTAATTTTTCAATTCTATAAAACCCACCTGAATGAACAGACCATAAATAACCATCAAGATGTTTAAAATCTGGATCATCTCTTTCCAGTCTACTATCGAGCCAATTAAAATAAAATGATGTTCCAATCCATGCTACACCGACAATTATATGAACCCATCTAACAATTAAATGTAACCACTCAGAATATACTGCAAATAAAGTTTCTGTTGGAACTCCTAAATTATAAAAAGCTGCAGTAAAAGCTATAACTATTGTAGTTGCAATTACAATATAGAGCCTTTGTTCTTTAGATTTTAAACCTGAAAATGCCCCAAGGATAAAAAATAATAATAATCCTAATAATGCTGATGCTGGTAGTGATAAAAGTAAATTATGAAAAAAGGTTTGGAAGTCATAAGATTGAACTGGCGCAACAATTTTAAGAAACAATTCCATATTAATATCTTATTTTATTTTCTTCTTTTTCCCAAATATTAAATGCTTTTATTGCCTCGTCACGTGATAATTGACTGATAGGGATTTTTCTCTCTTTCATTTCTAGTGATAGTTCATCATAAATAAACTTGTCATCAAATTTAATTTTTGCAGCATCTTCTCTAGAATTACCATAATACACTTTGTCTATATGTGACCAATATATCGCACTCAAGCACATAGGACATGGTTCGCAACTGGAATACAATTCACAACCTTCTAAGTTAAAGGTATTTAATTTTTGACATGCATTTCTAATAGCAACAATTTCAGCATGAGCAGTAGGATCATTGTTAAATGTTACTCTATTTACCCCTTCTGCAATAATTTCATTTTCTTTTACAATAACACACCCAAAAGGACCTCCATTATTTTTAATATTATCAATTGATAGTAAAATAGCTCTTTTCATAAAATCTATATTTGTCATATAACTTTTTTAATTTTATTATTTGATAAATGTTTCAAGCTATTTTTTATTGATATAATTCTTGTAATTATTGAGAAAGCTATTTCATTCGGATCTTTTGAATTACCAATATCAATTCCAATCGGACACTCAATTTTATCAACTATTGATTTATTGTGACCATTATCAATTAATCTTTTATAAAACCTTTTTTTCTTTGTAAGAGATCCAATTAAACCAACAAAAGTATTATTTTTTTTCAAAATTTCATTTAATATTTTTAAGTCATAATCATGACTATGAGTTAAGACTATAAAATAAGAATTATCTTTTAGTTTTGATACAATCTCCCAAGGTTTTTTTGAAAGTAAATAATTTATATCTTTGAAATTTGTCATTTTTAAATAATCTTCTCTTGAATCAATTATAAAAGTATTAAAATTTATATTTTCTAATTTAGAAATTAACGCTTGACCAATATGTCCTGATCCAAAGATATATAAGTTAGGTTTAACATTATTAACAATATGTTCATCTTTTAGTGCATCTTTGGAATTATTATGTAAGCTTAATTTAACTTGTACGTATCCACCACAACATTGTCCAATTCCTGGTCCTAGCGGAATATTCATTACTTTATTTGCTATATTACTATCTATTAATTTTTTAGCTTCATCTATAACTAAATATTCTAAGTTTCCGCCACCGATAGTACCAAAGATAGTATCAGTTGAAATTAATATAATGTCATCTAAACTGTTGGGAGATGATCCTTTAACTTTAATAATTTTAGCTTTAACTATTTTACTATTAAAACTTATATTTTTACTTAATTTTTTGAGATACATTTTAATGCAAACTTTTTAATATATTTTCAGCAGTAGCAGGTGCAATTAAATTTTCAGAATTTTTTCCTTTATTGGCATTATATACTGCGTCCTTTAATGCGATAAAACTTGAAATTGCTAGCATAAATGGTGGCTCTCCAACCGCTTTAGAGCGATTAATAACCTTTTCTTTATTAAAACCACGATCATATATTTCGACATTAAAATTAAATGGTGTTTCACCAGCAGTAGGTATTTTGTAAGTAGAAGGACTATGAGTTGCTAGAACTCCATTTGATTTCCAAGACACTTCTTCAGTTGTAAGCCAACCTAATCCTTGAATATAGCCACCCTCAATTTGTCCTTTATCAATTCTCTTATTTATAGAATTGCCAACATCATGAATTATATCAACTTGAAGTATTTTATTTTCACCAGTTAATTTATCAATAATTACTTCTGTTACCGCTGCTCCATAAGTAAAATACAAGAACGGTCTTCCTTGAAGTGTTTTTGTATTTACATTAATTTTGTCAGTTTTATAGAAACCTGAAGATGACAATGGAATTCTATTCAAGTAAGCAGTATTTATCAATTCTTTAAAAGATATTTTTCTTTTATCAAAATAAACAAAATTATTTTCATATTTTATTTTGCTATTTGTTTTAAAATAATCATAGATAAATTCATTTAAACCTGATTTAATATTATTTATAGCATTAACAATTGCTGCTCCATTTATATCAGTTGTAGCTGATGCTGCACTTGCTGATGTGTTAGGCACTTTTTCTGTATCCGTTGAAGAGATTTTTATATTTTCGTAATTAAGGCCAAATTCATTTGAAGCCACTAAAGCAAGTTTCGTCATTAATCCTTGACCCATTTCAATTCCTCCATGATTTAAATGAATGGATCCATCTGTGTAGATATGAACTAAGGCACCACCTTGGTTTAAATGAGTAGTTGTAAATGATATTCCAAACTTTACAGGTGTTATTGCTATTCCTTTTTTTAAAACTTTATTTTTTTTATTAAAATTATCAATTTCTATTTTTCTTTTTTTGTAATTAGATTTTTTAATTAGTTTATTAAAAATATCTTCAATCACATTGTCAGTAATTTTCATTCCATAATGAGTAGTATTTTTAATTTTATCTTTATAAAAATTAATTTTTCTTATTTCACTTGCTTCTCGATTTAATTTTTGAGCAATGTTTTCAATTATATTTTCAATACAAAACATTCCTTGAGGCCCACCAAATCCACGAAACGCTGTATTAGAAACAGTATTTGTTTTACATCTATACGAATTAATTTCTATATTTGGTAAGAAGTAGGCATTATCTATATGATAGATGGCTCTATCATTAATAGCTCCTGATAAATCTGGAGAGATACCGCATCTCGACGCCATCATTATTTTTAGAGCAAGTATTTCACCACTATTATTAAATCCTACTTCATAATCAAATAAAAAATCATGCCTTTTTCCGGTCATGATCATATCATCATCTCTATCGACTCTTAACTTTACTGGTTTAGATAATTTTTTTGCTGCAATGCTTGTAATGGCTGCAAACAAAAAAGATTGTGTTTCTTTTCCTCCAAAACCACCACCAATTCTTCTTACTATCACATGGATACTATTGTAATTTTGTTTAAGAACTTTACCGATAATTTGCTGTGTTTCTGATGGATGTTGTGTTGAAGAATAAACTAAAAAATTATTATCTTCTTGTGGAATAGTCATTGCAATTTGACCTTCTAAATAAAAATGATCTTGACCCCCTGAATACAATTTACCTTTTAGAATGTTCTCAGATTTTTTAAACCCATCTTTAGTATTTCCTCTAGTTAGATGCTTCGGTTTTAAAACAAATGATTTTTTCTTTAATGCTTCTTCAATTGAAACGATCGGTTTAGATATTTTTAAATCTATTTTTACTTTTAATGCAGCTTTTTTTGCTAAATTATTGGTCTTTGCTATAACTGCGAAAATTGGTTGCCCATAATATTCTATATTTTTTGAAGTAAATATTTTATCTCCCTTAAATATTGGTCCAACATCATTTATACCTTCAATATCTTTTTCAGTAATAATGTCTACTACACCTTCTGAAGATAAAACATCTTTATAATCAATTTTTTTTATTACTCCTTTACTGCAATTACTGTATCCAATTACTGCGTGAAGTAAATTTTTAGGCTCTGATATATCATCAGTATAAATTGCTTTTCCAGTAACATGTTTTACTGCACTTTCATGTTCAATATTTTTTGTAAATATTTTATCCATTAATATAACGTTGATTTAATTTTATTATTTTCATATAAAAACCTCTCTAAAAGGTTTTGACTAATTTTAGTTCTATAATTTTTTGACGCTCTCATATCATCTATTGGATCAAATTCTTTTTTAATAATTTTCTTTGCTTCATTAATATTTTCTTCATTAAATATTTTATTCAATAAAAATTTTTGTGCTTTTTCAGCTATTTTTGGAGTTTCTGCCAAACCTCCACAAACAATTTTTATTTCTTTAATAATATTTTTTTCAATCCTAGCATTTATAGCCATGAAAACAGAACTTATGTCATCATCTATTCTTTTTGAAATTTTATAACATTTAAGAATATTTTTTTTATAAATGGGTATTATAATTTCTTTAATTATTTCATTAGGTTTTAATTTAGTTTTTCGATAGCTGAGAAAATAATTATCCAATAATAAAGTTTTTTTAACTTTTCCTTGAATTACAATTTTACTATTGAGCGCAATTAACACAGGCAAACTATCACCTATTGGAGATGCGCTTCCAATGTTACCTCCAAGAGATGCAGTATTTCTTATTTGCTCAGATCCGTATCTTTCAAACATTTTAGCAAATGTTGGATAAATATTTTCTAAAATTGGTAAAATATCATTTATGGGGGTAGCGGATCCAATGTGTAAATTATTGTTTTTATTTTTAACATAATTTAAATCTTTATTTGATCCTAAATAAAAAATATTTTTTAAATCTTTTCTTTTTTTTGTTACTTCAAGAGCGAGATCTGTACCCCCGACTAGTAAATGTCCATTACTAATCTTTTGATAGTCTTTTATTAGAGAATTTAAATTATAATGGATGAAAAACTTAGAATCATTTTTTTTAATAACAATATCAGTTTTCTTAATTGATTTTAATAATCTAATAACTTTACTTTTTGAAAATTTATTACTTTTATAGCTATACATATTCTTAATTGCATTTTTAATTGGAAGATAACCTGTACATCTACATAAATTTCCAGAAAGAAATTTATCTATATTTTCTTCTGTTGGTTTTATTTTGTTTTCGTACATATTATACATTGACATAATAATACCAGGTGTACAAAAACCACATTGAGATCCATCACTATCAATCATTGATTGTTGAACAGGATGAAGTTTATTTTTTTTTATATGTTCGACTGTTATTAATTGCTTGCCATGGAGAGAATACAAAAAAGTAATACAAGTATTTATACTTTTATAAGAAATTTTATTCTCTTTTAATTCTCCTACAACTGCAGTACATGCTCCGCAATCACCAGATGCGCAACCTTCTTTTGTTCCAGTTAACTCATGATTGTTTCGAAGATAATTTAAGACCGTTGTATTTGTGTCTAAATCTTTGATAGAGATTTTTTCTTCATTAAGAAGAAAATCGACATGCGCTCTAGACACTAGCTTCCTCTATATGTTGAATAACTCCACGGGGTAATAAGAAGAGGTACATGGTAGTGCTCTTCCTTGTTAATTCCAAATCTAATTATTACGTCATCAAGAAAAAATGGTTCATCAAGATTTGTAAATTCCTTAAAATAACTCCCGCAAAGAAATAATAACTCATATTTTCCAAGTATAAAATTCTCTTTACTTAATATAGGCTCATCACATCTGCCATCTTCATTGAGAATAAAATTTGAAATTTTAACTTTATTTTCACCATCAATTTTGAAAAGTGACCCTTTTATACCAGAACCAGGCTTACCATTATAGGTATCCAAAACATGAGTAGTTAAATATCCTTTAGACATAATACTTATTCGTTTATACAGTATTTAGCTAAATATTAAATCAAGCATTTTTATGAAAGACGACAGAAATTATAAAGGCTACGGAAATAATGACTCTAACTTTTATTGGCCTAATAAATCAAAACTCGCTCTTCAATTTGTTCTAAATTATGAGGAAGGTGCTGAAAATTCAATAATAAATGGTGACGAAGGATCAGAAACTTTTTTATCGGAAATAATTAATGCAAAGCAAATAATAGGTGCCAGAAATATGAATATGGAATCAATATATGAGTATGGCTCAAGAAGGGGTTTTTGGAGAATACATAATGAGTTTGAAAAAAGAAAATTACCTTTAACAATATTTGGCGTTGGTATGGCTTTAGAAAAAAATCCTGATGTTTGTGAACAAATAATTAAATCAAAGTATGAAGTAGCTAGCCATGGTTATCGATGGATAGACTATCAAAATATAACCGAGGAAGTTGAAAAAGAACATACTATAAAATGCAACAACATTATTAAAGATATTTTTGGTTATTTTCCGTCTGGTTGGTATACTGGTAGAACAAGCCCAAATACAAGAAATATAATTTTAGAAAATACAAATATTATTTACGATAGTGACTCCTATGCTGATGATTTACCTTACTGGATAAAAGTAAAAAATAAAAAACATCTAATTATTCCATACACTCTAGATAATAATGATATGAGATTCTCTACCTTACAAGGTTTTAACACAGGTGAGGATTTTTATAATTACTTAAAAAACTCATTTGATACATTATACAGAGAAGCAAACGAGTTCAATAAACCAAAAATGATGAGTGTGGGTTTACATTGTCGATTAATAGCCAGACCTGGAAGATTTATGTCTTTGGTAAAATTTTTGAATTATGTTTCTGGTTATAATGATATTTGGATATGCAAAAGAGAGGAAATTGCCAATTATTGGTATGAAAATTTTAGTGATGAAAATTGAAGATATTAATAATTATAACTCTGAAAAATTTATTGATTCTTTTAAAAATATTTATGAAGAATCTAAATTTATAACAGAACATGCTGATAAAAAGCGACCATTTAAAAATAAAAGAGAAATGATATTAATATTTTTAGAGT
>CACMQB010000013.1 GCA_902615745.1 uncultured Alphaproteobacteria bacterium | reverse complement strand
TTTTTGGTTCAGCATCAAATAATGATTATAAAAATTATGATAAAGACAGTATGAGTATATCAAAATCAATAAGAGAGCATGATATTTTTGAAAACAAAAAAACTATAGAATTTCTTGTTAAAAATAAACTTATAGAATCAGATGATACCATTCATCAAATATTTGAAATTAGTGATTATTATTTTTGCAAAATGTTAGACTATAACTATAAGAAATATCCATTATTATAATGACCAAATATTTGAAATCAAAAAAACCTTTCGTATGTATATTAAATTACGGATCTGGTAATATTACATCAGTATATAATGCTATAAAATTTTTAGGATATTCTACTAAAGTATCTAATAATATGAGTGATATCTCAAAGTCTACACATTTAATTTTACCTGGAGTTGGAGCGTTTGATTCTTCAATGCAAAAAATAAAATATAAATTACCATTACAATATTTAAAAAAAGAAATATTTAAAAATAAAAAACCTTTCTTAGGTATTTGTGTAGGGATGCAAGTATTAGCAACATTTGGCTACGAATTTAAAAAAACAAAAGGCTTGAATTACATAGATGGAGAAACTATAAAAATTAAAACAAAAAAATTAAAATTACCACATATCGGCTGGAATAAAATTAAAATCTTAAAAAAAATAGATATTTTAGAAAATTTAAATAATAAAGATTTTTATTTTGTACATAGTTATTATTTTAAAGCTAAAAATAAAAATAATATAATTGCTACAACAAATTATAATCATTCATTTCCTTCAATCATAAATAAAAATAATATTTACGGGGTACAATTTCACCCAGAAAAAAGTTTAACAAATGGTTTAAAATTGCTAAACAATTTTATTAAAAATTGTTAAAATGAAAAAAATTAGAATTATACCTGTTTTGTTATTAAAAAATGGTTGGTTAGTTCAAAGTAGAAATTTCAACACTTTCGAAAACATCGGAAACCCTACTTATGCGGTACAAAGATTTAGTGAATGGATGTGTGATGAAATAGTGTATTTAGATATTTCAACAGATAATACTTATGATCTTAGAAGAAATGATATTAATTATAATAATCGTAAGTCTTTTTTAGAAATTATCAAAGATGTATCCAAGGTTTCATTTATGCCTTTAACAGTAGGAGGAAAAATAAATTCTTTAAAAAAAATTGAAAAATATTTAAAGCTTGGAGCCGATAAAATATCAATAAATACAATGGCAATTACAGATAGAAAGTTTGTAAATAAGGCAGCTAAGGAATTTGGTTCACAAAGTATTGTAGTTTCAGTAGATGTTAAAAAATATAAATCAAAATATATGGTAATGAAAAATAAACCTAATCAATCATGCACAGAATTTGAAGTAAAAGAGTGGGTTAAAATTATGCAAGAGGAAGGTGCTGGAGAAATACTCTTAAATTCTTACGATAAAGATGGTTTAAAAAAAGGTTATGATATAAATCTCATAGATTTAGTTAATAAATCAATTAATATTCCACTTATTCCAATAGGTGGGGCAGGAAAGTTAGATCATTTTTCTGCATTATTAAATAAAACTAAGGTCGACACAATAGCAGCTGCTAATTTTTTTCATCATTATGATCAAAGTTATTATTTATTAAAAAAACATTTATTCGAAAAAAAATATAATGTAAGAAAGCATGAGTTTAACACATGGTCAAAATAAATAATAAAAAACCAATGAGATATTGCAAAGGGTGTACCTATCCAGAAATTGCAGTAAATGTATCTTTTGATAAAAATGGATACTCTTCAACTTATAATACATTTCATTCTTGGGAAACAATTTCAAATAAAGCGTGGATGAAAAGAAAAAAAGTATTTGAAAATATTGTCAAAAAAATCAAAAAAAATAATAAATCAAATTATGATTGTATAATAGCTGTAAGCGGGGGAAAAGATAGTTACTATCAGACTCATGTTATAAAGGAGTATGGCTTAAAACCACTATTAGTCACATATAACGGAAACAATTATCTCTCCACAGGCTGGCATAATCTTAATCGAATGAGACAAGTATTTGATGCTGATCATCTGATACTTGGGCCAAGTCAAGATAGTTTAATAAAATTAAATCTTCTTGGGTTCAATAAAATGGGTGATATGAATTGGCATAATCATTGTGGTATACTTACTTTGCCAATTCAATTAGCAGTAAAATTTAAAATACCATATGTAATTTACGGAGAACCTTTTTGGGATATTTCAGGCATGTATAAACCAGAGGATTTTATTGAATTTACTCAAAAAGTAAGACTAGAACATGGCATGAGAGGTTTTGATTGGTCTGATATGATTGGTAAAAAAAATTTTGATTTATCTGAAAAAGACTTACAATGGGCAAAATATCCTACCGACGAAGAAATAACAAAGGTTGGTGTAAGGGGCTTATATATAGGTAATTATTTTAAATGGGATCCAAATAAGCATAAAGATTTAATTATTAAAAAATATAAATGGAAATCATCACCTACTCCATTTGAGAGAACTTATCGAAGATTCTCAAACCTAGATGACAGATATGAAAATGGCTCTCATGATTATTTAAAATTTATTAAATTTGGATATGGCAGAGCAACTGATCATTCATCAAAAGATATATTAACTGGATATATTTCTAGAGAAAAGGGTATTGAATACGTTAAGAAGCATGATCATGTAATACCTTCTGATCTTAATCATTGGCTAAAGTACGTAGGAATGAAAAAAGAAGATTTTTACAAAAAAGCAGATACATTTAGATCAAATAAAGTATGGTGGATTGAAAAAAATCATTGGTATAAAGATAATATATGGGGGAAACCTAAAAAATACGAAAAAGTCTTTCTTTCAAGAAAATTACAAAAATACTATGAATAGAAACTATGGTATCTAAAGTAGATTTATACAATAAAATCTGCCCAGAAAATAATAATAACAAAATAAATAAAATATTTGACTTTTGGTTTTTAAGATTTGATCATTTTATTAATTTAAATAATAAATATACACTTAAAGATTTAGAAGAAGTCCTTAAAAAAAGTCAAAATAAAAATGTAATTTATGCAATTAATCAAATTTTAAATGGTAATAAGAGATTTTTTTTTAATAAAAGAAAATACAATAATTATTTCATTAAATTAGTTTTAAATTTATTTTTTAAGTTTAGTTTTTTTAAATATTTAATAATAAGTGGAGGTGAAACAAAATACACTAAACTCAATGATTTAATCTCTAATCTATGGATTAGAGCTTTTATTAATTCAAATTTTATGAATTTTGATTTTTCAACTGCGAACAAAAAAAAGATAGAATTTATAGAATTATTAAAAGTTCATAATATTTATAAACAAAAAGAGATCAACTTTCTAAAAAATTATTTACCAGTTTTATTTTTCTACACTAGAAAGCATATAATTTTAAAAAAACTAAAAATTTTTGGCTCTCTAGATAATTTTTTAAACGATTATAATTATTTAAAATTTTTTCTAATTATTGAAAATTTAAAACTTATTGGAACAATGCATGGTTCTGGTTATGGTCAATTCAAAAAACATTTAACAGAAAAATTTGAAAAAAATATATCTGATGAATTTATTTTTTGGTTTCCTTTTAATAAAAGTAAATTTATTGGTAGATACACGTTAAATACAAAAATAAAAAATTCTGAGCATAATATTTTTTGGATTGGTAAAAATAATTTTAATGAATTTGATAAAATAGATTTACCTGATCAATACAAACATCAAAAATATGAAGATCATCTTGATTATATTGATAGAGAATTAAATAAAATCGAAAATATTTTTTTCGTAAAAGGAAAGAATAATAATAAAGAATTATGGTTACCCAGAAATATTACCATTTTAAATAAGAACATAAAAATTGAAACGCAAATAAACAATAAGTCGGATATCTTAATTTTTGATTGCATATCTCAAACCTTATTATATTTTGCTATCAAATTTTCTATTCCATTTATAATAATAATATTTGAAAAAAATGTATCAGAAATTACAGGATTAACAGATGAATTTAAAAAATTTTGTTTTATGTTAGAGGGAGAAGAATTTATATTTAATTATAAGGAAATTGATAAAGTGCAAAAAAAAATAATTTCTTTGAAAGATATAGAAAATTATAATTTTGAGAAAAAAAAATTATCAAATATTTTAGAGAAATTTAATTAAAGACACTTTTAAGTTTTGGAACTCTTATGCAAAAATTATTTTCTAAACAAAATTTATTAACTTTGTTTTCATAAACATTATAGATTAACTCTAAATGTCCTGGGTGCCACATTGAAGTTGTCCATATTCTTCCAGATGTAATATTTTGTATGGGTTTAATTTTATCTAACTGATCAATATTTAATTTAAGTTTATTGTAAATATCATGTGAAAATTCGACAACAGCTCTGCAAGCATTATCATGAACTCCATCTTCTTTACTCAAATTAATAGATGTTTGATGAATAATGTCACCCCAATCAATATTTTGTGTCGTCTCATGCAATGTCATACCTGTAAATTGAGGTTCTAACATATAAGTTGGCCAAAAATGTGTTGCAGCTCCTCTATACCATGGTGAAAGTCCACCATGAACATTCCAACAAAATTTTTTAACAAGATTAAGTATTTTATCATCTAATTTATAGCATCCATAACTGATTAAAATGTCAATCGTCTCATTTTTTATAAGATTCAATAATTTGTCATTTTTTAAATCTTCACTCTTAATTTTTATAACTTTATTAATATTTTTGCTTGCAACATTCCCTGAGTCTTTGAAGAATTTATGTTCAGTTTCAAATCTTTGATCAAAGTGAATCTTAAAAAGTTTGGAATATTTAATATCAATATTTTTAAATGGTGAGCTAGGAAGAAAGTTTTCTCTTTCTTGAATGATCCATATCACCTCTAAATCTAGTTTTGAAACATAATCTACGAAATATTTATGTCTTGGGTGATCGCCAGTAATAATTGCAATCTTCACACTAAATTAAAATTTTTTTCTTATGTAACATATGGTAAATATTTATAACCTTATCTAAATCTACATCAAGTTTTTTTGATATATCAATTATATTATTTTTTTTATCAGCATACGATAAAATATAGGAAATTATTTTATACTGATCTTCGTGATCTTTTGATTTATCATTTAAATATTTTAAAGTATTTAATGAACTAATAGTTGGATACAAATCATATTTATCAAGTTGGATTTCACAATATGGCTTAGCTCTTTCTAAAGGTCTTAAAATTTCATTAATTTCTAAGTAATTTTCTATTTTATTTATAGAATTAATTAGTTGGTCGATATTCATATATTTTTTATTATCTGCACTTGTGTGGTATTGTTCATAAGCTCCATAGACATCTCTTGCTATTTGACCCATAGGTAAGTTTAAAAGGGAACTGCAGAATTGTCTTTCATCTGAGCCACTACTTGGATCAAATTCTCTAATTTTAACCTTATTTTTACTAGCAAGATAGGTAAATAATTTATCTAAACTAGAATTAGATTTTCTTGACATTTTATAAGATAATTTAGAATTTTTTCCTCCTAAACAAGTTAAAACCATACCAGCTTCCATATTTTTTTTTAGTATTTTATGATATTTTTTTATAAAACATATACTTCCAATAGTTTCAGGATTGATTAAAAAGTAGTAAGTATAATATCTGTTTTTCCAATTTTTTATTTTTTTTATTAATTCGCGCATTACAAGTGGTCCACTTAATTCATTATTAGCCATTGATGGATGGCACAAGTAAGTACTTATTAATATTATTTTATTTGATTTCCCCTTTAAAATTTTAAGGCCATATTTTAAATAATTTTTTTCAAAAGAAGAATTAATATAAACTTTGTATTTACCTTTTTTAAGTTTTTTAAAGTTATTATAGCTTAGAGAAAATCCCCAATTTTTTTTATAATAACTAGTTACATATGGAATCCAATTAGGTTTATTTTTAATGAAATGTAGATTTTTTTTTAAATCTTTAAAATCTAAAAATTTATTAATTGGACTAGAATAGCCCATAACTGAAAGATTATTTTTTTTAAAATCTACGATTTTTATTTTTTTAGAGTCTTCTATATACCCATCTTTTATTTCCCACCTATAAGGAACTGTCCAGTCAAATACTTTTGACCCTGACCTAACTTTTTCAACTTTAAATCCCAAATTCTTACAGATTATATTCAGAGATTTATCAAAACCACTATTAATTAAACTTCTATTAATTGGAAATAATAAATCAAATAATTTGTTTATATTTTCTTTCATATCTATAATATAAAATACAGTTTATATGTTACTTTTAAAAAAAATCACAAACAATTTTTTTAATAAAAATTTTTTTTGGCTTACTTTATTACTCATTATAATAACAATTCCAAATGGGTCTTCTAAATACTTTAATGGTTTACCATGGAACCAAAATATTGAAACACTTTTTATAGTCATTGTTTTACCAATACTTCTAATTTTCAATAAAAAAATAAATTTTGATTTTTATTCTAAAATTATTATTTCTTTAGTAATTACTATTAAACTTCTTAATGTTTTTTCACCATCATTCGGAATAAATCACAAACAGTATATTAATAATTCAAAAAATAATGATTTTGTCATTAGCTATGATACTTTTTGGAACAAAAATTTCACTACTATTCAAAAATTTTCATGGAATAAAAAAAGACAATTTCCTTTAGAATGGATTAATTTTTCAGATAATACATTTTATCCAGAATTTTTTGCCTCAGTTGATTGGGATAATATTAATATCAATCATAATGTAAATTTTTACTTATTTGTAAAAGACAAAGCAAATTTTAAAATTGAGACTAATCAAATTAATAATGATTATTTGAAATATTACAATTTATCTGAAAAATTAGTAAATAAATTTTATGTGAATAACAATGATGGAATTAATTTAACAGAAGGTATTTATAGTTTTAGTGGAAACCTAAATTTTTCTGGAAATGACATAAAATTAATCCCATATATTATAACAAATGAAAAGCAAATTAAGGCAATTGAAAACGGTTACATTTTTTCAGATTTAAATAAAATTGAAAATTTAAATATAATTAGTTTGTATAAATATAGTTCTAATTTATCTGATATTTTATTATTTTTTTTATTTGTTTATTTAATATTAAATATATTTATTTTATCTTTTGATAAAAAATATACTTTAACATTTGTTTTATCAATTTTTTCAGTTTTTAGTTATATATTTTTATTTAATTATTTGAACTTTTTCCTAAGTTTAATAGGTACTTACGACTACGTAGGAATATGGCCTCTTGCATTGACCTATACAGGATTACTTTTTATAGTAATTTTGTTCCAACTAAACAAAAATTTTATAAAACAACTTGAAGACAATTTGAGTTTTCAAAATGTATTTATAATTATTTCTCCAGTTTTTTTTATTTTCTGGGTATTTCAATTTAAAAATG
This sequence comes from uncultured Alphaproteobacteria bacterium, assembly GCA_902615745.1. Lineage (GTDB taxonomy): Bacteria > Pseudomonadota > Alphaproteobacteria > HIMB59 > CACPNW01. Next base: position 7,738 of record CACMQB010000013.1, on the reverse strand, counting down.
ATTTACAAAGTTTTAGCTTTTGGACTGTTGGTGATGATTGGAGTGGTTTTCAATATTTTGCAAGAAAAATAGTTTTAGAAAATGATTGGTTAAGAGGAGGCGAAGGTATTTTTTATTTTAGACCATTAATTAGATATTTAATTGCTTTTCAGCATATTTTATTTGGTGATTCTTCGTTTGCATTAAAATTTATTGATGTATGGTCAATTATAATAAGTAGTTTGATTGTTTATAAATTACTTAAATTAAAAAATTGCTCAAATTATTTATCTTTTATTGCCTTACTAATTATTCTCATAATTTTTACAGGTGAAAATTTTAGATATCTAGTAGGTAGAGGTTTATCTGAGTACTTTGGAATGTTAATTATGATGTTATTCTTTTATTATCTTTATGATAATAAAATTTATCCAAATTTTAAATTGATTTTACTAGCATTGATTATTTCAATTATACCTTACACAAGAGAGGAAAAAATTTTTGTAGCAATAGCTTTAATATTTTTGACTATAAATTTCCAAGAAATAAAAGAAAAAAAACAAAATATTTTTTCAACTTTGATTACTTTTTTTTCAACTAATTATAAAAATATATTAATATATATTTCTGTTCTATTTCTAATGTTTCCAGTTTTATTTGAATTTAGAAATTATATGGTAGAAGGTTATTTTAGCCTTACTTCTCATGAATTTGTAAATCAAGGCACATTTCAGGGTGGATTTAATTCTTATTATAAAATGCTTACTGCAGAAACTTACCCAAATTTCCCTAGAGTAACATCTATTTTTCTTATTTCGTCATTTTTTATTAGTTTGCTGATTATTATTATTCCAAAATATTATAAATTATTTGATATAAGATTTTCTATAATTTTGCTTAGTATTATTATCCCTACAATATTCCACGAAATTCATGCATATAATCCTCGTTATGTCATTTATAGTTTACCACTCTCTGTTCTAATACTTTTCTATTTTATCAATACTTATTTTAAAAAATTAAGATAATAATACAATTATAATAAAATATTTTTGTATTAAATTAAATTTTGCACTTATAGATTAATTTGATTAAATTGATAAAAACATTGCACATGAAAAGAAATTCATTTTATAGAAAAATTAACAAATGTAGAATTTGTTTAAATTCTAATTTATTTGAATATCTAGATTTAGGTAGTCAGCCTCTAGCTAATTCTTTTTTAAATAAATCTGAAATAAAAAATGAAAAAAAATTTCCTTTAAAAATGAATTTATGTAAAAAATGTGGTTTGAGTCAATTATCTATTTCAATAAATCCTGAAAATATCTTTAATGAATATGATTATCTATCTTCTTCATCTAAGGCTCTAGTAAATCACTATAATCAATTAACACTTTTTTTGAGTCAAAAATATAAATTACAAAGTTCAGAATTAATTTTAGATATCGGTTGTAATGATGGTATACTTCTTAATCAGTATAATAGAAAATTTAATAATTTATTAGGTGTAGAACCATCAAGTGCTTCAAAATTTATTAAAAATAAAAATATTAAAGTAATAAATAAATTTTTTAATTATAAGCTATCAAATTTAATAAAACAAAAATACGGAATTCCAAAAATAATTACCATAACAAATGTTTTTGCTCATATTGATGATATTAAAAACTTTGTAAGAGGTTTATCAAATATTTCTAATTCTGAAACAATTATTATAATTGAATTTCCATATTTGATTGATATGATTAAAAAAAATTATTACGATCTAATATATCATGAACATTTATCTTATCTTTCATTGAAGCCATTAAAGTATTTATTTAGTTTATATGATTTAAATATTTTTGATTATAAAAAATTAAACATAGGTGCATCAGGACCTTCTTTGCGAATATTTGTTTCTAAAAAATATTCTAAATATAAGATATCTAAAAAAATTGATAAACAAATTATTTATGAAAATAAATGGGGTATTAGTAAATTATCAAAATATAATAATTTTAAAAAAAATGTAAACGACCATAAAATTATTTTTAATAAATTAATAGATAATTTAATAAATAAAAATTATAATGTTGGATGTTTTAGCGCACCAGCAAAAGGTAATACTTTTTTAAATTTTATAAAAATTAAAAGTAAAAAAATAAAATATGTATCCGAAAATAATAATCAAAAAATTGGAAAATTTACCCCTGGTTCACACTATAGAATTATTACAGATGAGGAATTTGTAAAGAAGAATATTGATTATGCAATATTATTATCTTGGAATTATAAAAAATTTTTCATAAAAAATTCACTGTTTTCTAAAATTGGTAAAGGATTTATTATTCCTTTTCCAAAACCAATTATATTCAAACTTAATGAATAAATTAGATATTATTATACCTGTCCATAATGAAAGTGAAATAATTGTTAATCTTCTTTTACAATTTGAAAAACAAATAAACTGTAATTATAAAGTAATTATTTGTTATGACTTTGATGATGACTATACACCTAAAGTAATAAATCAATCCTTTTTAGACAAATCAAAAATCCACATTATTAAAAATAAAAGTGTTGGTCCTAATGAAGCTATAAAAACCGGGATTGATTATTCAAATGCAGAGATAATATTAGTTTATATGGCTGATGATTTCTTAAATATATCTTTAATTAATAAAATGATATTAAAAATTGACGAGGGATATGATTTAATTATTCCAAGTAGATTTATAAAAGGCGGAACATTTGAAAACAAAAATCTGTTCAAAAAAATTATTACTGTCTTAGGTTATTCCGCAATGTATTATATAGCCGGTATTCCATATAGAGATTGTACTAATGCTTTTAAAATGTTTTCATCTAGAATAGTTAAAAAAATAATTTTTAATTCATCCAAAGGATTCACCTATGCATTAGAATTAACTATTAAAACCCATCATTCAAAATATAAAATAATTGAAATGCCAGCCAAATGGGAAGATTTAAAGGGAAGAAAAAGTAAGTTTAAAGTAATTAAATGGTTACCTTACTACATATATTGGTTATTGTACGCAATATTACTAAGAATTAAAGTTATAAGCTATTGAGGTATGAATTTATCGTAAGTTTTAAACCTTCTTCAATAGAATAATTTTGTTTATATCCTAGTTTTTTTATTTTACTAATACTAGGACATCTTCTAGGTGTATTGCCCAAATGTCCTTTTAAATATTGAATTTTAAAATCTTTATTAAATAACTTACCTATTTTTTTTGTTAAATGTTTGATGCTAATTTCCTCATTATTTCCTAAATTATAAATATTTTTATGTTTGCCTTTAATTAGTACTTTATAAAAAGCATCTACAAAATCACTAATATAAATAAATGATCTAGTTTCAGTACCATCTCCAATTATTTTAACTATTTTTTTATTTTTAAGTTTATTAAATTTCATTATTATTTCTGGGATAACGTGTTCTTTCCCCATATTCGGTCCATAAACATTGTGAGGTCTAATAATAATTAGTTTTTTAAAAAATTTTGCATAATTAATACCCATAATTTCAGTAATAATTTTCCCAGCGGAATAACTATATCTAGGATTAAATGGATTAGGAATTATCATTCTTTCCATTTCTGATGTAGGTATCTTAGTTGGATTTTGATAAACTTCTGAACTTGAAAATAAAATTAAATTTTTTATTTTTTTTCTTTTACAAAAATCAAATACATTAACTAGTCCCTTAATTCCTATATCTAAAACTAAATCTGGATTATCATAAAAATACTTTGTTCCATTCAAGTAAGCAAGGTGAATAACAGTATCAATTTTAGTTTTAATTTTATTTAAATCATTAATTTTTCTTATATCACCATTGATAATCTTAATATTTTTACTGTCAAAATTATTTTTTTTTCCTCTCAAAAAATTATCAAAAACAATTACCTTATTTTTTTCATTTATCAATTTTTGTACAATATTAGATCCAATAAAACCAGCACCACCAGTGACTAAAATACTATTTGAATTTTTATTTAAAACCATAAATTAATTACTAATTTATCTTTTGGAAAATTTATTTTTTTATATTTATCATGAGGTACTGCAATTATGATAACTTTTGATTTTTTTATTAATTCATTTTCTGAGAAAAAAGAATTATCATCTATGTGATAATCGGAACACCTTACTTTACAATTCTTAAATTCTAGTTGTTTTTTTAATTTAAAAGATAAAGAATCTCTGGTGTCATCAATGTTAGCTTTAAAACTCATTCCTAAAATTCCAACATTTAAATTATTTAATTTAAATTTCTTTTCTATTTTAGAAATAATATAATTAGGTAAACTTTCATTAATCATCATAGAAGCTTGACCTAATAAAAATTTATTATCTATAAATGAATGAAGTTGCATTGTATCTTTTAGTAAACAGGGTCCAGCAGCGAAACCTGCACTAGGTAATTTTTCCGCCCTTTCATAACCATAAGTCATTATAGATCTTAAATTATCAAAATTAATATTATTACTGTCAGCAATCATATAAAACTGATTCGATATAGCGAACTGAATATATCTTAGTGAATTAGTAAAAAGTTTTGCTAATTCCGCTTCTTCTATTGAGCATTTTATAGTTTTATTAGTTATCTTCTTAAAAAGTTTATCACTTTCAATAATACTTTTTTTTGTAAAACCTGATATAATTTGAGGAAGTTTACTTAATTCTTTTATTGAATATCCTTGAACAATTCTCTCTGGGCAATATGCAATATTCCATTTAATTTTTTCTCCCAGTATTCTCTTGATATGAGTACAAATATTTGGGAAAACTGAGCTTCTAATAATTATAATTTGCTCTTTTCTAAAAAATTTTTTATACTTTTTAATTACACCTAAGAATAAATTTATTTTAGGGTTTGAAAACTCGTCAATAGGCGTTCCTAATGTTATAAATACGTATTTACTTTTTGAAATTACAACTGGATTATCAGTTACATCTATATAATTATTTTTAATAGTTTTTTTTAAAATACTTTCAGCACCATATTCTATAAATGGCATAATTCCATTTTTAATCTTATTTAAGTTCTTTTTATTAATATCAAGTAAGCAAACTTTTATTTTTTTATTTGCAAATGATAAACCTAAAGGTAGACCTACATGACCAGCTCCTCCAATAATGGTAACATCATATTCCTTATTATTATTATTATTTTTTTTACTTTTTATATTTTCTTTTCTGTCCATGTTTTTGGAGTTTTATTATTTACAATTTCTAAATCGTAATTATATTTAAATTCTTTTGGTCCTTTTTCTTTTATAAAATTATAAGTTTTTAAAATTGCTTCTTTAATACCGGTGGAAGTTTTGTAATTTAATATCTTTCGAGCTTTATTACTGGAGCATGTAGCATGTTTTACTTCAGTTGGCCTTCCCTCAGAATAATATTCATGAGGTATATTTGTACCAACAACATTACTACACAAATCAGCTAATTCTTTTATAGTAATAGTTTCTTCATCTGGGCCTATATTTATAATTTCAGAGTTTGTTGATTGATCAAAAGCCATTTTTTCAAGACATTGAATACAATCATCTATATAACTAAAACATCTAGTTTGTGTTCCATCGCCATAAATTATAGCTGGTTTGTTTTGCATTAATCTATTTAGCATTATACTCATTACGTTTCTAAATGGATCATCGTACTTTTGGTATGGTCCAACTATATTATGTGGTACAGCAATCGTATAATCAAAATTGTGGACACTGGAGAGTATTTTAAGAACTTCTTCAGCCGCAACTTTAGACACCCCATATGGATCAACTGGCATAGGATCCATATCTTCAGTAAATGGCGTTTTTTGATTTCCATATCTTGCCATACTACTGCAAAAAATTATTTTTTTTACATTATTTGAGGCAGCTGCACTAAATGTTGTAACACTTGCCTCAAAAATATTTCTAGTTATAAAAGATGGGCTAAATACACTTAGGCCTTCATGAGCGGTTGCAGCACAATGATATACTATATCAATATTTTTTAATGCCTTTGACATTTGACTAAAATCAGAACAATTTATTTCATAAAACTTACAACCAGCTGGTATATTTTGTATATCTCCACCAATCAAACTATCATTTCCTGAAACAGTATGACCATCTGAGACCAGTTTTTTTGCTATGTGTCTACCTAAAAAACCTGCTATACCTGTTATGAATATATTCATAAATATATCCTTAAACTTTTTTTGATTTTATACAATTGATTAGTAATTCTAAAATATCAATAGCTATGGCAGCATATAATGCTGAAAAATATATATTTGATCAATTGATATCAATTGAAAATCAAACTTTAAAACCAAGTGAAATAATAATCTGTAATGATGCTAGCACTGATCAAACAAAAGAAATTATTGAGGATTTTCAAAAAAAATCAAATATATTTATAAGAATAATTGATCACAAAAAAAACTTGGGATATCATAAAGCATTTGAAACAGCTTTAAAAAATTGTTCAGGGAATTTTATTTTTATTTCAGACTCTGATGATGTATGGTTTAACAATAAAATTAAAGAAACAATTAATATTTTTCAAAATAATTCACATATTAATCTTATCATTAATAACTCAGAATTTACTGATGAAAATCTTAAATCAAACAAAATCAACAAAATACAAAATTATTTAAAGATAAATAAAAATTTAAATTTTTATATTCCAGGTTGTAATTGTGCTTTCAGAAAAAAACTTTTAGATTTATACCTCCCATTTCCAAACTATTTCATAGCATATGACTATTGGATAAATAAAATATCTATTATTTCAAATACACGATTAATTAATTATAATATATTACAATACTATAGAAGACATGGAAGCAACAATTCAATAAACGATATAAACAATTTAGAATATAATAAATTTGATTTAAATAAAATTAATCAAAAAGTAAATTTTTATAATTTTATAAGGCTTAATATAGAATTAAAGAAAAGATTAATAAAAAAAAAATTAGACTTAAATTTAGAAATCATTATTTCTAACATAGAAAAGGAAAATACAGCATATCTATTAAGAAATAAAATTTCAAAAAGTAATATAATTAAAAAATTTTTCTTAATATTTTTTATGATCAAAAAAAATTATTATTTCAAATATTTCAATGGTTTTAAAAGTATTATAAAAGATATTATTAAATGATATGAATTATTTAAATTTACTCAAAAAATATCAGTATATAAATACAAACAATAAAGAACTAGTTTTATTTACAGTAATATTTGGAAATTATGATAGCTTAAAAGATATAGAATTTTTCGAAAATAATGTTGATTATATTTGCTTTACAGATCAAAATATTAAACATGATAAGTGGAAAATAATATATGTTAATACAAATGGTCTAGATAAAGTTTTACTGGCAAGAATATTTAAATTTAATCCAAATATATTATTTAGACAATATAAAAAAAGTATATTTATTGACGGCTCAATTAAATTAAAAAAAAAAATAAGTGATTTTGAAAAAGATTTAGTAAGTAAAAATGATATAGTTTTCTTTGAACACCCCAGATGGAATTGCATATATAAAGAAATAAAAGCATGTAATATTTTAAAAAAAGAAGATAAATATAAATTAGAAAAAATTAAAAATTTTTATAACAAAATAAAATATCCAAAAAATAACGGATTAATAGCTACTGGAGTAATATTTAGAAATCATAATAATAATAAAATCGAAGAAGCTATGGATAAAATTACAAGCTTACTTATAGAATTT
>CACMQB010000012.1 GCA_902615745.1 uncultured Alphaproteobacteria bacterium | reverse complement strand
AAACGCTGCAGACTTTATGTAAGTCAAAGCTAAATTATTTTTAAAGGGCCGTAATTTTTTACGGCCTTTTTTTTTACTATTCCATTTTTTACAATTGATTTATAGAAACAAGTTATGAAAAATATTGGTCTAATTGGTTGTGGTAATATTGCAGAGACCTATTTCCGGGCTCAGGAATATTTTAATAATATAAATTTTGTTGCTTGTGCTGATATTAATTTAGATGCCACAAAAAAAACAGCTGATCAATATAATATTATTCCTTTATCAGTTGATGAAATACTTAATGATAAGAATGTAGATATTATTCTTAATCTCACAATTCCCCAAGCGCACTATGAAATATCCAAAAGAGCTCTTGAGGCAAACAAACATGTTTATTGTGAAAAACCAATGAGTGTTAAGTTTGATGAAGCAAAAGAATTATTAAATTTATCAAAAAAAAACAGTCTCTACATTGGGAATGCACCTGATACTTTTTTAGGAGGAGGAGGGCAACTTACACGAAATTTAATTGATAATAATGATATTGGACAAGTTCTTACCGGGAATTTTATTTTTGCTTTTCCAGGTGTTCAAGATTTTCACCCAAGTCCCGAGTCTTGGTTTCAAGAAGGGGGAGGACCTGTAATAGATATGGGTCCATATTTTTTCACCACACTCGTTAATCTTCTAGGTCCCGTAAAAAATATACGAGGAAGAGGAGCTAAATTTTCTGATAAAAGAGAATACAAAGCTGGTCCAAAAAAAGGAGAAACTTTTAATGTTGAAATTCCAACTTCTTATATGTTTAATATTGAGTTTCAAAATAAAGCTATCATTCAAGGTTTCATTTCATTTGATGTTTTAAATCATAAACGTAATCATATGGAACTTTATGGAACGAAAGGTTCAATAGTAGTTCCTGATCCAAATATGTTTGGTGGTCCAGTTTCCATATCTGGTGAGTTTGGATCTGAATGGAAAGATATTAGTGTCGAAGATAAACCCCTTGGAAAAACAAATATCGTTAATCATAGTGGGAGAAGTAATGAGGCGCCTGAACAAGCAAACTACAGGGGTATTGGGTTAGCTGAAATGATTGACGCTATCGAAAATAATAGAATGCATAGGTGTAATGGAGAACTTGCTCTTCACGTTTTAGATGTAATCGAGTGTGCAATGATTTCTTCAATTTATAAAGTGGAAGTAGAGCTCCGTTCTTCCTGTGTGAAGCCTGAACCTATGCATGACGATTTCATAAGGCAAATCCTAAAAAAAATATAAATTTTGCTTAGCTATTGATTAGTGCGATAATTTTACAGCCTAATTCCCAATATTTCTCCTTGTTTTACATACCCATTCTTGCTAGGAAAATATTATTTATAGGAGGAATGCATGAAAAAAATTGCTTCAATTATTCTTGCCTCTGTAGCGCTTTTTGCTACTTCAGCGAAGGCAGAATACAAATTTAACTTCGTAATGCACAGTGATACGAACAATGCTTTCTGGGCAGCTGTTCACAAAGGTTTTAAAGATGCTTGTGCACAAATTAATGCTGATTGCCAAATGTTAACTCTTTCAGGTGATGGAGACCAACAAGAGCAATTACAAAACTTAGAATCTTCAATTGCTCAAGGTGTTGATGGTATCGTAACTACAATTACTAACCCAACTATCTTTGATGCTGCAGTTGATGAAGCATTAGCTGCTGGTATTCCAGTAATTACAGCTAATACTGATGATCCAGAAGGTGCTGCTGGTAGTAACAGACTAGCATATGTTGGACAAGACTTAGAAGCAGCTGGTTATGAATTAACAGCTAATCTTTCTGAAATGTTTCCTGATGGAGATATTCACGTTCTAATCGGTGTTGCAGACATGAACCAATCATGGGCATACACTAGAGGAAACGGTATTGCACGTTTCATGGAAGATTACAAAGCAGCTAACCCTGATAGAAAAGTAACTTATGAGAAAATCGAGTCAGGTCTAGATCTTTCAACTGTTGGAAACAGAGTGGCAGCTTATGTTCAAGCTAACCCAAATACAACTGCATATCTTGATGTAGGTTTCTGGGAAGCTGGTGCAGCTGCAGCAGTAAGAAACTTAGGTTACGGACCTGGTGAAATACTTCTTGCTGGTTTTGACTTAGTTGACGTAGTTTTCGAAGAAATGGACAAAGGTTATGTTCAACTAACAGTTGACCAACAACCATACTACCAAGGTTACATGTCAGTTCACCAATTATACTTAATGAACAAGTATGGTTTAAGTGCACTAGATATCAACACTGGTAAAGCTATGATTGGTCCTGATGATGTTGAAACAATCAGATCATTCAAAGGAATGTCAGTTAGATAAATATCTTAACCAGGCTCTTTAAATAGAGCCTGGTTTTTTTTAAAAAAAAATATGAGTAAAAATTTTAGTCTTAGAAGTTTATTAGTAAGACCAGAAGTAGCAACCTTCTTAATGTTTCTAGCAATAATGATTGGATTTTATATTGCTAATGAAAGATTTTTAGATGCAAGAAATATAAGAATAGTTATGGGTATTACACCCGAATATATTATTGTTGCTATTGGGATTGCAATATTAATGATCTCAGGTGAATTTGATTTATCTGTAGGCTCTGTTTTTGCATTAGTCCCGATGACTATTGTACAAATGGTGCATCAAGGGATACCACCTTGGTTTGCTATTTTTCTAGGATTAATGATTGGTATTATTGTTGGTTTTGTTAATGGATTTATTACCTTAAGATTTGGAATCCCTTCTTTCATCGCAACTCTTGGAATGCTCTACATTGCTAGAAGTCTTACAACTGTAGCTACTGCAGGATTTCCACCACCATTTCCTCATATTTTACCAAATGAGTTATTCGTTTATCAATTTGAGTTATTTAGAGCTTCCTTGTACTGGGCTCTTTTAGTTGCTGTAGTTTTGGGTGTTATGCTTCACAGAAGTAATGTTGGTAACTGGATCTATGCAACTGGCGGAGATCAAAACGCAGCATCTTCAATGGGAATAAAGACTGGAAACGTAAAAATGTTTTGTTTCATCTTATGTGGTTTTTTAGCTGGCTTTGCAGGAATGATTCAAACATTTAGATTGGAAGCACCATTACCATCTCAAGGATACTTATTAGAACTAGAGTCAATTGCTGCAGCAGTTATTGGTGGTGTCAGTTTATTTGGAGGTATCGGAACAGTTTTTGGTGCCGTTATTGGCGCAATACTAATCAGGTTTTTAGAAAGTGGAATCATTATGGCTAGAATAGATGCTGAATGGTTTAGAGCAGGTTTAGGCTCTTTAATTATCATAGCCGTAGTGTTTAATACTTATATAAGTAGAAGAGCGACACGAATTGGTCAAAACAAGGCAAAGGATTAAAGATGGAAGATATAATTGTTTGTGAGGGTCTAAACAAATACTATTCAGGAGTTCACGCTTTAAAAGATTTAAGCTTAAAGATAAAAAAAGACTCTGTTGTTGGTCTTATTGGAGACAATGGTGCTGGTAAATCAACATTAATTAAAATTTTATCTGGTGCACATCAACCTGATTCAGGTCATATATATTTTGAAGGTAATAAGGTTAAATTTAAATCTACAAAAGAAGCCATGAATTTAGGTATTGAAACAATTTATCAGTATTCAGCTTTGATCCCTGAAATGTCTATTGCAAGAAATATTTTTATTGGACGTGAACAAACTCAATATAATGTTGGCAATTTTGGTTTGATGAAAACTAAAACCATGCAGGACGATGCGATGAAAGCATTAACAGATGTTGAACTGCATCTTCGATCTCCAGATACACCAGTTAACCAATTATCCGGAGGTGAAAGACAAGGTGTTGTCATTGCAAGAGCAATGTATTTTAAATCAAAAGTTTTAATATTAGACGAACCAACAAACCACCTATCAGTAAAAGAAACAAATAAAGTACTAAGGTTTGTAGAAGGATTAAAAAGCCAAGGCGTGACATCAATATTTATTACTCACAACTTGAGTCATGTGTATCCAATTGCTGATCATTTATGTGTAATGGCAAGAGGTGAAAAAATTGCTGATTTGGATAAAAAGGATACAACAATAGATCATCTCACTGATTTATTAGTAAATGGATAATTTGGGAGGAATTATGATTAGTGATGCGCAAATAAAACAATATAACGAAGAAGGTTATACGATCGTTGAAAATGTTTTTAGTATGGATGAGTTAAATCCAATATTAAATGAATTTGAAGAAATTGTTGATGATTTTGCAGAAAAAGCTTTTCAAGCTGGAAAAATTACAAACAAACATGATGATAAAGATGTTTTTAAAAGACTAGCTGCTCTCGAAAGAGATTTTAAAGGTTCTTCAGTTTTAATTCATCACAGAGGTGAATTAAAACCAGCCCTCGCTAACTTATGGGGATCAAAAAAACTTTTAGATATGGTTGAAAATTGGGTTGGCAAAGATATTTCTGGTCATCCTGTTTGGAATATTAGATCTAAAACACCTCAGACAGCTAGGATGACAGTTCCATGGCACCAAGATTCTGCTTATTTAAAAGATGGAGCAGAAAAAACCACTCAGCCTGCTGCGTGGATTCCATTTCTAGATGTAAATAAAAATAATGGATGCATGCAAGTTGTTCCTGGGGGACATAGACCTGAAAGAGTTTTGAATCATAAATTAGAAAAGAAAGATGGTTCAGTAAAAGATTCTTGGTATTTATTTATTGAAGACAAAGATATTCCTGAGGAGAAAGTCGTCACTTGTGAAATGAAGGCTGGTTCAGTTTTATTTTTACATCAATTAGTTCCTCATCGATCACTCGAAAATTTATCTGAGGATGTAAGATGGAGTGTTGACCTAAGATTTCAAAATCCAAAAGATGAAGCTGGTTTTCATACTGGTTTGGTTGATCCAATCATAATGAGAAAATCAGAAGACCCAAGCTATACAGCTGATTGGGATTCTTGGTTTAAAGGCTACGAAGAAGAACACACTAAATTTAGAGGGACTTCAAAAAAAGACCAATTTGACTCCACAGTTGATGGGTCATGGTTAGAGCGTTGGGATAATTAATTTAATTATCAAGCATGGAAGTTAATCTCGATGATTGGTACAGACCAGAAGTCGACAGAAAAAAATTAAAAGCCTTAAGTAAAAGAAGAGATCTACCTGGACTAATCCATTTCTTCTTTTATTTTTTATCTTTATTTATTTCAGGGTATTTAGCATACATTACTTTAGGTACATGGTGGACATATCTATTCTTTTTTATTTATGGTACAATTTACGCGTTCAGTGTAGCAAACTGGCATGAAACTGTTCATCGAACTGCATTCAAGACTCGTTGGATAAATGAATTTTTTTATCACATCAGTTCTTTCATGTGTGACTTTGAAGGTTTTAGATGGCGTTGGAGTCATACTTTTCATCATTCAAAAACATTACAAACAGAAGATGATTATGATCACGAAATTCAAGTATCAAGACCGATAGAATTATTTGCATTCTTTTTGAATTTTATACCTCTAACAGATTTATTATACCCACATAAATTAATTAAATTTGAAGTTTTAAAACATGCTTTTGGAAAATTCACTCCAGTTATTGATATAACTGCACCAAAAGAAGAAAAGAAAAAAATTCTTTGGAACTCTAGATTATATGTCTTTATTTGGTTATCAGTCATTGCATATTCTTTTTACATAGGTTCTTTTTTACCAATTATTTATATTATTCTTCCAACTTATATCGGAAAGCCAATTTGGTTTGCTGTTAATGTAACTCAACACTTAGCTGCTAAAGTCGATACTAAAGATCACCGTTTAAGCACTTACTCCGTGAGAATAAATCCAATATTAAGTTTTTTATATTGGCATATGGAATATCATTTGGAACATCATATGTTTCCTATGGTGCCTTCATACAATTTAAAAAAATTACGAAAAGAAATTGATAAAGAATTACCACAACCGTTTACGAGTCTTTATGATTTTTATAAAAAAGTTTTGCCAGCTGTTATAGCTTTGGCTACTAATCAAAATAAATATTACAAAGTTAAATTAAATAATTAAACTACCAAGAACCAGAATTCTCCATAGACTTCCATGGTTCTTGTTCAGGTAAAGATTCCCCTTCTTGTAAGATTTCAATGGAAATTCCATCGGGAGAGCGAACAAAAGCCATATGTCCATCACGAGGTGGTCTATTAATTGTAACGCCGTTGTTCATTAATTTCTCACACACTTCATAAATATTGTTAACACTGTAAGCTAGATGACCAAAGTTTCTTCCCCCAGTATATTTTTCAGAATCCCAATTATAGGTTAATTCAAGAAGACCGGTTCTTTCATCACTATTTTCAGCTGCTAAAAATATTAATGTGAAACGACCTTTTTCATTGTCAACTCGTCGCACTTCTTTTAATCCAAGTTTGTTACAGTAAAAATCTAGAGAAGCATCAATGTTCTCAACCCTCACCATTGTGTGTAAATATTTCATATAAACTAATAAATATTAACACAATTTTAAATTTATTTTCAATTGTTATTTTGCTTATTTCACGTAAGATAAAAAGCAAATAGGGAGGAATTAATGAAAAAGAAAAAAGAATTAAAAATCTCTAGACGTACAGTTATGAAAGGAGCTCTTGCTGCAGGTGCAATGATGTCAGCAGGATCTATACCTTCAAAACTATTTGCTGGAGAATATAATATTCCTGATCCACTAAAACCATTACCAACAACTGGTGGTAATATGCGATGGATTGATAGTGGTGATATGAAGGGTGTCTTTTGGAAAAAATTATTTCCAGAATATGCAGCTTCAAGAGGTATCACTATTGAATATGATGGATTACCATGGAAAGAAATAAACAAAATTGTTCCAATCGCTATAAGAAATGGAACTGTTCATGATGTATTCCAATTACCGTTAGGAATGGATCCAGGTGTTGCAGTAGCTGAAGGTTGGGTTCAACCATGGGATGACTACATTGAAAACATCGATGAATGGTTAGCTGCATTTCCTAGTGGTGTTTATCTGCCTGGTGTCAACCAATTCAATGGAAAGACTTATGGAACATGTTTAACAGCAAATAAGAGAACTGGAACGTGTCTTCTTTATAGTGAAAAATATATGAGTGAAGCTGGTTATGATCCTCAAGCTGGTCGTATGACATATTCTGAAATCAGAGATGCTGCTAAAAAAATTACTAAAAATGGTAATGGTCAGTATTATGGTTGGATTATTGGTGGAAACCAAGTTAATCGATGGGAAGATGTTGTCCATACATTTGGACAAGTAGGTGGAGCACATAGTGGAAGAGGTGGTTTTACAAATAGACACATTAACTTCCAAAATGGTAAATTCCAAATTGCATCTGATCAATATATGGAAGCAGTTGAATTACTTCTTCAATTAAAATCAGATGGTAGCGCTTTCCCAGGAGTTATGAGTATGAATGCTCCTCAAGCTAGAGCTTTGATGCCACAAGGTGCAGCAGGAATGATATTCCAGGGTCCTTGGTGTATTGGAGTTTGGGGAAGAGATGCTCCAGATTGGAAATATGGTATTGCAAGTGAACCAGTTCCAGATGGAAAAGAAGCACAACCACTTTACATTGCAGAAGGTGGATCAAATACTTTTTGGTTAAGTGCTAATAGTACAATGGGACCATTTGCTGGTGACCTGATTAGATTTATGGGAACTGAGCAAGGTCAAATTTACTGGGCTCAAACTGTTGGTGCCGCAGATCCAGCTGTTAATCCAGATGCAGTTGCTAAAGCTGGTTTAACCGGACCATCAGCACAAGCTTTATCTATGTTTGCTGAAAACATACTTGTTGGACCTAATCCAATTGTAAGAAATAAAGATGTTGGTATTGTAGCTGCAAAGTCTAGAGTACCAGATCCTTCTTTGGCTCTAGTTATTCAAGGGTTGTATACTGGACAACTTAAAGGTGTGGAAGCACAGCTTAAAGATTGTAATCAAAGGTATGAAGATGCTCTTGATAAAGCTGTTGAAGAGGCAAGAGCAGATGGTGCTAATGTAACTCGTGATGATTGGGTTTTCCCTAATTGGGATGTATACTCAAATTACGGTGCTGAAAAGTATCAAGAACTTTAAACAAAATATCTAAAGGCGAATTTTTTAAATTCGCCTTTTTTTTACTACTATGCACAAAAAACCTCTATCTAAACAAATATATGATGCAAGATGGTGTTACTTATTTGTTTTACCATGCTCAATTCTTACAGGAATGTTTGTCATTTATCCTATTGGAATGTCTTGGTATTTTTCTTTATTAGATTGGAGTGGTTTTACAAAAGAAGCAAAATTTATTGGTCTTCAAAATTATTATGAAGCTGTCAACGATGAATTCTTTTGGGATGCATTCATTCGTTCTTTTATTTTTATGTTTGGAACAGTTCCAGTAAAAATAGTTTTAGGTTTCATTATTGCAGTATTTTTAAATAATCAGGTTTTAAAACTTGCCCCTTTCTTTCGAACTGTAATCTTTATGCCTGTAGTTACTGCAATTGCTATCATTGGTATTGTAATGACTTTTGTATTTAGCCCTTTTAATGGACCTGCTAATAAATTTTTAATGTCTACTAATTTAACTTCTGCTCCAATTGATTTTCTTGGAAACCCAGATACGGTGCTTCCAACTGTAATGGGAGTGTATGTATGGAAATGGCTAGGGATAACCATGATGTATTGGCTTGCTGCTTTACAAACAGTCCCACAAGATGTTTACGATGCCGCAAAAATTGATGGTGCTGAAGGATATAGATTATGGATCCATATTATTTTACCAATTGTACTACCTTTTGCTATTGTCATTATTCTTGTGGAGGCAGTTGGAGCGCTAAATGTTTTTCCTTTAATTGAAACTATGACTGCTGGAGGACCATTCTTTAGTAGTGAAGTTATGGAAATATATATTTTTAGAACAGCTTTTGTAACTGACTCTGGCACAATGCCTAGACTTGGATACGCTTGTGCAGCAGGAGTATTTTGGGGTGTTGCTGTTTTATTTATTACAGTGCTTCAGGGATTATGGATGAGGAGAACTCGAAGAATATGAGTAAATACTTAAATTTTATTGCTGAAAAAAACCAAGTTAAATATTTAATTATAACTATAGCTTTTATTATTTTCTCTTTCTTTTGGATCTATCCATTACTGTGGGTACTTTCAGCCTCTTTCAAAACGGATTTTGAAATTTGGGGAGGCTTAGGCTTAATTCCTGATCGGCTTGTTTGGGAAAATTTTGAAAGAGCATGGTTTGGTGCAAATATGGGTAGGTATTTTTTTAATACCCTTATTATTACAGTTGTTTCTGTAATTATAGTTGTCGTAACAACTGGTATGTTTGGTTATGTAATTGGAAGATATTCTTTTCCAGGAAAAAAAATACTTATTGGAATTTTAATTAGTACAATTTTTATTCCTCAAGGTTACACAATAATTCCTGTTTTTGATTTATTAAATAATTTAAATATTTCTAAAAACTTAATTGGACTAACACTCGCAACAGCAGGACACACCCCTGTAATTTATATTTTATTGTTTGCAGGATATTTTTCGAGAGTTCCTGTAGAGCTTGAAGAAGCAGCTAAAATGGATGGAGCGGGTTTTGTTCGAACATTTATTTCCATTATGTTACCTTTAACAAAACCAGTAGTAGCCACTGTTTCTATTTTACAAGTTTTACATGCATGGAATGATTTTTTATTACCAGTCGTCATCACATTAGGTAATCCTGATATACGAACACTATCCGTAGGTGTGTACGCTTTTAAAGGTGAATACTTTGTCGATTGGTCTGGTATGGCAGCTGCATCTGTTATAACTATTTTGCCTATAATTATTTTATTTTTGTTTATGCAAAAATATTTTGTTGAAGGTGTTCAAGGAGCTGTAAAAGGGTAAATATGAAAAGGCCAAATATTTTATTAATAACTTCTGATCAACAGCATCACGATACTATTGGAAAATTTAATTCAAAAATACAAACACCGTATTTAGATAAGCTTTGTGATGAGGGAATGAATTTTACAAGAGCTTATTGTCCATCACCAGTTTGCACCCCGTCAAGAGCAAGTATTATTACTGGACAATATCCGTCTTCTCATGGAGCTTGGACAATTGGAGTTAAATTAGATGAAGAAGTAGAAACTATTGGAGAACTTTTATACAAAAATGGATATTCAACTGGATTAATAGGTAAGGCACATTTCCAGCCATTAACTTCAGTTCCAGGTCAGGAATCTATAGAAGGACAACCAACTTTAAGAGATTTGGAATTTTGGAAAAATTTTAAAGGACCTTGGTATGGCTTTGAACATATTGAGCTAGCACGTAATCATGCTGATGAAAGTCATGTAGGTCAACATTATGCAATTTGGATGGAACAAAACGGTCTTAGTGATTGGAAAGAATATTTTCAACCAGTGCCTGGTGAAACTTCTAAATATGCTCCTCCAATTGCTCGTGAATATGACTACTGGGCAAGACCGGATAGGGTTTGGAAGTTAGACGAAAAACATCACTACACAAATTGGACAGCTGAAAGATCAATTGAATTTTTAGATCAACAAAAAGATGACAAGCCATTTTTTCTTTGGACAAGTTTTCAAGATCCACATCCACCATATGTATTAAGTGAACCATGGGCATCAATGTATAATCCAGAAGATATGTCACCTGGAACGTTAAAAGAAGGTGAACACGAATTAAATCCACCACATTTTGGAAAAACACAAACCACAAATCCTAATTTCGAAAATTGGCATTCACCATTTAACGCTCATGGATGCATGAGTCATCTGTATCCAATGGAAGAATTAAAAAAAGACATGGCAATTTATTATGGCATGGTTAGTTTTATGGATAAGAATATTGGAAAAATAATTAATAAGTTAGATCAAATGGGTGAACTTGATAATACCATAATTATTTTTACTACTGATCATGGTCACTTTATAGGACAGCATGGTTTAATTGCTAAAGGTCCTTTCCACTATGAAGATATGCTCCGTTTACCATTTATTGTTAGATGGCCAGATAAAGTTCCTCAAAATTCATCATCTTCATCTTTATTAAGTTTAGTTGATCTTGCGCCAACATTTTTAAAAGTTGCGGGCATTGATATACCAACTCAAATGCAAGGAGTGGATCAAACGGATGTATTTTATGGCAACAAGGAAAGTATCCGTTCACATATATTTGTTGAAAATAGACATAATCCAAGAATGCCACATTTAAAAACTTACATAAATGATAATTATAAAATTTCTATTTACCGAGAAGCTAACTACGGTGAACTTTTTGATTTAGAAAATGATCCAAACGAATATAATAATTTATGGGATAACACGAATGCACAAACATTAAAAAAAGATTTATTATTTAAGTTTGCGCAAGCCACATTAAAAGATGAAACATCAAAAATGAAAAGAGTTTCAGGTGCTTAATTAAGAAAGGATAAAGATGAGAATTTTATACGTAGACATAGACTCTTTAAGACCTGATCATTTGGGATGTTATGGTTATCACAGAAACACATCTCCTACCATTGACTCAATAGCAAAAGAAGGGGTTAAGTTTACAAATTTTTATTCGACTGACACACCTTGTCTACCTAGTAGAACTGCTTTGTTTGGAGGTAATTTTGGTTTTAAAACTGGAGTTGTTAATCATGGTGGTGAATTCTCTGATATTGCTCCAAGAAAAAATATTTGGAATAGAGAATTTAAAGGCGGTTTGAGAGGAGAATACGCTTTTACATCTCTTGGAAAAGTTCTTCGAGATGTAGGATATTATACGGCAAGTATCAGTCCTTTCCCTGAAAGACATACTGCCTATCAAGTTTGGTTTGGATTTACCGAAACATATGACACTGGAAAAGGTGGATTAGAAAATGCTGATGAAGTCTACCCTGTTATAAAAAAATGGTTAGAAAATAATGGAGAAAAAGAAAATTGGTTCTTACATGTAAATATGTGGGACCCTCATACTCCATATGATACGCCTGAAGAATTTGGAAATCCATTTAAAGATGATCCTATCGAAGAATGGGTAACAGAAGAATTAATTAAAAAACAAAGGAATAGTTTCGGACCGCATAGCGCTAGAGAAGTTCCAGGATTTGATGAAGATCTTGGAGGAAAGTATACAATGGGAGTGGGTGAAATTAAAAATACTTCTGATGCTAAAGAACAAATTGATGCATATGATACTGGAATTAAATATGCAGATTTTTATTTAAATGAAGTTTTTGAAGATTTAAAAAAAATGAATCTTTGGGATGATACAGCAATAATTATTTCAGCAGACCACGGAGAAAATCAAGGTGAGTTAAATGTTTGGGGAGATCACCAAACAGCTGATCATATAACTAATAGAGTTCCATTAATAATTAGATGGCCAGGGATAACAGATACAAATAAAGGAAGTACTGTAGAAAATAAATTTTATAATTTAGATTTAACTTCAACTATTTCTCAAATTACTTCATCTTCTCAACCTGACAGATGGGATGGTATTAATTTCACTGAAAATTTAACTAATAGTAAATCATCAAATGGAAGAGATTATTTAGTTATTAGTCATGGTGCTTGGAGTTGTCAAAGATCTGTAAGATGGGATAATTGGTTACTGATAAGAACGTACGATACTGGTTTAAAAGATTTTCCAAAATATATGCTTTTTGATATTGAAAAGGATCCGCATGAGTTGAATAACCTAGCAGATCAGCATAAAGATCTCGTAGCGCATGGAATGTTTTTAATCGATGAGTGGATTGAAGAAAATATGTATGAGGCTGATAGAGGAGATCCACTTCAAGGTGTAATTAGAGAAGGCGGTCCTCATCATGCAAATATTTATTCAAAAGTCTGGAATACATATGTTGAGCGTCTTGAAAAAACAGATAGAAAAAAACACGCTGACAATCTTAGGAAATATAAAGGAAAACCTTTTAGTAAATAAATCTAAATCATAATGAATATTAAATCTAAACCAAATATTATTGTATTTTTTACTGATCAACAACGCTGGGATACTTCTGGTTTACATGGTAATCCATTATCCTTGATGGAGAACTTCGATCATTATGCAGTCGAAGGTACACATCTTTATAACTCATTTACATGCCAACCAGTTTGTGGGCCTGCAAGAGCTTCATTACAATCAGGAATGTATGCAACAAAAACTGGATGTTTTAAAAATAGAATACCTTTAAAAAAAAATATTAAAACTCTAGCAAAACATTTATCAAAAGAAGGTTATGCAACTGGATATATTGGAAAATGGCATCTCGGCTCATCTGAACCGGTTAAAAAAGAGGATAGAGGTGGTTATGATTATTGGTTGGGATCAAATCTATTAGAATTTACTTCCGATGCTTATGAAACATATGTTTATGATGGACAAAATAAAAAAGTATTTCTTCCAGGATATAGAGTTGATGCAATAACTGATGCAGCTATAAATTTTATAAAATTAAATCAAAAAAAACCATTTTTTCTTTTCGTTTCTCTTATTGAGCCACATCACCAAAACAATACAGATGATTATCCACCACCTATTGGATACAGAGAAAAATATACAGGCAAGTGGTCTCCTCCAGATCTTTCATCTCTAGTTGGATCTTCTCCTCGACATTTAGGAGGTTATTATGGAATGGTGAAAAGAATAGATGAAGCTTATGGAAGAATGATTGATGTTATTAAAAGCTTAAAATTATTTGATGATAGTGCAATTATTTTTACATCGGATCATGGAAATAATTTTAAAACACGAAATAGAGAATATAAACGTTCATGTCATGAAAGTTCAATACGGGTTCCTACTTCTTTAATTGGAAATGTTTTTCAACAAGGTGGACGTATAAAAGAACTAACCAACTTATTAGATATTCATGCAACAATATTGGATTTAGCAAAAGTCAAAAATACTTCTCATTGTGATGGTAGATCAGTATTACCTTTAGTGAATAAAACTTCCAAAAAATGGGATAACGAAATTTTTATCCAAATTAGTGAAAGTCAATTAGCCAGAAGTTTAAGAACTGAAAAATGGAAATATTGTATTGCTGATCGAGACTCTAATGGCAGTGATAAACCTTCATCTAATCAATACACAGAAACAAATTTATACGATCTTGATGCTGATCCGTATGAATTAAATAACTTAATTGGTATTAGTACTTATGATGAAATAGTAACCTCCTTAAGAAAAAAGATTAAAAGGAAAATTAAAAAAGTTGAAAATATAACAACTAAAATTACAAAAGCTAAAAATGTAAATAATCCTGGTCAAATGGGATTAAATCCTGATTCTTTTCACAGATTAAAGAAAAAACTTTAATAATTATTTTTTTCGTATTAGTCTGGTATTTATGAAAACAGTTTTTCTTTTATTTGATTCATTAAATAAAAGAATGTTAAATTCTTATGGTGGTAAATATATTGAAACACCAAATTTTAACCGATTAGCAGAAAAATCAGTTCAATTTAATAATCATTATATTGGAAGTATGCCATGTATGCCCGCAAGACGTGATATGCACTCGGGACGCTTAAGTTTTTTGCACCGTGCATGGGGTCCCTTAGAACCATTTGATAATTCATTTCCAGAAATCTTAAGACTAAATAATACGTATACCCATCTTGTGACTGATCATTATCATTACTTTGAAGATGGTGGCGCAACCTATCATAATAGATTTAACTCATGGGATTTTATTAGAGGACAAGAGAGTGACCCGTGGAAAGCCATGGTTCAACCACCGCTTGAAAAATTAAGAGAAAAATATCATCAATCACAATTAAATTTAACTGATAGGGAAACAGGTTATTATCATTACGCAATCAATAGCGAATTTATTAAAGAAGAAAAAGATTTTCCTTCAGTTAAATGTTTTGAATCTGGTTTAGACTTTATAAATATTAATAAAGATGCTGATAATTGGTTTCTTCAACTGGAAACTTTTGATCCTCACGAACCTTTTTTTGCACCAGAGCGATTTAGAGAAAAACTAAAAACAAATTATACAGGTCCAAGATTAGATTGGCCTCAGTATGATAGAGTGAAAGAAACAGATGATGAGGTTGCAGAGTTAAAAGCCAATTACATTGCTTTAGTTGGTCTATGTGATTATTTGCTCGGTACGGTTTTAGATTATTTTGATGAAAATAATTTATGGAATGACACTGCATTGATTTTAACTACAGATCATGGTTTCATGCTCGGAGAACATGATTGGTGGGCTAAAAACAGAATGCCTTTGTATAATGAAATTGCAAATATACCTTTTTATTTTTATCACCCGGA
Source organism: uncultured Alphaproteobacteria bacterium (assembly GCA_902615745.1). GTDB lineage: Bacteria > Pseudomonadota > Alphaproteobacteria > HIMB59 > CACPNW01. Next base: position 2,999 of record CACMQB010000012.1, on the reverse strand, counting down.
ATACAAACAATATTCGGGCGAGCAAAGAAATGTTGTAACTCAAAATATTGATTTGATGCCAACATTCATGACCATGCATGGTCACAATCTTCCTAAAGAGGTTAAAGGTAAATCTATATTAAACTTTCTAGATAAAGACAGTGAAAATGAGCATTTTGCTTTGTATGGATATTGGGGTGGGGGAATAAATATATCCGATGGAAATTATACTTATTTTCATTTTCCAGAAAATTTTGATCAATACGATAGAAGTAGATTTCAATATACATTGATGCCAACCAATATGAGGCAATTTTTTTCACACGAAGAGTTGCAAACTGCTACAATGCATGAGCCATTTAACTTTACTAAAAATATTCCAGTAATGAAAGTTAACAGAATTCTTAGAAAATCGGATCCACATAAATCATTAGAAGATACTAAATGTGCTCTTTATAATTTGAAGGAAGATCCCGGCCAATTAAATCCTATTAATGATGAAGATTTGATAAACAAATATAAAAATCTTATGCTGAATGAAATTAAAACATATGATCCTCCAAAGGAATTATTAAACAATTATTTTAAAGAAAACTAAATGACCAAAAGACAAAAAGTTTTAGTTCTTTATTTGAAGTTTCCAAGTCTAGAAGCTGAAGTTATTTCATGGGCTACTTTTGATGGTACTGGCCAAAAACTCCATATGACAGGTGATAGTGATGAGCCTCCTTATCCTACAGGCCTCGACGCCTTATTAGATGGATGGAGATTATTTCAATCAAGTCAAGCCATTCCAGAGTATCCAGGAGAAGAATTTAGAACTTCATATTTAAAACATGAATTTTTTTTTGAAAAAATAGAAGAAGGAGATTTTTAAGATGGTACAATTATTATCAACTGAGCAAATGGCAGAGTTTGCAAATAGCGGATGCTTATTTTTTGATGGATTAATAGATAATGAAACTAATAAAGAATTTTTAAACGATATTGGACATACCGATATTGAAAATGTTGATAATATGCAAAAGTATTTTCAAAATATCAAAGCCTCTAGCAGCATTCCAAGAATTCCTGCAGGAACACCACTCAAGAATGCTTATCCACACAAATCTCCCTTAGAAAAAATTTTCCAAAATGAAGTTGTCGCAGGAGCAATTAATAGTTTAGTTGGATCCGAGGCTGTAGTTGATCATCAATTTCTTCATCTAACATTCCCAACAAAATACTTTAAAAAAACTAATCAAAGACAGATGTCTCAAGTTAATCATCAAGACAGCACAATCGATCCAAGAATTACATTTGATATTCAATTATTCTATTTTCCAACTGATGTTTCAAAAGAAATGGGTGGAACAAGATATCACCCTGGTACACATCTCAGAATTGTAAACGAAATGGGAATTGCTAAATATCAAAATATTAAAGGACAGAAAAAAATAGTTTGTAAGGCAGGTACAATTGGGATCTTTCATAATGGCTTGTGGCATGGTGCAGGTGTTAATTTTTCAGATGAGATTAGATACATGTTCAAAGTAAGATTGCAACCAACAGAAAAACAGGAACTATTATGGGATCCTGAAAAAAAATATAAACCACTTCCTAATAAAGCATTATATTGGACAGATGAAAATCAAGAAAAAACAGTCAATGATATTTTAATGAAATCATATCCTTGGCAAGAGGCAGATACAAATCGATTAGATAAAATTAATACAATTAAGTTCTGGAGAATGCTCACTGGTAATAAAAATTTGGATATTGATTATTGGCTTACTAGAATTGAGAATGAATTATATTAGTTAAAATCTCTTTCATCACCTTTAAAGGGAACAACATCACAAGTTTCTTGATACCAGGAAAGCATTTTATCTTTTAGTTCTTTGAGTTCTGACGCATATTGTGGATCATCAATAACATTATTAATTTCTCCAGGATCTTCGATTAAATTATAAAACTCATCTTTTTCGTAAGCTCTTTTAATATATTTAAATATTTTATTTCTGCACATTGTTGCTTTGGTATGCATTAAAATTTCACCCTCTTGATCTTGTAAACTAACTCTAGGATAATAAAGACCATGGGGTAATTGAAGACTTTGATTTTCACTTGCTTGTCTTTCTAATCTAAGTCTACCACCCTCCGTAAATACTTCTTCTCTATGATTATCACTTTTCTGTTCAATAAAATTTTTAATACTTTTGCCAAAATGCCAATATGAGGGTTCGATATTACTGTAATCATATATGGTTCCCGCAATATCAATCAACTCTATCATTGTATCGCTTACACCATTTAATGTATTATCACTTTTTGGTGGTTTAATAATTAGAGGAACATTTGTAAGACAGTCTTGAAAAGTATTTTGTGTTTTTTCAACTAAATTATAATCACCTGTAAAGTCACCATGGTCAGATAAAAAAATTATCAAAGTATCATCATACAAATTATTTTCTTTTAGTTGATTGACCAAAAGTCCAAATTGATAATCTACTCTTGCACACATACCAAGATATACAGCTCGTAATTCATTCCAACGTTCATCGGTCCAATCTTGCATTCTTTGTCCATCCATAATTCCTTTTAAAAGACTTGGCTTGTCTTCCCAAGTTTTGTATTGATATCTATTTGGTATTACACTTCGATCAATTGATGAGAACCATGGATCTTCTACACAGTAAGGAGGATGCGGATAACCAAGTGGTAGAAATAAACAGAATGGTTTTTCTTGTTTATAATTTTTTATAAAATCTAATGCTCCATAAACCATGGACCAATCATCATCGAAATAAATTTCTTTATCTTTTTTATCTAATTTTCCTTTGAAGAAACTATAATAATTATCTCCATCTTCAAGTCCTCGCCATGATAAATCTCCACCATGAGTACCAGGTTGTTGAGTGTAGCCCCATTTTTGAAAATCTCTATTAGTTGGTTCAAAGTAAATATCACAATGATTACGATATCCTTCCTGACCTGCTATCAAATCATTTTTTCCACCCCACCAAATGAAGTAATCTTTA
>CACMQB010000011.1 GCA_902615745.1 uncultured Alphaproteobacteria bacterium | reverse complement strand
GATTGTTGCAAGGAGATGTTGGGTCTGGAAAAACTATTGTTGCTTTAATATCAATGATAAAAGTATTTGAAAGTAATTTTCAATCTGCTTTAATGGTTCCTACTACAATTCTTGCATTTCAGCATTATGAAAATATTTTAAATTTATTAAAAGATTCAAAAATAAATGTACTTGTTCTTACAGGAAAGGATAAGGGTAAGGAAAGAATAGAAAAATTAGATAAAATTAAAAATGGGAATGCAGATATTATAATTGGGACACATTCTTTAATACAAGATACAGTAAAATTTAAAAATTTAGGTTTAGCAGTTATTGATGAACAGCATAGATTTGGTGTTTATCAAAGAATGGTATTTAACCATAAAAATCATAAACCAAATATTTTAGTTATGAGTGCGACTCCCATTCCAAGAACGCTAACTTTAGCAGCATATGGAGATATGAAAGAGAGTAAATTAATTGAAAAACCTTTAGGTCGTAAACCAATTATAACTAGCTCTTTGTCATTAAAAAAAGAAAATCAACTTATTGCTAGAATAAAAGAAAAAATTAAAAATTCATCATCAAAATTTTACTGGGTATGTCCTTTAATAGAAGAATCTGAAGAGTTAGATCTAAAAGCTGCAGAGGAAAGATACAAAATTTTAAAAAAATATTTCAAAAATAAAGTTCTTTTAATGCATGGACGTTTAAGTGAAATAGAAAAAGAAGAAATAATGACAAAGTTTAAAAATGAGAATTATAAAATTTTGGTTTCAACAACTGTTATTGAAGTTGGTGTAGATATTCCTTCTGCAACAACAATTGTAATTGAACATGCAGAAAGATTCGGTTTAGCTCAACTTCATCAATTAAGAGGTCGTGTTGGTAGAAATGATATTCAGTCATATTGTATACTTTTACATAAAGAAAATATTGGAGAAATTTCTAAAAAAAGAATTGAAATAATGAAGCAAACGAATGATGGTTTTAAAATTGCTGAAGAGGATTTAAAAATAAGAGGTCCAGGAGAAATTTTAGGAAAAAAACAATCTGGCAGCCCATCTTTTTATGTAGCTGATCTCAGTTTTGATTACGATCTATTAGAAGATGCTAAAATTATGGTAGAAGATATATTATCCAAAAATCCAAAATTGGAAAACATAGAAGGAGAAAATCTTCGAAACTTATTGTATCTTCAAGAGAGAGATGCAGCAATTTTAACACTTACTGCTGGATAATAGTTATGGATATAGAAAAAGGTATTAGATTTGAATGCCAGGGTTCTGGAAATTGTTGTGTTTCAAGAGGTACCTATGGTTTTGTTTATTTAAGTAAGAAAGATATTAAAAAATTGTCAGATGGATTTAAAATAACAGAACAAAACTTTTTAAAAAACTATTGTCAAAAAACTGATGGTTTCATTCACTTAAAGGAACTAAAAAAAAATAATGGAAATTGCATATTTTTGAAAGATAACAAATGCACAGTTTATAAATCAAGACCTATACAATGTAGAACTTGGCCTTTTTGGCCTGAAAATATGAATACAAAAACTTGGAATAACGATATTGCTAAAAATTGCCCTGGTGTAGGTAAAGGTAAAGTAAAAACAAAGAAAGAAATTTTAAAACAAGTACAAATTGATTATGAAAACGAATTAAATATTAGGAATAAAAATTAACCATCAGACTCAAATTCCATTTCTTTAAAATATCCGATGTATTTATTAGTCTTTTTCTTAAGCAATATCTTTATTGTTGTTCCTTCAAGAACTACTTCAAGAATGTTATCATTCTTTCTTAAAATATCACAATTTTTCTCAATACCTGATGCAATATTTTTAATTTTCGTTTTTTTCATTTTGGATGGTGAGCCCTGCAGGATTCGAACCTGCGACCCATTCCTTAAAAGGGAATTGCTCTACCAACTGAGCTAAGGGCCCATCGAATTTGTATTCTATATAGTTCAAATATTGTAAGCGCAAGTGATTAACTAAGAGTTTTTTTTATTAAGCTGCTCTAAAGTATTTTTAGAAACAAAATTTGAAACATCGCCGCCTAGTTTGTGGACTTCTTTAACAAAATTAGATGAAATGAATGAGTTTTTTTCTGAAGTCATAAGAAATATTGTCTCGATATCGGGGTTGAGTTGGTAGTTCATGCCTGTCATTTGGAATTCATATTCAAAATCAGATACTGCTCTTAAACCACGTATTATACATGTGGCATTTTGATCTTTAGCAAAAGTTGTAAGTAATCCTGATAATTCAGTAACATTAATTTTTGAGTTTAACTCATTTACAGAACTGATATCACTTTTGATAATATTAATTCTTTCTTGAACACTAAATAATGAATCTTTGTTAATATTATTAGCGACAGCTATTACTAAATTATCTACTATTCTTAATGATCTTTTAATTATATCCATATGACCTGCAGTCATAGGATCAAAAGTACCCGGATATATTCCAATTTTATTCATCATTTTCGAATTCTTGTATTCTAGAAACAGAAACAATTCTATCACTTTCAGGAATCTTAAAAATACTTACACCTTTTGTTGATCTTCCAGCTATTCTAATTTGGTTTACATTAACTCTAATTATTTGACCCTTGTCACTAACAAGAATAATTTCATCTTTGTCCTTAACAACAAAACAATCGACAACTTCACCATTTTTTTCTGATGTAGTTATACCGGTTATACCTTTCCCTCCTCTATTTGAAATTCTATATTCATAAGCGGACGATCTTTTTCCAAAACCCTTTGATGTTATAGCTAAAAGAAATTCCTCATTATTATTTAATTCTTCAAATCCATTTTTGAGTGATGAAGTTTCTTTTCTACTTTCGGATGCTGCCCTTAAGTATTCTTGTCGAATGCTCATATCAATCACTGAGTGTTTCAAAATTGCCAGAGAAATAATAGTATTGCCCTTATCTAATTTTATACCTCTAACACCAGCAGAATTTAAACCAGAAAATAATCTTAATTTTTCAACTGGAAAACGTAAACATTTTCCATTTGATGAAGAAAGTAAAATATCATCATTTACAGTACAAAGCTTAACACCAATTAATTCATCTTTTTCATCAAGCTTAATAGATACTTTGCCTGAGTCTCTCAATTCTCTTTTTCCACTCTTAGCAACATCAATTAATTTATTTTTTCTAACCATTCCATTTTTAGTTGTAAAAATAACATAAAATTTTTCCCACTGATTTTCATCCAGGGGTAATGGTAGAAAAGTTGATATTTTTTCAGAATTTTTAAATGGCAATAAATTTACTATAGGCTTTCCTCTTGCCTTTAAACTAGCTTCAGGAACATCGTGAGATTTTAGAGAATAAACCTTTCCTAATGAAGAAAAAACTAAAAGTTTAGTATGAGTATCTGCAAAGTGAATTTCTTTAACAAAATCTTCTTCTCTTGTTGACATACCAGTTTTACCTTTTCCTCCTCTATTTTGAGAACGATAGTTAGATAATAGTGATCTTTTAATGTATCCATTATTAGAAATAGTTAAAACTATATCTTCTTGTTGAATATATCTTAAATCATCTACTTGCTCATATTCTTGATCAATAATTTCACTACGTCTTTCAGTTGCAAATTCTTTTTTAATTTCAGCTAATTCATTTTCTATTTCCTTTAGAAGAATATCCCTAGAATTAAGTATAGATAGGTAATTTTTAATTTCTAAAATTAAACTTTCTAAATCTTTTTGTATATCTTCTCTTTCTAAAGCAGTTAATTTTTGTAATCTTAATTCTAAAATAGCTTTAGCCTGTGCGTCAGAAAAATTGAAAGTGTTGTTTTTTAACTCTACAGTATCATCCTCAACTGATTTAATAAAATTAAGATTTTGTTTAGATACTTTCCATTTCTTTTTAATTAATTTTTCTTTTGCTTCTTTTGTATCTTTTGAACTTTTTATTAATTCTATAATTTCATCAATATGTTCATTAGTAACAACCAATCCAACTAAAATATGAGCTTTTTCTCTAGCTTTATTAAGATCAAATAATGTTCTTTTTATTATTACTTCTTCTCTAAAATCTAAAAATGAAGATAAAATTTCTTTTAAATTCATTTGTTCTGGCTTACCTTTATTTAAAGCAAGCATATTAGAATTAAATGTCGTTTGAATTAATGTATGTTTATATAATTGATTGAGAATAATATTTGAGTCTACATCTTTTTTTAATTCTATAACAACCCTAACACCGTTTCTATCTGACTCATCTCTTAAATCTGAAATTCCTTCAACAATTCCATTTTTAACAATTTCCGCAATCCTTTCTAATAATTTTGATTTATTAACTTGATAAGGTATTTCATGGAGAATGATTGCTTCACGATCCTTTTTAAAATTTTCAATACTAGTCTTTGACCTAACTACACACCCTCCTTTTCCAGTTTCAAAAGCTTCTGTTATGCCTTTTTTACCAATTATTTGACCTCCTGTTGGAAAATCAGGACCAAAAATATATTTTTGAAGGTCTGAGATATTACAATCTGGATTTTTAATAAGATACAAAGATGCATCTATTACTTCTCCTAAGTTATGCGGTGCAATATTAGTCGCCATTCCTACTGCAATTCCCGATGCACCATTAACTAAAAGATTTGGAAATTGGGAAGGCAATACTGAGGGCTCTTTTGTTGTGTCATCATAATTAGGTTGAAACGAAACAGTGTTTTTATCAATATCTTCAACAAGCTTCTCGGATACTTTAGCAAGTCGTGCTTCAGTGTATCTCATTGCTGCAGGAGGGTCTCCATCTAAAGATCCAAAATTTCCTTGACCATCAATTAACTCTAATCGCATAGAAAAATCTTGTGCCATTCTAACCATAGAATTGTAAATAGCTGAGTCTCCGTGAGGATGATATTTACCCATTACATCACCCACTATTCTTGCAGATTTTTTGTATGCTTTGTTAAAATTGTACCCTGACTCACTCATAGAGTATAATATTCTTCTGTGAACTGGCTTTAAGCCATCTCTACAGTCTGGAAGTGCCCTACTAACTATTACAGACATTGCATAATCCAGGTAGGATTTTTGCATTTCTTGCTCTAAGCTTACTGAAGGTATATTATTAGATTCTTGATTATCGTTATTTGATGTATCTATATCGTCAGGCACTAAAAAAATCCAAGTTTTCTAAGAAAAATTAATACTTTTTAATAGCAAAAAACATAATTTAAACCAATATAAATAAATGATTAAATTATATAAAAAAAGCTATATTTTTCAGTAATTAAATAATAATATCTAATATAAAAATTTAAAAAGGGATATCTTCATCTAAATCATCAGAATCGCTTGATTGATTTCCAAAAGAATTGTCTTCAATTGGCTTAGATTGATCCATTTCTTGTGAATTATCAGATACATGAGGATTGCTATTTCTACTGTCTAGAAGGGTTAAATTACAATTATATCCCTGTAAAATGACCTCTGTAGTGTATCTATCATTTCCATCTTTATCTTGCCATTTCCTTGTTTGAAGTTCTCCTTCAACATAAATTTTAGATCCTTTTTTTACATATTTTTCTACTATATCAACCAGGCCGTCTCCAAAGACAACAATGTTATGCCAAGATGTTTTTTCTTTTTGTTCTTGAGTATTTCTATCTTTCCATCTTTTTGATGTTGCAATTGAAAATGAAGCCATTTTTGCTCCAGACTGCATAGATCTAATTTCAGGATCTCTTCCCAAGTTTCCTAATAAAATTGTTTTATTAACACTACCAACCATAATAATTCTATATATATCCATATAACATATTAACGTTATTAAATAACACTAATATTCATGAATTTAGATAAAATTGTTATAAAAGGTGCAAGAGAACACAATCTTAAAAATATCAACTTAGAAATACCAAAAAATAAACTTGTTGTAATTACTGGTGTAAGTGGCTCAGGAAAATCAACTTTAGCATTTGATACAATTTATTCTGAGGGACAAAGAAAATATGTTGAGAGTCTATCAGCATATGCAAGACAATTTCTTCAAATGATGAATAAGCCTGATGTAGATAGTATTGATGGTCTATCACCAGCTATTTCTATTGAACAAAAAACAACGCAAAAAAATCCAAGAAGTACAGTTGGAACTGTTACTGAAATTTATGACTACCTTAGAGTTTTATATGCTAGAGTTGGAGTTCCCTATTCTCCCACAACAGGCAAGCCAATTAAATCACAATCAGTAAGTGAAATGACTGATATAATAATTAAAAATAATATTGATGAGAGAATTTATATTTTATCTCCGATAGTTAGAGATAGAAAAGGAGAATATCGAAAAGAAATCGAAGATTTAAAAAAAAGAGGTTATCAACGTCTTAAAGTAGATAATGTTGTATATGATATTGATGAAGTGCCTTCACTTAAAAAAAATTTTAAACATAATATTGATGTTGTAATTGATCGACTAGTTGTAAAAAAAAATATCCAACAAAGATTGAGTGAAAGTATAGAAGTCGCATTAACACTATCAGATGGTTTACTATATTTAGAAAATTTGGATACAAATAAAATATCGGTATTCTCATCAAAATTTGCATGTCCTGTATCTGGATTTAGTATTGAAGAAATTGAACCTAGATTATTTAGTTTTAATGCTCCACAAGGAGCTTGCTCTGAATGTGATGGATTGGGTGTTGAAAAATATTTTGATGAATTCAAGATTGTACCTGATGAAACTAGATCAATTTCTGATGGAGCTATTAAACCTTGGGAAACGAAAGTATTTGGTTACCAAAAAAAATATTTTGTAGAAACAATAGATAAAATTTTAAAACAATTTAAAGTAAAGAAAAATGTTCCATGGAGTGAAATTCCAAAAAAAATTAAAAATATAATTCTTTATGGAGATGAGAATAGTGAACTAAATTTTTTGTATGATTTTGAGGGAATTATTAACTTTATTGATCGAAAATATGAGGAAACTGAGAGATGGTGGCTTCAGTATGAATTAGAAAAATATTTATCTGAAAGAGACTGTGAAGTTTGTAATGGTTACCGTCTTAATGAGAAAGCTTTAGCTGTAAGAATTGATGAAAAACATATTGGTAATATTACTAAAAAATCAATTAGCGAGTGTTTAGACTGGTTTTCATCACTTGAAAGTAAACTTGATAAAAATAATAAAAAAATTGCTGAGGGAGTAATTAAAGAAATAAAAGATAGATTAGTTTTTTTAAATAGAGTTGGTTTAGATTATTTATCATTAGCAAGAGCTAGTAAAACTTTATCTGGAGGTGAAAGTCAAAGAATTAGATTAGCGAGTCAAATTGGTTCTGGATTAACAGGAGTTTTGTATGTTTTAGACGAACCTTCTATTGGGTTACATCAAAAAGATAATCAGCAACTGATTGAAACTTTATTTAGATTAAGAGATTTAGGTAATACAGTAATTGTTGTTGAACATGATGAGGATGCAATTAGACAATCAGATCATATAATTGATATTGGTGTTAAGGCAGGAGTTAATGGAGGTCACATAATTGCAGAGGGAGGGCTAAAAAAAATACTAAAAAATAATAAAAGTTTGACAGCAAAATATTTAAATAAATCCTTAGAAATAGAAGTTCCAAAAAATAGAAGAAAATTTAATAAAAATAAAGTTTTTAAACTTAATAAGATAAAAACAAACAACTTAGATAATCTTAATATCACTTTACCTTTAGGGAATTTTATTACCGTGACAGGTGTATCTGGAAGTGGTAAATCTTCATTAATTATTGATACATTGTATCAAAGGTTAGATGAGTATTTCAATAAATCTTTAAATAAAGATGAAAGCCGTTTTAACTTTAAAGGTATTAATCATATCGATAAAGTAATTGATATTGATCAATCTCCTATTGGAAGAACACCAAGATCAAACCCAGCAACATATACAGGATGTTTTACTCCAATAAGAGATTGGTTTGCAAACTTAAATGAGTCTAGTGCTAGAGGTTATAAACCAGGTCGTTTTTCATTTAACGTTAAGGGGGGTAGATGTGAATCATGTGAAGGTGATGGAGTAAAAAAAATAGAAATGCATTTTTTAGCTGATGTTTATGTTGAGTGTGATATCTGCAAAGGTAAAAGGTACAATAGAGAGACTTTAGAGGTAAAATATAAAGATAAATCTATTTCTGATGTTTTAGAAATGACTGTTGAGGAAGGTTATAAATTTTTTGATAAAATTCCTGCAATAAAACAAAAATTACAAACTTTAATGGATGTGGGATTAGATTATATAAAAATAGGTCAATCAGCTACTACTTTGTCAGGTGGTGAAGCGCAAAGAATAAAATTATCAAAAGAATTATCAAAAAGATCAACAGGAAAAACACTATATATTCTAGATGAGCCAACAACCGGTCTTCATTTTGACGATGTTAAAAAATTACTTAAAATTCTTCATACACTAGTTGATGAAGGTAATACTGTAATCGTTATTGAGCATAATCTTGATGTTATTAAAACAGCTGATCATATAATTGATTTGGGTCCTCTAGGAGGTGTAAATGGTGGTCAAATTGTTGGAACTGGTACCCCCGAAGATATTGCAAATAATAAAAAAAGCTTTACAGGTGAATTTTTAAAGAAAATTTTATAAATCAAAGGAAATAAAATGATAAATCTAGAGTTACCAGATCTACCCTATAGCAAAGATGCTCTAATGCCGTATATGTCGGCTGAAACTTTAGAGTTGCATCATGATAAGCATCACATGGCTTACATTACTAATGGAAATAAATTTATTAAAGAACAAAATATAGCAGATGACAATGTTAATGATATAGTAATTAACTCTTATCAAAAAAATGCTCCAGTATTCAACAATGTGGCACAACATATTAATCATGTTCATTTTTGGGAAGTAATGAAAAATAATCCAAATGGTAAAATTCCCTCTGAGCTCGAAAATAAGATAGTATCTGACATTGGTTCAGTTGAAAAAATGAAAGAAGATTTTATAAACGCAGGTATTGGCCAATTTGGATCAGGTTGGTGTTGGTTAGTTTTAAATAATGGAAAATTAGAAATTACTAAAACACCAAATGGAGAAAACCCAATCGTACATGGTCACACTCCTCTACTTGGATGTGATGTTTGGGAACACTCATATTATGTTGATTATAGAAACAGAAGACCTGATTATTTAAAAGCTTTTATTGATAATTTAGTTAATTGGGAAAAAGTTACAGAAAACTTAAATAACGCTTAATCATCTTCATCTTGCGGTCTAAACTTAAAAATTAATAAAGTTGGGACCGCTATAAAGACAGAAGAATATGTTCCAATTATTACACCTATAATCATTGTTAAAGCGAAGGGTCTAATAACCTCTCCTCCAAAAATAAATAAAGATACTAGTGCAAGAAGTGTTGTTAAACTAGTCATTATAGTTCTAGATAAAGTATTATTAACTGATAAATTAAATAGATCTACTAACTCTAACTTTTTATATTTTCTTAAATTTTCACGAACCCTATCAAATATTACAACTGTGTCGTTAATAGAATATCCAGCAATTGTAAGAATTGCTGCTATTGTTGCCAGTGAAAATTCAACATTTAAAATAGAAAGTAAACCGAGAGTAAATAATACATCATGAGTTAATGCAACAACTGCACCAAAACCAAATTGCCATTCAAAACGCAACCAAATGTAAATTAAAATAGCAATTAATGCAAAAGAGACAGCTTGAAACCCTCTAAACAAAAGCTCAGAACTTATAGTAGGACCAACAAATTCAGACCTTCTAAACTCAATAACCTTATCTTGAATTAAATTTTTTACAGAATTAACTGTTTCAATACTTTCTTGATTACTTTTATTTTGAAGTCTTATTAAAATAATATTGTCATTTCCAAATTCTTGTAAAGATACATCACTGTAAGAAGAAGATAAAATTTCTCTTAACTCACCAATTGAAGTATTTTTTGTGCTGACTTCAATTAATGTACCTCCTTTAAAATCAATACCTAGATTTAAACCTTTGATGCTTAACAAACCAATTGAAATAAATATTGCTAAAATAGAAAAAATTAAAAAATTTCTTCTTAAACCTAGAAAATTAATATTAGGTTCAACAGGAATAATTTTATTTAATCCAAACATTATAGTTTTAATTCCTTTTTATTTGCAAATGATAAGTACATATAAACTAAAAAATTTGTAAGCATTAAAGCAGTGAACATTGATGCTATAACTCCCAAAGATAATGTAATTGAAAAACCTCTTATTGGACCAGATCCAAATGCAAATAGTAAAACAGCAGCAATTAAAGTAGTAATATTAGCATCAAGTATAGTTGACATCGCTCTATCGAAACCATTTTTTACAATCTGAAAAACTTTTGTTTGTTTTAAACTCTCTTCTTTAATTCTTTCAAAAATTAGAACATTTGCATCTACTGCCATTCCAATTGTTAATACAATTCCAGCTATACCAGGTAATGTTAATGTTGCTCCAATTGTTCCTAATAATGAAATAATTATAAATAAATTTACAATTAATGAAACATTAGCTAGAGCGCCAAAAGTTCCATATATGATTATCATAAATATACATACTAAAACCATACCAATAATAGCAGCTATTTGACCAGCAGCTATAGAGTCTGCTCCTAAACCAGCACCTACTGATCTTTCTTCAACAATTTCTAAAGGCGCTGGCAAAGCACCAGCTCTTAATAAAACAGCTAAATCAGATGCTTCTTGGGCATTAAAATTTCCAGTTATGATACCTGAGCCTCCTGTAATAGCACTGCTAATTCTTGGAGCTGTAATGACAACTCCATCTAATACAACAGCGAGATTTTTACCAATATTGTTTGTTGTAACTTTACCAAATTTTTGCGCACCTTCTGTATCAAAACGGAATGAGACTGCATGACCTTCTGTTTGATCAAATGAACCTTTGGCATCAACTAAATTTTCTCCACCTACAACTGCTCTTTTATCTAATAAATATTTTGTATTTTCATCATACATGTCAGGAACAATAATTTTTCCAAAAGGAGCTAAATTGTTTTGAAGAGCAGATGTATTCTCATTATCAACAATGTGAAAAGTTAGTTTGGCTGTTTTACCTAATAAATCTTTTATTCTTTCAGGATCTTTTACTCCTGGTAATTGTAAAAGTATTCTCTTTTTACCAGATCTTTGGATTAAAGGTTCTTTAGTTCCAGATTCATCAATTCTTTTTCTAACAATTTCAAGTGATTGTTTAATTGCTGAATCTTGAATAATTTTTCTATATTCATCATTTAACTTTATACTGAGTTTATTGTTATTGATTTGTAAAGTAACTCCTCTGTACATTTGAAAAAAACTATCTCTAATATCTTTTATCTTCTCTTTATTACCAAAAAAAACAACAACCTCATTTTCTTGAATATCAATTTTTTCAATTTTTACAGCTTGATCTCTAGAAATTAAACGAACACTATCGACAAAATTATCTAATTCTTCTTTATATAAAACGTCTAGTTGAACTTCTAATAATAAGTATGATCCACCTTGTAAGTCTAAACCTAAATTAATCTTATTTTTTAAAAACCAGTTTTCTGAATTTTCATCATAAATAATTGAAGGTACTGCAAAAATTATTCCTAATAAGACTAATGATACTACTGTAAATGATTTCCAGATTGGATAATTTTTCATTAATAAAAAAATTTATTTTTTTCTAGAAAATAAAGAGAAGCTAGATTTACTTTTATTCTCTTCTTTTGGTGGTTCTTTTTTTTGAACTTCTGGCATTGCATATAAATCTGCAACCATTCCGGATGCAATTTTTATTTCAACATTTTCAGCAACTTCTAAAGTTAATTCCCTATTGTCAGCTACCTTATTTATAGTTCCGATAATTCCACCTGAAGTTACTATTTTATCACCTCTTTTTAGATTGGATAGCATTTCTTTGTGCTGTTTAACTTTTCTTTGTTGTGGCCTAATTAATAAAAAATAAAAAACTACAAATATTAATATAAGGGGTAAAAATGTTCCAAATGCTTCCATAATAGTACCTATGATGATTTAATTTGAGTGATTTATTATACTGTGTAATAAGAAAAATCAAATAAAGTATTTATAATGTTTTTAAGCAATTTTTTATCAAATCTTACACTCTCAAGAGGAAATGCATTTATTTGGGATAGCAAAATAAAAAACCTTAAAATAATCTCTTATTTTAGTTGTTTGGATCTTGATCTTTTAATCGGAATAGAAAGACAAAAAAAAACTATTTATGATAATACAAAAAATTTTGCTAAAGGAAATTTTACAAATAATGCCTTATTATGGGGATCAAGGGGTAATGGTAAAAGTTCCCTAATTAAATCAGTTTTTTATGAAATAAATAGAAAAAATAAAAATTTAAAATTAATACAATTAAATAAAAATAATATTTTTGATATTGAAATTATTTATGAAAAATATGCAAATTTAAAGAATTATAATTTTATAATTTTTATTGATGATTTATCATTTGAAAAGATAGATAGTGATTACAAAATAATTAAATCTACTTTAGATGGAAGTATACAAAATCAACCTAAAAATATTGTTCTTTATGTAACTTCTAATAGAAGACATTTAATGCCTAGAGATATGATAGAAAATGAAAGATCTTCTGCTATTCATACAGATGAAAGTGTTGAAGAAAAAATAAGTTTAAGTGATCGTTTTGGTTTATGGATTGGCTTTCATAATATTTCTCAAAATGATTTTGTTAATATAATTTTAAAGTATTGTGATAAATTTAAACTTCCTTTTAATGAAAAGACTGAAAAAGAAGCAATCAAATGGAGTTTACAAAGGGGTAATAGAACAGGTAGGTCAGCATGGCAATTTATTATTAATTATGCGGCTCAAAATAATAAAAAAATAGATTTTTAATTTATTCAAAATCAAAATTTATTTTTTCTAAACCTAATACACCGTCCTTTAAATGATAAATATTTACTTGATTTAGCTGCTCAACAAATCCATTAGCTAAAATTGAAGATACGTCTCCATTTTGGCTTATAAAAATAACTTTCTCTCCTATTTGAACATTTTCTTTATACTTTTCAAAAAAATCTGGAAAAAAATTTCCATTTTTATCAAATGCTGTTATCTGTATAGCTCCTGGTATTTTATTTTTATTATTTATTTGATCTTTATTTCTAATATCTATTATTTTAAAATCATCAGTCATCGCTAGTTTTAATTGGTAACCATCTATTTCCTTATACCCAGGTGGAATTACTTTTATTACTTCAATATCAAAAATAAGATTTGATTTTGGAGGAATTAAATTTCCTGCACCACTTTCTCCATAAGCCAATTGATAAGGAATAAATATTGTTCTTTTTCCACCCTCTCTCATACCAAGTAACCCAGTTTCCCAACCTAGGATTACTTTTCTTACACCTATTTGAAAATCAAAAAATTGCCCCCTATCATATGAACTATCAAAAACAGAATTATCCTCGAGTCTACCAATGTAATGAACTGATAATTTTGAATGATTTTTTACTTCTAAACCATTGCCAATGGTTTCATTTAAGATCTTAACTTCGGTAGAAAATGATTTATAGCTAAATAAGAAAAGAAATAAAAATAGAAAAATTTTATACATTAATTTGCTTCCTTTAATTGTTTTATTTGTGAAGGTAATGAAACAATCCCACTAAAAATAATAAAAACTGCTCCAATATAAGCATATAAATTCATATACTCATTAAATACAAATATTCCAACTAATGATGACCACAATACCTGAAGATAAACTAAACTAAATACTGACGCATAATGTTTTTGAGCAATCTTAAATGCAGTTGTTGCAAAAAACATTGCGGAATTAATAAATAATGCAGCAGTTGATATTAAAAAAAACTCAAAAAAAGTTACTTTTAATGGATTCATTAAAAATAAAGGTATTGAAACGAAGTGAACAAAAAAACCACCGTACAAGAAATAACCAATATTTGTTGTTACGTGACTATATTTATTTACAATAAAAGTTGTTACAGTGATTAAGAATACTCCAATCAGGACAATTAAATAATAAATATTAAAACTTTCAAATCCTGGCTGGATAACAAATATAACTCCAAAAAAACCAATAAACAAAGACACATAGGTCAAAAAATTTAATTTTTCATTTAATAAAAAAATCGCAAATATTGTTCCCATTAATGGAGCAGTCATATTTAAGGTTGTAAATTCTGGAAGTTTAATATGTTCAAGTGTTATAAAAGCTATGAACGGTAGGGGTATATTTAAAAAACCTCTAATAATAGGTGGAAAATAATTAGTGCATTTTATATGTTTGTTTAAAGATCCATTAATTAAAAAATAAAAAGGAAAAAATAAAAAAATAGGTATTCCATAAAAAATGAAATGATAAAATTTTACATCTGTTTGAGATAAATAATTTATTATTGCATCATTTGTTACAAAAAAAATACCTGCAAAAAATAATAAAATCGATGAATAAACAATACTTTTTTTCATTACATTAATAATTTAAATTAGATAATATCATTAATAATCATTTAATTGTTTCTTTTGAGCTTGAAGAGATAATAAACCGCTAATAATAATGAATAACGCACCTAAAATTACAATAATATTTTGATGTTCATTAAAAATAAATATACTAATTATAAAAGACCAAAATATTTGCAAATATAATAGACCAAAAACAGATGAAAAATGTTTCTGTGAATTTTGAAGAGCATAAGTAAAACAATAAAATCCTATAAATACAATAAAATTAGCAAACAAAGATAATTTAATTATTTCAAAATCAATTAAAGGATCATAGTAAAATAATATAAAGGACAATAAGTTAACGGGTAATACTCCGTATATAAAAAAACCCAAAGTAGAACATATGTCATAAAATTTGTTGGCTAAAAAACTTTGTAAAGCCAAAGTAAAAGCTCCAAACAATGGACCTAAGTAATATATATTAAAATTACTAAATCCTGGCTGAAGAATAAATAAAACACCTATAAACCCTAATGTTATCGAAATTACCGTGAATAAATTAATTTTTTCTTTCAAAAAAATTATAGCCAAAATCATTCCTAAAATTGGTGATAGCATATTTAATGTTGTCCATTCTGCTAAAGAAATATTTTGTAAACTTACAAATAATATAAATGGTATAGGTAAAAAAATTATACCTCTTATAATTAAGATTGTGTAATTTGATGATGAAAGATATTTTTTAAAATTTTTTGATAAGAATAAATATATAAATAAAAGAAATAATAATGGGCTTCCAAAAACAACATGATGATAAAATTTAAAATTTAAATAAGATAAATGATCAATAATTGCATCATGAATAACAAAAAATAAACCGCCACAAATTATTCCTGATGAGCAGTATATTATTTGCTTATTCAACATATTTTAAATAAAAATTAGGATTGTATGTATAAAAAATTACTTATATTGTTAATCTGATGAATACAAATGAAATAAAAACTTATCGCTTAATAATTAAAGGAAAAGTTCAAGGAGTTGGGTTTAGACATTGGTTTAGTGATTTAGCAATCTCTTTAGGATTAAACGGTTACATTCAAAATAAAGAAAGTAAAGATGAGGTTGAGGCTATTATTCAGGGAAATATGCAAAGTATACTATCTATTACTGAAAAAGCGAAAGATGGTCCATCATTAGCTCTAGTTGAAGGAGTTATTCCAAATAGTATCATTAGTAATGTTAAATATTTAGGTTTTATAGTTAAATACGAAACTTAATTAAAAACTTGTTTTATAGTTTTATGAAGTGAGTCAAATATTTCATCAATCTGATTTTTAGTAATTATAAACTGAGGACACAAAACAATTGCAGGACCTAAAGGTCTGCAAATTAATCCATTATCAATTGACAAATTAGCAACTTTATCTCCCATATTAAGATGACCTTCAAATGGTTCTTTTGTAGCTTTAATTTTTACCATCTCTAATGCAGCCATAAGACCTATACCTCTAGTTTCTCCAATGTGTTCATAATCATTAAATTCATTTAATCTTTCAAAAAAATAGGGTTCCATCAACTTTACATTATCTAATAAACCTTCATTCATAATTACATCTATTGCCTTCAAAGCAATCGCACATCCAACAGGATGACCACCAGCTGTAAAACCATGTGGAAATTCTTCTGCTTCTTCTGATACTTCAACAAATTTATCTGAAAATTCTTTACTAACTATAACTGCTCCCATAGGAAAGTAACCAGCTGTTAAACATTTAGATGAAATTATTATATCTGGTTTGATATTGTATGTATCGCACCCCCATAAATTTCCAGTTCTACCAAATCCACAAATTACTTCATCTGCAATAAAAGGAATATTATATTTCTTTAATACAGGTTGAACTAAATCAAAATATGATTTCGAAGGAGGTATACAGCCACCTGCACCTTGAACAGGCTCTGCAACAAAACCTGCGATAGTTTCTGGATCTTCTTTAATGATTTTTTCTTCTAAATTTTTCGCCATCCTAAGGGAAAATTCTTCTTCCGTTTCATTATCTAATCCATATTTCCAATAATGAGGGCATTCAATATGAATAAATTCTTCAGATGGTAAACCAAACTCTTTATTGTATGGTTTAGCTGTCATTGAAGAAGCACCTAAAGTAACGCCATGATATCCATTAATTCTTGTTATAATTTTTCGTCTATTTGGCTTTCCAATTCTTGCATTTAACATCCATAACATTTTGACCATTGTGTCATTTGCTTCAGATCCTGAATTACAAAAGAACACACGACCTTGATTAAAAGGTGATACTTCAATAATTTTTTCAGATAGCTGCAATGTTTCTTCAGATAATCTTCCAAATAAAGAATGATAGCCAGCAAATTTTTCATACTGTGTTTTTGCAACTTCAATTAATCCAGGATGGTCAAAACCAGCACACTGATTCCATAGACCAGAATTCCCATCTAGATATTTATTACCTTTAGTATCGTAAACATATATTCCTTTTCCATAAGAAATTACTAAAGGGCCTCTTTCATTTAATGACTTAAGGTCAGTAAATCCATATAAATGGCTGGAAGTATTTCTTTGTAACATATCAGTTAAATATTTTTTTTTATTATGAAAAGCAAGATTTTATTTTCAGTTGGGACGATAGGTGTACTTTTTATGATGGCTGGCCAATTATCATTCTCTATAAATGATAGTTATGTCAAACTTGTTGTAAAAAATATAGGTGATGACAATTCATTATATTCTGTAATTTTTTTAAGAGGTTTGGTTACATCAAGTCTATTAGGTTTATATTTAATTTTTTTCGAAAAAAAGAATTTAATTAAAATACTATCAGTCAAAAGTTTTCATATAAGAGGTTTGTATGAAGTTTTAACGGCATTATTTTTTTTGGTTGGATTAATATTACTTCCAATATCTGAGGTTTATACACTTTTAATGACTAATCCTTTTTTTGTGACAATTTTTGCTTTTCTTTTTTTGGGAGAGAAAGTCGGAATAAGAAGATGGTGTGCAGTTATTATTGGCTTCTTTGGAGTACTAGTTGTTGTAAATCCACAAAATTTTCAATTTAATTATCTTTTGGTTTTACCAATTTTAGCTGCTATTTTTTTAACTATTAGAGATATTGCTACAAAAAGTTTAGCGACTAAATCAAATAGTGTTGAAATTACATTTGTGACAGCATTGTTAATTACTGGGTTTTCAGGTTTGGGTTCAATTATTTTTGGTTATCAAGTAAGCGGTGATGATGTAAATTATATTCTTGCTTCTAGTATATTTGTTTTATTTGGATATTTATTTTCAGTATTAACAGTTTTTTATGCACCACTCTCATTAACAGCTTCTGCAAGATACAGTGTAATTATATTTGGTATGATTTTTGGGTATTTAATACTAGGTGAAACTCCAACTTATAATATGATTGTAGGTGCAATAATTATTACATTAAGTGGTTTATTTGTAATCAAAAGAGAAAAAGAAATAGGTAAAATTAAATAAAAATTTACTGATCCTTACAAAAATTATAAACTTCTTCAACATGACCTTTAACTTTGACTTTATTCCAAGAATTTAGAATTTTTCCATTTTTATCCATTACAAATGTAGATCTATCTATCCCAAAATATTTCTTACCGTACATAGATTTTTCTATCCAAATACCAAGTTTATCACAATTTTTTCCTTCGTCCGAACCAAGTGGGTATTTCAATTTATACTTATCTGAAAATTTTTTATTTCGATCAACAGGATCTTTAGAAGCTCCTATTACATCAAAGCCAATTTTATTAAATTTTGTTAAATATTTCTGAAAATCTGCAACTTCTACTGAGCACCCACCAGTTAACGCCTTAGGGTAAAAGAATAAAACTGTTTTATTCTTTAATTTAGATGAATCAAACTCATTGTCGTTTGTTAATTGAAGTTTTATCTTTGGTATCTTTTTCATAATTATACTACTAGTTTAAGACCGTACCCGGCTTTTTTAACTCTTGTTTTAAAATAATTTTTATTAAATTTATTTAAGGTTGGCTTTGTATTTATTTGATTTTCGACTTTAATTCCAGCTTTCTTAATAGAATTTATTTTATTTTTATTATTTGTAATAAGATTAACTTTATTTATTTTTAATAATTTAAGTATTCTAGCTGCAATATTAAAATCTCTTTCATCATCTAAAAAACCAATATTATGATCGGCGTCTATTGTATCCATACCCCTTGCTTGAAGAGAATAGGCCCTCATTTTATTAGCTAATCCTATTCCTCTACCTTCTTGTTCTAAATATAATATAATTCCACCATTATTTCTAACCATATAATTGATTGATTGATTTAACTGTTCACCGCAATCACATTTTAAAGAATGAAAAATATCACCTGTAAAACAAGCTGAATGTATTCTTAAATTAACAGATTTTTTATTTATTTTTTTTGGATTAACAATTATCGCTACATGTTTATCAGATCCAATATATGATTTAAATATTTTAAAATTAGAATTTTCATTTTTTGGTAGTGGAACTTTTGCACTGGAAACTAATTTGATACTTTCACAAATTAATTCATTTTGCTTCAATAAATCTTTGTAATCGAATATTAAAATTCCATTCTTAAATCCAAATTCATTTATATTTTTGTAATATTTTTTATTAATTTTTTTAAAAACTAGCGATGGTATCATTTTAGCATTTTTGGAAAGATCAATACAAACATTATGAAAATTTTTAGATTTGAATTTTTTAATATTGGTAAATTTAATTACTTTATTATTGCTAAGAGGATTGACAAATAAATTTATTATTTGATTTACATCTGTTTTGGGATTTATCTCAAAATAAATATTACTTTTAATATTCTTATTAAAAATTGATTGGGCTTTTTGTCTAGTAATAAGTAGATATTTTTCATCAATTAAATGCTTATTGAATTGATTAAAAATTTTACTTTGGGAATGCTCTATATTAAAGAACATCCAATATTCCTTATTATTCTGAATTATTAAGGGTCTTCCGGTCCTGAGTTCGTTAATTGCCCTATCTATTATAGTTCCTGTATTAGATTTGAAACTCATGAAAACTTTATATAGATATAATTGAAATAAAAACAAATGATTACATCGAAAAATATAGGAATTTTACTAGATTTTATAAAAAATTCTAAAAAGAATAGTGATTTATATTTATTGGTTAAAAAAAATAGTATTTCTTCATCATCAAAAAGAAAAAGTAATTTTTACATAAAAAATAATAATCTGGAATCTAAAATTAATATAAGTAAATTTTATCAATCAATCTTAAATATCCTTCTCCCAATATTAAGAAAAAACAAAAAATTAGTTATAGCTCAGATAGGACAAAGTATTGATGGTAGAATTGCATTAAATAATGGTAATTCACATTACATAAATAATCCCAAGAGTATTATTTATCTACATTGTTTACGAAGTATCAGTGATGCAATTATTGTAGGCTCAAATACTATTAAAAAAGACGATCCCCTATTAACAACAAGAAAAATAAAGGGGAAAAATCCAAAAAGAATTATTATCGATGGCAGTCTTTCGCTAAATAACAAATATAAAATATTTAATGACGGTAATGAAAATATAATTTTTACAAAGAGTAATAAAAATATTAGATTGAATAATTCAACAATAATAAGATTAAAAGAAAAAAATTTTACTAGAAACTTTATTACGCAAATAAAAAAACTTAAATATAAAAATATTTTAGTAGAGGGAGGATCAAAAACTATTTCAGAATTAATAAATAACAAATATATAGATATTCTTCAATTTATGATTGCACCAATATTAATAGGTTCTGGAATTAATTCATTAAATTT
>CACMQB010000010.1 GCA_902615745.1 uncultured Alphaproteobacteria bacterium | reverse complement strand
ACCTTTTATGGCAAATTTTTATAAAATTGCCCGTGCAAAAATAGATATTTTGATGGAAGATAATAAGCCCAAAGGAGGAAAATGGAGTTTTGATGAAGATAACAGAAAAAAACTCCCTAAAGATATTAAAATTCCAGAAATGATTACTACAAAAGAAACAAAACATACAAAAGTTTTAAAACAAAAAATAAACACAATTTTTAAAAATCACCCAGGCCAAGTTGATAATTTTTGGCTACCTACAACTTATGATGATGCTGTTAAATGGTTAGATTATTTTATTATTAAAAAATTTAATTTATTTGGTGATTACGAAGATGCAGTTGATACTAATAATAATTTTTTATTTCATAGTGTTCTAAGTCCCATGATTAATTTAGGTTTATTAACACCAGAATTAATAATTGAGAGAGTTAGAAAAGTTGAAAATAAAATTAAAATTAATTCTTATGAAGGTTATATCAGACAAATTATTGGATGGAGAGAATTTATTAGAGGAATTTATCAAAATTACGATCAACAATTAGAAGAAAATAATTTCTTTCAACATAAAAATTCTCTTACTAAGAAATGGTATGATGGTACAACGGGATTAGATCCTTTAGATCACTCAATTAAAAATGCTCAAAAATATGGGTATACCCATCATATTGAGAGACTAATGGTTTTATGTAACATTATGAACTTATGTGAAATTAAACCTAATGAAGTTTATAATTGGTTTATGGAAATGTTTGTAGATAGCTCTGATTGGGTAATGTCACCTAATGTTTATGGTATGGGATTGTTTAGTGACGGAGGTATATTTAGTACCAAACCTTATATTTGTGGTTCAAGTTATTTTATGAAAATGATGAATTTTAAAAGAGGTAATTGGAATGATATTATGGATGGACTGTATTGGCGTTTTATAAATAAAAATAGAAAATTTTTTCAATCTAATCCACGCTTAAATATGATGGTTAATATCTATGATAAAATGAATACAGAGAGGAAAAATCATATAATAAAGAAAGCAAATCAGTTTATTCGTGATAATACCAATTAATGGATAAATTCGATGTTGTTGCAGCAATAATAATAAAAGATGAAAAATATTTTATTGTGCAAAGAAATAGAAATAAACACATGGGGTTAAGTTGGGAGTTTCCAGGTGGAAAAGTAGAAAAAGGAGAAACTTTTGAGATAGCTTTAAAAAGAGAAATAAAAGAAGAGCTAAATATAGATATAAATATCAACAAAAAATTAGGTGATGAAAATTATCAAGATGACAAAATAAATGTTAAATTACATTATTTTATATGCTCTCATGTTGATGGTGAAATTATTTTGAATGAACACGAGAATTCTGCTTGGGTTACAAAAAATGATTTTAAAAATTATAATTTTGCTGAAGGAGATAGTGATATTATAAACTTATTATAAATCTAATTTTAAAATCCTTTAAAACCTTAATTTTTCTACTCTTTTTTTCAAAAATTTTATTTTCTTTTATTTTAATGATAAAGACCATCATCATTTATGAAAGTTGATAAAGATCAAATATCCGCATGGGGTGTCCATGCCTTCACTGGTTCTGGAGCTATACTTGGGTTTCTTGCCTTAATATCAATATTAAATAATGATCAAGTTGGTAGTTTTTTATGGCTTGGTATGGCCTTACTTGTAGATGGAGTTGATGGAACTTTAGCCAGGAAGGTTGGTGTTGAGGAAAAAGCGCCAAATCTAGATGGAATTATTTTAGATTCCATAATTGATTATTTAAATTACGTTATTAACCCAGCTTTAATGATTTACTGGTTTCAGATGGTACCACCAGGTTTTGAAATGATTATGCCCGCTCTTATATTTGGAGTTTCTTTGTACACTTTTATTAACGTTAATATGAAAACGGATGATTATTATTTCCAAGGTTTTCCTGCAGTCTGGAATGTTGTAGTTTTATATTTCTTTATATTAAATACGAATGAATGGATAAACCTAATTGTGATAATTATTCTGTCAGTATTGACATTCGTTCCATGGAAGTTTGTTCATCCACTAAGAGTAAAATCATTTAGAAATTTAACGATTTTTTTTACTGTTGTTTGGGCAGCAACAACACTACGATTAGTCACAAAATCAGAAATAAACTTAATTATAAATGATACAATTGTTCTTTTAATATGGTTAATTTGTACAGGCTATTTTATTTATATTTGTTTTCTTAGATCGATAAAAGACTACTAAAAGTGTAAGCAATTCAATATTATTTTGTATATGCAAAAAATGCATATCAAATAAGTATGAAATTCATTTTTAAAAATAAATAAATTTTATTATTAAAATTTCATCGTTCATTTTGAATAATTCAAAACGGAAGTAAACGAAAGTTGAAGGAACGCATGCAAGTTATTAAATCGTTCAATCTGTATTAACAGATCGGAAGTAAGCTAAAGCTGAAGGAACGCGGATATTATTTTTAATTTCCATAGCTAAGCATGAATTATAACGGATAGGAAAGGTTTGTTATAACTATGGTTAAAAAGTTAGATAATAAGAAGTTATTCTATTCAAATCTCAAGAGGTTTACTCATTGATGTTTAATGAAATGTATCAATCTGAGTCAGTTATAAGAAATCATTATAACAATATTAATGATTGGTTGGATCAAATGACTTCAAAAGTTATTCTTGAAAAGAATGCTGAAGCTGAATCTCATTTTAGAAATATTGGAATTACATTTTCTACAAATAACGAAACTGCAAGAGAAAGAATTATTCCGTTTGATTTAATTCCAAGGATATTTACTTACACAGAATGGTTAAGATTAGAAAGAGGAGTAATCCAAAGAGCTAAAGCACTTAATGCTTTTCTTGCTGACATTTATAATCAAGGTGAAATAATAAAAGCAAATATAATTCCTAAAGAAATTATTTACAAAAAAAAATCTTTTGAACCTTCAATGTTTGGTTTTTCCCCTCCTAGAGACATTTATAGTCCTATAATTGGTATTGATTTAGTTAGAACAGGTCCAAACGAGTATTTTGTTTTGGAAGATAATTGTCGAACACCAAGTGGTGTTTCCTACATGCTAGAAAATAGAGAAATAATGATGCGAATGTTTCCTGATCTATTTCATAACAATAGAGTAACGCCAATAGATGATTACCCTACAAGACTTTTACAAACTTTAATGAGCTTGGCTCCTATTAAATGCGAAAATCCAGAACCAGTATGTGTCTTACTTACACCTGGTCCATTGAATAGCGCTTATTACGAACATAGTTTTTTATCAGATCAAATGGGTATTGAAATGGTTGAATCAACAGATCTATTTGTCGAAGGTAAATACCTTTATATGAAAACAGTTGATGGCCCAAAGAGAGTAGATGTTGTTTATAGAAGAATAGATGATGATTTTTTAGATCCTCTATGTTTTAATCCTCAATCTGTAATTGGTATTCCAGGAATTATGGATGTTTATAGAACTGGAGGTGTCAATATTTGTTCAGCTCCTGGAGCAGGTATAGCCGATGATAAAGCAATATATATATATGTTCCTGAGATGATTAAATTTTATCTGGGTGAACAACCAATCTTAGATAACGTTGAAACATGGAATTGTGAAAAGGAACAGGAATTAAAATATGTATTAGATAATATAAATGAACTTGTTGTAAAAGAAGTTGATGGATCCGGAGGTTATGGAATGTTAATAGGTCCCAAATCCTCTAAATCTTCTATAGATGAATTTAAAACAAAACTCTCAACAAACCCAAAAGGATATATAGCACAACCTTTACTTGATCTTTCATTTTCACCAACACTTATTAAAAATCAAGTTGAAGGAAGGAGAGTAGATTTACGACCATTTTGTTTAATAGGGGAGCAGGCTCAATTAAGTTCTGGTGGTTTAACAAGAGTTGCAATGAAAGAAGGTTCATTTGTAGTAAACTCAAGCCAGGGTGGAGGAGTCAAGGACACTTGGGTTTTAGCAGAGTGAGGTATAAAAATGTTAAGTAGAACTGCTGAATATCTTTATTGGATAAGCCGTTATATGGAAAGAGCTGAAACAACAGCTAGACTTTTAGATGTTGGATATAGGATGTCTCTTTTTCCAAATCCTAGTGGTTATAATAATGAATGGGAATCAGTTTTATCCGCTGCTGGTGCAATCGAAGGGTATAAAAATAAATATGATACAATTGAACAAAGAAATGTTGAAGATTATTTATTTTTTGATGAAAGCAATCCTTCCTCTGTTTATAACTGTATTCTTAACGCTCGAAATAATGCATTAGTAGTTAGAACTTCATTTACTCCTGAGTCTTGGTTAGCAATTAATAAAACTTATCAAGAGATACTAAACTTAAAAGAAAAAAAATTCATAAAATCTGATTTACCTGATCTTACAGAGTGGACAATAGAGCAAGTAAATTTATTTAGAGGATCTTTAAGTTCTTTATTAAGAAATGATGGATATAATTTTCTTTTTCTTGGTTTATTTATTGAGAGAGCAGATAATTCTGCTAGATTATTAGATGTAAAGTATTTTGTTTTATTACCTAAACCTCAATATGTTGGTGGTAATATTGATAATATGCAATGGAGTATTTTACTTCGTTCTTTATCATCTTTTAGGGCTTTTAGATGGGCCTACAACGGAAATATTACCGCAACTAAGATTGCTGACTTTTTAGTTTTAAATAATAATTGTCCTAGATCTTTAAGTTTTTGTATTCAGAATATTGTTAAACATTTAACTAACTTAAGATGCAGTCCAGAAAAGGTTGGAAGAATTTATAACAATTTAAAAGATCTAAATACTAAAATTCAAGAAGAAAAAATAGAAACTATTGTTGAATATGGTCTTCATCAATTTGTAACACAATTTATTAGAAAAATATCTAGTGTTGATAACGAAATACATAAGGAGTTTTTTAATTAATATGGAACTAATAATCGAACACACAACTAAGTATGAATATAAAAATCCAGTTGCGGGGTTAATTCAAACTACGAAACTGCATCCTTCAGAATATAATGGTCTTAAAATTTTAGAGTGGAATGTACATAATGATTCTGCAAAAAAATCAAAAATTTATAAGGATGGTGAGGCTAATAATATTCAAAGTTTTACAAATACAACCAAGGTTAAAAAAATACAATTTACAGTTCTTGGAAAAGTTGAAACATTTGATACAAAAGGAATTTACCAGAGTGCTTCTGATAAAATAGATCCATTAGTTTACTTAAGAGAATCAAATTTAACAAAGGCAAATGTGGATATAAAAAATTTAGCTATTGAAGCTAAAAATGGTTTTAATGAGAATGAAAATTTAGAAACATCTCATAATCTGATGAATCTAGTAGCTGAAAAAATTGAATACAAACCTTTAACGACAAATAATCAAACAACAGCCATTGAAGCATTTAATCAGAAAAAGGGAGTCTGTCAGGATCAAGCACATATTATGATTGCTGCAGCAAAAACTTTAGGAATACCTGCTAGATACGTAAATGGTTATATGCACAACAATTCACATTCTTCAGAATTTCAATCTACACATGCGTGGGCAGAATTTTATATAAATGACTTAGGTTGGGTAGGATTTGATCCTACAAATAAGTGCAGTCCAGATGAAAGATATGTTCGTGTTTCTTGTGGGCTTGATGCAAGTTACGCATCACCTATTAAGGGTGTTTTTTATGGAAATATTAATAATAATTCTTTGATAGAAAACTTAGATATTCATGTACAAACACTGGAAAATAATTCTCAACAATAATTTGTTTGAAATATTTTCTTAACTTACTAGTATTATTTTTAAAAAGGAGGAAATATGTTTCAAAATAAAAAACAGCTTCAGTATTTATGGATTTTTAAACCTGAACTTAATGATATTGCAAAAAGAATTGCAGAAGATCATACAAAATGGATGAAGGAAACACATACAAAGGAAGGTGATAAAGCACTTCTAATGTTAAATTGGTCTATAGGCCCTGAATTTAAAGATGGACATAAAACAGGCAATATGTCTCTGATCCTAACAGAGGTTTATGAAAATCAAGCAGGAATAGATAATCATTTTGAGCAAGCACAAAATAATGGAGCAACTTTTAGAGATGATTTTAGTGATTTTGAAAGTAAATGTGAGAATTTAGTAAAAATTAATAGTTCAGATATTATCCATTCAATGTGGTAAATATAATTTTTAATATCTAATTTATTTTTAAATAGATTTTAATAATCTTATTGTAATATTCAAACTACATATCTAAGTTAAATACCATATTTATCTGAATTTATATTTATTATGGAAATTGAAAAGATTTTTAAAAATTTAATTCTAGCAGATTTTATTGTTATAATTTTAATGGTTATATCATCTATGTATCAACCATCAGAAATTTCTAATATTTATGAAAACTTGAATGATGGTTTATTATCTAATTTTGAAAATTTTTCTCGAATAGTATCTATTAGTTTATTCTTTCTATATTTATTTACTTTAAATTTACTTTATAGATTTATCTCTTATGGCAAACCGCTGTATTTATTTTTAGTAGTAGCTGGCATAGTTCTAAATTATTTTAGTGGTTCTGTTATTTATACTGCTTTTAGTGGTATGCTTGATCAAATTGGTGGATTGATTAGTGGAGCAATTTTAATTCTTTTATATTTTTCACCAATTAAAGATAACTTTAGATAAAAAATAACTTAGTTTTCTGCAATCAAATCAATATTTATGTATTTTTTATCAAAATTTAGTTAAAATATATAAATAGGTTGGTCAAAACCCTTGTAAAAAAAAAGACCATAAATTTAAATATGGTAAGAACATTAGCTAAAATTATCATTGGTCTATTAAGCATATGGGCATTAGCATTTATAATTGCAGAGATTATGGGTGTAACTATCTATTTTCCATTCACTATAGTTGAAAAACAAGAAGTACCATATCATAGGATTACTTCAGTCAGATTAGCTGTCTTTCTTACTTTTGCATACTTTGGTTTTAGATATCTTTTCTTTCAATCAGAAAAACTTTATCCTATTCAGTTTTTAGAAATTTATATTAAATCTTTAACAATTTGTTGTTTATTTGTTTTCTACACCAGTCAAGTTGAATTTAGAGAATACTATTTTGTTTTTTTCTTATTTATAGTTTCATTAATATTACATTTTGCATCAAGAAAAAAGATGAGAAGTTATTTTAATTAAAACAAGCGGCTATTACACCGCTTGCTAATCAATATTAATAAGCCTCAAACATCGTTCTAAGAATAATTAATATCAGTCCAACTAATGGAAACATTACACCTCTAATATTAGGAGTTATACCGTAGTTATTTACAAGATTAAAATATCTAACAACAGAGCTAATTAAAGCTATTGCCATAAGCATAAATAAGAATGAGTACCAAAATTTATATTGTACTACATTTTCATCGTAAGTATTTCCTGTAACATCAAAAGTTAACAATATAGACATTAATAACATTGTTAAAAAAACTGCACCTAGAGGACCTCTAAATACTAATTTAGGCTCCTCATTGGAAAAACCTAATTCATTAAAAAATTTGTCATTAAAATAAAACTGATAAATAATAAATAAATTAAAAAGCATGAATAAAACATGGAATGTAAATGCCATTGTTCCTCCAGCTTCAAGAATATATTCAGCCATAAAAATCTCCTTTTTAAAATAATTATCAAATTATTAATGATTCTTTACAAAAAAATTATTAAAGTAGTTAAAATGAAAAATATATTAGTTACAGGTGGTTCGGGTAAAGCGGGAAGAGCAACAATAAATTTACTATTAAAAACAAACTATAATGTGTTTAATGTAGATTTGGCTAATCATTCAGAATTGGATGTCCCTTTTTCTAAAGTTAATTTAGAAAATTTTGGTGATGCAATGGAGTCTGTATCTGAAATAGATGACCGTATTAATGGAATTGATGCAATTATTCATCAAGCAGCTATTCCTGCTCCAGGTTTAGAAACCAATCATAAAACTTTTAGAATGAATACTCTGAGTACCTACAATATTTTTCAGGCAGCTAAAGTTTTAAAAATAAATAATATTGTATGGGCATCAAGCGAAACTGTTCTAGGCTTACCTTTTGATACATATCCTCCATATGTCCCTGTAGATGAAGATTATTATCCTCGTCCAGAGTCAAGCTATTCACTTTCTAAGGTTATGGGCGAAGAAATGGCTAGACAATATTGCAGGAGAAATCCTGAAATGAAAATATTTGGACTTCGCTATTCAAATATAATGGAGGAAAAAGATTACAAACAATTTCAATCATTCCAAAAAGATCCATTTTTAAGAAAATGGAATTTTTGGGGATATATTGACGCTAGAGATGTAGCTCAAGCTTGTTTATTAGCAATGCAAAGTAAATTAAAAGGTGCTGAGAATTTTATTATAGCTGCAGATGATACTGTTATGGAAGAAGATAATAAATCTCTTCTTGATAAAGTATTTCCAAATATTCAAATTAAAGGTGAAATTGGAAAAAATAAAACATTGTTAAGTAATGATAAAGCTAAAAAAATTTTAGGATTTAAACCAAAATATTCTTGGAAAAATATTAATTAAATTTCCAAACTCATTAAACCATTTTTATCAAAACTAATTGGAATTGGATTTGATATTTCTCCAATAAAATTACCATTTTGATCATCATGCAAAAAAGCCATAAAGAAAAATTTATTATCTTTTTCAATAACTCTCCCTGCATAAAGTTCTATTTCAGAACTTGTTGTAAAGTAGGGGTATGGTGCCAGATTCCATGGACCTTCAAATTTATCTGCAATTAAATAATGCGTTCCTCGCTTATTTGGCCCATTATAATTTTTTTTGAATTCATTAGACCAGTCTTCGGGATGATTGCAAAATAAACAATACCATTTATTTTTAACTTTAAATATTTGTGGAACTTCTAACTGACTAAATAATCCTCCAAATAAAGGTTGAATAGATTTCCATTCATAAAGGTCATTTGATTCAGCCATTCCAATTACTCCACACTGATAAGGATCATTGTGGATTGATGCTCTAGCTGTGTAAGCCATTATAAATTTATTTTCATAAGGATGCTTCATTACCCATGGATCACGCATAGCACGATCTTGCCAATAATTATCACTCTCTAACTCTTGGTAAATATTTTTATCTAAATCGAGAGCTAATCCATTTCCATATCTATTAAAAGAATAAGGTGTGTCACCTATTGCATGACCAATTCTTTGTTTACTGCCATTTTCCTTTTTATTTCTACCTGTATAAAAGTAGTGCCATTTATTTTTATTTTTAATTATTGACCCTGTCCAAGTCGTATAATCATCAAAATTTTCATTTTTAGAAGGAGTAAAAACTGTACCATGATATTCCCAATTAATTAAATCTTTTGAGGTAGCTAATCCATGAGTAACATTATTATGCCTTAGATCAGGATCTTTTAGAGATTTATCAGCTTGAAGAAAATAACAATACCAAATGTCATTATCATTACTTATCCAAAAATCCCAAAGCCATTTTTCTTTAAGTTTTATCAATTTAATTAAAAGAGATTTCTGCTAAAGAAGCAGTATCCTCCAAGTATAAATATAATTTATTGTTGTAATAAATCATATCTCTTATTCTTTCACCAATATCTAATTTTTTTACAATATTAAAATTTTTATCTTTGTTATTATAATTGTATTCAAAAAAATATAGAGAATGGCCTTTTAATGACGCTACAACATATTCATTCTCATTATCTAATCCAATAATTTGTGAAATTCCTATTGATGGATTGAAATATTTTAATGGTTCTATAAATCCATGTTCAGAATGTGATTTATGTAGCGGATATTTTTTATATTTATTTTTATTTTCAGGAGCATTTTTACCTCCATAATGTTCTCCATAAGATGAAATGGCCCAACCAAAATTTTGTATAGTATTATTATCAAGTTTAATAACATTAATTTCATCTCCACCTTGAGGTCCATGTTCTGCCTCTAAAAGAAAATTTTCTTCTTCATTATAAAAAAGACCTTGAGGATTTCTATGACCCATACTGATAACTTCATAATTTTTATTTTTCTTATTAAATTTGATGACTTTCCCGAAGATGCTATTTTCCATTTGTGATCTATATCGACTTCTAAAATCACCTATGGAAAATAAAACTATTTCATTATTTAAATTAATTATTCTTCCACCTGATTGATGTGCATTATACTCATCATCAATATTATCATATTCATTCACACATTCTTCAGATGTAAACAAAGTTGTAAAATGTATATACACGTAATTCATTTTTCCAGAAAGCAAGCTAGTATTCCAACAATTTTCTTTAACTTCTTTTGTATAGGAGACATAAATATCTCCATCAAAGATTTCTACATCTTTTATTGAGTACCAACCTCCTTTTAACCATGAGTATTTAGGATCATCGAAGTGTCTTGATTTTTTAAATTGCTCAATATCAATAAAATTATTAAGATTATTCTGTATCTGTTTAAGAGATATTCCAAATTTTGGTTTATTTAATGGTTTTTTTGAGTACCCAATAACACCGCTAGAAGAAACCAGAATTAGATTATCATCATGAATATCTAAATAACCACTTCCAGGAGTTGTATTCGTTATTCCATACAGTAAAGTATCACCAATAGGAGTGTAAAATTTGACACTTAAATTATCATCATAAATATTGAAGCGTCCATCATAACCATAATTTAAATCTTTTCCTTGTTCTTTAAACATCATATCGAATTCAGAGGGATCAATTGTTTTAAAAATTTGATTAAAAGTTATTTGATTTTGTTCTAATTTTTTCAAATTATTATTAAGATTATCATTCAAGTTATTAAATGCATTGACAAATATTTCTTTATCTCCGCTAATTAATATTTTTTGTTTATCTAATTCCTTTATTTTTTCTTCTAGATCATTAATATTTGTTTCATCAACTTGAACGGTAGCTTCTAAATTCTGTTTGTTTATATTCTCATATTGTTCAATCTTTTTTTCTAAATTTCCAATGTTTTTAAATGGGACTAAATATTGATAAGCAAATTCTCTAAATTCTTTTCCTAGACTATTTGTAACAAAAGAAAAATCTAATAACAAATTTAATGAAAGAACTAAAATTAAAATAATAACAGATATTTTTTTTAAATTTAGCAATTTAATTAATATATACTTCTGCAATAGATGCTGTATCTTCTAAATATAAATATAATTTCTCATTGTAATATATCATATCTCTAATTCTTTCACCCACGTGAACTCTTTCAATTTTTATATTTTCAGCATTACCGTTACTTACTTTATTTGGAGTATTTATCTTTTTGTCATTGTAATCATATTCAAAAAAATAAAGAGACTCGTCTTTCATTGAAGCTACAACGTAGCTATTATCTTTATCTAAACCAACTATTTGAGAAATACCAATAGATGGATTAAAATAAATAACAGGTTCAATAAAATTATATTCAGAGTGAGATTTATGAAGTGGATACTTTAAGTACTTTTTTTTGTTAAAGGAGGCATTTTTTCCACCATAATGTTCTCCGTATGAAGAAATAGCCCATCCATAATTAGGTATTTTATCATTATTCAATTCTATTAAATTAATTTCATCACCACCTTCAGGACCGTGCTCTGCTTCTAGTAAGAAATTATTATTTTTATTGTAATATAAACCTTGAGGGTTTCTGTGCCCCATACTGACAACTTTGTAATCCTTAGTATTTTTATTTATTTCAATAATTTTACTAAATATACTATCTTCTTTTTGAGCTCTAAATCTACTTCTAAAATCACCAGTAGAAAAAAGTAGATTTTTATCATCTACATTAATTATTCGTCCCCCTGATTGATGGGCATTAAATTCACCATCAATGTTATCATAAAAATGAACACATTCATCAGATGTAAAAAGAATATCAAATATAATAAGTTCATAATTTATTTTCCCATGTAATAAACTTGTATTCCAACAATTTTCTTTAACCTCTCTTGTATAAGAGACATAAATTTGATCTTTATAAATATTAATATCTTTTATTGAGAACCAACCTCCTTGTAACCAATCAAAATCATGGACTCTTGATTTTTTAAATTGCTCTTCGCCTATGAATTTATCAATATTTGTTTTAATTTGTTTAAAATGTAAATCTTTTTTTATGTTTTGAATTGGATTATTTGAATAAGCTAAAATACCACTAGCTGATATTAAGATTAAATTATCTTCATATATTTCCAAATAACCACTTCCAGGAAGATTATTAGATATACCATATAATAATATATTATTTAGAGGACTAAAAATTCTAGTCCGAATTTTATTATTAGTAAAGCTCTGCTCAGGATTAATTGAATATTCTAAATTGCTGTTATTTTTTTTGATATTCATATCAAATTCATAAGGATCAAATTGCTCTAAAATTGTATATAATAATTCTGAGTCATTTTTTGTTTCAATATTTTCTTCATATAAATCATTATAAGCTTCCTCAAATAATTCTTTTTGTCCTCTAAATTGATTGCGTTCTTTTTTAAGATCTTTGATTTCTGATTTTAAATTTATCGAATTTTTATGAAATAAAACATACTTATAAACAAACTCATTTAAATTATTATTAATATGTTTATTTATATATGCGAAATCGAATAAAAAATTAAAAGAAAGAAAGCTGAATATTAAAATTACAACAAAATTTATTAAAATCTTCATATTAAAAAATTATCAAAAAATAAAACTATTTTCAATACCTTTTAATAATTAACTTGGTTTTTTAATTTATTTGAATTTAAAAAATCTGATATATTTTGAGAACTTACTATAGCCATTTTTTCTCTTGTATCCAAAGTACCACTTCCATTATGAGGAGATAATAAAACATTATTTAATTTTAAAAATTTATTATTAATTTTTGGTTCCATTTTAAAAACATCTAGTGCAGCACCTCCTATTAAATTTTTTTTCAAAACATCTAATAAATGTAATTCATTAATTACTGATCCTCTTGAAACATTTACTATTATTGAAGAATTTTTCATAAGTTTTAATATACTTTTATCTATTAAATGTTTTGTCTCTCTTCCTCCAATACATGTAATTACCATTACATCAATTAAGCTAGCCATATCTTTTAAATTTTTGAAATATTTAAAATTCAAATTTTTTTTATTTGGGCCATAGTAAACAATTTTCATAGAAAGAGATTTTGCTCGTTTAGCAAATGCTTTACCAATTTCACCCATGCCCACAATTCCAACCGTTTTGTTAGTAAGGCTATTTGTCAGAACAAAGGGTTTCTTACTCCATTTTTTTTTCAAAATAAAATTATGAGCTTCATTTATTTTTCTTGATAAAGTAATCATAAGACCAAGCGCTAAATCAGCAACATCATCAGTAAGAACTTTAGGGGTATTTGTTACGACTATTTTATTATTTTTACAATAATTCAGATCTACACCATCAAATCCAATACCAAATACTGAAACTATTTTAAGATTTCTAAATTTTTTAAGAAATTTTTTATCAGTTTTAAAGCCACCAGTGACAACAACTCCTTGATATTTACTAAATTCAATTTTGTTATCTAATTTCCATAAGCAATCAACACTAAAATCTTTTTTATAAACATGCAGAAATTGTTTTATTAAAACATCAGTAATTAAAATCTTATATTTCATTAAATATTAATCTTTGCTTGATTTAGCCCATAGATTAATTTTTTCTTCTTTTGCATATTTGTCAATATTTTTTAATTCAGAATTACTAAAAGTTAGATTATTTTGACTATCTAAACATTCATCTAATTGTCTAACAGTTCTTGCGCCAATTAGAGCTGATGTCATAGTTGGATGACGAAGTATCCAGGAAAGAGCCATTTGAGGTAAGGTTTGTCCTCTTTTATTTGCAATTTTTGTTAATTCTTTAATTTTAATTAAATAACTTTTTGTAATCATTTTTTTATCAAGAGATGAATTATCTGAAATTCTTGATACTTTAGGAATAGTTTTTAAATATTTTCCCGATAGCATTCCTTGAGCAAGAGGAGAGAACGCAATACATCCTATGCCTAATTTTTTTAATGTAATTAACAAGTCTTTTTCCACCCATCTATTAATCATGGAGTAGGATGGTTGATGAATTAAACAACTAACCCCTCTTTCTTTCAATAACTTGTTCATTTTTTTTGTTTGTTTTGAGCTATATGATGAAATTCCAACGTATAAAGCCTTACCACTTCTAATTGATTGAGCTAATGCATCTGCTGTCTCTTCTAATGGTGTTAATGGATCAAAACGATGAGAATAAAATATATCTACATATTCTAGCTTCATTCTTTTTAAACTCTGATCAAGACTTGCAGTTAAGTATTTTTTTGAACCCCATTCACCATATGGGCCATCCCACATGTGATAGCCTGCTTTACTTGAAATTATCATTTCGTCTCTATATTTTTTAAAATCAGAGTTCATCACTTTACCAAAATTTTCTTCTGCAGATCCAGCTGGTGGACCATAATTATTTGCTAAATCAAAATGAGTTACACCTCGATCAAATGCTCTAAAAAGCATTTTCTTAGCTTCTTTTGACATAGATTTTTTACCACCAAAGTTATGCCAAAGACCAAGCGTAATAGGGGGTAAAAGTAATCCACTATTTCCACATCTTCTGTAGTCAAGTTTTTTATATCTTTTATTATTTGCTTTATAGGCCATTAATACTTTTTAAGTATATTTAGCTTTTACATCAAGTAATTATTTAAATTAAAGATAATATAAAATTATTTATCAATTCTCATGTTTTTGTTTATCCCACATTAATGCATATAATCCTTTTTTATTAAGTAAAGTTGAATGATCTCCCTCTTCAATAATTTGTCCTTTATCTATTACAATTATTTTATCTGCATTTGACACAGTTGAGAGTCTATGAGCTATAATTAATGTAGTTTTACCTTGGGATATTTTGTTTAAATTTTTATTTATTTCTTTTTCTGTATTAGTATCTAAAGCTGAAGTTGCTTCATCAAAAAAGAGAATTGATGGATTTTTTAAAATAGCTCTTGCAATAGCAACTCTTTGTTTTTCTCCTCCAGATAATTTAAGACCTCTCTCACCTACAATTGTATTATATTTGTTTGGAATACTTTGAATAAAATCGTGAATACCAGCTATTTTTGCTGCATTTATTACATCTTCTTCACTTGAGTCTATTAAACCATAAGAAATGTTATAAAAAATTGTATCATTGAATAAAACTGTATCTTGTGGAACAACACCTATCATTTTTCTTAATGAGTTTTGTTTGTATTTTTTAATATTTTTCTTATTAATTAATATTTCTCCACTATCTGGATCATAAAAACGAAACAATAATTTACTTATTGTTGATTTTCCTGCACCAGTTGGTCCAACTATCGCTAAAGATTTACCTTCTGGTATACTGAATGAAATATTTTTAATAATTGTTCTTTTATTTTCATATCCAAAAAAGATATTTTTAAAAACTATTTCTGAATTATTGTTTTTTAAATTATCGCTTCCACTATCATCAATATTATTTTTTTCCTTTAAAAGATTGAACATATTTTCCATATCAACTAATGATTGTCTAATTTCCCGGTAAATTGTACCTAGAAAATTTAATGGTTGATAAAGTTGAAGCATATAAGCATTTATAACAACAAAACCACCAACTGTTATAGATTTATTCTGAATTCCAAATACTGTTAAGACTAGCATAAGAGTTATTCCAATCATTATTACAAATGTTTGACTGATATTTAAAAGAGATAAAGATGTTCTATTCTTATTAGCTGCAATTTCATATTTTTCTAAGGATTCATCTAATCTTTTAAACTCATGATTTTCATTATTAAAATATTTAACAGTTTCAAAATTCAGAAGACTATCAATCATTTTAGTGCTTGCTGCATTATCTGCTAAATTCATATCTTTTCTAAATTGCAATCTCCATTGTGTAATTGTAAATGTTAAAATAACGTAGATAGAAATAGTTATAAAAGTAATAATTGCGTATTCAAATCCGTATAAAGTAAGTAAAATAAATAATACAAGAATTAGCTCAATAAATGTTGGAATAACATTAAACAACACGTAACGTAATAAAAAGTCTATTCCTTTTGTTCCTCTATCAATAAATCTGTTAAGTCCACCTGTTTGTCTTGATAGATGAAAATCTAAAGATAAAAAATGTAAATGTTTAAACACTTTTAAACTTACTCTTCTAATTGCGTTTTGTGAAACTTTAGAAAATAGAGCATCTCTTATTTCATTAAAAGCAAATGATGCTATTCTTACAACCCCATATGAAACAATAATGGCAATTGGAACATATAGTAATAAATTTATACCACTACTTAAATCATTAAGTGAATCAACTGCATTTCCCAGAATTAACGGGGTGTAAACGCTAGCTACTTTTGCTAATATCATGCTCAACCCAGCTAAAATCACTCTTGTTCTTAGATCTTTTCTATTTTTGGGCCATAAATAAGGGAGTAATAATTTTGAAGTGTTAAAGAAAGTTGAGTTTTTTTTCATTTATAATTTTTTGTAATAAATTATTAATTAGAATTGTTGCTATACTAATTCATATTAGTTAAATTTTATTTTAAAATAATATATAATTTACATTTTATGACCAGTTTTCAATGGATAATATACATTATAGGAATAATATCATTTATTATCGGTTGTTTTTTTTACTATATTTCAAAAAATGAAAATTATAGTAATAGAAAGAAAATATTAAAATGGATTATGAATATATTTCTAATAATTGCTTTAGTCTGCTTAGGAATATCATGGTTTTAAAATTTAGTTACATCAATTGAAATATTATCTTACAATCGATGCTGGTACTTCTGTAATTAAATCTGTTCTTTTTAATACAAATTTCAAAGAAGTATTTTCATACAGTATTAAAAATCCTGTCATCATTGATGAAAATGGCAATTCTGAAGTTGATATGAATCATTTTTGGTTGCTAACTACAAAATGTATAAAAACTTTAATAAATAAGTCTAAAGTTAAATCACAATCAGTAATAGGCATAGGTATAACTGGAAATATGGTTGGTTTTTGGTCAATTGACGAAAATAACAAATCAGTAAGAAAGGCTATTTTGTGGAATGACACAAGAAGTCAGAAAATCTTTAAAAATAATAAAATTTTTGATGAAGTTTATAATCTTACTGGTTCTATTGTTCAATTTGGTTGCACAATACCAATTTTAAAATGGATATCTGTATTTGAAAAAAATAATTTAAATAAAATTAAATATATTTTAACATGTAAAGATTGGTTGAGATACAATTTAACTGATAAAATTTTTAATGATGAAACTGAAGTTTCAGTTTTTCCAGGAGATATAAAAAATAAAAAACTATCGCACAAAATTTTTAAAATTTTTAATTTAGACACCAAGTA
Organism: uncultured Alphaproteobacteria bacterium; assembly: GCA_902615745.1. Taxonomy (GTDB): domain Bacteria; phylum Pseudomonadota; class Alphaproteobacteria; order HIMB59; genus CACPNW01. The sequence goes on along the minus strand of CACMQB010000010.1, from coordinate 23,213 downwards.
TTTAAAATTATTCCCCGAAGTAAAAAAATCAAACGAATTAGCCGGACATATCACTAGAAAAGCTGCTAGACTAACAAACTTGAAAGAGGGTACGCCAGTCATTATAGGTTGTGGAGACGTTATTGCTTCAACTCTGGGAGCAGGAGGAATTAATCATAGAAAAAAAATTAGTATAATTGGAACTACATGTCATAATATTATTGTAAAAAATAATTCAAAAATATCAAAAGATAATTCGGGTTTATTTTTCGCTTCATTGAATAATACTTGGTTAGAAACAAAAATAAATGTTGCTGGAACAACAAATATAGATTGGGTGATTAATAATTTTTATAGTAATTTAAAAAATTATTCTGATAAAATTAAAATAATTAATAATTTTGAAAATAAATATTTAAAAAATGATTATAATGAAAATTCATTAATTTTTTTACCTTATTTAAATTATGGTGGATCAATATCACCATTCGTAAATTTAAATTCTAAAGCTGAGATATTTGGAATTTTACCACATCATAATAATTTTGATATTATGACTTCTTGTTATGAAGGATTGGCATTATCTATAAAGGATTGTTATGGTAATAGAATTAGTAAAAAAGATTATCTCTATCTAGCCGGTGGAGCATCTAAAAGTAAAGTTTTGCCACAATTAATTTCAAATGCTTTAAATGTTAAAGTAAAAATACTAATTAATTCAGAACTAGGAGCATTAGGTATTTCTTTTTTAATTGATAGTTATTTAAATAAAAAAAATTTAAAAAATTTAATAAATGCTCACCAAAAAATTGGTCATATTTACACACCTAACAAAAAACATTCTAAATATTTAAACAATAAATATCAAAAATATAAAAAATTAAGAGAGTCATTAAATAATATTTGGTAGAATTCTGAAATATAGTTGATAAAATTGCAATATTAATATTAAGATATAAATCATAAATTAAGCGAGGAAAAATGAATAAATTATTACTTTTTTTTATCTCAATTCTATTCTCCTTTAATGCCTTTGCAGTAACTAATGTTACTTTTTGGCATATGGAAGGTGTTCCGCATAGAGTTGATAGAATTCAAACATTAATAGATGAATTTAATGCAGCAAATCCTGACATAAATGTTACACAAGAAGTCCAAAACTGGGGGGAGATTTATGCAAAAGCTCCAGCTTCTGTTGCTGCAGGGACTGCACCAGAATTACTAGTAGGTATTCCTGATTTTACTCCAATTCTTGCAGAAATGGGTGCGGCACAACCTGTAGAGGATTTTGTTGCTGAACTTGATGCAAAGTATGGTTTTTATCAAAAAGCACTAGATCAATATACATATAATGGACACACCTATGCTGTACCACTTTGGAATATGGCGCTATCTCTATGGTATAGGAAAAGTGATTTTGAAGCAGCAGGAATTGAACCTCCAAAAACATGGTCTGATTTAAAGAAAGCTGCTAAAGCTCTGACAAAAGATGGTGTTTATGGAATAGGTCTTCCTGGTAACAAACAACTTTATACTGATCAAACAATCTATAGTTTTATGGTCAATTCAGGTGCAGAAGAAATTTATAATTCTGATGGTACTTTGAGATTTGATAATCCTCAAACTGTAGCAGCATATGATGTTTATAAAGAATTATATCAATATTCAGCTCCTGATGCAGCGAACTGGACTTGGGGTGAAGCAGAAGCTTGTTTTGCAAGTAAAGGTTGCGCAATGATATTACAGTTTACTGTTATCTCTACATATGACTCACAAGCTGGAGGAGATGCAAGCGACTTAGGTGTTATTCAGATACCTTATGCAAACGGTAAGGCTCATAGAGCTGGAACTGTTTCATATGTCAATTCTGCAATGATTATGACTGATGATGAAGCAAAAATGGAAGCTTCTAAAAAGTTTTTAAGTTTCTTAATGGAACCTGGAAACTATGGAAGATTTATTAATATGGAGCCAGGATTATTTTTACCAATAACTGAAGCTGGAAGTAAAGATTCAACTTATTGGGATGATCCGGTTGTTGTAAAATATAAATCACAAGTAGAAACAATGTTAGACAATTCAACTAGAGGAAGTCTATTTGGTTTTACGAATGGTAATACTTTTACAAGTATATCATCTATATCAGCACAGAATTTATTAGCTCAAACTCTTCAACTAACTTTAATTGATGGCAAAAGTGCAAAAGATGCAGTTAGTGAAGGTATGGAAATAATGACTGAAGCTATTGAATAATTTATAACATTTTCAGCACCTCTCTTAGAGGTGCTGTCATTTCTGTGAAAAATAACAATATTGAAGGTTGGCTGTTTGTATCTCCATTAGTCATTTGGATATCACTTATTATTTTAGTTCCAATTTACATAGCATTCGAATTGAGCTTATTTAATGTAAAGATTATTGGCACCTCTGGAAAATTTGTAGGTATTGATAACTACATAAAATTATTTGGTAAATCTAAATTTTTAAATGCATCATTGAATAGTTTCTATTGGGTAATTGGTAATGCAATTTGCCAGACATTTTTTGCATTCACTATTGCCTTAACTATTAATTATAAATTTCCCGGTAAAAAAATTATGGCTAATTGGATTATTTTGTCATTTATTATTCCAACAGTAGTTGTTGTTGTTATTTGGAAATTAATGTTAAGTAGTAGTAGTGGTGTAATAAATTCAGTTTTAATTGATATTGGATTATTAGATGAAGCAACGGGTTTCTTTAGTACTCCTAATAAAGCTTTTATAAGTTTAGTTCTAATCAACTCATGGCGTTGGAGTCCTTTTTTAGCATTAATTATTCTTTCTGGACTTAATTCAATAAATAGGGAAATGTATGATGCATCTAAAGTTGATGGAGCAAATTTTATTCAACAATTTCTTTTCATTACATTTCCAAATCTTAAAAGTGTTCTTTTTGTTTTAGGTCTAGTTGGTACACTATTATCATTTAATATATTTGACATTATTTGGTTAATCACAAAGGGCGGGCCCTCGAGTGCTACTACTACCTTACCATTATTAATTTATGAAACTGCGTTTACTAAATTTAGAATTAGTCAAGCTGCGACCTTATCAATAGTTACTAGCTTTTTATTATTACTATTCTCAATAATATTTATCAAATCCATGGCACCAAAAGAAGATGATTAAAGAAAATAATATCAAATTTATATTTTTAAGTTTATCTTTGTTGTTAATAATACTTATTTTTTTCTTTCCTTTTTTCTGGATAATCACATCATCTTTTAAAGGCCCTGAAGAAATTATTGCTACATCTACAACTATTATTCCAAGATCTTTTACTTTAGAGCATTATAATAAAATATTATTTAACTCAGATTTTTTTATATATTTAAAAAATAGTTTAATAGTTTCATTTTCCTCTATGATAATTTCAATTGTTCTTTCTGTTTCGGCAGCTTATGGATTACATAAACTTAAATTTTATGGAAACAAATTTGTAGAATACTCCCTTTTAGTTACCTATGCATTTCCTGGGGTCATTTTATTAGTTCCTATTTATTTATTATTTGCAAAAGTAAATTTACTTAATAGTTATTTTGCTTTGATTATCGTAAATGTTTTATTTGCCACTCCATTTGCGGTTTGGATGTTAAAAGCTTTCTTTAAATTAATTCCTAATGAGATAGAGGAGGCAGCATATATTGATGGCGCATCTAGATATATTGTAATTTCTAGAATTATTGTTCCTCTAGCTGCCCCGGGTATAGCAAGTGTAGCAATTTTTTGCTTTATTATTTCTTGGACAGAATATCTTTTTGCGTCAATATTAATAAGTGGCGATGATCAAAAAACCTTACCTGTTGGTTTAGCTGGAATTGTTGGTCAATATCAAATTGATTGGGGTTTTTTATTATCTGGAGCCGTTCTAGCAAGTTTACCAGTAATATTATTATTTGTATTTATTGGAAAGTATTTTGTTTCTGGTTTGACAGAAGGTGCTGTAAAATAAATTAATATATAATGAGGGAATATGACGGATAAAGATTTTAAAAATATTGAAGATATAAAAAGAATTTTAAAATATATTAAGAATGGTAAGCTTGATGCTAAATCATGGGATAATATTGATGAATTAAAAAATAGTTTCGAATTATTAATAGAAGAACATAAGGATTATATGGATCATATGAAACTTCATCATTAATAATATTAAATAAACTAGGAGGTAAAATGTCTGTAGCAAGAATAACAACAATTAATTTTAAATCTAAAGAAGATGCTGACGAATCTATTAAAGATTATTCAGCAAAAGCACCATCTGAATTTCCAGAGGCTGAACAATTATTACAAATACGAGCAAGTGATACAACTGTTATGGCTATTTCTTTATATGCTGATAATGATTCAATGGAACGTGCTTCAGCTGCTAGAGCCAAAAGAATGAGTAATAATGAAAAAACATTTGATGTTGTTGATACAAAAACTGGTGAAGTAACATTAAATCATAAAAATTAAATTAGGAGTGCCCGTAGCTCAGTAGGATAGAGCACCAGATTCCTAATCTGGGGGCCGCATGTTCGAATCATGCCGGGCACGCCAAATATACATTTTCATATATTTTGTTTCGATTATACTTAATTGAATATTATGGACAAATTACTTCAAAGATCAAATGGGGAAATTAGTATTGAATTATTTGATAATAATTTTAAAAAATTTTTTCAAAGTGGTTGTTGTAAAATTTTAAATCCAAATAATTATAATGATAATAAAGAATTAGTTTTAATTAATACTGCAGGAGGAATTACTTGTAATGATAATATTAAAATTAATGCTACAATTCATAATTCTGAATTAAGTATTTGTACTCAAGCGGCTGAAAAGATTTATTCAGGAATAGGTGATCCTGCTACAGTAGACATAAATATCAATTTAAATAATTCAACTTTGTATTGGCTGCCCAAAGAGTTAATTTTATTTGATAATTCAAAATTAAGAAGAAGCATAAATATTAATCTATCAAATAATTCTAATTTGATTTTTTGTGAAACTACAATTTTTGGAAGGAAAGCAATGTCTGAAAAAATTAAAAATATTTCTTTTTCTGATCAATGGAAAATTTTTACAAATTCTACAATAAAGCATTTTGAAGCAATTAATATAAAAGGATCAACTATTAATAATTTTAAAAACAATTATACATTTGATAATCAATCATCTTTATCAACAATTTTAATTTTTGGTGATATTATTCATCAACTTGAATCTGAGTTAAGTAAAATTATAAAAAACTTAGAAAATCATTATTGTGAAATGACAAAATTTGATGATAAGATTGTAATTAGGTGCTTAGCCAATGATAATTATGATTTAAAAAAAATACTGAATTTTATTATGAAAAATGTAATAAATGATAAACTACCAAAAAGTTGGGATCTATAAATGAAATTAACACCAAGAGAAAAAGATAAGTTGATGGTGAGTATGGCAGCTAATGTTGCCAGAAAACGTTTAGAAAGAGGTGTTAAACTTAATTATCCAGAAGCTATAGCGTTAATAACAGATTTTGTCATAGAGGGTGCAAGAGATGGAAAAATGGTATCAGAATTAATGGAAACAGGTGCGCACGTAGTAAAAAAAGAAGATTGCATGGATGGTATTCCAGACATGATTCCTGAAGTACAGGTTGAAGCAACATTTCCAGATGGAACAAAATTAGTAACTGTACATAAACCGATTAGATAATGAAACCTGGAGAAATAATAACAAAACAAAATAGTGATATTAATTTGAACGATGAAAGACAATCAATAACTTTAAAAGTTTCAAATAGTGGAGATCGACCAATTCAAGTTGGTAGTCATTATCATTTTGCAGAGACAAATGAATACTTAAAATTTGATAGAGAAAAATCAAAAGGTATGCGTTTAGATATACCTTCAGGTACAGCTGTTCGTTTTGAGCCCGGTCAATCAAAAGATGTAGAATTAATTCCAATCACGGGAAATAGAAAGATATTTGGTTTTAATAAGAAAGTTATGGGTCAATTATAATGAAAAAAATAAAAAGAGAATCTTATGCTGATATGTATGGGCCAACAACTGGTGATAAAGTTAGACTTGCTGACACTGAATTATTTATTGAAGTGGAAAAAGATTTAACAACTTATGGAGAAGAAGTAAAATTTGGTGGCGGAAAAGTTATTCGAGATGGAATGGGACAATCTCAAGTATCTCGTAAAGATGGTGCTGTTGATACAGTTATAACAAACGCCTTAATAGTAGATGTAAATGGAATTTATAAAGCTGATATCGGAATCAAAGATGGCTTGATTAATGAAATTGGCAAAGCAGGAAATCCAGACACACAACCAAATGTAAATATTATTATTGGACCTGGAACAGAAATAATTGCAGGTGAGGGAAAAATTATCACAGCAGGAGGTTTTGATAGTCATATTCATTTTATTTGCCCTCAACAAATTGATGATGCTCTACATTCAGGCATAACAACAATGTTGGGTGGAGGAACTGGTCCAGCTCACGGAACATTAGCGACAACTGTTACTCCAGGACCATGGCACATAGAGAGAATGATACAATCTGCTGATGCTTTTTCTATGAACTTAGCTTTTGCAGGTAAAGGGAATAGTTCATTACCAAAGGCTCTCGAAGAACAAGTAATTGCTGGAGCAAGTTCTTTAAAATTACATGAAGATTGGGGTACAACCCCAGCAGCTATTGATAATTGTTTAAGTGTTGCTGATGAACATGATATTCAAGTTATGATTCACACTGATACATTGAATGAAAGTGGATTTGTAGAGAGTACGATTAAAGCAATTAATGGAAGAACCATTCACGCATTTCATACAGAGGGAGCAGGTGGAGGTCATGCACCAGATATTATAAAAGTTTGCGGTGAGGAATATGTTATTCCATCATCAACAAACCCAACAAGACCTTATACTGTTAATACAGTTGAAGAGCACTTAGATATGTTAATGGTTTGTCACCACCTTGATAAATCAATACCTGAAGATGTTGCATTTGCTGAAAGTCGTATTCGTAAAGAAACCATTGCTGCAGAAGATATTCTCCATGACATGGGTGCATTTTCAATTATTGCGTCTGATAGTCAAGCAATGGGTCGTGTTGGCGAAGTTATTATTAGAACATGGCAAACTGCACATAAAATGAAGGTTCAAAGGGGGCAATTAAAGGAAGAACAGGGTGATAATGATAATTTACGTGTTAAACGTTATATAGCTAAATATACAATTAATCCTGCAATTGCTCATGGTATTTCCGATCATATTGGCAGTATCGAAAAGAACAAACGTGCAGATATTGTTATTTGGGACACAGCTTTTTTTGGTGTTAAGCCTGAAATGGTTTTGCAAGGTGGAAGTATTTCTTGTTCACAAATGGGTGATCCAAATGCTTCTATTCCAACACCTCAACCAGTGTATTCTAGACCAATGTTTTCTTCATTTGGAAAATCATTAGAGATATCTACCACAACATTTGTAAGTAAAGCCTCTCTAGATAAAAATTCATTCAAAAATTCTGGAATTAGTAAATCTTTATTGCCAGTTAAAAATATTAGAAAAATTTCTAAAAAAGATATGATGTTAAATGATTATTGTCCGAAAATAGAAGTGAATCCAGAAACTTATGAAGTTTTAGCAGATGGTGAATTAATTACTTGTGAGCCAGCTGAAACACTACCTTTGGCTCAACGTTATTTTATGTACTAAAATGGATACTTCATTCAAAATTATTCATCACAATAATAATAAAGAAGTATTTGATGAAATTTCACTATCTTATGAAGAAAGATTTATTCGTAGGAAAAAACTTATAGCAAATAATGGTACTGAATTTTTAGTTAATCTTGAAGAAACCGTCAGTATTGATGAAAATCATTATTTTGAATTAGACAATGGAAAATTAATTAAAGTTATATCTAAAGAAGAAAATTTAATTGAAATAACGGGTGATAATTTAAAGCAAATCATATGGCACATAGGAAATAGACATCTGCCATGTCAAATTGAAGAAAACAGAATTCTTATTCAAGATGATGCTGTAATTCTTGATATGGTTCTAAAATTACACGGAAATGTAAAAAAAGTTTTTGAAAAATTTAAACCTGAGGGTGGTGCGTATGGTATGGGCAGAACACATAGACACAAACATTAAAATGAAAAAATTTAAAGATCCTCATCAAATATTACAAGTATGGTTTTCATCTTCTTTTCCTATTGGTTCTTACGCATACTCTCATGGTTTAGAAGCTCTGATTGATGATAAAAAAATTAAAAATAATTATGATGTTAAAGAATTTTTAGATGCCCTTTTATTTTATGGGACATTAAGAAATGACTATATTTTTATGAAGTCTATTTATGAAGGTGACGAAATTAATCAATTAATCTTAGCAAGTGCTTCTTCTAAAGAAAGGCAAATAGAAATGATAGATATGGGAAATTCTTTTCGTAAAATCATGAAAGATAGTTGGGAATTATCTTTGCCTGAAAATACATCATTTATTTATTGTTTAACAAAAGCTGGATTACATTTTAATATTAAGTTTGATGATTTAATTAAGTTTTATCTACAATCATTCATTTCAAATTTAATAAATGTATGTGTAAAACATATCCCAATGTCACAAAAAGATGGACAGAGTCTTAATGTTATTTTTATTAATCAAATTCAAGAATTTTTAAGTAATTCAGATAAACTGAATCTTAAAGATATAGGTACAACTTTTTTTATTGGTGATATTTTTGCAATTAAGCATGAAAATTTAGACTCAAGGATATATTTAACATGAATAATATAAATGGACCGTTAAAGGTAGGTATTGGTGGCGGAATAGGGACTGGCAAAACAAGTTTGACTGAAGCATTATGTCGTTATCTATCTAAAAAAGTTTCAATGGCAGTTATTTCAAATGATATTTATACAACTGAAGATGCTGAATATTTAATGAAAGCACAGGTTCTACCTATGGAAAGAATTAAAGGTGTTGAAACTGGTGGATGTCCACATACGGCTATAAGGGAAGATTGTAGTATTAATCTACTTGCAGTTGATGAAATGAAAAAAAAATTTCCAGATTTAGAGTTAATCCTTATTGAATCAGGTGGTGACAATTTAGCGGCAACTTTTAGTCCAGAGTTAGTTGATTTAACAATTTATATGATTGATGTGGCTCAAGGTGCCGACATACCAAGAAAAAAAGCGCCAGCTATTAGAAAGTCAGATTTACTAGTAATTAATAAAGTTGATCTTGCTCCATATGTTAATGTTGATTTAGAACAAATGAAAAAGGATGTGAATGAAGCCAGAAATGGTTTACCCTATATTTTTAGCGAAATGAAAAATAATAACGGTATTGAAAAAATTTCTGACTTCTTAATATCTCAAGGTGGTTTATAACTATTCTATTTTTTGTAAAGAATAGACAGTATCTGTACTATTAAATTTTGAATCAAATTCTTTAGATTTTGGATCATCAAATAAAGCATAAAATTTTTCTTCATCAGTAACATTACACATAATCATGACATGGCCGTCTTTAACAAAAGCCATATCAAATGCATCTGTATATTTGGCAATATCATCTTTAAAAAAATTGTATAATTCCATGTAATCTTCTTTAGTAAAAGATCCTTTTGATACAACACATAAATTCATAATTATCTCCTAAAAAAAATATCCTCACCATTTTTCTTAATGGGAGGATAAATTTATACGTATCTCATTTTAGCTGCTTGTAAACCGCAATAGAGTCAAATCGTTTATTATTAAATAATATTTAATTATTAAAATTCAATTACAATTAGAGAATTAATAGTTACTACTCATATTTATTAGAATACAAATACGGTATCCCAATAACTAAAATAATATAGAAAACCATAAAGCCAGCAATAAGTGGTAATACTTCTCCAGCTGGCACTTTACTAAATGGACCTAAAACAAATCCATAAATCACAAAAAGAATATTTAAACCTACTAAATAATAACCACCACTTCTTTTCATACTATACAACATATAAATTGTGTAAGCGATTGCTAATTGAAAAACTACACTCACAATAAAATCTAAAGTTGAAACTTGAACATTAAAATCTCCAACAGGTGGTTGCACACCTTGACCGGAAAAATATCCATACGTAATTCTGTAAGACGTATCAATAAAATCAAGAGAGATAAGGATTAACATAATCCAATGTAGAGGTTTAAATAATCTTTCTTTCATACTAACAAATATAATTACTAATCTTTTTTAATTGCTTCTTGTAATGAAGTATTTTCCTCTGATGGTTTTGTGTCTTTTTTAATAGGCTGTATCTTATCAGATTTTTTAATATCACCACTAATTTGACCGCCAAGCTTAATTTGTAAATTTTGATACTCAATGTCCCCAGATGCAACTCCCTGCTCTTGGATTGTTAAGGTTCCAGAAGCTTTTATTTCACCGTCAAATTTTCCCCAGATGTCAGCATTATGTGTTTCTATATTCCCTTTGCAATCTCCAGTAGCACCAATAACTACATTATCAGTTTTCATAGTAACATCTGCTTCACCATCAATCTGAACTTCATCAGCTTTTTTAATTTCACCGTTAATTGTTACACCGTGACCAATTACAACTTTTGCTGATCCCTTTGCAGGTCTAAATACATCAGTTGTTGAATTTGAATTATCGTCTTTTTTATCAAACATTATACCTCCCTATAGTTTTGTTAATGCAGATATTCTACAACTGCTATAATTATTTCAAATAATTACCATATAAGCATTAATATTTGAAGGTTTATGTAATTTTTTAAGGTTATTTTTGATGATTTACAACATCGACAAGAATAGCAATCACCAAATTCAATATTGTAATTGAGCAAATTGAAATAAAGCTGAAAAAGTAAATCCATGCCCACCAGTAAATAGCCTGCATAGGCAGCATGACATTCTCCCAACTAGATAACGTTAAAACTTGAAAAAGGGTAATTAGGGATATTCCCAGATCGGCCCATCGTTCTGGATCATCTTCCCCAAATAAAATAGAGCCCATTGTTGCATAAATATAGAGAATAATGAACAAAAGTAGACTGACAAAAAAAACTCTTTTTATGGAAGCAAGAATAGCTTCTATAATTTTTTTCAATTCAGGAATAACAGATATAAGTCGTAACACTCTAAAAATACGAAGAAGACGTAGAACTAAAAAACTAGAATTATTTGGAATTGGAATTAATGAAATTGCTACGATGATTGTATCAAATACATTCCAACCATCTTTAAGGAAATTTTTCTTTTCTTTTTCTCCGATAAAGCGAATTAAAATTTCAATAACAAAGAAAACAGTGATTGCATAATCAAGTAAGTGAATAGTATTTAAAAATATAAGATCTAATTGATATGTTGTGGCACCAATAAGAATGGCATTTAATATAATTATAACAACAACAGAAAATTGAAAAATACGATTATCTTTCAACTTAGAAAAAAAATCTATCATATTAATTTAAATAGTTTTTAAGTTATCTATTTTCCTATCCATCACAAAAAACCACAAAGGAGGGATTAAAGCCATAATTAACATGATGGAGTAATTTGCAGGCATCTCTATTGCTTTTTCTTCTTGAGATAAAAGAGGATAGGGTTTTGATGCGCTCTGATGATGTTCAGCATGAAGACCTAAATTAAATGTCGACCAATTAGCAGAGATGTGACGACTATTCCAAGAATGTAAATCTGTAAATCTTTCGTACCTTCCATTTACTTTTTTTCTTTCTAAACCATAATGTTGAATATAATTTACTAACTCCAATAAGATTATGGATACAAAAGAATGAAAGATAATAAAAATTAAACCATTCATACCGGCAATTAAATAAGCACATACTAAAAATAAAAATTCTAATACAAAATAATGAATCATTCTGTTTTGGAAACTAAATGTATTTAGATTTTTTCTATCAAGAATATTTTTTTCAATATTCCATGATGAAATCACACTATTGATCACACAGCGAATAAAATAAAAATAAAAATTTTCTCCTCTTCTAGCTGTAGCAGGATCTTCTTTAGTAGCTACATTTAAATGATGACCATAAATATGCTCAATTCGAAAATGGCCATAACAACATAAAACTAGTAAGAATACTCCTATACCGCGCATAAATTTATTTTTTCGATGAATAAGTTCATGTGCAGTTGTAATGCCGATAGAACCCCCAGACATACCTATAGCTGCCCCCAAAGCTGCAGCAATTAATAAAGTGATAGTGGAGTCTGAAACAATAATTAAACCAAATATAATTAAAAATAAAATACAGGGGAGCACTATTAAAATAGAAAAATTGTGAAACACACTTTCATTTAGCTCAACATCATTTTTACTTAAGTAAGGTAATACAAGGTCAATAATTGGAACTAATACGAAAACCCAAATAAAAGGTGAAATTGACCAAGAGGGATTAATGATTAACCCTAAAGAACTAGCAAAAATCAATATTAGTGGTGTTACAAGATAAAAAATCATTAAAATAATTATATATTATTTTTTTTTCTAAACTAATACCTAAATTACTTTAAGAAAACTTATATGAATAATAACATAAAAGGTCTTATTTTAATTATTGTAGGGATGTTGTTCATTATTACCCAGGACGTCTTAATTAAATACACCATTCATGATGCCTCTTTAATGCAAATACTCGTATTTAGAGGAGGAATAGGATTTTCTTTGTTATGTCTTTATTTAATTTATACAAAACAACCAATATTCTTTGGAACAGTGCACCCTTATATTGCTATTTTTAGAGGTTCCACCTTCTTCTTTGGCTTTACCTTGTTTTTTATTTCGTTAAGCCAAATTACTTTAGCGGAAGCAACAAGTTTGTTTTTTGTGAGTCCATTTTTTATTACTATTTATTCTTACTTTATTCTGAATATAAAAATTGGCTTGAATAGAATATTTTCAATTTTTGTTGGTTTTAGTGGAACACTTTTAATCATCAAGCCAGAATTTAATGAAATAAATATTTATATGTTATTTCCAATAATTGCTGCAGCCACCTATGCATTATCTATGACATTGGCAAAAAAAACTGCAAAAAATGATAATTTATTTCAACAAACTTTTCATATTTATATAGGTGCATTCGTTGGCGGAAACATAATTAGTATTTTATTACATTATTCAGACGTTAATTTATCAATTTTTTCAATTCTTAGTAATCCTTGGATACTTAATGATCTTCAATTTATTGGATTAATACTTTTTATCTCTACAACAGGAAGTCTTGGGATATTTTGTTTGATTGCAGCATACAGAGTAGGGTCACCTTTAGTTAACAGTATAACTGAGTACGTCCATTTAATTTTTGCGATAATAATAGGAATTATTATTTTTTCTGAAGTGCCCGATATAAACTCATTTATTGGTATTTTCCTTATTATGGGAAGTGGTATCTTTGTTGTATTCAGAGAAAATAAGCGTGAGGAATTAATTGTATCCAAAACTACTCTTATAACATAATTTAACTACAATAATTCTTTCAGAAACTCACTATTTTTTAAATCAGGGCAATTATCTAATCTGTGATCATAATAATCATCATTATTATAATCTAAAAATTTTTTTCCTGATTGATTGTACATAACATCATTTTTATTATCATTAACATGAAAGAATTTATTATTAGTTGAACATTTTGCAGGAAAACCCAATGAATGAATCATTTCATGTAAAATTGTTGCTTCTGCATCACCAAAAGTTACATCATTTTTATCATTTAAATGATCTTTGTGAGTGCAAGAAAATATTCTGTTATTATTTGATAAAATTAAATCATCACCAATATATTTTTTAAATCTAGAATATGTGTAGTAAATTGCTATGTTTCCATCAAATCGAGATTTTCCACAAATATCATAATCAATATATTTTCTTTTTTCCCAACCTTCAAAAAAAATAATAAATTTCTTTGAAGAAAAATTATTAAAGAGATGACTATTATCATTAATAATATTTTCAATTTTCTCAGACACTTCAGTAATATCGATGTCCTCATCTTTAGTTTCTAAATCACCAAACCAATCCATAGTTTTATTAACTCTCAAAAAAGTTACATCAAAATTTCCATTAATTTTTTTATCAAATCTAATTGTTTGATTATTTGTTTTTTTTTCAAACCAATTATTAATAGCTAGAAGAGATGCTTCTATATTTTTATTTACATCGTAAAGACGATCCTCTCTTTCACATGGTAGTAAAAGGATTGGATGAAATTGGTTGCCACTATATACGTCTTTTTCATCTTTAAATGATCTATTCTGATTAATATCACTCTTATGTATAACAAATTCAACTTCATTATTATTGTTACAAGAATCTGGAAGTTTAATTTTGGGTACTAAAAATTTCCAATCCTCATTAACAAATTGAAGATAAATCATAATGATACTAATAATTAGAAAAAAACCAATGAAGGGTATCAAAAAATATCTATGCATAGATTTTTAATTGTATAATTTATTTTTCTATAAATTTTTTTACAGTATCGTAAAATGAAGGTGTTACTGTAAAGTAATAGCCATTTTCTTCATGGACACTATTATTTCCAATACTATTATCTGAGTGAAAATCTACAAGGTGCTGATAAAAGCCATTGGGGTCATCTACATGGTATTCTCTTCCATCATCTGCTTTAACTATTAAAGTTTTCATCTTGATATTAAATATAGAAACACGTAAAAAATTAAAATAGAAAAATTTATATATGGCAAAAAAATATGATTTTATAATTGCAGGTGGTGGAACATCAGGAATTATTACAGCAACAAAATTAATTGAACATGGCGCCTCTGTTTTAATTTTAGAAGAAGGAATTAAATCCAATAATTTATTTTTATCAATGCCTGCTGGTTGGATTAAAGGTTTAGAGAATAGTCCATATTTAAAATTCTATGAATCTATTCCACAAAAACAATTAAATAATCGTCAGCACTTTATAGCTCAAGCTAAAACTCTTGGTGGAGGATCAAAAGTGAACGGTATGGTTTATATGCGAGGGAAACCTTCAGATTATAATAAATGGGAAGAGGAGACTGAAGACAGTAATTGGAATTGGAACTCGTTGCTCAAGCATTTTGTTAAACTTGAAAATAATCAACGTATTCAAAATGAATATCATGGAAATAAAGGTAACTTAAAAGTTTCAGATCCTGGTTACATCGTAGAAGGGTCAAACTTATATATCAAAACAATGCAAGCTATGGGCTTACCTTATAATGATGATTTTAATGATGGTGATCAATATGGTGTAGGAACTATGCAATACACCATTGGTAATGGCAAAAGATGTGATGTGTATAGTGCTTTTTTAGATTCAAAAACAAAAAACAAGAATTTAGATATTAAAACTAGTTCTGTTGTTACAAAAATTATCCTTGATCAAAAAAAAGCAATTGGTGTTGAGTGTTTATCAAATGGTAAATTAACTAAATATTATGCCAATGATATTATTTTAACTGCAGGTGCTTATGTTACTCCTAAAATATTAATGCATTCGGGTATAGGGGAAGAAAAGCAATTAAACGAGTTTAATATTCCTTTGATTGAAAATTTAAAAGGTGTAGGTAAAAATTTACAGGACCATCATGAAGTTCCTGTTATTTCTAGAGTTAAGCCAGGATATAGTTACTTTAAACAAGATCAAGGTTGGCGAATGATAAGAAATGGAATTCAGTATTTATTATTTAATTCAGGCCCTGTTCGATCTCAAGGTGTTGATAGTTGCTCTTTTTTTAATCCAGAAAATTTAGAAGATAAAAAAGATCCTAAAATTAAACTGTATTGCGTACCCATAATGTATACTGATAGAGATACAAAAGGCATAAAACCTGATCACGGTTTAACTCTTACATCTTGTCTAATGAATCCAAAATCAAGAGGAGAGGTTAGAATTCAATCTTCCAACCCATTAGATTTACCTCTTATTAATCCAAATTTCTTAAGTCATGAAGATGATATGAATGTTATGTTAAATGCAGTAAAACTTGCAAAAAAAGTTATTCAAACAAAACCTTTGTCCGATATTGTTCTTGAAGAAACAGTTCCTGGTCAATCTATTAATTCAGATGAGGATCTTATTAATTATTCAAAAAAAATGATTAAAACAAATTGGCACCCTGTTGGAACATGTAAAATGGGCAAAGATAATGATGATATGGCAGTTTTAAATACAAAACTTGAAGTTAAGGGAATAAAAAATTTAAGAGTTTTTGATGTGTCGATGATGCCAACAATTGTCGGCGCTAACACAAATGCACCTGCTATGGCTATAGCAGATAAAGCAACAGACTTATTATTGAGGTCAAACCACTAATTTATTAAAGAAAATACTAATCAATTAATCTTAATGGGGCAAAACTCCCTCAGTGGAGAGGGCTTTATACCCCAACTAATTATATTGTATCTTTTTCTTTTCTAAAACTATATTCAACTTAAATCATATCAATATGAAAAAGTTTATCTTATTAATAATCGTAATTATTCTTGCTGGAGGAGTTTATTACTACTTTTCTCTTAATAATACAGAAGTCGCAACTACTAGCTATGAATATATTAAAATAGAAAAAGGAAACATTAAAAAGACAGTTTCTGCTACTGGTAAAATTATACCAACATCTACTTTAACATTATCATCAGAGATATCTGGAAAAATAGTTGAAATTAATAAAGACTTTAATGAACAAATTAACAAAGGTGAAGTTCTAGCAATCTTTGATCAAAACCCTTTCAATTTAAGTGTAAAAGAATCTCAAACCTCAGTAGACATATCAAAATCTAAATTAAAACAAAAACAAGCAAGTCTTGAAAAGGCAAAATCAGAATTAAACAACTCAATTGCAAATAAATTTGGTGCTGAATCTCGATTAGAAGACTCTAATTTGTATTTAAGTAAGTTAGAAGAAAATCTTGAAGAACGAAAAGCTCTATTTGATAAAAAATTTATTTCTAAAAAAGAATTTGATGACACGAAATTTGATTATGAAAGTGCTATTATTCAAAATGCTACTATAAAATCAGAAATATCATCTTTAGATGCAATTATAAGTTCAAGAAAAGCGCAAATTGAAATTATTAAAGCAGAAATTGAAGAAGTTGAAAAAATAATTCAACAAACTGAATTAACATTAGAAAGTGAAAAACTAGATTTAACAAAAACTAAAATTGTTTCTCCAATAGATGGTTTTATTTTAGATAGACATATTAGTGTTGGTGATGTGCTTGGAGCTTACCAAAAAGATTCGATAATGTTTACAATTGCAGAAACACTGTCCAATATGAATATTGAAATATTTATTGATGAATCAGATATTGGAAACATTCAATTAGATCAGCTTGTCGAATTTTCTACTGATGCTTTTCCTGATAGAAAATTAAATGCTACGATTAGCCAAATACGTTATTCACCAATAGATGATCAAAATGTAATCACGTATGAAGTTATTGCTTCTTTTGATAACCCAGAAAATCTTCTTCTACCTGGTATGACTGCTAACGTTGAAATTATTGTTCAAAATAAAGAAGAAGTTTTAAAAGTTAAAAATTCAGCACTTTCAGTTAAACTCAATCAAAAACCTAAACAAAATTCAGGTGGAAGTAGATGGGGTGGGGGCGGTGCATCTCAAATGCAAGAAATTATGGCTCAAATTAACATGACGGCTGATCAACAAAATAAAATGAGAAGTGTGTATCCAAAATTAGGTAAAGTAAGAGGCTCTTTAGAAGCTAAAAACTTATCACCAGAAAAAATAAGAAAAGAAATTCAGCTTTATATTGAAAATGCCTTAGTAGAATTATTAACTGATGAACAAAGAAATAAATATTTCTCCTTAAAAAAATCTTTAAACGTTAAAAAAGTATACAAATTAGTTGATGGTTCTCATGAACAGATTGATTTGATTACAGGTCTTAATTCTGGTGGCTACACAGAAATAATAAAAGGTGAGATTCAAGAAGGAGATGAAGTAATTTCTAAGGTTATCCTTGAAACATCAGAAAAAAAAGCACTACGTCTATTTTAAGATGATTAATATCAATTCTCTCTCAAAAGAATACATCATGGGAGATAACAAACTATTAGCGCTAGATAATATTGATCTTTCAATCAATGAAGGTGATTTTGTTAGTATTATGGGATCATCTGGATCAGGAAAATCAACCTTAATGAATATTATCGGATGTTTAGATGTGCCATCTAGCGGGGAATATCATTTTAGAGATAATAATGTATCAACTTTAAATTCGAATAAATTGGCTGAATTACGTAATAAAGATATAGGATTTGTTTTTCAAAATTTTAATTTACTACCAAGATTGAACGCACAAGAAAATGTTGTGCTGCCATTATTATATTCTGGTAAAAATTTAAAAGTAAGAAATCAATTAGCAATAGAGGCTCTAGAAAGTGTTGGATTAAAAGATCGAGTTCATCATAGACCTAATCAGTTATCTGGTGGTCAACAACAAAGAGTATCAATTGCAAGAGCAATAGCTGGATCTCCAAAATTAATCTTAGCAGATGAACCAACAGGAGCTTTAGATAGTAAAACAGGTTTAGAAATTATGAAAATTTTAAATGATCTAAATGCAAAAGGTATAACAATCGTTCTTGTTACACATGAAGATGATATAGCAAACTATGGTTCAAGAATAATTAAAATGAAAGATGGTAAAATTTTAGAGGATAAAAAAAATGTCAATAACTGATCTTATTTATCTTTCACAAAAAAGTTTACGCTCCAACATATTAAGAAGTATTTTAACTTCTCTTGGTATCATTATTGGTGTGAGTTCAGTTATTACTATGATCTCAATTGGTTCAGGAGCAAGAATTGAAGTTGAGCAACAAATTGAAAGATTTGGATCGAACAACTTAATTGTTAGATCACAGAGCTCTTCTAATAGAGGTGTATCGATGGGTGCTAATTCAGTTAACACGTTAACTTTAAAAGATATGGAAGCTCTTAAAGAAGAATTACCAGCAATTAAAGCTATCGCACCAAGAGTAAGTTTAAGTACACAAATTGTTGCTAATGGAAATAACTGGCTTGCTACTGTTACAGGGACAACAAATGATTATTTTGATTTAGGTAATTGGAAATTTCAAAATGGAAGAAGTTTTGAAGAAGAAGAACTTAATTCAGGTTCAAGAGTTGCCATTATAGGAAAAACAGTTCAAAAAAATTTATTTGATACTGATAGTCCGATTGATGAAGTAATTCGAATTAATAAAGTTCCTTTTACAGTTATTGGATTATTAGATGCAAAAGGTGGAACAGCTTGGGCTGATTTAGATGATACAGTTATAGTGCCATTAAAAACAGCTAAACAACGATTAGTAGCTAAAAAATTTCCTGGTGATCAAATTCGTAGCATGACTATTAATGTTAGATCTTCTGATTTGCTTTTTAAAACGGAAAAAGATGTTGATACAGTAATGCGAAAACTTCATAAAATTTCAGCTAATGGTAATCCTGACTTTGTAATTCGTAACTACGCACAATTCTTAAATGCTAGACAAGAGTCATCAAGAGTAATGTCTATACTTCTTGCAACTGTTGCAGGTATTTCATTAATAGTGGGGGGTATTGGTATTATGAACATTATGCTCGTTACGGTTACAGAGAGAACAAAAGAAATTGGTGTTTGTATGTCTGTTGGCGCAAAAAAACGAGACATATTACTTCAATTCTTGATTGAATCATTAATGATATCACTCATTGGAGGCCTAATAGGAATTGCTTTGGGTTTAGGGGTAATATTCGGGGTTAGTGAATATTTTAAATGGAAAATGAGTCTTGATTATATGTCGATAGTGCTCTCTTTTGTTTTTTCTTCATCAATTGGAATTATATTTGGATTTTATCCAGCAAGAAAAGCGGCAAATCTTAATCCTATTGATGCATTAAGATACGAATAAAATTGAGGGCAAAATAATTATTACCCTCAATAAAATAAAATTTAAACAATCAATGCAATTCACTAAAGACAATAGAATTATCTACGTCAATGAAATTAAAAGCAAAACCTTATCACTGAACTATTTTATGGCAGAAATCTTGCTTTTTTTTCTAATGCTATAAAAAAATCTGTAAATTTATTATAATTTGATATAGTTTAAAGTAAATCTATAATATTGAGGAATTATGAATAAAAAAAATAAAGGTTTTTCTCTCATTGAACTTTTAGTTGTCGTCGCAATTATTGGAGTATTGGCTGCTGTTGGGGTTGTAGCTTTTGGTGGTTTTTTAGGTAATGCCAAAGAAAAAGCTGCTCAAGCTAATCACACAAATATAGTAAAATGGATGTCTGCTAACTTTACTAAGTGTTCAACTGGAGCTTCATACATAACTTATAAAACTAATGCATCAGGAAGTACTACAAATTATAATTGTAGTAATAATGCCCAAAATCATTTAAATTATATGGTTAATCATCTACGTTATGATGGCTTTAATAATCCATATGTTGCTGCTGAGCCTGCTGCTTATAATAGTAGTAGTACAAATCCTCCAGATGGAAGAACGCATATTACGTGTTCTGGTAACATATGCAAAATAGTTACAGATATAGGTAATAATAATAATAAATCAGCTACTGTTGAAAAAGAATAACAAATCAGGCTTCTCAATGATTGAGCTACTTATTGTAGTCGCAATCATTGGGATCCTTGCAGCAGTTGGTATAGTTTCATTTTCTGGTATATTAGGATCAGTAAAAGATAAAGAAGGTCAAAATGGTCTCCAATCTATTTATTTAGCTCAAACTGAATATAAATCATTAAATAAGATATATTTTATTGGAAGTGGAGGGTGTGGAGATCAAACTAATAATATAAATACAAATCTTTTTAATGGTGACAAAACTTTAAATAACGAAAATTTTAGATTTTGTATAACCGGTAATTCTAATAGTTATACTGCTAGAGCTTACTCTAAAAATAATAACAACAATTTTTATATTACAAATAAAAATGATAAAAACTTTTAATATTATTACATTCCAGTTACAGCTGATCCAGCCTTAAAAATTGGCAAGTACATCGCAACTAGTAATATCCCTATAAGAGCTCCAATTATTACAATAGCTATAGGCTCAATCATAGTAGATAAATTCTTTACAACATTATCAAATTCTTCTTCATAATAATTTGATATAGAAGTAAACATCTCTTCTAAATTTCCAGTTTTTTCACCTACTGCAATTAATTGAGAATATGTTTTTGGAAAAACTTTTTCAGCTTCAACTAATTTAGACATATCTTCTCCTGAAAAAACACCTCTTTTTACTTTTTCAATTGAATTAATAAATACTGTATTTGTAGTTGAATTCATTGCAATATCAAGAATCTCCAATACATCTACACCAGCAGCAAATAAATTAGCTTTTATTAAAGCTATTCTAGCTATTGTAGATTGAAGTATAATATTACCAAATAAAGGTAATCTTAAGATAAATTTATCCATAAATTTTTTGTAACCCTTTGACGATCTTAATAAAAAAGAATTTAAGAAAAATATAATAATTATTATTATAAGTGTAGTTAGCCCACCAAAACCACCTACAAATTGACTGGCTGAAATTATCATTTGTGTTGGCACGGGCAACTCTACATTCATTGATTTATACATATTTTCAAAAGTTGGCACCACCTGTATCAACATAAAAATTGTTATTAGAATTGCCATACTGATTAATATTATTGGATAAAACATAGCACTTTTAATCTGAGATTTAATTTTTTCTCTTTTTTCTAAAATTCCAACTAATTTTTCTAAAAAAATATCTAGCTTACCACTTGCCAATCCTGCTTTAATCATATTTATGTAAATATTATCAAAAACTTTTGAATGTTTTTGAAAACAAGTACTTAATTCAGTTCCTCCCTCTAAATCTAAAACAATAGTATTAACAATCTTTTTTAATTTTTTGTTTTCAACTTGATCAGATGTCATTTTTAAAGAGTCTAAAATTTGTAAACCTGCTCTTGTCATTGTTGATAATTTTTTTGTAAATAATACTATTTCTTTAGGTTTAATTTTTCCCGTTATAAAATCACTATTTAAAAAACCACCATCCTTTTTTTTAGAAACTTTTTGCCCTTTTGAAAGATTAAGTGAAGTGATAATTATTTTTTTCTCTCTTAAAAGAAAAGCAGCCTCATCTTGATTTACTGCGGCTATAATTCCTTCAGTATATTTATTTCCTTCACCGGCTATACCTTTATATTCAAAATTTGGCATAATTTAAGTAGTGAATAAAGTTCTTTGATATTCTTCAAATGATAAAATACCGTCTTTCATCATTTTTATTCCATGTTCATTCATTGTTTTAAAGCCTTCAGCTTTAGCAACTTCATAAATTTGTGGAGCAGATTTCTTTGCAAGAATTGCATCTTGTATATTAGGTGTAATTTTTAATATTTCATAAACTCCATTTCGACCACTGTAACCAGTTTTATTACAAGAATTACAACCTTTGCCTTTAAACACTTTATTTTTTGTATCATAATTAATTGTTTTAAGTTGTTCTTTTGTTGTCTCAGTATCCTCAGTTTTACATTTGGAGCAAATTTTTCTTGGAAGTCTTTGAGCGACTACTAATGATAATGTAGCGGATACAAGATAATTTGGAATTCCCATATCAATAAGTCTTGTAACTGTATTTACTGCATCATTTGTATGTAATGTACTTAAAACAAGGTGCCCAGTTAATGCTGACTCAACGGCAACATTTCCCGTTTCAGTATCTCTTATCTCACCAACAAGTATTACTTCAGGATCTTGTCTCAAAAAAGTTCTTAATGCTCTAGCAAAAGTGAAATTAATATCTGACTTCATTTGCGATTGACTAATACCTTCTAATTCATACTCTATTGGATCCTCAGCAGTTAAGATATTTCTCTTCTCATCATTTAAATGTCTTAAAATAGAATATAATGTTGTGGTTTTTCCACTTCCTGTTGGACCAGTTACCAATATAAGTCCTTGAGTTGCCATTATTGCATTTTCAAGACTAGAAAAATCTGATTTTGGAAAACCAAGTTTATCTAATTCATAACTAATTGCATCTTTTCTTAACAATCTCATTACAACTCTCTCTGATGAACCTTGGACAGGTAAAAAGGATACACGCAAATCAAACTCAATCTTTCCA
>CACMQB010000009.1 GCA_902615745.1 uncultured Alphaproteobacteria bacterium | reverse complement strand
AAAAAAATTACCTTTGAGTATATTGCAATTTATTGATAGATTATTAAAATTTGCGTTAACAAATAAATTTGATAAACGTTTATCATTTTTTATTTTAGTAAAATTTATATCAATTATCATTTTAATTATTTTACCTAATACACATTTGGACAAATTTATATAATAACATTTTTAATTTTTTTGGCGCGCCTGAGAAGAGTCGAACTCCTAACCTTATGATCCGTAGTCATACGCTCTATCCAATTGAGCTACAGGCGCTTATAATATTATACACTTTATGTAATTCGTATGCTACTTTATAAAAATATTAGCATGAAAGTCATAATAGTAATTATTTCAATTTTACTTTTTTCCCAAACAGGTAATGCATATATGGGTAAAGAAACTGGTCTAGAAATTCCTAGGTACGTATCTTTAAAATCCAATGAAGCAAATATTCGTGTAGGTCCAAGTAAGAATTATCCTATAGAAATAAAATACATAAAGAAAAATTACCCACTAAAAGTATTAGAAGAGTATGAAGAATGGAGAAAAGTAGAAGATTTTAAAAAGAATATTGGGTGGATACATAAAAGTTTAATATCAGGTACTAGAACCGGTATTATTTTATCAAATGATAATAAAAATATACAATTATTAAATACCTTGGGTGGTAATGTTATTGGAGAAATAGGGAAAGGAAATATTGTTTATTTAGAAAAATGTAAAATTGATTGGTGTCTAATTTCATCGGGAAATTTTAAAGGTTGGATTGATAAGAAATATATTTGGGGAGTCAAAGAAAAAGAAATAATAAAAATTAGCATCCTCCAAAAATTTGAAGATTTATATTGGAGAAGTATTAATTCTCTAAATTTAATACAAAAAGAATTTTAAAATTTGGCTGGGGCGGTAGGATTCGAACCTACGAATGCCGACCCCAAAAATCGGCCCGGTACCACCACGGCCATACTCAATGGCCGAATACTTAAGTTTATTTTTTTATAAATATAAAAAAATGGTGTGTAAGTGTGGCCAGAGTGTACCTAAAAATGTATTTTTGTTAAATTATTACTGGATAGAATTATTAAATTTAGGTAACATATTATTGTGAAAAATATTTTTATTTTATTAGTTATGACCCAAGTTTTATTTTCATGCTTATCGGCTGAACAAATTGCTGAAAACAATCGTAAACGAATAGCTGCAGACGATGCTACTTGTAAAGGTTATGGATTTAAACCAGGAACTGACGCTTATGGAACTTGTAGAATGAATTTGGATAATCAAAGAGCTCAAAGAAAAGCAGAGGCTTGGAGACAATTGTCTAATTCACTTGACGAAATGAATAGGTCATTAACACCCCAAACAACTACTTGTAGATCTTCAGGGTCAATTTTTGGAAATAGCATAAACTCAACAACAACTTGTTACTAAAAAAAATTAATTCTTAATTAAATATGATAACTAAATATTTTAAAGTAGTTAGTGTGTCCTATGTGTGACCAACTCGAAAAAAGAAACTCTAAACACAAAAAATTTGGCTGGGGCGGTAGGATTCGAACCTACGAATGCCGACTCCAAAAACCGGTGCCTTACCGCTTGGCGACGCCCCAAATTACGATTACTCTCTAGTATTTAGCATAAAATAAGTCAAATTCTTCAAGTGCGACATTACCATAAATAAGGATCAAAAAGCAGAAAAAGTGATCAGTATTGATTCATGATTGATTCAAAGCAAGGGATTTACATTTTAAAAGCTAAAACTATTTAATTTTTATGAGAAAATTACTTGCTACAATTATATTTTTATTAATATTTTTGCCCATTTTTCAAGTCAATGCAAATACAGAAAAATTGTATGAGAGACTTGTTGACGATTGGTCTATTATTTTTCCTGATGGGAATAGAAATGCAGCAGGACCAAGATTTTTTAAATATATTTTAGATCAAAACTTAGAATATGAAGAGTTTATGCAATTTAACAAGTTATACTGTGCTGTTTCAGGTTCTCTAATTCCTCCAGATGCTCAACCAGATGAAATTTTTCTTACGAATTTAGAAAATGATGAAAGAATTTGTGGTCAATATTATAAATGTTGTTGGCCTTGCTTATGCGATGTAATGAAATATTCAGAAACAAAAAAAATCAACATTGATTTTAAAGATCAATCAAAAGACATCTACACAATTGTTATCAATAATCCATGCAATAAAAATGATTTTCCCGAACTTGTTAATAGAGATTATTTTTGTAAAGGTAATGAATTAAATAAAGAATATACATACTCTGTAGATAATAAACTTGTTATTGGAGTATTGCATAATGCAAAAATATGTGATGCTTACGATATTGATTACATAAAAAATGACCAGATAACTGGCCCTATGTGCGAAGCTAGAAATAGTATGCCTCTTGAAGAACTTAATTTTGGAATGGGCGACATTTTTATTAGATTGGCAAATTGAAAATACTTGAAATGCGTAAGTTAATTTTTATTTTTACTATATTGATACCTACTATGGCTAAGGCAGAATTTTTTTCTAATATTTCAGATATAATTGAAAATAATAATGTTCGATTAAGTTATGGAGTTGCTGTAACTGACTTTAATAAAGATGGAAATTTTGAATTTATTGTTGCAGGTTTTGGTTACTCCAATTTAGCTCTTAGCTATAAAAATGGAAAACTAATTAATACAATACAAGATTCTTTATTCATTGATAAAGATAGGAGTACTATCGGTGTATCTGCTTGTGATATTGATCAAGATGGTTTTGAAGAAATTTATTTCTTAAATACTGATACGTATAGTGGAGAAAAAAAATACTCTGATAGATTATTGGACAATAACAATAATAATATTTTCGATTATTTTGAGTTAGAAAAAAATTTAGAAAATTTAAATTTGACTGCAGGTAGATCAGTTGTTTGTGTAGACAGAAATGGGTCAGGGAAATACGGTATATATGTAGCTAATTATGGAGGCCCTACTAGATTTTATGAAATTGAAGAAAATAAAGTTGAAGACTTGGCACCAAATCTTGGAATTGATCAAATAACTGGAGGAAGAGCGGTAATTTCAGGACATATAGTTTCTGATAATATGGATATATTTGCAGCTAATGAAAGAGGTCCAAATTTTTTATATAAAAATATTAATGGTAATTTTAATGATGTTGCTATGGAAAAAAATGTGCAAGATACTTTTCAAAATGGTCGTGGAACTGCGTTAACAGATTTTTTGTATAGAGGCGAACTTGATATAATAACAAGTAACTGGGAAGGCTATCATCGTATTTTTGTAAAACAAAAAAATTCTTTTCTTGATATGTCATCATTGGAATTTAGATCGCCAAGTAGAATACGAACAGTGATATCTGCTGACTTTGATAACGATGGTTACGATGAAATTTTTTTAAATAATATAGGTCAGCCTAATAAACTCTTTCGTATTCTTGATGAAGGAAATCTAGAAAAAATTGAATTAGATACAGCACTTGAAGCACAAGGTCTAGGAACTGGTGCAGCTGTTGCTGATATTGATGGAGATGGAATTTTAGAATTACTTATTTCTCATGGTGAATCTGGTGCTCAGCCGCTTAGTTTATTTAAGGCAAATGTATCAAATACAAATTTTATTAGAATCAAACCTCTCAATACCTTTGGTGCCCCGGCTAGAGGTGCAACTATTACCTTACATACAAATTTAAGAAATCATGCCAAAACTATTGATGCTGGTTCAGGATATTTATGCCAAATGGAACCAGTAGCACATTATGGTTTACGTGAAGGTGAAGTAATTAAAAATGTATCAATCAAATGGACGAATGGTACAGTTGATCGTTATGAAATTAATGATATAAATAATACATTTGAATTTAAACAAGGAATATAATTTAAATGTCTGTTGCCGAAACACTAAAAAAACCAGCTCCACGTTTTCATTGGAAATGTAAACATAC
Organism: uncultured Alphaproteobacteria bacterium; assembly: GCA_902615745.1. Classification (GTDB taxonomy): domain Bacteria; phylum Pseudomonadota; class Alphaproteobacteria; order HIMB59; genus CACPNW01. The sequence continues at coordinate 58,007 of CACMQB010000009.1, read as the reverse complement.
ATGGAGAAGAAGTGCTAAAAATACTGCTTGGTGTTTGCTGGGATGTAGTATTGGCGATTTTGGAACCATACTTTATTTTCAATTAACTGGAATTCCTTGGCCTACTCTTTATATTATGATCCTAGCAATCATTAATGGTATTATTACTAGCATCATTTTAGAGACTGTCGTTTTATCAAGACAAATGATTATCAGCAAAGCTTTTAAAACAGCCATAGGAATGAGTTTAATTTCAATGGTGTCTATGGAAATAGCTATGAATGCAGTTGACTGGATCATTATGGGTGGCGCTAAACTTGTATGGTGGGTAATACCTATAATGCTTCTTGCAGGTTTTCTAACGCCGTGGCCATATAATTATTACAGATTAAAAAAATATAATATTGCCTGCCATTAATTAAATTAATTCACAAACGAATATTGAAATTAGTTCATACAAACATATCTGAAATTGATGATTAGAACATTACTTACATTATTATTTATTAGTTCTGGTGTATTTGCTGCTGCAAGTTCAGACGACAGTAGCTCAAGTATGTCTACAGGTGAACAAGTTACTAAGCTTTACGATAAAGCGTATGAATTAGTTTATTACAAGAAATTTGATAAATCGATCAAATTGCTTGAAAAAATGGCTAAGCGTAAAGATCTTGGTGATAAAAAAGCTGATGTGTATAATTTACTTGGATTTAGTTACAGAAAACATAGTGAGCCAAATTTAGACAAAGCTTTCGAAGCATATCAAATTGCATTAGAAGCAAACCCTGAACATTTAGGGGCACACGAATATCTAGGTGAGCTTTACATCACACTTGGAAAGATGAATAAAGCAAATGAAATGTTGTTAAAGTTAGAAACTTTAGCTGGAACTAATTCTATGGAATATAGAAAATTAAAATCAGCAATTGATAATTCATAACTAATACAATTGCTCTTTATGAAGAGCAATTTAAACTATGATAATTTATACTCTTAATTTTTTATTAGCAGTCTTAATAGGATCTATGACATTTTTCATGGCTGTTGTCTCACCCTCAATCTTTGCCACTTTAAGTACTAATGCTAGCGGTAAATTGTTAAGAAGAATTTTTCCTCGAATGTTTTTATTTGGATTTATGATAGCCATTTTATCTTTAGTCCTTTGTTATATTTCAGGCAATATTTTAAATTCTATTTTATTAATAATAGTGGCTATGAGTTTTATTATTAATAGAAATTATTTAACACCTAAAATTAATGATTTTAGAGATAAAGAATTAGAAGGTGATAAAAAAGCATCTTTAAGTTTTAAATATATGCATTTGCTTTCAGTTTTATTATTTGTATTGAATTTTATTATTTTAATTTGGATCGTGATTAATAACTACTTTAATTATAATTTATAAACTTTATCCTGTCCCACAGGATAAATACTCAAATTATTCTTATCTAATACATCACTTATTTGTTTGGAATGGATATCCAATCCACCCGTTAAAATTCCAAAACTTGGTAAAATGAATATTTTTTCATTATGTACAAAACATGTTTTAAAAATAGTTTTCCCTCTGTGTGAAATTTTTACCTTTGGATGATAGTGACCACAAATTTGGAATAAAGATGTTTCGATAGGTTTGTGTGTAAACAAAAATTTATCAATTTTGTGATTTATAAAATTTTTAAAACCTTCAATTTGTATATTTTTATCATGATTACCCTTGATCCATATGAAATCAGTATTTTTCGTATATTGAGCAATATTTTTATGATCTTGATCTTTTAAACTCAAAGTTGAAAAAACATCGTGTAATAAATCACCAACAATTATTAAATTACTTGGTTGAATCTTATCTAAACTAACAAAAATTTTGTTTAATATTTCTTTTGTATCATACGGAGGTAAGAATTGTTTATTCTTTGCATAACTAATAGATTTTCCTAAATGTAAATCTGATATGATTAGGGTATTTAGTCTTTTCCAATAAAGAGATTTATTTGGGTAAGCATGAAATTCTTCATTACCAAAATTAATTAATTGATAATACATTAGCCTCTTTTAATATTTCATTTTCTAAATCCTCTAAAATGTATTCATCAGTTTCTTTTTTTGATAAATTTTCTCTATTTATTTCAAGAATAATTGGAACAGCCAATGGTGATATACTTGTTAGTTTCTTTAAAATAATTTTCTTATCGATTTTTTTTAAGATTTCTCTTAGTCTATCATAATCTATCATATTCTTTTTTGCATCTTCATATGATGATTTTAGAAGAATGTGATCTGGTTCATTTTTTTTTAATACTGTATAAATTAGATCAGAACTAAATAAAACTTGCTTCCCAGTTTTTTCCATACCTGGCAATCTTCTTTCTATTAAACAAGATATAATTGCATTGTCTCTGAACAATCTTTTGACTATTGATGTTTCTTCAAGATAATTATCCAAATGTTTATCTAATAATCCTAAATTTAGAATCTTTTTAATTTCTTTAACTTCTTTTAACGACCATAAAACTATAGCATAATCATTTGCAACAAAACCTAGAGGTTTATAGTTAAACTCCTTAAAGCCTCTCAGCAATAAAAATCCAAGTGTTTGATTGGCATGCCATCCTGCAAAAGTATAGATAACAGTATAAAAATTTTTTTTTCGAGGGAATTGTTCCACTAGATATTCATCTTTTTTAGGAATTTTAGATATATTTTTTTGTCTTTTTAACCATTCAGTAATTTGCTCTGGATATAAATCCCAAATATTACTTTTTGCCAATAAAGCCCTAACTGAGTTAGCCAAATTTGTTGATAATGGCATTCTGCCTCCAGAGTATGATGGAATTTTTGAAATTAAAGATTTACTTCTTTTAACTTGTACTAAATTATTTTTCATTGATTGAAATTCTAGCACTTGGCCAGCAAATATAAATGAATCACCTTGAGAAAGATTTTGAATAAAAATTTCTTCTATATTCCCTAATGTTTTTGTTCCAAGTTTTATTTTTAACATCGGATTTTCAATTATTGTTCCAACATTCATGCGGTATTTTCGAGTTTCTCTTCTATTTACTAGCTTATAAATATTTTTATTTTCTCTCAATTGGAAGATTCTCTTAAATTGATCATAATTTTTTAAAACATATCCGCCATCTTCTATGAGATTAATCAATTGTTTAAAATCATTAAGTTTTAATTTTTTGTATGGATATGCTTTGATAATTTCTTTGTAGAGATCATTGATATCAAATTGCCCCGCACAAGCTGTTGCAAAAATATGTTGAGCTACAACATCAAAACTTCCTTCTTTTAAATCTATTTTATCTAAGTTATTTTTTTTTATTTCTTCAATAGCAGCTTTTGCTTCGATAAATTCAAAACGATTAGTGGGTACTAAAATTGCTTTTGAAGGGGTATTTAAATTATGATTTGATCTTCCTACACGTTGTAATAATCTATTAATTCCTTTAGGTGCTCCAACTTGAATAATTTTTTCTACATCTCCATAATCTAATCCGAGTTCTAAAGAAGAGGTCGCAACAACACAGTCAACTAATCCTTTGCTAAGATTATTTTCTACTTTTAAACGTAAGTTTTTTTCTAATGAACCATGGTGAACAGCAATTTTTAATTTTTTCTTATTAATTAGCCATAAGTTTTTAAACATATATTCGGCTTGCGCCCTCGTATTAACAAAAATAATAGTTAATTTTGATTTTATTATTTCTGTATAGATTCTATTAATAGAATACGTAGCCATATGACCAGACCAAGGAATACGTTCTTTTGATTCTAGAATTTTAATCTTAGGTAAAACTGAATTTTCATAAGAAACTATTTTTGGTTTTTTGCGGCAAAGCCATTTTTTGGCATCTTGTTTATTCTTGAGAGTTGCTGACAAACCTATTCGTTGTAAATTTGGAGAGAAAGTTTGTAGTCTTTCAATATTTAAACTTAGAAGATCAGCTCTCTTATTATCCAAAAAAGTGTGTATCTCATCAATAATTATATATTTTAGATTGTGAAAAAATTCTTTCGCATTCTCATACGAATTTAATAATGCAAGTGACTCTGGAGTTGTAATAAGGATATTGGGAGGTTTTTGTTTTTGTTTTTGTTTTTTATATGGTGTTGTGTCTCCTGTTCTTACTTGAAAAGAAATATTTAAATCAAGCTCTTTAATAGGTTTCTCTAAATTTCTCACGATATCGTTTGCAAGAGATTTTAATGGAGAAATATAGAGAGTATGAAGACCTTTAAATTTTTTTAATTTTATTAAATCATCTATTGGATTAATAAACCCTGTTAATGTTTTGCCAGCACCAGTAGGAGCAAATACAACAATATCAGACCCAGTGCGAACATGATGAAACGTTTCAATTTGATGAGGAAACCAGGACCATTTTTTTTTCTTCATCCACTTATTTAGGGGGTGTAATAATAAGGGATTCGATTTATTTATATTCATATGGATTTCATTAACCATCAGCTATTTATCAAAGATATAAATGTACATATAGATCCAATATTGCCAAAAAAAACAGCAATTATTACACATGGTCATGCAGATCACGCCCGATTTGGACATGATCATGTCATTGCTACTAGACAGACAATAGACATAATGAAAATTCGCTACGGAGATAAATGTGCTAAGAAATTTACTCCTCTTAGATACGGGCAAAAATACTCGATTAAAAACTTTGATTTTACATTATACCCTGCAGGACATATTTTAGGGAGTGCTCAAGTTTTAATTGAAAAAAATAATCATCGTTTAGTCATCACAGGTGATTATAAAGTAGGAAAAGATGAAACATGTAAAAATTTCAAACTGGTTAAATGTGATACTTTAATTACCGAAGCAACATTTGGATTACCCATATTTCAACATCCAGATCCTAAAGATGAAATTCAAAAACTCATACGATCTGTAAAGATAAATAAAAATAATTGTCATATTGTTGGTGCCTATGCACTTGGCAAAGCACAAAGAGTAATGAATCTTTTACGTCAACAGAAATATAATGAGACAATTTATATTCATGGCTCTCTAGAAAAGTTATGCCAATATTATTCAAAAGAAAAAATTAATATTGGAAAGTTTGAAAAAGTTTCTTCAAAGGATAAAAGTTTTTATGAGGGTAAAATAATTATTGCCCCTCCTTCAACATTAAAGGATCGTTGGTCAAGACGATTTCCTAATCCTATTATTTGCATGGCAAGTGGATGGATGACAGTTAAGCAAAGAGCAAAACAACAAGGTATTGAATTACCTTTAGTTATTAGTGATCATAGCGATTGGAATGAATTACTAGATACAATTAAAAAATCAAAAGCAAAAAATATTCTCATTACGCATGGTCAGGAAGATGCATTAGTTTATTATTGTAAAAAACAAAATCTTGTTTCAAAGCCCCTTTCTATCCAAGGAAGAAGTGATGAAGAAATAGAATGAAAAAATTTTCTTCCTTACTTCACAATTTGATTTTAACACCAAGTCGAAATACTAAAATTAAATTACTTCAAGATTATTTTAAAATACTTGATAGCAACCGTGCATATGCGCTTGCAATTTTATCTGACCAACTTTCATTTCAATTTATTAAAGCATCTAAACTCAGAGAACTTGTCTATGAACAAGTAGATCAACATTTATTTGATTACTCATATGACTATGTTGGGGATTTAGCAGAAACAATATCATTAATTTGGCCAACAAATAAAGAGGGTAAATCACAAAATTTATCTACCTTAATAGAAAGTATAAAAAAAATTAAAAAGTCTGAAATTAATACAGAGTTTAGTAAAGTTTTGAGCGAACTATCTAATAACGAAAGGTGGACTTTAATTAAAATTTGTACGGGTGGATTACGCATTGGAGTCTCAGAAAGATTAGTCAAAACGGCCTTAGCTGATCTGTATAATAAATCTGTAAATGAGATTGAGGAAATTTGGCATGGTTTAGAATTTCCATATGAAAATTTATTTCAATGGTTAAAAAATGAAACATCAAAACCAAAAATAGATTTTAAAAAATTATTTCATCCTATGATGCTTGCTAATCCTATTGATGAGGAAAAAGATTTTAAAAGATTAGACGCGAATGAATTTCATGCAGAATATAAATGGGATGGGATCAGAGTTCAGCTTATGGTTTCATCAAACAGTGTTTCACTATACTCAAGAACAGGTGATAATATATCATCTGCATTCCCAGAAATAATTGAAACTACTAAAGGTGATGCGGTTATTGACGGGGAATTACTTGTGGGTGGAAATTTTAAGCCCTCCGGTTTTAATGATCTACAACAAAGATTAAATAGAAAAAAAGCGTCAAAAGATCTTCAAAAAAAGTTTCCTGTTTTTATACGAGCTTATGATATCCTTTTTTATAAAGGAAAAGATTTAAGAAAATTATCTCTCGTTAAAAGAAGAAAATATTTAGAAAAATTTCAAAAAGAAAATACAACTAATCAAATTGATTTATCTACCATCATTAATTTTTCAACATGGGAAGCATTAACTAAATATAAAAATAATTTTTATGATGATTTAAATGAAGGTGTAATGATTAAACTTAAAAATAGTGAATATTTACCAGGAAGAAAAAAAGGGTATTGGTACAAATGGAAAAAAAATCCAAAACTAGTTGATGCTATTTTAATGTATGCTCAACGAGGACATGGCAAAAGATCATCATATTATTCAGATTTTACGTTTGGTGTTTGGAAAGAAAATGAATTAGTTCCTATAGGAAAAGCATATTCCGGTTACACAGATAAAGAGCTATTAGTTTTAGATAAATTTATTAGAAATAATACTACCAATAAATTTGGTCCTGTAAGAGAAGTAAAAAAAGAAATTATTTTAGAAGTAGCCTTTGACGATGTATTCCCCAGCAATAGACATAAATCAGGTGTCGCTATGCGTTTTCCTCGAATTCATAGAATTAGGTGGGACAAGCCAATAAATGAAGTGATTTCAATTAAAGAATTTAAGAAAGAATTTAAAATAGATTAACCAAATTGTTTTCACTTAAATGTGTCCATAGATTTGAAAAACTTTGTTGAAATTTTTTTTGTGCATTTATAGCATGCTCTTTTTTTTCAAATACACTGTAAATACAAGAACCACTCCCAGTTAGTCTTGAAAATATAACATCATCAAAATCATCCAAGAAATTTATGATTGATAAAAATTCAGGTTCATTTTTTTTAAGAATTTTTTCAAAATCATTTCCAGAATCTCGATCATTTATTTCTTCTAAATCAAATTCAGCATTATAATCAAAATCTGATGGTTGAAATGAATCATACATTTTTTTTGTAGAACATTTGAAAGACGGTCTAATTAGTAAGAAATAATATTTTGGAAAATGAACATTAGCAATTAAATCTCCCCTACCCCTGACTAGAGCATCTTTTTGATTCAAGAAAATAGGGATATCTGAACCAAGATCAACATAATCAAATATATTTTTCTTTTTTATTATCTCAAGATTTTCTAAAATTTTTATAACACTTGCAACATTAGAGGATGCTGAACCTAAACCTGCTTCATAAGGAAAATTTTTTGATATAGTAAAAAGAAGTTTGGGTTTATCTTCATTTATATAGGTAAATAATTTATCAATGATGCAATCCTCAAATAGATTATTTTTTGGAGCGAAATTACCTGTATAGATTACTTGAAATTTGCTGTGAGGTTGAACAGTTATTTCATCAAAAAGATCAATGAATGTTATTCCAGTACGAATATTATGAAAACCATCATCTCTTCTGTTTATAATTTTTAAAAATAAATTAATTTTGGCAGGTGATTTTTCAATTATTTTATCCGGCATTAATATTATCTAATTTGCTTTGGACATCTTCAGTTATTTCATCTTCTGGCTCAGCCAACTCTAAAGCTTGTTGCCAAAAATGAATTGCTTCTCTTTTTCTATTCATAGCATAATAAATATCACCAAGATGGTCTAGAGATATTGCTTCACCAGGGGCAATATCTATTACCTTTTCCATTAACCTTGCTGCTTCTGAAAGATTATTTTTTTTAAAATGAGCCCAAGCTAAACTATCTATAATATAAAAACTATCAGGGTTAGCTTTGTAAGCCTCCTCTAACATTTTCAAAGAACGGTCTAATTTAATATTTCTTTCAACCCAACCGTATGCAAGATAATTTAAAACATTTGGTGTTCCGGGTTTAATCTCTAAGGATCGTAAAAAATCTTTTTCAGCTAAGTCCCATTCATCGTTTTGTTCATAGCAAATACCTCTCATATAAAAAATATTCCAGAGATCATCCTGGTTTTCTTTGATCATTTCATCATAAACATCTAAAGCTAAATCATACTTTTTATTGTAACGATAAAAATCACCTAAAGTTTTTTTAAGAGAATAATTGTTATTATTATTTTCAACTAATGATTTAATTTTAGTTTCGGCTTCCTCATAGGTATTATTGAATAAGTAATGTCTAGCAAGGCTATTTTGAGCATCTAAATAATAAATACTTTCTTTATCTATCTTCGCATATATATCTGATGCAACCTTATCTTGTCCAACTTGCGAAAATAACTCTGCTTTAATAATCATTGCTCTGTCGTTTTTTGGATCAAGTATTTTTGCGAGTGAGGTATAAAATAATAAAAAATTATAATTTAAACGACTTTGTTCATTATTTGAATATGAGGATGATACCAATTCAACTAGAGCATTACTTATAGTACTATTATTTTTAAGTCTGTTATCAGCAAAAAAAATAAAGTCTAATAATTCACTTGGTTGCACCATATTATCCCTTAGTTCGATGATGTCTTTAAATTTTTTATCTTTGTAAAGAGATGTGGTTTTTATAATTAAGGCTTCTGGGTTATTTTTGTTTTCACTTAAGATTTTATCAGCAATTTTTAAAGCTAAAACTAGATCCTCTGTAATTATTGCAGCAATAGCTTTATCTAAAAGACTGTCTTGAGATAGGGTGACTTTATCCATATTAAATTTAAATAAAGTGGAACTATAATCATAATTATTAAAGGCAGATTGTGAGATTAAAAAAGATGAGCTAGTTAAAGCTAAAGTTCCAGAATTAATAACTAGAAAAATTAAGATAAATTGTAGTGTTTTAATTAAATTAACCATTTCAAATATAGTATAGTTACACTATGAATAGATAATTGTAATTTTACATGAATCAATCAAATAAAAAAAATTTAGAATTTATTATTAATTCTGGGGTAAATTATTTTCTTCAGGATTCTCCTAGAAACTGGTTTGAAAATGAGAAAAAATTAGAACAGCCTAGTTTCGACAATGATACTGGGGATAAAAAATCTAAAATTGATGGTGTTATTGAAGATCTTAAAAATCATAAATCTCCTCTTCAAAAAACAGCAAAAAATTTAGTAGTTTATGATGGTAACTTAAATGCAAAAGTAATGTTAATTGGTGAAGCACCAGGTAGGGATGAGGATGAACAAGGAATTCCATTCGTAGGAAGAGCTGGTCAGTTATTAAATAAAATGCTTTTGGCCATTAATTTACAAAGAGAAGACGTTTATATTACTAATGTAGTTAATTGGCGTCCAGCCGAAAATAGAACGCCTAATGACGATGAAATTTTAGAATTTTTACCGTTTTTGCAAAAGCAAATTGATATTATTAAACCTAAATTTATCTTCCTATTAGGTGGTGTCGCAGCAAAAGCCATTTTATCAACCCCTCTTGCACTTGGAAAACTCAGAGGCAAATGGCATGAATACAAATCACTAAATTTAGAAAAAGGTATTCCTACAATAGCCTCCTATCATCCAGCTTTTTTACTGCGATCTCCTCAATATAAAAAACATTCTTGGGAAGATTTACAAATGTTACAAGAAAAGTTAAAAAATGAATCATAAAAAATTTTATATTATTTGTTTTTTTATATTCTTCGTATTTTTTTCGAAACAAATCTATGCATACCAACAAGATATAGTTATCAAATATGATAATATTTTCTCAACAAAGGTTCTAAGTGAAGAAGATGTATATAATTATCAACAAGCTTATAAATTCCAGGAAAAATGCAAATGGAAAAGTGCAAATAATTTTATTTTAAAAATAAAAAATAAGTCTTTGCTTGGTCATATTTATGCGCAGAAATTTTTACATCCTAACTGTTATCGGTCCAAGTATTTAGAATTATATTATTGGCTTAAAAAATATAATGATCACCCTCAAGCAAAACAAATTTATAAATTGGCTATTCGAAGAATGCCAGCAGGTTATAAAAGTCCAACTAAACCTGGCGCTCCTATTGGAATAGAATCAGAACAGGTAATTAGTAAAAAGAAAAGTAAATATAAAAGTCAAAAAAAACTATCTAACAACCAGAGAGCTGAAAAAAGAAAATTAATTAATGGTATAAAATCTAGGGTAAACAAAGGTTGGCCAACTGGGGCACTACAATTATTAAATCAAAGAGATGTAGATTTATTATTAGATCAAGTTGAGATAGATCAACAAAAGGAATTAATCGCCAAAGGGTATTTCTTAGCAAATAAAAATGACTTGGCAATCAAATATGCTTCAGAAGCTCTTGTTAGTTCTGCTAAATATGTTCCATATGCAGCTTGGACGGCTGGTCTATGTTCTTGGAGAATGGAAAAATATGAAGATGCTGCAAAATATTTTTCACTTTTTTCAATTAGTTTAAAAGATGATGCATGGCATCAAACGTCAGGTAGTTTTTGGACAGCTAGATCATATGCAAAACTAGGTCGGTATGATGATATTAATTTTTGGTTAAAAAGAGCATCAAATAATCCGAATAGTTTTTATGGTATGCTTGCACTAGAAATTTTAGGGGTAGATAAAAAAATTGAATGGGTAGAGCATACTGATCTTAATAAAAACAATAGTACTATTTTAAATATACCAGCAGGAAAAAGAATACAGACACTGATACAGGTTGGTTTTGCGGATGAATTAGAAAAGGAAATTGTTCATATCAATTCTATTTTAAATAGAGAAATAGCAAAGGAGTCTATTCAAATTGCTGAAAATTTTGACCTTGCCTATACTCAATTAAAAATTGTCAATAAGTTAGAAAATTTTGGTATGGATGTTCCTACCTATCTTTATTACCCTACCAGTGTTTGGAAGCCACGAGATGGTTTCAAATTAGAAAAAGAATTACTTCACGCTTTCATGCATCAGGAATCTATGTTCAACATAAAGGCAAAAAGTAAAGATGGTGCCGTAGGGTTAATGCAAGTGTTACCTTCAACAGCAAAATTTATTACGACAAGTAAAGACGTTAAACAAAGCAATAGTAATATTCTTAAAAATCCAGAGATAAATTTAGAGGTTGGACAAGAATATTTAACGTATCTTCTTGATCTAGAGCAGGTTTCAAGAAATCTTATATTTCTCGCAGCAGCTTATAATGGTGGTCCTGGAAATTTACAAAAATGGAAAAATCAAACAAATTATATGGATGACTCACTCTTTTTTATGGAAAGTATTCCATCAAGAGAAACAAGGTGGTTCATAGAAAAGATCTTAACAAAATATTGGATTTACCAAAATAAAAACAATAAAGAAATGCGTTCCCTAAAAATGCTAGCAAATGGAAATGATCCACTTTATTAATAGGTTATGCCAATTGATACTTCTCTAGATTTTGTTCCCATAAATATTGCTGTTGTTACAATTTCAGATTCAAGAACTAAAGAAAACGATACATCTGGTGATACATTAGAAAAGCGAATTAATGATGCTGGTCATACAATGATTAAACGGACAATTATACCAGATGATGTTTCTCAAATAAAAGATACCTTAGATATAATGTCAAAAGAAAAAGAGATTGATTGCATTATTACAACTGGTGGAACTGGTCTAACAGGAAGAGATACAACACCAGAAGCTGTAAATGCTATTGCTAGTAAACATATTGATGGATTTGGTGAATTATTTCGCCAAGTTAGTTTTGAAAAAATTGGTACATCAGCAATACAATCACGAGCCGTTGCAGCCTTAATAAATAGTACGTATGTTTTTTGTTTACCAGGATCAACAGGTGCGTGTAAAGATGGTTGGGATGAAATTTTACAATATCAGTTAGACATTAGACATAAGCCCTGTAATTTTGTTGAAATCATGCCAAGATTAAATGAAAAATAGTGACTGATTTTTCTATAGAGAAATCAATTGATGGGCCTGTAATTGGTTTAGATGAAGTTGGTAGAGGTCCATTGGCAGGCCCTGTGGTGAGTTGTGGATGTTATTTTTCTAATTATGATGATTTAGAATCTGAAATACCCATAACAGATTCAAAGAAACATACAGCAAAACAAAGAGAAAAATTATTTTTATTTTTTAAAAAATTACAAAAAGAAAAAAAACTTCAATATTACTTAGGGTATGCAAGCGTCGAAGAAATAGATAAAATTAATATTTTGGAAGCAACAAAATTATCTATGAAAAGAGTAATAGATAAATTTAATTTTGAAAATCCACATCTTATTATTGATGGAAACTTTTCATTAAATTTTCAAAATGAAAAATCTATAATAGGTGGAGATAAAAAATCTTTATCGATTGCGAGTGCATCTATTATTGCAAAAGTTCACCGTGATCGACTGATGAGTATACTTGATCGTAAGTTTACATTTTATGATTGGAAAAAAAATGCAGGTTATGGAACTAAAAAACATATTGATGCAATACACAAACACGGTGTAACTCAATTTCACCGAAAATCGTTTGAACCAATTAAATCTTTATTAAAAAAATAAATTACACAAATTTATCCATGCAAAGAATGCATATCAAATATTATTTTATTATGCTTCAAAAAGATGCGACAAACACTAAATAGAAATTAAGTTTCATCATTCCTCCCATTTGATGAACTATTCCAGGGGTCTACGGACCCCTTTTTTTATGTTTTTAGCCAAAATTTAAGGTTATCCCTACCTAAAGATTCCCTCTGTTGATAACTCAATTGACCTGATTCTATATCTGCTTAAAGATTCTTTTTATCAATTATGAAGAAAAATCAAATTATTTTAGGTGACTCCATCAAGGAAATGAAAAAATTAAAAGATCATTCGGTTGATCTTATTTTTGCTGATCCACCCTATAATCTTCAATTAAAGGATACGTTATATAGACCTGATCAAACAACGGTAGAAGCTGTTACACAAGATTGGGATAAATTTAATACTTATAAAGAATATGATCAATTTACCTATGCATGGCTTAGTGAATGTAAACGTATTTTAAAAAAAGGTGGAGCGCTTTGGGTTATAGGAAGTTATCATAATATTTTACGTGTGGGCTCTACTATTCAAGATGAAGGATTATGGATTTTAAATGATATCATTTGGCATAAAACAAATCCTATGCCAAATTTTCGTGGTACACGTTTTACAAATGCCCATGAAACATTATTGTGGTGCACAACATCAAGAGAAGCGAAATACACATTCAACTATCAAAACCTCAAAGAACTAAATGAAGGAAAACAAATGCGAAGTGACTGGTATATTCCTATTTGTTCAGGGAAAGAAAGATTACGTAAAGATAACAATCAACGATCACACCCAACACAAAAACCAGAAGCTCTCCTCTACCGAATTCTATTGGCCTCAACAAACAAAGGTGATCTTGTTCTTGATCCATTTTCTGGAAGTGGGACAACAGCTGTTGTTGCAAAAAAATTACAACGAAACTTTATTGGCATAGAAAAAGATAAAGATTACGTTAAACTTTCAAAAGAACGATTAAAGAATACAAAAGTATTGAAAGAAGAGGTTGTGACTATTGCAAAGAGTAGAAAAGAATTACCGAAAGTTCCTTTTGGAGAATTAGTCGAGCAAGGAATTATACCGCCAGGTGCAGTATTAACAGATAAAAAAGAACGTTTTAAAGCAACGGTTAGTATTGATGGAACACTTAAAATAAAAGATTTAACAGGTTCTATTCATCAAATGGGAGCAAAGATACAAGGACTGCCAAGTTGTAATGGATGGGATTTTTGGCATGTAAAAGATAAGTCTAAATCAATCCTACTTGACGAAATACGATCTAATTACCGTAAAGATAAACTGAATTAAAAAAAATTTTCATTTTAAACTATTAAGTTTTCTGTTAATTTTATTATTCAAAACAAAACTGCTTATTAAATAAAAGGACTATTATGAAAAAATTTGAAGACTTAATGAGTGTTAAAAATGAAATTGAAAATATAACTGCAGAAGAAGCAAAAGAAAAACTTAATGATCCAAATGTGCAATTTATTGATGTTAGAGATAAAGAAAGTTTTGAAAAAGAAACTATTGGAAATGCAATACATTTGGACAAAGCTTTTCTTGAATTTTATTTAGCCGAGGGTAGTCCTTTAGAAAATGAATTTTTTAAAAACAACCCAGATAAAGAATATGTTGTATTTTGTGGTGTTGGTGGGCAAGGAACTTTAGCCACTAAAACTATGCAGGATATGGGTATTAAAAATGTTAAGAATATTACTGGCGGTATGGCAGAATGGGAAAAAATTAAAAAATAATTAATTTTAAGGAATATGCATAAAGTATTACTTATTTTTATAATTACATATTTTTTTTCATTACCAGCCATAACATTAACAAATAAAGATTTTACAGATAAACAATTACTGTGTCCTAAATTATTATGGGGAGTTGAATTTATTTCTTCTAATAGAGTCAAAGTAATTGAAACAGATTTAAATAAGAAAACTTCAATTAATGAATATTTCTATGATACTGATTTAGATCTATCATTTATTAATATATTCCAAAGTGAAAATAATATTAGGGATAGAGTCTACTCTATTGAACTAAATACTCTGAGGGTTGATGTATGGGCAATGACGGGGGGAGGCTTTACAACAAGAGAAATGTTTCCTATGGGTTTGTGCGAGTTTGTAGAAAATGATGATTTTTTTTCCCAGATAAAAAATTTAAAATCAAACCAATAAATTTAAAATTTCATTAGTATTTCTAAAAATTGTACGTGAGCATTAATTCTGCCTCTTGATTAGAATTATTACTAATAGATTGATTAGCATTAAACCCTAAATCAAAACCATATATATTTTTTGATATACCAAGTTTAGCCTCTGCATTTTCATCACCGGCTAATGAGAGGCTGTATTGCGTCTCACGATTTGATATAAAGTTAATAGCAAAGTCTATAGTATCTCTTCGTTCACTCCTGTTGCCTTGAACTCTACTATAACTAGAGTTAATATTTAAATAATCTCCAGCAATAAATGTTAACCCAACCATAGAGCTTATTAAATGATCTGAATTCGTTTCTTGCGTATAGGTATAAATTGTTGAAGTATCTGTTACATAATTGATCTTGGCATCCGATGAATTACTAAAATCAGTAATAACTTTAAGCGATCCAAATGGTTGAAATTTATTTTCATTAAACTGAATATTATCGCTAACTTCAAAACCAAATGAGGCTAATCCACTCTCTATTGTCTGACTTGCATAATACAAAGCATTTATTCCAGTCTCCTTGTAGTCATCAAGTTTAGTATAGCCTAAATCAAGACGTCCAATTGGTGTTATATTAAAATCACCGCGGTCAATTGTTTTACCATAATTGATGGAACCAAATATTTGCGTTCCATCCCGCGTACCAGTTAATACACTAGAATTATGGACTCTTTTTAAATCACTTTCTATTAACCCTATGCCTAATAGTGTTTCGATAAAATTATTATTATCAAGTGGCCTTGTTCGGTAAATAGAGAAATTCATATTTTCACTATCAATACTTGTTCCATTTGTTCCAATATCCGTATCACTCTGATCATATTGAATAGCAAAACCAAGAAAATCACTATCACTTAATTTTTTATCAAATCCTAATGCTACTGCTTGCCCTTCAGTTTCTTGTGATGATGAATTTGTACTATCACCAATTTTTGACAGATAAGTTGATCCGGATGTCCATGCAGACCAATTATTCGGCATGATGGAATTGGTATTTTTTTCTATATTATCATTTGCTAATGAGGTGAGAATTGTATTGCCAAAATCTATCTGCAAACCTTGGCTAGATAAAGTATCAGTCAATCTATTTTGTCTTAAAAATCGTAAACGATTTGAGACAGTATCAATAGACTGACTAATATAGTTTTTTGCTAATTCACTTTGTGCATCTATGGAGCCTATAACATCTTTAATTGTTGTTGGATCCAACCTATCATCGCTAACAGTAAAACTTAAAGCCGTTGTTGACGTTATACCAGCATAAGAAGCATCACTTCCATCATCAAAAGCTGTAGCATCAATTAATACATAATATTCAACATTATACTCAAAATCTGAACTAGGATTAATTGTTATCGCGGTTGTTCCAGTACCAGTTACTTGACTACTGGTGACATCTATTGTTTCAACAAGAGAATTATCAGATGTTTTATAAATTTCTATATTACCACTTTCTACATCCATCTTTTCACTAAAGGTTAGAACTATATTAGCATCTATTGAAACACCTGTAGCGTTATCCGCTGGTGAAGAAGAGCTTAGAGTCGGAACTGCTAAATTATAAGCTGCATTATTTAAGGTATATTCATTAACTTCATCATTACTACCACCAGTTTTATCGCCATCAGTTCCCGTAATAAATACTTTACTACCATCATCATTAAAAGCTATACCTTCAGGTTGCACTTCCTCATCTGCTACACTATATTCATCAACCAGAGTTGCACTAGAAATATCAAAACCTGTTGTTAAACTATATTCATAAATCTTTCGTTCGATTCTATTCAAAACAAATAATGTAGTTCCATCACTACTGAATGCCAACGATGATGCGCCAGAAGTTACAGTTAAACTATCCACATATGTTACTGTTGATGATAAATCAAATGCAGTTTCAACAGTGTATTCATCGATTTCATCGCCATCCTCAATAAACAACTTTGTACCAGTAGAATCGAATTCTATTGCCAAAAAATTTCCAGACTCGTCAGGATCAAAAGTATTAAGGTGAGTTGCCGATGATATTTCATAGGGTACGGTAAGCCTATATGTTATTACACCATGTTGGTTTACCGAAAGATACATTCTATCGCCGTCTTCATTAAATCTTATATCATGAATTCTTGTACCTCCTCCATTTGTTGAAAATTTTAAATCTGTTATAACAGTCGTAGTAGCCTCACCATCATCTGTATCTCTTATTTGTTTTTCAAAGCTTTTTGTTGATACGTCATATGAAGTAGTTAAATCATATTGAACTACAACATTTTTAAAGCCTGGGTCGGTACCAACAATATACATTTTATCACCATCATCATCGAATGTTATCCCGTAAGATAAACTAAATTCAGTATGAGTTGCTTCAGCATCCTCATGATTTATATCTGCTTTAAGAGAATTGATAAAAATACAATTGAAAAATAAAAAAATTAAAAGATAGATTAAATATTTTTTTATTTTGACCAAACTTACAAACATAAAACTTTTAATAACATTTGGCCTTTTTTATTTTAAAATAGGGCTGGTGGCCGACCTATTTGAAAAACTCTGTGTCTTTTTACGTATTTTTCGAAAATTTAATAGAATTATTCTTGGATGCGGCCATAAATTCTAGGCATGTAGACAAACAGAGTGAGTGCTCTTACAATAAAGAAAAGGCAGAGAGATAACCATAATCCTGTATTCCCAAAACTTGCTATTAAAAAGAAAGAGACAACAATATAGATGGCGACAGATACGATCATCGCATTTCGTAGTTCTGTTGTTTGCGATGCACCAACAAAGATACCATCAAATTGAAAACAAAAAGAAGCTGCAAAAGGAATAATGATTACCCAGTAAGAAAAGTTAAAACTAATTTCTCGAATGTCAGGTAAATCTGTCATCGTAATAATGAAATAATTTTTACTAAAGAAAAAGATTACACATATTACCAAGCCGGTTAACGTACTTAGAATAAAGGAATTTTTTATGACTTCTTTAAGTAATTGTTTATTTTTTGATCCAATAGAATACCCAACAATACCCTCTGTAGAGAAAGCATAAGCATCAAGAACATAAGCGGATAACATAATAAAATTCAGCAAAATGGTATTTGCTGCTACTGTTTCTTCACTGATAGAATTACCAAGATAAGTAAAATATAAAAAGGCAAAGGCAAGAAGAAGAGACCGGATAAATATATTAAGATTAATATTAAAAATATTTTTTACTTTACTAAGATTAAAAATTTTTTTTGAATTAAATTCTAGTTTGGTCATCATGCTAAGGTCATAGAATGTATAGAATAAAAAGATTATTGTTGTTAGCGTTGAGGCTACAAGTGTGCCTAAGGCAACACCCAAAACATTTAAATTAAAATATAAAACAAAGACTAAGCTTAAAATTATATTTGCAATAGAATAAAACCCAACAATAAGACTTGATGTTTTTGTTTTTTGTAAACCAATAAACAATCCTGTAATCACAAAAATCGTTAGCTCACCAAAAGAGGAGTAAATACGAAAGGTAAAATAATCTTTAAAATATATTTTAGTTTCCTGCGATAACTCAAAAATAGATAAGGAAATATTATATATGTATGTTTGAAGAATAACTAATAGTAGGGAAATAATAATAACAAAAGCAATATTACGTAAAAAAATATTTACGATTTCTTCATAATCTTTTGATCCATCTGCTTGTGCGATCATTCCAACCGTACCTGATCGTAAAAAACCAAAACTCCCAAAAAGAATGGAAAAGACACTGGCCGCAATACTAGTCGCAACCAAGTAACTAGCTTTATCAAGATTACCCATTAAACCCGTATCAACAATAGCCACAAAAGGTATAACTAAATTTGCAAAGAAAATAGGGATAGATAATTTAAAAATATTTTGGATGGATGATTTTGAAGACATTTTTAGTTTAGCAAGAATTTATATTAGTAAAATTTGATAATAAGTAATTAAGGCTACTTTCTTATCAAAATATTCACTATCTTTATTTATCAAATCTTATAAAGCATTACATACTTTAAATGAAAATTGGCAGATACAAATACGAGTTTGATTTCTTTAGTTGGATCAAAAAAACTGAGCTAGTAGAACTAGATGGTGTAAATCCATCCGACGATCCAGTGCGCCCAGAACTTGATAATGACTTTCGTACGTCAAAAGGAAGAAAAATTTTTGGGCTCAAATATAAGGATGATATTGAAGGTATTGCCTGCTTTGCCTTTACAAATGAAATACCCGCAACAATTAAAGAAATGGATTTAATGAGTGTCGAAGAAGATCAAGCAACCATTCCAATTGCCTATACGTTATGGTCTTTTAAAAAAGGGGCAGGAAAAAAAATTATGAAAGAATTACAAAAATATATTAAATCAAAAGAGCAGTTTGAAAGTATTATTACTATTTCTCCTCTTACGCCTGTTGCTACCCATTATCATATTCGAAATGGTGCAAGATTAATTAAGATTAACCCTACAACACAGAACTTCGAATATAAAATTTAAGACGTAGGGGTTTAAAAAGTATTATTTGAACTATTTATTTTACAAATCGAAACAAAATAAATATTGTTGGAAATGGCCTACCAGATAAATACTAATTATTCCGTTACTTTTGATGATGTTTTGCTCTCACCATCGTATTCGGAGATAAAACCAAAAGATGTAGATACGTCGATTACGATTGGAAAAGTCAAATTACATATTCCCATACTATCTGCTGCTATGGATACTGTTACAGAGAATAAAATGGCTATCAATCTAGCACTTAATGGTGGTCTTGGTGTTATTCACCGTAATATGCCAATTGATAAACAAGCAAGTGAAGTCAAGAAAGTTCATAGTTTTAAAGTTAACGTTAAAAAATTTCAAAATGCTGTAATTAATTCTAACAAACAAATTGCAGTAGGCGCTGCAATCGGTGTTGAAAATAATGCTTACTTACGACTATTAGAATTATTAAAAGTTGGTGTTGATATAGTCTTTATTGATGTTGCTCATGCACATACAAAAACAACTTTACAGTTTATTGAAAAAGCAAAAAAAGTTTTAAAGAAAACCCCTCTTATAGTTGGAAACATTGCTACAAAAAAAGCTGCATCGGATTTAATTAGTGCTGGTGTTGATGCTATCAAAGTAGGTATTGGACCGGGATCAATTTGTACTACAAGAGTTGTAACTGGTGTTGGTATTCCTCAACTCTCAGCTGTGATGGATACATTTCAAGTTGCCAAAAAATTTAAAATTCCAGTAATTGCAGATGGAGGAATAAAAACATCAGGCGATATTGCAAAAGCTATAGCAGGGGGCGCAAGTGCTTGCATGATAGGCTCTTTATTTGCCGGCACTGAAGAGTCACCAGGAAAATTATTAACGATTAAAGGTAAAAAATTTAAATCATATAGAGGTATGGGTTCTGTAGGAGCAATGCAAAAAGGGTCTTTTGATCGATACTCCCAAGAAGAAACAAAGAATGCAAAAAAATTAGTGGCAGAAGGAGTGGAAGGTATGGTTCCATATAAAGGTAAAATAGAAGATGTAGCCTATCAACTTGTTGGTGGTTTAAAATCTTCTATGGGGTACACTGGTCATAAAACGATTAAGAAAATGCAGGGTAACTGTAAATTTGTCTTTATTTCAAAAGCAGGAGCCCGTGAAAGTAATGTCCACGATGTCATTATGTAATAATGTATCGAATCATCATTGAATTGATACAATAATATAAAAATGGTTTCAGCATCAACAAAACATAAAGTAGCAATTGTGATGGGTAGTAAGTCTGATTATGCTACCATGAAAAATTCTGAAAAAATTTTAAAATTACTTAAAGTTAAGTTTGAAACCAAAATTGTTTCTGCGCACCGCACACCAGAGAGAATGTTTAAATTTGCCAAATCGGCGGAAGATAATAATATTTCTGTCATTATTGCTGGTGCTGGAGGCTCTGCACATTTACCAGGAATGATTGCGTCATTAACAACTATACCTGTAATCGGCGTACCTGTAGAAAGTCGTAAATTAAAGGGATTGGATAGTTTATTATCAATAGTACAAATGCCAAAAGGTATTCCTGTTGGTAGTGTAGCAATCGGTGAGGACGGCGCTATGAATGCCGGTTTATATGCAGCTTCTATTATTGCTCTTACGAATAAAGAAATTAAGAAAAATCTAAAAAATTATCGAAGTAAACAATCAAAAGCTGTTAAACAAAAACCATAAGTCATGAATACACCCACACTTGGTATTATCGGTGGTGGACAATTAGGAAGTCTTTTAGCAGATGCTGCAAAAAAAATAGATATACAAACCGTCATATTAAGTGATGATCCTGATGCACCCGGGAAACACTTTGCATCTAAATTTATTTTTGGTCAGTATGATGATGATACAACGATAAATAATTTTATTAGTGCAGTTGATCTTGTTACATATGAATTTGAAAATATTCCCTTCAGAATATTAAAAAAAATTAATGAAAAGAAAAAAGTTTTACCAAAACCTGAAATTAATCAACTCATTCAACACCGAGAAACAGAAAAAAAATTTCTCAATAATAATAATATAACTACAACAAAATATGTAATTGTAAAAAATGAAAAGGATTTGAGTAAAAATGTAGACTTGCTTCCAGGTCTATTAAAAACCACAACGTTAGGATACGATGGTAAAGGTCAGTATAAATTAAACACTGTAGATGATATTACGAAAGAGATTGATTTTACAAAAGAATATATTTTAGAAAAACTCATTCATCTTAAAAAAGAAATTTCAGTAGTAATTACTCGTTTTGATCAAAATAGTTATGAGATCTATGAACCTATTGAGAATGTTCATGAAGAACAAATTTTAAAATATTCAACAATACCAAGTGATATATCTGATGACATGCGAATAAAATCAATTGAGTGGGCAAAACAAGTTGTAGAAAAACTAGATTATATTGGAACGTTATGTGTAGAGTTTTTTATTGATACTGATGATAATTTATATGCTAACGAAATTGCCCCTCGTGTTCATAATTCTGGACATCTAACAATGAACTCTCATAATATTAGTCAATTTGAAAATCATGTACGAGCAGTATGTGGCTTAGCAAAAATTGAGACAAAAAAATTGTATAATGCCAAAATGATTAATTTAATTGGTGATGATATTACACCGTATCGAAATAAAACTTTTAAGGATAATGAATTTTTTTATGACTACTTAAAAACAGAAATTAAACATAAAAGAAAAATGGGTCATATAACGATTATTGATAAATAAATTATTAACTTAAATTAAATTGATCAGTTAGTTGTGTTACCAGTTGATATTTATTAGCAACATTTACTAAATCTTCTCCTTCACGAAAAGATTGTTTATCTAATTGTTTAGTTGGATCTCCACCAGGCCATATTCGCCAACTATCATTATCAACGACATCAGATAAAACTAACGAGTTATCCGATACTTTAAAACCAAGCTCAAACTTAATATCGACTAAATGTATAGGACCATCAATTGTCTCAATAGTTTTCCATTTGTCTTCTATGAGCTCAAAACTTGGAAGAATAATTCCGTTAATAGCTATTTCTAATTCTTGATTAGACAATAATTTTTTGGTTTTCATCAAGCTTTTGCTAGTAATAGGTTGTTTGGCTGAAAATAACTCCCATTCTTCTCCAGTTTTTACAAATGGATCCGTAAATACGCCCTCTTCCCATTTTCCATCTTTTAAAAATTGTCTTCTCGCTTCACTCTCATCCATTTGAACAGGTTCTGCAACATGCGGAGGGATAACAACCGCTTGTTTATGAAATATTTCCCAAACTAAGTTTTCAAATTGATGAGGATTACTTTTATCTTTTGCAAATTGAGTGTTTCTACTTAAATAACTTCCCCATGCATAACGTCTTACTACAAATTCTAAAGGAAGCATATTACAGTTATGACTTAAAAGACTATTTGGCGAATCTTGTTCAATAAATGATGTTGCAATACCTGCCTTGGTTAGCATACTAAACACATTACTTGTTTGTTTTGTCTTTTGTATTCCAATATCTTTAATTTCCTCTTTCTTCGCTGCATCCCCGCCTGTTAAAAAATCTTTTGTTACAATTCGAATGATATTTTGATCATTTGTTTTCTCAATTATTTTTGTTTTTCCTTCAACTAAAAAAGAATTACTCATCAATATATCTCCAGCCAATATCTTTTCGATAATATCCCTCATCCCAATTAATTTGATTAATTATATTATGAATAGCTTCTCTAATAGTTTTTAAATCTTTACCCGTAGTAGAGATGTTTAAGACACGCCCACCATTAGATAACCATTTGTTTTCTCTAAGTATTGTTCCTGCATGAAACAGATACTCATCTTTTGTTAAAGTAAGATTTTCCAAATTATTAATTGGTGTTAATTTTTTATATTCCTCTGGATAACCATGAGCAGCCATTACTACTGTCATGGCATAATCATTTTTCCACTTAATTTTTTTTATTTCATTTAAGGTACCTATCGCTGATGCATGAAGGAGTTCTAATAAATCTGTTTCTAATAATGGAATAATTGCTTGGGTTTCTGGATCACCAAAACGAACATTAATTTCGAGTAAATTTGGACCCTTATCTGTTAGAATTAGTCCTGCATAAAACATTCCTTGATACTTGATGCCTTGTTCAGCAAGATGTTGAACAATGGGCTCAACAAATGTTTTGGATAATTCATTCATTTTATTTGATGAAATAAAAGGAACAGGTGTGTAGGCTCCCATACCACCAGTGTTTAACCCTTTTTCTCCTTCTAAGATTTTTTTATGATCTTGTGCTGTTGTAAGTGGCAACACAAATCCATTTTTATCGACAAGTGAAAACAAACTTACCTCTTCACCAACTAAAAACTCCTCAATAACAACAACTGAACCAGCATCACCAAAAGAATTATCTTTAAAACATTTAATCAGTGCATCCTTTGCATCCTCCTTTGTTTGACAAATAATAACTCCTTTTCCTGCTGCTAAACCATCGGCCTTAATAACAAGAGGATAAGATTGGTTTTGACAAAAAATTAAGGCGTCATCATAGTTGTCAAATACATCATAAGCAGCTGTTGCTATATTTAATTTTTTACAAATATCTTTTGTAAACTTTTTTGATTTTTCTAGCTCAGCTCCCATCTGATCAGGACCAAAGACTAAAATAGAATTGTTCATTAAAAGGTTTGATAATCCTTTAGTTAAAGGCAATTCTGGACCTATCACCACTAAATCAATTTTACTTTCTATACAAAATTGAAGAATAGCATCATGATCATTAACATCTATGATAATAGATGAGGCAATTTCACTGATACTATCACTTCCAGGAATACAATATAAATTAGAACAATGAGGAGATTGTTTTATGCCATAACATAATGCGTGCTCTCTTCCACCATTACCAATGACAAGAACGTTCATGAAAAAAAATAATTCATTAATTAATTATTTGAAGCAAGACTTAAAAATGATAATTTTTTTAAACTTTCGTCATTCAAGTAATCTAAAGGTCTGACTGGATACTCTCCTGTAAAATAATGATCAGTAAATTGAGGATTATCATTATCTCTCTCATCATAACCAAGAGCTTGATACAGACCATCTAATGATAAGAATTTTAATGATTTAGCTCCAATATATTTACACATTTCCTCTAAATTTTTATTTGCAGCCAATAATTCTTCTTGGGTCGGAGTATCGACTCCATAAAAATCAGGATATTTAATTGCAGGTGAAGCAATACGCATATGGACTTCTTTTGCGCCAAAATCATAAAGCATTTTTATTATCTTAGTGGATGTTGTTCCTCGAACCAATGAGTCATCAATTAAAACTACTTTCTTTTTTTTAATAGAACTTTGGTTAGGATTTAGTTTTAACTTTACACCTAAACTTCTAATTTGCTGAGTTGGCTCAATAAATGTCCTCCCCACATAATGATTTCGTATTAATCCTAATTCAAAAGGAATACCAGACTCTTGACTAAAACCAAGCGCAGCAGGAACACCAGAGTCTGGAACTGGTACGACTACATCAGGTTTTATATCGGTTTCTTTTGCTAAGTACGTGCCTAAATTTTTTCTATATTCATAGGCGGTTTTATTTTTTAAAATACTATCTGGTCGTGAAAAATAAATATATTCAAATACACATGGTTTGATTTGTTTTTTTGGAAAAGGTCTTCTACTTTCAACTTTATTATCTTTAATAACTACAACTTCCCCATTTTCAATTTCGCGGATAAATTTTGCACCTATAATGTCTAATGCGCAAGTTTCAGAGGCAAGGATAAATGCATTTTTAAATTTACCTAAAACAAGTGGGCGAATACCTAATGGATCTCTTGCGCCAATCAACGTACCATTAGCAATAATTGATAAAGCATAACCACCTTGAATTTGCATTAAAGCATCAATAATTTTATTTAAAATATCTTTCTTTTTTGAACGAGCTACAAGTTGAACAATTGTTTCGGTATCTGATGTTGTTTGAAATATTGCACCTTCTCGTACCATTTGCTCTCTTAAAAGGAGTGCATTAGTTAAATTACCATTATGAGCAATACTAATAGCTCCACCATGAAGATCAGCATAAAAAGGTTGTATATTCCTTATTGTTTCACCACCCGTTGTTGAATAGCGATTGTGTCCTATCGCTATTTTTCCCTTTAACTTTTCTAATGAGTGTTTCTTTGTAAAATTATCGCCAACCAATCCAAATTTTCTTTCTGAGTGATAGGAGTTGCCATCATAACTTACAATTCCACAACCTTCTTGACCACGATGTTGCAACGCATGCAAACCAAGAGCTGTTAAAGCTGCAGCATCTTTGGTTCCACTTATTCCAAAAACACCACACTCCTCATTAAATCTGGGAACATGAGATTGCCTTACCTCGAATTTTTTTAGGAAATTGATTCGATTTTTCATCTTAATGTTGTCTTGTTAAAAGTGTTTTTGCAACCATCTGTAATGCTCTTGGATAAACCTTATGCTCTTCTATCAATATTTTCTTTGAGAGTGATTCGGTATTATCTTTCTTCAAAATCTTTACTTTTTTTTGCAATATAATCTTTCCAGAGTCAATTTTAGAGCTTACGTAATGAACACTACAACCAGAATAGCTAGCTTCTGCCTTTATGGCCTGATCCTGAGCATTTAAGCCTTTGAAAGCTGGGAGATAAGATGGATGAATATTGATTAATCGCGATCTCCACTGCCTTACAAATTTTGAGTCTAAAACTTGCATAAAACCAGCCAAACAAATGATATCTATATTTTTTAGATACTTCATGACTTTGTTTTCGAAATTTTTTCTTGGAATAAAATGTATGAATGGAATTTTATTTTTTTTGGCAATAGTTAAACCTTTTGCTTTGGAGTTATTAGAGACGACTAATTGAACCTCTACTAAACTTTGTTTTTTAAATGATGATTGTATTAGGGATTCTAAATTGGAACCTCTTCCTGATATGAAAATAGCAACTTGTAATTTTTTCAACTAATTGTACACCTTGATGATTTGTTAACTTCTATTTTCCCAATTTCAAAAATATCTAAATTTTCATCTTTTATTAATTGTTCAAATTCTTTGTAATTATTTTTTGAAATAGTCATTATCAAACCTAATCCACAATTAAAGGTCTTCAACATTTCTTCATCTGAAATGTTAGCTAAACTTTGAAACCATTGGAAAATTTCTTCATCACAAATAAATTTTTTATCAATCCTTGCTGATAAATTTTCAGATAGCATTCTTGGTGCATTACCAACAATACCTCCGCCTGTTATATGCGAAATACCGTTGATAAGATTTGTTGTTAAAATTTTCTTTAAAAAAGGAAAATATAATTTTGTTGGAGCCATTAAGGCTGCTGCATTTGTTTCATAAGATGATTTAAATTCTGTTTCTTTATGTAGATCTATATTTTTATCTTTTAAAACTTTTCTAATGAGAGAATATCCATTTGAATGAAAGCCCGAAGATCTAATCCCATATAAAAGATCATCTTCTTTCATTACATCTCTTTTAGGTAGAATTTTTTTTCTCTCTACTGCACCAACACAAAATCCAGCAAAATCAAAATCGTCTTTTTTATAAAGCCCGGGCATCTCTGCTGTTTCACCGCCAATAAGAGAGCAATTATTTATCTTGCAAGCTTCAGTGATGCTTTTCATAATTTTTAAAAAAGAATTTTTATCAACCTTGGAAGAAGCATAGTAATCTAAAAAAAATAATGGCTCTGCCCCATGGCAAAGAATATCATTAAGGCACATACCAACGAGATCATGACCCAAACCATCTAAAATGTCAGTTTCAATCCCTAGTAATATTTTTGTCCCTATGCCATCTGTTCCAGACACCAATAAAGGGTCTTCATATTCACAATTTTTAAGATCAAAAATGCCGCCAAATCCACCAATTTTATCAAAATTTCCATTTCTATTTGTCGATTTACTTAGCTCAGAAATATCTTCGACAAGGGCATCTGTATTTTCTATATCAACACCTGCTTCTTTATATGTTGTCATATTTAATTAGTTTTAAACGAATCGTTAACGAGTAAACTATTAATATAGTAAATTAAGTTGATTCGTACTCATAATGACAAATACAATTCAAATTCTCTCAATTGAGAAGACAGGGAAAGAAAGTTCACTACAAAAAGAACATAATAATAAATCCATCAAAATTATAGATGGATATTTCTTTTCGAGAAATCTTGATGGTCAAAAGTTTACTAAAATAAGTAAACTTATTTCTAATGATGTTTCTCAAAAAATATTAACTAAAAAAAATGTAAATAAGGTTTTATCTAGTTATAGTAAATTCAACTGGGTTGTAGAAATAAAATTTTTACCAGGTGTAACTGATAATATAGCTACAACTGTAAAAGAAATAATCAAAGATAATCTAAAAAGTAGTTTTAAAAGCTTTGAACTTGGTTCAACAAAAATTATTTTAATAAAAGGAAGAAAAGAAGATATTACCAAAATATCTAAAAATGAAGCAAATCCATTAATTCAAACAATTAAGATTTATCCATTTAAAAAATATTTAAATAATTTTAAAAAAAATCAGTTCAAAATAGAAAAGGTAAAATTACCAAAAAAAAAATATAGTAAAAAAGAAATTAATTTAGATATTTCTGATTATCATCTCAGCCTCATTGGTAAACTTGGTATTGAAGAAAATGATAAATCTAGAAGAGGAACACTTGGCTTAGATCTAGAATCTTTAAAAGCCATAAGAAATTATTTTTCAACTATAAATCGTAAACCAACAGATGTAGAAATTGAAACATTAGCACAGACGTGGTCCGAGCACTGTAAACACAAAATATTTTCAGCTAAAATTGATGATATTCAAGAAGGTATATTTAAAAAATACATTAAAGGCGCTACTGAAAAAATTATTCAATTAAGAAAAGATAATTTTTGTGTTTCTCTTTTTACAGATAATGCAGGTGGAATAGAATTTAATAAAGATTGGATTATTTGTCATAAAGTTGAAACACATAATACACCTTCAGCCTTAGATCCATTTGGTGGTGCAATCACTGGAATTGTTGGTGTTAATAGGGATTGTCTTGGATTTGGAAAAGGGGCAAAACCTATAGCAAATACGTATGCATATTATTTAGCAAACCCGAATAAAAATTATCAATTGTATCGTCAAAAAAATAATAAGGATCCAATGCTTCCAGCAAATTTTATTGCGAAGGGTATTATCAGTGGTGTTAGAGTTGGGGGAAATTGTTCGGGTATTCCTACTCCTCAAGGTAATGTATATTTTGATGACCGGTTTGCAGGAAAGCCCCTTGTATTTTGTGGAACAGTTGGGATTATTCCGAAAAAAATTAAAGGAAAATTATCGCATAAGAAGAAAGCTAATCCAGGGGATATCATACTAATGGCTGGAGGCAGAGTAGGAAAAGATGGTATTCACGGTGCAACATTTTCATCGGAGGAATTAGATCCTAATAGTCCAGTTTCTGCAGTACAAATTGGTGATCCTATAACACAAAAGAAAATGTCTGATGTCATCATTAGAGAATTGCGTGATGAAAATCTTTACTCGAGCATAACAGATAATGGAGCTGGAGGATTATCATCATCAATTGGAGAAATGGCAAAAGAGAGTGGCGGTTTTATAGTTAATCTTGAAAAAGTTCCTCTCAAATATAATGGATTATATCCTTGGGAGATTTGGGTTTCTGAATCGCAAGAAAGAATGACACTAGCAGTACCTCCAGCGAACGTAAAAAAAGTTATAAAGAGATTTAATGCAAGAGGTGTGGAAGCAACAATAATTGGTAAGTTTATTAAAAAAGAAAAAGCCATAGTAAAATACAATAAAACTGAAATTCTCAATTTAGATATGGAATTTCTTCATGAAGGTTATCCAAAATTAAATTTAAAAACATCTTTTCCAAAAATTAAAAAAGAAAAGAAAAAAATAATTAAGAAAAGTTCTTTGATAGATAAGCTACATAAACTTATCTCTAGTCCAAATATTGTATCAAAAGAATTTATAGCCACGCAATATGATCACGAAGTACAATCTACCTCTATTATAAAACCATTACAAGGCGAAGGCAGAGTTTTTGGAAATGCTACTGCTATTAAACCTCTATTTGATGATGAAAAATCAATAGCTCTTTCTCAAGCTGCATATCCTCAGTACGCCGAAACAAATCCTTATGATATGGCTGGGTGCTCTATTGATACAGCATATAAAAATTTAATTGTAAGTGGTGCCAACTCAAAAAAAATTGCAATTCTTGATAACTTTTGTTGGTGCAGCTCGGATGAACCTGATCGCTTATATCAATTGAAAGAAGCAGCAAAAGCTTGTTATGATTATGCAGTTGCTTACCAAACACCTTTTATTTCAGGAAAAGATAGTATGTTTAATGATTTTAAAGGTTTTGATAAAACTGGAAAATCAGTAAAAATTTCAATACCCCCAACATTGCTGATTTCTTCTATTGGAGTGGTAGATAAAATTTCCCACTTAACAAAAATGACACCCGATGATGGTGATATACTTTTAGTTTTAGGAAATACCCTTAATGAATTACAG
Organism: uncultured Alphaproteobacteria bacterium; assembly: GCA_902615745.1. Taxonomy (GTDB): domain Bacteria; phylum Pseudomonadota; class Alphaproteobacteria; order HIMB59; genus CACPNW01. Next base: position 27,912 of record CACMQB010000009.1, on the reverse strand, counting down.
GATAGTGTTTATTCCAAAATTATAGGTTATGAAAAATCAAAAAATCCAGTTGTAAATAGCAAGGATGCACTTCGCACATATAGAAATTTTGAAAAAGCTAATAAACTAGGAATTATAAATTCTGCAATTGGAATAGATTTGGGTGGAATTGGAATTGCAGTTACAAAGATGGCAATTGCTTCAAAGAAAGGTTTAACTATTGATTTAAAGCTAAAAAATAAAATCTCAGTCGACCAATTTTTATTTTCTGAATCACAAAGTAGAATTCTTGTTTCCATGAAAAAAAATAAGTTACCCAATTTTAAAAAAATATTTAAAGGTTCTGATTATACAATTATTGGCAAATGTACGGGCTCAGATGTAGTTGAGTTTAAAGATAACAAAAAAATTATTAGAGGTAAAATTTCAGATTTTGCTAAGTCATACAAACAAAATATTAAAGGGTTATGAACGTATTAGTCTTATCAGGTTATGGTATTAATTGTGAAAATGAAACACTGCATGCATTTGAAGTAGTAGGCTTTAAAGGAAAAATTGTTCATATTAATGATCTAATACAAAATCCTAAACAACTTAATAACTATCAAGTATTCGCTATACCTGGGGGTTTTTCGTACGGCGATGATACAGGTTCAGGAAATGCAATGGCAAAAAAAATTCTGACCAATTTGTATGATCAGCTAATAGATTTTTCATTAAAAGATAAATTAATTATAGGCATTTGTAATGGATGCCAGATATTAATTAATCTTGGGTTAGTTCCAAGCCTAAATAAAAAAGATCCAGAAGTTGCAATGATTGAAAATAAATCTGGGAGCTATGAGTGTCGATGGGTTGATGTAAAAGTAAATAATAATAAATCACCATGGCTAAAAAATATTAGTATCTTGAATTTGCCTGTCGCCCATCAAGAGGGGCAATTCATGATACCTATTAATCTACTTAAAAGTATCAAAGCTAATAACCTTATTGGCTTACAATACATTAATAACCATAAAAAATTAGCAAAAGGTCAGTTTCCCTTTAATCCTAATGGATCTAAAGATGATATAGCTGCGTTAACAAATCAAAATGGGAATGTTCTTGCAATGATGCCTCACCCAGAAAGAGCATTTTATCATTATCATGTTCCTAATTGGCAAAACAATACTTCTAAAAAATTCGGTGATGGGTATAAAATTTTTATGAACGCAAAAAAATTCTTTGCATAAATTATACTGCTATATCTACTATTTTTTTCATAACAGTTGGCATTCTAGAACTAGAATAAGATGATTTCTTTATCCAATTACTTTTTGATAATTTTGCTTTTTTAACATTTCCATAAAAAATTTCTGTTTCTAAATCAAAATGACTAAATGAATATTCAAATGAACCCTTAGATTGTAATTTTGTTTTTATTTTTTGTATGTCTTGATCGGTAGTTAGCAATTTTTTATTTTTGACCCAGACATCATTTGGTACTTCAAGCATAGAGGCCAACATTCCTTTATTTGGTCTACTTCGTACTAGGATTTCATTCTTTTCATTCACAATTACGTAGGCTCTTGTGTACTTTATTGGCTTATTACTTTTCTTTTTTTGTTTAAAAGGAATTTTTTGTTGTAAATTCTTTTTATATGATTGGCAAAATTTATTAATTCCACAAATATTACATTTAGGGTTTCGTGGAAGGCAGATCTCTGATCCGTAATCCATAAAAGACTGAATTAAGTTTGAAGAATATTTATCTGAGATGAATTTTTTTCCCAAATCTTTAAGTTTATTTTTTACTTTATTAATTGGTTTATCGATAGCATGTAACCTAACCAAAATTCTCTCAATATTAGCATCAAGTGGCATGACTGATTTATTATATCCTATTCCAAGAATTGCTTTTGCAGTGTAATCTCCAATACCAGGAAGTTGGATGAGTTCATCATAAGTCTGTGGTATGTTGTTTTTAAAATTATTTTTAATTATTTTTGCAGACTTTAATAAATTTCTCGCTCTTGAATAATAACCAAGACCTGACCAGAATTTCAAGATATTTGGCTCTGAAGTTTGCGCTAATTTATTTAGTGAAGGCCATTTTAAAATAAATTCATTAAATTTATTTTTTACGGTATTTACTGTTGTTTGTTGAAGCATATACTCACTTACAAACACAAAGTATGGATGAGGTAAATTTAGATTATTTTTCTTCCGCCATGGTAATTTTCTGGCATTCATAGAATACCATTGAAGTAAAAACTTTATTACTTGTGTTTCGTGTTTAAACATATTGCTTTCATATTTAGGTATTATAAATTATTTATGCATATGGACAAAAAAAATTTAAAACAAAAAAGAACATTTGTTCCACAATCTATTGGCGATACTCTGAGGAAGGTAAATAGAAAATTTTCCTCTAAATATAATCGTACAGAATTTGTAATTAACTCCAAATGGCCTGAAATTGCTGGTAGTTACTTTAAAGAATACTCAGAGCCGTTAAATGTTTCAAGGGTGCGTGATTTTGAAAATGATTTAGGTGAGACAGTATATAAAAATTATCTAAATGTGAGTGTTGCACCGGCCGCAGCCATTGAGTTTCAACACTTTAAGTATACTATAATTGAAAAAATTAATACTTATTTTGGCTATAAAGCTATAATAGACTTGAGAATTCATCAAAATTACATACCTAAACATACGTATATGAAACAAAGTAAGAAAAAACAAATAAATAAAGATGACATAAGATTTGTTGAAGAAAAAGTTAAAGAATTTCAAAATTCAGATTTGAAAAAATCGCTATTAAATTTAGGTAATAAAATTACAACTGAGGACAAATGATGAAAATTAGAATTTTATTTACTTCTATTATACTATCACTACTTTTTATTAATGCCAAAGCAGCTGAAAATTCAATACTAGATGTTAAAGATAATGATTTTTATATTGGAGAAGAAAATGCTCCAATCACAATTATAGAATATGCATCAATGTCTTGTAGTCACTGTGCAGATTTTCATAATGATACTCTAGCAGATTTAAAAAAAGAGTTTATTGATACTGGTAAAGTTAAGTTTATTTTTCGTGATTTTCCCTTTAATTATCCGGCTCTTGCTGGAAGTATGATTTTAAGATGTGTGCCAGATGAGGTAAGATACGATTATATGAATGGCCTTTATAAGCTTCAAAATAGCTGGGTTAATAGAGATCATTCCAAAACAAGATCTGAATTATATAAAATTATGCAAAGTGGCGGTATGCAACAAGAAGATTTTGATGCATGTTTAAGTAATGTGGATTTAGAGAATCAATTACTTGAAGGAGTAATGGAAGCACAAAGAGAATATAAAATAGGCTCCACTCCGTCATTCATAGTTAATGGAGTTTTATATTCCGGGAATAAAAACATAAAAGAGTTTAGACAAATCATCGATAAAATATTATCACAATAGTTGATGATTAATTTTAGGACCCTTAAGGTCAAAGGCTTTAAGTCTTTTGTTGAGCCAACAGAAATTTTGATTGAAAATGGCTTAACAGGTATTGTTGGTCCAAACGGATGTGGTAAATCGAATCTTGTAGAGGCTTTTAGGTTTGTTATGGGTGAACTTTCTCCAAAACAAATGAGAGGAAGTGAATTAGACGATGTAATCTTTAATGGAACAGATGATAGACCAGCATGGGATATTGCCGAGGTTACTATAGATTTAGATAATAAAGCAAGAAAAGCACCAAGTATTTTCAATGAAAATGATACCATTGAAGTAACTAGAAGAATTTGGCGAGGTGAAGGTTCAGAATATAGAGTTAATGGCAAGGAAGTGCGATTAAAGGATGTACAATTGCTATTTGCTGATGCAGCAACAGGTGCTCGTTCAACATCGATGGTTAGTCAAGGTAGAGTTGGAGCTATTATCGCAGCTAAACCTGAACAAAGAAGGACATTACTTGAAGAGGCTGCAGGAATTACAGGTCTGCATTCAAGAAGACACGAAGCTGAATTACGATTGAATGCTACTGAAAATAATTTAGAGCGTGTAAAGGACGTATTAAAAGCACAAGACGAACAACTTACAATATTAAAGAAACAATCAAAACAAGCTGAAAGATATAAGTATATTCAAAAAGATATTACAAAAGCAAGAGCAAGATTATTTTACAAAAAATGGATTGATGAAAAAGATAAATTAAAAAATGCAAATGAAAAAATTCAATCTGAAACAAATATTGTAAATGATCAAACACAAGTTGTAGCACAAATAAATGTTGAATTTGAAAAAGTTCAAGAAAGTCTTCCAAACCTTAGACTCCAAGAAAGTAAGATTGCAGCTGAGCTGCAGAAATATTCTATTAGTTTAGAAAATCAAGAAAAAGAAATTGAAAGAGCAAATATTGCAGTAGATGAAACAAAAGTCCGTATAGAGCAAATTAAAAATGATATTGATAGAGAGAAGTTTTTATTCGAAGATGCAAAACAGAACCTTGAAAGAGTACAGGAAGAAAAATCAATTCTGTTAAAACAACAAGGTGATCTTTTTATTCAAACTGATGATGATTTAAATACTGTAAATGGTACTAATAAAAAAAATAATAATCCAATAATTGATTATCTAGACTTTGAAGATGGTCTTGAACAAGCAATTGCTGCAGTTTTTTCAGATGAGTTAATTGCATCTATCGATGAAGAACAAAGTATTTTTTGGAGAAAATTGGATGTGGAAGATTCTTCCTTTAATTCAGAAATTACAAAATTTTCCTCTCTAATCAAAGCTCCAGATAATTTGAAAAAGAAGTTAGAATTTGTTGGATTAATAGAAAATAAAGAAAATATTTTAGAAATTCAAAAAAACTTAAAACCAGGACAAATATTAGTTAGCAAACTGGGAGAAATTTGGAGATGGGATGGATATGTATCTAAAGGTAAACAAAATAATTCTACTAAAGCTATATTAGAGCAACTAAAAAATAGAAGAATAAAGCAATTGAGTGCAGAAGAAAAACAATGGAATGATATTTCTGCAAAAGCAAATCAAAGAATAGAAGAATTAAATTCAAGGCAAAGTTCATTAATTGGTGAATTATCAAATCTCCAATCCGTTCCTGAAGATGTATCAAGTGAAAAATTAAAAATACAAAAGTTGATTGATGAAAATAAGAATTCTTACGAGCAAATAGCTGAGCAACTTCGTCAAACTGAACAAAATTCTAATGAAATCAATAAGAAATTAAAACTAGAGGAAATTAAATTAAATGAATTGAGAGAAGAGAGAATTAGAACTGAAGGTCAAATCAATACTATTAATGAAGCAATTAAATTATTATCTACTCAAGTAAAAGAAAGATTGAGTGTAGATCTAGAAGAACTTTACAATATTGGAGAAATCAATCCAAATAAAGTTTTAGGCGAGACTGATAATTTAGAAAAAAAGTTAGAGAGACTAATTGGAGAGCAAGAACGTTTAGGTGGTGTAAATCTTCTCGCAGAACAAGAGTCAAAAGATTTAGAAGAAAAAGTTAATACGATAAAGAAAGATCAAAGCGACCTTTTAAGTGCAATTGCAAAACTAAGAGAAGCAATTGACTCACTCAATACAGAAGGTAGACAACGCTTACTTGCTGCATATGGAATAGTAAATGAAAATTTTCAAAAGTTATTTACCAGATTGTTTGGTGGTGGAAAGGCTTATCTAAAGTTTACAGATGAGTCAGATCCTCTTCAAGCTGGTTTAGAAATATTTGCTAGTCCTCCTGGAAAAAAATTACAAAATCTAAATTTACTTTCTGGAGGTGAGCAAGCTCTTACAGCCTTATCATTATTATTTGCTGTATTTTTATCAAACCCAGCTCCAATTTGTGTACTTGATGAGGTTGACGCTCCATTAGATGATACTAATGTTGATAGATTTTGTTCATTAGTGGAGGAAATAGCTAAAACTTCTTCAACAAAATTCTTAGTAATAACCCACCATAGAATGACAATGGCAAGAGTAAATAGATTATTTGGTGTTACTATGCCTGAGAAAGGTGTATCACAATTAGTTTCCGTTGATCTTGAAAAAGCAATTGAGATAAAAGAGCAAGAAGCTACAAATGAATTATAAAAATAAAAATTTAGAAGAATTAGGTAAAAAAATTGATGATTTAGATAATCAAAATAAAGAACCTAATATTAAAAAAAAAGAAAGTGGTGCAGGATTTGGTTTTAAAATTAGTACAGAAATTATAGCTGCATTAGTTGTTGGAGTTGGAATTGGGCTTATTGTGGATAATTACTTTAATACTAAACCAATAGGCTTAATTATTTTCTTTATATTCGGCGCATTAGCTGGATTTTTGAACGTTTATCGTGTAATGCGTCGCATTGAAAAGCAAAGGTAATTTTAATATTCAATATCAATTATGGCCGCAAAAGATAGTCCTCTAAAACAGTTCGAAATAGATCCAATATCTAATATTGAACTTGGAGGTTATAACATTTCTTTCACAAACTCATCTTTTGCAATGCTAATTACTGTTTTAGTGATTACTCTTTTTTTAACTTTAACAGTGAACACAAGATCAATTATCCCTTCTAGGATGCAGCTTATCTCAGAGCTAATGTATAATTTTATTGCTCAGTTACTATCTGATACAGTTGGAGATAATGGAAAAAGATATTTCCCTTTTGTTTTCTCTTTATTCATGTTTGTCCTAATTGGAAATATGGTTGGAATGATACCATATCAATTTACTTTCACGAGTCACATCATTGTTACATTTGCATTAGCAGCAGTTGTATTTATTGGCGTAACTATTCTTGGATTTCTTAACCATGGTATTAAATTTTTTACTTTCTTCTATATACCAGGTGTGCCGTTTTACATGCATCCACTGCTTATTCCTATTGAGGTAATTTCTTATTTATCAAGACCTATAAGTTTATCAGTTAGATTATTTGCTAACATGCTGGCTGGTCACACACTACTAAAAGTGTTTGCAGGCTTTGTTGTTTCCATGCCATTTTTTACAGGAGTTTTTCCTTTAGCTTTCATTGTAGCTTTAACAGGATTAGAAATTTTAATTGCTTTTTTGCAAGCATATGTGTTTGCAATACTGACGTGTTTATATATTAACGATGCTTATCATTTACATTAATTTAAAATAGGAGGACTTATGGAAATTGAAGCAGCAAAAGTAATCGGAGCGGGTTTAGCCGTTATCGGTGTTATTGGATCAGGTATTGGAATTGGGAATATTTTCTCATCTTTTATTCAAGCAGTTGGAAGAAATCCGGCAGCAAGAGGTGAAGTTTTTACAATGACAATGTTAGGTTTCGCATTAGTTGAAGCGATTGCACTTTTCGCGCTAGTTATTGCGTTAGTTATTTTGTTTGGATAAAACTCAATAATTAATTAATGCCTCAATTAAATCCAGAGTTTTTTGTTTCACAGCTCTTTTGGTTAGCTGTATTTTTTACTTTTCTATTTGTATTTTTATGGAGGGTATCACTTCCAAGAATAACTACAGTTTTAGAGAAAAGACAAAATAAAATAGATGAAAATTTATCTTCAGCAAAAGAGCTTCAAGAACAGGCAATGGAAATTGAAAAAAAAATTAATGATCAAATCAATAAGGCCAAGCTAGAAACAGATGAGAAAATTAAAGAAACAATCAATGTTTTACAAGAAGATGTTTCTTTGCAACTTTCTTCACTTGATAAAGATTTAGAAAAAAAAGTTTCTGATGCAGAAAAAGAAATTTTAAAAAGTAAAGATGATCAAATGAAAAATATTAACAATGAAATAGTTAATATTACAAAACTGACTGTTGGAAAAATTACAGATATAGAATTGTCAGACAATGAACTTAATAAAGTTATTGAAACACATAAAGGTAATTTTAACTAATGTTTTCTGATCCTCAATTTTGGGTAGCGGTATCTTTTATATTATTTATTGCAGCAATTTTTAATCCAGTACGAAAAATTCTTACATCTAGTTTAGATGCACAAATAAAAGATATAAAAAATAAAATAGATGAAGTTGAGAATTTAAAAAACGAGGCTCAAAAAGCTTTGGATGAACTTAGGGAGAGAGAATCTAAAGTAGAGAAAGAAATACAAAATCTAAAGTTAGAATCTGAGAAAAGAATTGCTGAATTGAAAGATATATCTGCCACTAAATTAACTGATCAAATTGAGAAAAGAAAAATATTGGCAGAAAATAAAATTGAACAATTAGTTCGAGATACTAATAATTCTATCAAAAGTTATATTTCAAGTGTTGCAATAGAGGCTACTAGAAATATTCTACTTCAAAATCTAAGTAAGGATAAAAAATCTGCTTTAATTGAAGACTCAATTATCGAATTTAACTCTGTTCTAAAGAACTAGTAGTAGACTTAGTTATTCCAAAATCTACTTACAATATTAATAATTTAATATTAAAAGATTTTCAAAATCTATAGTATTATTAAGTAACCAAAATTAATGGTAACAAATTTGGATGACAAAAAAACTTAATGTATTTCTTGCAGGACCTCGGGGATTTTGTGCAGGTGTAGATAGGGCTATAGAAATGGTAAAGGGTGCTCTAAAAAAATATGGAGCGCCCGTATACGTTCGTCATGAAATAGTGCATAATAAATTTGTTGTTGAAAATCTCAAATCACAGGGAGCTATTTTTGTAGAAGAATTAAATGAGATTGAAGATAGAAGTAGGCCAGTTATCTTTTCTGCACATGGTGTTCCAAAAGCAGTCCCAGATGAAGCATTAAGTTTAAATTTAGTATATTATGATGCAACATGTCCGCTTGTTAGCAAAATCCATAAAGAAGTTGAAAATTTTAATAAAAAAAATCTGCCAGTAATTTTAATTGGTCATAGAAATCATCCTGAAGTTATTGGAACTATGGGTCAAACAGATAAAAAAATTCATTTAGTAGAAAAAGTTGAAGATGTAAAAAAATTGCCTTTAAACCAAAATGATGAGATTGCATATGTTACTCAGACAACGCTATCAGTAGATGATACAAAAGATATAATAAAAGAGATAAAATTACATTTTAGTAATGTCATAGAACCAAAAAAAAATGATATTTGTTATGCTACGACAAATAGACAAGAAGCGGTTAAAAAGATAGCAAATCAATGTGATTATTTTTTAGTCATTGGTGCAAGTAACTCATCAAATTCCCTAAGATTAGTTGAAGTAGCAAAAAATTATGGATCAAAAAAAGCTATTTTAGTAGAAGATGTAGATTCCTTAAATTTAAATATATTTCAAGAATCTGAAAATATAGGGATAACAGCAAGTGCATCATCGCCAGAAGTACTTGTTAAAAAACTTCTTGATAATTTGAAAAGAAATTTTGAAATACATATAAATGAAGGATCTTACCAAAAAGAAGATGTATTTTTTAAAGTGCCGCAAAAACTAAACGTATAGAAAATGGCAGTCTTTACTAAATTACTTAAAGAAGATATTGAAAACTTTATTTCTGAATACTCAATTGGAAATTTAGACAGCTTTGAAGAAATTGTAGATGGGATAGAGAACTCAAATTTTAAAATTTTTTGTAATAATCAACCATATATTTTAACAATTTTTGAAAAAAGAGTAACTGAGCAAGAATTACCTTTTTTTATAAATTTAAAAAACTTTTTAAATAAAAACAATTTTAAATGTCCAAAAGCTATCTCAGATAAAAATGGAAAAATTTTAAAAAGAATAAAAAATAAAACAGCTGTAATAATATCTTTTCTAGAAGGTAAAAGTATTGAAGAACCTAACACTGAAATGTGTAGAGAAGTTGGAAAAATGGTTGCTGATTTACACAATCTTACCATAAATTTTGATGAAAAAAGACCTAACAGTTTAGATCTACAGGATTGGAAAGAAATTTACAAAAAGTGCCTTAATAATAAATCCGAAAAGTTTAATGAAATAATGTATTTTTTAAAAAATGAATTAGACTATTTAGAAAATTATTGGCCAACAAATATTCCTTGTGGTGTCATACATGCTGATTTGTTTAGAGATAATATTTTTTTTAAAGATGAAAAAATTTCTGGAGTAATAGATTTCTATTTTGCATGTTATTATTTTTATATTTACGATTTAGCTATAGTTATTAATGATTGGTGTTTTAGTGAAAATGGACAATACTTTAACAAAGAGAACTGCTTAATAATTCTTGGGGAATATCAAAAGTTGAGAGAATTAAGTGATATTGAAAAGAAATCATTAAATATTTTATTAAGAGCTGCTGCTGTTAGAATATTATGTACGAGAGTGCACGATTATATTTTTCATCCGCCTGATGCAGTAGTTGTTAAAAAAGATCCATTTGAATATTTGAATATTTTAAGATGGCATCAACAAAATGATATTTTTGAATAATGATTAATATTTATACAGATGGCGCATGTTCTGGAAATCCTGGTATAGGTGGATGGGGTGTCGTGATATTAGATAATAATAAAGAAATTTTATTAAATGGTGGTGATCAACACACAACTAATAATAAAATGGAACTTACAGCAGCAATAAAAGCGTTGGAATATTTTGAGATAAAAAAAGAATTAATCATTTATACCGATAGCAAATATGTAAAGGATGGTATTGAATCATGGATTACAAATTGGAAAAAAAATGGATGGAAAACTTCAACAAAAAAAATAGTGAAAAATAAAGAATTATGGATGCAATTAGATAATCTAATTAATAAACATAATGTAACATGGAAATGGGTTAAAGGACACGCTGGTTTCGAATTTAATGAGAAAGCTGATGAACTAGCAAGGAAATATATTGAAAGTTATATTTAGTTTATTTTTTATATTTCTGTATTGTAAGCAGAGTGCAGCTAATGATTTATGGACTATTGATAAAAATATTTCTAGTATAGAATTTGAAGTTCCAGTTTTGTTAACGAAAAATGTTATCGGTAAATTTAATGAATTTGATGGTTTTGTTTCCTTAGATTTGTCAAATCAAAATAATAATAAAGCTCTTATAAATGTTAGAATTGATAGTTTAGATATAAATTACAAACGATATAAAGATTTAGTTCTTAGTGAAGTTTTTTTTGATGCTAAAAAATATCCTTTAGGTCTTATTGATACAAATAATTTTAAATTTAATTATGAAGACAATAAAATTAATTTAATAGGTGAATTAACAATAAAAGGAAAAAGTCAAAATATTCCTATTAATATTGAAGTAATAAAATTGGCCAGTGAGTTGGTTCAGGTAAAAAGTGAAATATCTTTTTCTAGAAATGACTTTAAAATAGGCACTGGTAATTGGAAAAACACAACAATCCTCAAAGATAAAATAAAGATAAAGGCAAATATTTTTCTTTTTAAAGAATAATTTTTTTTAAGATAGATTTACTAAAAATTAAAATTTTTAGCAATTTTAGTATTACTGTTATATAAATCTTTCCAAATTGAATACCTTTGTAATAAAAGATCAATGTTATCTTCATTAGGTTCATAAGTTTTACTTGTTTTTATTTCACTAATAATATTTTCTTTATTATCAATAGTAGCATCCTGATACATAGCTAATCTTGCAACGCCAAGTGCGGCACCAAATTCGCTTTGATCACAAACACTTAACTTTCTATTTAAAAGTGCTGCAAGCAATTCAATCCAAAATGAACTTTTTGAACCACCTCCAACCATAAATATTTTATCAAAGTTATTATTAACTTTCAAAATAGAATTTATTCCATCTAATATTCCAAAACTGACACCTTCAATTACTGCATACTGTAAATCTGTTGGATTTGTAGTTGTTTTTATAGAATGGAGTGAACCTCTAATATGCGGATCATTATGTGGAGTCCTTTCTCCAGACAAATAAGGTAAAAAATATGATGAATTTTTTATAGAATTTTTATCATTATAAAATTGCTCTACATTATTAAGTGTATCAGCAATTGAAGTATTGGTAATAGCGCAAATCCAATCTAAACAATTACTTGCACTTAACATAACAGACATAAGGTGCCATTTATTTGGTAAACAATGACAAAAAGAATGTACTGCATCACCAGTATTACTTAAAAAATTTTCAGTGGGGGTAAAAAAAACGCCTGAAGTACCAAGAGATATAAATGATTGATTTTTATTTGTTATACCCATACCAGTTGCTGCGGCAGCATTATCCCCTGCTCCACCCACAACTTTAACATTATTATTAAAATTAAATTTCTCTTTTAAATCTTTTTTTAAAAATCCTGTATGCTCATTGCCTTCCACTAGATCTGGCATGTGTTTTTCTTCTAAAAATGAGCAAGATAAAAGCTGATTGGACCATTTTCTTTTTTGGATATCTAGCCATAATGTTCCAGATGCATCTGACATTTCAGAAAAAAATTCACCAGTAAGAACAAATCGTAAATAATCTTTAGGGAGTAAAACTTTAAAAATTTTTTTGAAATTATCTATTTCATTATTTTTTATCCAATTTATTTTTGGTGCAGTAAAACCAGGCATAGTAATATTTCCTGAGATTGATCGAACATCAAAATTTTGTTTTTCAAATTCTTCACACTCTTGATATGATCTTGTATCGTTCCAAAGAATACATGGTCTAATAACATTTCCATCCTTATCTATTAACGTCGCTCCATGCATATGACCTGATATTCCTATTGAAATAGTTTGTGAAAATTCTTTTGGTTTTTTTGACTTTAAAGCCTCCAAACATTCCATTGTTGAGTCAATCCATTCTTGTGGATTTTGTTCACTAAAACCATCTTTAGGGGATTGTACAGTAAGACTTGAATTAGCAGATGCAAGGATGCTTTGATTTTGATCTATTAAAATCATTTTGATTGATGAAGTTCCAAGATCAATTCCAATAAACATAGATTAAATTTATAACATTAATTTTTTAATTGATACAAAGAAATTAAAACTACTTGTAAGAATATCTAAATATAAATATTCCTGATGAAACAATAATGATTGCTCCTATTATTGTAAATATATCTGGGATTTCTCCATACACTAATAAGCCAAAAATTATTCCCCAAACAATTATAGTATAATTATAAGGCGCTAGAATACTTGCTGGCGTTATACTCAATGCTTTAATTTGTAAAAATAAACCAGTACAAAAAAAGATACCCAAAAAAATAAAAAAGATAAAAGAAAATGAATGTAGAGGTTGCCAGAAAAAAAGTGATAGTACAAATGTAATGATAGCACCTATAAGGCCATTGTAGAATAACATAGTTTCATTATCATCATACTTAGCATTTAATCTTGTTGCTATTTGAAATAGTGAATAGAAAAAAGCAGCACATAATGGGATAATTAGATATGGATTAAATATAGTTAGTCCAGGTCGCATAATTAGAATAACTCCACAAAAACTTACACAAATTGCTAACCAAGTGGCTACATTTATTTTTTCTTTTAAAATAAAATAAGAAAAAACTAAAACTAAAACAGGGGCTAAAGATCCTATTGTGTGAGCATCTGCCAGAGCTAAGTGCCTAAAAGACAATACAAAAAAACAAGATTCACATACAGATAAAATACATCTGGTTATTTGTATCTTGTAATTATTTGAAAGATAAAATTTTTTAACTTTATTTTTTTTTGCAATAAAAAAAGAAAAAATAAAACAGAAAGTAAATTTTACAAATAATAATACAAAAACAGAGTGATATTGAACTGCTGTTTTTTGAATTGTATCTAAAATACCAAAAGATAAGTAAGTTAAAAGAGTTAAAATTATTCCATAGGTATAGGGATTTGATTTCATGTTCATTAAAGATTTTTAAAGATATTATTGTAAAAATCTTTTTTAATATTCTTATCTGCATCTAAAATTTGCATCATTAAAACAGCTGACAAATCATTTTTTGGATCTGCCAAAAAATAAGTAGCGGCATAGCCTGACCATCCAAATTCTCCAACTGGACCAAACTTATTTTGAGAGGTATTATTCATTAAAACTCTAAATCCTAAACCCCAACCATATCCATCTAGATCATTTTCATAATCTTCATCTTTATTTGTATTAATTGATGTGATTTCAATTGGAAACAACTCTTTATTTAAAGAATTATTTCGCATTAATTCTAAACTTTGAGAATTAATGAGCTCTTTTCCATTTTTATTTTTACCATCGATAAGCATTGTAGAAAATTTTTCATAATCTTCAGCTGTAGAAAACAAACCATGGCCTCCTCTGGAATAATTTTTATTATTTGTTGGGTACCCGTATAATATTAACTTTCTCTTATCGTAATTTATATTTGTTAGTTTTAATTTTTCGCTGTTATATTCAAATGTTTCAACTAATTTACTATTACTATTTTCATCAATATAAAAATTTGTATTATTCATTTCTAAAGGTAAAAAAATATTTTCGTTTAAAACGTCAAAAATTTTATCTTTTGTTACAACTTCTATAATTCTGGCTAAAACATCAATAGATATAGAATACTGCCATTTTGAACCAGGTTCATATAACAGAGGTAATTCGGAAATTTTACTAATCTCTTCCTCCAAACTTGAAGATGCAGAATGAAATAAACTTCTATCCTCATATTCTTGAGCTAAAAAATTATCACAACTGTTATATGTAAAGCCTGCTGTATGTTGTAAAAGTTGTCTAACAGTGGGTTTATCTTCTAGAGAAGTTGTATTTTTTAATTTACTCTCAATACTATTAAGTTTTTTTAAATTTTTAAAATCAGATAAATGTTTATCTATAGTATCATCAAGAGATAAGAAATTTTTTTCAATTAATTGCATTGCTGCAAAACCAATAATTGGCTTTGTCATTGACCAAATTCTATAATATGAATTTTTATTGAGCTTATTTTTTAATTCCAAATCTTTGTAACCAATTACTTCATGATAAATATTATTTTTATGATTTATTATCCATTCAGCTCCATTACATCTTCCTGCATCAATATGTTTTTGAAAATCTAATTTAATATTATCCATAAATGGATTAGATTAGACTCTTTATCTTTTCTATTAGCTCTGAATTAATTTGTCTTGGACCTTTATCTTGCCTATTAGTGTGTCTTCGTTGTCCAGGTAAACGCACACCGTCTAAAGATGTCATTTGTTCAAAAAATTTCTCAGCATGTTCATTCCAATTTTTTCCTGCAATAAGCTCTGGAGATAATGCCATAATAAATTCACCACCCCTTGCAGGACCTCCATCATTATTGTCTTCTTCTTTAGCTTCAAAACTAAATAAATCTCCTACTAGACCTGCAGCTAATAACTCAATCATCATTGCTATTGCAGAACCTTTGTAGTCGCCAAATGTTAAAAGGACTCCTCCATTTGCAATTTCAGATGGATTATCAGTTTTTTCTCCATCTTTATTTAGGCCTGTTCCAAATGGAACTTTGTGACCATCACGTGCTGCAACCTGAACCTCTCCCATCGCCATTGTTGAAGTTGCCATATCGTAGACGACAGGGGTATTATTTTTTCTTGGCCAAGCAAATGATATTGGATTAGTTCCAAATAGCGGTTTCTTTGCACCAGCTGGAGCCACACTTGGTTTATATGCAGTACAAGCAATTCCAATTAAATTATTTTCTGCTAATGCTTCAGTTTCATGCCATAAGGCTGCAAAGTGATGAGTATTAGTTATAGTTAAAACACCAACTCCATGTTTATTTGTCGTTTTTATCAATTCAGGCAAACCAACTTTGATTCCTACAGGAGCAAACCCATAATCACCTTCAACACGAATTGCGTTTTGTGTAAGATAGGTATTTAAAGGTCGTGAAGCTCCATTTACTTTTTTACTTTTTAGCGAAGCTACATAACCAGGAATACGAAACAATCCATGAGAAACACTTCCATCTCTTTCAGCATGTGAAACTGTTGTTGCTACAGAATCAGCATTGAAATGATCACATCCATGGGCTGATAGTGCTTTATATGCTAAATCATATATATTTTCTAATTCTAATGCTGTGGTATTCATTTACTTTTATTGAATAATTAATATTATTAATTCATGGATAGAGGATTATTGGACAATTTAAAAGATATTTTACAAGAAAGAATATCATTTTCAGAAAGTGTCAGAAATAATCATGCAAAAGGTGAGGATGCTTATGACCCTGTTTTACCTAGGGCAGTTTTGTTTCCAAAAAATAATGAAGAACTCTCAAAAATATTAAAAATTTGTAATGAATTTAAAGTACCAGTAACTGCGTATGGCACTGGTACATCGTTAGAAGGTCATGTGGTTGGAAATGATGAAGGATTTACAATTTCAATGGAAAATTTTAACAAAATTATTTCTATTAATGAGGCAGACTTTGATTGTCGAGTACAAGCAAATGTATCTAGAGAAGAACTAAATGAAACTTTAAAAGATAAAGGAGTTTTTTTTCCAATTGATCCTGGTGCAAACGCATCTCTTGGAGGTATGGCAGCTTGTTCAGCCTCTGGGACGATGGCTGTGAGATATGGAACTATGAAAACAACTGTACTTGGTTTAACCGTTATAATGGCTAATGGTGAAATTATAAATACAGGAACAAGATCCAAAAAAACCTCTGCAGGGTATAATCTTACTAACCTTTTTGTTGGTTCAGAGGGAACTTTAGGAATAATAACTGAAGTGCATCTTCGATTATCTCCAATACCAGAGAGCATAATGAGTGCTGTATGTCAGTTCCCTGATCTAGACTCCGCAGTTTTAACCGCACAAGAAATCATTCAGTATGGTGTCCCTATTGCAAGAGTAGAATTATTAAATAAAGATCAAATGGATATAAGTATAAAATACTCAAAGCTAGAAAATTTAGAAAGTTTGCCAACACTATTCTATGAATTTCATGGCAGCGAGATTTCAAATAAAGAATCAATTGATGTAGTGGAAGAAATTTCTAAAAATAATAATGGCAGTGAATTTAAATGGGCTTCAAATACAGAAGAAAGAAACAAAATCTGGAAAGCAAGACATAACGTGTATTATTCTGTTAAAGCACAGGGTGATAATATCAGAGTGTATGTTACTGATGTTTGTGTACCTATTTCAAACATAGTGGAATGTATTAAATTTGCAGAAACAGAACTTCGTGATACGGGATTAAAGGCACCAATGGTTGGTCATGTTGGTGATGGAAATTTTCATGTATCCATTGTCTACGATCCAAGTAAACAAAATGAATACAAATATATTAGAGAATTTAGCAATAGATTAATTGATAAAGCTTTAGAGATGGATGGAACTATTACAGGTGAACATGGTATTGGTCTTCAAAAGAAAGAATATTTACTGAAGCAACACCCTGATAATATTCCTCTCATGAAATTAATTAAGAAAAGCTTTGATCCAAATAATATTTTGAATCCCGGTAAAGTATTTGATCTTTAATTTACTTATTTAAATTTGTTGTAATTTTTTACTTTCAATAGATTTATACATAGCTTCTAATATTCTTACTGTTTTTAAAGCAAGTGCTCCATCTGAATGATTTTTTACATCTTTATTTAGACATAAATCAACAAAAGTATTCAATGCTTCTTTAGTTCCATAACTAAATGCACCATCACCCTCCTCTATTTCATAATTTAAATTATCTCCATTATTCAGACGTACAAATAACCGTTCTCTTTTTACTTCCATATCTAAATATAAAACACCAAGTGTGCCATGAACTGTAATATAAAATGTACCTCCAAAATCTTTTGGTACAAATGCACTTCCGGAAAAAGAACCAGTTGCACCATTTGAAAATTTCATAGAAACTGCATTGGTATAATCAACATTTGTTGGTGAAGGCACAGATAGACAGAATACTTGATCTGGTTCAAGATGAGTAATTTTTAAAACACCTGCAAACATGTGTGACAATTGCCCCCAACCATATCCTCCTCCTTTATTTGGATCTGACCATGTAGAAGCATGGGGTTGGAATGTATGATTATTAGACTCACTCAATGGTATCCCTTGAAATAAATCTGTCAAAGATGATGAAAAAGCTGCATCAACATGTTTTATTTCACCTATTTTTTTATTTATTATAATTTCCTCAGCCTTAGACATAAAATTTTTAAAATTAAAACCATTTGGGATTAAAATATGTTTATTCTTTTTTTTTGCTAATTGGAGAAGTGTTTCAGCTTCTCTAGAAACTGTAGTCATAGGTTTCTCAATCATTACATGACAATTTTTTTCAAGCGCTGCTTTTGCATTCTCATAATGTGCATGATGCGGTGAAGAAATTACTACTCCATCTAAATATGATAAATCTAACATTTCTTTAAAATCAGTAGATGCATGTTTAAAATTAAATTTATTCTTTACAAAACTTAATTGGTCTTCTTCAAGCTTACATACACTTGTTAATTCAACTTCATCTCTTTCTGCTAAATGTGGAATATGATTTTCTGTTGCCCACCAACCTGCTCCTATGACTCCAATTTTTACTTTATTCATTATTTGTTTTTAATCTAAATGCATTTGTAATGGCAACAAGTATGGAAAATTTGTTTTCGGATCAATATCTACTTTCATTATGGGCTCCATATATTTAGACCATTTTTTATTAATTTCGCTTTTAGATATAAAGTTAATGGATTTTTTAAGATCATCAGTTTCAAAATATCCAAATAATTTTAATCCATATCTAAAAATATTATAATTTCGTAATCCAGCTTCTTTAAGCATTTGAACCATTTCTGGCCAAATTTCATCATGTCTCTTTTTATATTCTTCCTCATATCCTGGTCGGATTTCAAGAATCCATGCATAATTCATAATACCTCTTTTCAAATAAATTATATGTATTAATTTTATAAACTTATAGATAAAATTCAATTCTATAAAAAATATAAATGAAAAAAATAGCTATTGTTGATTCACATCATCATCTATGGGATCTTGATTCTAAAGAAACACGTTATCCTTGGTTAAGTGGTAATGAAGACGAAACTTTTTATGGAAGTTTTAAAAGTATTAAAAAGAGTTATTTATTAGATGATTATTTAAATGATGCAAAAAATCAAAATCTCGTAAAATCAATACATGTTCAAGCTGAACATGATGCAATGAACCCGATAGAAGAAACAAAATGGTTACAAAATATTTCAGATAATAATAATTTAAAAATCCCAAATGGGATTGTTGCATTTGCTGATTTTTCTGAAAAAAAAGTCAGCGAAGTTCTTGATCAACACCTTGAATATAAAAATGTACGAGGAATTAGACAAATTTTGTCATTTGATAAAGATAAACCGCAATATTCTCATGCTAAAAAAAATTATTTAAAAGATGAGTTATGGCAAGATAACTTTAGACATTTGGCCAATAGAAAATTATCTTTTGATATACAAATATATCCTCATCAGTTTGATGATGCTTGTAAATTAGCAAAACGTTACCCAAATGTACAATTTATCTTAAACCATACTGGTGAGCCTTGTTTCCAAACAGAAGAATATAAAAAATATTGGATGAGAAAGATGCAATCTTTAGCCGAACATGAAAATTTTGTTTGTAAAATATCAGGGTTGGGGATGTTTAATCCCAGTTGGACAATTATTTCTATTGAATATTTTATTCTTAATACAATTGAAATTTTTGGTATTGATAGGTGTATGTTTGGATCAAATTTTCCTGTAGATAAAATTTTTAATACTTTTGATAATTATTGGAGTTCATACTTTAATATTGTAAAAAATTTTTCACAAAATGAATATGATAAAATTTTTTTAAAAAATGCAGAGAAGTTTTATAGAATTTAATGAGAAATAAAAAAAGTATAGCTATTCTTTTAGGTGATCCATCTGGAATTGGCCCTGAATTAATTTCTAAAATTCTATCTCATAATATTTTAAAAAAAATAAATATTGTAATTATTGGAGAAAAATCTGTATTTGATGGACATTTAACAAAACAAAAAAATAAAAAAAATATTAAGTTTATTAATAATTTTGATCAGATAGAATTTAAAAGTACTAGTAAGATTTTCTTTGATATTACTAAGAGAAAAGTAAGATATCCAATTGGAAAAGCAAATTTAAAATCAGGGATTTCTGTTTTAAATTCTATCGATATAGCGATTGATTTATATAATAAGAAAAAAATAGATGGAATTAATTTTGCTCCGTTTAATAAAACAAGTTTAGATCTTGCTGGTATGAAATTTAAAGATGAACTCCATTATTTTAAAAATAAATTTAAAATAAAAAGCTACGTTTGTGAACTCAATGTATTAAATAATTTTTGGACTGCTAGAGTAACTTCACATATTCCCCTTAAAGATGTTGCAAAAAATATCACTATTAAAAATATTCTTGAACCAATTAAATTAGTTAATAAGTATTTAAAAAAAAATGGATTAAAAAATCCAAAAGTAGGTGTTCAAGCTTTAAATCCTCACGCTGAGTTTGGAAATGAAGAGAAAAAAATAATAATTCCTGCAATAAACAAAGCAAGAAAAATGAAAATCAAAGTTTTTGGCCCGTTACCATGTGATACATCATTTATTAAAGCTTATAAAAATAAAGAGTGTAATTGTCTTGTCGGAATGTATCATGACGCCATACAATCAGGTCTTAAATCGTTTGGATTTGAAAAAGGTGTTACTGTTCAAGGTGGTCTGCCAATACCTATAACTACACCTGCTCATGGAACAGCTTTTGATATTGTGGGTAAAAATAAAGCTAATGTAAATCCGATGCTAGAATCTTTAAAGTTATTACTTAAACTCTTATCTTAATATTAAAAAATTCTCTTAAATTGATTTAAATTAGTATAATAATTATTTTGTGAGTAAAATTGTAAGTGTTAAAGCAAAGGTCTATAAATGGACAGGGCCTGTTCAAAAAATTCATGAAAATTTTTGCACAAATGCTGCAGATATTGTGAATCAAGAAAATATTTCAAATGATAGATGGACAACATATAAATTTCATAGCTGGTTAGTTGTTGAGATAGAAACAAGTGATGGTTTGGTAGGTTTAGGTAATGCAGCATTATCCCCAGAACCATGTAAATCAGTTGTAGATACTTACTTAGCTCCAGCCATTATTGGTGAAAGTATATGGGATTATGAGCATATATGGCAAAAGATGTATCGCCAAACACTTGCTTGGGGGAGAAAAGGTGTAGGTATGACAGCTATTAGTGCTGTTGATATTGCAATATGGGATGCACTTGGAAAATCTGCTAAACAACCCGTATTCAAATTATTAGGTGGAAAAACTAAATCAAAACTCCCCTGTTATGCAAGTAAGCTTTATAGTCAACCTCTTGATAGTCTTGCAAAAGAAGCTAAGGATTATGTTGATCAAGGTTTTAAAGCAATGAAATTAAGACTTGGTTGGGGTCCCACTGATGGTGCTGAAGGTATGCATAAAAATATTGAGTTAATCAAAACAGTGCGATCAGTTGTTGGTGATAATGTTGATCTTATGGCAGATGTATATATGGGATGGACATTTGAATATGCAAAAAGAATGATGCGATTAATTGATAATGAAAATCTTCGTTGGTTAGAAGAACCAGTTATTGCTGATGATATTGATGGTTATGCAGATCTAAAAGCCTCATGTAGAACTCCTATATCTGGTGGTGAACATGAATATACACTTTTTGGTTTTAGACAATTACTAGAAAAAAAAGCAATTGATGTTGTGCAATTTGATACGAATAGAGTTGGTGGTATAACACAGGCACATAAAATTTCTGCTTTAGCTGAAGCATTTCAAATACCAGTTATTCCTCACGCAGGACAAGTTCATAATTTTCATATTTCTATGAGTTCAGCAAACGCTCCTATAGTTGAGTATTTTCCTTTTTGGCCTGTAGAAATTGGCAATGAATTATTTTGGTATATTTTTGATGGCGAACCTCAAGCAAAAAATGGTTTTATCGAATTAGATGAAAATAAACATGGATTAGGTATTAAGTTATCAAATAAATATTTAGATAAATTTGAAATTATTGAGTAGAATTATTTGCAATTTCATCGTTATATGCAAAAACTGCCGGACTACCACCAGTGAACATGAAAATGACGTTTTCACCTTTCTTAATGATTCCTTTTTCAACATAATCAATTAAAGCTGCAAAACCTTTTGATGTATAAACTGGATCTAAAATAATTCCCTCTTTATTAGCTAAAAGCTTTGTTGCTTTTATTCCATCTTCTGTAATCGCACCATATTTTTCACCTACATAATTATTGTCATGATTAATCATGTTATGTGAAAACTCTAAATTTATATCAAGCATCTTTGCTGCATCATTACATATTCTTGCTATATCTTTTTTAATATCCATTTCCCAATAAACAGGAGAAATACCTTGAATACGAGTTGGCCAATTTAATATCTTAGCTCCTAATTCACAACCTGCTTGTGTCATATTAGCGGCAGTAACAAATAGATGATCTGCTATAAAATTTTGCTCTTTCATTTGTAAATCAATTTCAGCCATAGCATTTGCATAACTTATACCAGCAAGAGTGGTGTCCTCTTTTCCAAATCCTCCATAAATTAATAGAGGTTTTCGACCTTCTTTTATTAACTCATTATATTTTATATCTAAATGCTTTGGTATATCTTCTAAATTCTCACCATCAATAACATCAACATTAGCTCCCAGAATATTATATAATAAAAAATTACCTTGCATTAAGTTACCTTTTATTCCGTGCATTAATACTAAATAACTATCTAAATTTAGTTTATTTGCAGCAGCTACAGCTTGGCGGCAAAAATTAGACTGAGATGCAGCCCCAGTTAAAATACAGTCATAATCTCCAGATAATGTTTTAGCCATTATAAACTCTAAATGTCTTGTTTTGTTTCCCCCAAAAGCTAATGCAGTGCAATCATCTCGTTTGATATAAAGATTTATACCCAACTCTTTAGAAATATTAGGTGCAAATTCAAGTACAGTAGGTAATTGAGCTAGATTAATTCTAGGAATTTTATTTATTCTTGAAGTTAATTCTTCAGCAGACAAAGGATTAAAATTGTTATTCATCTATTTTAATAATTTTTAATTAATGACTATGTCTTTTGACTTCAGCTCCTCTTTTTCCAATAAGAAAATCTAGATCTGCTCCTTTGTCAGCTTGCATAACATGCTCTACATACATTTTTTGATAACCACCTGTGATTTCTGGAACAACAGGTGAATAATTTTCAAGACGATTTTTTATTGTTTCTTCATTAACTTTTAAATTCATTATACCCTGATCAACATCTACTTCTATTTCATCACCATTCTGAACTGCTGCTAAAGGACCTTTAACTGCAGCTTCTGGAGATGTATGAAGTATTACGGTACCGTATGCTGTACCACTCATTCTAGCGTCAGATATTCTTATCATGTCTCTCACACCTTTTTTAAGAACTTTTTGTGGAAGACGCATATTACCTACTTCAGCCATACCAGGGTAACCCTTTGGCCCACAATTTTTTAAAACTAATATTGAATTTTCATCAACGTCTAAATTGGGATCATCAATCTTTTCATGAAATTCTTCTACACTTTCAAAAACTACCGCTTTTCCAGTATGTTTCATTAATTCTGGTGATGCAGCTGATGGTTTAATAATTGCACCATTTGGAGCAATATTACCCCTAAGAATTTTAATTCCTCCATTTTTTGTTAATGGATTTTCAAATTCTTTGATAACATCATTGTTCCAACATTTAGCATTTATATTATTCTCAGATATAGTTTTTCCATTAACAGTCATTTCATTTTCTTCTAATAGATTTTTTTCCATTAATCTTTTTATAACTACAGGAACACCACCTGCATAATAAAAATCTTCCATTAAGTATTTTCCAGAAGGTTGTAGATTTACTAATGTTGGAATACCGTCTCCACATTTATTCCAATCTTCTAAATCTAAATCTATTTCCATTCGACCTGCGATTGCAGCTAGATGGATAACTGCATTTGTAGATCCACCTATTGCTCCATTGACCTTGATTGCATTTTCAAATGATTTTTTTGTAACAATTTTTGACATAGTTATATCTTCCTTAACCATTTCAACAATTCTTTTTCCAGACATATGAGCTAAAGCATATCTTCTTGAGTCAACTGCAGGTATCGCAGCATTTCCTGGTAGTGACATCCCTAATGCTTCCACCATTGATCCCATTGTTGATGCAGTACCCATTGTCATACAATTACCTTTTGATCTACTCATTGAAATTTCTGCATTAATAAAATCTTCTTCTGTAATTACACCAGCGTTTAAATCTGCATCAAGTTTCCAAACACCAGTGCCAGAACCTATTGTTTCACCTTGATGGTGTCCATTAAGCATTGGGCCACCTGAAACACCTATTGTAGGAAGATCTACACTTGCAGCTCCCATCATTAATGAAGGTGTAGTTTTATCACACCCCATTAATAGTACGACTCCGTCTATAGGATTACCCCTTATTGCCTCTTCAACATCCATACTTGCTAAATTTCTAAACAACATAGCTGTAGGTCTTAAATTGGATTCACTTGCTGAAAAAACGGGAAATTCAAGAGGAAAACCGCCAGCTTCATAAACACCTTTTTTAACAGACTCTGCTATCTCTCTGAAATGACCATTACAAGGAGTTAATTCTGACCATGTATTACAAATACCAATTACAGGACGGCCATCAAACAAATGATTTGGATGACCTTGATTTCTCATCCAGCCTCTATGAATAAATGTATCTCTTCGATGTGATTTAGAATTATACCAATTAGAAGATCTAAATTTATTTTTTTTATTCATGTGTGAAAGTTTTAGCTAATTAAAGTAAAAAATCAAATTTTAAATTTATTATCTTCAAGGCCAGGTACATTAACATTTAATGCAAATAAACTACCATCATGTTGATTTTTACCCGAATTTGCAGCACTTGTGATAAATAAAGTTTTTAGATCACTTCCACCAAATACACAATTTGTTACATTTTCAACAGGTAGCTCATAAATTTTATCTATTCTTCCTCTAGGATCAATTCTCACTACACATGATCCACCCCAACGACAATTCCAAATAAAACCATCACTATCAATAGTTGATCCATCTGGAGCACCTCTATTAAAATCGAAGAATTTTTTTTTATCTGATAAACTACCTTCATCTAAGTTAAAATTATATTCTAGTAATGATCCTTCAGTTGTATCAGCAAAATAAAATTTTGTGTTATCTGGACTCCAAATAAATGTATTGGGTATACCAAGATTTGTTTCAACAATATTTACCTTATTGTCAGATAGACAATATAAACTACCAGATTTAGCATTTAAAGATTTTGCACTTCCATCTTGATTAAAATTATTTTGCATTGTGCCAAACCAGAGCCTGCCCCTCGCATCAGATGCACCATCATTAGATCTATTTGTTAAAATATCATCTTCAACATTAATTATTCTTTCGTATTTTTTAGATTGAAAATTAAATTTATTTACTCCATTATTTGAGACTAAAGCAATTTCATTCTTTGAGATTATTGATGTCGCTGTTACAAAATCAGGTAAATCAAAAGTTTCTAATTTTTCGTTATATAAATTAATTCTGAATAAAACTGATTTTGGTTTAATATCTACCCAAAGTAAACTTTGATCAATTGAAGACCACGTGATACCCTCTCCCAAACTATTTTTTACATCTTTATATAATTCGACCTTACTCATATTTTAGATCATTATAATAAAATTTAAAATTTATGAAGATAAGTTTAGAGGTAATGAGCTTTATCTTTGATACGAGCCATTACTTCTTTGGTTGCTTCTTCAGAACCATCATGAAATGTACCCATAAGTTTATCTAAAAAACTAGTATTTCCACCTGAATAGTTACATTCAAAATATTTATGATGTATGTAATGCATATAATCACCTGTTGGAATTGAAACACCATTTTTGAAAGTCATTTTCTCATATCCTGTATGTCCAGGTGTAGGGGCTAAACCAGCATGAAATACATGATACATCGCAACAAGAGGATGTGAAGGGATAATCCAATGAACTAAGATTCCTGAAAAATAGAGTATATGCTCTATAGGATGCATAGACATACCCGACCAAGCACCTGTATTCGTATTACGGTGATGAACTTTATGGGCAATTTTATAAAGGGGTGCCCAGTGTAATAGTCTATGAGTTAAGTAAAAATGTGCGTCTCTTATAAACGGGACAAGAAAGAACATAAAACAACAATATATTGGATAAGCCTCCCAACTTACATAAGGGATTATTTGATTTGCAAATAACCAAAATGTAATTACCTCATAAGCTGTCCACAGTGGAATAGCGCTACAAAAAGTATAGAATAGGTTGTCTTTAGTCTGGTCATTAAATAAAAATGTTGAGTTATTTTTTTCCAAAGGTCGTGGATTATATTTAAATGAAGTTCCTTGTGTCTTCAGTCTTAAATGAAAGAAGCCTGTCCAAAGTAAAATAATAACTGCATTTCTGAAAAATATATAGGATATCCATCCTATTTCAAGAGTCTTCATTGTCTCTAAAGAAGGAGTCAAAAAAAGATATGTAGCAACTGTTATTGCTGCAAAAACAAAAGTCCATGGAAAAAAAATTCCAGGAAATTTAAAAAAATACTTTAAAAATTTTATCGGGTTAAAAAATATATCTTTAGGTGGGTTAATACTTATTGTGCCAAAAGGTTTCCAATGGCCTCTTTTATCTCTTGTACCAAAATCATTATCATTTAGTTGATTTCCCATGATTCGTTTATAGTATATTTTGAGTAAAAAAAAAGAGACTAAATTGTCGTATCTGGAACCTTCACATCAATAAAATAATTTTTATCTTTAGATTGCTTAAATATTGCTGGGATTATTGATCTATAAGCAGAAATTATTCCGTTATGAGGTTCTGGCATTTGATTTTTAACTATTTTGTGAATTTTTTTTAAATTATGGCATGGGATTTTTGGGAAAATGTGGTGCTCAATATGATACTCCATGTTTGAATACAAAAAACTAAAAAAGGGATTCATAATAACTGTTCTTGTACTTTTTCTATGATCTTTAATATTATCAGCTAGTCCAGCATGTTGAGTCATGCCGCATATCATTAATATAGTGTTACCGTAAAATGGAGGTAAAATTATCATTATTATTGGTAGCCATGATTGTAACAAAACTGAACATAAAATTACGAACAACCAAAAACTTAAGTATAATCTTGAACTATTAATAATTTTTTTTATCTCCTTTTCAGGTACTGTAACTTTTACAACAGGAGTAATTATCCCAAATGAATGTTTAATAATTTCAAAATGTGTAAAATGTCTTATTTTTTGAATATTAATTATTGGACCAAGAGGTAAAAAATTTAAAAGAAATCTTACAGGTTCTGTTGGTTTTGGACTATTATTTTCATAATCGTACACCTCTTCATGTGTAAATATAGTGTAAGTATGGTGATGAAAATGACTCCACTTCCATCTAACTGCTTCAAAACCGCCGAGTAAAGAAGTTATATGATAAAAAAATTTATTTAACGCTCTTGTTTTAAAATATGTTTCGTGATTTGTTTCATGTTGAATGCTTATGATCTTACAATAGAAAATATTTCCATAAAGCAAAAGAGCAGGTATTGACCATAAAGTACCCCAACTTAGAATACATAGATATCCACTTAATATTAAAGCAACAATAAATATGGATATATCTAATAAACCTTTTATATCCGATCTCTTAGAAAGTTCCTTTAAAGTTTTCTTATCTATTTTTGGTTTATACCAAGTTTTTAAATCAACTTCGCCCGCAAACATTAATCAAAATTTTTCTGAAAGCTTTAAAAATTTTTCAAATTCACCTTCATCAATTTTAACTGTGATTTTAGGATCATTAAATTTTTTGTTTACCGTATCATCGTGAAACTCTTTGAATGCACTTACTCTTTCAGCTTGTAGTTTTGAAAATTCTTTTTTAAAATCTCTATAAATTCGCGC
>CACMQB010000008.1 GCA_902615745.1 uncultured Alphaproteobacteria bacterium | reverse complement strand
GTTGATGCAACTGATGATTGGTTCAGTTCTAAATTATTAAATGAATATTGTCTTAAAAATTCAATCAATTTTTTATATTCCTCTGCATTAAGACACGATTTACAAATAATTCTTTTCGATAATTCAAATAAAAATAATCATCTATGTTTAAATTGTATATTTCCTAACAAAGATGATATTGATCTTCCCAGATGTAGTGTAGTAGGTATTTCAGGTATTTCTTCAGGGTTAGCAGGTTTAATTACTGCTCAAAAAATAATTAATTATTATTTAAATTTAAAGGATGAAACTAATATAATGACAATTTCTGACGGAAAAAAATTAAGCATTGATAATATTGTTATTAAAAGTAAACATGATTGTTATTTAAAATCAGTTTAAGTTAATTGATAAATACATAAAAAAAGTTTAATTAAAATTATGAAACAAAATTCATTTACCTACGATCAATTAATTGATTGTGCAAAAGGCGTTCTTTTTGGAAAAGGGAATGCTCAACTTCCAATGCCTCCTATGTTAATGTTTGATAGAATTACTTCAATAAATGATACTGGTGGAGAATTTTCTAAGGGTGAGGTTATTGCAGAACTAGATATTAAGGAAGACTTATGGTTTTTTGAATGTCATTTTAAAGATGATCCCGTAATGCCAGGTTGTTTAGGACTGGATGCTATGTGGCAATTACTTGGTTTTTATTTAGGATGGCTTGGCCAACCAGGAAAAGGTAGAGCTTTGGGAGTTGGTGAAGTTAAGTTTACCGGTCAGGTATTACAAAAAGTCAAAAAAGTAACTTACCATATATCTCTTAAAAGACTTATACTAAGAAAATTGATTTTAGGAGTTGGAGATGGTGTTTTAAAAGCTGACGGTGAAACAATTTATGAAGCTAAAGATATGAAAGTCGGTTTATTTTCACCTGAGAAATAAGTAATGAATAGAGTAGTAGTAACAGGTTTAGGTATAGTATCATGTATTGGTAATAATCAATCGGATGTTATAGACAGTCTTAAAAATTTGAAATCTGGGATAACAAGTGCAGAAGAGTATGAGGAGTTTTCTTTTAGAAGTCTTGTACACGGTAAACCAAAAATAGATATTAGTAACGAAATTGATAGAAGATTATTAAGGTTTATGGGTGATGGAGCTGCCTATAACTATATTGCGATGAAAGATGCTATAGACGACTCAGCACTGGAGGATAGTGATATTTCAAATGAAATGACTGGTATAATTGTTGGTTCAGGTGGTCCATCGACACAAAATTTATTTAAGTCTTCTGAAATTGGAAAAAGTTCGGGTTCAAAAAAAATTGGACCATTTATGGTGCCAAGAGCAATGTCTAGTACAAATTCTGCAACTCTTGCAACTCCTTTTAAAATTAAAGGAGTTAACTATTCAATTACTTCAGCATGTTCTACAAGTTCACATTGTATTGGTAATGCATACGAACTAATTCAGATGGGAAAACAAAATATTGTTTTTGCTGGAGGAGGTGAAGAGCTCCATTGGACTTTATCAATTTTATTTGATGCAATGGGTGCTTTGTCATCAAAATATAATTCTACTCCAAACAAATCTTCGAGGGCATATGATGCAGATAGAGATGGATTTGTAATTGCTGGTGGGGGTGGAACTTTAGTACTTGAAGAATTAGAGCATGCAAAAGCTAGAGGTGCTAAAATATATGGTGAAATAACTGGATATGGAGCAACCTCAGATGGATACGATATGGTACAGCCTTCTGGAGAAGGGGCAGAAAGATGCATGAAGCAAGCATTAAAAAATATTGATGGAAAAATTGACTATATAAATACACATGGAACAAGCACTCCAATAGGAGATGTAAAAGAATTGGAAGCAATCAAAAATGTTTTTGGCTCAAATATTCCTAAAATGAGCTCAACAAAATCTTTGACTGGTCATTCTTTAGGGGCAACTGGTGTGCATGAAGCAATTTATAGTTTATTGATGATGAAAAATAATTTTATTAGTGGTTCTGCTAATATTGAAAATCTCGATGATAGTGCCAAAGATTGTAATATTCTATTAAAAACGGAAAATGACGTTGAAATTGAGCATGTTATGTCGAATAGTTTTGGTTTTGGCGGCACAAATGCAACATTAGTATTTTCAAAATATCATGCTTAAAAATAAAAAAGGTTTAGTATTTGGTATTGCAAATAATCATTCAATTGCATGGGGAATAGCAAAACAACTAGCTGAAAATGGTGCTGAAATAGCCATTGGTTATCAAAATGAATTATTATTAAAGAGGGTGAAACCACTTTCTGAAGAAATTAATTCAAAAATATTAATAGAATGTGATTTTAATAATGATGACTCAATAAACAAATCTGTAGAAATTATAAAAAAAGAATGGGGCACAATTGATTTTATAGTTCATGCTGTTGCATTTGCAGATAAGTCAGAGTTGAATGGTAGATATGTTGATACTACGAAGGATAATTTTATTAATTGTTTAGAAATATCATGTTTTTCTTTAACTAGTCTTGCAAGAAATTTTGAACCTATGATGAGTGATGGAGGAAGTATTCTCACCCTTACTTTTTATGGGTCAAATAAAGTAATACCAAATTACAATTTAATGGGAATTGCAAAAGCCGCTTTAGAAACAAGTGTAAAATACTTGAGTGTGGATTTAGGCACAAAAAATATTCGAGTTAATGCAATCTCAGCAGGACCTATGAGAACAATTGCTGGTGCAGCGATAAATAATGCTAGGGAGGTGTTTAAATTTACAGAAGAACATTCAGCATTGAAACGAAATGCAAAACTAGATGAAATTGGTAAATCTGCTTTATACTTTGTTAGTGATTTATCTTCTGCAGTTACTGGTGAAGTTCATTATGTTGACTGTGGTTACAATATTATTGGAATGCCGAATAAGTTCTAAAATTTGCCCAATAAATCTGAAGGATTATCAACAAAAATACTATCAACACCCATGGAGAAAATATCAGTAGCACTAGGTAAATTAATATTTTTTTCTGAATAAACAGTTATTGCCATATTGGAATTTTTAATTTTTTTTATAATATCAGCGGTAACAAGATCTATATTTAATCCACAGATTTTTAAATCATGATTAATTGATATGCTAATCAAATCATCAATATTATATTCTTTAAAATCATCTAATAAAAAACTACGTATAGATTGAGGGTAAAGTTTTGAAATTTCTAAAATAGAAATCATATCAAATGAGGAGAAAAAAATATCTATTTGATTAATATTTTTTGTAATTTTATATATTTGATAAACATTTTCTTTTTCAAACTTTTTATTTGGTTTTAATTCGATATTTAAATTACCATTATTATTAGTACACAAACTAAGAATATCTTCTAACTTTGGAACAAAAATATTTGTATTTTCTTTATAAAAAAATTTTCCTGCATCAAGTTGTTTTATGTTCTCATAATTATAATCAATAGCAAGCCCACTTCCATTAGTAGTTCTATCAAGTGTGTCATCATGTAATAAAATTGGGACTCTGTCTTTAGAAATCTTTACATCTATTTCTACAAAACTTAATCCTAAATCGAATGCCTTTAAGATTGATTCTAAAGTGTTTTCTGGACACAGATCTTTTACACCTCTGTGCCCAATTAATTTTGGTAATTTAAGCTTTTTCTTCTGCGTCAACTGCTTTCATAGAAAGTTTTATTTTTCCTCTTGAGTCGATATCCAATACTTTTACTTTAACGATATCTCCTTCACTAATAACATCTTCAACTTTCTCTACTCTTTCATTTTTTAATTGACTAATATGAACAAGACCATCTGTAGATCCCATGAAATTAACAAAAGCGCCAAAGTCCATTATCTTTATAACCTTACCTTCATAAATTTTACCAATCTCTGGCTCTTCGACAATACCTTTGATCCATTCTAATGCATCATTTCCAGATTTTTGATCTACAGCTGCAATACTCACTAAACCTTCATCATTGATTTCAATTTTAGCTCCAGTTGTTTCAGATATTTCTCTAATTACTGCTCCTCCTTTACCAATAACTTCTCTAATTTTATCTTTGTTTATTTGTAGATTAGTTATTGTTGGCGCGTATTGAGAAATTGATTGATTAGGTTTATCAATTGCTTTAGCCATTTCACCAAGTATATGGAAGCGTCCATCTTTAGCTTGAGCTAATGCTTCTTCCATAATTTCAGATGTAATACTGGTTATTTTAATATCCATTTGCAAAGAAGTTATTCCTTCAGATGTTCCAGCAACTTTGAAGTCCATATCACCTAAGTGATCTTCATCACCTAATATATCTGATAAAATTACATACTTATCATTTTCTTTAATTAAGCCCATTGCAATACCTGCCACTGGTCTCTCTAAAGGCACTCCAGCATCCATTAGGGACATGGAGGTACCGCAAACAGTAGCCATTGAGCTAGAGCCATTAGATTCTGTAATTTCAGATACTACTCTAAAAGTATAAGGAAACTTTTCTTTAGAAGGTAACATGGGATGAATAGCTCGCCAAGCTAGTTTTCCATGTCCAATTTCTCTTCTACTAGTTGATCCAATTCTCCCAACTTCTCCAACAGAGTAAGGTGGAAAATTGTAGTGTAACATAAAATTCTCTGTATATTCTCCATCAATGGCATCTATTCTTTGCTCATCTTGTCCAGTTCCCAAAGTTGAAACTACAAGTGCCTGTGTTTCTCCTCTTGTAAACAACGCAGACCCGTGAGTTCTTTCTAAAACTCCAGTTTCACATACAATTGGACGAACTGTTTTTGTATCTCTTCCATCTATCCTGTTACCTGTATTAATTAATTCTCCTCTAACAATATCTTTTTCGACATTTTTTATTGCATCCGAAACTAAAACTGGTGAGATTGTTTCAGTCACAAATTTTTCAGAAATTTCATTTCTTATAGAAGATAATTTTTCTGATCTTTTTTGTTTTTCAGTTATTTTGTATGCATCTAAAAAATTTTTACCATAGTCTGTGTTGATCTTGGACGGAAGACTTTTAATTTCTTCATCTTTTTCTTTAATATCCCAAGGTTCTTTCGCAGCTTTTTTAGCTAATGAAATTATTGCTTCTATAACTGTTTTATAATTTTCCTGACCAAGAACCACTGCGTCGAGCATTTGCTTTTCTGAAAGTTCGTGAGCTTCAGACTCAATCATTAGTACACCTTCCTTAGTTCCAGCTAATACTAATTCTAGTTTAGAATTTGATAATTGATTTTTATTTGGATTAATAACAAATTCTCCGTCAATAAATCCAATCTTAATTGCACCAAGTGGACCTAAAAATGGTAAGCCAGATAAAGTTAATGCTGCACTTGCAGCTACCATTGCTACGACATCTGAGTCATTTTCTTGATCATGTGATAGAACAGTACAAGTAACTTGAGTCTCGTTTTTAAAATCTTTATGAAATAAAGGCCTAACTGGTCTATCAATTAATCTAGAAACTAATGTTTCTTTTTCAGTTGGTCTTGCTTCTCTCTTAAAAAAACCACCAGGTATTTTTCCCACAGAATAATATTTTTCTTGATAATTTACTGTTAAAGGAAAAAAATCCATATCTGGATTTGCTTCTTTTGCCGCAACAACGTTACACATCACTGTCGTACCACCATAAGTGGCAATAACTGTTGAATCAGCTTGTCTAGCTATTTTTCCTGTCTCTAATTTAAGTTTTCTTCCAGCCCATTCAATTTCTATATTTTTCACATCAAACATAATTTTTAATTATCCTCTTTTTTAACCTCTAATATTTAATTTTTTTATTAAATCTGAATATTCAGATTTATTTTTTTTAGATAAGTAATTTAATAATTTTTTTCTTTTATTAACTAATAATACTAATCCTCTTTTTGAGTGGTTATCCTTATTATGAGTTTTAAAATGTTCAGTTAAATTTTTAATTCTTTCTGTTAAAACTGCTATCTGAACACCTGTTGATCCAGTATCTTTTTCATTTTTAGAAAATTCATTAATAAGATTTTTTTTATTTTCTTTAGTTATCGACATCAATTCTCCTATATTAATATTTTATTTGGTTTAAACAAACTACCATCTAATTTGCCTATTGAGACTATGTCTCCTTTCTTAAATAAAAAAATATTTTTTTTATCTAAGTTAATTGACGAAGAATTTATAATTTTTTTTTCATCAATCTTAATCGACCTCCCAAAAGATAAATTCTCCATATCCAGTTGTTCTTCAATTTCATAAGCCAAGATGTCGTCCAGCATAGAAATTGTTGGGAAAATACAATTAATTTCACTGTGCCTTTGTCTTATTTTAAGAAGATCGTCCAGTGAAATCGATGTTTTTTCAGTAAATTTACCTACTTTTGACCTTTTTAATGAAGAAATATGACCATATGTTTTAAGGTCTAAAGCAAAATCACGAGCAAAACTTCTAACATAAAAACCTTTTCCGCATATAATTTTAAATGATGTTTTGTTTGTACTGTGTTTAGTAATACTTAAATTTTCAATAAAAACTTTTTTTGGTTCAATCGTAAATGTTTCGTTTTTTCGAAATAATTTGTATGCTCTTTTACCATTAATCTTAACTGCAGAAACTTTAGGAGGTATCTGATTAATATATCCTACATATTTAATGATTTTTTTTTCTATTTCATTTATTGTCGGGAAATAATTTGATTCAAATAGATTTTTACCTTGTGAATCATCTGTTGTTGTTTGGCTTCCCCAAGTTATCGTGAACTCATATTCTTTGTTTTTAGTGCTAATATATGAAATAAGCTTTGTTGCTTTTCCTATAGCTATAGGTAGCACGCCTTCAGCCATTGGATCTAAAGTGCCTGCATGACCAATTTTATTAATTGAAAGTTTTTTTTTTATTGAATTAATTGCCTTAAAAGAGGTAATGTTTTTAGGTTTGTATAAATTAATCCAACCTTGTTTTGGAATCATTACTTAATATCTCTAAGGACATTATTATCTAATAATAGATTTTCAATTTTTTCTGCTTCATCAAATGTATCATCTAAATAAAAAATAAGCTTTGGAGTATATTTTGAATTAATTTTTGCTTTTGATAGAAATTTTTGAAAAATATATTTTCTATCTTTTAAAACTTCTAAAATTTGTATTTTGTCCTTACCTCCTAGAGGCATAAAATATACATTTGCTATCTTTAAATCCTTGGACATTCTTACAAATGAAATTGTAATTGATGAGGAGTTAATATTATCGTCAAAAAAATCTTCTTTTAGTAAACAATCACTTAGTAATGATCTTATCAGTTCGCCGAATCTAATTTGCCTTTGAGTATCCATTGTAAAAAAACATTATAACTTTCTATTAGTAGAAATTTCCTCAAATGTTTCAATAATATCACCTACTTTTATATCGCTATAATTATCAAGCATTACACCACACTCAAAACCAGACTTAACCTCAGATACTTCTTCCTTAAATCTTTTTAGACTACTAATTTGTCCTTTATGAATTACTATATTGTCTCTAAGAATTCTAATCTGTGATTTTCTAGAAATAAGTCCGTCTTTAACCATACACCCTGCAATATTTCCAACTTTGGAAATATTAAATACTTCTCTAATTTCTACATTACCTGTTATATTTTCAGATATATCTGGTTTTAATAAACCAGTTAAAAGATTTTTTACATCATCAATAAGTTCATAAATGATTGAATAATATTTAATGTCTACTCCATCTCTTTTTGCTATATCTCTTGCATGAGGTAGTGCTCTAACATTAAATCCAACAATAAAGCCTCTACCGGAACCAGCTAATGTAACGTCACTCTCAGTAATTGCACCTACACCTTTATAAATAACATTAACCTTAACTTCATCAGTTGAGAGTTTAGTTATTGAATTTTCAATTGCTTCTGCTGAGCCTTGAACATCTGTTTTAATTACTACTGGAAGGCTTGTTGCTTCACCTTTGTTTATTTGGGCAAACATCTCTTCAACATTAGATTTAGCAACTGTATTTTTTTGAATTTGTAATTTACTTGATCTAAATTCTGCAATTTTACGAGCAATACCCTCGTTTTCAACTACAATAAAATCATCACCAGCTAATGGATTAGAATCAAATCCCAGAACTTCAACTGGTACTGATGGCTCAGCTTGTTTTATATTTTTGCCTTTGTCATCTATTAAAGCTTTAACCTTCCCCCACTCAGAACCAGATACAAAAATATCACTTACTTTTAATGTTCCTTTTTGAACTAGGACTGTTGCAACTGAACCTCTACCTTTTTCAAGTTTAGATTCAATCACAGATCCTCTAGCTTTTCTATCAGGATTAGCTTTGAGATTAAGAAGATCAGCTTGTAAATGAATTGCTTCTTCTAATTTATCTAAATTTGTTCCTTTAGTTGCTGATACTTCAATATCTAAAACTTCACCACTTAGTTTTTCAACAATTACTTCGTGACTAAGTAATTCATTTCTAACTTTATCAGGATCTGCTCCTGGAAGATCAATTTTGTTAATAGCAACTATTATTGGGACTTCAGCAGATTTTGCATGAGCAATAGATTCAATAGTTTGAGGTTTAATTCCATCATCAGCTGCAACAACAAGTATAACTATGTCAGTTGTTTTAGATCCTCTAGCTCTCATATTTGAAAAAGCTGCATGACCGGGAGTATCAATAAATGTAATTTTTTTATTATTATTATTGATTTGATAAGCACCAATATGCTGAGTAATACCACCAGCCTCACCAGATACAACATTACTTTCTCTAAATGCATCTAGTAAAGAAGTTTTTCCATGATCAACATGCCCCATAATTGTTACAACAGGAGCTCTCTTTATAAGACTATCTTCTTTGTCTTCAAAATCTCTAATATCATTTAATACATCATCATCTTTAACTACAGTTACCTTATGACCTAATTCTTCTGCAACTAATTGAGCTGTATCAGATTCCAATGACTGAGTAGCGTTTGCCATAACACCCATTTTCATAAGAACTTTAACTACGTCTGCTGTTTTTTCTGCCATTCTGTTGGCTAAATCTTGAACAGTAATGAAATCAGGAATAGATATTTCTCTAGATATTTTGGTTTCATCTTCATCATTTACTGATTTTAATCTTTCTTTTTCTCTAGCTCTTTTTATTTTTGCTAAACTTGGAAATTTATCAAATTCTTGCTCTTCTTGTTCTAGTATTTTTTTTGCGTCAGATTTACTAAAGTCATCTTCAAGAGGTCTTAAAGTTGATTTTTTTTGTTGAGTTTTTTTATCTACATTTTTTTTATTTTTATTTTCAAAACTTCTTGGTTTAGTAGGAGAGGAAAAGTTTGGTTGTGGTGAGGAATTAATACCTTGTCTAGGTGTTCTTAAGCTAGATGATCCTCTAAAATTTGATTGAGTTGTTGATGAACTTTTCTGTTGATTGTTTTTATTTTTAAAAACGATTTGAATTGTTTTCTTATTACCACTACTTTTAGACTTATCACCTGCCGGGCCAAGATTCTTTCTTATTTGTAATCTTCCTGTTGTGGAAAGTTTTAGTGGTTTTTTCTTGTTACCTTTGTTTTTATCCAATTTTAATCCTTATTTTGTTCTTCAGACCAGAAACTTCTTGCTTCCATTATCATATTATTGGCGACTTCTTCATCAAGCTCTAGTTCTTTTAAAATACCCTCTTCTTTATCTATAAGTTCAAAAGTTGCTAAATCTGCAAAATCGTTAACATTGAGAATATTGGATTTTACCAATTTTGCCAAAATACTATTATTCATACCTTTCAAATTCTTTAATTTTTCATCATTAATATTTTCTTCTATAAGTTTTTTGTCAGACTCTTCTTGATCTTTTACAAAATTTTTAGATCTATCGATTATCTCTTGAGCTAGTGTGGTATCAAAACCTTCTATTTTTTCTAAATTTTCTAAAGTTTCAACTGCTATAGACTCAACTGACGTATAACCATCGGTAACAAGCAACTGAGCAATAACATCTTCAACATCAAGAGTTTCTGCTAATAAAATACTTTTTTCTCTAAACTCTTGTTGTCTTCTTTCTGATTCTTCATCTTCAGTTAAAATATCTATTTCTAAACTAGTTAAATTTGAAGCTAATTTTACATTTTGACCTTTTCTTCCAATAGCTAAACTTAGTTGGTCATCTGGTATTACAACCTCTACTTTATTTTTTTCTTCATACAA
Organism: uncultured Alphaproteobacteria bacterium; assembly: GCA_902615745.1. GTDB lineage: Bacteria > Pseudomonadota > Alphaproteobacteria > HIMB59 > CACPNW01. The sequence goes on along the minus strand of CACMQB010000008.1, from coordinate 61,862 downwards.
AAAAATCTTACTAACCTCTGCAGGAGCAAGTGCATTTGCTAGGAAAGTAGCTTGGTTGTCTGACCAAGTAACTATATCTATTTTTTCTCCTTGCAATTCATTTACAACAGCTTGTACTCTTGAACCTCTCATTCCAACACACGCTCCAACAGGATCTATTGTAGAATCTTCAGTAAATACACTAATTTTTGCTCTTGAACCAGGATCCCTTGCAACACTTTTAACAGTAATTACACCTTCATATATTTCTGGTACTTCTTGAAAAAATAATTTTGATAAAAATTGAGGATGAGTTCTTGATAAGAAAACTTGATACCCTTTAACATCATTTTTTACTTCATATATGTAAGCTCTTACTCTATCTCCATTCTTAAATGTTTCTCTTGGTATAAGTTCTTCTCTTTTGATTATTGCTTCACTCTTTCCTAAATCTATAATTAGATTTCCAAATTCAGTTCTTTTAACAATACCAACCGCAATTTCACCAACTTTATCTTTGTATTCTTCATATTGATTAGACTTGTCAGCTTCTCTTACTTTTTGAATAATAACACCTTTTGCATTTTGTGCAGCTACCCTTCCTAATTCAATAGGTGGCAATTTCTTTATAATAAATTCTCCTAAATTTATATCTGGATTAGTTTTTTTTGCATCTTCTAAAAGAATTTGTCTAAATTGAAATTCTTCATCAATATTTTCTACAACTTCAAGATACGAATTTAAATCAATATCACCCGTAGCCCTATTTATGGAAATTCTTATATCAATATCATTTCCATATTTTACTCTTGCAGCTTTTTCTAATGCTTGTTCCATGGCAGAAAAAACTGAGTCTTGATCAATGTTTTTTTCTTGTGCTACATTAGATGCAACTTGAAGCATCTCTTCTCTTATTACATTATATTTTTTTTTAGCCATAGTTATAAAAAAAAGGTGGGAGAACCCACCTTAATAATATTGCGTATATTAATATTTTGCAGAATTTCAAGCCTATAATTTTCTCAAAATGAATAAAGAAGGTTTTCTTTGAGAATTAATTGCTTTTTTATAATATTTTGTCTCAATATCGAAATAATCTTTTATATGCAGATTCATTTCAGATTGGTTCATCCAGACAAAATAATCCTTACAATTATAAATTGAGTGTAAAATAAATCTTACATACACTGTTGAATCTGTAGCTATATGTATCTCACTATTCTTTTTTAAAGCATTATAAAGTTTTCTTAAAAAATCACTAGTTATCAATCTACGCTTTGCGTGTCTATTTTTTGGCCATGGATCAGGAAAAAATATCCACACAAGGTCAAAACATTCTCTATGCGCACATTCTAGAACATCATATACATTTCCATTATGTAATAAAATATTTTTTATTTCATTCTGTTCAATATTTTTAAGTAAAATTATATTTCCATCAATGTATTTTTCACAAGATATAATGACTTTGTCTAAAAATTGATTTGCAAGAAATATACTGGTTTCACCATATCCAGTGCCAATATCTAAAATATAATTTATTTTTTTATCACAATTTTGAAACTTGTATTTGTCAACTATTTGATGATATTTTTTTAAATCAATTTTTTTCTTGCTTCTTCCTCTTGTTCTCCCAAATAAGCGATTGTTATAATTATTACTAATCATTTTTTCTTAAATAATAGAAAGTAGTTAGTATAAAAATAATAAAGAGATAAATTTTAAATATTAAATGAAAATTTATAAAATTATTATTGTCTTTAAATAACAATTTGTGTGTAAAATTTTCAGTTTTATTAAATTCGGTTTTATTTAGCACAGCACCATTATTATTTATGACTGCAGATATACCATTATTTGAAACACGAATAATTGGCTTATTAAACTCTGCAGCTCTGATTTTAGTGAGATAAAAATGTTGATAAGGACCTAGATAATCACCAAACCAAAAATCATTCGTAATATTTACAATAAAATTACCATTGTTATTTAATTTATTTAAAAGCTTCCAATAAAAAACAATTTCATAACAAATCACAGGAATGAAACTTATATTATCAGTTAGATTAATTATTCTTTCAACTTTACCTTTTGAATAATCATTTTGACCAACGATACTCTCTAAAAAGGTCAATGAATCTCTTAAAGGTAGAAACTCTCCAAAGGGAACAAGAATTTGTTTATCAAAGTAAGTTACATTTACTAAATTAATATTTACTAAACTATTATAATATTTATTATTTTCATATCTTGTAGCTCCAATAATTAATGTTTGATTTTCTTTTAAAGAATCTTTTATGATATTTAGTTCAAGATCATCTAAGAGATAAGGAAAATTATTTTCTCCAAATATAAGCAAATCTGCATTACTTTCATCTATATGTTTAATTATTCTTTGAAGTTTTTTCTCAGGTGTTAATAATTTGTCATTATTTTTAAAATTTAATTGAAAAATTTCCAAATTAATTGTTTTAATTTTCAAATTATTTTCTTCTTTGTTAAAATTTGTGATCATTAAAGTAATGATTGGCAAGGCAATAAATAATGACAGAAATTTTGATTCTTGTTTAAAGTTTTCTTTTGTTAAAAAAATAAAAGGTATGCAAAAAATCTGAATAATTAAATAACTTGAAAATAATGTTCCAAATAATTTTAGTGAAAATAGTAAATACTCATTACTAGAAAGTAATAACGAAAATGTAAACCAAGGAAATCCATAAAAAAATATTGATATTATATATTCACTAGATGTGAACATAAGTGGGACAAGAATGATTATTGGAATTTTTTTTCCTAATTTAAAAATTATTGTAAAGATTAAACCTAAAATTACAGATAAGAATATTATTAGTAATAAAAAAACCAGAAAAAAATTTTTTGTTTCTTCAAAAACAAAAAAAGGGTTTTTGATCCAAAATAAATAACTAATAAAAAAACCAAACCCAAATATTGAGAATTTAAAAAAAATATTTTTATCACTATAATTTTCTTTATTTGATTCTAATAAAAAACAAAGGGATGGAAAAATGATAAAACCTAGTGGTAAAAAAAAATATGGAGGAAATAAAAGTGAGGTTAAAAGTCCTAAGATAAAATAAATTAAAATACTCAATTATTTTTATTTACTTCAACAATTTCAATTTTTCTATTGTTTGATTTAACGATCTTGATTCTAAGTTCATCATTAAAATCAATTACTTCATTATTTTTTGGTATCCTATTTATTTTTTCATATACAAGTCCACCTACAGAAGAAGTTTCATCATCTTCATTTCTTGGAATATTAATTGAAAAAAATTCTTCCAAATCTTCCACTCTATAACTAGCATCTACAGTTATTGAATTATCTGATTTTTTATAAACTAATTCTTCATCATCTTCTGCATCATGTTCATCTTCAATCTCACCAACAATTTCTTCAACTAAGTCTTCTATCGTTACCAATCCATCAACACCTCCAACTCCATCAACAACTAGTCCTATATGAATCCTAGATGATCTCATGGTTTTCAGTAAATCTAAAATCGGAGATTTTGGAGCAACATATAATACATCTCTTATTATTTCACTCATCTGAAATGTATCCTGTGAAGATTTGATAAAATCTTTTATGTGAAAAAATCCAATTACATTATCAATATTTTTTTTGAATACAGGAATTCTAGAATGCCCCTCTTCCTTAATAACTTCTAAAATTTCGTTGTAAGATTTATCATGGTCTAAGGCTACTATTTCACTTCTAGGTATCATTAAATCTTCGACACTTTTTTCATTCAAGTTTACGATATTTTTAATTAGATTTTTTTCATTATTATCGTTTAGATCGTCAATATTTTTATTATCTTCGTCATTAGCTATAAAATTTAAAATGTCTTCTTTTGTTGAATCATTGGATAATAATTTTTTAATTATCCAATTTTTCCAGCTCGATGATTTATCAGCGTTATTAGTGTTCATTAAATTATGTAAGGATTGTTAATTCCAAATAATCCTAAAATTTTTATCTCCTCTCTTTTCATTTTTTTAAATTCTAAATTTTTTTTATGATTATATCCGTTAATATGCAATAAACTATGGATTAATAGATGGTTAAAATGATCATATATGCTAATTTTATTCCTACGTATATATTTATCAATAGTATCAATTGAGAAAAAAATATCACAATATAAAATTTTTCCAATATTTTTATTTGAGTTCTTTGTAATAAAAGTAAGAACATCCGTATCTGTCTGTTTATTTTTAAAGGTTTTGTTAAGTTTAATCATTTTTGATTTATCTGTTAAAATTATATTTAGTTCAAATTTATGATCTCTTTTAAAATAAGAGTTCATTTTATTTATAGTCTTTTTTGTAATAGTCTTAATTTTAGGTATTCGCCTTGGCCATTTTTTTGATTCAGAAAAAAAATCAACTTTTATATTTTTCATATGCATTAATAATTTTTTTGACTAAATCATGTCGTACAACATCTTTTTCTGATAATTCAATGAAACCTATATCATCAACTTTGTTTAACTTTTTTAATGCATCTTTAAGTCCTGAATCTTTTTCACTTACAAGATCAATTTGGGTAATATCTCCTACAACTACCATTTGACTATTTTTACCTAGTCTTGTTAAAAACATTTTCATTTGTGTTTTTGTTGTATTTTGAGCTTCATCTAAAATTATAAAACAATCTTCAAGAGTTCTTCCTCTCATAAACGCAATAGGTGCTATTTCTATTGTATTGTTAAGTAATTTTTTTTCTACCTGTTCATATGGCAACATTGAATATAAAGCATCATAAATTGGTCTTAAAAAAGGATCTACCTTTTCTTTTAAATCTCCTGGTAGGAAACCTAACTTTTCACCAGCTTCAACAGCTGGTCTGGATAGAATAATTTTATTTACTTTTCCATCTTGTAGAGCTGAAACTGCTTTCGCAACAGCCAGATAAGTTTTTCCTGTTCCAGCAGGACCAATAGCAAATGTAATATTTTTAGTATTTAGTAATTCAAGATATTTATTTTGTATTTCAGTTCTTGGTATAATTTTTCTTTTTTTAGTTTGAATAAATAAATCCATCTGTTTATCTGTTTTAATGTTCATAGATATTAAACTTTTATTATCTCTAATTCTATCCTCATCTATTTCAGCACCATTTTGTGCTTCTTTAAATAAATTAAGAATAGTTTTTTTAGTTTCAAAAATTGATTTTTTATTTCCTGATATTTTAATTTTATTTCCACGGTATTGGATTTTAACTTGATTAATTTGTTCTATAAGAGTTAAGTTACTATCATTGATTCCAAACAAGTTGCTTAAAATTGTATTATCTTCTAGTTCTAATTCTAAATTTTCGTTTTTATTTACTATATCTGACATTCAAGTGCAAAATTAGTTGAGTTTGTAATTTTAACGTTCATAATTTGATTTAATAAATCTTTTTTCGAGTTAATAAATGTACTTTGATTGTAAATTGTACGACCTATAAATTGATCTTTATGTCTACCTATTTTTTCAAATAATACTTCCATCCCTTTATTAACAAATGATTTATTAAAATTTATTTGTTGTTGAGTAAGCAATGATTGCAATGCGCTTAAGCGTGCTTTTTTATCTAACAAACTAATATTATCTTTATTTTGAGCAGGCGTTCCTGGTCTTGGACTATAAATAAATGAATACGCAATAACAAATTTTACTTTTTCGATAAATTTCATTGTATCTTCAAAATCTTTATCCGTTTCTTCTGGGAAACCGACAATAAAGTCTGATGAAAGGGCGATATCAGAGCGGACATTTCTTATTTTTTCAACTATTCTTAAATAATCATCAACTGTATGTTTTCTGTTCATTTTTTTTAAAATTTTATCTGAACCAGATTGAATAGGTAAGTGAAGAAAAGGCATAAGTTTTGAATTATCAGCATGTGCATTTATAAGAGAGTCTTTCATATCTATAGGATGGGATGTCATATATCTAATCCTCTTTATTTCTTCGATTTCAGATATCTTATTAATTAAATACGCTAAATCTTTTGATTTTCCATCTAAAGCTACACCATGGTAAGCATTAACATTTTGACCTAGCAAAATTATTTCTTTAATTCCATTTGATACGTATTTTTTTGTCTCTTTAACTATATCATCGACTGGTCTAGAAAATTCAGGCCCCCTTGTGTATGGAACAACACAGAAAGAACAAAATTTATCACATCCTTCTTGAATAGATAAAAATTCAGATGATAAATTAGAAGAATTGAAAATTAAGTTTTTAAATTTTTCATTTTGTAAAAACTCACTATTCTCTACTTCATCTACCTTATCAATCATATCAGGTAGTTTGTGATAGGATTGAGGTCCCACAACATAATCAACTGACGGAGATCTTTTTTTTATTTCAAGACCTTCAGCTTGAGCTACACAACCAGCAACTACTAATTTCATATTCTGTTTTTTATCTTTAATTTTTTTAACCCTACCAATATCAGAGTACACTTTCTCAACTGCTTTTTCTCTAATATGACAAGTATTCAAAACAGTTAAATCTGCTATGGAAATATCATTGGTTATTTTATATCCTTTATTCGAAAACAAATCTTTAATACGATTACTATCGTATACGTTCATCTGACAACCATATGATTTTATATAAATATATTTATCACTCATGATTAATTTTTTTTATGAAGCATTTAGCATGAATATTTTTATCATTATATCTATAATAGTTATGTCTAAAATTTAAAAAAACAAAGTTATTTTTTTGATAAAAACTTATTGCATCTTCATTATCTTCAGCAACTTCAATAAAAATCTTTGAAATATTGACATTATTTGTTTCAATATAATTTAATAATTTTGTCGCAATTTTTTTTCTTCTTTGATGTTTTGACACAAATAAAATATGCAATTCTAAATCATATTCTTTATCATTTTTAATTGTATCACCAATTAAGACTCCTACAAGATTATTATCCTTAAAATATCCAAGAGAGTAATTATTATTTTTGCTAAAATGACTCTCAATATTTTTTATATTCCATCCTATGTTTTTAAAATAATTAAATTCATCACTATTATCATTTATAAAATTGATTATTGATAATAAGTGTTCTTTATTTATTAAGCTAATTCTATTCAATTTAGTAATTGATTATTTGATATATATATTGGTTCAATAATAATATTTTTTTTAAACGTAAAATTTTTGTAATTGTTGTAAAATTCTTCAAAAAAAGAAAACTTCATTTGTTCTAATTCATTTATTTCATTTATTTTACTTTTATTAAAAAGAATCAAATCGATATTTTTTGGAATTGAATATTTATTATTTTCAATTTTATAGTATTTCATATTGTTATCTTTAATTTTATAACAAAAAAATTTCTGATTATTAGAAGAGGTTATAAAAACTCCCAAATTTTTTTTGGAATGTTTTATTGCGTTAAAGTTTAAGATATCCTCAATAGTTAGTGGGTAATAAGGAATATTACGGGAAATCATAAGACCAGAAATAAATGCTGAACCAACCCTTAAACTTGTGTAAGAACCAGGACCAATTGTAGTAGAAATTTTTTTTAAATTTTGAGTTAAATTTAATCGTTTATCTATTTCTATATAGGATTGTATTATATTATCACTTAATTTATCTGTTTCAGATTTAGTAATTTTCTGTTGTAATATTATTTTGTTGTCATCAATTACACAAAATTCTGGTATTGATGATATAATATCTAGAAACAAAAACATATGAAAATATATAACTACATTCTATTGCTATTTTTAAAAAGTATTTCTTTAATTTTTTTATTAGTAAGTAGTGCTTTTGCTAATGAAGTCAAAAACTCAGCAACTGTATTTATGTATCATAAATTTGGAGTTTCTAAATATCCTTCAACAAGTGTAACTATTGACCAACTTAATAGTCATATTGAAGAATTAACTAAAGAAAAATATACCATTAAATCATTAGATTTTATTATTGATACAATTATTAATGATGGTGATCTTCCAGAAAATACTATTGGTATAAGTGTAGATGATGCTGATAGGTCTTTTTTAGAAGTTGGGTGGCCTTTATTTAAAAAAAATAATATTCCTGTAACGTTATTTGTAACTACGGGGACGATTTCAAATAATAAAAAATATATTAATTGGGATCAAATAAGACAGCTCAAAGAAGAAGGTGTAATAATTGGTGCACACTCTCATACCCATGCTCACATGCCAGATATTAGTATTGAAGAAGCAAGAGATGAAATAGAAACAGCTAATAAAATTTTTCTTAAAGAACTTGGAGAAATACCAACTTTATTTGCATTTCCTTATGGGGAGACAACAGATGAAATTATTGAATTAGTAAAGGAATTTAAATTTAAAGTTGCTTTTGGACAGCATTCCGGAATAATTAATGAAACATCTAACATGTATTATCTTCCAAGATTTTCATTAAATGAAAGATATGGTGAAATAGATAGAGTGAAATTTGCTGCTTCATCAAAAGGATTGGGGGTTTATGACTTTATACCTCAAAACCCAACCATTAAACAAAACCCGCCATTCATAGGTTTTTCTCTTCTTGATGAAAAGAAAGCTCAATCTCTAGATTGTTTTATATTTGATAGTAAAGGTCAGGTTGATATAGAAATTTATAAATTTAACGAAAGAATTGAAATAAGACTTGCGAGAGAATTGTCTGCTGGAAGATCGAGAATGAATTGTACTGTAAAAGATAGTGATGGAAATTGGAGATGGTTTGGGCACCAATTCTATTTTTAATTAATAAGAAATAGTTTTTTGATCAAAAATAGTAAAGTTATTAGTTTTAATAACTTGTGATATTGTCTTAATATAATTTTTATCTTCTGCGTAAGTGCTTAATTTATTAACAAGTAAGTTAATATTGGAAAAATTATTTCGTTTTCTCATTATATTTCGGATATCACGAAAATCTTCATAGGCATAATGAGAGTTAATATTATCAAAATATGATTCAACACTGTTACTATATGAGCTAAATGATTTGATTAGATGAGTATCACCATTTTCTCTTTCAAGTGGGATAACACCTTCCGAGTCATTATAAGTGTATTCCCCAAAAAGTGCGTTGTATTCTTTTGCAAATCTAGACTTACCCCAACCGCTTTCAATTGCTGCTTGGGCCAATACTATTGAATTAGGTATTACATCAACGTTTGTAAGTATTTCGTCAACTAAATCTAATTTGTGTTTATTTTGATACTTAATATTATACTTTTGAGCAATATCATTAAGTTTTCTTATTTCATTATTATTAAGAGTTCTAAATGTTTCTAACTTACCTTTGAGTTCATTAACGAAACTTCTAATAATTAAAATATTTTGATTTTCATTAATAATAATTGGTAAAACAGTTTTTACAAATTCTTTTTTATTTGAATCAAGGTAATCAAAATCTCTATCCGATAATGTTACTTGCACACTTGGATTGATTTGCTCTTCAATCTTTGAGGAGATGACAGGATTAATAGGCTTTATTCTTATTTTAACAATTAATTTTTCATTCAATATTTCTGTAATAGGAGGGCCTTTAAGGGTAATTTCTTTTTCAAATGGTGTAATTTCTTTTTCAAAATATAATTTGTTTATTTGATTTGCAGTTTGAGTGTTATTCTTAGTATCAACTGCATTAATTTCTACATAACCAACAAAACCATTACTTATAAAAATTAGTCCAATAAGTAATAAAGGAAAACAAAAAAAATTTAGCAGTCTATCCATCAATAGGCCTTACTTCTTGTACTTCTGGAACATAGTGCTTTAACATATTTTCAATACCCATTTTTAAAGTAGCAGTTGAACTTGGACATCCAGAACATGCACCTTGCATTTGGAGATATACGACACCATCCTTAAAACTATCATAAATAATGTCTCCTCCATCCATTGCAACAGCAGGTCTTACTCGTGTATCCAGTAATTCTTTAATTTGTTTTACGATATCGGTATCGTTTTCATCAATCTCTAAAGATTTATCATCACCCTTTTTACTATTATTAATTGTTGTATCGCCAGAGTTATAATGATCCATTATTGAACCCAGGATCAACGGCTTCATAATTTGCCAATCTAAGGATTGATTTTTTGTAATAGTAATAAAATCACTTCCAAAAAAAACTCCTTCAACTCCCTCTACGTCGAATAATCGTTTTGCAAATGGTGAGTCAGCAGCTTCGCCAACATTTTGGAAAAAGGCCGTTCCATCATCCATGACAACCTTCCCAGGTAGAAATTTTAGTGTTTGTGGATTTGGAGTTTGTTCAGTTTGTATAAACATATGCACTATATATAGTCATTAATATGTCTTTAGTATGAATTTTCTAAAAAAAAATTTAAAATTTGGGGAATTTTTAGGATAAAAAACCAATAATTTCTTTAGTTTTTTGCAAAACAGGTTCTGCTACTGCTATAGCATCCTCTTTACCCTTATTTAAAATAGAATCGATGTAAGAAACATCACTCATAAGTTTATTCATCTCACTTGTAATAGGCTCTAATTTAGATACGGATAAATCTGCCAAATCTTTTTTAAAGGTGGAGAATTCTTTCCCTGCATAATCCTTAATAACACTTTCAATTGATGTATCTTGTAAAGAAGCAAATATAGAGATTAAATTTTCTGCTTCTGGTCTTTTTTCTAAACTGGTTTTATCTTGTGGTAATGGTTCAGGATCTGTTTTGGCTTTTTTAATTTTTTGTGTAATATTTTCTGCAGTATCAGTTAACATAATTCTTGAATAATCAGATGGATCTGATTTACTCATTTTCTTTGACCCATCTCGAAGACTCATTACTCTTGTAGCCTCCCCTAAAATTAATGGTTCAGGAATAGGAAAAAAATCTGTCTTAAAATCATTATTAAATTTTTGGGCTATATCTCTAGTGAGCTCCAAATGTTGTTTTTGATCATCACCTACAGGAACGTGCGTTGCTAAATAGATTAATATATCTGCTGCCATTAATGTTGGATAAGAAAATAAACCAACAGATACGTTCTCACTATTTTTACCAGCCTTATCTTTAAATTGAGTCATACGGTTTAACCATCCCATTCTCGCAACACAATTGAACAACCATCCAAGCTGTGCATGTTGAGGAACTTGTGATTGAACAAAAATATTATTTTGATTTGGATCAATGCCAGACGCAATAAAGGCGGCAGTTACTTCTCTTGTTTTATTTGCTAAAACTTTAGGATCTTGCCAAACGGTTATCGCATGTAAATCGACAACACAAAAAAAACATTCGTATTCTTTTTGAAGAGAAACAAAATTTTTGATGGCACCAAGATAATTTCCTAAATGAAGATCACCAGATGGTTGGACACCAGATAGTATTCTTTTTGTTGGTTTTTCCATTTTATTTTTTTAAATATTCTCTTAACTGATTTACAGATAGGACTTTTAACATAATTACTAATCCAAAATAAATAATTATAGCTAAAAAGATCATTAGAAGTAAAAGTGTTGAATTTAATAACACTGAATTACCACTAATATTTGTAAAGAATAGTCCATTTAATACGTATATTCCTGCAAATAATATGAATGAGCTTAATAGAATTTTGATGGAATTCTTTACTAAAAGATCATCAAATTTCATATGATTCCTAATAGCTAAAAAGAGGTATAGTAATAATGTATTTACCCATGCACTAATTGCTGTTGCAACAGCGATTCCCATTTCTCTCATTGATCCAATTAAAAGAAGCGATAACACAACATTAGTAATCACACTGACAATAGATATGTATAGTGGTGTTTTAGTATCTTCTCTTGCAAAGAAACAGGAAACTAAAACTTTAATTATAATGTAAGCAGGTAGACCTAAGGCAAAGTAACTTAATACTTTAGCTGTATAAAAAGTATCTTCTTGTACAAATGCACCTCGTTCAAATAAAATATGGATAATTGGTTCTGCTAAAATAAATAATCCTATGGCTGATGGTAAAGAAATTAATAACGAAAATTCAATAGATCTATTTTGAATATTATTTGTTGTTTCTTGATCTGATTGTTTAATTGCTTTTGATAAACTTGGTAAAAGAACTATTCCAAGTGCTATTCCAAAAATAGCAAGTGGTAATTGATTAAGACGATCTGCATAATAAATATGACTAATAGCACCAACAGGTAAAAAAGAAGCAATGATAGTTCCAATAACAATATTTAATTGAATAACACCTGAACCAACAACACCGGGTAAAAATAATGTAAAAAACTTTTTTAATTTTTCATTTAAAACTGGGATACGAATACGTGGTTGGTAAAAATTTAAAACTGCTCTGTATAAATACAAAAATTGTAATATGCCACCAATCAATACACCATACGATAATGCATGACCTGCAGTTGTCACAAAAGGTGTTAAAAAGAATAATGACAGAATAAAACTTATATTCAAAATGGCAGGAGCAAATGCACCGGCGGCAAAACGTTCATGAACATTATTAATTGAAGCAAAGTGAGCAGCTAAGGAAATAAAAATAATATAGGGGAAAATTATTTTTCCAAAATGCACAGCAAGTTCATAGGCCTCTTTATTATCAGTAAATCCAGGTGCTAAAACTTGAATGATATAAGGCATCCCAAAGAAAAAAAGAATCGTTAAAACTAGCGTAGCAAAAAGTAACATGGAGGTTGTGTTTTCAACAAAATCAGAAGCTTCACTTTCATCTTTTGGATTGAGAACAACACCAGAGAAAACAGGGATTAATGCAGCACTGTATGCTCCTTCTGCAAGGACACGGCGAAAGAAATTAGGAATACGAAATGCTACGAAGAATGCATCAGCAATGACTGTCGATCCAAGATATCTCGCTATTAATATGTCTCGAATAAAACCTAATACTCGACTTAAAAATGTATAGAAGCTGACAGTAAAGAATGATCTAAAAAGACTCTTCATATGGTGGTTTTATAGTTTGGTAAGTGATTTGTATAAGTGAAATTTATGGCTTAATTACGAGCCAAAACAATATCCTGCTGATCTCACGGTTCTTATAAAATCTTCTTTTACGTCATTATTAATGGCCTTTCGCAGTCTTCTTATATGAACATCAACTGTTCGAGGTTCTACATAGGCATCATTTTTCCAAACATGATTTAGTAATTGTTCACGGCTAAAGACACGACCAATATTTTCCATGAAGAAAGCTAATAAATTAAATTCTGTTGGACCAAGATGAAGAGTTTCTCCATCTCGTGATGCCGAGTGAGATACAAGATCAATTACTATTCCTTTATAAGTTAAAACTTCATCTACAAACATTGGTCTAATTCGTCGAAGAACAGCTTTTACTCTTGCCACTAATTCGTTAACCGAAAAAGGTTTTGTTATGTAATCATCTGCTCCAGTTTCTAAACCGCGAAGTTTATCTTCTTCTTCACCTTTTGCTGTTAACATTATGATAGGAATATTCTTATGTTCTTTATTTTTTCTAATTCTTCTACAAAGTTCAATTCCTGATAGTTTAGGTAACATCCAATCAAGAATAATTATGTCAGGTGGTTTATATAATATTTTTTCTAAAGCAGTTTCACCGTCCGTTGCAGTATCTATTTTATATCCTTCTTTGTTAAAATTAAATTTAAGAAGATCTAGTAATGCTTCTTCATCTTCAACGATAAGCATTTTTAGTTTCATGAATCTTTACTATTAAATTTTTGTTACAATTCTATTACAATTTATTTTTTCTTTGGAAGAATTGCTTCCCAGGTTGGGTCTGGATTACCATCAAATAGGGGCTCACCAGAAACTGCGTAATAAATATCTTCTGCAATATTTTGAACATAGTCACCTATTCGCTCTAGGTCTTTAACCATATATAAAAGACTTGTACATGCTGTGATTCTTTTTGGTTCTTCCATCATGTAGGTTAATAATTGTCTTAATATTCCAAGATATTCTTCATCAATTTGTCTATCCATTAACCAAACTTTTTTTGCGGCTTGATCTGAAAATTCTAAAAAAGCTTTTATTACTTCACTGATCATAATATTAACTTGTGCACCCATATTAATAATATCTCTCGAAGGTTTTTCTGGCAAAACTATTTCTGCTACTGCTACTCTTTTGGCAATATTTGTTGCATGATCTCCTATTCTTTCTAGATCTTTATTGATTTTAATTGCTGAAAAAATTGTTCGTAAGTCTGCAGCCATCGGTTGTCTTTTGCCAAGTATTTCAACTAAGTTTTGATCAAGAGCATTATATGCTTTATCAATTACATTATCGTTTTCTATAATTTTTTCGGCAAATTCTGTATCTTTATCCTTTAAACATAGAAGTGAGTCTTTTAGTTGATTTTCAACTAAACTGCCCATATCAACAATATTATTTTTAATTTCTCTAATTTCTTCATCGTATGATTTTACAATATGCCCTTCTTGTTTCATTATCCAAATCTCCCTGTAATGTAATCCTGTGTTTTTGTATTATCAGGATTTGTAAAAATTTTGTTTGTCTCGCCCGTTTCTATTAATTCTCCTAAATGGAAGAAACATGTTTTCTGCGAAACTCTTGCTGCCTGTTGCATAGAATGGGTCACTATAATAATTGTATAGTTTAATCTTAACTCATCAATTAATTCTTCTATAATAGCAGTTGCTATTGGATCTAAAGCAGAGCAAGGTTCATCCATTAGGATTATTTCAGGATTAACAGCAATTGCTCTTGCAATACATAATCGTTGTTGTTGACCGCCTGATAAACTTGTTCCAGGTTCATTTAATCGATCTTTTACTTCATCAAATAGACCTGCCTTTTTTAATGATGAATGTACAATTTCCTCTAAGTCATTTTTTGAGTCAACTAAACCATGTATAGTTGGGCCATAAGCAACATTATCAAAAATAGATTTAGGAAAAGGATTTGGTTTTTGAAATACCATTCCAATTTTAGATCTTAGACTTACAACATCGGTTTTATCACTAATAATTTCTTCGTTATCAACTTTTATTGATCCTGATACTTTACAAATTTCAATTAAATCATTCATTCTGTTTATACATCTTAAGAAAGTTGATTTACCACATCCTGAAGGACCAATTAATGCCGTAACTTCTTTCTCCTTGATATCCATTGAGATTCCAAAAAGAGCTTGTTTGGATCCATAATATACATCTACACTATTTGCCAATATTTTAGAGTTACTCATGTTTTACCACTTCCTTTCAAATCTATTTCTTAAGAACACTGCAATGGCATTCATCATAAACAAAAATATTAAAATTACCATTATGGCCGCAGCTGATTTTTCCTGAAAACCTCTTTCTGCACTTTCCACCCATAGATATATTTGAACAGGAAGTGCTGCTGAAGGTTCTGTTAAGCCAGTTGGAATATTGGGAATAAATGCAATCATACCAATCATTATAAGTGGTGCTGTTTCACCTAATGCTTGTGCTAATCCAATAATAGTCCCTGTTAAAGTACCAGGTAGTGCAAGGGGTACGACATGATGAAATACCGCTTGTGTTTTTGTTGCTCCAACTGCAAGCGCTCCTTCTTTAATTGAAGGGGGAACAGCTTTCAATGAAGCTCGGCAGGCAATAATAATAGTTGGTAACGTCATTAATGCTAACACGGAACCTCCAACTAACGGTGTGCTCCTTGGAAGACCAAAAACATTAAGCAATACACCTAACCCAAGTAACCCAAAAACTATTGATGGGACTGCTGCAAGATTTGAAATATTTACTTCTATTAATTCAGTTATTCTATTTTTTGGAGCAAATTCCTCAAGATAAACAGACGCTCCTATAGCAATTGGAAAAGATAAAATAAAAACAGTAAAAAGAGTAAATAATGATCCCATAAATGAACCAGCAACACCAGCAATTTCAGGATGCCTTGAATCTGCTTTAGTAAAAAAGAAATTATTAAAAACTTGTTTAACTCTATTTTCTTCAACTAATTGATCAACATAACTTAATTGAATATCATTTAATTTTCTTCTATCTTCTGACACATCCCTTCTTGAATTACCTTTTAATAGTTGATCCACATCACTGTGGGCAGTTACCCAAATTTGTTGCTTTGTATTAATAACTTCAGGATTATCTAAGAAGTAGTCTTTAATTTCGTTATCTGCATTTATAGAAAATAATTTTTTTACTAATTTAATATCTGATTTTGAGAGATTGGGGAAAAAATTTTCAATTGCCTGTTTTTTAACTCTAAAAAATTTTCCTTTTTCCATTTCTTCATCTGAGGAGTCAGGAGTTAGTTTTAAAACATCTTGATTATAATCAACTTCTAGGAGAACAATTGTTTTTTGGAAAGCAGTGTATCCTTTAGAAAATATTGTATACAAAAGAAAAACTAAAACTGCTAAAGATAAACACATAGCTGTAAAGCCATAATACTTAAATCGCATATCTTCTAAACTTCTCTTTTTTCTCAAAGAAACAATTTTTTCTTTAGCAACAGAATTATTCATAACGCTCCCTGTATCTCTTTACTATTTGTAGAGCTATAATGTTAAGAAATAATGTAATAACAAATAAAACTAATCCTAAAGCAAATGCTGATAATGTTCTTGGGTTATCAAATTCTTGATCACCTATTAAGGCCACAACAATTTGCACTGTAACTGTTGTTACATTTTCAAAAGGATTGCCCGTAAGATTGGGAGCCGTACCTGCTGCAACTACAACAATCATGGTCTCCCCTATCGCTCTGGATATTGCTAATAAAAATGCTCCTACAATTCCAGGTAAAGCTGCTGGTAAAATTACTTTTTTAATTGTTTCTGCTTTATTAGCGCCAATACCAAGCGATGCTTCCCTTAGACTTTGCGGGACAGAGTTTATTACATCATCAGATAGGGAAGAAATAAAAGGAATAATCATAACTCCCATTACCATACCAGCTGCAAGGGCGCTTGTTGGTGAAGCATCAATTCCAATTGATTGTCCAAATGCTTTAACGAAAGGGGCAACACTAACAAAAGCAAAGAACCCATAAACTATTGTTGGTATCCCTGCTAAAATTTCAAGAAGAGGTTTAACAGTTTTTCTAACTCTTTGACTTGCGTATTCTGCTAAATAAATTGCAGTTAATAATCCAAGAGGTACTGCAACACACATAGCTACTACCATAACTAAAAATGTTCCAGCAAATATTGGTACTGCACCAAAGGATCCCTCTGCAGCTGTTTGACCTTCTCTAATTGGAATAAAAGGGTACCACTCGGTACTGAATAAAAATTCAAATATTGATACTTCTGCAAAAAAGCGAAGGCTTTCAAATATTAGTGAAAAAACTATTCCTATTGTAGTAAAAATAGCAACAGATGAACAAAATATAAGTATATATTGTATATATCTTTCAATTGTATGTTGAGCATGAAATTCAGGTTTTAATTTTTGTGAAGCGTATAAGGCTCCAAGTAACATTATAATGATTATTGAGGTATAAAAAGATATTTGACTTATTTGTCTTAAGGAAGAATAATGAGATGCAGCATTAATTATTTCTATAGATTTACCATCAGCAAAAGAAGGGTTATTAGCAACATTTCTAATCTCTGCTAACAATAATCCTTCGTTGTAGACCGCGCCCTCAATAAATTCAAAGTTACTAATAACTATGTTTTGAATAATCTGCTCTTGAAAAATAGCCCATGAAAAATAAACAATTAGTGCGGGAAACAAACACCACATTAAAACGTATTGTGCGTAATAAGTGGGAAGAGATTTGCTTTTCGTACCTTGTTTTTTAGAGTTTAATTTAATTCTTGATCTTCCGTATATAAAGGATGAGAAAATTCCGACTGCAATTAAAACTAAAGACCAAAAAAACATTTATAACTTAGTATTAAAAAAAAGGGGGCTTGTATGCCCCCAATTTATAAAAATTTAAGATTTTTATTTATAATTTGTTTGATTAGAAATAGCGTCAAGAACAGTTGCTCTATCCGCAGGACTTAGTTGAACAAGTCCAGCATCTAGTAAGTAACCTTCTGTTGCTTCTTCACTTACAAACTCATTAACATAATCCATTAAACCAGGAATAACACCAATGTGTGCTTTTTTAATGTAGAAGAATAAAGGTCTTGCTATTGGATATGAATAATCTTGGATACCTTCCATAGAGATTTCAACACCGTTAATCATTGATGCTTTAACTTTATCAGAATTATTAGATACAAAACTATAACCAAAGATACCGAATGCACCTTGTTCTTTAGTTATATGCTCAACATACAGTTCATCATTTTCACCACCTTCAATAACATGGCCATCTTCACGATACGCTTGACAATCACCGTCAGCAACTAACATATCTTTAACACAACCCTTTTTCATTACAAGTGAGTCAAATGCATCTCTTGTTCCAGAAGTTGGAGGAGGTGCCATGATAGAAATTTCAACTTTTGGTAATCTTTTATCTATTTCATACCAAGTTGTTGGAGCATTTGCATTATCTCTAGCCATTGCCTGCCAGATTTCTTCTTTAGTTAAATCAATGCCACCTTTCATTGTAGCACCATTAGTATATTTCCATTCATAATCTGCAGCGTATGCAAAAGCTATACCATCATTACCAACTCTAACTTCGATGATATCGGTTACACCACCATCTTGACAAAGTTTGAATTCTTTATCTTTTTGTGCTCTTGAGGAGTTAGTGATATCTGGATGTTCAACACCAACGCCAGCACAAAATAATTTGTGTCCTCCACCAGAACCAGTTGATTCAATTACAGGTGCTTTCATTCCTTCTGATGCCATTTTTTCAGCAACTAAAGTAGCGAAAGGATAAACTGTAGAAGATCCTACAATTGAAATATAGTCTCTTGCTGAAACTGAAGAAGTTCCAAATAGAGCAAGGACAGCAATTAATTTGATTGTATTTTTCATATTTAACCTCATTTAAATTAAGGTTGTCCTACAGAATATATATTAAGGATTTATTACAATTTGCTGAATTACGGGTAAGGAAATAGTAAATGTTGAGCCCTTATCCACCTTGCTTTTTATTGATAATTTACCATTATGCTTATTAGTTATATGTTTAACAATAGATAAACCCAAACCGGTACCACCTTGATTTCGAGATCTATTTTTATCTACTCTATAAAATCTTTCAGTAAGTCTTGTTAAATGCTCTTTTGATATACCTTCTCCGTTATCTATAAAACTTATTTGGCAAAAGGCGGTATTGTCATCAATGACTCCCTCAATCTCAATACTAATAGTAGAATTTTCTCTGCTATATTTTATTGCGTTATCAGTTAAGTTTAAAAAAACTTGAATTAGAGCATCTTTGTTTGCTGATATTGTAGACTTATCAAAATCATCCTTGATTTGAACTTCAATTTTTTTTGCCATTAATTTGTTTTGTAAATTATCTACTACGCCATCAATTAATTTCCTTATATTAGCTTCTTGAAATTCTATAGGCTTATCTTCAGTCTCATATTTACTTAGTAATAATAAATCTTCGACAAGTCTAGTCATACGCCAAGCCTGATCTTCCATTGTGTCTAAAAATTTACCAACCGTTTTGTCTTTGTTCTTATCTTCATTGAGTGAATTTTTAATTGTTTCAACATAGCCTAGAATTGAGGAAAGAGGAGTTCTCAATTCATGGCTTACATTGGCCACAAAATCTGTTCGCATTTGTTCATAGTTTTTAAGAAGACTTTGATCATTTAGTGATATTAATAATTCTTCATAATCTTTTTCAACAAATATTAAGTCAGCAATAAAATACATATCACTAAAATTAGATGGGGTGAATTCAAACTTAAAATCTTCTTTCTCCCTAAAGGCTTTATCAATAAAAGTATTTAACTCTGTTGATCTAATAATATTATTAAGATCTCTTCCTTCATCAATAAATAAAAATTTTTGTTTAGCTGCATTATTGTAAAAAATTATTTCCTTATTTGTATCAATTGCAATAATAATCGAAGGTATCTTACTTAGACTTAGTCTTAGTTTTTTTTTCATATTTTTTTAATTTTGGCCAATCATTGTCACTTAAAATATAACCTACACAATTTCTAGAACCACACTTACAAATGTGATCCACAAAATCTGTATCAAAAGGATAACCATAGTTATAGAAAAGTTCGTCTCCTTTTTTTATTCGTTTAATAGAAGAAATCCAAATCTCATTATCTATGATGTCTACTTCACAATTCGGATTACATGAGTGATTAATAAATTTTGCAAAATTATAATCGACATCACCGTCTATGTCGTATCGCTTGTTTAGTTCAAAAACATAGACCATGCCGTTATTTTTATCTTTTTTTGCTTTACGGATTTGTTTATCCGCTCTTTTGTCACCCTCTCTTTTAGTAACTTTATCACCAATATATTGGATTACTTTCTGACCTTTTTTAATATTAGTTTTTGCAAATAATCCAGAACCGTGAAGGGGTGATTTTTTTTTAAACCAAATTTTCTGCGTCATACTGTTATTTTTTTACAATACACACATATAATAATAAATTGTATTATAAAATGATACTTTTATGTATAAGAGCAATTCTTTAATTAATGAAATTTGAAACAAATAAAAAATTTTACCGCACAATTTGGATTTCGGATACCCATCTAGGAACTAGTGGCTGTAAAAGCAACATGCTTTTAGAATTCTTAGAGGAAACAGATTCAGAATATTTATTTTTAGTAGGCGACATTGTAGATGGATGGCGCATGCGTAAGAAAATGTATTGGCCTCAAGAACATAATGATGTGGTTCAAAAAGTTTTAAAAAAAGCGAAAAATGGAACTAAGGTAGTGCTTATCCCAGGAAATCATGATGAAGTATTAAAAGATTTTACAAATTTTTCCTTTGGAGAAATTTCAATCAAAAATGAAGATACACATCAATTAGCTGATGGAAGGAAAGTACTGATTACACACGGAGATGAGTTTGATGCTGTGATCATTAATGCAAGATGGTTAGCCAAAGTGGGATCAGCACTTTATGAATATTTGCTAAAGTTAAATAATGTATTTAATTTTATTCGACGAAAGATGGGTTTATCTTACTGGTCACTGTCTCAATATTTAAAAAAGAAAACAAAGCATGCAACAAACTTTATTAGTAATTTTGAGTTTGCTGTATCTGATAGAGCAAGAAGAGAAAATGCCGATGTCGTTGTGTGCGGGCATATACATAGACCTGAAATAAAGGAATTAAATGGTGTTCTCTATTGTAATGATGGTGACTGGATTGAAAGTTGCACAGCACTCGTTGAAGATGAAATTGGAAATTTATCTATTCTTAATTGGCCCGAAGAAAGAGAAAAATTAAAATTAATTTCTTTTGAAGAAAGACGAAAAATAAAAGAGGATGCAGCCTAAAAAAATCGCGTTAATTAGTGATGCGTGGGTTCCTCAGGTAAATGGCGTTGTTACGACATTTCAAAGCATTATACCTATTCTAAAAAAAAAAGGTTTTGAAATTAAAATATTACATCCTGAGATGTTTAATAATTTTAGTTATCCTTGGTACAAAGAAATAAAAATTTCTTACAATACTAAAAAAGTTACTGAAAAATTTTTTAAAGAATTTAATCCAGATGTTGTTCATATAATGACTGAAGGTCCGGTAGGTTTTGCTGGTCGTAAGTACTGTCTTAAAAATAAACTACAATACACTTCTTCCTTTCACACCCGTTTTCCTGACTACATTAAGCAAAGAGCTTTTATCCCAAAGAGATTTACATACTCCATATTAAGAAGACTACATAGTGATTCAGAAAGAGTTCTTGTTCCATCAGTTTCAATGCTAAATGAGTTAAAAAAGTATAATTTTAAAAATTTAGTAGTTTGGAATAGAGGTGTTGATACAGAATTATTTAATCCAAATAAAAGAGACACAAACAGTAAAGATAGGCAACTGACTTATGTTGGTAGAGTAGCAATTGAAAAAAATATTGAAGAATTTTTAAAACTTAAAGGAAATTATAATAAAACTGTTGTGGGTGATGGTCCCGAATTACAAAAATATATTAATAAATATCCTGAAATAAATTTTGTCGGTGTAAAAACTGGAGATGAACTAGCGAAATATTATGCAAACGCAGATGTATTTGTCTTTCCTTCTAAAACAGACACTTTAGGAAATGTAATACTTGAAGCATTGGCTAGTGGAACACCAATTGCTGCATATCCAGTAACCGGGCCCATAGATGTATTAACAGATGAAAAGATTAACACTTTAGATAATGACTTGTTACAATCAGTTAAGAAGGCACTTAAAGTAAAAAGAGTTGATTGTAGAAATTTTACTCTTAAATTAACTTGGGAGAAATGTGT
This sequence comes from uncultured Alphaproteobacteria bacterium, assembly GCA_902615745.1. GTDB lineage: Bacteria > Pseudomonadota > Alphaproteobacteria > HIMB59 > CACPNW01. The sequence continues at coordinate 39,568 of CACMQB010000008.1, read as the reverse complement.
GAATGAATTTTTAGAATTTATGGTAAAAGTTTAGTTATTTAAGGTAATTTTATAGTGACATTTTCTTTAAGACAAAAAATACTAGCAGAATTTATTGGGACATATTTTCTTGTACTAACAGTTGTAGGTAGTGGAATTATGGGAGAGTTAATGTCAAATGACCTTGGTATAATATTACTAGGAAACACTATTGCAACAGGTGCCATTTTATATGTAATTATTTCTATGTTTATTAATATCTCAGGAGCGTACTTTAATCCTGCTGTTGTATTAAGTGATATTATACAAAAAAATATTCCTATTAATTACGGAATAATTTTTATTTTTACTCAGATTATTGCTGGTATATTTGGTTGTTTAACTGCAAATTGGTATTTTGAATATCCTATAATTGAATGGTCACTCAATGAAAGAGTTGGTGTATTTAAATTCTTTTCAGAAATAATTGCAACTGTTGGATTATTATTAACTATTTTTATATTAAAAGAGGTAAACAAGGAAAGAATAGCTATTGGTGTAGCTCTATTTATTACCGCAGGATATTGGTTTACTTCATCAACAAGTTTTGCAAATCCAGCAGTAACTATAGGGAGAATGTTTACAGACAGCTTTAGTGGAATAAGTCCATCAAGTGTTCTAGGTTTTATTTTAGCTCAGATTATTGGTGCTCTTATTGCTACATTTATTGTTAGATTGTTTTTTAAAAATTAGTTCAACATATCGTACAAGTAGCCTTCACGGATTCCATATCTTACAAAAATAATATTTTTAATGTTATAAAATGAAGCAAGGCTAAATAAAATATATGTAGATAATTTTAATTTATCTAATCGATTGGGTTGGACAACATTCAATTTTTGAATTTGTTTTTTTTCCATAGAGTATAATTTGTGATAAAATATTTCTAACTCTGAAAATGGTATCATGTACCCATGTAATTTATTTTTCTTGATTCCATTTAGGTGCAAATGAAGTTTTGCAAGGTTGCGCCACATGCCTCCAATAACATAAATATTTCCTACGTTTTTAGAAAATTTAAGAGATTGGTTTTTAAATTTAGAAAATAAAAAATTACCAAATTTAATTTTAGTAGTTTTGTACATCTCAGATTCACTTCTTAAGATGCCAATTTTTAAACTTTTAGTTTCAAGTATGTTTTCATTTTTTATAGTACTAAGTTCTAAACTTCCACCTCCCAAGTCAGCAACTAAACCGATTGGATTTTTTATTGAACTAATTACACCTAGAGATCCGCATTTAGCTTCATTTTTTGGTGAGAGCACTTCTACTCTAACTGACTTTTTTTTCTTGAAGGGTTCAATAATTTCTTTTCCATTTATTGTTTCACGAATTGCGGCCGTTGCAATTATATGAATATCTAAGGACTCATAATCTTTTGCAATCTTAATATATTCTTCTAAGCATTTTATAGCTTCTTTTATTTTTATCGATGGGAGTTTACCTATTTTAATACTTTCACCTAATTTTAAGAATTCTCTTTTTTGATAAAGTATTGGAAAAGGATGAATAGCTTGCGCATATATAACTAGTCTAAATGTGTTAGAGCCTAGATCAATCACTGTTATGGGATTTTTATTTTTCTTTTTAGCCATGGAAATGTATACATCTAAAGTATTAAACTCGAATGCTACAAGTATATTTATTACGTCACGCCAAATCTAGTTGGGATAATTTAGAACTTGATGACATTGATAGGCCACTGAATAAAAGAGGTGTGAGAAACGCAAAACAATTTTCTAAAATATTAGATAAAAGAAAATTTCAAATTGGTCAGATAATATGTTCTCCTTCTAAAAGAACAACTAGCACATATGATATAATTTCTAATTCATTTGATCGCTCAGTAAAATTTACAATTGATAACGATATTTATGAATGCCCACCAAATATACTTGTAAGCAAAATTAAAAAATTAAAAAAAAATACTCTTATCATTGGACACAACCCTAGTTTGATAGATTCAATTAATATTTTATGTAATTCAAATATTGAACATTTTCCAACCTGTGCTTTTGCTATAATATCCTTTAAAAATAACTGGACTATTGATAAAATTTTAAAACCAAAAAATAAAAATTATTAAAGAAATATGAATTTTTTATGAACATGTTTTTTTTATACCTAAAAAATATAAAAAAAAATTATGTTAAAAAAAAATACTGCTTATAACTATGCAAACAGGGAATTGTCTTGGCTAAAATTCAATGAAAGAGTCTTAAGTCAGACATCTGATAGTAAAATTCCACTTTTAGAAAGGGTTAGATTTTTATCAATAGCATTCTCTAATTTAGATGAATTTTTTATGGTTAGAGTAGCAGGATTGAATGTTCAAAAATTTTCACGAAATAAAAGTTTTGATGGATTAACACCACAACAACAACTCAAGCTGATAGATAAAGAAACATCGAAAATGATTTCAAATATAAAATCAATATGGATAGATTTACTAAGAGAGCTTTCAGAAAACAAAATCCATATAGATGTAGAAAAAACACTGAAAACAAAAGATAAAACATTTATTAAAAATTATTTAGAAGAAAATAATTGGGGGGTTTTAACGCCAATTATTATTGATCCATCTCACCCATTTCCTTTTATACCAAATAAAGAAACAACCTTAGTATGTCGTTTAATAAATAATAAAAAAACTTTTTATGGAATACTGAGAGTGCCAGAGGGATTAGAAAAATTTATTAAATTACCTGGTAAAAAAATACGTTTTGTATCTATGGAGACAGCCCTACTTATTTCTTTAAAAGAAATTTTCCAGTGTGATAGGGTTTTGGATAAAGGTGTTTTTAGACCAATTAGGAATAGTGAATTAGAATTAGGAGGTGAAGGAGAAGATTTATTTTTAGTATTTCAAAAAGCTATTTTTGAGAGAAGAAGACAAGAGGTAATAAGAATTGATTTTGATGAAAGTATATCTAGTCACTTAATTAAATTCATAAATAAAAAACTTAACTATAAGGATGTAAATACATATAAACTGCCAATACCCGTTAATCTTTCGAGTATAGAGTCAATTTTTTTGAAAGATTTTAAAAAATTATTATTTCCAAAATTTAAGGTACGGTTTCCTGAAAGAATTAAAGATTTTAAAAATGATTATTTTAAAGCTATAGCAAATAAAGATATTGTTATTCATCACCCTTTTGAATCTTTTGAAGTTGTGATTCAGTTTATTGATCAAGCTGCAGATGATCCAAAAGTCTTATCAATAAAACATACTTTATATCGAACTACTGATGACTCACCAATAGAAGCAAGTTTAGTTAGAGCAGCACAAAAAGGAAAATTAGTAACTGTCATTATAGAGTTGCAAGCACGTTTTGATGAAGAGCGTAACTTAAAATGGGCAAAAGAATTAGAATTAGCTGGAGCGCAAGTTGTTTTTGGCAATATTGATATGAAAACTCATGCAAAAATTACACTTGTAACAAGGAAGCAAATGAATTCTGTTGTAAATTACGCACATTATGGAACAGGTAATTATCACCCGAGAAATGCAAGAGTTTATATGGATTTATCTTACTTCACCTGTGACAAAACATTAACAAATGATGCTGCAAAAATGTTTAATTATTTAACTAGTTATTCAGAACCAACCACAATAAAAAAAATAGTATATTCTCCAATAACTGCAAGAAACAAATTAAATGAACTAATTAGAAATGAAATTACAAATGCTGGAAAAAATAAACCATCTGGAATAGTTTGTAAGTGTAATTCTCTTGTTGATAAACAAATTATTGATGAATTTTATAAAGCATCTCAAAAAAATGTAAAAATTGAATTGTTAATAAGAGGAATTTGCTCTCTAATACCTGGTAAAGAAAATCTATCGGAAAATATAGTTGTTAAAAGTATAATTGGTCGTTTTTTAGAACATACGAGAATATATTGTTTTTATAACGGTCATAAATTCCCTCATAGAAAAAATATCTTGTTTATTTCTTCTGCCGATTTAATGCAAAGAAATCTAGATAGGCGGGTTGAAACATTTATTCCTATTGAAAATGAAACTGTACATGAACAAATATTAAATCAGATCTTAATTGCCAGTATGACAGATAATACAAATTCTTGGCAAATGTTAAGTAATGGCAATTATCAGAAAAAAGAAATATCAAGCAAAGAGAAAAAATTTTCCTCTCACAATTTTTTTATCAAAAATCCAAGCTTGTCTGGGAGGGGTTCAGCAAAACTCAAATCTAGAGCTAAGTCTAATTTAAAAATTGGAAAATAGAATTTAATCCCACTCACAATAATTGGACATAAGCAGGAAGAAATAATACTGTGAGTGGTAAAAAGTATTTAAATTTTATTTTTTACAGACGTATTAATAGAATATTAAATTTTTATAAATTAAACTAATATTTAAATTTATTAGTTTTCAAATAAATTTTTTAGTTCTTTCAATTTAATAAAAATTGAGTCTCTTACTTCTCTAAATTTATCTAATTGGTTTGAACTAAAATGATCTGATGCTGGATCATCAAATGGTATTGAAAATATCTGAGCTTTGGAATTTAAAACTGGACATACCTCTTCTTTACAAAGCGTAAAAACGGTATTTAATTCATCTCTAAATTTTTTGTCTAAACTTTCAAAATCTTTTGAATAATGTTTTGATATATCAATATCGATTTCACCCATAACCTCGATAGCATTGGGATTAACTTCTTTGGGCACTGATCCTGCACTTTGAATGATACAATTAGGATATAATTTTTTTGCAATTCCTTCAGCCATTTGACTTCTTGCTGAATTAGCAACACACATAAAAAGAATATTTTTATTTTTCATGTCAGCAAATAAATATATCCAAAAATAAATAGTGGGAGTTGTAAACCAAAGTTTGTGAGCAGAGCTCTATCTTTTGTCATATAACCAACAATTGACCAACCAACAGCACCTGTACCGTGAATAATTATGTTAATTGGATACGCATTTAAATTGGTTAATAATATTCCTGATAAAATTAAAGCGGTGCTAAACCACTTAATTCTATTAATTGATAAATCTGTCATATCTTCTCCTAAATTCTATAGATTGCGAATATTACACTTTACTTAAAGATAAAGATATTAATCAAATTGTAACAAAAATTTAACATTTCTTTCTTTTTTTTTGAAAAGTTCTATAAGCACGCCATGTTTGGATTAAAAAGTGCATCATTATTTGGTGATACCAAAAAGCTTGAAAGAGAAATTGATGAGTTTGTTGATATTGTCTCTGAAGTGGGCTTAGTATTTAAATCGATAGTTCCAACTTATCTCAATCATTCCGCCAATGGTAAATTTGAGGAAATGGTTGAAAAAGTTAAAGAAATGGAAAGTAAGGCCGACAAAATTACGAAAGATGTTGAGCATACTCTTTATGAAGAAACACTAATCCCAGATGCAAGAAGTGATGTGTTACGACTTCTAGAACACATCGACGAATTAATTGGAATGTACCAAGGAAATTGCTATCACTTCTCTATTCAAAAACCTAATTTTCCAAAAGAGTTTCACCAAGATTTAATTGAGTTAACAGAGACTGTTGTAAATTGTGTTGAATCATTATGTTTAACCGTAAGATCATTTTTTAGAGATATTAAATCTGTTAGAGATAATGCACATAAAGTTACATTTTATGAAAAAGAATCTGATATAAAATTTAGTTCTCTTGCAAGAAGAATTTTTGACTCTGAATTACCTCTAGATCAAAAAATGCATCTTCGATATTTTGTAGAGAAGATTGATCGTATTTGTGATCAAGCAGAAGACATAGCTGACGAGGTTCAAATTTACGCTATTAAACGTTCAGTTTAATTTTCAATGGAAATTACAATTCTAATTTTTTTATTTGGTGGTCTTTTTTTAGGTTGGTCACTTGGCGCCAATGATGCAGCAAATGTTTTTGGAACTGCAGTTGGAACACGAATGGTTAGTTTCACAAGTGCAGCAATTATTTGTAGTGTCTTTGTTATTCTAGGTGCAATTATTAGTGGAGCAGGAACAACAGAAACTTTAGGTAAGTTAGGTGCTATTAATGCATTGCCTGGTGCTTTTGCAGCATGTGTGGCTGCAGGCATATCCGTTTATTTAATGACCAAAGTTGGCTTGCCTGTTTCTACAACGCAAGCGATCGTTGGAGCAATTGTTGGTTGGAATTTATACACGGGATCTTCGACTAATCTTCAAGTTTTAATTACTATTTTAGGAACATGGATACTCTGCCCTATCATTGCAGGAGTTATTGCAATGGGTTTATTTACTTTTACAAAAAGAGTTATACTCAATAGAAAATTACATATTCTCAGACTTGATGCCTATACAAGAACAGCTTTACTTTTAGCGGGTGCGTTTGGTGCTTATAGTTTAGGTGCAAACAATATTGCTAATGTAATGGGTGTCTTCGTACCTATATCACCGTTTACTGATGTTACTATTGGAAATTTATTCGTCTTTTCCTCAAAAGAACAACTATTTCTGCTGGGTGGTTTAGCCATAGCTGTTGGTGTTTTTACTTACTCGAAAAGAGTTATGTTTACCGTGGGTAATGATCTCTTAAAAATGACACCAGTGGCAGCATTTATTGTTGTTATATCGCATTCTATTGTTTTATTTTTATTTGCATCCCAGGGCATAAGTGCTTTTTTACAATCTATAAATCTTCCTTCTATACCTTTGGTACCAGTATCAAGTTCCCAAGCTGTTGTTGGTGGCGTAATTGGAATTGGTCTTTTAAAAGGAGGAAAAGAGGTTCAATGGTCAATTGCAGGAAGAATTTCTTTAGGTTGGATGACGCTACCTATAATTGCAGCTTTAATTTCTTTAATTGTTTTATTTATTCTAGAAAATATTTTTAATTTAACGGTCTCTTTTTAATTAACTGCTCGATAAGAAAAAATAAAATCTTCTTGGATTTTTGACTCAATAGCTCCTTTTCTTCTTGATCGCACTAAATCAATAGCTTCTTGTTTTTCATAATTAAATTCAACAAGTAAAATAGCAGCTATAGTGCCAGCTCTTCCTTTTCCTCCACGGCAATGTAAAACTATATTTTTACCATCTATCAATTCGTTCTTTAATAAAACTTTTGTTGTTTCCCATTTATATTTAAAATCTTTATCTGGTGCTCCCATGTCATAAATGGGTAAATGGTACCAATGTAGTTTATGTTCATAAATATTTTTGACAAACAAAGTTTTATCACACAATTTTTCAAATTCGCTATCTTCAACAAAAGAAGTAATAGAACTACAATTATTATTTTTAAATATTTCTAATTCGTTTGCTAAAATTGTTTCTTCAAATAAACCATTAGAGTTAAGGCCTGGAAAAGAAGTTAATATAATTTTGCCTGCAAATGACTTAGAGTCAATAAAATCATAATTGCTAAATTGCATTTACGCTTGTTTAGCTAAAAAAGACTGTCTTGCTTCTTCTAAATAGGAACGGAAATGTTCAACATCGGGAGTTTTTTTATCTAGAACTTTTGCTAAATCATCAAATCTTCTAAGCTCTACTGCTTCATCCATAAAAGGTTTGCTGATAAACGCATCTGCTTCTTCTTTTGTGAAAGGACCACCTTGAACTTTTAACGAAAGTTTCGATGCTTCTGATAGGCTATCATAATAACCCTCTTCAACACTTGATAAATATCTTTTTGAATCAACATGTGCTCTAATTGGTAAAATAACATCTTCACCAAAATATTTTTTTAAAAAATCAGCACCTAAGTTTTCATGATGACCATCTTTCCCTTCATGAATTGGATCGCCGTCCTCATAGATAAGGTGGCCAACATCATGCAGTAATGCTGCAGCAATTGTTGGTCCTGGTAATTTATGTTTTTCAGCAAGTTCAGCACATTGGAGTGCGTGCTCAAGCTGGGTCACATCCTCATTACCATATTGAATATCAGCACCTTTTGTTTTCAAAAGATCTAAGAGATAATCTACTATATTTTCTTCCATTCTCATTTATAATTAACTTATTAGAAAATAAATTCAATTCCAACTTTAATAAGATTGATCAAATTTATAATAATATTTATTAAGTAAATATTTAATGGATAAAAAATTATTAACCCCTGGGCCTCTCACGACATCGATGTCAACAAAAGAGGCAATGCTTCATGATTGGGGTTCGAGAGATATAAAATTTATTGATCTCAATGCATCAATTAGAGATTCCCTTGTTAAATTAATAGACGGTGAAGATAAATATCAATGTGTTCCAATGCAGGGAAGTGGAACTTTTGCTGTAGAGTCGATGGTGAGCTCTCTTACTCAAAAAGATTCTAAAATTTTGATTCTGATCAATGGTGCTTACGGACAAAGAATGAAAAAAATGTGCACATATTTAGGGAGAGATTTTATTGAATATGAAGTTGCTGAACATGAAGTACATGACATCAATAAAATTGAAGAAATAATTGATAGCAACAACTTAACACACGTCTTTGCTGTATATTGTGAAACAACATCAGGTATTTTAAATCCTATTGAAGACATTGCAAAATTAGTTGAAATGAAAAATTTATCGTTATTCATCGATGCAATGAGTGCCTTTGGTGCATTACCCTTAAGTTCTAAAACAATTACTTTTGATGCTGTAGCCGCTTCATCAAACAAATGTTTAGAAGGTGTGCCAGGTGTTGGTTTCATTCTTGTAAAAAATGAAGTTATTCAAAATGCAAAAGGCAATAGTCACTCACTAAGTCTAGACTTGTATGATCAATGGCAAGCAATGGAAAAAAATAAACAATGGCGATTTACACCTCCAACACACGTATTAGCTGCATTCAATCAAGCTATTGAGGAACATAAAGAACAAGGCGGTGTAGAAGGAAGAGGTAAAAGATATAAAAAAAATTGTGAAATTATTTGTAATGGAATGAAAGAGTTGGGATTTGAGCAACTACTTCCTGATAATTTACAAGCACCAATTATTATTACTTTTAAACAACCTAATGATCCTAAATTTAACTTTGACCAATTTTATAATGCTCTTAGTGAAAAAGATTTTTTAATTTATCCAGGAAAACTAACAGTGGCAGAAACTTTTAGAATTGGGTGTATTGGTAATTTAAATGAACAAGACATGATGGATACAATAAAAGCTGTAAAAGAAGTTGTTACTGAGTTGGGACTAACATTAAACTAACAAAACAATGACAAAAGAAATTGAAATACCTTTAGTTAAAGCAACAAATGAAAATCTTAAAGGATATGGGTATTTAATCGATAGTTTTGAAAATAGTGATATTGAAATTGTTACTTGGCCAAAACAAGGATGGCGCGACATAGAAGAGGGAACTGGTAATGAAGGTGGGACTACCGAAGGTTCTTTTGATACCTGGTGGCAAGGTGACGTGCTTTATGGGCAAAATAATGCTGTTCAACATAAGAGCGATTATGAAGTAGATGGAAAATATATACTGGGTTATGCCAATAATCCTGATCAAGAATTACAAAAAGATAAATATTCAGATCCAACAAAAATTTTTTTATGGCATGCAAATTATCATCCTGATGGAGGTCAGCTTTTCTTTCCTGAAGAAAATAAACCATTTATTTGCCCTTTAGCCTTACCGACAGACGACATTGAACCAGAACATTTTAAAGCATTTTATTGTGACGGATCAAAAGGTTTGTATATTCATCCAAATATTTGGCATGAAGGGGTGTTTCCAGTTACAGAAAAACAATCGTTTCAAGGAAAACAAGGTAAAGTACATGCAAGAGTTAGCATCGACTTAAAAGAGGAATTTAATAAGTATATTTATTTTAAAACTGCGATCTAATTATAAATTTATATTTAATAATGAAAATTATTCACCTTTCAGACCCTCATATTTATATAGATAAGATTCATGGCATAGATCCTGTCAGTAAATTTAAAAAAGCATTAACTCATATAAAAAATAATCATGGTGATGCAGATTTATTTGCCATCACTGGTGATATTACAGACTTAGGTGATAAAGATTCTTATCAGTTATTTTTAAAAATAATTGATGAAGCAGGTCTGCCGAAGAATTTAAATCCTCAACTAATTATAGGTAATCATGATAACAGAGATGAATTTAAAATAAACTTTCCTAATATTGAAACCGATCCAAATGGATTTATTCAATACTTTAAGGATATAGATAATAAACGTTTAATTTTTATAGATACTAATCTGATTAACACTCACCAAGGACATTATTGTGAAGAGAGGCAAGAATGGTTAAATAATATTTTAAGTAAGACTAATACGGATACGTACATCTTTATGCATCATAATCCACTGGCATTAGTAAAAGAGGAAAGTGATGGAATAGGATTACAACAAAAAAAAGAGTTTCAACAAATTTTAACTAAAAATAATAAGATAATAAAACATATTTTTTTTGGTCATCAACACATTACAAGTTCTGGCTCTTATTGTGGTATTACCTTTTCCTCCCCAAGAAGTACTTGGTCTCCTCTAATACCTAACTTCTCAAATGAATATCGTTTAGGAACGGCTAATACAGATACAAATTATAATGTTGCAATAATTCGATCTGACGCTTTAATTATTCATACAGAGGATTTTTTAAAAACAGAAGTTAATTGGTTTAAATAAAAAATTATTTTTTTTCGATTACAAATATTTCATTATTGAAATAAAGGCCTTTATTTTTCGCAACAATGTTTTGAACAATTTTTTCATAGTTTTTTGTTTTTTCTACCTTCATTACTTTATCATCATCCATTTGATTGACATATATGGAGGCATTCCAAGCAGAAAAAACTAATGATGTAGCTATACCTCCACTGATTTCTGTTGGTAGAGCTCTCAATTTACATTTAATAATTCTTTTTTCTCCAAAAGATAAGCTGCTTAATAAATCTTTATCTAAATTTTTCTTAAGATAAGAAATGATACTATTTCCAAGAGAAGGAAATGGGTCCTCTTTTGGCCAAATTTTACGAATTATTTCATTAGCAGGATCTTTTCCTGAAGCATGAATAGTTAACAATTTCCCTTTTGATTTTAACGCTCGAATCATTGGTTCGATGACATATTTTGATTTCTTTTCTGCTGAAATTCTTGAACGATAAGGCTGTGAAGCAATAATAAGATCAAATTTATTATCTGATTTCTTTTTGGTAGGTATTAATTCATTAACATTAAATTCTTGATCTTCGCGGTAGATAACCATAACTGAAGGCTCTTTATAAGTATGGTTACCTGACTTTTTATTAATTTCTATATTCCATTTTTTTTCTAAAAATTCATTTTGTTTTCTTAATTGTTGAGCAAATTCAAGAGAAGTGTCACCTTTTAATTTAATAATATTCCAATTAATTTTTTTCTGTTTAACGTCATTTTTTGATTTTAGGTTTGCAGCTTCCGCGTAGTGTAGATTTGAAATGACAAAAACAGTATTCTTATGCTCAACAAACCTATCGGGTAATTTTTCTAAACCTAATCTTACATCTTCAATACTTATTTCTTTTGTGCAAACTAATAGAGGTACATTAGGTCTAGCTTCGTGGCACTGACGCATAACATTCATAAGTAAGGAACCATCACCCATCCCAGCATCAAATATTTTTAAACCAGGTTTTTGAGGTTTAATTTTATTTACGTGAGGACGTATCGCATCAGCAATTTGATTTTTTTCATTTGTTGTTGTGACAAATAATAAATATTTTTGTCTGTTATCATAAAACCTGAAATTTTTTTTCATTACTAATAAAGTCCCATTGATTTAGCAGAAGAGATAAAGGTTTCTTTATTGCCAATAAAGTTTTTACCTCGTTCCCCTAAAAACGCGTCATCTACTATATTATTCCATTCTTGAACAGGAACTTTTATTTCATTTAAGTTAAGAGGAACCTCTAAAGAACGCATAAATTCACTCAGATGATTTGCAGCATTCTCTAGATTATCATTAAAAATTAATTTTAGTCTTTCCTCAGCGACACTATCAATTCCAACCATACTTTTAGTAATCATGGGTAAAGTAAATGAACAAGCAATACCATGTTGAATACCGTAATTGAGTGTCACAGGGTATGATAGATTGTGCGCAATAGCAGTTTTCGTATTGGAAAACGCTAAGCCAGCATGAACGCATGCCAGTGCAATGTTTGAACGTAATTCAATGTTTCTTAAATCTTTAGTGAGAAGTGGTAAATTTTCTAATACTAATTTTGATGCTTGTATTGCATGAGAAGCAGAAATTGGATTTGCATTAATATTCCAAATACTTTCCATTGAATGGGAGAGAGCATCTAAACCAGTTGAAATGGTCAAGCCTAAAGGCTTATCAACCATAATAGATGGATCGATAATTGTTTTTTCTGCATAAAGAGATTTATGCGCCAAAGATAATTTATTGTTTTTTTCTTTATCCCAAATTGTGGCCCAACACGTAAGCTCACTTGATGTTCCTGAAGTTGTAGGTATTGCAATAATCTTAATTGGATTTTCGACTCGTGGATTTTTCTTATTACGAACGAAATCTGTTAAATATTCTTGTTTATCTTTAAATGCAGCAATTGCTTTAGCTGTGTCTGTAACAGAGCCGCCACCTATAGCTAAAATATAATCTACCGATTCATTAATTGGGGAAAATTTATTTTGTAGTTCTAAAATATCCTTATAATCTGGATTAGGCTGAACATCCGTCATAATGGATAGTGGTGGATTTGAAGAAGATTTTAATTCATCGCTATATTTTTTAAAAATTTCTTCTGGATGAGTGATTATGATGTAGTTCTTATTTTTAAGAGCATCATGTACTTCTTTAAATCTATTTTCTCCAAAAATAATTTCAACAGGATTAAAATAATTCCACATTACATTAAATTGATTTTGCCGCTTTAGTTAAAATTGTCATTTTCTCAATTGCTTGTTCTCGTGTAAAGAAACCTAAACCACAATCTGGTGCAGCTATTAAGCGGTGTTCATCAATATGTTCAAGTGAATCTTTGATACGAACTCTTACCTCTTCAACAGACTCCATTCTACTTTTTGCAATATCAATAAACCCAAAAATTACTTTTGTTTTAGTAAATTTTTCTAAAAGATTTAAATCATTATGCCTATGTGAATCTTCTAAAGATACTTCATCAATAGTTGAATCATCTACAAGTGATGCAATTCTATCATAAGCATCTAAATCAGCCTTTTTATAACCTTCTGAATCTAATGAGTTAGGATAACCACAACAAATATGGCAAACGCGTTGCACTTCTTTAGGAATACCATGCATCATTCTTTCTAAATTTTCCATACCGTAAGAATGAGCTTCATCGGGCTTTCTAGCAAATACTGGTTCATCAATTTGAATATACTGACAACCTGCATCTACAAGTGCTTTAACTTCTTTATTGAGGGCTAATGCTAAATCAAAACCAAGTTTTTTCATGTCATCATAGTAATTGTTGGCAATTGAATCTGTAATTGTCATTGGTCCAGGTAGCGTAATTTTAACTGGGTTTTTTGTAAATTGTTGTGCACTCTTCCAGTCTAAATGCATACGTATTTCTTTACTTGAAATTGGTGCAACAATAGTTGGAAGGTCAGCTTCGAACGCACCCTGTCTTACTGACTTATGTGTAACTTCCTTAAAACTTACACCATTTAAAAATCGACATTGATATAATACATAACTCTCGCGCCTAACTTCCCCATCTGTTGGAACATCAATACCCGCACTTACTTGATCAGTTATAACTTCTTTAATTGCTGCTAAAAATAATTTTTCAGCATCCGCACCTGCAGACTCTAATGCTTTTTCATATGCGCCAGGTGACCAATTTGATAATAATCCTTTTGATGCTTTTCTCTCTTCTTCTGATTTTGTCCCTAAAAACCAATCTTGAATGGGTGTTTGTTTAGGTTTTGGATAAGCACCTATTGTAGTTGTTGTAAGAGGCATCTATTTTTACTCCCATTTAAATTTAAAATAAAACAGCGGCTTTTATAGAGCCGCTGTAATAAAAAGTTAATAATAAATAATCTCAAATTACATAAGATCGTTTATTTCTTCCATCATTTCTTCTTGAAGATCTGCCATATCATCAGCGTCGCCTGTAGCAATTTCTTCCGTGTAATCATAGATTACCTGTGTAACAGCTAATCCATTTTCTCCAGGATATGCAAACCAATCTGCAAGAAGTGGAAGTTGTTCAACTGCAGTAAGTTTATTAGGGTTTTTACTATAGAAATCACCTAATAATTCATTCGCTGCTTTGTTTGGTGGAACATATCCAGTTGTTTCAGCAACTAATGCAGCACCGATACCTGATGTAATGAACTTTAAGAAAGTCCATGCAGCATCAACTCTTGCTGGATCATCAGATGTAGACACTAACATTGCAGCGTTTCCACCTGCTGGTAATCTTGCAGGTGTTCCATTGTTTACTCCAGCCATACCAGGGAATGGTGCAGTTTTTAAAACAAAGTCTGCCTTTGCAGCATTAACTGAACCCAAGCTTGAAGTAGACCAGAACATCATACCAATAGTACCTGCGTTAAACGCAGCTTGACCATCAGCAATTGAATAGTTTGGCATATTACATCCGCTCATGATTGATTTCATTTGCTCTAACGTTGCAAGTCCTGCATCTCCACCCATATTTACAGCTCCATCTTTAACCATTGGAACATTCTGAGTATGCATTAATGCTTGGTGGAACCAGTTACCTGTAATGTTCCAACCAAAGTATAGAGTTCCTTTACCTGCTGCTTCTAATTTATTACATGCTGCAATAACTTCGTCCCAGTTAGTTGGAATACTATCTACACCTGCTTCAGCTAATAAATCCATGTTATAATATCCAACTGGTGTTGATACAGAAAATGGTAATCCATAAACTTCACCACCGAATGTTGAAAGACTTAACATAGCAGAATGGTAACCATCTTTTTCAAAAGCTGCTTCTTTTGCGATAAATGGCTCTAAAGACTTAGCAATACCTTTGTCAACTAGAGGTGCCTGTCTGTTAAGACCTTGCATTGTTACATCTGGTAAATTACCTGAAGTAGACTCTCTGAAGATTGTTGCAGTTGCATCCTCATAGTTTTCATAAGTTGCTCTAAATTTAACTTGAATATCTGGATGTGCTTTTTTCAAACTCTGGCATAATAGCTTGAAACGTAACATCGAATAATCCTGAATAAGGATAAGCTACTTCTATTTCAATAGACTTAGCTGAATTAACAGAACCATAAAAACCGAAAGCTAATACGGCTGCCAATCCTGTAATTAATTTTTTCATTTAATCCTCCCGATTGAATATAATAATTTAATCTAACATGTAGCCCCAAAGGGTTACAATTTTATTACGAAAATATTACTAAAAAATAAGCTTATTTTTCCACAGCAACAAAGAAAAATCAGAGAAAAAATGATTTTTACCAGGGTAGTGAGAAGGTTTTTACGTTAGTAAAGCTTTTCATTGCTTCAATTACACCTTCTTTATAACCAAGACCTGAATCTTTAATTCCTCCAAAAGGAGACATTTCAATTCTATAGCCTGGAACTTCCCAAATATTTACAGTGCCAACATTTAAGCCTTGAATATATTTTTTTGCTCGCATGAAGTTATTTGTACATACACCAGATGATAATCCGAATGCAGTTGAATTAGATATTTTCATTACAGCTTCATCGTCATTAGGCACACGAATGATTGGTATAACTGGACCAAATGTTTCTTCTAAAACTAATTCACTTTTAGGATCAACATGATCTACAACTATTGGAGGTAACAAAGCACCCTTTCTTCCAGGGTGATATAAAATTTTTGCACCGTCTTCTTCTGCCATTGAAACTCTTTTATCAAAAAGTTCTGCAGCTTGAGCATTAACAACTGTACCTAAGTCTGTTTCCATATTCATAGGATCACCAAATTTAATTTTCTTAGCACGCTCAAGAGCCATTTCAACAAATTGATCTGCAATAGATTCTTGAACCAGTATTCTTTTAACAGCTGTACAACGTTGACCAGAATTTTTCGTTGCTCCCGTAACAGCTAGCTCAACAGCTTTTTTAAGATCATCACCATCTAAGTCATTTAAAACAATTAATGGATCATTACCACCTAACTCAAGAACAGTTCTTTTGTATCCAGCTTGTTCGGCAATTAATTTTCCTACACCTACACTACCTGTAAAAGTAATGAGATCAATATTTGGATTCTTGATCATTTCTGATCCGATATCTTGAGGCCATCCAGTTACAACTGAAAACATTTCTGGTGGCAGACCTGCTTCATATAAAACATCAGCGAGTACCATTGCTGTTAAAGGTGTTAATTCTGTCTGCTTACATACTGTACAATTATTAGTTGCAATTGAAGGAGCAATTTTATGCGCTACCATATTCAAAGGGTGATTAAATGGAGTGATTGCTGAAATTGCCGTTAAAGGTTCTCTTATGGTAAATATTTTTCTCGCTTTTCCATGCGGAGTTAAATCACAAGAAAATATTTCTCCATCATCAAGAATACAAAGTTGAGCCGTTAAAGAAAAGACATCAAAAGCTCTTCCTACTTCGTATAGAGAATCTTGTTTTGAAATACCAAGTTCTAAAGTAATAATATCAGAAATTTCTTCTTTTCTTTTAACAAGTACTTCTGCAGCAGTTTGAAGAATTTTTTGTCTCTCGTATCTTGTAAGTTTAGGTTGGTAATTTGCAGCAATATCTAAAGCCTTTCTTGCATGCTCTGCAGTACCGGCTGGAACCGTTCCGATTACTTCACCTGTAAAAGGGTACTCAACATTTATTGTTTTATCTGAAGTAACTTTTTCTCCAGCAATACGCATTGCTTCATTAATCATTTTTTTGTGCATCATAGGGCTCCATTTATTGCATAATAAAATGCATCATAGTTATATAATTGTTTGCTAGTATCTAAGTTTTGTAATTTTAAATTTGATATGAATGGAACCTCTCTTTCATGGAGTCCTCCATGAGAACGTAAAGGTTCATTTAATCCAGAAAGATTGTGTTTATCTTCCGATGAACCAATAGTCATAAATTCTGAAGACATACATATAATATCCCCCATTCTATCAGGAGGTAAATTATAAGTAGAGCATCCTTCATCTTTTGTTAAAACAACTTCTATATCTTTTATTTCTTTAATAGCATTTACAACTGAATCTACCCTGCTCTTGTCTTCTAAATAAATTGTTGCAAAAGAACCAAGTGAACCATGATGAACGACATATGGATCTGTAATTGGTAGGATGACTTTAGCCATGTTTGGTTCAAATTTTTTATCTAAATAATCTTGTAAAAATATTGCATTAGGTGAACCATCTTCTTTTGATTTTGGTTTCATTCCGTGATCTGCTGTGATGATTATAGAAACATTTTCCTTATTTAAAAGACCAATATATTTATCAAACATTGCATAAAATTTATTTGCTGTTTCATTTCCCGGAGCATATTTGTGTTGAATATAATCCGTAGTCGATAAATACATAATATTTGGTTTAAACTCTTCAAGAAGTTTTACACCTGCAGCCATTACAAATTCAGAAAGTCCTTCAGAATATACTTCTGGCACTGGCATCCCCAACCAATCGTTTACATTATCTATACCATTGAGATCTTTTGTTGCTTGATCAGATTTTTCAGCAGAAAAACAAATAGCTCTCTCATCATCAAAACTTAATCCGTTTCCTAAAAGTGTTCTCAACTTGTCTTTTGCAGTAACAAGAGCAATTTTAGAACCAGAATTGTAAAATTTTTCAAAAATAGTTGGTGCTCGCATATATTTTGGGTCATTCATCATTACTTCTTCACCCGTCTCAGGTGTATAAAAGAAGTTTCCGCATATACCGTGTACAGAACTTGGTTGGCCTGTCACAATCGAAATATTATTAGGATTTGTAAAACTTGGAATAGCACTGTGAACTAGTAGATTTTCACCACTTGCAATTAATTTATCAAGATTTGGTGTAAGATTTGATTTTGATGCTTCTTCGAGATACTCTTTTTGACTACCATCAAGGCATATGACAACTGCAGTTTTTTGAGAAAGAGCTTGGATATTCTCTTTTATTAATTTCTAAATTATCGGACACTATTTCAACTAATATATATTATTAAAAATACGAATTTATAGTTATCTGCTAATTAAACTCAATCATAATTTGAATATTTGTTAATAAAATTGAAATAAAACTGAAATAAATAGATTTAAAATATTCTCAAATTTAATAAAATTTTGTAGATTAAAGTTAAGATACAGGGGGAATGAGTGGGGACAATATCACTTAAAAATATTTCAAAGTCATTTGGGTCTACACAAGTACTTAATAATTTGAATGTTGATATAAACGATGGAGAATTCTTAACATTAGTTGGTCCATCTGGTTGTGGTAAATCTACATTACTTAGAATAATTGCAGGATTGGAACAGCAGACTTCAGGCGATGTATTAATAGATAATAAAAATGTAAATAGAGTTAGAGCCAGTGAAAGAGATTTGGCAATGGTATTCCAGTCATATGCTCTTTATCCTCATCTTACAGTAAGAAGAAATTTGGAAACTCCATTAAGACTAAGAGATTATAATGCATTTGAAAGACTTCCCTTAATTGGTAATTTTTCTCCAAGCAAAAAAGAGAAAACAGAATCTATAAATCAATTAGTAAATAAAACTTCTGAAACTCTAAAAATTTCAGAACTATTAGATAGAAAACCTGGACAATTGTCAGGCGGTCAAAGACAAAGAGTTGCTCTTGGTCGTGCTATGGTTAGAGAGCCTGTTGCCTTTTTAATGGATGAACCTCTTTCAAATTTAGATGCGGCTCTGAGAGTTCACATGCGATCTGAACTATCTGAACTTCATAATTCACTTAAAACAACTTTTGTGTACGTAACACATGATCAAGCAGAAGCGTTAACTATGTCTTCTAGAATGGCTGTTATGATTGATGGAAATTTATTACAACTAGATACGCCTCAAGAGGTATATGACAATCCTTCCTCATTAAGTGTGGCTCAGTTTGTTGGAAGTCCAAAAATAAATATATTTAAAGGAACTGCGGACTCTGGTGGGACGGTGGGTTTTCTCAACGTGAATCTAAAAAGAAAAAGTTCTGAAAGTAATACAGACTTACATATTGGTATTCGACCAGAGCATTTAGAAATTACAAATGAAAGTAATGAAAATACATTTAGTGGAACAGTTGCATATAGAGAAAATTTAGGTTCAGATATTTTCTTTCATGTAAATATTGAAGACGGTTCAAATAAAATAATTGTAAGGGGCTTACCACAATTTACACACCAAATTTCAAACGGTTCTAGTGTAAATATAAAAAGAGTTTCAGATAAAGCATTACTATTTAATGAAGCAGGAATGAGAGTTCAATTTACTAATGCATAATTCAAAAGCTCACATATGGTTTATTGCACCAGCAATCATACTGATGATAATTATTTTAATCTTTCCTCTTTTTCTTGCAGGAGGAATTTCTTTTACTGACTACAATTTAGGAAACAAAACATTCGAGTGGGTTGGACTAGAAAATTATGACAAGATGTTCAATCGAAAAACATATGTCAAAATGATTTGGGCCACAGCGACGTATGTTATTGTTGTCGTTCCAATTTCTGTTGTACTTGGATTATGTGCTGCTATGCTCTTAAATTCACTAAGGTTTGGCGCTGATATATATAAAACAATTTTTTTTCTTCCAGTTATGGCAACTCTTCTTGCAATGGCAATTGCATGGGAATTTACTCTTCATCCAACATTAGGAATTGTAAATAGTTTTTTAGCGAATGGATGTGGAGGAGTTAGGGAATTCATTCTTGGTTTTCATTGGTTGCCATGGGTAGACTCACAAGAAAGCTGGTATGCTGTAGCATGTGCAAACAACATGGATTTTCCATATTGGTTAAAACAAAAAAATACTGCGATTTGGACAGTATGTTTCATAGGAATTTGGCAGGCTTTTGGTTTTAATATGGTTTTATATTTAGCTGGCTTAACAAGTATACCAAGGGAGTTATACCAAGCTGCAGAAATGGACGGGGCTAAATCTACATGGGAGCAATTTAAACTTGTTACATGGCCAATGCTTGGTCCAACAACATTGTTTGTTGTCACTATTACTACCATTAGAACATTTCAGGTATTTGATACAATCGAAATACTCACCAAAGGTGGTCCATCAAAAACAACGTATGTCATGATGTATGCGATCTTTGAAAAAGCTATTCAACAAAACTTAACAAGTATCGGTGCAGCAATCACAGTTGTCTTTATTGGATTTATTCTCGTGTTAACGTTTTTCCAAAGATATGTCATTGAGAAGAGGGTTCATTATTAATGGAAGCTAAACAATATATTGGGGAAGGTTGGAAACATGCAATCTTAATTATTGGTGCTATCGTAGTGATGCTCCCTTTTTATATGATGGTTTCTATGTCATTAAAATCTCAGCAAGAAATCCAATCAATTTCTGGTGGTCTTATTGGTGCGCAAGAAACTCAAACGTTTCCCGTATGTGTTAAAACTGGCTATTCAGAAGAAACATGTACAATGAAGCCATATCAATACAACTATTGGTTTGCTTTTGAAAAAGCACCTATTCCTAGATACTTAATGAATGGTGTCATTGTTACTTTATCAATCTTCATCATTCAGGTTTTAGTCGCCTTACCGTGCGCGTATGCACTCGCCAAGTTACGGTTTTACGGACGAGAATTTGTTTTCTCGATGGTTTTATTTTGCTTGCTGATACCAGTTCACGGAATTGCACTTCCATTATATGTTATGTTGGCCCAGGCAGGATTAGTTGACACCTATTCCGCCTTAATACTCCCCTGGACCATATCGGTGTTTGGAATCTTTTTAATGCGGCAATTCTTTATGACTGTGCCCGATGAATTAATTGATGCCGCCAGGATGGACGGCATGGGAGAGTACGCAATCGTATGGAAAGTAATGCTTCCAACTGCAATACCAGCGTTACTTGCTTTTGCGATATTCTCAGTTGTTGCACACTGGAATGATTATTTCTGGCCTCGTATGGTAATAACAGGAAATAGAGATCTCTTTACTCCACCACTTGGTATAAGAGAATTCAGAGGTGGAATTGATAGTGACGAATTTGGTCCTATGATGGCTTCGATAGTTACTGTAACTGTTCCTCTTATTGTTGCTTTTATAATCGCGCAAAAACGATTTATTGAAGGAATTACTTTGACAGGTATGAAGTAAATTCTTATCTACTGATGACATTGTCAGTAAATTTTATTTTTATCTTAATTCTTGTTTCTGCTCTATGTCATGCAGTTTGGAGTGCTATAATAAAATCAAGTAAGAACCCTTTATCGTTAATGGGTATAACATCTGTCTTAGAAGTTACTATTTTTTTACCTTTAACATTTACTGTTCCATTTCCAACGTTAGAGGTTTGGTATTTTTTAATAGCAACTGTCATCATACATGTCATTTATAGATTAAATGTAATTTATTCTTATAGGTACGGTGATCTCTCTTACATATATCCAATTTCTAGAGGAAGTTCATGTTTGTTTGTAGCAATCATTAGTATTTTATTTTTAAGTTCTGATATTAGTGTTGCTGGTTTTGTTGGAATATTAATTGTTTGTATTGGATTATTTTTAATTTCTTATTCTAAAAATTTATCTTTTAACTTTAGAGGTTTTGCTCTCGCGATATCAACGGCTATTCTAATTACTGCTTACACTTTAGTTGACGGGGTCGGGGTTAGACTTTCTGAAAATGGTTTTTCCTATATTTACTGGCTCTTCACACTTAATGGAATACCTTTGCTAATTATTGGCTTGATCTCGAAAGATGGTTTACGAAAAAGAGAAACGTACACTTTTAGATCTGGGATTGCTGCTGGTGTATTTGCAACAAGTAGTTACGCAATTGTTGTTTGGAGTATGCAATTTATAGAAATAGCTTATGTCTCTAGTATAAGAGAAATAAGCATTGTGTTTGCTGCAATTATTGGAATGCTTTTCTTATTTGAGAAGAATGCAAAATCTCGAATAATACCTTCTATTTTAATAGTGAGTGGTATTTCAGTTGTTTATTTTCAAATTCTATAAGGAAAAAATATAGACTTTTTGCATGAAAATTTTATATGACTTTTATGACTGAGGATATTGTGGAAGTAGATCCAAAAACCGAAACTATCTCTTGCGATGGTGGTGAAGATGGTTTAGGACATCCCGCAGTTTATTATACCTTCAATAATGAGAACAAAATTGTCTGTGGTTATTGCGGTAAAATATTTATAAAAAAAGAAGAGTAGAAATGTATAAAGAATCTTGGGGTTTAAAAAGAATATGTCCAATGTGTAGTAAGCAATACTACGACTTAGGAAGAACGGAACTGGAATGTCCTGAGTGTGGTAAAGAAATTGAAGTTACTACCATGACTAGACCAAGACGTGGAAGAAAACCTGGAAGTACTAATGCTGCTCCTTTAACTAATCCTATACCTCCAAAACCAAAAGAAAAAGATGATGATCTTGATATCGATAATTTGGATTTGGATAACAACGAAGACAATCTTGAGGATGATACTGTTTTATTAGAAGATGAAACAGAAATTGATCCAATAGCCGAAGGTATTAAACCTAAAGAAGACGGCGAAGAAGAATACTAAAATTTCAATAAAAATTTAGAAGATGTTTAAGGTACTACAAAACACTTGGGCCCTTTTTTTTGGCTTTGCTTTAATTAGTCTTGGTCACGGTTTGCAAGGAACACTAATCGGTGTTCGTTCTGTTTTAGAAGGTTTTAGTTTTTTTGCATCAGGACTTATTATAGCTGGTTATTACGTTGGATACTTAACTGGTGCGTTAACAATTCCAAGTTTTTTACAACGTGTTGGTCACATAAGAGTTTTTGCAGCTTTAGCATCGCTTGCCTCTATCGCTATATTATTACACTCAGTATTTGTGCATCCTTATTCATGGATGTTTATACGAATATTAACTGGTTTAAGTCTTGCTGGAATTTATGTGATTATGGAGAGCTGGTTAAATGAAAAATCAACTAATCAAACTCGCGGTCAATTACTTTCCGTTTACATGATTATTACTTTTGTGTTTGTTGGAGCAGGGCAATTTTTATTAAATTTAGGTGATCCTGCTAAAGTTGATTTATTTATTTTAGTATCAATCTTATTATCATTCGCACTTCTTCCTATTCTTTTATCTTCAACAGAACAACCTAATACAGAAAGTCCTAAATTTTTTTCTTTAAGAGAATTTTATACTGTTTCACCTTTAGGTTTTGTTGGTGCCTTAGCAACTGGTTTATCGCATAGTGCAGTTTTTGGGTACGGTGCAATTTATGCTTCATCTATTAATTTAAGCTTATTTGAAATTTCTCTGTATATGATGATTATAACATCAGCTGGTGCCCTATCTCAATGGCCTATTGGATATTTGTCGGATAGAATTGATAGACGTGTTATTCTTATTGGTGTTTCTTTTATGGCTTCAGGTTTAAGTTTATTTTTTGTTTTTGCAAACTTTATGCCGCTAACATTATTCTTGATTTTTACTGGTCTTTTTTCAGTTGCATGTTTACCAATGTATTCACTTACAGTTGCTCATACAAATGACTTCTTACAACCTAATGAGATAGTATCAGCAAGTGCAACCTTTGGTATACTTATTGGTATTGGATCAATTATCGGACCTATGTTTGTTTCTACTTTCATGGAAATTTTGGGAGCGGTAGGTTTTTATATCTATTTATTTTTAATACACGGACTACTAGGACTTTTTGGTTTGTATAGAATGACTCAAAGAACTAAACCTCGAGATCTTGAATCACAATATAATCCTTTACCACGAAATATTAGTCCTGCCGGTATGGAAATGAACCCCGTTACTGAGCCAACTGAGGACGAGTAAGTCTTTTAAATATTCTGTGAAGTAATAAGAGGATAATTATTCCCATATAAATGACTGGTTCAGTTTTATCAGCACGAACTAAAACATAAAAATGCATACTAGCCAGAATGGCTACTGGGTAAATTAAATAATGAATTTTCTTCCATAATTTAAAACCTAATCGTTTAATCATATTGTTTGTTGAAGTGCTAGCAAGTGGGATTAAAAAAAGAAAACTTATAAAACCAAAAGTTATAAATGGTCTTTTTATAATATCTTGTATGATAAATTTCATATCTAAAAAATGATCTAAAACTATATAAGTGGAGAAATGCAAACAAACATAAAAGAAAGCAAAAAGTCCAATCATTCTTCGTAATACAACTATCGATTTTAAAGGTTTAATATTTGATAGAGTAGTAATCATAAGAGTTATTATTATTAATCTAAGTGCCATTAGACCTAACTCATCCATTAGTTTTTCAATTGGATTTACTCCAAGATTCCCAGTAACAAATTGGTACGCCCAGAGTAGACTAGGAAATAGAATTAAAATAAATAAAACAGGTTTACTGCGATTAAAATTTCTTGTTGAAAACATTCATTAATAAAATTTAGTCAAATCTAAATCTTTATAGAGATGTGCTACTTCTTTTTCATAGCCATTAAACATTAGTGTTTCTCTTCTTTTAAACTCTCCAATTCGTCTTTCTGTTCCTTGACTCCATCTTGGATGGTTTACGTTAGGATTAACATTGGCATAAAAACCATATTCCCAAGGAGCTAAAGTTTCCCAGGATGTTTCAGGTTGAGTATCTAAAAATCTAATTTCCACAATTGATTTAATTGATTTGAAACCATACTTCCATGGAACAACTAATCTTATGGGTGCACCATTTTGATTAGGCATTTCATGGCCATACAATCCAGTTGCTAATATTGTTAGAGGATTCATTGCCTCATCCATTCGAAGCCCTTCTCTATATGGCCAAATAATTGTTCTCTTTTGCTGACCTGGCATTTCTTCCGGTCTGAACACAGTTACAAATTGAACATACTTTGCTGAGCTTAAAGGTTCAGCCATTTTTATAAGTTCGGATAACTGAAAACCTTGCCAAGGAATAACCATGGACCATGCTTCAACACATCTCAATCGATAAACCCTATCTTCTATTGTTACATTTGATAAAATTTTTTCTAAGTCAAATGTTTGAGGTTTTTTCACGAGACCATCTATTTTTATTGTCCATGGTCTAGGTTTAAAATTTCCAGAGTTTAAATGCGGATGTTTTTTATGAGTCCCAAATTCATAAAAATTATTGTACGTTGTGATTTCTTCGTAAGAATTAAGTTTGTCGTTTTCATTTAGATTTTTAGTATAAATTGAAAGATCACTATCGTGGTTTGCAAATGCTGATGAGGTAACCGTTGCTAGCATGGCGCTAGCTAAAGATCCCTTTATAAACTTACGTCTATTTAAATATGTCTTATAGGGTGTGATTTCAGATCCTAAAATTTTCATAATAATAATATATATCTTAAATATTAAAATTGAAGATTTGCTTTAATAATCTTAACTTTTAAAATGGGAGTTATATTTATTTAGTATTTTTTCTGGCCATGTACTTTTGATAAATTCAAGAATAGACCAAACATCTTCATCTGATAACGCATCATTACCAAGCATTTTACCTTCATAATCAGGATTTGATTTTTTAAAACCATATTTAATGACATGAAATAATTGTGCAGGAGAGTGGTGCCAAGTATGCCCAGTGCCATTAAGAGGAGGTGCTCTTCTATGACCATCTTCATCTAACGATTTATCCCACTCTTCATGACCTGCTAAATTACCCATATGACACCCTGCACAATTTTCAGCATATAGTTTCATACCTTTAAAAATATCAACTTCTGCTGCATGAATACTATGTCCAATACATAATGTTATAAGTACCGAAATTAATTTAAGGGTTTGCATTCTATTTATATAATTTTTTAAATTTATATTTCATTACAAATCTGTCTTTTTTTTGATAGGATATATCTATGAAAAAATTTCTAATCGCATTTGCCATTTTAACTTCAATAATTGCACTTAACAAACATGCGTACAGTGAAAAAGTTCACGGTATTGCAATGCATGGAACACCAAAGTATGCCAGTGATTTTGAAAATCTAGATTATGTAAACCCAAATGCACCTAAAGGTGGGACGGTAAAATTTGGATCATATGGTTCTTTTGATAATCTTAATAGAGTAGCATTTAAAGGTTCTAAAGCTGCTGGACTTGGGTATGTTAATGATACGTTAATGAGAAGAGTATGGGATGAAGCATTCTCTCTCTATGGTTTAATAGCTGAAAAAGTAGAATTGCCTGAAGATAGATCATCTATAACTTTTTATTTAAATGCAAATGCAACCTTTCATGATGGCTCACCAATAACACGCGATGATGTATTGTTTAGTCTAGAAACGTTTCAAACAAAAGGTACTCCAAATCAGAAAAAAACTTATGGCAAAGTTATTAAAACTGAATTGATTGGAAATGATGGAATAAAAATGATTTTTGAAAATAATGAAGATAAAGAATTACCTCTTATTATTGCAGGCTTTCTTCCGATCATTCCAAAAAAGTTTTATGAAAATCTTGATGTTACAAAAACATTTTTAGATATTCCCCTAGGCAGTGGTCCATACCAAGTTGATAGTCTCGATCCAGGACGTCAAATAAAATACAAACGCGTTGAAAATTATTGGGCAAAAGATTTACCGGTAAATAAAGGTCTCTATAATTTTGATACAATTATTTATGATTATTACAAAGACTCAAATGTCTTAGTTGAAGCTTTTAAGGTTGGTGAATACGACTTTAGAAGAGAGTACAATGTTAAACGTTGGTTATCAGAATATGATTTCAAAGCTGTCCAGAATGGTGAAGTAATATTGACAGAAATGAATAACGATAGACCTGTTGGAATGAATGGTCTTGTGATGAATACAAGACGTGACATATTTAATAATAGAAATGTAAGACTTGCTTTAAGTTATGCCTATGATCATGAATGGATTAATAAAACGATATATCAAAATGCTTATGTGAGAACAGATAGTTATTTTGATAATTCACCATTAGCTTCTTCAGGCTTACCATCAAAAAATGAGTTAGAATTGTTGAATGTATGGAAAGATGAAATTCCAGCAGAGGTATTTACGGAAACATTTACTCCACCTATTACGGATGGCAGTGGTAATGACCGTAAAAATTTATTGAAAGCAAAAGAAATACTTGAAAAAGAGGGATGGTTTGTTGAAAATGGAAAACTGGTAAAAGATGGAAAAGAATTCAAGTTTGAGTTCTTGATTGTCAGTCCATCTGATGAGAAAATTGCCTTAGCCTATCAAAGTAATTTAAAAAAACTTGGCATTACAATGGACGTAAGAACTGTTGATTCATCACAGTATCAAGAACGTTTGTTAAGTTATGATTTTGATATGATTAAAAGATATTGGGGAGTCAGTTTAAGCCCAGGAAATGAGCAACAATTTTATTGGGGATCAGAAGTTGGTCAAAAAGATGGAAGCAGAAATTATCCTGGTATCAATAGTCCAGCAGTTGATGCATTAATTGAAAAACTAATTAGTGCAACAAATAGAGAAGAATTAACAACGGCGATCCACGCACTTGATAGAGTATTGTTATGGGGTCACTATGTTGTTCCTCTTTATCATAGCAACAAAGACAGAATTGCTTATTGGGATTTTTTTGAATACCCAGACGAAATTCCACTTTACGGAATTGTAATTGAGTCTTGGTGGATTAATAAAGATAAACAATAAAATAAGTAATCAAATATTTTTATGAGTCATACAAGAGCTAACATACTCATGTTAATTGCCTCACTTATATGGGGAACAGCTTTTGTCAGCCAAACTACTGGAATGGGAGCCATAGGTCCTTTTACTTTTAGCTTTGGAAGATTCTTTTTTGCTTTTTTAACAGTAATTCCATTTGCTATTTATCTAGAACAACAAAATATTGTTAAAATATTAAATGATAGAAAAAAAGTTTATCTTTGTTTAGCTACAGGTTTTTTTCTTTTTGGTGGTATGGGTCTTCAACAATACGCTTTACAAAAATCATTAATATCAAATGCTGCTTTTCTTAGTACTCTTTACGTTCCCTTTGTTGGAATAATTTCAAGATTCATAATTAAAAAACAGGTACACTGGATTATCTGGATTGCCATTTTACTTTGTTTGTATGGATCATATCTTTTGTCCTCTAATCAATCAGTTGAAATTCAACAATCAGATTCACTATTGTTTATTGCAGCTTTGTTTTTTGCCTTACATATTATTTGTATCGATATTTTTATGAAAGAACTAAACAGTCCTTTTTTATTTGGAAGCATTCAGTACTTTATTGTTTTTATTTTATCTATGATCCTAGCTTTTATGTGGGAGGAACCAAAGCTCTCCAATATGCAAATTGAATGGTTTGAAATTTTATATACGGGTATTTTTTCTGCTGGCATTGGATATACACTTCAAATTATTGCTCAACATAAAGCTAATCCTGCTCCTGCTGCTATTATTTTATCAATGGAGTCAGTCTTTGCTGCAATAGCAGGTTGGATACTTTTAAATCAAGTTTTAGACACACAAAAAATACTTGGATGCCTTGCAATATTTATTGGAGTCATTATAGTACAATTAGTACCAATAATTATTAAACAAAAATGAGTGATAAATTAGACGTAGTTGGAATTGGAAATGCTATGGTAGATGCAATAATTCCTTCCAATCAAAGTGAAATTGAAAAACATGAAATTAATAGAGATTCTATGAATCTTATTGATGAAAATTTAAAAAATAATTTGCATGAAAGTTATTCCATCAGAGAAATGGCTGGTGGAGGTTCGCTTGGTAATTCCATGTTTGGTATCACCTCTTTTGGCGGTAATGGAAGTTTTATTGGAAAAATTAAAAATGATGAAATTGGAGTATACCTTCAAAAAGATATGATCCGGGAAGGACTAAAATTTCCATTGGGATTTACATCTCCTGATATTTCAACTGGATGTTGTACAATTTTTGTTGAAGAAGATGGAACAAGAACAATGTGTACTTTTCTTGGTGCTGGAACATTAATAGGACCTGAAGATATAAAAGAGGATGATATTAAAAATCATAAGATTGCATATTTGGAAGGTTACTTGTGGGACAATGAAAATGCAAAAAAGGCTATGAAAAAAATGGTGGATATTTGCAAAGCTGATAATCAAAAAATTGCATTTACTTTATCTGATCTTTTTTGTGTTGATAGACATAGAGATTCTTTTAAAGAATTAATAACTGAGAATGTTGATATTCTTTTTGCTAACGAAGATGAAATCAAAGCAATGGCACAAACAGAAAGTTTTGAAGAAGGTCTAGAGTATGCAAAATCATTAAATATAATTGCTGCGATTACTAAAGGAAGTAGTGGATCAGTTATTGTTTCTGGTAATGACATCACTGAAGTTGCTGCAAAAAAAGTAGAAAAAGTTGTAGATACAACTGGAGCTGGAGATTTATTTGCAGCTGGTTTTTTATTTGGTTATTCTAAAGGTAAAGCAATGGATGAATGCGGTAATTACGCATCAATTGCTGCCGCAGAAATTATTTCGCATTATGGTGCAAGACCTTTAGTAAAATTATCTAATTTAATTTAGATAATAATTTATTTTTATTTTCTTCATCACAAAAAGAATACTTAATTGCGTTATGAGTAAGTGAAGTAAGTTCTTTTTCATTTAAACCTAAATCTTCCATAACCTTATACTCACCGTTTATTGTTGCATTGAAAAAAGGAGGGTCATCCGAATTGACTGTTACTTTTACTCCTTGATCAAATAATGTTTTCACAGGATGAGCTACATAATCTTTGTAAATTTTAGTTGCAACATTACTTGTTGGACAAGTTTCTAGAATAATATCTTTCTCAATTATTTCTTTGATTAAATCAGGATCCTCTATTGATCTAACTCCGTGACCTAATCTTGTTGGATGCAGAAGGTTAATAGCATTTCTTATATTTACAGGACCATCCCATTCACCTGCATGAACAGTAATTGGAAAATTTTCTTTTTTTAACATATCAAATGTTTCAACAAATAAGTTTGGAGGAAAATGCAATTCATCCCCAGCCAAACCAAAACCAACTAAACAAGGATGGGGATTATTTAAAACTTCCTCTGCAGTTCCTTGTACTGACTCTGGCCCTAAATGTCTGATCCCATTCATTATATAACGTGAAACAATTCCAAAATCCTCTTCAGCTTTTTTAGAACCTTCATAAACTCCTTCAATAAAAGAATGATAAGTCATGCCTTTTTCTTTAGCATGAGTTGAGGAAATCATCGCTTCGACATAAAGAACATTGTTAGCTGCGCAATCTTTTAAATATTCATACGTTAATTCAAAATAATCTTCTGGTGTATGTATAACAGAAGTAACAATGTCATATTTTTTTATAAAATCATAAAAATCATCCCATTGGTATGCGTACTTTGAACCAAACATTTCTTCAGCTATTTCATAGTTGTTTCGTTTGGCAAATTTTTTACATAAAGTTGGAGTTATAGTTGCCTCTAAATGAACATGGATTTCTGCTTTTTTGACTGAATTAAAAATATTCATATAAAAAAAATACCTATATAATAATAATATGGAAGCAAGAATAAACAGAAGAAGCTTTGTTTTTGGCGCAAGTTGTTCTTTATGTGGTTCCATGATTTTACCATCTTGTACACAAGTACCATTAACTAATAGAAGTCAGCTTAATTTATATGATAGCAACCTACCTATAATTTTAATGGGTGGTGGTGTAGCAGGTCTTCCAAAGATTTATCCTAATGAAAAAGCTCTTAATCAAGAAGTTGATAAAACATATTCAAGATTTTTATCAAAAGCTAAAGAAGATAAAATTCTTTTAGATAACACAGATGAATCAAAGAAAATTGAAGAAATCGGAAAGGAAATTTATACCTCTCTAGATACATTTTATATTAATAAGCGTGAAAAAAATCCTGTAGAAAATTTTAACTGGCAATTTGCTCTAATTGAATCTGATACAAAAAATGCTTGGTGTATGCCTGGTGGAAAAATTGCTTTCTACACTGGTATACTTCCTGTTTGTAAAAATGATGATGGGATTGCTGCAGTGATGGGGCATGAAATTGCGCATGCATTTGCTAGACACACTGTTGAAAAATTAACCCAAGCATCTATGATGCAAATGGCAACAATTGGAATATCGCGAAGTAAATACGCTGAACTTTTAAATAAATCTTTTAGAGTTGGTAACGTAGGTGGGAATGTTTACAACTCAGTGGTTAAGTATGGTATTTTTCTTCCATTTAGTAGAAAAATGGAAAGTGAAGCTGATTATTTAGGTATGGGATTTATGAATCTTGCTGGATTTAATATTAAAGAGCCTGCTAAACTATGGCAAAGAATGATGGCAGGTCAAGAAGGGAAGGTGCCTGAATTTATGGGATCACATCCAAGTCCTGATAATAGATCAAAAAAGTTTCTTGAATGGGAAAGTGAAATTTTAGATAAATTTCCCCAAGTTTAATTTTAGTGTAATAGGTATTTTATGATTGCTGTTGAAGTTAAAGATCTTACCCATTCGATTAATAATAAGAAAATTTTAAATAATATTAATTTTAATCTCAATAAAGATAGTATCTCTTGTATTTTGGGACCGTCAGGTAGTGGAAAAACTACTTTATTAAAGCTCATAGCAGGTCTTGAAAAAGTACAGTCAGGTAAAATTATTATTAATGGTGAAGAAGTAAGTAGTACTGCAAAACACTTACCTACAGAAAAAAGAAAAATTGGTTTTTTATTTCAAGATTACGCTTTATTCCCACATTTGACAGTAAAAGAAAATTTGAGATTTCCAACTAATGCTAACAATTCAACTAATAATGTTGATGAAATTATTGAATTAATAAAATTACCTAATTCACTAGATAAATACCCACACGAGTTAAGTGGTGGTGAACAACAAAGAGTTGCACTTGCACGATCTATAATTTCACAACCCGATTTACTTTTATTAGATGAGCCTTTTTCAAGTTTAGATTTAAGTCTTCGAGAAGAGGTGAGAGATGATACTCTGCATCTATTACAAAAATCAAATGTGTCTGTAATAATAGTCACTCATGATCCTTTCGAAGCAATGTTTATCTCAAATCATATAAATATTTTTGATAAATCAGGTTCGATTGTACAGTCAGGAACTCCGAATGATCTCTATAACAATCCCAAAAATTCATATGTTACAGGTTTTTTTGGTGAAACAAATAAATTTGAGGGTGTTGTTAAAGAATCTCACATTTACACACCGGTTGGGAAAATTAAAACACCTGGAAATTTAGAAGGTGAGAAAGTTGTAGTACACATAAGACCTCAAGGTATAAAACTCAACAAACAACCAACACCAGTTAATGGAATTAAGGGAACTGTTATGGCGTCAAAATTAATGGGGTCATTTAGTTTTATCCATTTATCTGTGTTAGATAATAATAATGAAGTTGTTCATGTGCATAGCCACATGCCTGCTGACTTTAATCCAAAACAATCGTCTGCAGTCGAAATAGAAATTGATAATGATCAGGCTTATATTTTTAAGAATTAAGTTTTAGTTTTTTATTGATTTAGTAATTGTTCTGTTAAGAAAAATTACTGGTCCTAATCCAGCAATAACTATAATTAGAGCTGCAAATGCTGACTCCTCCAACATTTCATCAGAGGCATATTGATAAACATAGGTTGCTAGTGTCTCAAAATTAAATGGTCTTAATAATAATGTTATTGGAAGTTCTTTTAAGATGTCTACGAAAACTAATATTCCACCAACTAATAAATTTGTATACAGCAATGGTAATATAATTTTTCTTATACTTTTGAAAAAGCTAACACCCATTGTTCTTGATGCATCTAATAAGTTTGGATGAATTCTTGAAATACCTGATGTAATTGCTCCATTACCAACAGCTAAAAATCTTATACTATACGCAAATAATAAAATTATAAATCCGCCAACAGCATAACTCATACGAAAATAAATCAAATCATTAAGCCACCCAACAAATACAACTATTCCAACAGCAAGAATTGTTCCTGGAAAAGCATAACCAGAAGATGCAAAAAATATTAAAATTTTTTGGAAATTATTTGATTTATATGCTCCAACTATAATCATTAATAAGGATAGCAACATAATGAATGATGAAGAAATAAGTGCTAAAGATATACTTGATAGTGTTATTTGAAAAATTTCAAAAAAATTTATTATAGAATAACCTTTAATTACAAAATTCAATAAAATTGAAACAGGTATTATAAAACCAAGACTTAAAGGTATTAGGCAAATTAAAAACAATAAAGAATTTTTAACACCAGAAACTGTTTGGGTTGGTGTATAAGATGCACCACTATATTTTTCATGAAATTTTCTGCTACGCCTACCCAAATACTCTAAAGTTAAAAGTACTATAACAATCATAAATAAAATACTAGAAATCTGTGATGCGCCAGATAGACTATTCATTCCTAACCAAACATTAAATACGCCTAAGGTTAATGTTTCAATTGCAAAATAATCAACTGTCCCAAAATCAGAAATTGTTTCCATTAGTACTAAGGCCAAGCCAGCAATTATACCTGGACGACCAAATGGAATAGCAACATTGAAGAAGGAATTCCTTCCGTAAATAGAACTAGTTTGAAAAAAAGATATAGGTGTCGTTATAAATGATGCTCTAGTCATTAAATATACGTATGGATACAATACAGAAGACATTACCAAAATTGCACCTCCCATTGATCGCACATTTGGAAACCAGTAATCTTTTGAGCTTGTCCAACCAAATATGTCTCTTAGCAATGATTGAAGAGGACCAGCATATTCAAAAAAGTCGGTATAAGTATAGGCAATAATATAAGCTGGTACAGCAGCTGGTAATAATAACATCCATTCAAAAAATTTTTTCCCAAAAAAATTATATCTTGTCACTATCCAAGCAGTAGTCAAACCAAAGACTAAACTTAATCCTCCAACACCAAACATTAGAATTATTGTATTGGTAAGATATCTGGGCAAAACAGTAGAAAATAGATGTGGCCATAGTGATGTATCACCTAAGATCGCGTAATAAAATATTGAAAAAATAGGGGCGATAATTACTAAAGCAATTATCGCCACAGAATTAGACCATAAATTAAAATTTATCAAGACAGTTAACCTATAATTTACCAGCCTACTCTATCAATGATTTTCTGAGCTATGGGAGCAAGTTCTGCTAGTTTTTCAACAGGCAGTTTATCTTCTTTAAATTCACCCCATGATTTTAACTCATCAGTTAATTGCATATCTGGATTAACCGGATATTCATAGTTTATAGAACTGTAGAGGACTTGGGCTTTTGGTTCAGTCAAAAATTCAAGTAGTGCAATCGCGTTGTCTTTATTTTTAGAGTACTTAATTACACCTCCACCGGCAACATTTATGTGATTACCTCTGTCTTCTTGGTTAGTAAAAACTAACTCTATTGAGTTAGCCCATTCTTTTTGTTCTGGATTCTTTTCATTAAATTTCATTTTTCCAAAATAATAGGTATTCATTACAGCAATGTCACAAACACCTTCATAAATTGCTTTTGCTTGCGCTCTATCATTACCTTCAGGTTTTCGTGCTAAATTTGCAACGATGCCTGCTGCCCATTCTTCAGCTATAGCTTCTCCATTTGCAGCAATTATTGAAGCTAAAAGTGATCTATTGTAGTCATGACTGCCAGGTCTTGTACAAATTTTACCTTTCCATTTTGGATCAGATAAATCTTCTATTCTTTTAATTGAGTCTGTAGATACTCTTTCTTTTGATATTGCAACAATTCTAGCTCTCTTTGAAAGTGCAAACCATTTATTATTACTGTCTCTTAAATGATTTGGAATATTCATATTCAAAATATCTGAGTTAATTGGTTGTAAAATATCCTTTTCAACAAATTGGTTTAACCTGGCTATATCAACTGTTAATACTAAGTCAGCAGGTGTATCTTCACCTTCAGCTAAAACTCTTTCTAGCAATCCTTTTTTTGCATGTAAAACATTTACCTTTATGCCAGTCAATTTTGTAAATTCCTCAAAGAAAGGATCTATTAAAATTGGCTGCCTGTAAGAATAAACATTAACCTCTTTGGCAAACAAGTTTAGTGAAATCGTAGATGCAATTAGTATCAATAGTAATCTAAAAATAATTTTCATATCACCTTCTTTTTTTTGTGGAGATAATAAATATCTCCACGTTCTATGATTAAGAATCTTATTAAAAATTATCAGAATACGAATGTAGATCTATATGAATTTTTTTTTAATATCAGTGTTGTTAAAATTCATAAAATTAGATTTATTCTAAATTTAAAGTTAAAAATGTTGGGGCCACTTTGGGCCCCTATCAAAACTATTTTATTGAAATAAGTCTAGCTTTTTTTTCTTCTGGAATAATTCTCTCCAAATCAATCGCTAAAAGTCCATTCTTCAATTCAGCATCTTTGACTTTGATGTCCTCTGAAATTGTGAACGATCTTTCAAACTGTCTTGTTGAGATTCCTTTATGGATTACACCATTGCCATTTTCATTAACCACTTTTTCTTTAGGTTTATTTCTAACAGTTAGGTTGTTTTCTTTTAATTCAATCTCAATATCTTCTTTACTATATCCAGCGAGAGCAACTTCAATTTTATAGTTATGCTCATCGACTCTATGAATATTGTAAGGTGGATAATTTGTATTGTATCGTTCTGTAGACTCCAGCATTCTATCAAATTCATCAAAAATTGAGTCAAATCCAACAGAGAATGGTCTTAGAGAATTCCAAACGGATAGGTTTCTAGTCATAATAACTCCTTTATTAAGCAAGTTTATTTTGTCCGCACCCACAATGGCATACAGACAATTATAATGTGGGGATGATTGTGTTTAATTCAAGTCTTTGTTATTTTTTTCTTATAAACGATAATCCATCAGAGAGTGGTAAAAGAGAGAATTCCACTCTTGTGTCATTTTGTATTTTTAAATTTAAATCACGGATAGTTTTTGTTTGAGAATCTTGTTTAGTTTCATCTGCCACATCACCGTGCCAAAGCATATTATCAATAATTATTATTCCATTAGAAACTAATAGGCTTAGCGACAGTTCGTAATAATTTGGGTAATTATTTTTATCAGCATCTATAAAAATTAAATCATAACTCTGTTGACGGTCTATCATGCTTTGCATTACCTCAACACCATCTCCAATAATCGATTCAATTTTTGAGCTCATATTATCTAATTCCCAATATTTTTTTGCTAAGGATAAAAATTCATCTGAATTATCAACAGTTACGATTTTTCCTGATTCAGGTATACCTCTAGCCAAAAACAAAGTGCTCATCCCTGTAAACCTTCCAATTTCTAAACAGTTTTTAGCATTAGAAATTTTAGTTATCATTTCTAAAAACTGACCTTGTTCTTTTGCAATCTGCATTTGGGAAACACTACCAAGTTTTAAAGTTTCATTTTCTAGTTCAGTAATTATTTTATCTTCTCGGTAACCTACGCTTTGTAAGTATTGCACAATTGCTTTATTAATTTCAGTTTGGGTACTCATTAGTTTATGGTTTCAAATATTTCAGATAGTTTGTGAGTTTTTTTATCTGAAATGATGAAACAACTTTGTATTTTATTTATTAAATTATCATCTATATTTTTATTTGAGTATAAACTTAATAAAGGAGTTGAGGAATTCACTTCATCACCAATATTGAGTACATTATCATATCCAACTCCGTAATCTATTTTATCGGTAACCTGTTTTCTTCCACCTCCTAGTTCAATAAGTATAAGGCCTAATTCTCTGGTATGAATTTTTTCTATCCAGCCTTGTTCACTAGAAAATACATCTTTTCGAACTGAAGTATTTATTAAATCTTTTTCATAAGATGATAAAATATTTTTTGGTCCACCCAAGGCCGCAACCATCATTTCAAATTTTTCTGCAGCTAGTCCATTATTAATAACCGTATTAATTTTATTATAAGCCTCTTCTTTTGAAATTTTATAAATGTTTACTAATAGCGAAGATATTAATTCATTAGTGATCTTCTCTAATCGATGATCTTTAAAATCATTTTTAATATATTTTATGCATTCTAATATCTCCAGTGTATGACCAGCACTTTTACCTAGGACCTGATTCATATCCGTTAATATAGCTTCGCAATGTAAACCTGCTCCTTTAGCGACTCTTACTAAGGAGTTGGATAAATCTCTTGCTATATCAATAGTGCTATTAAAAGATCCATTACCAACTTTTACATCAAGTACTAAAGATGAAAGACCGCTTGCAATTTTTTTTGAAAGAATAGATGATGTTATTAAGGGTAAAGATTCTACTGTACCTACAATATCCCTTATAGAATATAATTTTTTATCAGCTGGTGCTAAGTTAGAGGTTTGACCAATAATTGCACAACCAACGTCTTTTACAACTTTTTTAAAAGTTTCTAAATCAGGCTTTGTATTGTACCCAGGTATTGAATCAAATTTATCTAGAGTACCACCGGTATGACCCAAACCTCTACCTGAAATCATAGGTACATACAGTCCACAAGCTGCAAGTATTGGTGCTAAAATAACGCTCGTCTTGTCTCCAACACCACCAGTTGAGTGCTTATCACAAACCAACTCAGAATCTACAATCTCAGACCAATTTAGTGTATCGCCTGATTTCGTCATCGCTTCAGTTAAACAAACAGTTTCTTCAGGAGTCATTCCATTTGCAAATATTGCCATGCTCATTGCTGCAATTTGTGCGTCTGAAAAAGATCCATTTGTTAAACCGTCTACAAAAAAGTTGATATCTTCTTTTGACAGATCTTGGTTATCTCTTTTTTTTCTAATTATCTCTTGAGGTATCATCGAATTGAACTTCTTGTATAAATTGTTTAATTAAATTTAAAACATTGTTCTCTGCTAAACTTGCATTCTCTAAAGTTTCTTGATGACTTAATTTTGTTTTATTCATACCAGCAGCTAAGTTGGTGATTACACTAATACCAATAACAGGAAGTCCGCAATGATTAGCAACTAAAACTTCTGGTACCGTAGACATTCCAACAGCATTTCCACCTATTACTTTTAAGGCATTGATTTCAGCAGGTGTTTCAAAATTTGGTCCTGAGTACATACAATAAATACCTTCATAAATTTTTTGATCTATTTTTTTAGCAACTTGTATTAACTGATCTCTATAAAACTTATGATACCCATCACTCATATCATGAAAGCGAGGGCCATACTCTTCAGCATTGGGTCCAATAAGTGGATTAAAACCACTCCAGTTAATATGATCTTTAATTGCCATTAGACTACCAGCTGGCATAGCTTCATCTAAACTACCTGCTGCATTTGTAACGATTAACAACTTACACCCAATGTCTTTTAAAACTCTTATAGGTGAAGCCAGGCTTTGAGGATTGTGTCCTTCATAAATATGGGATCTTCCATACATACAAACAACATTTAAAGTATTTATTTTTCCTAAAACTAATTTACCAGCATGACCTTTAACAGTTGGCTGTGGAAAGTCAGCTAACTGTTCATATGATATTAATTCTTGAATATCTTTTTCTTCAAAAAAATTAGTTAGTCCACTTCCTAAAATTACGGCAATATCGGGTGAAGTATTATTTGTTAATTCTAAAAATTTTTTTGCCGAGGGTAACATTAAAGATTCTCTGGACCAAAAGAGTCTGGGAGTAGTTCTGCAAGTGTGGATGTTTTCATATGACCTTTTTCATTACACATATGAATCTTAGTATCAAGGGATGCGAATTCTCTCAACCTCTGTCTACAACCTCCACATGGTGAGCATAACAATTCACCAGATCCTATAACAACAACCTCTAAAATTTTTTTGTTTCCATTGGACACCATGTTTCCTATTGCAGTTGCTTCGGCACATTGTGATTGAGGATAAGCTGCATTTTCAACATTGCAACCAGTGATAATTTTATTATCTTCTGTTAGAAAAGCGGCACCTACTTTAAAATTTGAATAGGGCACATGAGCTTCTTGTCTAACTAAAGATGCTGCTTTAAATAAATTTTCAAAATTTTCAGAAATCATAATAGATTTTATCGTTATTTTGATTAATAATATTTAACTTAAATAAACATATGAATAAAATCAATTTGAAAATTTGTGGCATAACAAACAAAGCCTCTATTTTAAAAGCTTATCAAAATAATGTGAAAAGTCTGGGATTTGCAAGCAATAATCTTAATGGTCCTAATACAACAAATGATAAAAATATTAAAAAGTTAATAAAAGAATGTGATTATTATAATATTGAATCAGTCCTTTTAACAAGGTTTTATTCAATAGATGAAATTATCAAGCAGATCGATTTTACCAAACCAAAAACAATATCATGCTCTTATCATTTTTCTAAAAATGAATTATTAAAAATAAAACAAATATTTAAAAAATTAAAAATTGGTATTGCCATTAATCCTGAAAACTTTGATAAAAAATATATTCAGTCAAT
>CACMQB010000007.1 GCA_902615745.1 uncultured Alphaproteobacteria bacterium | reverse complement strand
TCCGTCTTGGAGAGGAAGAACATTAGATATACCTCGTTATGAATTAGATAACAAGGTAAGGGCTGAACTTATTGGAGAAAATGAAGACCAAAAAGAAGCTCAAGAATTTTTAACAGGAGCTTTTGGTGTAGCTTTATTTTTAATGCTAATGATACTTTTATTGCAGTTTAATAGTTTTTATAGTGCATTCTTAATTCTTTTTGCAGTAGTAATGTCTACAGCGGGTGTGTTTATAGGTTTAATGGTAACAGCACAGCCATTTGGTATAGTTATGTCAGGAGTTGGTGTTATTGCTCTTGCCGGTATAGTGGTAAATAATAATATTATATTGATTGATACATTTGATTTTTTAAAGACTAAAACATCAAATATTAGAGAAGCTATTATCAAAACAGGAGCACAGAGACTAAGACCAGTTTTACTTACAACAACTACAACAGTATTAGGTTTATTACCTATGGTAACAATGACAAATGTTGACTTTATATCTAGAGAAATAACAAGAGGATCACCAGATACTCAGTGGTGGGTTCAATTATCAACAGCTATAGTATTTGGACTTCTTTTTGCAACATTCCTTACATTAGTTGTTACACCATCTGCTTTAATGTTTAGAGAAAACATGAAGAATTGGTATAAGAAAAAAATTTCTAATTAAATTTTTTTTAAATAAATTTTTAAATGTATGACAATTAAATCAATTACTATTTATTGTTCATCTTCAGATAAATTAAGTGATAAATATTATCAAGATGCAAAAGAAATTAGCAAATTAATATCATCATTTAAAATAAATATAGTCTATGGTGGAGCAAAAGTTGGTATTATGGGAGTGGTTGCTAAGACAGCAAAAAAATATAAAAATAGAGTTATTGGAGTAATCCCAAATTTTTTATCTGAGAGAGAAATAATTTTTGAAAATATAGATGAGTTAAAAATAGTAAATAATATGTCTGAAAGAAAAAAGTTACTCTTTGAGATAGGTGATGCGTATTTAGCATTACCAGGAGGAACAGGAACTTTAGAAGAAATAGTAGAAGTTGTATCTTGGAAAATAATGGGCATTCATAATAAGCCAATAATATTTTTTAATAAAAATAATTTCTGGGATAATCTATTTCAACAATTTAAATATTTTGAAGATGAAAAATTTTCAAATAAAAATTTACAAAACAGTTTTCACATTATAGATACAGTTGATCAATTAAAAAATATTTTAATTAAATGGCAAAAATAAAAGTTAAAAACCCTGTAGTTGAAATGGATGGAGATGAAATGACCAGAATCATCTGGGAGTACATTAAAGAACAATTAATTTTGCCCTATCTTGATATAGATATAAAATATTTTGATCTTGGAGTAATTAAAAGAGATGAAACAAATGATCAAATCACCATAGACGCTGCCGAGGCGGTAAAAAAATATGGTGTAGGAATAAAATGTGCAACAATTACACCTGATGAAAATCGAGTTGAGGAATTCAAATTAAAACAAATGTGGCGTTCTCCAAATGGAACAATCAGAAATATACTTGGAGGAACTATATTTAGACAGCCAATCATATGCAAAAATGTTCCAAGAATAATCACAAACTGGAACCATCCAATTGTAGTTGCTAGACATG
The DNA here is from genome assembly GCA_902615745.1 of uncultured Alphaproteobacteria bacterium. Taxonomy (GTDB): domain Bacteria; phylum Pseudomonadota; class Alphaproteobacteria; order HIMB59; genus CACPNW01. Next base: position 78,749 of record CACMQB010000007.1, on the reverse strand, counting down.
CCTTTGGTGATCAATATAGAGCAACTGACACATTAATTAATAAACCAGGGAAACTTAAAATGGTTTTTGAACCTAAAGATGGATCTGAAGGATTTACAAAAGATGTATATGAATTTGAAAAATCTGGTGTAGCCCTATCAATGTATAATTTAGATAATTCTATTAAGGACTTTGCTAGAGCTTGTTTTAATTATGGACTTAACCTTGGTTGGCCAGTTTACCTTTCTACTAAAAATACTATTTTAAAAATCTATGATGGAAGATTTAAAGATTTATTTCAGGATGTATTTGATACAGAATTTAAAAATAAGTTTAAAGAAAAAGATATAGTTTATGAACACAGATTAATCGATGACATGGTGGCATCAGCATTAAAATGGGAAGGTAATTTTATTTGGGCTTGTAAAAATTATGATGGAGATGTTCAATCAGACTCTGTTGCTCAAGGATTTGGATCACTAGGCTTAATGACAAGTGTGTTAATGACTCCCGATGGCAAAACAGTAGAAGCTGAGGCTGCACATGGAACTGTAACAAGACATTATAGAAATCATCAGAAAGGTATAGAAACTTCTACTAATCCTATTGCATCAATTTTTGCTTGGACAAGAGGTTTAAGTTTTAGAGGAGAATTTGATGATAATAATGAATTAATAAATTTTGCAAAAAAATTGGAAGAAACCTGTATTAAAACTGTAGAAAGTGGTGAAATGACAAAAGATTTAGCAATATTAATTAATAAAGATCAGAGATGGTTAAACACTCAAGATTTTTTAAGCACAATAAAAAATAATTTTCAACTTAACTAATAGAATTTAATTTATCTTCTACATATTTTATACCCTCATTAATTTGACTAACATCTGATCCTCCTCCTTGAGCAAGATCTTTTCTACCACCCCCGCCTTTGCCACCTAGAATAATCGAAATTTCTCTTATTTCTTTTGAAGCATCAAAAAGATCTGTAATATCTTTTGTAACTCCTAGCACTATAGATAGTTTTTTTTCATTATTTGAAATTATTAACGAAACACTATTTTTACTATATTGTTTTTTTTGCTCATCAATAAATGTTTTCAAAGATTTATTAGGGTAATCTTCAGCAATTAAATATATAAAATTTAATTCTTTGATTTTTTTTACAACAATATTATCAATATTCTTTGATATAGACATATTTTGTTTTAATTTTTCGTGTATCTGAATTAATTCTTTAATTAATAAACCTTTGTCTTCAGATTGATTTTTAAAATTATAATTAGCATTAATCTTTTTAATTTTATTCTTTAAATCTTCAATTTGATTATCTTGGTTTTTATTTTTTTCTATTAAATTTTTTTCTATTTCTTTAATATATTTATCTACTGCAGCATTAGATACAGCCTCTATTCTTCTAATTCCAGATGCAACACTAGATTGATTAGTTATTTTAAATTTACTTATTTCCCCTAATTTAACAACATGAGTTCCTCCACATAATTCTTTTGAAAAGAATGATTCATTTTCTTGACCCATTATTACTACTCTTACTTCATCGCTATATTTTTCTCCAAATAATGCCATCGCACCTTCTTCAATAGCTTTTTTTTGATCCATTATTTTAATTTCAACATTTCCATTTTTTTGAATTTGATCATTTACAATTTTTTCAACATTTATAAGTTGATCTTTTTCAATTGGATTATTATGACTAAAATCAAATCTAAGTTTTTCTGAATTTACAAGTGAACCCTTCTGCGTGACATGCTTGCCAAGTATTTTTCTTAGAGCTGCATGTAATAAATGAGTTGAAGAATGATTATATTTAATAAAATCTCTATTCACCTTATTAATGCTTGCTTTAATAGTATCTTCAACTTTGCATTCACCATTAATTACTTTACCTTTGTGAAGAAAATAGTTTCCAAATATTTTTGTCGTATTCATAATTTCAAACTTAAAGTTATCATTTTCAAAAAAACCCTTATCACCCACCTGACCACCACTCTCTCCATAAAAAGGTGTTTGATTTAATATTATAATTGCTTCTTGATCTTTTTTAATTTTATCTACTGACTTACTGTCTGATATGATTGAAATTATTTTACAATCAGCTTCCATATCAGAATATCCTAAAAATTCTGTTGGCTCTATTTTAGAAGTTATTTCAAACCAAATGCCTTCATCCTCTATGTCTCCTGTACCTTTCCAACTTTGTCTCGCTCTTTCCTTTTGATCTAACATTTTTTGTTCAAATGTTTTTATATCGACTTCCATATTTTTACTTTTCAAATAATCTTGTGTTAAATCTAAGGGAAATCCATAGGTGTCGTATAATTTAAAAGCCACCTCTCCGTTAAATATATTTGTTGAGCTAGAAATTTCCTCATCTAAAATTTTTATTCCTTTTTCAACAGTTTCCTTGAATTTAGTTTCTTCATTCATCAATGTATTAGTAATAAGATCTTTTGCTCTATCTAATTCAGGATATGAATTTTTAATTCCATCTAAAAAAATTGGGAATAGCTTATGAAATACAGGGTCTTTATTACCTAAAGAATGAGCGTGTCGCATTCCCCTTCTCATTATTCTTCGTAAGACGTATCCTCTGCCTTCATTTGAAGGCATTACTCCATCAGCAATTAAAAAAGAGGAAGATTTTAAGTGATCTGCAATCACTCTGTGGCTAGGATTTGTTATTGAACTTTCATCACCACATAGTTTTGTTGATTCATTTATAATAGGTTGAAATAAATCTGTTGAATAATTATCGTTAGATCCATCTAGAAGAGCTGTCATTCTCTCTAATCCCATTCCAGTATCAATGGAGGGTTTTGGTAGATTTATTCTCTCAGATTTAGATATTTGCTCATATTGCATAAATACTAAATTCCATATTTCTATAAATCTATCACCATCTTCGTTTGGAGAACCTGGAGGGCCACCTTCGTATTTATCACCATGATCAAAAAATATTTCAGAACATGGGCCGCAAGGACCAGTTTCACCCATTGACCAAAAATTATCAGATGTACTAATTTTAATAATTTTATTTTCAGACAAACCAGCTATTTTTTTCCATAAATCAAAAGCTTCCTCATCATCAGAATAAACAGTTACTAATAGTCTATTTTTATTTATTGAATATTCTTTAGTAATTAGATTCCAAGCTAGTTCTATCGCTAACTCTTTAAAATAATCTCCAAAAGAGAAATTACCTAACATTTCAAAAAAAGTATGGTGTCTTGTCGTGTATCCTACATTTTCTAAATCATTGTGCTTTCCACCTGCCCTTACACATTTTTGAGCAGTAGTCGCTCTGTTGTAATCTCTTGTCTCTTTACCTGTAAAAATATTTTTAAATTGCACCATTCCAGAGTTGGCAAACATTAGAGTAGGATCATTATCTGGTACTAGAGAGCTAGAATGAATAACCTCATGTCCATTTTTTTTAAAATAATTGAGAAATGTTGACCTAATCTGATTTGAATTCATGAAAAGGTATTATAACTTGAAAACTCTATTGTCTAAATAAAAAAGCGCCTATTTTGAAATAGGCGCCAAACAAAAATAATATTTACTATTCTATGATTTCTTCAGCTTCTTTAGCTTTTTTTTCTTTTTCTTTATTCTCTACTTTACCTTCCATCATAGCTTTTTCAACTATTCCAGCATTTTGCAGAATTTGATTTTCAATTTCTTTAGCTATAGTAGGATTATCGTTAAGAAAGTTTTTAACGTTTTCTCTACCTTGTCCTATTTTAGTATTTTTGTATGCAAACCATGATCCTGATTTATCAATGATTTCTGCTTTGACACCTAAATCAACTAATTCACCTAATTTAGATATCCCCTCTCCATACATTATATCAAATTCAACAACTTTGAATGGAGGCGCAACTTTATTTTTAACTATTTTAACTCTAGTTTGATTTCCAATGATTTCATCTTTGTCTTTTATTGCACCAATTCTTCTAATGTCCATTCTTACTGAAGAATAAAATTTTAAAGCATTACCGCCTGTAGTTGTCTCAGGACTACCAAACATTACACCAATTTTCATTCTAAGTTGATTTATGAATACGACAAGAGTGTTTGATTGAGCAATAGAACTTGTGAGTTTCCTTAAAGCCTGACTCATTAATCTGGCTTGCAAACCAGGTAATGAATCTCCCATATCGCCTTCTAGTTCAGCTCTTGGAACAAGTGCGGCAACTGAATCAATAATTAGTACGTCAATACCACCAGATTTAATTAAAGAATCTGCAATTTCTAAACCCTGTTCTCCTGTATCAGGCTGAGAAATTAATAATTCTTCTAAATTTACACCTAATTTTTTCGCATATGCAGGATCTAAAGCATGCTCTGCATCTATAAATGCGCAATTACCACCTTGTTTTTGTGACTCTGCAACAATATGAGTAGCTAAAGTAGTTTTACCAGAACTTTCAGGTCCATAAATTTCAATAATTCTTCCTTTTGGAACTCCTCCAATACCAAGAGCTATATCAAGCCCTAATGAACCAGTCGATATTGCTTCGATATCTACGTTTGTTTTAGAGCCCAATTTCATTATTGAGCCTTTTCCATAGTTTTTCTCTATTAGGCTTACAGCGGCTTCTAGAGATTTACTTCTGTTTTCTTTATCCATTGAGTTTTCGTTATTTACAACTTTTAATTTAGCTTGAGACATTACATTTCTCCATTAATTTCCTATGTTTTTATTAAGATTCTTGCAAATCATGTTTACTTGTACACGTTTTGTTCTATTTTTAAAAGTTCTATTTTTGTTCTTTTATGAAAATTTGATTAAAATATTGAAAAATATGAATTATTTATAATTAATAAAATTTCAATATTGCTTGAATAAATAAAATCATTTGATAAATCAGCAGCGTTTTAAAATTATGACTAAATTACCTAAAAATTATAAACCAACTCAGAAAGAAAAATTTATGAATGCCAAAATGAAAGAATATTTTAGGCAAAAATTAGTAAGTTGGAGACAAGATTTACTCAAGGAGTCATCTCAAACTTTAAATAATCTTCAGAATGAGAATGAAGCAAAACCTGACATAACTGATAGAGCATCTGAAGAAATAGACAGATCTTTCGAACTTAGAACTAGAGATAGAGAAAGAAAGCTAATTAATAAAATTGATGCTGCCCTTCAAAGAATTGAAGATGGGTCATATGGTTATTGCGATGAAACAGGTGATCCAATTAGTATCAAAAGATTAGAAGCAAGACCAGTTGCAACATTGAGTTTAGAAGCTCAAGAAATGCATGAAAAAGCAGAAAAAAGAATTAGTTAATTTTATTTTAAATGTCAGATTTTTATATAGGTGATCTTACACCAGGTACTTTTGTTGTAAATGTTAGCAAAGAAAAAGAATGGGGAATTGGACAAGTACAATCATGTATTAACAATATCGTTACAATAAATTTTGAAAATGTTGGAAAAAAAACTATTAACCCTAGAGAAGTTGAATTAAAAATAATTAATATAAATGCAACTAATTGATCAGTATTTAAGAAAAGTAAATTATCTAAGAGTATCTGTTACAGATAGATGCGATCTGAGATGTGTTTATTGTATGAAAGAAAAAATGCAATTTCTCCCACGAAAAGACATACTCACTTTAGAAGAAATTGAAAGATTATGTGACAACTTTATAGAACTCGGAGTTGAAAAAATTAGATTAACTGGGGGTGAGCCTTTGGTAAGAAATGATATTATAAAATTAATTGAAAAACTTAATACCAAAAAAGAAAAAACAAATCTAAAGGAAATAACACTAACAACAAATGGTACATTATTAAAAAAATTTGCCAAACTACTGAAGCTAAATGGTATTAATAGGATTAATGTTTCTCTAGATACAATTAATCCTAAAAAATATAATAAAATAACAAGATTTGGAAATATTGAAAAAGTTTTTGATGGAATTAATGAAGCACTTGATAACAACATAAAAATTAAAATTAATACTGTAGTAATTAAAGATTTTAATGAAAATGAAATTGAAGAATTAATAAATTGGACTAGTAATAAAAAAATTGATCTTACATTTATTGAAGTAATGCCAATGGAAGAAACAGATATATCAAGAGAATATCAGTTTATCTCATTATCAGATACTTTTTCAAAACTAGACAAAATATATAATTTTTCTAAAATTGATTATAGTACTGGAGGTCCAGCAAGATTTTATACTAGTGATTTAGTTTCTAATAAAATTGGGTTTATAAGTCCTTTAACAAATAATTTTTGTGCCTCTTGCAATAGAGTAAGAATATCGAGCACTGGTAAACTTTTCATGTGCCTTGGTCAGAATGACTTTGTTGATTTTAAAGAAATAATGAGAAAAGATTATAGTGATGATTATATAAAAGAAAAAATTAAGTTTGCTCTTAATATTAAACCTAAACAACATGATTTTATGATTGGAGAAAAAATTAATAAATATATGAAAAGACATATGAACGTAACAGGTGGATAATGAAATTTCATTTTTTATCATCAAACAATCTTGAGGCAAAAAATACAGAAAGAAAACTAACAGAATTATTTGGACAAAATTCTGTGGAAGATGCCGACTACATTATTCCAATTGGAGGAGATGGATTACTTTTAAAATCACTTCATAATTTTAATAAACTAAACAAACCATTTTTTGGAATAAACTTTGGTTCAATTGGGTTTTTAATGAATAATCTTAGTAATGAAAATTTAAATGACATGATTACCAATTCTAAAAAATCTACTTTTAAACCATTAAAAATGACTGCACAAAGTGTTAATAATGAGATCTTTGAGGCATACGCTTATAATGAAGTTTCTCTTATGAGACAGACTCATTTGGCATCAAAAATTAAAATCAAAATTAATGAGAAAGTAAAAATGGAAGAGTTGATATGTGATGGGGTTTTATTATCTACATCAGCTGGAAGTACAGCTTATAATCTATCCGCGCACGGCAGCATTCTGCCTTTAGACTCAAATATACTTGCATTAACTCCAATCAGTGCCTTTAGACCAAGGAGATGGAGAGGTGCTCTGTTATCTGAAATTAGTAAAATTGATTTTGAAGTGTTAAATAATGATGAACGTTCATCAAGCGTAACGGCAGACAATGTTGAATTTAGAGATATTAGTAAAGTTAATATTGTTTCTTCAGATGAAAATAAATGCACTGTATTGTTCGATAGTAAGCATTCTATTGAAGATAAAATTTTAAATGAGCAATTTAATTATTAAGATCAAATTTTTTTAAATATACAAATCTTGTTGCCATCTAAATCCCTTAAATATGCATAATAATCTTTACCATGTCTGGGTCCAGGCATCCCTTCGTCTTTTGCTCCAAGACTAATTCCAATATTATAAAATTCATTGACGGTTTTTTTAGAATTAGCTTTAAAAGTGATCATTGTACCATTTCCTATCGTTGCTTTTTTTTTGTTATGAGGTCTAATCAAGTATAATTCTATTTTTTTAGGAGTTTCTTTTTTAGCATAACCAAAATAACGATTATGAGATAATACTTTTTTAATCTTTAGAGGTTTTAAAATTTTACTATAAAATACTGATGATTTTTTTAAATTATTTGTTCCAATTGTAATAAAAGCAAACATAATTTAGTGATTGGTAGCCTCGGCCGGACTTGAACCGGCACTCCCAAAAGGGCAAGGATTTTAAGTCCTTTGTGTCTACCATTCCACCACGAGGCCTATTTTTGGATTAATATCAAACTATAGAACTTTTTCCACCATTTAATTCAATCATCTTAGTTATATCATCAACTATTGGTTGAATAGATTTCATCTCCCATGATGAAACAACTATGTTAACGCCGCCTGTTTTAGCTGCAAGATTAAAAAATGGGTAACTACCGATTGATGCATTTGTATAATTTTTTTGAATATTTTTTAAATTTTTTGCAATTTTACTTTCGTATAAATTAGTATTAATTGTTGTAACAAGTTTTGGGTTACCTTTTTTAATTTTTTTCATTAATTCCTCTAACATAACTTGCATTATTTCTGGTACACCGGGTAAAACATAGATATTTTTTACAATAAATCCTGGTGCAGCGGTCATTGGATTTAAAATAAGCTCTGAACCAAATGGCATTTTGGCCATTCTTTGCCTGCTTTCATTAAATTCACCTTTTGGATAATAATTTTCAAGAATCTCAAAAGCCTTTTTATTTGTTTCATATTTTAAATTAAAGGCTGCAGATATACTTTCTGAAGTTCTATCATCATGAGTTGGTCCAATTCCCCCAGTAGTAAAAACATAAGAGTATTTTGAGCTATATTTTAAAACATTTTCTATTATGGTTTTTTTATCATCCTGAATAACAATAACCTCCTCTAACTTAATTCCAGCTTTTAATAATTTTTTTGCAATATAATTTGAGTTTGTATCTTGAGTTCTGCCAGAAAGTATTTCATCACCAATAACAATAACACCTGCAGTAAAAGAACTCATATGATTAATTGATATTTTCTATATATTATTTATTAATCGTAAGTAATTATTTTTTAAATGAGAAACAATAATATCCCAATACATAAGAAAAAAGATTTTGAAGGCATGAGAGAAGCTGGTTCTTTAGCTGCTGATGTTCTAGATTCTTTAAATGAAAAGATTGTTCCAGGAATAAGTACTCAAGAAATTAATGATATATGTCATGATCAAATAATTCAAAACAAAGCAATACCAGCTCCTTTAAATTATAAAGGTTTTCCAAAATCAGTTTGTACATCTGTTAATCATGTTGTCTGTCATGGAATTCCTTCTGAAAGAAAAATTCTATCTGATGGCGATATAGTAAATGTAGATGTAACGGTTATTCTAAATGGTTGGCATGGTGATAGTTCGAGAATGTTTGTTGCAGGCAAGACAAATAAAAAAAATTATGAATTTTTGAAAATAACTTATGAATCTTTATTAATTGGTATTAGTGAAGCTAAACCTGGTAAGCATATTGGTGATATAGGAAATAAAATTCAGAAACTTGCAGAAGGAAAAGGTTATTCTGTAGTAAGAGATTTTTGTGGTCATGGAATTGGAAAAGAATTTCATACTCCACCTAGTGTTTTACACTTTGGAGAACCAGGTGAGGGACCAATGTTAGAACCTGGGATGTTTTTAACAATTGAACCAATGATTAATTTAGGTGGATGGCAAACAAAAATATTAAATGATGGATGGACAGCTGTAACAAAAGATAAATCTTTATCTGCTCAATTCGAGCATACAATTGGAATAACAGCAGAAGGAAATGAAATATTTACATTATCTAAAAATAATACAGCTTTTCCAATAAAGGATGTATAAGTAGAAAAAATGATACCTAGATATAATAGACCTAAAATTGAAAAGATTTGGTCGTTAGAAAATAAATTTACAATTTGGACAGAGATTGAGTGTTTGATTGCGGAAAAACAAGCAATGCTCGGCGTTATTCCAAAAAAAGCAGCAAAAGAAATAAGAAATAAAGCAAAATTTAATATTAAAGAAATAGAAAAAATTGAAAAAGAAACAAAACATGATGTTGTTGCTTATATTAATAATGTAAGCAAATATATTGGCGACTCATCAAAATATTTTCACTTTGGTGTAACATCAAGTGATATTATTGATACTTCATTTTCAGTACAACTAAAACAAACCTCTGAAATAATAAGAACAAGCTTAGAAGAATGTATTCAAAGTTTAAAAATCAAATCCAAAAAATATAAAGACACATTAATGATTGGAAGAAGTCATGGTATACATGCTGAACCTATTACTTTTGGATTAAAATTATCTTCCTTTTATTTTGAGTTTAAAAGAAATTTAGAAAGACTTGATCAAGCGATCAACGAAATATCTGTTTGTGCTATTTCTGGGCCTGTTGGAACATTTAATTCTATAGACCCACGAGTTCAAGATTATGTAGCAAAAAAACTTAAACTAAATTCTGAAGATGTATCAACTCAAGTAATTCCAAGAGATAGGCATGCGTATTTTTTCTCAGTACTAGGAATTTTAGCATCTTCTATTGAGAGGTTTGCTGTGGAAATTCGAAATTTACAAAAAACAGAGGTGTTAGAAGTTGAAGAAAGTTTTTCTTCTAAGCAAAAGGGTTCTTCTGCAATGCCTCACAAACGTAATCCAGTATTAAGTGAGAACTTAACAGGTATCTCACGTTATATTAGAAGTGGTGTAATACCTTCACTAGAAAATGTCGTACTTTGGCACGAGAGAGATATTAGTCATTCTAGTGTCGAAAGAATTACGACTCCGGATATTACAATTGCAACTGATTTTGCACTGAGTCGTTTAAATGGCATTATAAAGAATTTAAAAGTCTATCCAAAAAATATGATGAAAAATTTGAATATGCTTGGGGGTTTACATAGAACTCACAATATTATGTTAAAACTAATTCAAAAAGGATTGAAAAGACAACAAGCCTATAAAATTGTTCAAGAAAGTGCCATGGAAACATGGAATAATAATAAGAATTTTTCTCAAGTTTTACAAAAAAATAAAGAATTAAACAAAAAATTAAATTCAAAAGAAATCGAAAAAATCATTAAAGATGATAACGATCTAAAGAAAATAGATTGGATTTTTAAAAATAAAATTAAATAGTCTTTATTTTTTTTAATATCTGAACTATTTTAAAGGTATGCCAATGACTGTTGAACAAATTGAACAATTTATTAAAGAAGCTATACCAGATGCAACTGTTGAAATTGAAGATCTTAAAGGAGACGGTGATCATTACAGTGCTACAGTGACGTCAAAATCCTTTTCTGGAAAAACAAGGGTACAACAACATAAGATGGTTTATGATGCTTTTAATGGTAAAATGGGTAGTGATTTGCATGCACTTAAGCTAAAAACTGTATCGGAGTAATAATGAATAATATCGACCATGTATCTCAAAATATAGAAAATGAAATTAACTCAAATGATGTAATGCTTTTCATGAAGGGCACCCCTGTATTTCCAATGTGTGGATTTTCTGCAAGAGTAGTTGAAATATTAAATAAAGTAGGTGTTAAATTTGGAAGTGTTAATGTGTTAGAGAGTGACGAAATGAGAGAAGGTATTAAAACATATTCTAATTGGCCAACAATACCACAACTTTATGTTAAGAAAGAATTTATAGGTGGTTGTGACATTATAACTGAAATGTTTGAAAGTGGCGAATTATTAGAATTATTCAATACAAATGGAATAGACGTAAACCCGTCCTAGTTTGTTAAATAATAAATTTTCTAAAGGTGTAATATTTTCCTGTATTGCAGCAATTTTTTGGGGGCTTCCACAACCACTTTTTTTTAATGAATTAAATCACGTTGAGACTATTGAAGTTGTAGCTCATAGAGGTTTTTGGTCATTTATCTTTTTATTTTTATTATTAATTTTAGTTTCAAACATAAGTGATTTTATTGAAATATTTAAATCTAGAAAAAGAATTTTTATTTTAACAATTACAGCTTTTCTTATTGCAGGTAACTGGGCAGGTTTTATTTATTCTGTAGGACAAGAAAGAGTTCAAGATGCATCAATGGGTTACTTTATTACTCCAATGATAAGTATTGTTCTTGGTTATTTTTTTTTAAATGAGAAAATAACTAAGCCTAAATTTGTATCTGTATGTCTTATGTTGTCAGGTATATTATTCTTGTTTATTAATTTAAATCAATTTCCATTCCTAATAATTTGGATTGGAACCTCATGGGCAATATATGGATTATTAAGAAAACAAGTTAATGTTAATCCTTCAATTGGTTTACTATATGAGACTTTCATAATATCTTTAATATCTATCCCATATTTAGTTTATTTATTTTGGCAAAATGAAAATAGTATCTTTAGTATTGATTTGAAGACATCATTATTTTTAATTCTAACTGGAGCTGTAACGATTTTTCCATTATTTTTTTTTAATTTGGGTTTAAAATTTATTCAATTAGGTCTTGCTGGAGTTTTATTTTACTTAGCACCAACATTTCATTTTATAACTTCAGTATTTATTCTTAGTGAAGAAATTTTACAAATTAAGTTATTTTCATTTATAATTATTTGGATAGGAATAATAATTTATATTTATGATAGTTATAAAAAAGAAGTTATCTTGAATAATACTCAATAACTAAATTAGGCTCCATAGTCACAGGATAAGGGACATCATGAATTAGAGGTGCTCTTAAAAAACGACCTTTCAACTCTTTTACATCAACTTCTAAGTATTCTGGAATTTCTCTTTCTTGAGAACTAACTGATTCTACAATTAAATTAATCTCTTTACTTTTATCTCTTATTGAGATTTCATCTCCATCGTTAACACTAAAAGATGGAATATTAACTCTTTTTCCATTGACCTTTACATGACCATGATTAACTAACTGTCTTGCAGAAAAAATTGTAGGTACAAATTTCATTCTATAGACTGTAGCATCTAATCTTCTTTCTAAAAGTTCAATTAAGATCTGACTTGTATCACCTTTAATATTAGAAGCTTTTTTAAAAATATTTCTAAATTGTCTTTCAGTTAAATCACCGTAATAAAATTTAAGTTTTTGCTTAGCAAATAACTGATTTCCATAATCTGATAGTTTCTTTCTTTGTCCCTGTACACCATGCTGACCGGGCTTTGAGTTTCTTCTATTAAAAGGACTTTTAGGTCTCCCCCACAAGTTAACACCTAATCTTCTATCAATTTTGTATTTAGCGTTATGTCTTTTTGTCATTATTATGAGGGGTATATAGTGATTTAAAGTACTATGTCAAATTTAATATACTCAATTTTTGGCTTATTTATTAAGTTTTTTTGTAATTCCCCATAAAGTCTGCAATTCTTTCTTTGTGAAAGGGATTTTTGTGAAAATGCTATAAATATTATTTTTCATACTTTCTTTTTTTTCTTTTGGAGTAAAAAATTTTTTATTTTCAAGTTTCTCAATCATATAATTTAAGAACTTAGATAATTGATATTTACTAATATTATCCTTTTCAATTGAAGTTGAATTAGTGATTTTAAAATTATTCAATTCAAATAATTTATGACTTAAAACAGTAACTGCATGAGAAAGGTTTAATGAATTATTTTTACTACTTGTTTCAATAGTAAAAATAATATCAGATAATCTCAAATCCTCATTTGAAAGTCCTGAATTTTCAGGGCCAAAAAGTATTGCTGTTTTTTTATTAACAATAATTTTTCTTTTAATAAATTTAAAATCGTTAGTAGAATTTTTTTCCAAATATCTTTTTCTATTAGTCGTGGCCACAACATAAGAAAAGTTAGAAAGTGCAATTTCTAAATCATCATAAACTTTAATATTGTTAATAATTTTAGTTGCTTTTTTTGCTGCATTTATTGATTTATTGTTTAACCAATTATTTCTTGGCGAAACAACAATTAGATCCTTTAGACCAAAGTTGTGCATTACACGAGCAACCATTCCAATATTTTCAGGAAGTTGAGGTCTAACTAAAATTATGCTTGGATTTTTTGAAGTCAATTTTTATTCTTTGAATCATTAAACAACTTAAAAGTAATGCTATCAAAAATAGCACTATAAGATGCATCAATTATATTTGGAGATACGCCAATAGTTGTCCAATGTGTATTAGTAGAATCAGATGATTCAATTAAAACTCTCGTGATAGCACCAGTGCCTTTTTCTGATGAAAGAATCATAACTTTGTAATCAGTTAACTTTAAATCTTTGAGATTAGGATAATAATCAATTAGAGCTTTTCTTAATGCACTATCAATAGCATTTACTGGACCATTTCCAGTACCCACTGTCATCATATTTGACTCTTTAACTTTTAAAAATACTGTAGCCTCTGCTTCGGTTACAATTTTACCTTTAGCATTCCACCTTCTTTCATCTGTGACTCTAAATTTTTCTAAGTTATAAAAATCCTCAAAATGACCGAGGTGACGTCTTACTAATAATTCAAAACTAGCTAAAGCAGTATCAAATGAATAACCCTCTGATTCTTTTTCCTTGATAATCTCTAAGATATTGTTAATTTCATTTTTAGACAAATTAATATTAATCTTATTTAATTGATTTAATATATTAGATCTTCCTGCTTGATTAGAAATTACGACGTTCCTGGAATTACCAACTATTTCTGGTTCAATATGTTCATAAGTTGAGGAATTTTTTTCTATTGCAGATGCATGCAATCCACCTTTATGAGAAAAAGCATGATCTCCAACATATGGAGCATTTTTTCTTGAAGGCATGTTAAGAATATCATTTAATGTTCTAGAAATATGAATTAAATTTTTTAATTTATCTTTTGAAATGTTTGTTTTATATTTTGTTTTTAAAACCAAAGATGGAATTAAGGAAATTAAATTAGTATTTCCACATCTTTCTCCTAAACCGTTAATAGTTCCCTGTATCTGTCTTGCTCCAGCATTAATAGCTGCTAATGCATTTGCAACTGCATTATCAGTATCATTGTGAGCATGTATACCAACATTTTGACCTGGTATAACTTTTACTACTTCTGAAACAATATTGTAAATTTCATCTGGAAGAGTTCCCCCATTTGTATCACAAAGAACAACCCATCTTGCACCAGCCTCATAGGCTGCTTTAATACAATTCAATGCAAATTCTTTATTTTCTTTAAAGCCATCAAAAAAATGTTCTGCATCAAAAATTGGCTCTTTGTTTTTATTTTTTATTGATTGAATACTATCACTGATCATTTTTAAATTTTCATCTTCAGATATTTCTAAAGCATTTTTTACATGAAATGATGAAGATTTACCTACAATACAAACACAACTTGCGCTTGAATTAATAAGTGCATTTAATCCTGGATCGTTATCTGCACTTCTACCTGGTCTTCTTGTCATACCAAAGGCAGTTAATTTACTTTTTGAAAATTTTGTATTTCTTGAAAAAAAATCATTATCTGTAGGATTTGCTCCCGGCCATCCACCTTCAATGTAATCTATTCCTAAATCATCAAGATATTGGGATATATTCATTTTATCACTAACAGAAAAATTAACTCCTGTTGTTTGCTGACCATCTCTAAGTGTGGTATCAAATAAATATACTTTATCTTCCATAATTATTAGATCGCTAATAGAGTATAAATTTAAATTTACTAGATTTTTCCAAGTTTTTGCAAGATTTCGTCTCTATCAAATAATGGTAGTAGATATTTTAATTCGGGTCCATGAGATTTTCCTGTCAAAATCAACCTCAAAGGCATAAATAAATCTTTTCCTTTAAGCCCAGTTTTTTTGTTAATTTTTGATGTCCAATGATCCCATGTTGTTTCATCAAAAGGATCCTCAGGTAATTCATCAACTGCCGTATTAATAAAATTATCATCAATATTTAAATCTTTAGCATTATTTATTTTTGTAATTACTTCTTCCCATTCTTTAGCTTGTTTAATAAATGAAATATTATTTTTAATAAAACGCCAAAAACTCTCTTTTTGAAAATTTGATTTTATATTTTTTAACTTATGACTAATCTCATTATAATTAAATAATTTAATGGTATTTTCATTAAGATTTCTTAAGGATACAATTGAAAATTTAGCAGAGGATCTAGATAAGCTTTGAATATCAAATTTTTTTACTATTTCATTTAAATCTTTGATTGGATCAATATTACTGCTCGAACCAATAAAAAGAAAATAATTAAGTAACGATATATTTTCATATCCTTCGTCTCTAAAATTTTCAATTGAAAGACTTCCAAGTCTTTTGCTAAAACCCTTACCAGTTTCATCAACTAAGAATGGATGATGAGCAAATGATGGAATAGAAGATTCAAGAGCTTTAAAAACTTGAATATGATAGGCAGTATTAGCTATGTGATCCTCCCCCCTAATAATATGTGTAATTTTTTCTTCAATATCATCAATGACTGAAGGTAAATGGTATAACAATGTTCCATCAGCTCTAATTAAAACAGGATCACTCAAATTTTTTGCATCAAATGAAACGTCTCCTTTAATAATATCTTTCCAACTAATATTTTCATGATCTAATTTGAATCTCCAATGAGGTTGGATTCCAGATTTTATTTTTTTTTCTACTTCTTCATCACTTAGATTTAATGATGATCTATCATAAATAGGTGGTTTCCCAGATGATAACAAAGATTTTTTCTTTAAAGCTAATTCCTCTTCTGTTTCAAAACATGGATAAAGTCTTTTCTTTTGTTTTAGAATTTGGATTTTCTCATTGTAAATATGTTGTCTAGAGGACTGATTAAAAGTGTAACTCCAATTTAATCCAAGCCATTTAAGATCATCTTTGATACTTTTCTCAAATTCTTTAGAACTCCTATTGGCATCAGTATCATCAATTCTTAATACAAACTCACCTTGATTTTTTTGACAAAAAATCCAATTCAAAATTGCTGATCTAGCATTACCGATATGTATTTTTCCTGTAGGGCTAGGAGCGAACCTACACTTCATATTATTCTTTAGGAATTTCGCAAACGGGAATAGGCTTCATCTTATGAAGATTTGGCTTTCTAATTTCTTCGTATCTACTGTAGTATTCACTAGACTTATTTTCCATTGCTTCTTCTAATTGCTTATATGAAAGACCAAGCTGGCTTTCATCATTTCTACTATCATCCCATAAACCATCTGTCGGTGCTGCGCTAATAATATCTTTTATAACCCCAATTTCTTCGGCTAATTCCCACACCTCAGTTTTAGTACAATCTGCTATTGGCGATATATCTACGCCTCCATCACCATATTTTGTATAAAATCCAACACCAAAATCTTCAACTTTATTTCCAGTGCCAACAACTATACCATTATTACTTTGAGCTATTTGGTATAGAGTTACCATCCTTAGTCTAGATCTTGAATTTGCAAAAGCTAACTCACTATCAAAATTTTGCATCGTATTTTGAAATGTTTTAAAAACATTATCTAGCTCGATTATTTTTGTTTCTACATTTGGGTAATTTTGCTCTAAGAATTCTAAATGTCTTAAACTTAAATCATGTTGTGATGAATTTTGCTTAATAGGCATTGAAACAGCTATAGTTTTTAAACCAGTTTGAGCACATAAGGTGCTAGTAAGAGCTGAGTCAACTCCTCCTGACACTCCAATTACTAGTGTAGTTGGATTATTATTTATAGATTTAGCGTAATCTTTAATCCAATTAGAAATATAAACGATTTTATCTTTTGAATTCATAAGTAATATATAAATATAAATTTATAAATTTGAAGATTGCTTTGAGAGTAATTTTTCTTCTTTTAAAAAATCTGATAATAAAAAAGCCAATTCTAGAGACTGCGAGGCATTTAGTCTCGGATCACAATATGTATGATATCTATTTTTTAGATCTTCATCTGTTATTTCTTGAAGACCTCCCATACATTCTGTAACATCTTGACCAGTCATTTCTAAATGGACGCCGCCTGGATATGTTCCTTCGCTTCTGTGAATTTGAAAAAATTGCTGAATTTCAGAAATTATATCTTTTAATGGTCTAGTTTTAAAACCCGTGTTAGATTTGATAGTATTTCCATGCATGGGGTCGCAAGTCCAAACAACATTTTTACCAGCTGAATTAACTGATCTAATTATTTTTGGAAGTATTCCACTAACTTTTTCATGACCCATTCTACATATCAGCGTTATTTTTCCAGCTTCATTATTTGGATTTAACACATCTAATATCTTTAATAGTTCTTCTGTCTTTGTGCTTGGACCCACTTTAATACCTATAGGGTTCTCAATACCTCTTAAAAATTCAATATGTGCTCCATCAAGTTGTCGTGTTCTGTCACCTACCCACAACATATGAGCTGAAACATCGTACCACTTACCTGAAGTACTATCTATTCTTGTTAATGCTTCCTCATATTGAAGAAGTAAAGCTTCATGACTTGTAAAGAAGTCTGTTTCATTTAATTGTCTTACACTGTTTCCATTTATTCCACATGCCTCCATAAAAGATAAGCATTCGTCAATTCTAGAAGATATCTCTCTAAATTTAGCAGCATTCTCACCTTTAACAAAATTTAGGTTCCATTGATGTATTTTATTTAAATTGGCAAAACCGCCCTGAGAAAAAGCTCTTAAAAGATTAAGTGTAGATGCAGACTGATTGTAGGCTTGAATTAATCTATCTGGATTAGGATCTCTGTCTTTTTGATTGAAGTCTATCCCATTAATTATATCGCCTTTATAAGACTCAAGTTCTAAATCATTAATAACTTCTGTGGCAGATGATCTTGGCTTTGCAAACTGTCCAGCAATTCTTCCTACTTTAACAATTGGACAAGAAGCGCCAAACGTTAATACAACAGCCATTTGTAAAATAACTTTAAATGTATCTCTAATATTATCTGGATGAAAATCTGCAAAACTTTCTGCACAATCTCCACCTTGTAATAAAAAAGCATTTCCGTTTGAAACTTCTCCAAGTTTCTTTTTTAATAGTCTCGCTTCTCCAGCAAAAACTAAAGGTGGATATTTGGAAATTTCATTTAGAGTTTTATTAAGATGATCTTCATTCTGATAGTTAGGCATATGAAGAGCATTTTTATTTCTCCAACTATTTGGTGACCATTTATCGCTCATAATTTGAAAAGGCTCATAAACCCTAATATATCTTGAAACAAGGGTTATTATTTAGATCTTTTATTTCTTAGAATTTTTAAGGCTGATCTTTCAATAGCAAGTGAACTTTTGGGAATATTTTTAGTGATAACACTACCTGCGCCAATTCTAGATTTAGACTCAATTACAACTGGAGCAATGAGTGATGTATTTGAACCTATAAATACATTATCTTTTATTATCGTTTTGTGTTTTTTCTTTCCATCATAGTTACAAGTTATTGTGCCGGCACCTATATTCACATTATTTCCTATTTCTGAATCTCCAACATATGAAAGATGGGCAATAGAAACATTATTTCCAATTTTAGAATTTTTTATTTCAACAAAGTTACCAATCTTTGATTTTTTTCCGATTTTTGTTTTTGGTCTTAATCTAGCACTTGGACCAATATGTGAATTTTCATCTATTGTAACCTCTTCTAAGTATGAATTACTTTTAATTATTGAACCTTTTTTTATAATTGTTTTTTCCTTTATTGTAACATTGCTTTCAATTGTAACAGTAGGTTCAATTTTGGTGTCATAACTTAAATAACAAGTATTGGGTTTTAAAAAATTGACTCCATTGTTTATAAAATTTTTTACATATTTTTTTTGCAAGATATTTTGTACAACGTTAAAATCATCCAATGTATTTATGCCCAACATTGTTTCTTTGTTGCACTCAATATAATTGATAGGAATATTTTTTTTTGAAAAAATTTTGCATATATCAGGAAGATATCTTTCTTTTTTAATTTTATTTTCTTTAATATTTTTTAAATTATCAAATAATAATTTAGTATTTGCTATCAAAATACCAGAATTACATAAATTGATTTTTTTTTGTTCAGGTTTTAAATTGATTTGCTCAATTATTTCTTCAACATGGTTGTTATTTACTAGTAACCTGCCATAACCATGTGGTTCTGAAGTATTAAATGCAACTAATGAAGCTTTCGCTTTACTTTTTTTAAATTTACTTACTAGTTTTCGTATATCTTTAACTTCAACTAAAGGTGTATCACCAAATAAAATTAAAATATTTTTTGATTTAACATATTTTTTAACTTGCTCAATTGCATCAGCGGTTCCTTTTTGTTTTTTTTGAACAACTAACTTTGAGGTATTTAATATTAACTTTAATTCTTCTTTATTTTTTTCATTAGATACAACTAATATATTTTTACCAGATATTTTTTTTGCAATATTAAAAATATGTGAAACAATTGGTAACCCGCATAATGGATAAACAAGCTTTGATTTACTTGCTTTAAATCTCGTACTATTGCCTGCAGCAAGTATAACAGTTGTGATATCAGACATTAAGTTAGAAATTTCTTAAAATTTCGTTTCCAACATTAATTATTTCTTTTGAAGCATCTGATGTAACGCTTATATCTACTACACCCCTTCCAACTGAGAATGTTTCTGCAAATAATACTTTGCTAGACAGTCGGGAGCGAGCAATTTTAGCACCAGCATATCTTAAACGTAAAATCATTGCGTCAGTTAATTTTGCTCTCGGCATCACTCTATTAAGAATAATTATTGGATTTTTTCTTTCTTGTTTTGCAATTTTTAAAAAAGGAAGTGTAGCCATTAAGTCTACTGGACTTGGTTGTACTGGAACAAATACCCTATCAGAAGCTTTTACAACCTGCATTGTTTCAAAAGTTATAGATGGAGGGCTATCAATTATTATAAAGTCGTACTTTCTTTTTATGGCTTTAATTTCATCTATTAAATTCCTTATATCAAAATTTAATTGAGTTATTCCAATATCATCTTCACCATAATAAGATTTTCTTGCTTCAAGCCAATATGATAGACTTTTTTGTGCATCAGCATCTATGACAGCTACTTTGTAACCACTATTGCTCCACAAAACTGATAAATTTGCTGAAAGAGTCGATTTACCTGAACCACCTTTTTGATTCGAAAATGCTATAACTTTTCCCATATACAAGTATTGATAATAACTATTTTAAAGATAGATGGAAACATTTTATAAAAAAATATGAAAAAAAATAAGTTAGATATTGCAAAAAATTTATTAAGCAGTGGAGAACTTGTAATTTTTCCCACAGAAACAGTATTTGGTCTTGGAGCAGATGCAACAAATGATGAGGCTGTAAAATCTATTTTTAAAGTAAAAAAAAGACCACGAAGTAATCCAATTATCTGTCACTTTAAAAGTATTAAACAAATAGAAAAATATTTTATTTTAAATAAATTTGAAAAAAAATTAGGTTCAAAATTCTGGCCTGGTCCTTTGACAATAATATTAAAAAAAAAGAAAAATTCTAAAATATCAAAATTAGTCTCTAACAACTCAACTTTAGTTGGCTGCAGAATTCCCAGTAATAAATTGGCTAAAAAATTAATTACTTTATTTGACCTACCTATTGCAGCCCCTAGTGCTAATCTGTCAGAAAGAACTTCCGTAACCAATATTATGGATATCGATCCTATTCTAGTAAAAAAAATATTTGTTTTAAAAGATAAACAGTCTTCTCATGGACTAGAGTCCACAGTTGTTAGAATTGATACCAATAATGAAATTGAAGTATTAAGATATGGCAGCATAACTGTTGAAGAGCTAAATAAATATGCAAAAGTAAAAATTAAAAAGAAATCATCTATTTCTCCTGGTAATTTAAAAAAACATTACTCAACTTTAAAGCCAATAAGAATGAATGTTAGGAGAATACTAAAAAATGAAGGTTTATTAAATTTTGGCAATAATAAATTAAAATCTAAAATAATTAATTTAAATTTGAGTAATAAAAAAAATTTAAATGAAGCAGCAAAAAATTTTTATCATTATCTTCATAAATTAGATCAAAGTAGATGCAAAAAAATTGCTGTAGTAGAAATACCTGATAAAGGTCTTGGCAAAACTATAAATGACAGATTAAGAAGAGCAATTAAGTAATTACAATCTATTTAAATAATCCATTAACCTATAATAAATAATAGCTGAAGAATACAATGGTCTTCTAAACATGTTGCCACCTGGAATTTTAAAATGATTAATTTGCTCAAACATATCAAAATTATTTGATTTATTTAAAATTTTTTCAGCTACCATTTTTCCTCCCATAATACTCATAGCTAACCCATGCCCAGAGTAAGCATGAGCATAATATAACTTTTGATTCATTATAGTTCCAAAAATAGGCAATCTATTAATCGATATTGCCAAGGTACCTCCCCAAGAAAATTCAATTTTAAATTTTTTTAATTCAGGAAAAACTTTATACATTCGTTTAGAGACAAAACTCTTTGCATCTTTTACAAAATGGGATGTAATTGTTTCAGGTCCTCCAAAAAGAAGTCTGTAGTCTTCTGAAAATCTATAATAATCAATCATAAATCTAGAATCTATTACGCCACAATTTCTTTTGATTAATTTACTTGCCAGATCTTTTCCGAGAGGTTCTGTTGCAATAATATAATTATTTATAGGCATAAAATAATTTCTCTTTGATCCTAAAAGATTGTCAAGATAACCATTGCAACCAATAATTACATTCTTTGCTTTAATAATATTTTTTCCAGAGTGAATTATAACTTCTTTTTGATTATCAACAATTTTATCAGCCGGAGAATTTTCATATATCTTTATACCATTTGCTAAACACTGTTCCGCTAAACCATATGTCAATTTTAATGGGTTTAAATGATAAGAATCCTTTAAAAGCATTCCAGAAAAATATCTGTCACTATTAACTTCATCTCTTATTGAATTGTGGTCAAAGTATTCATAATTATTATAATTATAATTCTTCTGCATATGTTCAATTTCATCTTGAAAATATTTATAATCTTTTTTTGTGTTGCCTACATGAAGAACACCTTGTCTAAGCGCACAGTCAATTTTGTATTTTTCAATTAAATTAACTACATTTGAAACAGCATCTAATCCAACTTTCCAAAAAAATTTTGCTTTTTCAATACCAAATTTTTTTTCTAAGTAGAATTGATCTTTTCTCATTCCAATTCCTAGTTGACCACCATTCCTACCAGAAGCACCAGATCCAACTTTATTAGCTTCCAAAATCGTTATTGATAAACCTTGATTAGATAAATTTAATGCTGAAGAAATACCTGTTAAACCAGCTCCAATAATACATACATCAGTTGAAATATTCTCATTTAATTTACTTTGATTAGAAAAATTAGGTGCTGAAAATTTATAAAAACTCTCTTTTTCATTATCATGTTGATTAAAAGTCCTTTTTTTTGTAGTAAACATTAACTTATCTTTAATGGTTTAATAATAATTAGTAAACAAACAGTCTCAATATGATTGAAAAATTTCAAAATTGGTTTCAGGAAAACTCTATTACAGAAGTTGAATGTTTAGTTCCAGATCTTGGGGGTATAGCAAGGGGAAAAATTTTACCGACAAATAAATTTTTAAAAGGATTGGAAGATGAAAGTCACAGATTACCACAATCAACTTTTATTCAAACCATATCAGGAGATTATGCAACTGAGGACTCTGCTGGTGCTTTACCAAGAAGTGTTTACAATCCAACTGACATTGATGTAATTTTAAAACCAGATTTTGATACAATGAGAGTAGTGCCATGGTACGACGACCCTACTGCACAAATTATCTGCGATGCAATAAATCTTAATGGAGATGATGTTATAAATTCTAGTAGGAATGCTCTAAAAAATATTCTTAAACTTTATAAAAAAGATAAATTAACTCCAATTGTTTCACCAGAGTTAGAATTTTATTTAGTTAAACCTAATGCTGACTCAGATTATCCTCTTGAAGTTCCAGTGGGTCAATCAGGCAGACAAGAAACAGGTAAGCAAGCCTTAGGAATAGATGCTGTTAACGAATTTGATCATCTTTTTGAAGATGTATATAATTATTGTGAAGCACAAAATATTGAAATTGATACTATTAACCATGAATCTGGTTCAGCTCAGATGGAAATTAATTTTCAGCATGGTGATCCTTTAGATCTAGCAGACCAGGTATTTTTATTTAAACGAACTCTAAGACAGTCGGCGTTGAAACATAAACTTCATGCAACATTTATGGCAAAACCTATGGAGAACCAACCTGGTAGTGCAATGCACATACATCAATCGATATATAATGAAAAAAATAAAAATATTTTTTTTAATAAATCATCTAAAATTTCAAAAAAAATGAAAAATTATTTAGGTGGATTGGAAAAATATACTCCATTATTAATGCCAATATACGCTCCAAATATAAATTCATTTAGAAGATTGTTTGCAACTTGGGGTGCTCCTAAAAATGTTAAATGGGGAATAGGTAATAGAAGTTGTGGTTTTAGAATTCCATCAATTGAGGAAAGGAATATACGTATTGAAAATCGAATTCCTGGATCTGATACAAATCCATATCTAGTTTTTGCTGCTAATTTAGCGTCAGGATATTTAGGAATGAAAAACAATTTAAATCCAAATCCAGAAACCAAAGATAGTGCATTTAAAGATAAAAATTCTAATCTGCCTAAAAATATGGATGAATCATTAACTCTTTTTGAAAATGATGAAGATATAAAATCTATATTTAATGAAAAATTTGTAAGGTCAATTGCTGCGATAAGAAGAGTTGAGTATCAAGCTTATTTATCAGTAATAAGTTCTTGGGAGCGAGAATATTTATTACTTAATGTTTAAATTTTTTATTAAAATAAAAATAAAATAAACCAATTATTATTAAAGCAAACATTAAAATTGCTGATAATGCGTTTACTTCAGGACTCAGTCCTAATCTAACTTTAGAAAAAACTACAATTGGCAATGTGTTAGCTCCAGGCCCAGTAGTAAAACTCGCAACAACTAGATCATCTAAAGAAATTGTAAAAGCTAATAACCAACCAGCAATAATAGAAGGCAAAATTATTGGTAAAGTTATCTTATAGAGTACCTTGGTATAATTATAGCCTAGATCCATCGCAGCTTCCTCAATATTTTTGTTAAAGTCAGTTAATCTTGCTTGAATAATAATTGCGACAAATGCAATACAAAAAGTAACGTGCGATATAAAAATAGTTAATTGTCCTCTAGATGATGGAAATCCAATTACATTATTTAAGTTTATAAAAAAAAGCAACATTGAAAGACCTAAAATTAATTCTGGTAAAACCAAAGGTGTTGAAGAAAGAAAAATATAAAATGATTTAAAAGGAATTTTTCTTATTCTTACAAGTGAATATCCAATCATAACTCCTAAAATTGTAGCAAAAGTTGCAGACAAAGCTGCAATTTTAATACTAATAATAAATGCCTCAATTATTTGTTCATTATTAAATAATTCATTGTACCATCTTAAAGAAAATCCTTTCCAAACCATTACTCTCTTATTTTCATTAAATGAGTAAAAAATTAAAACTAAAATTGGGAAATATAAAAAAAATAAACCTAAAAAAATAACTGTACTTTTGATTAAACTAGATTTCATTTTTTTGACTCCAACGCGAATAAAGTATTTGAAAAATAACAATTGGTAAAACCAAAATAATAATTCCACTAAAAGCTAAAGCACTAGCACCGGGCCAATTTCTATTAACAAAGAATTCCTCCCATAATATTTTTCCATAATACAATCTATCACTACCACCTAACATTTCAGGTATAATAAATTCTCCAACAACAGGTATAAAAACTAATAAAGATCCAGCAACAATTCCTGGAACAGACAAAGGAAGAATAACTTTAAAAAAGGTTTTAATACGATTTAATCCTAAATCTTTTGATGCTTCAATTAAATTTAAGTCAAATTTATTTAAGTATCCATAGAGTGGTAAAATCATCAAAGGTAAATAAGTGTATACAATTCCCATGATGACAGCATATTGGTTGTATAATAATTGAAGTGGTTCTGATGTTATGCCTAGGTTTAGAAGTATTACATTTAAAATTCCATTATTCTGTAAAATTATTTTCCATGCATATACTCTTAATAAAAATGATGACCAAAATGGAATAACTACTAAAACTAATAGGATATTTCTTAATCTGATATTTGAAGTCGCAATATAAAAAGCTAATGGGAACCCAATAAGTAAACAAAAAAAAGTAGATATTAGAGCTAGTATCAAAGAGTTTACAAAAGATCCAATGTAGTAATAATCACTGAATATATAAACATAGTTTTCAAATGTAGTATTGATCTTAAATCCATTATCAAAAAGAAAAATATCTTGATAAGGAGGCATCCCCCATTCTGATACCGAAATTGATATTTTAAAAATTATAGCTAATGGTATAAAAAAAAATAGAACAAGCCAAAAATAAGGACTAAAAACAAAATATTTTTCAAATAATTTATTTTTCAATTAATCCTCTAAAACCTTAATTGATTCACTTTCCCAACTACAAATGACTTTCTCCCCTTTTGGGAAATTATAATTTGAGTTGGAGTTAAAATTCTGATCTAAAACTGAAATTATCATATTTTTAATTTTAATTTCATAACGTGTAAAGCTTCCCAAATATGATTTTTCTAAAATTTCTCCACAAAAGGAATTAAATGAACTTGTTTTCAAATTATTGATTGATTGTATTTTTATTTTCTCTGGTCTTAGTAAAATATTTGTTTTTGTATTTTTTAATTCTTTGTTTAATTTAAAATTTATACCTAAATCATCAGAATAAAAATTTTCATCTTTTTTGTAAATCTCAATTATATTTGCAATGCCTATAAAATTGGCAGTATAAAGACTTTTAGGATTTTCATAAATCTCTTCAGGGCTAGAACATTCCAAAATAAGACCATTCTTCATTATTGCCATTCTATCAGATAAGGACATTGCCTCTTCCTGATCATGGGTGACAAAAACAAACGTAATTTTTAATTTCTTTTGGAGTGTTGTTAACTCTAATTGTGTTTTTGATCTTAGTTTTTTATCTAGTGCTGCAAGAGGCTCATCTAATAATAATAACTTAGGTTTTTTTATTAAGCACCTTCCAAGGGCAACTCTTTGCTGCTCTCCGCCTGATAGTTGCTTAATTCTTCTATTTAATAAATGTTCAATAGATAAAAGTTCAGCAATATTTCTTACATTTATTTCAATTTCTTTTTGGGTAAAATTTTCTTTTATTCCAAAAGCTAAATTATTAAATACGTTTAAGTGAGGAAATAGAGCATACGATTGAAACATATAGTTTAATGGTCTATCAAAAGGTTCAAGGTTTGTTATGTCCATTCCGTCGAGTATTACACGTCCTGTATCTGGCTTCTCAAATCCACCTAGTATTCTTAGTAATGTAGTTTTGCCTGAACCCGAAGATCCTAAGAGACCAAAAAATTCAGATTTTGAAATATTTAAATTAATATTTTCTAAAACTTTGTTATCTCCAAAGGATTTAGAAATATTTTCAATTACAAGAAAATTATTATCCATCTTAAATCAGCACTAATATTAATATATTAGTGCTGAAATGAAGTATATTTTTTAATTTGCTTTAAACTTATTAAAATATTTAGTTGATAATTTAGATTTTTTCGGAGAGTCTGCAGTATCAGCAAAAAGCATACTTAAAGTTGCTTCATCTGGATAAATAGCAGGATCTTCAAAAATTTCAGGATCAACTAGTTCATTGGCTGCTTTATTTGGATTTGAATACCAAACGTAATTTGTAATATCAGCAGCAACTTGAGGTCTTAAAATATAATTTATAAATTTGTGTGCATTCTCAACATTTTTTGCATCAGCTGGAATAGCCATCATATCAAACCATATTACAGTTCCTTCAGATGGAATTGAGTACCAAGCCTCTACTCCATCTGCAGCTTCATCTGCAGCTAGAAAAACGTCACCTGACCAACCCATAGTTAAACAGATCTCTCCATTTGCTAAATCATCGATATATTGAGAAGAATCAAAATATCTTATGTAAGGTCTTATTTGCTGTAACATTTCAAGAGCAACCTCATAATCTTTCTCATCCTCTGTATAAGGATCTTTTCCAACGTATTTTAAAGCGATTTCCATAACCTCTGTAGGAGCATCTAACATTGCGATTCCACAATCTGCATATTTTGATGCAATAGCTGGATCAAACAAAATGCTCCAACTTGTAATATCATTTTCATCAACTTTATCAGTATTATAGCCAATACCTGTAGTACCATACATATAATTTATCGAGTATTGACCTCCTGGATCATGTGCATCAATTTTTGCTAGTACATCGGGATCTAAATTACCAATGTTTGAAAGTTGAGCCTTATCAAGTTTTTGAAAAACTCCAGCCTTGATTTGATTTTCTAAAAAAGAGCCTGAAGGCACCACAATATCATAACCTGAACCACCAGCTAAAAGTTTAGCTTCAAGAACTTCGTTTGAATCAAACACATCATAAGTTACATCAATGCCAAATTCATTTTCGAAATTTTCAATTGTATCTTCAGCAATATAGTCAGACCAATTGTAAATAAATAATTCTTCTTTAGCCTGAGCTGAAAAAGAAATTAAAAGTAATAGAGATATAAAATACTTAAGCATTATTCCCCTCCTAAATAAAAATTACATTAAATAAAATAAATTAAAAATCGAGAATTTTTTTATATAGATCAGGCCTTCTGTCTCGAAAGTTACCCCATAATTTTCTATATTCTCTTGAAATTAACAAATCTAAAGTTGCAGTTATTATTCCCTCATCCTTATCATTCATACGATTTATTACATTTCCAAGATGATCCAGTATAAAAGAATTACCATAAAAATTTAATTCAATATCAGCTTCGACCTCCTTCCCTATTCTATTCGAGGTTATTATAGGGATTTGATTTGCAGCAGCATGTCCTACCATTGTATTAATCCAATGATCCTTCGAATTTAATTCAGGCATGTGCGGCTCAGAGCCAATTGCTGATGGGTATAAAATTAAATCTGCACCTTTCAACGTTAGTATTCTTGCACATTCAGGAAACCACTGATCCCAACAAATTGCACAGCCAACTTTTGCCAGAGGGGTGTCAAAAACCATAAAACCTGTGTTGCCTTTTTCAAAATAATACTTCTCATTATATCCAGGCCCTTCAGGGATGTGAGATTTATTGTAAACTTCACTTAATTTACCAAAAGAATCAATCATAATTAGAGAGTTAAAAAACTTATTTTCTTTTTTTTGAAAAAAACTAATTGGTAATGAAATCTTTTTATCTTTACAAATATTAGATAATTTTTCGAACATTGGATGGGAAGGAAAATCAATTGCAAGATCAAAAAATTGATCATTTTTTGTTGAACAAAAATAATAATCTTGAAATAATTCTTGCAGAAGTAAAATATCAACATTTTCATTTGAAGCTTTTTCAACTAAACTAATTGCTTTATTTAAATTAGCGTCAAAGTCTCCTTTAAGAGCCTTGAATTGTGATGTTGCTACTTTTACTTTCATATTTTTGGTACATTCATTGTTATACAATGAATATTTCCACCACCATAATTTATATTTTCTGTTTCCAACATCATAATTTCTCGATTTGGGAATAACTTTTCAAAAGTTAATTTTACCTCATTATCTTCCTTAACATTAAATTTAGGTAAGATAATTTTATTTTTACTGAAATAGAAATTTATATATGAACTAATAATATTCTTATTATTAATCTTTTTTCTTGTAGGTAAAGGAACTTCAATTAAATCAAATGCCTGATTAGTATTTCTAAAAAATTTAATAAGATCAGCTTTGTTTTTTTTTAATATTTCATAATTAGGATCTAATTTGTGAGTTGTGGCAATTAAATATTGATTTTTTCCTATCGGGCATAATAAATTATCGACATGACCATCTGTATCATCCTCCATTAGTCCATTTTCAAATAAAAAAATATAATTTAAGTCAAACAAGAGCTTTAATTCTTTAATAATATATTCACTATTATGTTTTTGTTTTCTATTTTTATTAAATATTACATTTTTAGTGCTAAATAAATTTCTTTTATCATCATAAGTTATTGCTCCTCCTTCAATGACTAAGTCAGAAGTTTTTGTTGGGATATTTAAATAGTTTGAAATAAATTTTGATATTTTATTATCATTTAAATAATCTGGATACTTTCCATAACCATTAAATTCAAAACTAATTGATTTTAATTTTTCATCTTCGTTATAAAAAATTGGTGCAATATCTCGCATCCAAGAATCATCTAATTTACATTCTATAATATCTATATTTTTATGATCAGTTTTATTTTGAATTTCATTAATGTCTTCTTTATTTGACAAAACAATAACCTGCTCAGTTTTTGCAATTTCATTAATTACATTTGCAACTTCATCTCTAGCCTTATTAATAATTTTACCATAAAGATCTTTATTACATGGCCAAGCAATCAAACAATATTGGTGTTCATGCCATTCAGGAATTAGTTTCATAAAATTTAAAAATATGTATAATTATTTCATGTCTAAAGATGAAGTAAAATTCACTGAAATGAAACATGGTGATAAAGAGGATTATGAACTTCTTGCTAATTTTGAAGATAAATTCATTGAAGGTACAGCTGATAGAATAGTAAGAGTGCTAGAAAGTTTAGACAATTCTTTGGGTGGCTATAAGGTATCTAGATTAGAACATTCTCTTCAAACTGCATCAAGGGCGTTACGTGAACAAGCTTCTGAAGAAATGGTGGTAGCCTCCTTATTGCATGATATAGGTGATGAAATTGCACCTCTTAATCATTCTGAACTTGCAGCTGCGGTATTAAAACCCTTTGTGTCTGAAAAGACAAGATGGATTGTAGAACAACACGGTTTATTTCAAGCCTATTACTATAATCATTATTATGGAAAAGATAGAAATCTAAGAGATAAATTCAAAGGTCATGAATTCTTTAAAGACACTATAGATTTTTGTGAAAGATGGGATCAAGCATCATTTGATCCAAATTATGATACAATTCCACTAAAAGAATTTGTTCCAATGGTTCAAAGAATATTCAATAGAACACCTTATAGAAATTTATAATTATTTTTTTAGCTTATTGATTAGTGTAAGGTTACCTGGATCAAAATTATTTTTATTTTCTTGAATAAATTTATCTATATCTTTTTGCTTTTCTAATTCTAATTCAGAAACTTTTCTAACATTTAAATCAACATACAAAGAACAAACCTCTGTTGTTGCTGCTCTGTAACCTTCAAGTTTATGTGTCATTTCTAATTTATAAATTAATCTTTTTTTATCCCTATCAAGAAATAATAAATTAATATCTACTTCATCACCCTCTTTCACTTCTTTGTCATAAGTTGTGTGTGACTCTACGGCAAAAGTAGTTTTCTTCTCTGTTTTTGCAGAAGTTTCTCCCATATTAAATTTTTGTAAAAGAACTTCCCATCCAGCATCAAAAAGATGAATATAAAATGCCAAATTCATATGACCATTGTAATCGGTCCATTCTTTTTTTACTCTTCCTGAATTTAAATATATCTTCATTGTTTTTCTTTATTAATTCAAAAAATATAGTAGTTTAAAATAATGAATAATGAAGTAATAATTTCGTGTGCCGTTACTGGATCTGGTGATACAGCAGGCAAGCATCCTGAATTACCCATAACACCAAAACAAATTGCTGATGCTTCAATTGAAGCTGCCAAAGCGGGTGCAGCAATAGCTCATGTACATGTAAGGGAGCCTGATGGCAAACCTTCTAGAAATTTAAGTTATTATAAAGAAGTGGCAGATAGAATTCGCTCCTCTGAAACTGATGTAGTTTTAAATTTTACTACAGGTATGGGTGGTGATTTTGAAGTTGGAACAGGGAAAGATCCTTTAAATCCAGTGGGAGCAAATACTGATATGATCGATGCATTAAGCAGATTAGAACATGTTGAAGAGTTATTACCTGAAATTTGTACTTTAGATTGCGGCTCACTAAATTTTGGTGACTCAAACATGACTTTTATTCATACACCGATACAACTAAGAACTGCAGCAAAAAAAATGCAGGAGCTTGGAGTGAAACCGGAAATGGAAGCTTTTGAAATGGGTCACTTATGGTTTGCTAACCAACTATATAAAGAAGGTTTAATTGATGGTCCTCCTTTTTATCAAATATGCCTTGGCATACCTTGGGGATCACCTGCAACAACGAGCGCAATGAAAGCTATGGCTGAAATGGTACCTTCTGAAGGTATTTGGTCTGGATTTGGAATAGGAAGATCACAAATGCCTATGGCTGCACAGGCAGTTATTTTGGGAGGAAATGTTCGTGTAGGACTTGAAGACAATCTTTATTTAAAAAAAGGAGTTTTTGCATCAAATGCACAGTTGGTTGAAAAGGCAAGATGTATTGTTGAAGATATGGGAGCGTCTATTTTATCTCCACAACAAACAAGAGAGAAATTAAAACTAAAAAAACATTTTTAATTTGAAAAATATTGCTGTCATTGGAACTGGTGTAATTGGTACTGGCTGGATACTTAGATTTCTCGCTAATGGTATAAAAGTCAAAGCATTTGATAAAAATTCTCAGCAATTACATTTTCTAAAAGAAGAAATAACAAGAACAAACTTAATTATAAAGAAATTATATAATACAAAAATCAATTTCAAAAATTTTGAAATCGTAGACAGTATTGAAGAAGCAGTAAAAAATGCAGATTTAATTCAGGAAAATATACCCGAACGATTAACTTTAAAAAAAGATGTTATAAAAAATATAAGTAAATATTCACCCTCAAATTCAATAATTGCCTCAAGTTCATCTGGTTTACTTCCATCAGATTTACAATCAAAATGTATTAATCCAAAAAGGTTAATCATAGCTCATCCATTTAACCCTGTATATATTCTCCCTTTGGTTGAAATTGTAAAAGGTAAAAAAACTACAAATTTATATTTTAATAAAGCAAAAAAATTTTATCAAAAAATTAAAATGAAAACATTATTGGTAGAAAAAGAATTACCGGGCTTTTTATCTGATAGATTGCAAGAAGCTTTGTGGAGAGAGGGTTTACATATTATAAATGATGGATATGCTTCAACAAAAGATTTAGATGAAGCAATATCTTATGGTCCTGGTATGAGATGGGCTCTAATGGGAACTTTTTTGACATTTCACTTAGCGGGAGGAGAAATGGGTATGAAACATATGCTAGATCAGTTTGGACCAGCATTGAAGCTTCCATGGACTAAACTCAAATCTCCAAAACTAACAAAAAAACTTAAAGAAAAAATCATTAAAGGCACAAAAAAACAATCAAAGAATCATTCTATAAAAGATTTAAGTAACATAAGAGATAATTTCTTAATAGATTTGCTAGAATTAAAGAAAAAATATAAATTATAATTATGACAATAATCTCAAAATATGTAGCTTTAAAAAATTATATACCAACTGGGTTACCTAAAGAAGAAGATTTTGAAATTAAATCTAAAACTTTAGAATTAGATGAAACAAATAATATTCATGTTCTTAATTCATGGATATCTGTTGATCCGTATATGAGAGCAAGGATGACAGAACGTAAAAATTATAAACCACCCTTTTTACTAGGCGAGGAAATGGAAGGCTATGCAATTGGGTCAGTCCAAAAATCAAAAGATTCACAATTTAAAGAAGGAGATGTTGTTTTCAGTAATTTAGGAATGAGAGATAACTTCGTTTGCAAAGGTGGTGATTTAAAAAAAATAAAAAATTCCAATCTTCCATTGCAAACTTATCTTGGGCCTTTAGGAATGACAGGGCAAACTGCATATATTGGTCTTTTTAATCATGGGAATATACAAAAAGGACAAAGTATTCTTGTATCTTCAGCAGGTGGAAGTGTTGGTTCAACAGTTTGTCAAATTGCAAAAAATTTAGGATGCAAAGTATATGCTAGTACTGGATCAGATGAAAAAGTTGATTGGTTAAAAAATGAATTAAATGTTGATGTAGCATTTAATTATAAAAAAATTGATAACCTTGTTGTTCACTTAAAAGAAATTTGTCCTGAAGGATTTGACTTATACTTTGATAATGTAGGAGGTGATTTTTTAGAGTCTGCAATTTTTCGAATGAAAAATTTTGGAAGAATTATTATTTGTGGAAGAATATCTCAAATGAATTCAACTTCTGCACCTGCTGGACTAAAAAATATGGCTCACGTATTAGTAAAAAGATTAACTATAAAAGGTTTTTTAATTTTTGATCATGAAAATGATAATGAGCCTTTTGAAACTGATATGCAAAATTGGCTATCCGAAGGAAAAATAAAGTTTAAAGAAACAATTTATGAAAATATAGAAAATGCCCCAAAAGCATTTATAGATCTACTGAATGGTAAAAATTTAGGTAAAATGTTAGTTAAAATTTAGCTAAATTGTAACGTATGGTGATGTCCCTCTATATTTAATATCTAATTTAAGTTCTTTATCAATTGGAGGAAAAGCTCTTTGCTGACATTCCACTCTAGGACATATCCTACAAGAAACTCCAATTGGCATTTGTAATTTTTTATTATTTAGATCAATTCCTTCAGAATAAATTAGATCTTTAGCGTATTTCATATCACAACCTAAACCAATCGAAACAAAGCTTTTAGGCATTCCATGTTTTTCAATTCCTTTCTCAAAAGCTCTTGCGATACAAAAATATACTCGTCCATCTGGCATTTTAGATATTTGAGGATGAATTTTTCCAGGATTTAAAAAAGCAGTATAAACATTCCATCTAGGACAAGAACCTCCATGTCTTGGTATATGAATACCAGATAAAGAAAATCGCTTTGAGACATTTCCAGCAATATCAGTTTTTAAAAAATGAAATGGCACTCCTTCGTTTCCAGGTCTTTGAAGATTTGTTAATCTATGTGTAACTTGTTCAAAACTACAAGCATAATGATGCATCAAAATTTCTACATCATATTTATGTAATTTAGCACTCTTTAAAAAATCGTTATAAGGCATCATAAAAGCAGCAGCATAATAATTTAGTAAAGATAGTTTAAGCAAAGGTTCTACTTCTTCTGATTCGACGTTATTATCTTTAATAACTTTATTGATAACATCATTAGCCTCTAAATAAGCAACTTGTGATGCTAAATGAAAGTTTCTTGATGTATACGTTAACATTTCAGAAAGATAAAAAATCTTTGAAT
The DNA here is from genome assembly GCA_902615745.1 of uncultured Alphaproteobacteria bacterium. Lineage (GTDB taxonomy): Bacteria > Pseudomonadota > Alphaproteobacteria > HIMB59 > CACPNW01. The sequence continues at coordinate 44,024 of CACMQB010000007.1, read as the reverse complement.
TTTCATCAAATCTTTTAACTATTTTTTCATCTTCGTTTATGGTTACTATTTTAACTTCAATTCCATGTTTTTCTTTAAGATAAAGTGATAATTTAGATCCAGAACCAATGTTAGGTCCAGTTTCAAGACCTATTTCTTTTCTTAGATTTTCAGAACTTACTTCTAAATCATGGAAGTAATTTTTATTTTCTTGAAGAATATCTGAAACAATTTCTACAGGTAGTCTTGTTGGTTTTTCAATTTGATTTGCATTGACATCCATCGTTTCAAGTCGATTTTGCATATCTTCTTTAAAACTTTTAAAAGAATCATTTATTGTCAGTAATGCTTTAGCTATGTTAGGATTTGAACCAATAAAGTCACTTGTGTCGTGATTGGTTATCTTTAAATCATCAAAAATTTCATTACTTAAAACATCCATTACGTCTGAAAGAAGTCGTTTGCTAGATTCTGTTGAGAAGTCTTTAATTGATAAATCTAATTTATCAGCTGCTTTAATTAGTAAGGAAAGTGGTATTTTTCTTTTTCCACTTTCAATTAAATTTAAATAACTAGCAGATATACCAATAGTTTTTGATAATTCAGCTTGTGAAAAACCTTTACTTATCCTTTGTTTTTTTAACCTTGGGCCAAAATTTATGTCAGATTCAATATTCATTTACAAAATTTACAAAAATAATAAATTCAAAGTAATTTTCTTTACATTAAAACTAAGAAAAACTCTAGTTTTTTTTTATTTTATTATGTATTTGTAAAATCTGTAAATATGAATAGTAAATTAACAGAAAATATTAATAACCAAAAAGAAAGCCTAGAGCAGAGTTCTATTGAGAAAAAGGTTCTTGAAGGATCTATAGACTCAAATTATGACCTTAATCTTGCTGATGGTATCGAAGCATACTACAGCGAAAGATACGGTTGGACTCTTAGAAGAAAAACGATCTAATTAAATTGGATTTTATCTATCTAACTAACGGTACTATTTATTTGGTCGTAAGCTTTTTCAGCAATCATAATAGTTGTTGCATTTAAATTAGCACTAACAATATCTGGCATTACAGAAGCATCAACAACTCTTAAATTTTGAATTCCATGAACCCTTAGGTCTTGGTCTACAACTGAAGTTTTGTCCTCACCCATTTTATTTGTGCATGACGGATGATACGCAGATTCAGATGTATTTTTAATAACTTCATCTAATTCATTTTGATTAGATACATTCTTCCCAGGCCTAATTTCTGTGCCAACATATTCTTTAAGTGCTTTTTGAGACAAAATTTTTTTAGCAATTCCTACACCTTCTCTCATTTGTTTTAAATCGTCTTCATGCTTAAGATAATTAAATTGTATTTTAGGATCATCTTTATAGTTATTTGTTTTAATTTTAACAAACCCCCTACTTTTTGGTCTATTTGGACAAACATGAAATTGAAAAGCTTCAAAATTAGGATTTTCTAAACCATGATTAATAACTAAGTAGGGAAAAAAATGAAATTGTAGGTTTGGGTGATTATATGATTTGTCAGATTTAACAAAACCTCCTAACTCTAAGTGTGAGTTTGCTAACCTACCTTTTTTAAATAAAAACCATTTTGATCCTTCTATTGCTTGATATAGAAAATTTGTTGCTAAAGAATGTAATGTTTCATTTTTTTTAGATTTATATTGAATATACATCTCTAAATGATCTTGTAAATTTTCTCCCACCCCAACTAAATTATTAATTACTTCTATTCCCAAGCTTTTAAGATACGTTTCATTACCTATTCCGGATAATTGAAGAATTTTAGGTGAATTAATTGAACCAGCACAAAGTATAACTTCTTTATTGGCTAAATAACTATTGGTTATATTTTTTTTAATCGTTTCAACGCCAATTGCAGTTTTATTTTTAAAAAGAATTTTTTTAACATCAATATTATTTATTATTCTTAGATTTTTTCTATTTTGGATTGGCTCTAAATATGCCTTAGCAACACTTTGTCTTACACCTTTGTTTATTGTTACATCAAAAGTTCCAAAACCTTCCTTATCAATACTGTTAGAGTCATTAAATATTTTATATCCAGCTTCTTGTGCAGCTTCTAAAACTTTTTTAAATAGAGGGTATTTTTTATCTATGTTTGATTTATTTACTTTTAATGGCCCCTCTTTACCTCTTATATTACTATCATGAGACCAAGTTTCTAATTTTTTAAAAAAAGGTAAAACTTTTTCATATGACCAATTAGTTAAACCACTTGAAGACCATCTATCAAAATCCTCTTTATGACCTCTAGCGAAAACCATTCCGTTATGCGAAGAGCATCCCCCGATCATTTTACCTCTTGGACAATATAAAGATCTATTATTTAGAAACGGTTCAGGCTCCGTATAATATTTCCAATTATATTTTGGGTCATGCATTGCATATAAAAGTGCACTTGGCATATCAACTTTCCAGGTTTTACTTGATGGGCCAGCTTCTAATAAAATTACGGAATTCTTTGATTGTGAAGACAATCTGTTAGCTAAAACACAACCTGCTGACCCTGCACCAACAATGATGTAATCAGCGTTGTTATCCACTAATTCATTCTTTCAGTATTCCCATCAACAGTCATAATTTGACCAGATACATTTTCTGAGGCATCGCTCAATAAAAATAAAGCCATTGATGCAATATCTTCCTTGTTTACAAATGTATTCAATGAAACCATTGATTCTAATTCTTTTCTTACTTTTTTGCTTGTTGATTTAATTAATTTAGCTTTTGCATTTATTACTCTGTCCATTCTATCGCCATTCACTGCACCTGGACAAATTGCATTTACTCGTATTTTAAATTTTCCGAGCTCAACAGCTAGTGTTTTAGTTAATCCAATTATTGCCCATTTACTTGATGTATATGGTGAACGTTGTGCATACCCAAATAAACCAGCAGTTGAAGATAAATTAATTATTGATGCCCTTTTAGTTTTTTTTAAAAGAGGAATTGCAAATTTAGTATAATAAAAATGTGAACTTAGATTAGTTTTAATTGTGTTATCCCATTCATCAATAGAAATATTCTGGAGATACTTTGTAGGTCCTGCAATGCCTATATTATTTATTAATCCATCAATTTTTTTTAAGTTTTTTAGGGAATTAAAATATTCTTTAATGTCTTTTGGATTAGTGCAGTCTAAATGTTGAGCAAATATTTTATTATAATATTTTTTATTTGAATTTATTTTATCAATTTTTGATTTATTTATATCAGATAAATATACTTTACCACCTGAATTGATTATTTTATTTGCTATTGCAAAACCTAAACCATCTGCGCCAGCAGAGATTACATAATTTTTTTTACTCAAGTTTATTTTCATTTATTGATATTATCTATCTCTTTTTTAGAAATATATCCAATAGTTTTACCTTTATTGTCAGTAACTACTATTGTTAAGTTGTCTTCAAGAATTTTATTTTTAAAATTTTTTAGTTTTATATTTTGATTTACTTTGTAAATAGAACCTAATGTTAAACTATCTTTATTAAAATTGTTCTCAATTATCATTATATTTTTTGCCTCTAGATTATCTATTCTATTTTCTTTGCTAGAAAAAAAATTAAGTAAAAATTTAAATATATTCATTATTTAAAATATAGATTTACTAGGAAGATCTTTTATTCAAAAGATTGGTTAGCCAATCAGGATCCATTTCTGGTACTGAAGACAATAAAAGTTCTGTATAATCAGGATATGGTGGATTTAAAATTTTACTTTTCAAACCCTGTTCCACTACCTCACCTTGATACATAACAACTATTTCATCTGAAATTGCTTTAACTGTTGCAATATCATGAGTAATAAAAATATAAGTTACACCAAGCTCTTTTTGTAATTTTTGCAGTAATTTTAATATTCCTTCTTGAACAATTTGATCTAGCGCTGATGTCACTTCATCACAAATAATTAAATCTGGGTTAGCCGCTAAAGCTCTTGCAATGCATATTCTCTGTTTTTGACCTCCAGATAATTCGGATGGTAATCTATCTAAAAAAGTTTCATCTAGCTCAATCATTTTTAATAATTCAATAACTTTTGCTTCTCTTTCTTTCCCTTTTATACCTTGATAAAATTCTATTGGCCTCCCTATAATTTCATCAACAGTTTGACGAGGGTTCATTGCAGTGTCAGGCATTTGAAAAATTATTTGAATTCTTCTTAATTCTTCTTTTGACCTTTGCTCAAGTTTTGGAGACAATTTTTTTCCATCAAAAATTATTTCTCCTTTTAATTGAGGAAGTAAGCCTGTAATTACTCTTGCTGTTGTTGATTTTCCTGATCCACTTTCACCAACTATAGCTACTGTTTTACCTTTAGGAATATCTATAGAAACATTGTGTAAGACCTTTGATGAGCCATATGCTGCATCAATATTTTTAATAGACAACATATAATCTTCATTTGTTTCTTCAGGCTTGATCAGTGATCTTACCGACCATAGAGATTTGGTGTATTCTTCTTTTGGGTTTGATAGCATATCTCTTGTTTCAGCTTCTTCAACTTCTTCACCGTATCGCAAAACTTTTATTCTATCAGCCATTTGCGCAACTACGGCTAAATCATGAGTAATATAAATTGCTGCTGTATTAAATTTATCTACTATAGATCTCATAGCAGATAATACTTCAACTTGAGTTGTTACATCTAAAGCTGTTGTTGGCTCATCAAATATAATTAACTCTGGTCTTGGGGACATAGCCATTGCAGTCATTATTCTTTGTAGTTGCCCTCCAGATACTTGATGCGGGTATCTATCTCCTATATTTTCCGCATCTGGAAGCTGTAGTGATTCATAAAGTTGAACTGCATCTTTTTTTAATACATCCGTTGGATTTATCTTTAATCTATTAGCAGCACTTATTGTTTGCTCCATTAATCTATGAGCAGGATTAAAAGATGCTGCTGCTGATTGAGCAACATAAGATATTTTAGTTCCCCAAATTTTTCTCTTTTCAAATTCAGTTAGTTTAGCGAGGTCTATGCCATTAAAATTAATTTCTCCCTTTATAATCTTACAACCTGGTTGGGTATAGCCCATTGCAGCTTTACCCATAGTAGATTTTCCGGCACCACTCTCTCCAATTAATCCTAGTATTTCTCCTCTGTGTAAAGTCAAATCTACACCTTTTAAAATTTTATGCCATCTCTCATCTGAAAATCCATCAATATGGATATTTTTCATTTCAAGAAGGAGTTCTTTTGATTTATTTAACGTCATCTTTTAATCCGCTAGTAATGTAAAGATACCAATCAACAACAAAATTAATTGATACACAAAGTAAAGCAATTGCAGCAGCTGGAATTAATGGTGTTAAACCTGCTGTTATATCATATTGCGCATATTGAATAAGTATTGCATTTTCCCTCACCATTGATGCCCAATCTGCTGAAGGGGGTTGAATGCCAATTCCTAAAAAACTTAAACTAGATATTGTAAAAATTATAAATATGAACCTTAAACCAAACTCAATAATCAAAGGTGAAGCTATATTAGGAAGTATTTCTCTGAAAATAATATATGATAAATTTTCACCTCTTAATCTCGCGACCTCTACATATTCTAGAACAACTTGACCAACAGCAACTGATCTTGATATTCTAAAAAATCTAGTTGACTCCAAAATTCCTAAAATGACAATTAAATTAAAATTAGTAGGTCCAAAAACTGATAAAAGTATAAAAGTAAAAATCATTACAGGTATAGCCATAAGCGTGTCTACTATTCTACTTAATAGCTGATCTAAATACCTTCTATCCAGAGCAGCTATAATTCCAAATACTGTTCCAATTCCTAAAGCAATAAAAGTAGCCAATAAACAAATACCAATTGTATTTCTTGCAGCATAGATAATGCGAGAAAAAATATCTCTTCCAATTTGATCAGTACCAAATATATGACCATCACCCCAAGGAGCATAAGCTACTGGGAATATTTCTGCTTCTCCATGTGGAGCAATAAAGGGAGCAAATATTGCAGCAAAAAAATATATAAATAGTACAATCATACCAAACCAAGCTGAGATTGGAGCTTTTGATAAGGCAATTTTTAATCTTTCTAATCTAGTTCTTCTTTTAATTAAATTTGCAACTTCACTTTTTGCAGAATAAGATAAATTTTCGCTCATTTGGGATATAGTAACCTTGGATTAGAAATAATTCCGATCAAGTCAGCAATTAAATTTAATATTACATATGTTGATGCAAAAATTAATGCACAAGCTTGAACAACGGGTAAATCTCGATTATAGACTGATCCGACCATCAATCTACCAATACCTTGATAGTTAAAAACATATTCAACAACAACTGAGCCAATCAACATATAAGCTAAGTTTATTGCAATTACTTGAGAAATAGGTGCCCAAGCATTTGGAAGTGCGTGTTTAACAATTACCTCGTATCTAGAAGCTCCCGATAATTTTGCCATTTCAATATATTCACTTGATAAGATATTTATTATCGCTGACCTTGTCATTCTCATCATGTGACCCATGGTAATTAATGTCAAAGTAAAAACTGGAAGAGCAGTCCTATAAAATCTTTCAGCCAAAGTTGAAGCTTCATCCACATTAGAAATAGTTGGAAAAACTGGAAACAGTGTCGCTAGTAAAAGAATAAAAATATAGGCTGTAAAAAATTCTGGTGAAGATACGGTTACTAAGCTAACTCCAGTTGCTGACCTATCATAATAGGAGTTTCTGTATAATGCTGCTGAGATACCTAAGATTAAAGATAGAGGAATAGCCAACATGGCGGCAACCCCTGTTAAAAATAATGTATTCTTTAATCTGGGGACAATTAAACCAACAACTTCTCTAGACCTATCACCTTGATCCCCTTGAACTTTAGATCTTCCAGAGAAAGAACTACCAAAATCTCCTTGAAAAACATTTCCTAACCAATCAAAATATCTTGTTACTGGAGGTTTATCTAAACCCAATTCTGCTCTTAGGGCTTTTACTGCAGATTTTGTTGCACTTTGACCTAATATTTCCGTGGCAAAGTCTCCCGGTAAAAAAGAGAATGTACTAAATATTATTACCGAAAATGCAAAAACTGTAACAAGACCAAGGCTAAGCCTTAACAAAATTGTTCTAAATATTGGATGAATTCTACTAATATTACCCTCCTTAAAGATACAATCTTAATTCTTAAAGTTTTGTCTAAATTAGGTCAACATGTAAGCTAAAATTAATAATTTATACGTTGAATTAAAACGTTATATATGTTTTTATATATTAACTTAAGTTTGTTTTTTGTTAAATTTCTAGAAATTATGAACAAAAATCTTAGGTTTTTGTTCAATTATAAGGGAGGACAAATGAAAAATAAGAAAATAGACAAATACATTGAAGAACAGTCTTCAAAGCTAACAAAAGGGCTTATTGATAGAAGACAGTTCATGATGTCTGTCCTTGCTACTGGGGTAACGCTCCCAATTGCATTATCATTAGCAGATAAAGCAGTTGCAGCTACACCTAAAAAAGGTGGACATTTAAGATGGGGTAATAGTGCAGCAGATGCAACTGATACCCTTGATCCTGCAACTTATCAGAGCTCATTTATGCAAGCTACTGCTTGGTCATACCAAAACTGTCTAACTGTTGTTGACTCAGATCACACAATTGTTGGAGAGCTTGCTGAGTCAATTGAGTCAGATGATGCTCAAACATGGGTATATAATCTTCGTAAAGGTGTTGAATTCCATAATGGTAAATCAATGACTGCAGAAGATGTTGTGCTCAACTACCAGTATCATATGAATCCAGATACTGCTTCGGCAGCAGGTGGACTGTTATCTCAAATTGAAACAGTTTCCGCTGATGGGAATGATAGAGTTATTTTTAAGTTAAAAGGTGCAAATGCCGATTGGCCTGCAATAACTACTGACTATCATATTATGATTAAACCAACAAAAGATGGAGTTGTTGATGCTCAATCAACGATTGGAACTGGTCCATATATTATGGATGAATTCAATCCTGGTGTAGGTGCAAAATTTGGAAAAAGAAATCCAAATTATTTCAAAGGTGATAGTGTTGCACACTTTGATTCAGTTGAAGTAATTGGTATTAATGATCCTGCTACTAGACAAGCAGCATTGTTAAACGGTGAAATCGACTGGATGAACGGTGTTGATCTTAGAACTGCCAATCTATTAACTAGAAATCCTAGCGTAGAAATTACAGCAGCTTCTGGTTACGCTCACTATACAGCTCCAATGAGATTAAACGTTCCACCTTTTGATAACTTTGATGTTCGTATGGCAATGAAGTTTGCAATCAAAAGACAGGAAATTGTTGATAAGATTATGCTTGGATATGGTACTGTGGGTAATGATCATCCGATCTCAACTGCTCACCCTTACCACAATAGCGCTTTAGAGCAGAGAGAATTTGATGCTGATAAAGCTGCTTATCACTGGAAAAAATCTGGTGTAAGTGGACCAATTGAAATTAGTACTTCAGAGGTTCCTTATGCAGGATGCACAGATGCAACTAACTTGATAGCAGCATCTGCTCAAGAATGTGGTATCGATCTTCGAGTTAAAAAAGAACCTGAAGATGGTTACTGGAGTAACGTATGGAACACTAAAGGTTTCAGTATGAGTTCTTGGGGTGGAAGACCTACAGAAGATATGATGTGGTCTGCTGCATTCACAGATGATACTGAGTGGAATGAAGCTGCTTGGGGTAATCTAGTTCAAACTGATTCAACTGTTCGTTTCAATGAACTTGTTAGAGCTGCTAGATCAGAACTTGATGCAGAAAAAAGAAAATCAATGTACTGGGAAGCACAAGCTCTTTGTAACTACGATGGTGGTGCAATTGTTTATGCATTTAACCAATATGTTGGTGCTGGTTCTAAAAAACTTGCTCACGGTGAAGATGTTGCTGGAAACTGGGAAAGTGATGGTAACAAACTTTCTGAACGTTGGTGGTTTGCATAAAATTTTAATTTTCTTTGTGGCGCATTCAAATGCGCCACATTGTTTCTACTAATTTTCCAAAAAAATGTTTTTAAAAAATAAGAAGTACCTCTTTGATGGAGGTTCCGGTCAAACTTTAATGGAAATGGGTTTAGAAACAACCGGTGATCTTTGGTCTGCACAAGCTTTATTAAATGAAAATAATCACTCAATGGTAGTAGATATGCATAAAAATTTTATAAATGCAGGATCACAATTAATCGTTACCTCAAATTTTAGTGTTAGAAGAAGGCTATTAAAAAAGTACAATTTACTTGAAAAATTTGAATTTGGAATAAGATCTGCTGGAGCACTTGCATTAAAAGCAATAAATGAAAGTGATAAAAAAGTTATTCTTGCAGGCTCTCTACCAAACCAAGGTAACACATATTCACCAATAAATTTTGAAACTGATGAAACAATGTTTAATTATTTTCATGAAATTGCAAAAATATTAAAAGATTACGTTGATATATTTTACTTAGATGTTTTGTGCTCCATTAAAGAAATAAAAATTGCTTTAGAAGCTTCAAAAGAATTTAATAAACAAGTTCTTGTAGGTGTGCACTTACGTTATGATGGAAAATTACCATCTGGAGAAAGTCTTGATGAACTTTTTGAAACTATACAAAAATTTAATTGTTGCGGCATAGTATCAGCCTGCGTATCTCCTGAAATTGTTAATTTGAGCATTCCTATGTTCAATAAACAAAAGCTTCCTTTTGGTTATAAAATGAATTTATTTAAACAACTCCCTACTAGTAATAAAGAAAAATTCAATTCAGAGGGTTTTGAAGGACATTATGATTATATTGATCCCGTTGAGTTACTTGGAAGTCGAATTGAAGAATTTGGAGAAGAAAAATATAAAAATTTTGTTTCAAATTCTTTAAATGAAGGTGTTACTCTAGTTGGTGGATGCTGTGAGGTAAAACCACGACATATTGAAGCTATTAAGAATTTATTTTAAAATTTTTTTTTCATTATTTTGTGATAAGTTGAGTAAATTTTATGGGAGATGTAGTTAGTAATTATAGATTTGTTGTAAAGCCAGTTATTAAAGAAACTGGTAGATCTCTAGATTTGGCTAGACCCATGAAAATACATCCTCTAACTTATCAAGAGTTACCACTTAACCCAGAATATACTAACTACGCTGATGGCAGATTTACACTTGAAAAATTATCTCATGCTACAGCAGATGAAATGTATTGGAAAGCTAGACAAGAAATAATTTTACGTCATACGGGTGAGCATCCATACGAAATCTCTGGTCCGGATGCTGAAAATTTACTTCAACAAATATTTCCTAGAGATATTTCAAAAGTAAAAATTGGACGATGTTCTTATCAATTTGCTTGCTACCATGATGGAGGAATGATTTCAGATGGATTATTATTAAGATTAGAAAAAAATAAATTTTGGTTTGCACAAGGTGATGGACATTTATATAGTTGGTACAAAGCTCATTCAAAAAATTTAGATGTTGAAATTAAAGATCCAAATGTTTGGGTCAGTCAAATACAAGGCCCTAAATCTCTAAAACTTTTAGAAAAACTAGTTGATCAACCCTTAAAAAATAATTTTAATTATTTTGATTGGATTGAAACTTCAATTGCTTCAGAAAAAGTAATTATAAGTAGAACAGGGTTTACTAATGAACTAGGTTGGGAAATTTATTTAAGGCCAGAAAATGATTCAAAAAAAATTGGGGACTTAATACTCAGTAAAGGTGAAGAAATGGGAATGATCCTAACAGCCTCTCCAGGATTTAGATGCAGAAGAATTGAGGCAGGACTCTTATCTGCAGGGAGAGATTTTACAAGAGATCGATCTCCATTTGCTGTTGGATTAGGAAAATTTATCGATTTTAATAAAGGTGATTTCATTGGAAGAGAGTATTTACTGAATGCCAGTAAAGATTGTTTAACTTGGGGTATGAGAGTGGAAAATAGTTTTGCATTAGTTGATTCTGAAATTTCTATTAATAATAAAAAGGTTGGTATTGTAACTTCAAGTACATGGTCGCCATTTCAAGTTTGTGGTGTTGCTATAGTTCATATGGATGATGTAGAATTTGGACCAGACACAATAGTGGATGTTAGTTGTGATGATGGTAGTGTGCAAAAAGGTGAAATCTGCACTTTACCAATGTATGATGAGAAAGGTGAAATACAAAGAGGTTTAAAAGAAGATATTCCATCCAGTCCAATACCTTGGAAGGGTATTTCAAAAAACTAATATATTTTGTAATAGAATTATAAATTATATTAGAATACAAATATTAAAATGAATGATCTTATTAAACCTAGCACTAAAATCCATACAATAGATGATGCAATAAGATTGTCTAAAAAAAGATTACCAAAATTAGTCTTTGATTTTATTGATGGAGCATCAGGAGATGATAAACTTGCTGAGATTAATAGTACTGCATTAGATCAAATTAGACTTGAACCTAAAGTTTTTAGAAATGTTGAGAATAGAAATTTAAGTAAAAAAATATTTGATTTTCATTTTGATTATCCATTTGGATTTGCTCCAATGGGAATGACAAATCTTTCATGGCCTGAAGCAGATAAAATGATAGCAAAAGAAAGTGCTTATAATAATATTCCAACATGTGTTTCTATGGCATCTAGTACAACACTTGAAGATATGTTTACATTTTCAGAAGGTCATTCGTGGATGCAAATATATATTTTTCAAAGTGAAGAATTTATTATGGAATTATTAAAAAGGGCAGAAAATATTGGATACAAAGTTTTAATTCTTACTGTTGATGTGCCTGTTCTATCAAGAAGAGCAAGAGATGACAGAAATGGTTTTGGTTATCCATTTAAAATAGGTCCAAAACAATTTTTAGATTTTGCACTACATCCTCAATGGAGTTTAACAACTTTATTGAAAGGAGCTCCACAACCTATGAATTATGTTACTTCTCAAAGTGGTGATCAAATTTTTAGACGAAAAGAAAGTAGAGGAACAACTGATTGGAATACTCTAAAAAGAATTCGAGATGCATGGAAGGGAAAATTAATAATTAAAGGAGTAATGAATTCTGAAGATGCTTTAAAAATTAAAGAAGCAGGTGCTGATGCAATTCAAGTATCTAATCATGGTGGAAGGCAATTAGATAGCGCTACTGCCTCTATTAATGCCTTACCATTAATTCGAAAAGCTTTGGGAGATGATTTTCCAATACTTTTTGACAGTGGCATTAGAAGTGGTAGTGATATTTTACGTGCATTAGCTCTGGGAGCTGACTTTGTTATGTTTGGTAGACCTTTAATGTACGCCATTGGTGCGGATGGGGCAAGAGGTCTTAGAAGAATCATCAACCTAATTAAAGAAGAGTTAAGTACAAATCTTGGCTTAGTAGGTTTAACGGATATAAATGATGTTGATAAAAAAATTATAGCAGAGAAATTTTTTAAGGATATAAAGTATTAAGATGGGGGATAAAAAAATTAGAGGTGGGGCATTAGTTGCAAGAGCTCTTAGAGACAAAGGTATTGATAATGTTTTTACACTTTCTGGAGGTTTTTGTAATCCAGCACTTGAAGGATTTATGGAGTGTCAGATTAATGTAATTAATTGTCCTCATGAACAAATTGCTGGTCATTTAGCTGATGGTCATACAAGAATATCAAGAAAACCATCCGTTTGTATTGTTGGTCCAGAAGGTTTTGCAAATGCAGTACCCTCAATGATGGAAGCATGGGGTGAAAGATCACCTGTTATTTTTATAACTGGATCAAGTAGCTTAAAAAGACAAGGAGCAGGTGGTTTTAAGGAAATAGATGATGTATCTATTGCAGCACCATTAACAAAATACAGTGCAAGTATAACAGATGGCAACAGAATAAGAGAGTTTGTAGATAAAGCATATAGAATTGCGACAAATGGCTACCCTGGAGCAGTACATTTAAGTGTACCAGTAGATATAATGTTTTCATCATTTGCAGATGACTCAGGTTTAGATGAAAGACCTTTTACTCATCAAAAAAAACCTTTAGCAAAAGCTTGGCCCGATCCTGAGAGTTTAAATGAAATATTTGATCTCGCAATTAGTGCACAAAAACCTGTTTTTATTGGAGGGCATGGTGTTTGGTGGTCTAGTGCAGAAAAAAAATTAGAGCTAGCTGGCTTTGAATTAAATATTCCAATATTTAATATACCATATCATCAAAAGCTTTTAGGCGAAGAAGTAGATACATACATGGGTCTGGCAGATATTCATCAATATCCTCCATCAAAAATGGCTCTTCATGAATCAGATTTGGTTCTTATGATTGGTGCACGTCTTGATAATCAAATGAATTTTGGTAATCCTCCACTTTTTCCAAAAAGCACTAAGCTTGTTTGTATTAATGGATCACATGAAGAAATAGAACTAAATAGAGCTGCAGATATTAATTTACTTTGTGATCCTGGAGTCTTTTTGGATAAACTCATAGGGTTAAAGAAAAACAGTAAATGGAAATTAAACAATGAATGGTTTAATAAGAATAAAAAAGAGAAAAAAAATTGGATCGATAAAACATTAGATGACTTAAATAAAGAAACTGAAAAGGTTAAAAAAGACGGTGGAAAAATTCATCCTCTTCAATTAGCTTTAGATGTTCAAGAAGTATTAACTGAAAATGATTGGTTAGTTATTGATGGTGGAAATACACATTTCTGGTCTGAGATTGCAATTAATATTGCTGGATCAAAAGGTAAAAAACTTGGAGGAATATTGCATCCAGGTACCTTCAGTATGTTAGGTGTTGGAGTTCCTTTTGCAATATCAGCTAAAAATCTTAATCCTAAATCTAATGTTGTTTTAATAAGTGGAGATGGTGCATTTTTATCCGGCGGATTATCAATTGAAGCTGCATTTCAAGAAAAAAAACCAATTGTTGTTGTTATAGATAACAATGGAGGTCTTGACTGTATTTCTCAACAACAAGAAAGGTTATTTGAAAGTGGGAAACATTTTGCAACTGATTTTAGAGACATTCCATTTCATTCAATTTTTGAAGGTTTTGGGGGGCATGGAGAATTAGTTACTAAAAGAGAGGATTTAGGTCCCGCTTTAAAAAGAGCTTTAGAAAGTGGTAAAACTGCATGTGTAAATGTTAAGGCTAAAGGTGTTATAAGTCCTATAGTTGCTGCAGTTAGTGATAAAAGAGATAAAGCTTCTATAGAGTAGGTTATGGCAATTTTTTCTACACATTTACTAAACTCAATAGATGGTACACATGCAAGTGATGTAGAAATTGTTATTTATAAAGTAAATAATAATAACAAAGTTGTATTTCTAGAAGATAAAACAGATAGCTCTGGAAGAATGCTTAAAGAATTTGAATTAACGAAAGAAGATTGTGAAAGTGATTATGAAATGATAATTGATTCTGGTAAATATTTTAGAAATACTAGTGAAATAATTAATTCAATAAGTGTTAAATTTAAAATGAAAGATCCTCTTAAAAAATATCACATACCTTTAATTGTTTCTCCAAATGGATACTCAATATGGTGGTCTAAATAAAATGAGTAATTCAGGATTAAACATGTCTAGACGTATTAGGAGGACTCCCTATACCGAGAAAGTAATTGAGGCTGGTGTAAGTGGTTTTACTGTAGTTAATCATATGCTTCTTCCAAAATCATATAAAGCAACAGTAGAAGAAGATTATTGGCACTTATCTAAAAATACTCAAATTTGGGATGTTTCATGTCAACGACAGGTTCAAATAATAGGAGAAGATGCTACAAAATTAATACAACTCATGTCTCCAAGATCAATAAAAGATATGCCTATTGGTAAATGTTACTATTATCCAATGATTGATGAAAATGCAGGGATGATAAATGATCCTGTACTTTTAAAATTAAGTGAAAATAAATATTGGCTATCAGTTGCAGACTCAGACGTTCTACTTTGGGCAAAAGGTTTGGCTGTAGGAAGAAATTTTAAAGTTGATATTATAGAACCAGATATTTACCCTCTAGCAATTCAAGGGCCAAAATCTGAAGAATTAATGTCATCAATATTTGGAGAAAAAATTAAAAAATTAAAATTCTTTCATTTTTCTTTTTTTGAATTTGAAGGGACAAAACAGATAATTGCAAGATCAGGATATAGTAAACAAGATGGTTTTGAGATTTATCTTAAAGGTTTTAGTTTAGGAAAAAAACTTTGGGAAACTATTTGGGAAGCAGGAAAAGATTTTAATATTTCACCTGGATGTCCAAATTTAATTGATAGAATAGAAGGTGGTTTATTATCTTATGGTAATGAATTTACTTTAGAAAATAATCCAATTGAATGTGGATTTGATAATTATTGTAACAATTTATCTCATGATTTCATTGGAAAAAATACACTAAAAGAAATATTAAAAAATGGAATAGAAAAAAAAATAAAAGGAATTACTTTTGATGGGTCCCCGACTCCTCCCTGCACAATACCTTTTCCTGTATACTCAAAAAATAGATTTCAAATTGGAAATATCACCTCTGGTATTTATTCACCATTTTTAAAAACCAATATTGGACTATCAATGGTTGATAGAGATTATTGGAATGATGGGCAGGATGTTATCGTATTAACACCAGATAATATTGAGAGAAAAGGTAAAGTGTGCTCACTACCTTTTAATTATTCTTAAAATGAGTCATTCAATCAAATTAGAGTGGGAATTAGGAGATCAAAAACTCGAATTTGGAAAATACTTAACTGATCACACAGTAATGCTTAACGAAAATGTATCTATTGATGCGGGATCATCTCCAGATTATGGAGGAAGCGAAACTAATATTAATCCAGAACAAAAACTAGCAGCAGCTGTAAGTAGTTGTTTTATGATGACGTTTTTAGCTTTAGCTGCAAAAATGAAATGGCCAGTTATTAATTACAAAGATAAAGCAATTTCGTATTTAGGAAAAAATACAGAGGGAAGAATGTTCGTCAACAAAATAGAACTAAATCCCGCTATAGTATTTGAAGATAATTTTAATATTTCTGACGAAGAAATGAAAAAGATGAAAGAAAGATCACATAAGTATTGTTTTATAGCTAATTCACTATCTAAAGATGTTGAAATTCAAATCAATTAAATGAATTTTAATCTAATATTAACAGAAAAAAATAATAATATTTTTAATATTATTCTTAATGATCAGAAAAACCAAAATACTTTAAGTGAAAACATGATCAATGAATTAAAATCAGCGCTAGACATTGCAGATAAAGATAATGATATAAAAGTAATTATTTTATCATCAAAAGGTAATATTTTTTGTGCAGGACATAATTTAAAAGATTTAAATGCACAAAGATTGCAAAATGACAAAGGTGAAAGCTATTTTAAAAAAATATTTCAAATGTGCTCTCAACTTATGCTGAAAATTAATAAAAATAATAAACCAGTTATAGCTATGGTCGATGGTATCGCTACTGCAGCAGGATGTCAGTTAATTTCTAGCTGTGATTTAGCTTACTCAAGTAGTAGAGCAAAATATGCTACTCCTGGTGTTAATATTGGATTATTTTGTTCTACACCAATGGTTCCATTATCAAGAACTGTAGGTAAAAAGCAAGCAATGGAAATGCTTCTCACTGGAGATCTTATAGATGCAAATAAAGCATTAAGGATTGGTTTAATAAATGATGTCTTTGAAGAAGATAGTTTAAAAGAAAATGTATTTCAAATTGCTAAAAAAATATCGTCTAAATCTTCTAATACTATTAAAATTGGTAAAGAAGCTTTTTACAAACAAAAAGATATGAATTTAGAAGACGCCTATACTTTTACTTCAAAGGTAATGACGGAAAATATGTTACATGATGATTCTAAGGAAGGCATTGATGCTTTTTTAGAAAAACGAGAGCCAAATTGGAAAGAATAATTTCTTATTTTTTTGTACCATCATTGAAAGTTCCAAAAAATCTATCCCAAGGCATTTCTATAGTTCCATAATTACAATTAAAGTATCGGTGGTGAAGTTGGTGAAAGAAATCACCTGCTTTTAATCTTTTTTTATCTTTGATCACGATACTATCAAAACCTGAATGGCTAAAAGCTGGATTTAATCCTTGTTGATAAAAATGAAAAAGTACATGTATTGGACTTGACGGCACAACAAAATGTATAACTACAGTTGAAAAGTATAAAATATGTTCGATAGGATGCATAGATATACCACTCCAAGGTCCTGGACTTATATTTCTATGATGTAAATTGTGAACAGTTTTGTAGAGAAAAGTAAAATGTAATAATCGATGAATAATATAAAAGTGCGCACTTGACCAAATAGGAATTAAAATAAAAAATATTCCATACCAAATAGGGTTATCATGCCAAAACATGACAGGAACGATATCATTACTTGCTGCCCAAAAATAAAAACTTTCAAATATTGTCCAGATGGTAACACCACTTATAATTGTCCAAAAAATATTATCAAAAAGTTGATTATTGAAAGTAAATTTTTTTACTTTTTCATCTATAAATTTTTTTTCAAATTTAAGTTTTTTACTTTGTCCTTTTAAGTAATAAAACCAAAAATGTAGAGAACCAGCAACAAGAGTGATTAAAATACAATTTCTAATCCATAACTGTGAAATCCATGAAAAAGAAAAGTTTTTCATTTCTTCAGCAGATGGGTGAAACAAATAGAATATAAATATAGCAAGTAAAACTTCAATTATAATTGAACTAATGTGAAGCCAATAAGAAGCTAGCCATTTGAAAAGCAATAAAAAATTTGGTGGCCAATCTAATATTGGCGATAATTTAATTGGTAAAGTTGGTTGCCAATTCCATTCATGGCGATTTTTTAAACTCATTTTAAAATGGATCTGGTTGTGAAGGATTGGTTGCTAACCATGTAGATTTGGTCTGCATGTAACTTTGCATTCCCTCCCATCCATTTTCACGACCGTATCCTGATTGCTTGAAACCTCCAACTGGAGATTGAGTAGAAGCATTAAAATAATTATTTATATAAACAGTTCCAGCCTCTATCTTATCTGCTAAACGTATAGCTTTATTAGTATCCTTAGTCCAAATACCTGCTGCAAGTCCATAAATAGTATCGTTTGCAATTTTAATTACTTCATCTTCATTATCCCAAGATTGTATTGAGGCGACAGGTCCAAATACTTCATTTTGAGCTAAATCATCTTCATTTGGAACATTATCAAAAATAGTAGGCCCAATATAGTACCCTTCAGATTTTTGTTCTTTTCTTCCATCAATTAATAATTTTAAACCTCTTTTTTCAGCCGCTTCTATCTTAGATAAAATAAAATTATATTGCTCTTTATTTGCTATAGGTCCTATTTGTGTTGCTGTATCATTTGGGTGACCAACTTTAGCTTTTTTAACAACTTCTAATAAATTTTGAGTAAATTTATCTTTTATATCTTTATGCACTAATATTCTTGATCCTGAAATACAGCTGTGACCTGAAACTGGAAAGATTCCTGAAACAACTCCATTAACTGATAAAGTTAAATCAGCATCTTTAAATATAATTTGTGGTGATTTGCCTCCTAGCTCCATAATAATAGGTTTAACGTTTTTAGATGCACTTAAACTAGCTGCGCTCCCTCCCTTTGTTCCACCTGTAAAACTTATCATCCTAACATCTTGATGTTCAATAAGAGGTGCTCCGGTTGTAGGACCAAAACCAGTAACAACATTAATCAAGCCTTCTGGAAGATCAGCTTCTTCTAGAATTTTCATTAACTCTAATGTAGAGCATGATGCTCTTTCTGAAGGTTTAATTACAACAGTATTGCCTGCTGCTATTGCTGGCGCTAATTTCCAGATTAATGTTCCGATTGGAGAGTTCCAAGGAAGAATAAGTGCAACAACTCCAAACGGTTCCCATTTTAAATAATTATGCATATTTGGAACCTCCGAAGGTATTAGTCTACCTTCATACTTGTCACACATGCCTGCATAATAATAAAAACTCTCAGTCTGCCAGCTGGTTAAAGAAGGAGTGATATTTTTTGGAAGTTTGCCGTTATCTTTAGTTTCTATTTGCCCAATACGTTCTGCATTTTTAGCAATAATATCTCCAATTCTAGTTAATGTTCTCCCTCTTTCTGCTGGATGCATTTTACCATAAGGACCATTATAATAAGCATGTTTTGCAGATGATACTGCAAGATTAATATCTTTTTCATTACAATCAGGTACCTTTGCCCATACTTTTCCAATAGATGGATCCTCACTTTCAAAATATTTTTCAGAAGAAGGTTCATGCCATCTATTTCCTGCATAAAATTTGTAGGTTTGAATTTCAGACATAATTTATTTAAACTTAAATATTTTCATTGGTCAACTTATTTATGATTAATTAATTTTTTTATACGATTAACACTCACATCATAAGGGCTAAAATCATTAACAATTTCTTTAAGGTACATATTAATTGAGTTAATTTGATTTTCTTGTTTTTTTCTATCGTTAAATAAATTTAGAAAAATATTTAATAACTTTTTTTCATTTAAATTTGAGTTCACAATTTCTGGAATAATCATTTTGTTACTTATAATATTTATAAGATTTGCGTGTTTCACTCTTACAAAAGGCTTGATTAAAATTTCTGTGAAATAATTAAGTTTATAGATTACTATTTGAGGAATATTCCTTTTGGCAATTTCTAAAGAAGCAGTACCAGAGCAAGTTATACTCATATAGACATCTTCATAATATTCATCAAATTTACCCATATCAGTTGAGATTATAGTCTCAGTTTTCCATTGCTTAGTATTTTCTTTAATTAAAGAGGCTAGATGAGGCAAAGTTGGAATAAATATTTTATAATTAAGATTATTCTTAGATATGTATTTTTCAATATAACTGAAATATTTTATAAGTTTTAATACTTCATTTTGTCTACTACCTGGCAAAAAAGAGAGGTACTGATATTTACCTTTATTCTCTCTTTTTTTTATATGAAAAATTGGATGTCCAATAAAAGTTTTATTTATATTATCAAAATTGAAATATTTTTTTTCAAAATTAAATAATAGAAAAATTTCATCAAAAATATTTGCAAATTTCCTTGCCCTATATGATCTCCAAGCCCAAACAGTTGGAGCAACTACATGTATTATTTTATTTTTATAATTTGATTTTCTTAATTGGTTTACAAGGTTATAATTAAAATCTGGTGAATCTATGGTTAAAACTAAATCATAATCATTTTTAATAATATAGTTTTTTAATCTTCTTATCATTTTTAAATATTTTGAAATTGAAAGTATTATTTCAAAAAGCCCAATAGATTTAAATTCTGATAAATCATAAATTTTGTTAGAAATATATTTTTCAGATTGTTTGCCACAAACTCCATCAAATTGGTATTTATCTTTATTCATTCTTGATAAAATATTTGAACAAATATTTTCACCAGATTGTTCAGTACAACAAACAAAAATTTTTATTTTTTTCAATTTAGATCGACTGATGAGATAAATAAGTTATTTTGACTAGCATAATCAATAATTTTTTTCTTATCTAAAATTAAACACTTATTTTTTTGCAAAAATACACCTTCATAATTATATTTTTTTAAATTTTTCATGGTATCTAAGCCAATTAAAGGAATATCAATTAGATTACTCTGGTTTTGTTTTGAAAATTTAAATAGTACACCATTATCATCTTTTCTTTTATATTCTTTACATCTTTTTAACAATTCATCTGTGCCTTCTATAGCTTCTAATCCTAAAACTAATTGATTTTGAATTATCATAGCCTGACCAACATCTAATTTCTTATAAATATGATATATTGGTTTTGCTTTTTTTAAATTTAGAATTGCATTTTTAGAAGGCTTGATTTTTGTTAAATTTATTTCAGTTGAAAATAATTCTTTGCAATATTTAGTCCAATTAAAAAAAATATATCCTTGAGTTTCAAAGTATTTTTTTAAGCTCGTTAAAAGATTGTTGTCTCCTTTTTTTTCTAATAAAAGACTTTTAGCAAGTAACAATGTTGGCAAATCAAAACCTAAATCTTTAATACCAGGTCTTTTTATACTACCTGCAAATATTATATGTTTTATATTATTTGAATCTAAAACTTTAAAGATTTTTTTTACTGATAAGATATCTAAATTTACAACATGATGGTTATTATAAAATTTATTATTTTTATTATTTAAAGATAAAAATGTAACATCGTAATTTTTACTTAATAGTGATTTACCAATATATAGAGGCAAATTACCATCTCCAGCAATTATTCCTATTTTAGTCATTTTCAAAAGTGGTAATACCTCTTTTTGAATTTGAGTTCAGAAATTCAATTACTTCCTTAATTTCTAAAATTTCAGAACTTTCAACAAAATTATTTTTAATATTATTTTCAATTGTATCATTTTTATCAAAAATTATATTTATGAGATTTTTAATTTCATTGATTGAATTAGATGTTAAGCCTTTTCTTTTTAAACCAATAAGGTTTAAGCTTTTCAAATTTTCTCTTATTCCTGTATACAAACCATATGGAATAATATCTTTTTCAACACCGCTCATACCACCAATCATTGCATATTTTCCTATTCTAACAAATTGATGAATTGCTGAATTACCTCCTAAAATTGCATTATGATCAATTTCTACATGTCCTGCAAGAGTGGCATTATTTGCTAAAATAACATTTGATTTAATAATACAATCATGTGCCACATGCGAACCTACCATTAATAAACAATTATCAGCTATAATTGTATTTAAGCCTCCACCAGATGTTCCTGGATTTACGGTAACATTTTCTCTAAATCTATTGTTACTGCCAATTTTTAGATATGATTTTTCTTTATTATATTTTAAATCTTGAGGTTCAGAACCAATTGAGCAAAATGGATAAAAAGTATTACTATTTTCTATAGTTGTATCTCCAACGATAGAAACATGAGAAATTAAATTATTATTTTCTCCAATTTTAACGCCATCGCCAATGATGCAGAAAGGACCAATATGTGTTGTTTCATGAATTTCTGCATTTTTTGCAACAACAGCTGAAGGATGAATCATATTTATAACTCTATTAAATTATGAAATTGTAACTTAAAATAAATAAAATATTTCTGATTATTACTTATATGTAATCATAGCTGAGAATTCAGCTTCACAAACCTTGATATTTTCTTTTAAACATATGCCTTCAAATTTATATACATCTCTGACACTATTTAAGAATTTAACTTCAAATGATACATTGTCATTTGGTAATATTGGTTTTCTAAATTTTGCTTTATTTACGCTCATGAATAATACAGATTTTTCTTTATAATCTCTAAGTTTATATGAAACTACAATTCCTGCTGTTTGCGCCATTGCTTCTATAATAATTACTCCAGGTACAATAGGATTGCTTGGAAAATGCCCTTTGAAAAAATACTCATCTTTAGAAAAAAACTTTTGAGATTTGCCATGTTCACCAGGTATCAAAACTTCACAAGTATCTACAAATAAAAAAGGGTCTCTATGTGGTATAAGATTTTTAATTTCGCTGATATTTAATTTCATTTTTTTAAACTATTTCTTATTACTTCTTTTTTCCACAATTTAATATCTTTAGCAGGAAAACCAGCGACAATTTCATTGCTATTTATGTTTTTAGTAACTCCGCTTTTAGCAGCAATTGTAACATTATCACCAATATCAAGATGACCAGAAATTCCTGCTTGACCTCCTATTTTTACATAATCGCCTATATTTGTACTTCCTGCAATTCCAACTTGTGATGCAATAACTGCGTAATTTCCAATTGTAACATTATGAGCGATTTGAACTAAATTATCAATATTAGAATAATTTCCTATAGTTGTTGAATCAAAAACTGCTCGATCTATTGTAGTATTTGAGCCTATAGATGAATTTTTTCCAATTATAACGTTGCCACTATGAAATATTTTTTGCTTAGTATTCATTTCGAAACCAAAACCATCACCACCAATTCTTACACCAGATTTAATGATACAATTTTCATTTATAATAGCATTTGAAACAGACACATTATCATTAATAACAACACCTTTATGAATTAAAACATTTGGACCAATAGAAGAATTTGAACCTATATATACATTTTCATTTATTTCAGTATTTGCATTAATTGTTGTGTAAGAATTTATCTGCACATTATTTTTTATTTTACTATGGGGGTTAATACTTGTATTTTTTGATATAATTCCATTTGATTCTAAATACTCATTATTAAATAGATTACTTATTAAAGCTAATGCTAAATAAGGATTTTTTACAATGATTGGTTTACAATTTTTAGGAAGATATTTAACAAATTTGCCTTCAATTAAACATGCTTTACCTTTCATTTTTTTTAAATCACTTAAATATTTTAAATTAGAAAAGAAAGTTAGATCAGCATTTGTTGAATTAGAAATGGTTTTAATACTCAAAAATATTTCATTATCAGAAATTTTGGAGTTAACTTCTACAAGATTTTTCTCTAAAATTTTTTTTATATCTATAAATTTAATTTTTTTCAAAGTCTTTATATTCCAATTTAAAATTCAAATTTTCTAATTCACTATTTATTTGATTTGTTATATCTAGTGAATTTGATACAATTAAGTAATTATTAGAATCTAAAATTAAATCAACATTATTTTTTGTTGCATAATTTTCAAGTAATTTTATTATTTCACTCAATAAAAATTCCCTTATATTTATTATTTGATTTTGATAATGAGAATTAAAATTTTCAATCATAAGTGTAAACTCTGATAATTGATTATTATATTCATCTATTTGTAAATTTATTTCATTTTCATTAAGTATAAGTTTTGAATCTTCAATTTTTTTTAATTGTATTTTAAGTTGATTTTCTTCTATTTCAAATTTTTTTAGATATTTTTTTTGATTTAACTCAATATTTTTTAAGAATTCAAGATACAATTTATTTTCATCAATTAAATACTGTATATTAACAACAGCTATAGTTTGTGAAAAAATATTTAAAGTGAAAAAGTTTATACTTAAAAAAATAATTATATAAATTAATCTCAATCTAAATTTCCTATTGAAAATAAGAACATTCTTTTAATATCATATTCTTCATCTATAACTGGAAAACCCCAGGTGAAACCAATAGGACCTATTGGTGAATAATATTTTATACCAAATCCCACTGAAGATCTAAGATTATTATCGCTTTGAGTTGGTTTAGTCTTATTATCCCAAATGACCCCATAGTCATTGAATAAGTTTAAATAAAATGGAAAGTTAGATTGCTTAGATATTTCATATGAATAATCTAATTTAATAACTGCTAGATTATTACCTCCTACATATGAGGTTCTTGAATTTCGAGGCCCGGCACCATAATTATCAAAACCTCTTAACCATTTACCACCGAGTGAAAATTTATCATCTGTTAGAATATCATTATTGTTTAAAGAAAATATGTTTCCAAATTTACCTTGAAGTCCAAAAATATTTCTATTTCTACTAAAATATTTTTTTAAATTTAAAGTATTTCTCACAAAACCATTATTTGAACTAGTTGGTGTTTCGATAGTATTAATATAACTTAAATAATTTCCAGTTTTTGAAATAAATCCAGGATTCAAAGTAGAGTATCTTAAATTATTACTTAATAAGTAACTGATATTAGAGCCAGATGAATCTGAAATTGTATTTGATACAGTAGAAACATCAGTAATTTTATAATCTTTTATTACATAATCAAAATTAATATTATGAAACAACTTTTTATTAATTTTGTAATTCACACCCAATCCAGAAGTAAAGGAGTCTAATTTATAGGAACTAGCTGTTGAAAAATCTTCTTGCTTATAATTTATACTATAACTAATATCAGCATCATTTTCATAAGATAACCTATCAGTTGTAATTAACTTAAATTGGTTTCTATCATCTGACGTGTTGACAAGAAAATCTAGAGACCTACCAGTTCCATAAAAATTTCTTTCATTTAGACCAGTGACAATAGCAAAGCCATCAAGAGTACCCACAGAAATACCAGCATTAAAAGTTCCAGTTTGTTTTTCTTTAACTTCAATAATTAAATTAACATTATTATCATCAACTACTTCCTGCTTTAACTCAACTGATTCAAACAAATTTAGTGAAATTAACTTATCTCTAATACTTTTAATTTGATTTTTATGAATTGCGTCACCTTCAACAATTTCCAATTCCCTTCTTATTACATGATCAAAAGTTCTTGAATTACCTACAATATTAATTTGATTAGTATATTTAGGTTTGATTGGAAGAATTTGAAATAGAATATCAATATTGTTTTTATTCTTTTTTTCAAATGTATTTATTTCAAAAAAATCTAGGCCATTTTGAATAATTATAGATGAAATATTTTTTTCAAAATTTTGAATTTTTTTTGTTGAAAAAACTTTTTCATTATCTAAAAATATTTTAACTTCATTATCAATTTTATCTAAAATATTTTCATTTAAAATATTTTTTGAATCATCAATATTTATATTTGAAAACGAATAAACATTACCTTCTTCTATATTAAAATAAATATTGACTTTATTAGATTTTAAATATTCTATTTTAGTTTCGACACTAACATCGATATAACCATTTTGCCTATAATAATTAAGAATTACATATTTGTCTTTTTCTACAATCTCAGGTTTGAAGTTATTGTTAGCAAAAATATTTAAAATTGTTTTTGTTTTAGAATTAATTATATCTCTAATTTCTTGATCTAAAATTGAGTTACTACTATTAATAATTATTTTATTTATTTTTGTAATTTCTCCTTCAGTTATATTAAAAAATAAATCAACGGTATTGTTTTCTTTGTATACTTTCGATGAATAATCAATTTTAATATTATTATATCCGAATGATTGATATATTTTCTTTAATTCACTTATAAATGTATTGGTAGAAATATTATTAAACCTAGTAAAATTAGTTTCTGATACTATTAATTCTAACTCATCATTTTTTAATCTTTCATTGTTTTGAAAATAAATATTATTTATATTTGGATATTCTTTAACAATAATTAAAAATTTATTATTAATTAATTTAACTTGAACATCAGAAAAAAAATTAGAGCTATTTAAAATTTGAATTATATCGTTACTATATTCTTTGCTTGCATTATCAGGAATATCTTTCAACAATGATATAATTACATTTCTATCAGTATAATCATTTCCCTCAATATCAAATAGTATTTCATTGGAAAATACTGATTTTGTTAGAAATAAAATAAAAAAGGATGTTAATAAATTAAATTTTAAAATTTCGTAATTTAAGTTCAACTTCATCATGATATTGAATAATATCTTTAATAGTGTTTAATGAAGAATTCAAATTTAAAGATGTTACTTTTTTAATTATTTTGTAAATATCTGTATAATTAATCATACCATTTTTATATAAATTTACGGCAAACTCATTACCTATATTAAATTTAATTAAATTTTGTGGTTTTTTTTTATTAATTTTATTAAAATAATTATAAATTGGGAATATATCATTTGAAACATTTTCAAAATGTAAATCACTATATTCATTAATAAAAAACTTATTTTTATATTTTGAATAATTAAATTTTGGCTGACTTAAAAAATTCAATATAGGAATTCCCATATCATTTTTAAATAAATTTAAATGTGATACATAATTATTAAACTCAACAATTGAATGAACTAAAGCTTCAGGATGTATCAGTATTTTCATTTTATTAAATGGTATATCAAACAAGTAATGAGCTTCAATTAATTCTAAGCATTTATTAACTAAAGTAGCTGAGTCAATACTATTTTTATATCCCATTTTCCATTTAGGATGTTTAATTGCTTGTTCAAATTTAACATTTTTTAATGAGGTAAATTTTTTTTTGTAAAATGGTCCGCCAGATGCAGTTATAATAATTTTTTTTATTGTTGAATTTGTATTAGTTTTTTTAAAAAATTCAAAAAGTGAAAAGTGTTCAGAGTCTATGGGAAATATGTTTGTTTTTTTAAAATAATTATTTTTTTTAAAAATATGTCCTGCAGATACAATTGCTTCTTTTGATACAAGTCCAAGATTTTCGGTATTATGAATTATATTATTTAAAAAGTATAAAGATTTATAACCAGATATTGCTAATATACTTAAATTAGATTTACTCGATAATAAGTAACTTTGTAACTCATTTAAATTAAGAAATTTAGTTTTTCCAATTTTATAATCAAAATTAGTTAATTTTTCGTGATCATAGAGAAAAGCATACTTTGGTTGATATTTTACTATTTGTTTGGATAATAGTTTTAAATTTGATTTAGCACATAATAAATTAACTTTTAATTTTAAAAAATTTTTATCAATTAAAGATAAAGTTTTTTTGCCTATAACACCCGTACTTCCAAAAATATTAATATTCATAGTTAAATAATAATTGATAAGGAATAAAAAATAATTGAAAATAAAAAACTATCAAATCTATCAAAAACACCTCCATGGCCGGGTAAAAATTCACTTGAATTTTTTAGATTATTTTTTCTTTTAAAGTAAGATTCAATTAAATCTCCAATCAAAGCTCCTATTATTATTATAAAAATAAAAATTATTAGTTCAATATTTATATTGATCTCAAAAATAAATGAAAATAACAAACTAAGAAAAAAAGATGCAAAAAAACCCCCGATAAGACCTTCAATAGTTTTATTAGGGCTAATTTTAATTAACTTATTTTTACCTAAAAATTTACCTATAATATAAGAAAATATGTCGAAGGTTATAACAATTAAAATAAATAAATTAAAATTTAAAAAAAATTCTTCACTAAAATTAATTGTCATAAAAAAAATAAATGAAATTAAGAGATAAAGTAAGGGTAATAATTTATATAATTTGAAATAAACGTAAATCTCAAAAAATACAAAAAAATATATTAATAAAATTAAATAAAATACATAACTAAAGTTAAAAAATACAAAAATAAAGTAAATAGAAATGAATAATATTGAAAATAGAAATCTTAAAATAAAATTATTATAAACCATATTTTCTATCAATTTTTAAAAATTGATTTATTATTGAGTTAAATTCTTTTTCAGAAAAATCTGGCCAAAGAGTTTGAGTAAAAAAAAGTTCTGTATATGTCAAATTATACATTATAAAATTACTCAATCTATTATATCCCCCGGTTCTTATTAATATATCGGGATCTGGAAATGAGCCTAAATAAAATAGTTTTTTAATATCTGTATCATTATCAAAGTTAATATTATTATGATTATTTATTATTAGTTGTAATACATTTTTGATTTCATCTTTAAAACCGTAATTAAATGCAATATTTAAATGTAGTTGATTATTATTGGATGAAGATAATTCAATATTTTCAAAAATTTCTAAAATTTTTTTTGGTAAATTTTTTCTTGAACCAAATATTTTTATTCTAACATCTTTTTCTTTAACTAAATCATTAAAGGTATTTGAAAAATTTTCATAAATAATGTCATAAATAATATTAATAGATGATCGATTGAAATTTTCAGAAGATAGTGCAAAAATTGTTAAATGGGGAATTTTTTTAGATAAAGTATAAGTTACTAAATTTTTAATATTTTCAAAACCTTTTGTATATCCATATAAATTGGTAAAATTATTTTTTTTTGCCCATCTTTTATTTCCATCAAGAATTAGTGCGATATGGTTTAAGTTATTTAACAAACTTATACTTTCAAAATATCATTTTTTTTTAATTCTAATATTTTGTCAATTTTACCTATGTTATCATCAGTAATTTTTTGAATTTCGTTCAATTTTCTTTTTAATTCATCTTCAGATAAATTTGAATCCTTCTTATCATTTTTTGATATTTCTATAAAATCTCTTCTAATATTCCTTATAGTAACTTTAGAGTTTTCAGCAAATTCAGATGCAATTTTAATAATTTCAATTCTTCTTTCCTCACTTAATTTTGGAATTGGCAACCTTATTAATTGACCATCACTTTGAGGATTAATTCCAAGATTTGATTCTGTTATAGCATTTTCAATTTGTTTAATTAAAGATGAATCCCAAATCTGAATTGTAATTGTACTTGCATCTTGTACTGAAATATTCCCTAACTGATTTAAGGGTGTTTTAGAACCATATGCATCAACAAATATATTATCTAACATTGATGGGTTAGCTCTTGAAGTTCTTAAAGAATTTAATTCTTTTTCAAAATGTAATACAGCAGAATTCATTTTATTCTCTAAATCACTCATAATTTAACTTATCCTACTATATGATCCTTTACGATTCAAAACATTAATTAGGGAGTTTTTTTTAAAAATGTTAGTTATAAAAATTGGTATTTTTGTATCTTTAGCTAAACTTATTGCTGTTAAATCCATAACTTTTAAATTTTTTTTAATGACATCATTATATGAAATTTGTTTGATTAGCTTAGCTTCTTTATTTTTAAATGGATCTTTGTTATAAATACCATCAACCTTAGTAGCTTTTATAATTAATTTACAGTCTAATTCAGAAGCTCTTAATGTTGCTGCTGTGTCTGTAGAAAAGAAAGGGTTCCCTGTTCCCGCAGCAAAAATTACAATTCTATTTTTTTGCAAATGTCTTATTGCCCTTCTACGAATATAAGGTTCTGCAATCTGCGACATAGTAATTGCTGATTGAACTCTGGTTGGTACATTAATTTTTTCTAAACTACTTTGTAGGGATAAAGCATTCATCACAGTAGCCAACATTCCCATATAATCAGAAGTAGATCTGTCTATTCCTTCAGAAGCTCCTTTCATTCCTCTAAAGATATTACCACCACCTATAATTAGGCAAATTTGATATTTCTTATTATAAACATTTTTTATCTCATTTGAAATTTTATTAATGGTAGAAACATCAATACCATAATTTGAGGAACCCATTAATGACTCACCTGAAATCTTTAATAGGATTCTTTTATTCATATTATAAACTAATTAATTCAAAAGAAATAATTTTAAAATCAAATTTTGAATATTGATCAATGATTTTTCTTACAGTCTGATCTTGATCCAATATATAGGATTGATTTAATAAAGTTATCTCACTATAGAATTTTTTCATTTTACCTTCTAATATTTTATCAGCTATATTTGATGGTTTTCCAGAATTGAGAATTAAATCTTTTTGAATTTTTTCTTCTTTACTTATAAATTCTTTATCTAGATCAATAATATCAACAGACTCAGGTTTCATTGCAGCAATATGCATACATAAATTCTTAGATAAACTTTCAATTTCAGTATTTTTTTCAATAGTTGAATACTCTAAGAGAGAAATAATTTTACCTATATTTTTTCTATAACTATTATGTATATAAAATGAATAATGAGAATTTTTATTTTCTTTAATAATTAATTCATTTAGAATTAAATTCTCACCTACTTTTGCTATCATTGAATTAAAATAATCCAAAACAGTACCATTTTCATACTTAATGTTAAGAAATTGAGCCTTGTCTAAAGTTTTATTATTATCTAAAACTAATTTACCTAAACTATCTAGAAAATCTAAGAAAGTATCACTTTTAGCTGCAAAATCAGTTTCACTATTAACTTTAATTAATACAGTAATATCTTGATTTGAGTAAAAGCCGACAGCTCCTTCAATGGCAGCACGTTCACTTTTTTTAGATGCTTTAGCTAATCCTTTTTTTCTAAGAGATTCAATTGATTTTTCGATATCATTATTGTTTTCTTCTAGTGATTTTTTACAATCTAAGAAACCAGCACCAGTTTTTTCTCTTAATTCCTTAATAAGATCTGTTATGCTCATTATTTTTCTTCCTTTATTTTTACATCTTCAATAATTTCACTCTCTTTATTAATAGTTTTATCTTGAAAGTTAGTTGCATCTTTAATGGTTTCAAAAAAATAATTTTTATATAAATTTATTGATCGAAGTGCATCATCGTTTCCAGGGATAATATAATCAATATTTTCTGGATCAGCATTAGAGTCAACTATAGCAACAACTGGTATGTTAAGTTTTGCAGCTTCCTTTACTGCTATCTTGTCTTTAATAACGTCAAAAACTACTAATAAATCTGGTTTACCATTTAGATTTCTGACTCCACCAATATTCAATTCAAGTTTTTGCTTTTCTCTTGAAATGTCCAGTAATTCTTTTTTAGATAAACTTTTTGACAAATCGTTATCTTTTAAAAATAATTCTACTTCTTCTAATCTCTTAATTGAATTTGAGATTGTTTTCCAATTTGTTAGAGTTCCACCCAACCATCTTTTATTTACATAAAAATTATTATTCAACATTGCTAATTCTTTTACAACTTCGCTACACTGTTTTTTTGTTCCAACAAAAAGTATCTTTCCAGATTTTGAAACAGTTTCATGAATTTTAGTAAGAGCAGTATTTAATAACTCTACTGTAATTCTTAAGTCAAAAATATGAATGTTATTTCTTACACCATATATGTATTCTTTCATTTTTGGATTCCATCTTCTTACATTGTGACCAAAGTGTACACCAGATTCAAGAAGATCTTCAATTTTAACTTCTGGTAAATTCATAATAACTCCCGGTTTAACCTCCACAGAAACAAAAACACCGGTTTTTTCTGTGTGCTAGATTTAATTGGTTTGATCTAATATTATAATATGTAATTTATTCAAGAGATTTCTAAAGAATAATCTAAGATTTTGGATTTATTTAGTTCATCAAGTTTTTTGAATGATTTAATTGAATATTTATTAAAATCAAAGTGAATTAGTTTTTGATCAACTGTTATGAATAATTCAATAAAATTATTTGTATTGCTATTTTGTTTTTTTTCAAAAATATTATTCTTTAATTCGATTATGTCACTCATATTTGAATAAATATTAAACTTATATCTATTTTTTGCAAAAATTGAGTCAAGAGATAAAATATCTCTAATAATAAAACGAATATCTGCATTATTTTTTATAATGTCTATTGTAAATACTAATAAATTACCCTCTTTTAAGATAGGGCGAAATTTATATAAATTTTCACTAAATATTGTTAACTCGAACTGATAACCAGTTTCGGAAACTGTGATAAATGCATATTTTTTACCATCTTTATTTGATCTCTCTTTAATATCCAAAATTGCACCGCAAACCTTAATCGAACCATTGTTATTATTTTCAGAATAATCCTTAAATGAGTTTATGTTTTCTAATTCAAAAAATTTTCTTGGATAATGATTAAGTGGATGATCAGAAAAATAAAATCCTATAACTTCAAGCTCATTAGATAAAATTTCTGAGTTCTTCCAGTTTTTATAATTTTGATTAAAAAGATTTTTATCATTAAAAGAAATCTCGTTATCTTCGAAAAGCATATCTTGATTTAGATCTTTTTCTGCGCCATATAAATCAACAAATTTTGGAACATTAGTAAATAATTTTGACCTATTTGATTCTATACTATCGAACGCTCCAGCTTGTATAAGTTTTTCAAGCTGCCTTTTATTTATTACTTCTTTTGAAACTCTATTCATAAAATCAATAATATTTTTAAATTTACCATTTTTATTTCTTTCATCTACCATACTAGAGATAGATTTAATTCCAACTCCTTTAATTGCGCCAAGGCCAAATCTAATAGATTTTGAATTTTCATGTGTTTCAATTGAAAATAATGGATTTGAATAATTAATATCTGGTTTTAGAAAATTTATATTTAGCCTTTCTATTTCTTGTTTAAGTAAAATGATTTTTTCTGTCCTATCAATGGAATAGTTTAATGTTGCTGTTAGGAATTCGTGAGGAAAATTAGCTTTAAGATATGCTGTTTGGTAGGAAATTAAAGCATATGCAGCAGCATGACTTTTGTTAAAACCATATCCTGCAAATTTATCAACTAGATCAAAAATTTTTGAAGCTTCTTTTTTTTCAATTTTATTTTGAATTGCGCCTTCAATAAATCTTGATTTTTGCATATCCATCTCTTTTTGAATTTTTTTTCCCATTGCTCTTCTTAATAAGTCTGCTTCACCTAAAGAATAGTTTGATAAAACCTGTGCAATTTGCATTACTTGCTCTTGATATACAATAATTCCATACGTTTCTTTTAAAACATCCTCCAACATAGAATGAAGATATTTGATTTCTTCACGCCCATGTTTTCTATTACAAAAAGAGGGAATATTGTCCATTGGACCAGGTCTAAATAAAGCAACAACTGCAATTATTTCTTCAAATCTATCTGGTTGTAATTGACGAAGAACACTACCCATACCATTGCTTTCCAATTGAAATATTCCAACTGTGTCACCCTTACTTAACTGATCGTATGTTTTTGTATCATTCAAAGGTATATTCTCAATTAAAAAATTCTTATTTTCTCTTATTATTAATTTTACACAATCATCAATAATAGATAAAGTTGTTAAACCAAGAAAATCAAATTTTATTAAACCAGCCTCTTCAACGTATTTCATAGAAAATTGTGTTGCATTTGTATTAGTATTTTGATCTTTGTATAAAGGAACTACTTTAGATAGTCTTTCATGGCCAATAACAACTCCAGCAGCATGAGTAGAAGCATGTCTATGCGTTCCTTCAATTTTAAGACTTACATCGATAATATTAGAAATTCTTTCATCAACTCTGATCCTTTCTTGCAAGCTTTTTTCGGATTTAATTGACTCACTTAAAGTTAGAGGATTTGATGGGTTAAAAGGTATCAGTTTAGCAAAAGAATCTACCTCTCCATATGGAACTTCTAATACCCTACCAATATCCCTTACTGCTGCTCTTGAAGCTAGTGTACCAAATGTAATTATATGAGCAACACATTCACTACCATATTTTTTATTAACATATTCAATAACCTCATCTCTTCTAGTTTGACAAAAATCTATATCAAAATCTGGCATTGATACTCTTTCTGGATTTAGAAATCGTTCAAATAACAGATCGTATTCTAATGGATCTAAATCGGTTATTCCTAAACACCAAGCTACCAAACTCCCTGCACCCGATCCTCTACCTGGACCTACAGGTATTTGCTGATCTTTAGCCCAATTAACAAAATCTGCTACTATTAAAAAGTATCCTGCAAATCCCATTCTAATTATTATTTCATTTTCATATTTCAATCTATCAGTATAAATTTCTACATTTTTAATATTCTTTTCTTTTATTTTTTTATCAAGGCCTAGATTTGATGATTGTAATAAAAAATCTTCTGCTGATAAATTTTGATCATTATTAAATTCAGGTAATTGTGGTTTTGTAGATTCAGGAAAATAATTACAAGATAGAGAAATATTTAAATTATTTTTTATTATCTCCGGAATATCTTCAAAATTTGAATACATTTCTTCACTTGACTTAAAATAAATATTTTCATTAGAAGTATTTCTTTGAGAATTATTTATAGTAGATTTTTGTGCAATACATAACAATGCATCGTGAGCTGAATAATCATCTTGATTAGCGTACTTAATATTATTTGAACCAATAAGGGGTATGTCAAATTCTTTTGATAAATTGATGAATTCTTTTTCAAAAAAATCTATATTTTGATCATTGATCCTCTGAATTTCAAAAAGGAAATTTTTTTTAAATACTTCTTTAAAATTGGTTATTAATTGAATTATATCTTTTTTTCTGTTTTCTTTATTTAATAAAAGTAAAGGATTAAATTCACCACCTATATAACAGAATAAACCTTCAGAAAATTTCTCTAATTGTGAAAAGTATATACCAATATTATTTCCTTCATTAAGATGAGAAAGTGAGCTTAATTCTAATAGATTTCTATACCCAATTTCATTTTTGACTAAAAATGTAATTTGGGAAATTTGATTATTTACAATAATATCTAATAAATTTATTGAAGTTCCAATTATAGGTTGAATATTATTTTTTACACATTCTTTAGAAAATTCAAATACTCCAAACATATTGTTATTATCTGTAATGGCAATTGCAGGCATGTTATTTTTTTTTGCAAGATCGACTAAATCAGTAATTTTTAGAGTACTTTCAGAGAGAGAATATGAAGATAAAGATCGTAAATGAATAAAAGGATTATTCATTTGTCAAATGTATTTTCTTATTTTTAAAATAATAAATTTCATCAGATAATAAAGAATAAGTTTTGTTATGAGTAACATATACTAAAGTTTTATTATTTTGTTCGATATAATTTATAAAAAATTTAAAAATATTGTTAGCAGTATCTTCATCAAGATTGCCAGTCATCTCATCAGCTAAAATTAAATCTGGATCATTTATCAAAGATCTAGCAATAGCAACCCTTTGTTGCTCTCCTCCTGATAATTTTAAAGGTTTATAATTTATTCTTTCATCTAAACCGAATTTAAAAAGCAGTTTTTTAGAAATTTCATAACTTTTCTTTTCATTTTTATTAATTAATAAAGGCAGCATAACATTCTCAATCACAGTGAGTTCAGGAATCAGATGAAAAAATTGATGAATAAAACCAATTGATAATCCTCTAATTTTATTCGTTTCATCTTTAGAGCACAAAGAAATATCTTTATTCTTAAAATAAAAGTTTCCATCATATTCTGAGTCAAGTAAACCAATAATATTGAGAAAAGTTGTTTTGCCTGAACCTGAAGGCCCAACAATTGAAACTTTAGTGTTTTGCTTTAATTTAAAATTTAAATTTTTAATTATCTCAATTTTTGAATTATTTTCATTTGTATAATTTTTACAAAGATTGGTTATCTCTAATAAATATTTATTATTCACTTCTTAAACTTTTAACAGGGTCTATTCTAGCTGAACTTAAAGCTGGAAAAATAGTTGATATAATTGATATAATTATTGCAACACACAGTACGTAAACTACTTCATCTACGCTAATTTTTGAAGGTAAAGATGATAAATAATAAACTTCTTCAGAAAAAAGTTTTGTTCCAAGTAAATATTCTAAAAAACTTTGAATTGATTTAATATTTATTGTGAAAAGAATTCCAATTAATAATCCTATTAAAGATCCTATTAAACCAATTGAGATTCCAATAGTAAAAAATATTTTTATAATACTTTTATTACTCATTCCTATAGTTTTCAAAATTCCTATATCTTTGTTTTTTTCTTTTACAAATATAATTAATCCTGAAATTATATTTAATGATGCAACTAAGATAATTAAAGAAAGAATAATAAACATAACATTCTTTTCCACCTTAAGTGCATTTATTAAAGTTTTGTTTTGATCCTTCCAAGATATTGAATAAAAATTTAATAAAAGATTAGATATTTCTAATTCTACTTTATTTTTAAATAATTCAATTTCATTAGGAGATGAAGTAAAGAATTCAATTTTGTTATAAATATATTCATCATATAATAGTAATTTTCTAACAAGTTCTGAAGATAAAAAAATTAAATTTGAATCATATTCATATAAACCTAGATCAAATATACCTACTACCTCCAATGTTTTAAATCTTGGAATATTTCCTAATATTGTTTTATCTGTCTTTGGAATTGCAATTTTAACCTTATCTCCCACGCTTAAATTCATTTCATTGGCTAAGGAATCTCCAATTAATATTTCACTTTTTGGATTTTGAATTAATGCACCCATATTAATTGAATTAAACAAATAATGATTTTTATCATATTTGTCATAGCCTTTGATCATAACACCTTTTGAGTAATTGGATTTTATAATTAATCCATTTGTTTCAATAGATTTGTAGTGTTGGTTAAAAAAAGAATTATCAATATTCAATATGAGTTCATCAGCTTGCTTATTTGTTATCTCATTATCAAAACTATAAATATTAAGGTGTGAATTAAGTCCAATTATTCTTTTAGTTAGATCAATTCTAAAACCATTCATAACAGACATTACTATAATAATTGCTGCTACTCCTAAACTAATACCTATTATGGAAAACCAAGCAAAAATAGACACATAGCCATCAGATTTCTTAGAGAATAAAAATCTAAAAATCAGTAATCGTTCTGATTTAGAAATCATCTATTTTTTTAACTTATTATTAATAAAATCAATTACACTACTGGATGAAATTTTTTCACTTTCATTATTTTGGCGATTTTTTATTTCTACTAAATTATCTTTTAGATCTCTTTTGCCAATAATAATTTGATATGGTGTTCCAATTAACTCATTATCAGATAATTTTTTTCCTATACTGCAGATTCTATCATCTAAAATGACTTCAATATTATTTTTCATAAAATATTCATAATATTCTGATGATTTTGTGTCACAATCTTGATCTTCTGGCATTAAATTAACTATAGAAACCTTAAATGGAGCAACCTCTAAAGGCCACCTAATTCCTTTTTCATCATGATAAGCTTCTATAATTGCACCTACAAGTCTTGAAACGCCAATACCATATGATCCCATATGTACTGGAACATTTTTCCCACTTTTATCTTGAACAAATGCATTTAATTTCTCAGAATATTTTGTTCCAAAATAAAATATATGACCCACTTCAATGCCCTTAGAAATTTTTAAATCTTCATTTGAAATTGGGCAATTTTTTTCATCATGTTGATCATCAACTGCAGCATAAAATGACTGCAACTCATTTGGGTCTATAGTTTCAGGGTTTAGTGTTTCTAGTTTTTTATCATAATAAAGTGTACTTTCACCAGTCTTAGCTAGTATTTGAAATTCATGACTTAAGTTACCTCCAATTGGTCCTGTTTCTGCTCTCAAAGAAATTGGTGTTAAACCCATTCTAATAAAAGTTTTTATGTATGCTTTAAACATATTGTCATAAGATTTTTTTGCTTCGCTTTCGTCAAGATCAAATGAATAATTATCCTTCATTAAGAATTCTCTTCCTCGCATTACTCCAAACCTAGGCCTAACTTCATCTCGGAATTTCCATTGAATATGATAAAGATTTTTTGGAAGATCTTTGTAAGAATTTATATGTGATTGAAATATATCTGTAATTAATTCTTCATTTGTTGGGCCGTAAAGCATTTCCCTTCCACTTCTATCTGTAATCCTCAACATTTCTTTTCCATAATCATCGTATCTTCCAGATTTAATCCATAAATCCGAAGATTGAATCGTAGGCATAAGCAGTTCTACTGCTCCTGCATTATTTTGTTCCTCTCTAACAATCTGTTCAATTTTTTTTAATACAAGTAGGCCTAAAGGTAACCATGAATAAATACCGGCACTAGATTGTTTAATCATGCCAGCTCTGATCATTAATTTATGTGAAATTATTTCAGCATCTGATGGCGCATCTTTAATAGTGGGAAGAAAAAAGTTAGAATATTTCATTTATTAAATATATTTGATAAATCAAATCCAAATAAAATCAAAAAAAATAAAATTAAAGCTGATATTAATGAAGTTGCTATAAATTTTATTAGAAGATATGGCTTACTTGGAGCGCTTTTTGCATGTCCAGAATCTACTTTTTGAGGCACTTTTATCTTAATCGGCAGGAGTATGAAAAATAAAATCCACCAAATAAGGATAAAAATTAGAACATGAGTAAATAGTGCCATTAAGATCGTATTAAATGAACTTCAATTTCTGGTTTTTTTTGAATTGAATTTTTTATAATCTTTCTAAAAGAACTTTTAACTAAGTCAGATACTATAAGATCTGACGATTTTTGATCTTTGTTAAGTTTTGTATAGTTTTCTATAAAAAGTATTTTAAAATCATTTTTAATATTTTCTTCATCTATTCCTGGCAATCCTTTTAAGGTAAGTAACATATTTTTATTAATTGAATAGTCATCATCATTGATAATTAAAGAAATTAATACTAGCCCCTCAAATGAATATTTCCTTCTCTCTTTAATAAATGCAGACTCAGAGTCGTAAAGATTTTTACCCTCGACAATTAACTTTCCAGTTTCAAATTTTTCTACAATTTTAGGTTCACCTGGTGCAATTTTGAGACATTTGCCATTTTCTAAAATTTTAGTAAATGGTACTTGAGATGAGTAAGATAATTGTTTATGAGCTTCTAGATGCATGGGTTCACCATGCACAGGAATAGATAAGTACGGTTTTGTCCAATTATACATTTGTTTTATTTCATCTGCATAACCGTGACCTGAAACATGCACTAGATCGTCATCAGCAGTTACTATCTCAACTCTTTGTCTAATAAGTAAGTTCTTTAAATTATTTATTGATTTTTCATTACCAGGAATATCTCTTGAGCTAAAAATTACTACATCTTTAGGTTCTAAATGTAAATGTTGATGAGAATTATAAGCTATTCTGAAAAGCGCAGATCTTTTTTCACCCTGGCTTCCAGTACAAATTATGACTAAATTTTCTCTTGGTATATAAGAAGCTTCATCTTCACTAATAAAAATTTCATCATCCGAAACATAACCACATTTTCTTGCTACCTCGATATTTTTTTTCATACTCCTACCAACAAGAGCGACCTTTCTTTTATTTTTTTTTGCTGCTTGAATAATATTTTTCATTCTTGCAATATTTGAAGAAAAACATGTAACAACAATTCTATTAGAAAACCTTGAAAATACACTTGTCAGTTCATCCCTAACGTCATTTTCAGATTGTGATTTACCAGGCACATTTGCGTTAGTAGAGTCACCTATTAAGGCAAGTAATCCATCATTTCCTAATTTTTCAAATTTTTCTTTTGAAAATGAGTCTCCTAAAGTAGGTGAATGATCTATTTTCCAATCAGCAGTATGAAGTAATGATCCATATGTTGTTTTAATTACAATTGCAGTTGGTTCAGGAATTGAGTGTGTAGTTGGAATAAAACTTATATCAAAATTATTGAGTATTAATTTCTTTTCTAGGTTTATCTCTTCTAAAGTAAATCCTTCTACTTTATTAAATTCTTTTAGCCTATTTTCGATTAGAAATTTTGCAAATTTACTTGCATATACTGGACATTTAATTTTATTTGCTAAGAACGCAACAGCTCCTGCATGATCTTCATGACCATGGCTGATAATAATTGCCTCGAGATTATCTTCTAAACTTTCAATATGATCAATTTTTGGCACTAATAAATCTACACCAGGAAACTTTTCATCTGCAAATGAAAGACCTAAATCTATCATTATCCATTTTCCATCACATCCGTAAAGATAACAATTTGCACCTATTTCTCCAATACCTCCAAGAGATAAAAAGTGTAGTCCTTCATTAAAATCATTTAGTTGTAAATTATTACTCATAAAAATGTTTGTTACCAATTTCTTTTATTCCTTCTAATGTCAAATGTTCCATATATATAGGTTTATAAATAATTTTATCCCTAAATATTTTACCTAGACCACCCGTAATATAGACTTTAGGCTTAAAGTTATTCTCCTTAATAATTTGCTTTAATATGCCATTAACTGCATGCAAATAACCAAAATAGAAACCTGATTGAATTGAAGCTGATGTATTATTATTAACAATTTTATTTGATTTTGAGATTTTTGAAGTTTTTATTAACTCAGCATTTTTTAAAAGTGTCTCCATTGAAAGATTTATACCTGGAAAAATTAATCCACCTAAATATTGATTATTTTTAATGACATCAAAAGTAGTAGCTGTACCAAAGTCGAGAATTATACAGTCTTTGATTTTCTTACTATATACATAGGCATAGTTTGCTATTCGATCACTCCCAATTTGATTTAAATTATAATTGATACTATTTCTGAATGATATTTTTTTGGGATTAATTACATAAAATTTGAATTTATTTTTTTGAAAAATATTTTTAAAAATTAAATTTAAAGATGGTACAACAGAGGACAAGATACAAAATCTATCTTTAAGATTATTAATCAACTTTTTGTTAGATTTAAAAAATTTATTTATTTCTTTTTTTGTAATATTGATTTTTTTTTCTGTTTTTAATCTAATAATTTTAATTAATTTATTTTTTGTATAAAAACCAATAACTATATTAGTATTACCTGCATCTATAACAATCATTAAATTATTCTAGCATTATATATATTTTCAAAATTAATATTATTTTTTAAAGTGATTGAACCATCTGGGTTAAGATTATGAAATATTCCTTGTTTTACATTTTGTTCATCAATTTTTAAATTAATATTACTTCCTAAATATAATAATCTACTTTTATATTCAGTCATAATTTTTTCGTGGTTATTTAGCAGTTGTTTAAAATTTTTAAAATACTCTTCCATAATTTCATATACAAAATAAAAATTGTTAATTTCTTTATTGTATTTATTAATATTAGTTGTTAGATAATTTTCAATTTTTGGAGAAGATACTATATTAACTCCAAAACCAGTATTGATATATTTATCACTTTTGATACTAAATATTTCAGAAATTATTCCAGAAATTTTTTCTTTATTAATTAAAATATCATTTGGCCATTTAATTTGAGTTTTAACATTACATATATTTTCAATCACAGAACAGATAATATTAGTAATAAAAGCATTATTTAAAAAATGATTTTCTATTGGCAATATATTTTTAGATAAAATAGAAATATAGACATTATTTTTTGGACTTTCCCAAGTTGTTCCTCGTCTTCCAAATCCTTTTTTTTGTTCATTTGCCATCAAACATATATCTCTATTATAAATAAGTTTTTTAACCTCTGACATTGTAGAGTCTACAGATTCAATAAAATGAAAATCAAAATTGTTTTTATCTAATAGATTTTTAATTTTATCTAATGACATTAATCAAATGGTCAAACTTGCTGATATATTAATCAATAAAGACGGGTAAAATATAAAACAAATAATTACAAACAAACTTAAGGACAGAATAATTTTTGATTGAAAAGAAATTTGAAAATTAATTATTCCTTCACTTTTACTTTCATCAAAATACATTATCTTAATAATTCTTAAATAATAAAATGCAGAAATAACACTAGCTAAGACGCCAAGAACTGAAAGCACATATAATTCTCGTTCAATTGCAGCAATGAAAACATAAAACTTTCCAAAAAATCCTATAAAGGGTGGGATTCCAGCCATAGATAGCATTATTATTGAAATAAAAAGACTAACGATTGGATTACTTTTACTTAACCCTTTTAAATCACTTATATTAATTAAATATTCATTTTTAACTTTTAACGAAAGTAAAATAGCAAAAATAGCAACATTCATTATCATGTATGAAAACATATAAATTGATGCTGCTTTAATTCCATCATCATTTGCGGCAACTAAAGCTATTAAGATATAACCTATATGTCCGATAGAACTATAAGCTAATAATCTTTTAATATTTGACTGTGCTATAGCCGCTACAGCTCCAAGAAACATTGAGGCTATTGATAAAAATAAAATTATTTGACTCCATTCTAAGTAAAA
The DNA here is from genome assembly GCA_902615745.1 of uncultured Alphaproteobacteria bacterium. Taxonomy (GTDB): domain Bacteria; phylum Pseudomonadota; class Alphaproteobacteria; order HIMB59; genus CACPNW01. The sequence continues at coordinate 1,699 of CACMQB010000007.1, read as the reverse complement.
ATTTTCAAATGGAACTAAGCAAAAACGATAAATTAAAGCTACTGCAGCAATCTTAGGGACAATAGCAAAAAAACCTGTAATTGAGTTTGGAGCTCCTTCATAAACATCAGGAGTCCACATATGGAAAGGTACTGCTGAAACCTTAAAAGCCAAGCCCACCATCACAAATACAAGCCCAAATATTAGACCTAAATTTAAATTATCATATTTTGATAAATAGAAACTTATATCATCAAAATTCATTGAACCAGTAAATCCATAAATTAAGGAGAAGCCGTACAAAAGTATACCAGACGATAATGCTCCTAAAATAAAGTATTTTACTCCTGACTCAGCTGATGAGATTGAATCTCTTTTTATTGCTGCAGCAACATATAGAGATAAACTTTGTAGCTCTATTGCTAGATACATGGACATAAGATTATTTGAAGCAATCATTAACATCATCCCAAGTGTAGAAAATAAAAATAAAACAGGAATTTCAAAATTTTTAAGTTTAATGCCTAAGAAATAATCTTTAGAAATGATGATACTAGCTATAGATCCTAATAAAGCTAAAATTTTAAAAAAATTTATAAAAGAAGAGTGGCTAAATAAACTTTTATAATTTGCAAAATTTGATTCACTATCATAGTAAACAAGCAAAATGGTTAATAATAAAACGAAAACTGCTAGATTGGAAGTTTGTCTAAATGCATTCTTTTTTAAAAAAAGCCCAAAAAGCAAACAAACAAAAGAAGAGCAAGCTAAAAAAATTTCGGGTATAAAAAAAATATTGTAAATATTATTTAGCATTGGCTATTTCATAGTTTGTTATAATCAGTTCAAGTGATAATCTCATAGGATCTAAAAATAGATTTGGAAATATACCTAGTAATATTACTGAAATTGCTAAAGGTATTAATATGATTTTCTCTCTTGTGTTTATATCTAAAATATCTGCAAGTTTATTATTAGTTATGGTGCCAAAAATAATTCTTTTATAAAGGTATAGCATGTAAACAGCGGATAATATTATTCCAAAAGCCGCGCCAATAACAACGTAACTTGAAAATTTAAATGCGCCAACAATAACTAAAAATTCTCCAATAAAACCACTAGTTCCAGGCAATCCAACTGATCCCAGCATAAAAATCATGAATACTGTTGCATAAAGTGGCATTCTTTGAACTAATCCTCCGTAAAATTCAATTTCTCTAGTATGCATTCGATCATAAATAACACCAACACATAAAAATAGAGCTGCTGAAACTAGTCCATGACTAATCATTTGCATCATTGCTCCTTCTAAGCCTTGTTGATTCACTAAGAAAATTCCAATTGTTACAATTCCCATATGAGCAACAGATGAATATGCAATTAGTTTTTTAATATCAGTTTGTGCTAGTGCTACTAAGGAAGTATATACTATGGCAACTATACTTAATGTCATAATTAAAGGAATAAAAAATTCTGTTGCTTCTGGAAGCATGCCTAAAGAGAAACGGATAAAACCATATCCACCCATTTTTAAAAGTACTCCGGCTAAAATAACAGATCCAGCTGTTGGAGCTTCAACATGGGCATCGGGCAACCATGTATGAAACGGCCACATAGGAATTTTAACTGCAAAGGAAGCAAAGAAGGCGAGCCATAGAAATAATTGAGTATTATAGGAAAAATAATTACCTTGTAAGAATTCAATACTCATTGAACTTGT
>CACMQB010000006.1 GCA_902615745.1 uncultured Alphaproteobacteria bacterium | reverse complement strand
TTTTTAAAAAATTTTTAGAACTAGGCGGTGTTTACATAAATCAAAATATAAAAAATTTAACACAGAAAGAAAAAAATATAGAATTATTTTTAGAAAATAAAAAACTTAAATTTGATAAAATAATTGTAAGTGCTGGTGCTTGGTCCAATCAAATTGCAAATATGCTTGGAGATAAATTCCCTCTTGATACCGAAAGAGGATATCACCTTTTATTTGAAACTGAAGAGAAATTAATAAATCGTCCCGTTGCTTGGTCTGAGTCTGGATTTTACTTAATACAAATTCATGATGGTATAAGAGCTGCTGGTACAGTTGAAATAGCAGGTTTAAATAAACCACCCAATAAAAAACGTCTTGAAATGATAGAGAGACAATCAAGAAAGGTTTTGCCCCAATTAAAAGAAGTAAGATCAACATGGATGGGTAGAAGGCCTACCTTACCAGACTCATTACCTGTTATTGGAAAATCTCAGAAAAATAATAATGTCATTTATGCATTTGGACATCAACATATTGGCTGGACTTTAGGAGCTGTTACGGGAAAAATTATTGATAGTTTATCAAAAGATCAACTGCCGAATATAGATATTAGCGCTTATTCTCCTGGCCGATTTTAACCTAAACTAATTCCAACATTTTTGACTTGAAGATAAGATTTAAGTCCATCCACTCCTTTTTCACGGCTATATCCTGATTGTTTATAACCTCCAAAAGGTGTTGCATGATTTCCAGTGAACCATTTATTTACATATACTTGACCAGCTTCTAATTTACTTGCGGTCCAAGATGCTTTTTTTAGATCTTTTGTAAAAACACCAGCACCTAAACCATACTCAGTATCATTCGCAATATCAATTGCTTCCTCTTGATCTTCATATTCAAGAACTGAGAGTACTGGACCAAAAATTTCTTCTCTGGCTACAGTCATACTTTGTTTAACATTGTTTAGAACTGTTGGTTCCATAAAATATCCTTCACGATCTAATCTTTTTCCACCATATGCTGCTTCTGCTCCTTCTTGGATTCCTGATCTTGCATAACCTTCAACTTTTTGAAGCTGATTTTCAGATATAACTGGAGTTAGATCTGTATCTTTTTCTATACCAGGTCCAATTTTTAAAGATTTACTCATATCAATTAGCTTATCTACTAATTCATCCTTGATTGATTTATGAACTACCAATCTAGACATCGCTGTACAAATTTGTCCTGCAACACTAAATATTCCTGAACGTGCACTTTCCAAAACTTCATTTAGATCTGCGTCAGGGTACACTATACCAGCTGACTTACCACCTAATTCAACAACAGCAGGTATAGCTTTGTCAGCACAAGCATGAAGTATCTTTTTTCCAGTTGCGACCGAACCCGTAAAGACTACGTGATTTACATCTTCATGAGATACAAGATAAGATCCTGCTTCATTTCCATATCCACAAATTATGTTGATTAGTCCTTCTGGTACACCAGCATTTTGTATTGCTTTAGCAAAAATTGTTGCGGACAAAGGAGTTAATTCTGCAGTTTTTATAATTGTTGAATTTCCTGTAGCAAAAGAACATGACAGTGATCTTCCAATCATTGATAATGGAAAATTCCATGGAACAACATGTGCTGATACACCAAATGGTTCTAAAACTGTGTAATCAAAAACATTTTTTGCAACAGGTATTGTTTTACCCTCAAGTTTATCTGTTAAGCCTGCATAATAATCAAACATATCTGCTACATCATTGAATTCTTTAATTGCTGAAGCGATATTTTTTCCATTTTCATAACAAAGAAGCTCACCACCTTCTTTTGAAACCTTTCTTGTCTCTTCTGCAATTTTTCTCATTAGTTTCGCTCTTGAAAGTAAAGGCATATCAACAAGTACTCTGCTGTTATAAGAATTTTTAGCTGCTTCAACCGCAAGATCAACTTCATTTTTTTTTGCACATGAAATTTCACCAATGATTTTACCATTTGAAGGATCATCAACCTTTATTGTTTCTTTGGACTCACTTTCAATCCATTTATTATTTATAAAATTCTTATATTTTTCCATTTTCTGCGTTTTTTAATTAATTATTTTTGTTTCATTCTTTATCATTTAGGATATGAAAATGATACAAATTTAATTTTAAGAAACATGAGTATTACATTTAATCAGTTAAAAAAACTAATAACAAAAAAAGAAATAGATACAGTTTTAGTTTGTGTATCAGATATGCAAGGTAGACTAAATGGTAAAAGAGTTACTGGAAAAGCTTTTATTGATTATGTCTATAAAGAAACGCATATGTGCGATTATCTCTATACCGTCGATATGGATATGTTTACTGTACCCGGATATAAATCTTCTTCATGGGAAACGGGTTATGGAGATATGACTGTAATTCCAGATCTCAAAACGATAAAGATAGCAAATTGGTTAAATAAAACAGCTATAGTAATATGTGATTGTTTAGACCATTTAGGAAAAAAACCACTTATTCATTCAACAAGACAGATATTAAAAGATGTTTTAGCTAAGGCAGACAAAATGGGATTTCAATCTATGGTTGGTTCAGAATTAGAATTTTTTCTTTTTAATCAAACTTATGAAGAAATTCATAATAATAATTATACAAAACTTAAAGAGTCTTCTTGGTATATTGAAGATTATATGATTTTCCAAACTACGAAAGAAGAGGATGTGATGCAGGAATTAAGGAATTCTCTTCTAGATAGTGGAATTTATGTAGAATGTTCAAAGGGTGAAGCAGCTCCAGGACAAGAAGAAATCAATGTTGTATTTTCCGATGCATTAAACATGGCTGACAATCATATTTTAATTAAAAATGCGACAAAAGAAATTGCTTATAAACATAACAAAGCCGTAACCTTTATGGCTAAATATAACAAAGAAGTTTGTGGAAGTTCATGTCATATTCATAACTCTTTATTCGATAAGAAAACAAAGAAAAATATTTTTTATAACCCTAAGGATAAATATGGAATGTCTGATATTTTTAAAAGTTATCTTGCGGGACAAATTAAATTATTACCAGATATTTCAATTTTTTTAGCACCAAATATTAATTCTTATAAAAGATTTCAAGATGGATCATTTGCTCCTACAAAATCTGTTTGGGGCATTGATAATCGTACTGCTGGGTTTAGACTAGCTGGTCATGGATCATCCATAAGAATTGAATGTCGAGTCCCAGGAGCAGATGTAAATCCTTATCTTTCTTTTGCAGCTTTAGTTGGTGCTGGGTTATATGGTATTAAAAATAAACTTAAATTAGATAAACCTTATTTAGGGAATATATATGAGAAAAAAGTAAATGAAGTTCCTAAAACACTTAACGAAGCAATCCAACTTGCTAAAAAATCTAAATTTTTAAAAGAGATATTTCCACAAGATGTACTTGATCATTATATCCATGCTGCTGAATGGGAGCAAAAAGATTATGATGGATCAGTTAATGATTGGCAATTACGAAGATATTTCGAACGAGGCTAATTTTACTAAATGTTTGAGACTATTACTCCAATAGACAACTCCGTCTTAGTTAAAAGAGAATATGCAACAGAAGAAGATATTGAAAAAAGTCTAAGTAATTCCTATTCTGTAAGAGAGCATTGGAAAAATATATCTTTAGAAGAAAGAAAAAAGTCAGTTTTAAATTTTGTAGAAATATTTTTAAAAAATAAGGATGCTTCTAGTAATTTATGTAAGCAAATAGGCAGACCTATAGCACAGTGCCCTGGAGAGATGCGAGGTTTTGAAGAAAGAGCTCGTTATATGATTGAAAATGCTGATAGAGCACTATCAAGAGTTATATCAATTAAAAATGATGAATTTGATAATTATATAAACAAAGAACCACTAGGGACTATATTTGTAATTGCACCATGGAATTACCCTTTCAACACTTCTGTTAATTCAATTGTACCAAGTTTACTTGCAGGTAATGCAGTTATATTAAAACATTCTTCTCAAACTCCACTCTGTGCTGAAGAATTATATGAGGCAGCTAAACAATCTTCATTGCCAAAAAATATTTTTCAGTATTTACATTTAGATCATGATCAAACATCAAGAATAATTTCAGATTCAAGAATTAATCATGTTTTATTTACAGGTTCTGTAAGTGGTGGAAAACAAATAAAAAAATCTATAGGCACTAGATTTATTGGAGCCGGTCTAGAGTTAGGTGGAAAAGATCCTGCTTATGTTAGAGCTGATTGTGACTTAGATCATGCTGTTGAAAATTTAGTTGATGGATCATACTTCAATTCTGGTCAATCTTGTTGTGGTATCGAAAGAATTTATGTTGATAAAAAAATATACAATACATTTGTAGAAAAATTTAAAGATGTAACTGAGAAATATATTTTAGGAAATCCACTAGAGATGGAGACAAATTTAGGTCCAGTAGTGAAGCAATCTGCTGCAAATTATATTCGATCTGAAGTTAACAGCGCAATTAGTCAAGGTGGAAAGAATATTATAGATAACAAAAAATTTAATTTAGATGATGGTAATAATTGTTATGTAAGCCCAAGTGCACTTATTAATGTCGATCATTCGATGAAATATATGATGGAAGAAATATTTGGTCCTTCAGTTGGAATAATGAAAGTAGAAAATGAAAATGAAGCTTTATCTCTAATGAATGATAGTTCTTATGGGTTAACAGCAAGTATTTGGACAAATGATAAGTCTTTTGCAGAAAATTTTGGAAAAAATGTTGAGACAGGAACTTTTTTTATGAATAGATGTGATTACTTAGATCCCGGCTTAGCATGGACCGGTGTAAAAGATACTGGAATTGGCGTTACTTTATCTGTTCTAGGATTTGATCATTTAACAAGAGCAAAAAGCTATCATATAAGAAATATTTAAGATTATGGAAAATATTAATTGGAATTATCCTACTACAATCTGGTTTGGTGTTGATAGAATAAAAGAAATACAAAAAGCCTGTGAAGAATTAAATATTCAAAAACCATTAATTGTTACTGATAATGGAATTTTAAAAACAAACATTATTAATAAGTTAAATGATTGTTTAGATAAACAGGCAATTGTCTATAGTGATGTTAAATCAAATCCTACAGGTAAGAATGTTGAAGATGGTGTTAAAGCATTTAATGAAAATAAACATGATGGAGTAATAGCTGTTGGTGGAGGCTCGGGTATGGATACAGGAAAGGCAATTGCATTCATGGCCAAGCAAGAAAGACCAATCTGGGATTTTGAAGATATTGGTGACTGGTGGACTAGAGCTAATGCAGATTCAATTTTTCCTGTAATTGCTCTACCTACTACAGCTGGAACAGGTTCTGAAACTGGAAGAGCGTCAGTCTTTACAAACGAACAAACACAAGAAAAAAAAATAATTTTCCATCCAAAAATGCTTCCATCAATTGTTATCCTTGATCCAAATTTGACAATTCCACTTCCTGCAAATCTAACAGCCTTTACAGGAATGGACGCGCTTGCTCATTGCTTAGAAGCATATTTGTCGAATATTTTTCATCCTTATTCACAAGGTATTGCATTAGAGGGCATTAGATTAGTAAAAAATAATCTTGTTCTTGCTTTTAATGATGGATCAAATCTACAAGCTAGATCGCATATGCTAGCATCTTCATCTATGGGCTCAATAGCTTTTCAAAAGGGTTTAGGTGCTATCCATTCTTTAAGTCATCCTGTTGGTGCAATTTATAATACACATCATGGATTAACCAATGCAGTATTTATGCCATATGTTTTACAATATAATAAAAAAGGAATTGAAGAAAAAATTATTGATATTTCAAGATATATAAATTTAAAATCAGCAACATTTAATAATTTTATGGATTGGATTTTAGAGCTTAGATCTAATTTAAATATTCCTCATACTTTAAGTGAAATAATTGATGATGACAAAAATTTAGAAAAAATGAGTTTAATGGCTTTTAATGATCCATCAACAAGTACAAATCCTATACCAGTTAACGCAGAAGATTTTTTAAAAATGTATATAAACGCCTTTAAAGGTGATTTATAAATTTATAGCGTTGCTCCAATTATCCAAGGATTAAATTCATCGTCACCATAATCATTTATTTCACTCTTTGATTTTTTACCCGATGCAACTGAAATTATTTTATCAAATATTTCTTTGCCAACTTCATTAACGCTTGCAATATTATCCATAATAGTACCAGCATTGATGTCCATATCTTCACTAAGTTTATTATACATATTTGTATTTGTTGCTATTTTAATACTTGGAGTGGGTTTAAATCCAAAGCACGAACCTCGACCAGTAGTAAAACAAATAACATTAGCGCCAGAAGCAACTTGACCAGTTACAGATACAGGATCATAACCTGGAGAATTCATAAAGTTAAAACCTTTGGTTTTTACCTGTTCAGCATAATCGAGAACATCAACCATATTTCTATTTCCAGCTTTAGATACTGCACCTAATGACTTTTCCAGAATTGTAGTTAAACCTCCTTTTTTATTACCAGGACTTGGATTATTATCTAATGTGCTATCGTTGCTAGCAACATATTTTTTCCACCATTCAATTTGTTTATTTAGTTTTTCTATATTTTTTTCGTTTAATGATTTTTCAAATAATAAATGTTCGGCTCCATATATTTCTGGAGTCTCTGATAGTAATGTTGTTCCACCATGATCAATAATCATATCTGAAGCAAAGCCTAGTGCAGGATTTGCAGTTATCCCAGAATACGAATCTGAACCACCACATTGCAAAGCAACTGTTAGTTCTGAAATGGGTATATTTGTTCTAGAAATACTATTAATTTCATTTAGTTGATTAAAAATTTTTGAAGTTACTTTCGTTATTATTTCATTTGTTCCACCTTCATCTTGAATATTCAAATATTCAATATTTCTTTTTTCCTGATCATTGTTGTACAAACTTATTTGGGCACATTCGCATCCAAGTCCAATAACAAAAACTTTTCCAAAATTAGGATGAATTTTAAAACCTTCAATAGTTCTGTTAAATACATTCATGGCATATCCAGAAGTATTCATCCCACAACCTGATGAATGTTTTAAACAAACTGCCCCATCAATGTTATCAAAATTTTTATCTTTTAAATAATTATTTATTTTATCAGATATTTTTTTAACAACTGTTGCCGAACAATTAACTGTACTAATTAAACCTATATAATTCCTAGTACCTGATGATCCATTATTCCTTTTAAAGCCTTTAAAGTATTCTGTTTTTTCACTTTTATTAATATCATTTCTAATATCTTTACGGATATATTCTCTTTTGAATTCACTATATCCCATATTATGGGAATGTACATGTTCACCAGGTTCTATATTTTTATTTGAGATTCCTATTATCTGACCATACTTAAAAATAAAATCACCACTTTTAATTTTTTTTAAAGAAATTTTATGGCCATAAGGAATATTATTTTTAGATTTAATTCCATAATTTATATTAATATTCTGAGGAATATCCATTGGAGCAATTCCAATATTATCTTTTTCATTTAATTTGATTATGTTAAACATAACTTAGATTAATATATCATAAATAATCATGAACGAAATCGCAACTTATCCATCACTAAAAGATAGAGTAGTGCTTATTACAGGAGGTGCCTCAGGAATTGGGGAAAGTATTGTCGAACAATTTGCTTCTCAAAAATCAAAAGTTGCATTTTTAGATATAAATGATGAGTTAGGTAACGAATTATCAAAAAAAATTAAAAACAAATATGATATTGATAGTCTATTTGTAAAATGTGATTTAAAAAATATAGAACAACTTAAAAGTTCATTAGAGAAAGTAAAAAAAGAAATTGGGCCAATTTCAATTCTGGTAAATAATGCAGCAAATGATGAGAGACATGATCTAGATAGTGTCACCCCTGAATATTGGGATGATAGAATGAATATTAATTTACGACATTATTTTTTTGCAACCCAAGCTGTCTATAAAGACATGAAAGATTTAGGAAAAGGTTCTGTTGTAAATATAGGTAGTTTTTCATGGATGATTTCTCAAGGCGGTATGCCTGGATATACCACTGCAAAATCTGCTATTATGGGATTAACAAGAACTTTAGCAAGAGATTTAGGTATCTATAACATTAGAGTAAATTGTATTGTTCCTGGTTGGATAATTACGGAGAGGCAAAAAAAATTATGGCTTACTCCAGAAATTAAAAAAACTCAACTTGACAGACAATGTATAAAGAGAATGCTTATGCCTGAAGATATATCAAAGCCAGTTTTGTTTTTTGCATCCGATCAAAGTTCTGGTTGTACCGCACAAAATTATGTAATTGATGGTGGCATAGTTAACTAATGAAAAAAAAATCCAAAATTGCTTTTGGTAGATTAGACTTACTTAGAAATGATACTTTAAATAATAAAAATAAAATTAGAATAGGTTTTATTGGTGGAGGTCCTAATTCATTTATTGGATACACTCATAGGTTATCAGCAAGATTTGATAATAAATTTGAATTTGTTGCTGGAATATTTTCAAAAGATAAAAAAAAATCTAAATCTTTTGGTTCTTCATTAGGATTAGCTGATGATCGTTGTTACAGTGATTATAAGTCTATGGCATCCGCTGAGTCAAAAAGAAATGATGGTATTCAAGCGCTTGGAATAATGACTCCATCGGGTGATCATTATAAGATAGCAAAAGTATTTATTGAAAAAGGAATACATATTATTTGTGACAAACCTTTAACCGCAACGGTTGAGGATGCTGTTAAATTAAAAAAAGTAATTTTAAAAAATAAAATTGTATTTGCATTAACACACAATTACTCAAGCTATCCAATGCTACGAGAGGCAAAAAATATTATTTCAAATCATAAATTAGGAAAAATCAATTTAATAAATGTTGAGTACCCCCAAGGTTATACAGTCGGAGTAAAAAAGAAAGATGAAAAAAGAACATTAAAATGGAGACTAGATAAAAAACAATCTGGGCCCTCAATGATATTATCTGAAATTGGAACTCACGCGTATCATTTGTTGAGATATGTGACTGGATTAGAAGCAAATGAAATATCAGCAGAAGTAAATTCATTATCCTCAGAAATTTCAGTTGATGATAATGCTTTTGTATTATTAAGAATGCGAAATAAGGCAAGAGGTATAATCTGGGTATCGTCTGCTGCTACTGGTGGAGAAAATGGTCTAAAAATTAGAGTGTATGGAACAAAAGGTTCAATAGAATGGTTACAGGATGATCCAAATAATCTAAAGTTTACAGAACTAGATAAACCAATGAAAGTTATAACAAGAGCAAGTAAATTAGTATCTAAATTTTCACTATCATCTTCAAGAATTGCTGCTGGTCACCCAGAAGGTTTCTTTGAAGCTTTTGCAAATATTTATTCAGAATTTGCTGATCAGATTCATAATAAAAATAAAAAATATTCATTTCCAACAATTGATGATGGTGTCGCTGGTATTAAATTTATTTATGCAGCAAAAAAATCTTCTAATTTAAATTCAAAGTGGATAAAAATCTAAAATGATTAATTTTACGTTATTAGGAACAGGAAGAATTGGGAAATTACATGCGTCAATCATAAATGATCATCCAGAAGCGAGCCTCAAATATGTTTATGACATTGATACAAGCTCTGCTAAAAAAATTGCAAAAAAATATAGTTGTGAAATTGCAAAGACTGCAAAGGAAGCAATTTTTTCAGATCAAATAAATGCTATTTTAATTGCTTCTGCCACACCGACTCATACAGATTATATTTCTCTAGGAGCAGAATGTAATAAAGCTATATTATGTGAAAAGCCAATTGATTTAGATATAAATAAAGTAAATAAATGTTGGCAAAAAATTAAAAAATATAAACCAACTATACAAATTGGTTTTAATCGTAGATTTGATCCTAATCATAATAAAGTACAAAGTGAGGTTCTATCAGGAAAGATTGGTAAAATTGAAATGATTGTAATCACAAGTAGAGATCCTTCTCCACCTGGTATTGATTATTTAAAACAATCGGGTGGAATTTTTAGAGATTGTTCAATTCATGATTTTGATTTGGCACGATTTATTCTTAATAATGATCCAATTGTAGAAGTTTTTGCACAAGGTTCTGTAAATGTCTCAAATGATTTTAAGGTTACCAATGATTATGACACAACTATGTGTTTTATGAAATCAAAAAAAGGTGTTTTAGTTCATATAAATAATTCAAGAAGAGCCGTCTATGGTTATGATCAAAGACTCGAAGTATTTGGAAGTAATGGAATGTTAATTTCTGATAATGTTCCAAATAATGATATCAATTACTATAATCAAAATTTATCATTTGCAAAAAAACCTATTAAAAATTTTTTTATTGAAAGATACAAAGATGCTTATCAAATACAATTAGATCAATTTATTAAATCAATAAAAAATAAAAAAAATATATCAGTCACTTTTGAGGATGGAAAGAATGCTTTAATTCTTGCTAATTCAGCTACTAAATCAGCAAAATTAAATAAAGTTGTAAAACCAAAATTTTAGTTATAGATAAATTCTATGAATGAACAATTTAAAGATAAGGTCATTATAGTTACAGGTAGTACACAAGGTAGTGGTGCTGAAACAGCGAGATTATTAGCTAGCAGAGGTGCTAAAGCAATTACAATTTGTGGGAGACAAGAAAATAAAGGTCTTGAAGTTAAAAATCAGATTGAAAAATTAGGCACTGAGTGTTTGTATATAAAAGCAGATCTTAAAAATGTTGATGATTGCAAAAAAATTGTTTTAGAGACTGATAAAAAATTTGGAACAATAAATTCTTTAATTAATGTTGCAGGATACACAGAAAGAGGAACAATTCTAAGTGCTACTCTAGAAAATTATGAAAATAATTATAATATTAATACCCGTGCACCTTTCATATTAATGCAAGAGACAATTAAAATAATGATTAGAGATAAGAACAAAGGAACAATTGCAAATGTATTATCTATGGCAATGTATAGTGGTATGCCATTTATTGTTGCTTATAGTGGTTCAAAAGCTGCTTTAGCTACAATGACAAAAAATATTGCAAATTCTGTCGCTAGTTATCAAATAAGAGTAAATGCCTTAAATATTGGATGGACAGACACTCCTGCTGAACATGATATTCAAACAAGAGTTCATAAAAAAAATCCTAATTGGTTGCAAGATGAAGAAAAAAAAGTTCCTTTTAACAGATTGATTAAGCCTATCGATGTAGCAAAGGGATTAGCTTTTATGTGCTCAGAAGAATCTGGATTAATGACAGGTAGTGTAATTGATTTTGATCAAACAGTACATGGCTGGCACTCTTACTCAGCATATGAAACTAGAGTTTTGGATGATTCTCTACTGGGAGAATAATTAATCACTTATTTCTCAACCATTTTTTAATTTTTAACTATAATTTATAATTTACACAAATTTAAATATTAATTAATAAACTAAAAATGGGAAAAAAAATAATTTCTATTAATGAAGGAAAATTATCAGAGTTTAAACTTCATAGTCTTTGGCTTCGTGAAAGATTAAATGGGAGTGAATTTGTAGACCAAAATAATTTACAACGTTTATATGAACCAAGCCTTTTAGATGATAATCTATTTATAAATTCTCATAATGTTAACGAAAATATATTAAATGTTGAATTTAGTGATGGAGCAAAAGGATCTTTTAATATTGATGATCTTTATAATGAAATCAATAATATTGATGTCATACCTGAAAAAAAAATATGGAATGTCAGTGAACAAAATTTGGAAATTTTTGATAATAATAAAATCTTTGAGAATAAAAGGGAACTTATCAATATGCTTAAAGTATTTTATCAATATGGTTATGTAATAATTGAAAATACAAAAGCAGAAGAAGATGAAGTTATAAATTTTGCTGAAAAATTAGGTCCAGTTCGAGCAACAAATTTTGGAAAATTATTTAACGTTGTCTCAAAACCAAATCCAAATGATCTTGCCTATACTGCATTAGAGTTAACTTCGCATTCTGATAACCCATATAGAAAGCCTGTTCCTGGAATTCAATTACTTCATTGTATTGCTAATGAATCTACAGGAGGAGACTCAAGTTTAGTTGATGGTTTTAGTGTTGCAAATTTTTTAAAACATAACCAACCTGAATTTTATAAAGTATTAACTGAAACTAATGTTACTTTTAAATTTACAGATATTGATACTATTTTAGTTGATGAAGCAAAATTAATTGAACTAGACCATAATAATAACTTTAGACAAATACGATTTAGTGGAAGACTTGATTATGTTCCATTATTAGAGGAAAACAATCTTGATCTCTTTTATAATGCTAGAAAATATATGTTCAAACTTTGTAACTCTGATGATTTCAAAATTAAATTTAGATTATCTAGAGGAATGATTGCAATGTTTGATAACCTGAGATTATTACATGGAAGAACTAAATTTGATCCAAATACTGGTTTTAGACATCTACAAGGATGTTATATTGATCATGATGTCACTGAGGGTAAGCTTAGAAGGCTACTAAAACCCTAATTGACTTCGAAGATCTTTTCAGCAGGATAAAAATTTAATATTTTACTATACCAGTTACTATAATTATTTCTTTCAATTAATGAAACTGTAAAACCACCAAATCCACCACCAGTCAATCTGGCGCCTAGAGCACCACATTCAACCGATCTCTGAACAATTAAATCAACATCTAAAGTAGATGCTTCAAAATCTTTAGAATATGATACGTGACTTTCATTCATTAATTTTCCAAACTCCTGAATATTATTTTCTATTAAATTTTTTTTCGCATTAGTCACTCTATCATTTTCAAAAACTACATGCTTTGCTCTTTTTGCTATAGTATTATTGTCAAATTTATTTGTTTGAAAATTTTCTTTTTTAACTTCACCTAAATATTCTACACCAAGTTTTTTTTCAGCCTCTTGGAGTTCAGCAAATCTTTCATTATAAGAGCTATCTCTTAAATTTCGTTGTACTTCAGAGTCAATCAAACAAAATTTCCAATTTTCTGGAAAATTAATAAGTTCGTATTCTAAATTCTTACAATTCATAAAAAATGCTTTGCCATGAATACCAATAGAAGAGACCATTTGATCCATTATTCCACCAGAAACACCTATATAGTTGAATTCTACTTTCTTTGCTAATTTTGCAATTTCTGGATCTTTGATTTTTGTTTCAAAAAAAGTATTAAGTGCTTTTAGTGTAGCAACACACAATGCTGAAGATGATGAAATACCTCTTTCTAAAGGTATATCAGATGAAATATAAATGTTTAAATATGTAGATGAAATCTTATGTTCATCAAAAAAAATATACAAACAACCTTTTATATAATCAACCCACTCATTGTTGCTTGATTTTTTGAAATCATTGAATGTTTTTTTTTCTTTAAAATGTTGAGAATAAACTGTGAATTCATTAGAATTATTTTGAGATATCTCAATGGTATTTTTAAAAGATAAAAGTGTAGGCATGACATATCCGCCAGTATAATCGGTATGTTCACCAATTAAATTGACTCTAGCGTGAGCACTTTGCTTTACTTCTGCGTCTATATTAAATATATCTTTGAAGCTCATATAATTACTAGTTATGACTAATCAAATTAATATATCTTTTACAAATGAAAATAAATTAAAAATTATTCTTGATGATAAATTAGTAGATTCAAATTTGAAACTGTGTTTCTCATTAGTTTATTCAATAAAATCTATATCAGGAGGCGAAATAATTAAGCAAATTGGACGTTATTACGAGTTATCTATAAAAAAAAATACAATTTTATTAGATTTACAAATTCCTAAAATTGGTAACTTCAACCTTTCATGTGGACCGGAAGGTATTTTCATTATCGATACATTAAACAATAGTAAATTAAATATAAATGTTTCAGATTTGATATTTGAAAAACCAATTAAAAAGAAAACTTATGAAGATTTAAAAACAAAAAATTTTATACCTATTATTCCTGAGCCAGAAAAAATTCATTTACAAAATGAATTTATAAATATTGAAAATAAAATATTTAATCTGAATACGGAAATTGAAATTATTTCTAATTTGCAAAATATTATTTACAAATTGGATATTAATTTTACTTCCGAAAAAGGATTTCCAATTTTTTTTAAAAAAGATGATCAGTTATTAAACGATCAATATTTTATGCAGATAACAAAAGATAATATTGAGATTAAATACAATACTTATGGTGGAAAGCTATATGGTCTTATATCTTTAGTTCATTTAATTGATTTCTATCAAACAAAGCTTCCAATTTGTACAATTCACGATAATCCAAAATATCAATGGAGAGGAATGCATCTCGATTGTGCAAGACAATTCTATACTATTGATGAAATCAAACGTTTATTTAATTACATGGCATTATTTAAGCTTAATAGATTTCATTGGCATTTAACAGATAACGAAGCGTGGAGAATTGAAATTAAAAAATATCCAGATCTAGCATTAAATGGGGGATACAGAGGATATAATTTTAAAATACCACCATTGTACGGAAGTGGTTATGATAAATACGGCGGATATTACTCACAGGAAGATATCAAAGATTTAATTATATATGCAAAAAAATTAAATATCGAAATTATGCCTGAAATTGATTTACCAGCACATTCTTGGGCATTACTAGAAATTATG
Organism: uncultured Alphaproteobacteria bacterium; assembly: GCA_902615745.1. Classification (GTDB taxonomy): domain Bacteria; phylum Pseudomonadota; class Alphaproteobacteria; order HIMB59; genus CACPNW01. The sequence continues at coordinate 71,129 of CACMQB010000006.1, read as the reverse complement.
CCAGAACTTAGAGAACAGTCTTCAAATATAGTTAGTGAAGATGTTGGTTCGTATAAGAATAATACAATAAATCCTTCCTTAGAAAAAACTATAACTTTTTTAAAAGATATGTTGAATGAAGTAAGTGATATTTTCTCATATGATGTAATTCATGTTGGCGTTGATGAAAGACCAAGTAATGCCTGGGAAGGTTCTCCAGTAATTATCGAGTTTATGAAAAAAAATAATATTAAATCACAAGAGGAATATCAAGATTACTATATGAATTTTTTAATAGATTTTCTAAAATCAAAAAATAAAAGAACAGCTGCATGGAATGAGGCGGCAGTGTCTCCTCATATCGATCATGGTGTGGGTGGAAGTGCTGGAAAAATTGATAAATCATGTTTGATCTTTTCATGGGAGCATTCAGATGTTGCAAAAGAAACTACAAATAAGGGATTTGAAACAATACTTTGTCCCGGTCAAAAAACATATTTTGATATGGCTTATAATAATTCAACTGAAGAAAGAGGTATTTGTTGGGCTGCAACTATAGAAGTAAAAGATATTTATGAATGGGACCCAATAAAAGATTTAAATAAATCAGAATTGATAAAAGGGTTACAAGGTCAACTGTGGTCAGAGACAATTACAGATAAAAAATTTTTTGATCAAATGATCAACCCAAGATTAGCAACTTTATCAGAAGTTGCATGGAAAGGAAAAATTTCAAGAAAATGGATAGAATTTCGTTCAGCACTTCTACATTCTATGGATTTTTTAAAAAAATTAGGCTGGCGATATCACAATTTTTAATGTTAAAGTAAAATAAATATGAAAATAGGCGCAGTCGGTTTTGGGAGTAGGACAGCAGGTGTTTATAATGAATTTTCAAAAGTTAATCCAAATTTTGAAATGGTTGCTTATGTAGATCCTCAGCCAATAGGTAAAGATTTTGCTGAGAAAAATAATTTTTTTCCAAATAAATCATATTCAAGTTTAAACGAAATGTTGGATCGAGAGAAACTAGATATGTTAATGATTGGGTCCCCCAATCATTTACATTTAGATCATATTAAGCTTGGATTAAGAGCAGGATTACAAATATTTGCTGAGAAACCTATAGTAATAAGCGAACAAGAAACTTTTGAGTTAGCAAAATTAATAAAAGAATATGGCAAAGAAAGAATTATTGTTGGCTTAGTTTTAAGATATTCACAGCAAGCAAGATCTGTGAGAAAATTATTAGATCAAAATGCTATTGGAAATATAATATCGATTGAAGCTTCAGAACATATCGTACCTTCGCACGGTGCTTTTTTTATGAGAAACTGGAGAAGAAAACAAAAATATTCTGGAGGCTTTATGCTGGAAAAATGTTGTCATGACATTGACTTTTATTCAATGATTACGAAGAGCAGACCTATTAAAGTTGCTAGTTTTGGTTCAAGAAGATCTTTTATACCCGAAAATCTTCCAGAGGGTTCTCATGAACAATATACAAAAGACAGGTTAAAAGGTTGGGAGTCAAAATCAAATGTTTTTGATAGTGATGCTGATATTGTCGATCATCAAGTAGCAATAATAGAATATGCAAATAAAGCAGTACTATCTTTTCATACTAATATGAAAGTTCCAGACGAATTTCGAAGATTTGCAGTCATAGGATCTGCGGGAATGATTGAGGGAGATTTTGTTAAAGGATTTATGAAAGCTCATGATGAAAATAATAATGTACTTATTGATGAAGATTATGGAGCAGCTTTTGGAAAAGAAATTAAAGGTCATTATGGCGCAGATAGCATGATGGCTCAAGACATTAACAATTATTTATTAAAAAATAATAAAGAATTACCAGTTGGTGTAATAGAATGTATGGAGGCAGGAATTGTTGCTATGAAAATTGATGAAGCTAGAAATACTGGTAAAGTAATTGACTTAACAAGCACTTGGGATAAATTCGATTCCCTATTAAATTAGTAATTATGAATCAAAAATTAAAATCATATACCGCCCAAACATATATAGCATATGCACTAATTGCTCCTGCTGCTATTTATATAATTCTTATTGTTGCTTGGCCATTATTAGAAACAATTAGATTATCTTTTACAAATTCTAGTTTAGCAGGAGAAGATTATGTTGGTTTAGAAAATTATCAAAAAATGTTTTCAAGTAAAAAATTTAATGGAATAGTGACCAGAACATTTGTTTGGATGTTTTTTTCAGTCTCTTTAAAACTTATCATTGGTTTAATTGGAGCTGTTTTACTTAATGCTAATTTAAAAGGAAGATCAATTTTCAGAGTGCTTGTAATGCCTCCATGGGTAGTTCCAATTGCAATTGGTATGCTTGGCTGGTTATGGTTATATAACGGGTATTTTGGAATTATCGCAGGTGTAGGTATGCGAACTGGTATTTTGGACGGTCCTTTTGGATTTCTTGCTTACAAACAAAGTGCCTTTATTTCTACAATCATTGCCGATGTTTGGGTTGGAACACCAATGGTAACCGTTTTCTTTCTAGCTGCAATGCAGGGTGTGCCAAGAGATTTATATGAAGCTGCTTATTGTGATGGCGCTTCAAGATGGGATAGATTTTTTAAAATCACATTACCTCAAATCACTCCTGTCATTATTACAATGTCGTTACTATCTGCTATTTGGACATTCAACTCATTTGAAATAATTTGGATATTGACTGAAGGTGGGCCAAGAGGTTCAACAACTACATTAATTATCGACACCTATAAACAAGCATTAGGCAATTATAAATTTGGAAGAGGTGCTGCTAGAGCCGTAGTCGTAATGATTTTACTAATGTTATTTGCAGGATTTTACTTAGCTTTACTTGCTAGAATTAATAAGAAAATTTCTCATGAATAAATATAATCCTTTTGAAAAAATATTGATCTATTTTGGCATCTTTGTCTTCATGACTTTTATTCTTTTGCCTTTTATTGAAATGTTTTATGCATCGCTTCGTCCCTTAGATCATTTATTTAGATCTCCATACCAATTTTATTCAGATGATTTATCTTTTTGGGCTTATCAAGAAATGTGGAATACGGTACCAATGCTTGGAAGATATATCTTTAATAGTTTTTTTCTGGCATCCTGCGTTGCTATACTAACTCTTATATTTGTTATTCCTGCAGCCTACGCATACGCACGTTTTAAATTTCCAGCTAAAAATACGAGCTTATACATACTCTTAGCAATTAATATGTTTTCAGGAGCAGTAATTTTAATACCTTTATACAAATTGTTAAGGACTTTAGGTTTATTAAATAGTTATCAATCTATGATAATTCCTGGTGTTGCTTTTTTAATACCAACTGCAATTTGGTTGCTAAAATCTTACTTTGAGAAAATACCAATAGATTTAGAAGAGGCAGCTTTTGTAGATGGGGCTTCAAGAGTACAAATACTCAGACATATCATAGCTCCTTTAAGTACACCTGGCTTAGTTGTAGTTGGTATTTATGCATTCATAGGCGCATATGCTCAACAATTCTTATTTGCGATTACATTTAATCAGAAAAAAGAATATATGCCAATTCCAACAGGGTTATATGAATTTATAGGATATCAAAGCGTTAAATGGAATGAAATGATGGCAGCAGCCTTAGTAGGGATGTTGCCAGTTTTATTATTATTTGTATTTTTACAAAAGTATATTGTAGAGGGGCTTACTGCTGGTGCGGTAAAAAACTAAATTGGATAAATATAATATATACGAAAAGATATTATTATATTCAGGAATACTAGTCTTTATGATTTTTATTCTTTTGCCTTTTGTCGAAATGTTTTATGCATCACTTCGACCGTTAGATCATTTATTTAGATCTCCATATCAATTTTATTCAGATGATTTATCTTTTTGGGCCTATAGAGAAATGTGGAATACGGTACCAATGCTTCCACGATATATTTTTAACAGTTTTTTTCTTGCCTCAGTAACTTCTATTATTACTTTGCTTTTTGTAATTCCTGCAGCTTACTCTTATGCACGTTTTAAATTTCCTTTTAAAAATTCTTCACTCTATATTTTATTAGCAATTAATATGTTTTCAGGAGCAGTTTTATTAATTCCTCTCTATAAAGTATTAAGAACATTTGGTTTGCTAAATACATATCAAGCTATGATTGTTCCCGGTGTTGCTTTTTTAATTCCAACTGCAATTTGGCTGCTAAAGTCTTACTTTGAAAAAATACCAATAGATTTAGAAGAGGCAGCTTTTGTAGATGGGGCTTCAAGAGTACAAATACTCAGACACATAATCGCACCTCTTAGTACCCCTGGTCTGGTAGTTGTTGGGATATACGCTTTTATAGGATCTTACGCTCAACAATTCTTATTTGCGATTACATTTAATCAGAAAAAAGAATATATGCCTATTCCTTCAGGGCTGTATGAATTTATTGGTTACACAACAGTCAAATGGAATGAAATGATGGCAGCCTCTCTTGTTGGGATTGCCCCTGTCTTAATAATTTTCCTTTTTCTACAGAAATATATTGTTGCTGGACTCACTTCTGGGGCAGTAAAAAACTAGAAAAATATCCAAAAACTAACTTGCTTCATAGAGCCAGTTAATGTTATCTCTTTTTTATATTTAAATGGAGGAATTATGAATTTCAAAAAACTATCTTCATTTCTTACAATAGCTATTCTTTCACTAGTTGGTTTTAAAACTTATGCTGCTGAAGTACACGGAGTATTTTGTGGCGGTGAGCTTCGACCTAATTATGTTGAAATAGCTGATAAGTACATGGAAGACAATCCTGGAGTTACTGTGACTCTAGAGGCTGTTCCTTGGGGAACATGTCAGGATAAAGTAATCAATCTTGCTATTGCAGGTGATCCTGTTGCATTTTCATATGTTGGATCAAGAACTCTAAAAGGTCTTGCAGAAAACGGACATATTTTAGAAACAAATATACCTGCTTCTCAAAAAGCAATGTATCAACCAGGTATCCTAAACACAGTTACACACATGGGTAAAACTTGGGGTTTCCCTCATGCGTTTTCAACTAAAGCACTTTTCATGAATTGTGGTCTTTTAGAAAAAGCAGGTGTTGCATGTGAAGGTCCTCAAACTTGGGATGAATTATATTCAATGGCTGAAGCTGTAACAAAAAATGTTGATGGAGCAGCAGGAATTGGACTAGCTGGTAAAGATTTTGATAATACTATGCACCAATTCTTAAACTACCTATACAGTAATGGAGGACAAGTTATTGATCCAATGTCAAACGAAATAACTTTGAATTCATCTAATACTGTTGAAACATTAGAATTTTATGGAAAGTTAGCAAACGTTGCTCAGGAAGGTCCTTTAGCTTGGGAGAGATCTCAGTTAACAGAACTATTTAATGATGAAAAAATTGCTATGTATATTAATGGACCTTGGGGTAGAGGTCAGCATAAGGAAGGTCTAGATGTTAAAACAGTTAGAATTCCTGCTGGACCACAAGGAAATCAAGGTACTCTTTTAATCACTGATAGTGTTGCAGTTTTCTCAAACACAGGTGTTGAAAAAGAAGCAATGGAATTAGCTAGCATAATCACATCAGGTGACTCTCAATACAGTCTTGATACTGATTGGGGTCTAACACCAATTATGCAATATCCTCAAATTGGAAATGAAGCTCCATACAATGAAGATTATTGGATGATGTTTATTGATGCGATTGGCGATGGTGGACCAGAGCCACTATTTGTAGACTACAAAGCTTTTCAAACTGTTATGAACTCTATGATCCAAGGGGCAATTCTTGGTGAAGGAGATGCTGCAGATTTAGTAGCTGAAGCAGCTGAAGAGTTAGAAGAATACAAATAATTACATTATTTTGCTAGGGCAATATTTGCCCTAGCATCTAATATAAAATCTAAATGAGTAAATTAACAAGATCTTATTCCTCAAAAATTAATTCAATTTTAAAGAAGATATTAAAAGAAGAAGAAAAAAAATTTTTACAGTGTGCTAAGTTAATTAGTAAATCATATAAAAAGGGTGGGCAGTTATATATTTTTGGAACTGGACATTCTAGATTACTCGGAGAAGAATCATTTCATAGAGCAGGTGGTTTTGCTGCCGCATGTCCAATAAGAGATGATGATCTCAGTTTTAAAAAAGGAGCAAGAAAGGCCACTGCTTTAGAAAGAACTCCAAATATTGCAAAAAAAGCTCTAGCTAAATATAAAATTACTAGCAAAGATATTTTGATGATTGTATCTAATTCAGGTGTCAATCACGCTCCAGTTGAAGCAGCTTTGATTGCTAAGAAAAAGAAAATAAAAACTATTTCACTAACATCTGTAAAATACTCAAAACAAGCTCCTCTATCTAAATTGAATAAAAGATTATTTGAAATAACGGATATATTCATCGATAATAAGATTCCACCTGGTGATGCAATTATAAATATTAAAGATAACATGGTTGGACCAGCTTCAACAATTACAGGATCTTTTATTTTAAATTCAATTTTAATTGAAGTTGCAAATATCTTAAAAAATGAAAAATTGTTTCCATTTTATATCAGTGTAAATATGCCAAATGCTAAAAGAAATAATGACAAATTAGAGAAAAAATTTAGTAAGATTAATCCTCATTTATAAGTTTTTTTAATTTTTTTAAAAATCAACAAATTACTATATAAGATAATAAGTTTAGATGACTGATCAAAATAAAGTTAGTGGAAAAATTATTAATTATAATTCTTCCTATATTGGTGATTTATATTTTAGTGAAAAAATTAGTGACTTAAAAATAAAGAACTCTGATGATTATAATAATTTTATAATACCTGGTTTTATTGATCTCCATTGTCATGGTGGTAATGGTTTTGATGTAATGGAGGGCTCACAATCAATTATTGAAATGTCTAAGTATCATTTACGACATGGAACCACTTCAATAATGCCAACTACTTGGACCAATACCTTAGAAAATACTATTTCAGCGTTAAAAGGATTTAATGAAATAAAGAAAGATAATGGTAATAATATCCTTGGAGTTCATTTAGAAGGACCTTTTATTAATCCTAATAAACTTGGCGCTCAACCAAATTTAACTGAGAAACCATCCTTAGAGTTTATAAAAAAAATTCTTGAAATTGCCGATGTAAAAATCATTACCTTAGCCCCAGAAATTGATGGAATGCAAGAATTTATAAATGATTTAGTGAAGCTAAATATTAAGATTCAATTTGGCCACACTTTGGCAGACTTTGATTGCTGTGAAAAAATTATGAAAGATCATGAAATTGGTTTTACACATTTGTATAATGCTATGTCTGGTAATCATCATAGATCCCCAGGAGTTTTATCAGCTGCTCTTTCAAAAGGAAAATATGCTGAAATAATTTGTGATAATATTCATGTTAGTAAAGAAGCAATAAAAATTGCAAAAAAATGTATTCCTGGTCTTTATGCGATAACAGATTCTATTAACGCTAGCGGAATGAAAGATGGAGAATATATTTTTGCAAAAAATAATATAAAAAAAGAAAATCATTCAGTAAAAATTAAGTCTGACGGTACTTTAGCAGGAAGTATTGTTACTATGGATCAAACTTTTAAAAATTTAATATCAATGAATTTTTCATTAGAAGAAGCAGTCGCTTTAACTAGTTATAATGCTTCTAAATATATGAATCTAGACAATGTCGGTGTAATTCAAAAAAATTTTTTAAGTAATTTTCTTATTTTAGATAAAGAATTTAATCTTAAAGAAGTTTATTTAAGAGGAAAAAAAATTAATGTCTAGTTCCAAAGTTTTATCTGAAGCACTCTCTATTCCAAATAAAATTAATCATTTTATCTTGAATGATAAAAATAATTATCAGGAAATATCAAGTTTAATATCAGAAAAAAAAATTGATTATGTTGTTACTGTTGCAAGGGGGACTTCAGATTGTGCTGCTCTGTATTTATCTTACATGTTTGCAAAATATCTTGGTCTACCAACGTACAGCATGCCTCCATCTATAATAACTTTAGAAGAATCAAAATTTAATTTTTCGAGAGCATTAGTTTTCATTATTTCTCAATCAGGAAAAAGTGAAGATTTGGTTGAATGTCATAAAATGGTACAAAAAATGGGAGCAAAGACCATATTAATAAGTAATAACTTAAATAGCCCAATTGCAAACACATCCAATTATTTTTTTGATATAAATGCTGGAGAAGAAAAAAGTGTTGCAGCGACAAAAACTTTTGTTTTGTCTTTATTGATAATTTTAAAGCTTGTTTTTAATACTCTTAATAAAAAAGATATTAATAAACAAATTGAAAAGTTAAGTGATCATTTAATTTTAGATAATCAAAATCAATGGAATCCAAATATATTAGATAAAACCATAAGTAATGGATACATAATTAGTAGAGGTGTTGGATATGCAATTTCTAATGAAATATCTTTAAAGTTTAAAGAGTTATGTCAAGAAATGATAGAACCTTTCAGTAGTGCTGAAGTAATGCATGGGCCAAAAAGCTTGATACAAAACTCATTCAAATTATTTACTATATCGCTTAGAGATAAAAGTGGGATGATAGTAGCAAAAGATGCTAGTCAAATTATTTCATTAACCAATCTTCACTATGAAATAACCTATGATAAAAAATCTAACACTGAACTTCTATATAGCCCTAATGATATAATAGAGTTAGATCCAATTATAGTTCTATCAAAATTTTATCCATGGATAGTTAATTACTCTTTTCAAAAGGGATTAGATCCAGACAATCCTAGATATTTAACTAAAGTAACACAAACATTCTAATTTGAATAATATTAATATAGCAATTATTGGAGCAGGTTCTGCAGGAAGTATAATAGCAAATAAACTTCTGACTAAAACTAATTTTAATATAGTCCTTATTGAGGCTGGGCCTAAAGATAACAATCCTATCATTGACGTTCCTCTTGGTTATGGAATGACATTTTATAATAAAAAAATTAATTGGAACTTCTACTCGGAAAAACAAGATAATTTATTCAATAGGCAAATATATTATCCGAGAGGTAAAGTTTTAGGTGGCTCTGGCTCAATAAATGCAATGGTCTATGCAAGAGGATTAGAAACAGATTATGAAAATTGGGGTAGCAATAAGGAATGGAGTTTTGAAAATATAAAAAAAGTATACAGTTCTATGGAGCAACAAATAAATCATGATAAAGAATTTCTTACAAAAGAAAAGATTCCAGTAAATAATGTAAGTAAGCATCATCATTCAATTTTAGAATATTTTTTTAATGCTAGTAATGAAATTGGAATTAAAAAAAATACAAATTTAACTACATCAATCGAAAATCAAGTAGGTCATTATAATATTAATACTTACAACGGTACTAGACATTCATCATCAAAAGTATTTTTAAAGCCTGTAATAAAAAATCCAAGACTTACAATATTAGAAAATACTCAAGTTAAAAATTTAATAATTAAAGATAAAAAAATTACTGGTATTAAAATTCAAAATAAATCAATAGAACAAATCATACACTTATCTCATGGAGCAATTTTATGTTCTGGTTCTATAATGACACCTTATTTGTTAATGCATTCTGGTATTGGTGATAAAGAACATTTAAAAAAATTTGATAAAGAAATAGTAATTGATAATTCTAATGTTGGAAGAAATCTTCAGGATCATCTTGGGTTAGATTATTTATTTAAAACTCACCATCATTCACTAAATAAATCGTTAGGAACTTGGCCAGGCAGAATTACTTCTGTATTAAAATATATTTATAATAGGAAAGGACCATTATCACTAAGTATTAATCAGTCTGGGGGATATGTAAATTGGAATTCAAAACATCATTATCCCAACTTGCAGATATATTTCAATCCGTTGACTTATTCTATTACTCATAAAAATAAAAGACCTCTTCTAAAAACTGACAAATTTAATGGTTTTATTATTGGTTATAATTCTTGTCGACCAAAAAGTTTGGGTAGAGTTGCATTGAACTCTCCTAATTTTGAAGATGCTCCATTAATTGATCCAAATTTTCTATCACATGAAGAAGATATATATGATGTTAAATGCGCAATTAATTTTTCAAAAGTTTTGGCAAAAACAAATAATATTAAAAAAATAAGAAATGAAAGTGTTAAGCATGATCTTTTAAATGCTACTGAAGAAGAAATGATTGATCATTTTAAATCTAATGCAGTTTCTATATATCACCCTTGTGGTACTTGTAAAATGGATGAAGATCCTAAAAAGGGAGTTGTTTCTGAAAGATTAAAAGTTCATGGAATGGAGAATCTTTGGATTGCTGACGCATCTGTTTTCCCAAATATTACTTCTGGCAATATAAATGCCCCTGTAATGATGCTTGCTAATCTTGGAAGTAAATTTATTATTGAGGATTTAAATAAGATTTAATTCATGAAAATAGTTAAACTTGAAACATTCACAAAACCATATGTAAGTTTTGTAAAAATAACAGTTGAGGATGGTTCAATTGGTTATGGTCAAATGTCAACTTATCATGCAGATATCACAGCTCAAATTTTTCATAAACAAGTAGCACCTTGGGTTTTAGGAAAAGAATATTTTGATTTCGATGATTTAGAAGATTTTGTCTTTGAAAGAGAGCATAAATTTCCAGGATCTTATCTTTTACGTGCAATTGCTGGTTTAGATACAGCCTTGTGGGATTTGAAAGGTAAAATCGAAAGTAAACCTGTAGTCTCATTGATAGGAGGATCTCCAGGGAATTTAAGAATATATGGTTCATCAATGAAAAGAGATATTACACCAAATGATGAGGCAAATAGATTTAAAAAACTCTTTGATGAAAAGGGTGTTGATGCATTTAAATTTAGAGTTGGTTCTGAATGTGGAAGAGGGATCGATGAATGGGAAGGAAGAACGCCTAGTATAGTAAAAACAATAAATTCGACTCTAGATAAAAGTGTAATTAAGATGGTCGACGCAAACAGTTGTTATAGTTCTGTTCAAGCAATAGAAATTGGTAAACTTTTAGAAGATAATAATGTTACTCATTTTGAAGAACCTTGTCCTTACTGGAAACCAGAAGAAACTAAAAAAGTTACTGATAGTTTGAAGATAGATGTTACTGGGGGAGAGCAAGATTGTGATCTGCGAATATGGAGAGATATGGTAAACAGAAAAATTGTAAATATTTTTCAGCCAGATGTTATGTACATGGGAGGATTAACAAAAGCTTTGAAGGTTGCTAAAATTATTGAAAAGGGTGGTTTTATATGTACTCCACATACAGCTAATTTATCTTTAGTAACAATTTGTACAATGCATTTTTTAAAAGCAATAAATAATTCAGGTCCCTATCTTGAATTTTCAATTGAAGGTAAAGATTATTATCCATGGCAGCAGAATTTATTTTTAGGTGATCCTTTTAAAATATCTAATGGAATGGTTAAAATTGAAGATACTCCTGGTTGGGGTATAGAGATTAATCCTGATTGGTTAGAGAAATCAGAATACAAAAAGACAGAAATATAAAATAATGATTAAAAATATAATTTTTGATTTTGATGGAGTAATAGTTGATAGTGAGGTTTTAGCTTCTAGGGCATTTTCCAAATATTTTAGTAAATTTGATCAATCAATTAAAGAGGAGCAATTTTATAAATATGCTGGAAAAAAAACAGTCGAAGTAATAGATTTATTGTCTTCTAAATACAAGATTGAAAACAAAGAAAAATTTACAAACGAAATATTTGATATTGTTTCAGAAGTTTATTCCAAGGATTTAAAACTAGTTGATGGTGCAAAAGATTATATTAGTAACTCAGATAGAAATCACTTTATTGGATCTAACAGTAATAAGGATAGAATTCTTGATGGATTGAAGCTTGTTGGATTAGATAAATTTTTTTTAAGTGATCAGGTTTATTCATTCGATATGGTAAAAAAACCAAAACCTGATCCAGATATATACTTAAAGGTTTTGAATGATAATTTACTTATTAGAGAAGAGTCGGTCATTATTGAAGATAGTGGCGTAGGTGTTAAAGCAGCAACTGCAGCAGGAGTCATGGTATTCGGTCTTACTGCAGGAAAACATTGGCATTCAGATAGAGATACAAATGAATTATTTGACAATGGTGCTTTGAATGTATTTAGTGATTATGAAAGTTTAGGTAAGGCAATAGAGGAACTTTAAATGGGGCCAGATGTAAAAGGAAATCCACTTTATATTTCAGTCTATCTTTTGATAGCCTCCTATATTTTAGGCGAATTTATTTTTCCTAAATATCCACTTCTATATATTCTTAATCTTTTTGGATTATTAATTATAATTTTAATGCCAATTGTATTTTTTTCCTCAAGAAATGCATTTAATGCACATGAAGAAAAATTACCTCCTCAAACTGAAACAAATAGAATTATAAAAACTGGAATTTATGCTTACTCTAGAAATCCAATTTATCTATGTTTTGTTTTATTTCATTTTGGTATGTTTCTTACTTTTGAAAACATTATGTATTTTATTTGTTCTTTAGGATTATTTTTTTGGTTAAATAATTTTGTAATATATGAAGAGGAGAAATATTTAAAAGATAAATTTGGTGATGAATTTGAAAGATATTGTAATTCGGTTAAAAGATGGATTTTTTTCTAGTTAAAATTTATTGAAGAAATTTTATGATTTTTTTCAAATTTAATAACGATCTGAGCTTTTTTATTTAGATCCTTCATCATCCATTTAGTTATTTTCTCATAATGTTGAACAAAATATTTAATTTCATTTGAAGTCATTCTTTTTGATTTTTTGTTTTTTGATTGATTAGTTTTTTCCTGCTTTAACCGCCATTTAAAAACATTATCAAAAGAGGATGTTTTCAAAAAAATAAGTTCATCAAATAAATTAAATAATTTTTTATATTCTAATTTTAATTTATTATTATAGAAATTTCTCCATTGATATTTTGGATCTTTAATTTTTTCTAAATTATTTATATTTTTATGAAGAATTTTTTTTGGAATTTCTGAACTTCCACAACACCAACCTTCTAAGAAAAGAATATCACATTTAGTTTTAGTTATTTTAGTTAATTTAGTCGTATCATCAATCAACTTATCAAATATAGGGGTTGTGATAGGGTATTTACTTTTATTGAATTGTTTTATATTTTTAAGTAATTTTTCAATATCATGTGTTCCTGGAACACCTCGAGTTATTAATAATTGATGTATTTTTTTTGATAATTGAGATCGTTGTTTTCTTGATAAATAATAATTATCTAAACTAAGCAAAAGTATTTTCTTATTATAAAATTTTTCAATAGTTTTAGTGATAATATAAATAAATGATGATTTTCCAATACCTTGAGAGCCTCCAAATAGGAATTTGTTTGATTTACTAGAGCAAACATAATTTATTATTGGAATTAATTTATCTTTTATATACTTCTTGGAATATTTTTTATTATATGTTTTGTGTATTTCTATTTGAATATAGTCTATTAATGCACTCATTTAATACTTATTTATAAACAAAATACTTATACATGAAATTTCTTTTTGATTTAGGTGGTGTTTTTTTTGATTGGGACCCTCATTATTTTTATAAAGATGTAATTAAAGACAAAGAAGAAAGAGATAATTTTCTCAATAATATTTGCAATGATGAATGGAATATCCAACAAGATGCTGGAAGACTTATAAAAGATGCTGAAACTGATCTAATCAAAACTTATCCTGATTATGAAGATAAAATTAAATTATATTATAAAAATCATCATAAAATGTTCAGAAAAATCTTTAAGTATTCAGTAGATATTTTAGATCATTTAAAAAATAAAAAATATGAGTGTTATGTTTTGTCAAATTGGTCTTGGGAAACATTTCAAGATATGGATAAAAAATATCCATTCTTAAATAAATTTGATGGCCTAATAATATCTGGAAAAGAAAAATTGGTTAAACCTAATGCCGAAATATATAAATTAGCTACAAGTCGTTTTAATCTAATTCCAGAAGAAACTGTATTTATTGATGATAAAAAAGAGAATATTGAGGCTGCAAAGAAACTTGGTTTTTTAACTATACATTTAACTGACCCTGAAATAATAATTCACGAAATAAATAGATTTATTTAATTTAAGCATGAATGAAACTTTTGATATTTTAGTTATTGGTGGAGGTATTAATGGTGCTGGAATTGTTAGAGATGCATCAGGTAGAAATTTAAAAGTTTGTTTAGTTGAAAAAAACACAGTTGGCTCCGCCACTTCATCTTGGTCTACAAAATTAATACATGGTGGATTAAGGTATCTTGAAAATTATGAATTTCGCCTTGTACGTGAATCTCTTAAGGAAAGAGAAGTAATTAAAAAAATTGCCAGTAATATAACAACACCATTACCTTTTATTATACCTTATCAAAAATCTTTAAGACCTAAATGGTTAATTAAATTAGGATTATTTTTATACGATAATCTTGGTGGTAAAATAACTATACCAAAATCTTCAACTGTAAATATTAAAAAGGAAATGCCTAATATTTTAAAAGATCAATTTAAAATTGGTTTCCAATATTATGATTTACAAGTTGATGATAAAAAACTTGTTCAGTTAAATGTTGAAGATGCAAAGAAAAAAGGTGCTATGATTATTCAAAATAGAAAAGTAATAGACGCAAAACGAAATAAAAATATTTGGGATATAACTTTAGATAATAATACTATACTTAAATGTAAAATACTTATAAATGCTGCCGGGCCTTGGATAAATGAAGTTTTAAGCAATGTCATTAAATTAAATTCAAATAAATCAATTCGACTTGTAAAAGGTAGTCACATAATAACTAAAAGTCTATATAGTCAGAAAAAAGCTTTCACTTTACAAAATGAAGATAACAGAATAATTTTTGTCATACCTTATAAAGATGAATATTCTCTTATTGGCACTACCGAAACAGAAGTTGTTTCACCAGAAAATCCAAAAATTGATGAAAGTGAAATTGATTATTTATTAAATTCAGTAAATAAATATTTCATTAAACAAATATCGAGAGATGATATTGTAAATTCTTATTCTGGAATTAGACCACTTATTGAAGATTTCAAAGAAGCATCAAAAGTTACTAGAGACTATATATTCGACTTAAATGAGGATGGTTCACAGGCGCCATTATTAAACATCTATGGAGGAAAATTAACGACGTATAGAAAATTAGCTGAAAATGTTCTTCTTGCTCTAAATAAATATATTCCTGTAAATAAAAAAAATTCCTGGACTGCTAAGCAAAAACTATAATTGGTATCCCTCTTAAATAACTTTTCAAATTTGGTGGGCAGAAAAGTTTTATAAGAGGAATACTTCTTATAGGAGGAAATAATATGAACCCTCTGCCCAATCTTATTTTAGTTTAATTTTATGATATTTATTTAAAATTTTGAAAAAAAGGATGTATTGCCCCTTATATTAGGGGCAATATTCAATACGATTCTATTATTTAAAAGCTTGTCCTGAACTATCAAATAATTGGCATCTTCCAGCAGGGAATCCAACTTTTACAGTATCACCAACTTTAATTTCTGAATGTCCTTCAGTTTCAGCAACTAATGGCTCTCCATCTTTTTCAAGGTATAGGTAAGTAACGTCACCAAGTTTTTCAACAACAAATACTTTACTTTCCCAAGATCCATCTGAGTCACCATTTACTACTAAGTGTTCAGGTCTAATACCTAGAGTTACTGAATCACCCTCCGAGGAGGATGCTGACATTTTAGAGACTGATATTTTTGACATTCCCATAATATCAACTTCTGTAGCATCAGAACTTTTGCTTAATATCTTACTTGAAATAAAGTTCATTTTTGGTGAACCAATAAATCCACCTACGAACATATTATTTGGTCTATCATAAAGTTCTAATGGGGATCCTTTTTGTGAAACGATACCTGTATCAAGAACTACAATATCATCTGCTAGAGTCATTGCTTCTGTTTGATCATGTGTAACGTAGATCATTGTTGCTTCTAGTTCATTATGAAGTTTTGCTAATTCAACTCTCATTTGAACCCTCAATGCAGCATCAAGGTTAGAAAGTGGTTCATCAAACAAGAAAACTTTTGGCTTTCTTGTGATTGCTCTTCCAATTGCAACACGTTGTCTTTGACCACCTGAAAGTTGTTTTGGTTTTCTTTGAAGATAATCTTCTATTTGAAGAATTCTTGCAGCTTCATTTACTCTTTCATTAATTTCATCTTTAGATCTTTTTTCTAATTTTAATCCAAATGCCATATTATCAAATACAGTCATATGAGGGTACAATGCATAAGATTGAAACACCATTGCAATATTTCTTTGCTTTGGTGGTAAATCATTAACTACTTGACCATCAATTGAAATTGTACCTGAATTGATATCTTCCAGTCCTGCTATCATTCTTAACATAGTTGATTTACCACAACCACTAGGTCCGACTAGAACTGTGAATGATTGACTTTTGATATCTAGAGATACGTCTTTAATTACGTGGACGTCTCCAAAATATTTATTAACAGTATTTATATTTATATCTGCCACTTCATCCTCCTTTGAGCGATCTTTCAAGTGTATGAATACATCATCATACAAATATGAGTTTATTTAACGATAATTTAAAGGAAAAATCAATAGTTTTTAATACTAGCCCTTAACTGATCCTGCTACTAATCCTCTTATAAAATATCTTTGTAGAGCGAAAAAGATAAATAAAGGGACTGTCATTGATACAAAAGCTCCTGTTGTTAATATTTCCCAATTTTCCCCTCTTGATCCGAGTAATTCTTTTAGTTTAGCAGTTAAAATTATCTCACTTGGAACCTGGTCTAAAAATACTAAACCAACTAATAAATCATTCCAGCACCATAAAAATTGCAATATGAATATTGAAGCAAACGCAGGTATTGATAAAGGAATAATAATACGTAAAAAAATATCATAATGAGAAGCGCCATCAACTTTAGCAGCCTCCATCATTTCATTAGGCAAGCTTTTTAAGAAATTTCTCAATAAGAAAGTAGTCGAAGCTAATCCAAAACCAGTATGTGCCATCCATACTCCAGGATATGATTTTGCTGCTACACCAAATAATGCACCAAAATCATTATAGATTGTTAAAATTGGTATTAAAGACATTTGAAGAGGAACAACAAGAGAAGCAATTATTATCGCTAAAAGAGTATCTCTTCCATAAAATCTCATCCAAGTTAAGGAATAGGCAAAAAAGGAACATATTATTAATGGTATCAACGTAGAAGGTAGGGCAACAGCCATTGTATTAATAAATGCTCTTCCAATTCCTTCTTTAAATAAAACTTCTCTATAATTTTCAAAAGTAAATGATGGTGGGCTTAATGATGTAGTAAATAATCTTTTCCCTTTTTTCTTTTGAAATTCACTTTTTGATCTCCATTCATAGTTTCCATCTTCATCTAGTATGACTTCACTTTCATCTTTAAAAATAGCAATATCACCAATCTTGAATTCATTTATTTTTTTTGAATTTATTCCAAAGCTTTCAATTTTTTTTCCAGAATTTTCTTCAAACAGTTTTCCTTTAATTTTAAAATAACCATCTTCCTCAATTTGAGCTTCCATTCCCGACATTCTATATATTTCATTTATTTCGGTTGTAGTTAAAGCTGTCCACCAGCCACTTATAGCTAGTAAATCCTTATCTCTTAAAGAGCTTATAAAAAGTCCAAAAGTCGGAATGATCCATACAATTACAAAAAACAATAACAATAATTGTGATAAGACTGATGATAATGAAATTTTTTTCATTATATTTTTTGCTCCTGTCTATGTTTATATAAATTCCAAGCTAGGATTGGTATTACCCCTATCATAATAACTATAGCTAAAACACTGCCTCTTCCAGAATCTCCGCCACCCCTAAACATCCAGTCGTACATTAAATTAGCTAATACTCCAGTTTGCCATTCCCCATTGGTCATAGCAAAAATAATATCAAAAATTCTTAGAACAATAATTGTTATTAGAGTCCAAATGACAAGAATTGTTTGTTCTAAATAGGGTATGATAATTGAAAAAAATATTTTTAATTCACTCGCTCCATCAATTCTTGCAGCTTCCAACATTTCTTTAGGTATACTTCTTAAAGCAGCACTAAATATTACAAGAGCTAGTCCAGTCTGTATCCAAATCATTATTGCCATTAAAAAAAAATTATTCCATATTGGAATTGTTAACCAAGCCTGAGGCTCATAGCCAAGTGAAACTATTATTGCATTAAGTAACCCAATTTGTGTATTATCTGGTCCTCTGTACTCGTAAATAAACTTCCAAATTACTCCTGCTCCAACAAATGAAATTGCCATAGGCATAAATATTATTGATTTTGCAATTGAGCCCCACCAAATTCTATCTGCTAGGTTTGCTATAACTAAACCAAAAAATGTACTTAAAGTTGGGACAACAAGCAACCAAACAAGATTATTTAAAATACTTCTTCTAAATTCAGGATCATTTACAGCCCATTTATAATTATATAGCCCAACAAATTCTCTGCCAAATTTATCATAGAAACTTAGTCTAATAGTTTCAAAAACTGGATATAAAATAAATACAAATAAAACAATAAATGCTGGAGCTATAAAAACGATTACTCTTATGGAGTTTTCAATATTATATCTTTTTACGCTTTTACCTCCATAACTATCCAAAAGATAATTTGAGATATGAAAATAAGCGATAAAAAATAATATTCCTAAAAAAACGATGAATAATAAATTTAGGATAGTCATTAATGATTAAATATATAAAAAAAACAGGCGAACAAGTTAATTGTCCGCCTGTTTTAAGGAGGTAGTTATTTAATTGCGTCCCAACTGTCTTGGATTGCATCAGCAACATCTTTTGCTGATTTTCCGTTGGTATAATCAACCATACCAGTCCAGAAAGTTCCAGCTCCAATAGCACCTGGCATTAAATCAGAAGCATCAAATCTAAAAGTTGTTGCTCCAGTTAATATTTCTCCAAGTTTTCTAAAAGTATCACTAGCATATTTACTGCCATCAACACCTTTGTGAGGAGTTAAGAAACCTCCCTTAGCCATCCAATATTCGTGTGCCTCAGGATGCATTAAGAATTTCATGAACTCTATAGTTGCAGGATTGTCATTTGTAGCTGCTACCAATGTTCCTGCTCCTAAAACTGGAGTACCTAAATCTTTTCCAGCAAACGCAGGAAAATAGAAAAAGTCATAATCTACACCAGCTTCAACACCTTCAGGAAAGAATGCAGGAATAAAACTTGCCTGACGATGCATCATGCACTCAGCAGGAGAAGTAAATAAACCATTTGGAGCATCTCTGAAATCAGTTGTAGCAACTGCTTTTGATCCACCATTAACATAACTATCATTTAGAGCTATTGAACCAAAGAAATCCATTGCTTCAAGAACTCTTGGGTCATTGAAAGGCATTTCGTTTGATACCCACATGTCATAGACATCTGGAGAATGAGTTCTAAGCATTATGTCTTCCATCCAATCAGTTGCTGGCCAACCAGTAGCTGCTCCTGAACCTAGACCTATACACCAAGGAGTATTTCCATCTGATGCCATTTGTTCCGTTAATGTCATAAGCTCTTCCATAGATGAAGGTACTTCATAACCATTATCTTCAAAGTTATCAGGTGAATACCAAACTAAACTTTTTACATTAGTTCTAAAGAATATAGCATTAAATTGCTCATTACCATTTTCATCAGCATAAGTTGAAAGATCAATCCATGATTGTCCGGCAGCATAGTTGTCTAAAACCATTTGCTTGATATCATCTCCAAGAGGAACTAATCCTCCCATAGCTGCAGCATTTGCAGCAAGACCTGGTTGTGGAAATACAACTAGATCTGCAGCACTTCCAGCTTTTAGATCGATCATAACTTGTTGTTCAAAACTATCTGAGCCTCCATATTCAAATGTTGCTCCTGTAGCTTTTTCAAATATAGCACCTACTTCTCTCATTGTTTCTTGCTCTGGAGATAACCAAGGACCAAACATAACTACTTTTTGTCCACTTAGATCCGGACCAGTATATGCGTGTCCTCCAGCAAATGCAGAGAAACTTAGAAATAATGAAGAAATAAATACTACTAGACTTTTAATTGAGTTTTTCATTAATCCTCCTAATTTAAAAAAACAATTATCCCATCATTAGTTATTGTCAATTTATAATAACTTTCTAATTGTTGATATTTACTGTCAATTTATAACAGTTTTATATTTTGTTGATTTTGCTCAAGAAAAAATTCAAATATAAATCTTCTATCTATTCTTATGATGGCACAATTTTTGAAATATAAAATGAATTATCCTTATTTTGTTTAATTATTGCTGGAATAATTTCCCTATATGCATCAAATAAACTAGTATTTGCTTTTGGTAATTGATTCTTAATTAAATTACTTAATTTAGGTAAATTGTAAGATGGCACAGATGGAAACATGTGGTGTTCAACATGATATTCCATATGCCAATATAAAAAACTAAAAATTGGATTTAAGCGCACTGATCTTGTTGTATATCTGTGATCTTTAATATCTTCAGGTAGACCAATATGTTGAGTTTGATTAAAAAGTTCAATAATATTTCCCCAATACCTAGGAAAGAAAATTAGAAGAGCTGGAAGCGGATTCATTAAATAAATGGATATTACAAAAGATGCTATCCATATTGTAACATGTATTCTTGAAATAAGTCTACATTTCCAAATTTCATTTTGGGGTATGCAATCTCTCATAACAGGAGTTGTAATCCCAATAGCATGTTTAATTGTTTCAAATTTCCATGAGTCTTTAAATTTTATTAACTCTGCGAATGGTACAAAGCTGAAAAGAAAATTTTGTAGAGTTGGATATTGATGGAATAATGCAGCTTCATAATCATGAGGGTCTTTTACTGAAGCAGTATTGCTATGATGTCTAAAATGACTCCACGTCCACCTTGTAGGCTCAAAGTCTGTCATAAAAGAACCTATTTGATAAAAGATTTCATTTAAATATTTTGATTTGAAAGCTGTTCTATGACCACATTCGTGCCAGATAGGGTTACTTGCGTAAAATAAAACGCCATAAAGCCATAGCCATAATACAGTCCACCATGTTCCCCAAGTTACTGCAGACATGTATCCAAAGAAAAATAGTAATATGAAATATATAGTAACGTGCTGTAATCCTTTAAGATCGCTTTTTTTTGATAATAGTTTTAAGTCCTTTTTACTTATTTCAGCCCTAAACCATTTAGTATCTACATTATCTAACTTTTCTGACATTTATCTTTTATAAAAAAATTGATGAAAATATAAAGATAAAAATCAACTATTTTGACACACTATACTTCAACCCAACATCCATTTTCACTACTTTCATAGCAACTATCAAGCACTTTCTGGATTTCTGCTCCTCGTTTGAAATCAGGCTCGTGATTATTATTATTCATTATAGACTCTATAAATCTTTCAAAATTAGTTAAGGAAGAAGGGCATTTAATTTCCTCCCATTTTATTTTATCATCTTTACTATTAAATTCTCTTTCAATATCTTTTGTATACATAAATTTGTTACCTTCTGAAATTGGATCATCAAATTCAATCTTAACAGCACCTTTGTCACCAAATATTCTTAATTCCAATCTATTTGAATAACCAGTTGCAAATCTTGTGGCATTAACAGTACCAATTGCTCCATTATCAAATTCTACCATTGATAAGAAAGTATCATTTGCATCTAATACATAATCTTTAATTTTTTCACCCTTTGAGTGAAAAGTTTTTAGATATGAATTGAGTCTTTTGATTTTTCCAATAGGCCGTGAAGCAAAATCAAATATATGTACACCAATGTCACCTAAAGTACCCTTGCTGCCATGTTTTGTAGATAATCTCCATAGCCATTTATCTTGCTCCTTCCAATTTCCCCAGTAATTTGAAGTTAACCAAGACTGATTATAATTGGCATCCATGTGAATCACATTTCCAATTTTACCTTCTTGAACCATTTTGCAGAGTTCTTGATAGCCAGATGAATTACGGTAACTAAAATTTACCATATTAATTAGGTTTCTTCCTTTAAGTGCCTCGCACATTAATTGTGCGTCTGCATGATTTTCAGCAAGAGGTTTTTCACAAAAAATATGCTTATTTTTTTCTATTGCTTTAATTGATATTTCTTTATGAAAAGCATCTGGTGTTGTATTTGAGATTGCATCAACATCTGATTTTTCTAATAGTTCATCGACACTATTATATCTATGATCAATATTAAATTTATCACAAAACTCATTTAATCTATCATTGTTTACATCACATGCTGCAACAACGTCTGAATCTTTATTATCTTTAAAAGCACTTGCATGCCATTCAGCTATTCCACCTGTACCAACAATGCCAACTTTAATCATTTTTTATAATTATGATCGACTTGATATCCTTTAGTTTCAATTGGTTCAACAGGAGTTGTTCTTTCCATATTGTCTATACCTTTAGCAATTCTGTCAATCCAAACACCTGATGTTTTTTCAGGACAAACCCAATGAATAGAGTTTCTAATAACTCTTTGAACATCTTTATTATAATAAACAGGATAAGATTCGTGCCCTGGTCTAAAATAAAAGATCTTCCCATTACCTCTTTTATAACAAAGCCCTGATCTAAAAACCTCACCACCTTCAAACCAACTTACAAATACTGTTTCATCTGGTGCTGGAACTTGAAAAGGTTCTCCATACATCTCAGTCATTTCAATTTCAAAATATTCATCTAGACCCTCTGCAATTGGATGACCAGGATTGCATATCCAAATTCTTTCCTTTTCACCTCTCTCAGCCCATCTTATATTTGCTGTAGTTCCCATCATTCTTTTAAAAATTTTAGAATGATGTCCAGAATGTAAAACTAAAAGACCCATTCCTTCTAAAACTCTTTGCTGAATTCTATCGACAATTCTATCTTCAACCAATTTATGAGCTTTATGACCCCACCAAATTAATACATCAGTCTTTTCTAATAACTCCTCACTTAAACCATGATCTTTTTCTTCAAGAGTTGCTGTTTTAATATTTAAATTTTTATCTTCAGATAAAAAATCTTTTATACAACCATGAATACCATTTGGATAAATCGATTTTACATGTTCATCTTCTTGTTCGTGAACAAATTCATTCCAAATAACTAAGTTGACCATTATATTACCTTACTCTTTCACCGTGTAGTCTATGACCAAGAAGAGCTAATAGAATAATTAAACCATTAAAAAACTGTCTCCATTCACCACTCCAGCCTATTGCTATTATACCAATTTCCATATACGCAATTATTCCTACACCAAAAACTGCACCAATGATTGTACCCAATCCCCCCCAGTAAGGGGTGCCGCCAACAAACACTGCCGCAAGAGCTAATAACAAATATCCAAAACCTTGAGTTGGAAAAAAAGTATACGTAATCATAGTAGTAAATATTCCACCTATTGCTGCACCAACACCAACAAACATAAAAGCTTTTATTTTAACAGCATTTACATTAATACCCATTTGTTCTGCACTAACAGAATTATCTCCTACATGCTGAATATGAATACCAAAAACATGTTTGTTAAAAAAATAGTAACAAAAAATTACAAATATTGCTGCCCAAAAAATTTGCATTGGAAAGCCATAAAAATTTCCAACTAAAAGAGGGTAGATCCAGTGGTTCTCTACTTCCATAATCGTAATGGATCTGCTGTTAGATAATAAGAGAATTACACCTCTCAATAAAAATAATACTCCAAGTGATGCAACAAGAGAGGAAAGTCTAAATACAACAATTAATGTTCCAACGAGAGCACCAATAGCTGCTCCAGTAAAAATACCAAGAACTAAACAAATAGCTGGATCAACTCCATTTTTAACAAGTAAAGCAAAAACATAAGCTGCTACAGCGTAAGTAGAGGCAAAGGAAAGATCTATTTCACCAGATGCAACTAGAAAAACTAAAGGAATAGTTAAAAAAATTAAAGTAGGCATCATTACAAATACAGATTGATGAAGGTTGGGCCTTATCCAAGCTTCTGGTGCACCTATTAAAAAAATTACCATTAATAGAACAAAGTATCCAATGCTTCCTAAAGCCCTTCCATTTCTGTGGAAGTAATTACTTAAATATGAATTATTTTTACTCATTAGTGTGCCCCTATAGTATCTCTCATTATTTTCATAAGTTCTTCAGGAGTAGATATGTCATTCTTATCGAGTTTATGAACGACTTCTCCTCTATCTAAAATTACAAATCTATCTGATATGTCGTATACATGATAAATATTATGACCAATAAATAGAACAGATCTATTTGATTTTTTTACATTTAAGACAAAATCAAAAACTTTCTGTGTTTCATTAAGAGATAAGTTATTTGTTGGCTCATCAAGAACAATTAATTCTGCTTTATTATAAATTGCTCGTGCAATTGCTACGCCTTGTCTTTCACCTCCGGATAAATTTCCAACAGGAGATTCAGCATTAATTAATTTTGATGTAAAACCTATTTCTCTTATTAATCTATTTGCTTCAAAAATTTGTTCTTTTTCTTTTATAAAACCAAATGGGTATCGAAGTTCCTTACCCATAAAAATATTTTTAACTATCGATTGTTGTGGAGTTAAAGCTCTATCTTGAAAAACAGTTTCTATACCAGACTCTCTAGCCTTGAGAGCATTCCAAGCGTTTACTTTTTTTCCTCTTATTAGTATATCACCTTCGTCAGGACTATATACACCTACTAGTGTTTTAATTAATGTTGATTTACCTGCACCATTATCACCAATTAAACCTACCACTTCACCCCTGGTTACTTTTAATGATGCTTTGTTTAGAGCAGTAATACCGCCAAACCTTTTTGTAACATTATCTAATTCAATGATATTTTCCATATAATTTGAAATGCTAACCCATTAAAATGGGTTAGCAATATATTTACCTATCTTAAGCCTGCATCAGCAAGAGCTTTAACAGCTTGATAATTATTTGTATCAACAAATCCTGCACCAGTATCTTGGTTTATTGCACCAGTACCAAGTACAGCTGTTTGACAAAGTGACAACACTGGAAGATACCCTTGAAGAAAAGGTTGTTGATCAGATGTTAGATGAACATATCCTTTTTCAAACGCCGACATAATTTGTGGACTTGTATCAAATCCAATTTGAAGTAACTCACCTGGTCCATAACCAGCAGCTTTGGCAATACCTTCTGCAACATTCATTACATCACTTCCAGAGTGAACAATTACTTTTGTTTCAGGATTTGCATTTAACGCTGCTGAGAAAACTGGGATAGTCATATTTGGATCTGAAGCATAAGCTGGTTGTCCATCAAGAACAGTAACTGTCATTCCGTGTTCTTCAAATATGATTCTTGCACCATCTTCTCTTTGAGCTCTAGCGTAATCTCCAATAGGAACCATTACTATAGCGTGATCTCCAGCTTTGAAACCAAATTGCCTAATTGCTTCTCTTGCAAGAGCTTTACCTTGAGTTGCTAAATTTGCTCCTACGTATCCACCACCAAATTTTGCTCTTACACCTGATGGATCAACGTTTTGATATGTCATTAGAATACCCTTTTCAGCGGCTTGTTTTGCTAAAGGCATTAGAGCTTCATCTCCTGGATGTCCCATCATTGCAATAGCATCAACACCAAGTCCAACTGATTCTCTAAGTTGACGGACCATTTTTTCAAAATCCCATTCTGAGTATATAATTTCGGCGTCAGCTCCAGTATCTCTAATAGCATTCATAGCTCCTGCTGCAACTATTCCAGCAAAACCTCCTGCTTCAGGACCACCTGCATAGAAATGCATTTTTACATCTGAGCACCATTTATCACCTAGGTCTTGTCCAGTTGGAGCAGCATAAGCTTGCATAGAAACTGGAAAAAGAAATAGAGTAATAAGAAATAATTTAATAATTTTCATATTTCCTCCCACGGATTTATTTTTAACATTAATATTAAATAATAATAATAAAGCTTAACAAAAATAACTTGTAAATGTCAACTAGTAGAGTCTTTTACTTATACGCTTAGTTTGTCCATGACTATAGACACCATCAACCCCACCATCTCTTCCATAACCAGATCTTTTGTAACCCCCTCCAGGTAGGTTGGTTCCATCAACAGCCCAGTCATTATGCCATATAATTCCGGCTTGAATTCTATCAGCTGTCCATCTCGCTTTTTGATCATCTGCAGTAAATACACCCGAAGCTAGACCATATTTCGTTGAGTTTGCTATACTTATTGCTTCTTCTTCATCTTCAAAATCAAATATTGATGTAACTGGACCAAATATTTCTTCTTGTGCAATTGTTGCATCAATTTTTACATTGTCAAAAATCGTTGGTTTGTAGAAATTACCATCTTCTCTTTCAGCCTTTTCTCCACCTATGGCTATAGTTGCTCCTGATTGTACTCCAGATTTTACATAATTTGAGACTCTTTGCATTTGATCTTTTGAAATAAGTGGTGTTACCTGAGTATCTTTTTCATCACCTGCACCAACTTTTAATTTTTGTGTTTTTGCCACTAGCTTTGTCATGTACTCATCTTTAATTTTTGGATGCAGTAATACTCTAGACATCGCTACACAAATTTGACCAGCATTAGGTTTAAAAACTCCTCTTAAAGTACTGTCTACAGCTTTATCAATATCGGCATCAGGATAGATTATAGCTGCAGACTTTCCGCCTAATTCAAAATGAGTAGGAATAATTCTATCTGCTGTTTCTTTTAGAATTTCAGATGCAACTTCAGGCGATCCTGTAAAAACAATATAATCACTTCCAGGATGTTGAACTAGTTTTCGTCCAGTTGTTTCACCATAACCATGAACAATATTTATAATTCCATTTGGCACGCCTACATCTTTAAAAATTTGACCATAAAAATTAGATGATATGGGACACAATTCAGGAGGTTTGATAACTATTGTATTTCCAACAATCCAGTTTTGTGCAACCATACCTGAAAAAATAGAAACAGGATAGTTCCACGGAACAATTTGAAGAGCTACTCCAAAAGGCTCAAGTACAACATAATTTAAAGTATCATGTCCTGAAGGTATAAGTTTATTTTCTATTTTATCTGTGAGTCCAGCATAAAAATCAAAAGTATCGGCAGCACCTTTAAATTCATCAATACATTGTTTAATCGTTTTGCCATTTTCTTGGCTAAGGAGTTTGCCTCCTTCTTCTTTGCGCTCTCTTAATTTTTGAGCAATAGCTCTCATCATATTCGATTTATTTTTTGCATCCATGTCTACTAAAATTCTTTTATCGAATGCTCTTTTTGCAGCTTTGAAAGCTAAATCTATTTCTTCATCCAATGCTTCATCAATATTACCAACAATTTTTTGATTAGCCGGATTTAATACAGGAATATTTTTCTTTGAGAGTGAATCAATGAATTTACCATCAATAAAATTTCTTAACTCCATATAAATATATAGATAAAACTAAAGCTGAAGATGTGTCAAGAACAGTTTAGTTATTTGGAACTTGAACTGCAATAAAATAGTCGGGATTTTTAGATTTTTTTATAACTGCTGGAATAATTTCTCTATAAGCTTGATATAAAGTTTGTGGTTCTGGCATTTGATCTTTTATAACATCATATAATTTAGGAAGATTGTATGAAGGTATCATAGGAAACATATGATGTTCAATATGGTATTCCATCTTCCAATAAATAAAACTAAAAATCGGATTAAGCCTAACTGATCTTGTTGATAGTCGGTGATCCTTGGCATTTTCTTTTAGACCCATGTGTTGTGTTACGCCCCAGATACCATTAATGCCAAAGAACTTTGGAATTAAAAATAAAAATATTGGAAGAAAGGTAGAAAAGTAAATTGAGGCAGCTATTATTAATATCCATAGTAAGACAAAAGTTCTAGAACTATTAATACAATCTTTTATTTTATCTTCTGGTATGCAATCTTTCATTACATCAGTTTTAATACCTAAAGCATGTTTTATAATTTCTACATAAAGAGATTTATAAATTGTAAAAAAACCAATTCCAGGAATAAAATTTAAAATAAAACTTAAAAATGTATGTTTAGCAAAAATACTACCATCAACTTCGTAGTCATGAGGATCAACTGAGGCAGTATAGCTATGATGAAGAGAGTGACTCCACTTCCATCTAACAGGTTCAAAATTATTCATAAAACTAGCAATGTTATAGAAAAATTTATTTAACTTTCTATTTTTGAAAGCGGTTCCATGACCACACTCATGCCATATAGCATCAGCTCCACCCCAAAGAGTGCAATAAGCAAGATATGCAGGAAGGAACCATAAAGTTTCCCATGCATATACTGATAACGCACATAGAGTGGTTAAAGATATTGCATAAATAATTATATGTTTCCAACCTTCAAAATCTGATCTTTTAGAAAGTTTTTTTAGTGTTTTTCTATCTATGTTAGCTCTAAACCATTCCTCGGAAATGTTATTTATTCCTGTTTGAATCTTTTTAGTTTCTGTCATAATTACTATATAAATAATAAATATTTACGTTTTTTCCAGTAAAAATCTCGTATTTATTTTATAACAAATGATAAATATTTAGGTTATTGAGACAGAAATTTTAATAAATTCTGCAATATGATGAATCTTACAATCGTTGGTACCGGTTACGTTGGTTTGGTGACGGGAGTTTGCTTTGCTGAATTTGGATATTCTGTAAAATGTATCGATAAAGATACGGAGCGTCTTGAAAAACTCAAATCAGGTACGTGTCCATTTTTTGAACCTGGAATGGATAAGCTTTTAGATAAGCATATTAATAAAACAAAACTATTATCTTTTGCTTCAAGCATAAAGAATAATTCAGAAAATACAGATATTTTTTTTATAACTGTTGGAACTCCTACAAGGAGGTTAGAAGATGAAGCTGATTTAAGTTTTGTATGGCAAGTTGCGGATGAAATTTCAGAAAGTATAAAAAAATATTGTTTAGTTGTAACTAAATCCACCGTACCAGTTGGAACGACAAGTGAAGTAAAAAAAATTATATCAAATAAAGTTAATCAAAAACTTTTTGATGTAGTTTCTAATCCAGAATTTTTACGAGAAGGATCTGCTATTGATGATTTTATTAGACCAGATAGAGTTGTAATAGGAACAGATAATAAAAAATCTGAAAATATAATGAGAGAACTTTATAGACCTTTATTTCTTAAAGAAACACCAATTGTGGCTACATCAATAGAAACTTCAGAAATAATTAAATATGCATCCAATAGTTTTCTAGCAACTAAAATTGCATTTATTAATGAGGTTGCTGATTTATGTGAAGTAGTAGGAGCTGATGTTCAGCAAGTAGCGCATGCGATGGGTATAGATAAACGTATTGGCTCTAAATTTTTAAATGCTGGACCTGGATTTGGTGGTTCATGTTTTCCAAAAGATGTAAAAGCATTCGCTTCTACAGCAAAAAAGAAAAATATTGATTTATCCATAATTAATGCAGTGAACAAATCTAATCAAGATCGTATAATTAAAATTACTAACAAAATTAGTTCAAAAATAAAAAATAATTCTACAATCACTTTGCTAGGTTTAAGTTTTAAACCTAATACAGACGATGTAAGAGATTCTACATCGATGAAAATTGCATCATCACTTTTTGAACAAGGATTTAAAATACAATGTTATGATCCTGAGGCAATGAATAATGCTAAAAAAGTAAATTCTAAACTTGTTTTTTTTAATTCTGCTTATGAAGCTTGTGAAGGCTCATCTGCAATTATTATTGGAACAGAGTGGAACGAATTCAGAGCATTAAATTTTGAGAAGATATCTAAATTATTAAAAGACAAAATAATTTTCGATTTAAGAAACATTTATATTCCAAAAGATTTAAAAGAAATGGGCTATGAATACTATGGAACAGGTAAATAAATTGGAAATTGAGAATTTCGATAAAGAGGTTTTAAGAGAGTATGATATCCGAGGTGTGGTTGGTAATAATATTAATCAAAACACTGCATATACTATTGGAAAAACATTTGCCTACACGGTAATTAATCGATTAAGATCTAATATAATTGCTACTGGTTACGATGGAAGATTAACATCACCAGATTTACATAAAGCACTATGTGAAGGTTTAAAAGATTCAGGTGCTAAGGTAATTAATATTGGTATGGGGCCTACACCTATGACTTACTTTGCTCATTACCATCTTAATGTAGATGCAGCTATAATGGTAACAGGCTCTCATAATCCTTCAGAATATAATGGCTTTAAAATGGTTTTAAATAAGCATTCTTTTTATGCCGAAGACATTCAAAGCCTTCAAAAGTTAATTGATCAAAATGATTTAAAATTAATCGAAGGTGAGATCATTAATCAAGATATTAAAAAAGATTATACCGAAAGATTATTACAAAATATTAATCTCAATAAAAAAATAAAAATTGCTTGGGATATTGGTAATGGTGCGATGGGAGCTGTCATTAAGGAAGTTACAAACAATTTAAATAATTCTGAAAATATATTAATTAATGAAGAAGTTGATGGAAATTTTCCAAACCATCATCCAGACCCAACAGTGCCAAAAAATATGGAGCAATTAATAAAGTCAGTCAAAGATAACAAATGTGACATAGGTCTGGCTTTTGATGGAGATGGAGATCGTTTAGGTGTTGTAGATAACTTAGGCAATTTAGTTTGGGCGGATCAGTACATGTTATTACTATGTACTGAAATTGCTAACTTATACGATAACCCAAAAATAATTATGGATGTTAAATGCAGTAAAGTTTTTTTTGATGAAGCAAAAAAACTTAATTGCGATCCTATTATGTCTAAAACTGGTCACTCTCCAATAAAAGAAAAAATGAAAGAATTAAAATCACCTTTATCAGGAGAAATGAGTGGTCATGTATGTTATGCAGATGATTTTTATGGTTACGATGATGCAATGTATGTTGCTTTACGTTTATTAAGAATATTATGTAATCAAGAAAAATCCTTAAATGAGTTAATTAATATATATCCAAAAACTTATTCAACTCCTGAAACAAGGTTTGATGTAGATGAAACAAAAAAATTTTTAATTATTAAAGAAATAAAAGAAAGAATAAAAAATACAGAAGGTAAAATAATAGATATTGACGGTATAAGAGTTGAAAATGATAATGGATGGTTTCTAATGAGAGCTAGTAATACCCAAAACCAACTAACTTGTAGAGCAGAGTCTACTTCTAAAGAAGGCCTTAAGTCTTTGATAGCAATTATCGAAAATCAGTTATCTCTAAGTGGTGTAAATTATAAGTTTACAATCTAACAAAACAATCACGATTATATTTTTTTAGTCTTTTACAGGCTGTATACGCTTCTTTTCTAGAAAAATTTTCAAACCTAGACTCATAAAGTTGTTTACCGCTCACTTTTATCAGCACAACATTTGAAATTTTACCTTTAGTAGAAACTGGATATTTACTTTTAATTAATTTGATTTGTTTTTCTGCATTATTTCTATATTTAAATGTACCAACAACAATGGAATAAGCATTTTTTTTCTTTTCAATTTTTTTGTTTGAAGTATCATCTTTTTTAACTATTTTTTTATTACTACCTCTTGTCTTAATGTTTAATTCAGCAAATTCTTTATCCATTATTATTTTTAAAGATTTGTTCCGTTGACTACCCGTATCACCCCCAAAAATAATTCCTATTAATCTCTTATCATCTCTAACAGCTGAAAAAGCTAACTGAAAACCAGATGCTTTGATATATCCAGTTTTAATTCCATCAGCACCTTCGTAGCTTAACATTAATTTATTATGCGTTTTGTAAGTCTTACCCTTATACGTAAATTTTGTTTTACTAAACAATTTATACTCTTCTGGAAAATTTGAAATTAGTGCATGCGAAAGTTTTGCTATATCTCTTGCAGTTGTTAATTGCGCTCTATTGGGCAGACCTGACGCATTTTTAAATGTTGTATTATTCATACCTAAATTTTTTGCATAGCTTGTCATAAGTTTAGCAAATTCTTTTTCACTGCCAGATATATTTTCAGAAACTACTGTTGCTACATCATTTGCTGATTTAATTATAAGAGCATTAATTGCATCTCTAACTTTGATACTTGATCCTGCTTCTAAATAAAGTTTGCTTGGTGATCTTGAAGCGGCAATATTTGATACACTTAATTGACTATCATAACTAAGCTTTCCTTTATTGATATAATCAAACACTATGTATAGAGTCATTATTTTTGTTAAGGATGCTGGATAATTTCTTGTATCGGCGTTAACTTCGAATAGTACTTCTTCTGTGTCAAAATCAATAACGATTGCTGCTTTTTTAGCAAAAAGATTTGATGAAAAACCTAATATTAAAAAGCTATTTAAAATTATGATTAATAATAAATTTTTTTTCATTTTTTCTTGATTAACATAAGATTTTCGATGCTTTCAAACAGAAAAATACTTTAAAATATTCTAAAACATATTATTTAAGAAATATGGCAAATGAAGATCAAAATAATAACAATAATAAGGACGATTTTCAAAGAGGCCTTTTATTAGATACAAAGCCTAAGACTAAAAAACCATCTATGTATAATGTTCTACTTTTAAATGATGACTATACCCCCATGGAGTTTGTTGTTATGGTATTAGAAAAAATATTTAATAAAAAACAAGAGGAGGCTACACAAATCATGCTACATGTTCACAAAAATGGTATTGGTGTTTGTGGAACTTTTACTTATGAAGTGGCTGAGTCTAAATGTAAATCAGTAATGGATATGGCAAAAAAAAATGAACATCCTTTACAATGCACAATGGAAAAAAGTTAATGCTGTCACAAAATTTAGAAAAAACATTAAGAGAAGCATATCAACTAGCGACTACTTATAAGCATGAGTATGTAACTCTAGAGCATTTATTATATTCTCTTTTGGAAGACCAAGATGCAATTAGTGTTCTTAAAGCGTGCGCTGTAGATATTTCAAATTTAAAAGAAAGTGTTGAGAAATTTATTATTAATGATTTAGAAAATCTTAAAGAGAACTTTACTGGAGAGCCAAAATTAACAAATGGTTTTCAAAGAGTTTTACAAAGAGCTGCTATTCACGTGCAATCAAGTGGGAGAGAGAGTGTTACAGGAGCTAACATGATTGTAGCTTTATTTTCTGAGAAAGAAAGCCATGCAGTATATTTTCTTCATCAACAAAATATGAGCAGATTAGATGCTGTGCAATATATTTCACATGGTATTTCTAAAAGTAATGAAAGTTTTGAAAATGAAGAATTTGTAGATAGTCAAACAAATGACAATAATGAACAACAAAAACCGAAAAGTGCTTTAGGTCAGTTTTGTATTAACTTAAATGAAAAATCAAAAGATGGTAAAATTGACAAGCTAATTGGAAGAAGCAAAGAACTAGATAGAACAATTCAAATTTTATGTAGAAGACAAAAAAATAATCCTTTATTTGTTGGCGACCCTGGTGTTGGGAAAACAGCAATTGCTGAAGGATTGGCAAAAAGAATTACAGAAAAAAAAGTACCTAAAATTATGGAGGACGCAATTATATATTCACTTGATATGGGCGCTCTACTTGCAGGTACAAGATACAGAGGTGATTTTGAAGAGAGATTGAAAGCAGTTCTTAAAGAGTTACAAAAAAAAGACAAAGCTGTTTTATTTATAGATGAAATCCATACTGTTATTGGTGCAGGCGCAACCAGTGGAGGCTCAATGGATGCCAGTAACTTATTAAAACCTTCTCTGGGCAATGGTACTCTTAAATGCATTGGATCAACTACTTATAAGGAGTTTAAAAACTATTTTGAAAAAGATAGAGCTTTGGTAAGAAGATTCCAAAAAATTGACGTTAAAGAACCATCAAAAGATGAGACAATCAAAATTCTTGAAGGTTTAAAAACTTACTATGAAGAACATCATAATATTAAATATTCACCAGAAGCAATTATTAGCGCGGTTGAGTTATCAAATAAATATATAGGTGATAGAAAGCTTCCTGATAAAGCTATTGATGTTATCGATGAAGCAGGAGCATCTCAATATTTATTACCAGAAGAAAAGAGAAAAAAAATTATTCTTTCTAAAGATATTGAAGCAGTAGTTGCTTTAATGGCAAGAATTCCAACAAAATCTGTTAATCAAAGCGATAAGAACAGTTTAAAAAATTTAGAGAGAGATTTGAAAAATTTTGTCTTTGGTCAAGACAAAGCAATCGAAGAATTATCATCTTCCATTAAGTTAGCAAGAGCAGGACTAAGAGAAGATGGAAAGCCAATTGGTTCATATCTATTTTCTGGGCCTACAGGGGTAGGGAAGACTGAGGTAGCTAAACAGTTAAGTAATACACTTGGTATTAAACTACTTAGATTTGATATGTCAGAATATATGGAACGTCATACTGTGAGCAGACTTATTGGAGCTCCTCCTGGCTATGTAGGTTTTGACCAAGGCGGGTTATTAACTGATGGAGTTGATCAAAATCCTCATTGTGTATTGTTATTGGATGAGATTGAAAAAGCCCACTATGATTTATTCAATATTCTTTTACAAGTTATGGATTATGGAAAACTAACCGATCACAATGGTAAGACCATAGATTTCAGAAACGTTATATTAATTATGACAACTAACGCTGGTGCAATTGATGTATCTAAAAACAAAATTGGTTTTAATGCAAAAAGATCTAACGATGATAGTAGTGATGCAATAAATAGAATTTTTTCACCAGAATTTAGAAATCGTATCGACTCAATTATTCATTTTAACCATTTATCTAAAAATATCGTTCTTTCGATAGTAGATAAATTTATTATAGAAATTGAAGCACAACTCGAAGATAAAGGTGTTTCATTATCGATTAATAAAGAGGCAAAAGAGTTTTTAGCTGAAGAAGGTTATGATGAAGTTTATGGTGCTAGAGAATTAGGTAGAGTAATACAAGAAAAAGTTAAAAAACCGATGGCTGAAGAACTTATATTTGGTAAACTTGCTAAAGGTGGTCATGTTGAAATTACATGTAAAGATAAAAAAATTAACTTTGAATTTTCTAATAAACAAGAAGTAAAAAAAGAATTAGCCTAATTTTTGAAAGGAAGATAATCTTCTAATTTTTCTTTTTGATTATCAATAAGCTGACTTTCATTATCAAGAAAATTTTGAATAGCTTTGCTAAACTCTTGATCTTTTATCCAATGAGCACTCCAAGTTTTTGTAGGAGCATAACCTCTTTGCAATTTATGTTCACCTTGAGCGCCTGCTTCTACAATTTGAATCTTATTTTGAATTGCATATTCAATTGCTTGATAATAACAAAGTTCAAAATGTAAAAATGGCACTTCATATTTTGAGCCCCATAATCGTCCATACAAATGAGTTTTACTTAGAAAATTGATTGCAGAGGCAACCATTTTATCTTCTTGATAAGCCATTATAAGTAATATTTTGTTTCTAAAATTATGAAATATTTCAAAGAAAAATTCTTTAGTTAAATAAGTAGAGCCCCATTTTCTTCCTGTAGTATCTAAATAACAATCGTAAAAAAAATTTATATGCTCTTCTTTAATATCATCTCCATTAAGTAATTTTACAGTTAAATTATTATTTTCAATACATTGTCTTTCTCGTCTAATAATTTTTCTTTTTCTGGAAGATAAATCATTTAAAAAATCATCAAATTTTTTATATTCATTATTATGCCAATGAAACTGTATCCCTGATCTAATCATTATATTCTCAACATCATTCCAATTAGAAGCATCATTAACAAAATTAAAATGCAGGGAAGAAACATTTATTTTTTTAGCTTCTTCTATAATATTCTTAATTACTTGAACTTGTTTTTTCTTTTTATCTTTAACTGACTTATTTAAAATAATTCTATCACCAGTAACGGGTGTAAAGGGAATTGCAGATTGAAGTTTTGGATAATAATTTATTCCATATCGATGATAAGCATCAGCCCAAGAATGATCAAAGATATATTCTCCAAAAGAATGGTTCTTTATATAAAGAGGACATAATGAGATAATTTTATCATTTTCTTGTTCAATATAATGATATGGTTGCCAACCTGTCTTGGTATTTGCGCTTTTACTTTCTTCTAATGCGTGAAGAAATTCATATTGCAAGAATGGATGATCATTTCCAACACATTCATTCCAGTCTGATTTTTTAATATCATTAAGAGAAGAGCAAAAAAAATATTTACTCATATTAAATTTATTATTTGATTTTAATGATGGCGTCTATTTCAACAGAAATATTTAGAGGAAGCGCATTTGAACCAACTGCAAATCTTGAGTGTCTTCCTTTGTCACCAAAAATGTTCACTAATAAATCTGATGCTCCATTTATGATTTTTGGTTGATCGGTAAAGTTATCATTGCAATTTACAAAACCTCCAAGTTTTAAAAAAGAATCTAGTCTGTCCCAATCACCATCTATCGATGTTTTAAGAGCTGCAATAATATTAATGCAACAAGTTTCAGCAGCTTTTATTCCTTCTTCTTCAGAAATATCTACACCAACTTTTCCACTATAAAGAATTTTACCATCGATAACGGGCCCTTGACCAGATACATAAACGGTATTATCTGCAACCTTAAAGGGTACGTAATTTGCAATTGGTGTTGGCATATCTGGAATTTTTAAATCTAATTTCTTGATATTTTCTTCAAAGATGTGCATTACATATATATAAAACAATTTGGGTGAAGGTAAAGAAAACAAATATGAATAAACTTAAAAAACTATTTATTTTCATCTTCATATTCTCAATATTCTTAAAAGGGGGGATTTCAATGGCTGATGAAAAGAAAGATACTATTCATATGACACTTAAGGATGGTGTTGTTGTAATAGAGACAAAACCAAACGTAGCACCAAAACATGTAAAACAAATCAAACAACTTATAGAAGAAGGACAATATGATGGAGTTGTTTTTCATAGAGTTATAGATGGTTTTATGGCTCAAACTGGTGATGTAGAATTTGGAAATTCAAGTAATGATAATTTCAACTTATCAAGAGCAGGCACAGGTGGATCAAAACTTCCGGATATTGAGGCAGAATTTTCTTCTGAGAATCATGGAAGAGGGGCAGTATCAATGGCAAGAGCTCAAAATCCAAACAGTGCCAATAGTCAATTTTTCATTTGTTTTAATGATTGCTCTTTTTTAGATGGTCAATATACAGTTTGGGCTCAAGTTATTGAAGGTATGGAATATGTTGATAATATCACAAGAGGCGAGCCACCTGCGGATCCAGATAAAATAATTAAAATGGAGATTATAAAATAATTAGATGTTTGTTGCTGACTTGCATAATGATCTTGTGCAAAGAGTTATTGAAGGTGAAGATGTTACTAAACTTACATCGCATGGGCATACGGACATACCAAGGTTACTAAAATCTGAAATTGATTTAGAGATTTTAATTATTTGGGTCTCTAGCAATGCTAAAGAACCAAATTTTTTTAAAAGAGCCGATAGAATGTATGATGAGATTGAAAGAATTTCATCACATGAAGAAATTGTCATTCCAAAAAAACTCTCGGACATTAATGAAGCAATAGAAAAAAATAAGTTAATACTTCCAATTTCAATGGAAGGTGGAGAGGGTTTAGAAAATGATATTAATAATTTATATCATTTTATTGAAAGGGGTCTTTTCTATTTTGGCCCAACTTGGAATCATTCTTTGGAATGGGTTTCATCAAATTATGATGAGACATACAATTCTTCAAAGCTGAAAAGCCATGGCTTAAATGAATTTGGGAAAGAAGTTATTTCTATTTGCCAAGATAATAATGTGTTAGTTGATGTTTCTCACATTGGAGAGAAAAGTTTTTGGGATATTGCATCAATAAGTACCAAACCTTTTATAGCCTCACATTCTAGCGTGTATAATTTGTGTCCTCATTTTCGTAATTTAAAAGATGATCAAATTGAAGCTATTAAAAAAGTAAAAGGTTTGATTGGTCTTAATCCATACCCTTTCTTCATTGATAAATCTTTTAAAGAAAGAGAAACCAAAGAAAGAAAAAAAAATATTGATGAATTAAATTCTATTGAAAGAAAATATTCAAACAAAACATCTCAATGGATCGCAAAACAACATTTTCTTCAAAAAAAATTAGCAAATATATGTCCGAGTATTGAAATATTTGTTGATCATATTGAGTATGTAATTAATCAAATAGGTATAGATTATGTTGGAATAGGCAGTGATTATGATGGTCTTGATTGTTTGCCAAATAAATGGAATGATTGTCTAGATCACATGATAATTACAGAAAGTTTAGAAAAAAGAGGATATAAAAATACTGAAATTGAAAAAATTATGGGTAAAAATATCTTAAGAGTTTTGGAAGAAATCTATAATTAGAAGTATACCAATTAACACTAAAATTATTCCCGATGTTTTTTGAATAAAATTTTTTCTTCTCTGAAAAAAATTGCCCATTCCATAACTTGTTACTATAACTGTAACTATAATATACCAAATGCCATCTATTACAGATGCAGTAATGACAAGAATTGAGTGTGAAAAAAAGGATGCATCTATTTTTACAAATTGTGAAAATACTGCTGAAAACCAGATAAGAATTTTAGGATTTAAAATTGCTATAGAAAAACCCTGTAAGAATGAATTAAAATGTTTTTGATTATTTATATTTTCAATTTCTTGATTTTTTTTAAAAAGAAATTGGAAGCCTATAAATAGTAAAAATAAAATTCCAATAATTTGTATAAATTGAAATAGTATTTCATTTGTTGTTAAAATAATTATCAGTCCAGTTACTGCAAAAATTGCGTACACACCCATACCAATCCCGTGACCAATAGAGGTCAGAATGCCAGCAAATCTATTAACTGTAATACTGTTTCTGATAATTAATGCTAAACTAGGTCCAGGAGACATGGCTCCAGCAATACATACAAAGGCAAATTGAAGCCAAAAGATAAAAGTCATTTAATTTTTTGTTAGAGATAAATATTTTTTAATTGTTTTTTCTAAACCAAATTCAAAAGTATCACAGATCAGAGCATGACCTATAGAAACCTCTTTGATATCATTAATATTTTCTAAGAAAAATTTTAAATTTTCCAAATTCAAATCATGACCCGCATTTAATTTAATCTCAGGAAATTCTTTTTTTAAATATGTTGATACATCTATATAGGACTTTATGGCAGTATCTTTATTCTCTATAAAATTATGAGCATAATCATATGTATAAAGTTCCACTCTATCAGTTTGTATAACTTCTAAATTTTCCAATGTTTTAATCGATGGATTTATAAAAATTGAAACACGAATTTTATTTTTTTTAAATTCACTAACGATATCTCGAAGAAATTCTTTATTTTCATGACAATCCCAACCAAATGAAGAGGTTAATGCACCGGGTGGATCTGGCACTAACGTGACTTGATCTGGTTTAACCTCAATTACTTTTTTAACAAAAAAATCTGATGGATATCCTTCAATATTGAACTCTTTATTTTCAAATTTTGCCAATAAATTTTTTAATGGCTCTAGGTCAGAAAATTTTGCATGTCTTTCATCAGGGCGAGGGTGCACTGTAATTCCATTAGCACCAAAGTTTAAACATTTATTACTAATATCAATCAAGTTTGGTAAGTCAGCACCTCTTGCATTTCTCACTAAAGCAAATTTATTCACATTTACGCTTAAAGCTGTCATAATTTATTAATTTTTTTATTTTAACTTCACTTATTATTTTTACTAATCAATAACATCAAATTTAAAGGAGTAATATGAATAAATTTTATTTAATCGGAAAATTAAGTCCAGAATACGTTAAAGGTTATATGAGTAATCCAGATCAAGATAGAGCAGCGATTGTTGGAAGTGCTGCTGAAAAAGCTGGAGGTAAATTACATAGTTTAGAATTTGTAAGAGGTGACTTTGACATGATTGCTACAGCAGAAGGTGATTATGAATCAATGCTTGCCATGAAGGTTACAGCTTTACAATCAGGAATGTTAAATGAATTAATCATTTTAGATACAAAATTTGATATGGTTAGTACTGTAAAAAAAGCAGTGGAAGCCTCTGGAACTTATAAAAAAACTTAAGAATTAGTTTAAATTATTTTTCCATATGTTTTAAGCATCCATTCATTAACTTTTGGATGCTTATACACTTCTTCTCTCAATTTATTTAATTTCTCATAGGGTTCTAATATGTTAGCTGGAACACCATCTAAAAGGCCCGAACTTAACCATCCAAGTAATCTCCAAATTGCTAAATCAGCAATAGAAATTTTGTTACCAACAAAAAAATTAGAATCTTTATTTTCTGAAAGTAAATTTTCAAGAAATTGAAACCATTTTGGTAAATGTTTTGTTGCTAATATTTTTCTAGCTAATTCTAATCGTTCCTTTTCTTTATCTCTGCCAGACAGAGTTACCAGATAGTTAATGTCTTGTGCCGCATCAATTATTTGATCAATTTGTGCTGCTTCAAAATCATTATTTTTTGGATATAAACCTGATAACTTTCCACAAAATCTTGCAATTGCTCCTGTTTGGGCAATTATTTTTCCATCAACATCTAATACTGGCAATTGTTTAAAAGGAGCTATTTGTTTATTCGGCAATAATCCCATTCCTTTTAAGTTATCTATTTCTTTTCCTTCTACTCGATAATCTTTGAAGGGAATATCGCCTATAAATAGAGCTAATCTTGTTACTTCTGCTCTCCAAAAAGGTATTTTAAAATAGTATAACGTAATTTCCATATTGATTTTTTTATTATGATCTATGATACACAGTTATGATCAAAAAAATAGATCTTTTCATTATTGTCATTAATATTATTTTTTTTTCATACTATTCAATCCAACTTCTTGTATTCACTGATGAATTTGCTTTAAATAATTTAGGTTTCTTTAATCATGCAGTTGCAGGATTATCTGAGATAATTGGTATAATTTTTTTATCTTTTGTAGTAGCACTAATAACTATTATTTTTAGAGGAATTGATAAACAATCACCTCTTATTTATTGTATTTTCGTATTACAGTTTTTAGTATCAATTAATTTCTGGAGATATGTCATAACAAACAGCCCAGGGGAAACTAACTTACAAACAATTAGTATAAATGCATTTTTATTTTCGATAATCACTCTTCTAAATTTACTATTGATAATAAATAATTTAAAAAAAATGTAATATTAGATATCTAACATTTATCATCAATCATTTCATTTTTTCTCATAGGCATGATATCTATAAGAGCAAATAACCCTAAAAATATTTTATCATCTTCCGTATAATCTTTTATATTGCCATCATAACCAATTAGCCAGATACCATATTTATCTTCAATGAAATCCGGTGTTGTGTATTGTTTGTTTTTAAAATTTTCAAAAAAAATTATTTCCAAATTTCTATCATCGATCTGACATGTATTATTGGAAATAAACTTTGTAGTTTGAATAAATAATAGATCATCTTCATTTTGATAAGATATAACAAGCAATCTTTTTTTCCAATTGAGTTCTGATATTTGTTTAGTCATTGTTTCAAAATTAATAAATAAAATTAGTACTGTAAAAATATATTTCATCAAGAATGGTGCTGATACCGAGAATCGAACTTGGGTCTGACCGTTACCAACGGCCTGTAATAACCATTATACTATATCAGCTCAATCTATGTAATATCACAAAATTTTTTAATGAAAAGAAATGTAATTAGCGGACTGAAGTCCGCTAATTTTATTTTAGAAATAGCTTCTGTTTTTGCCTAGCTATTATATATGTTTCATAGCTTACACCATGCTCTTTTGTTGTAAAGCAATAAAAAGTTTTGATTATTTAAACCTCTCAAATTTTAAACTTCTACCATTAAAATTTTTTATAATTTTAATTTTTGAATGATAGCCTGCAAGATCTTTGCCATAAGAACTTTCTCCCATTTTATCCTGATTAGCTCCTAAGTCTTCCATTGATTTAAACCTGGCGCAAAACATGAATGTATTATTAGATGCATAATCACCTCCACTCATTCGATGTATGTCTATTCCTGTACAACCACCTTCTTTGTAATATTTCCAATCAATTTCGTGACTATCTCTTACAGCTTGAACATCATCGCATTCAAAAATAAAATTTGAAAAAACTTCAGGTGATTGATCAGCTTCTATATTACCAACCATCAAATTTAGATTATATGTTTCAATTAAATGGGTATCACTTAAATTATTTGCCATAATTTTATCCATTTCACTATCTGGGGCATTCCACATATCATCCATTTTTCCATATGCTTTCATATTTTCAAAGCCTACTGCAGTTATAAAAGATCCATTATCTGCACCTGTTGTAATGAACATATTAATCCAATCTGCTCCTGCATCTTTATGAAATTTAGAAATCTTTCCAAAAGAATCATAAGCATTTTCAAAGTTTGTTCTATATTTCCATGCTACAATCATCATATTTCCTCCTTTTTAATAAATATCTCTTCTAATTACTCTAGAATTATAATTGAGATGAATATTTAAGTTTGCATAATAATCTTTATGGCTTGCCCAATAATCTGGAGAATTTTGGCTAGCATCCATGCACTTACCTAATTCTTGCATACTGTTAAATCTTGCAGCAAATAAATATTGATTATTTCTATCACCAAACATTCTATGAATTGCAATTCCTGATGCACCATTTGACATGTAGTGTTTTTCATCAATTTCAAAACTTTTTTTTATAGCATCCACATCTGGATGACTAAAAACAAAATGTGCCCAAACAGGCATTTGCTCAGTAGCACCTTTAATATTTCCAATCAATTCAGTCAAATAAACAGCTTCAACTAATTGATTGTTTACAAAATTAGGCTGCATTTTTTGCCACCATTCTGGAGATGAAGCCCAAGCATCATCATTTTTTCCAAATGCTTCATAACTCTCAAATCCTGCTACGATAGTAAAAGTATTATCATCACCACCAATATTATGCGTAACATTAGTCATTCGAGCTCCACTTTCTTTAAACCAGGGCGAAACTTTATCAAAAATATCTACAGCATTTGCGTAGTCAGTTCTTATTTTCCATGTTGCAAACATATTTACCTCCTTTGTTAGTTGCAATATGATGGTTATTATGGGTTTATTACATAGAGATTAAAAATATTTTTTTTTAATAATATTTTTGATGTATTTTATTCCAAGAAAGCTCTAAAAAATAAAGAATTATTATGATTTAGTTATAAATTAAATTTAGAATGATTATAAAATAATATTTAATTTAAATTATAATTTATATGGATGTGAATAAAATTACACTAGGATATTGGAGTACAAAAGGACTTGGCTCTGCATCAAGACAAATGATTATTTATGCAGGTGTTCCTCTAATAGCAAAAATTTATAAAGTACTTCCTAAAGAAGAAAATAATCAGATTATATATGAGGGAAGTTCATGGCATGATAATGATAAAATTGATTTAAAGAAAAAAAATAGTTTAATTAATTTGCCATACTTAAAATATTTTAAGGATGATAAAGAATTCATAATATCTCATTCCAATACCTGTCTTACTTTTTTGGGCAAAGAATTTGGTATGTTTGGTGAGACGCAAGAGGAAGAACTGGAATGTGAGCAGTTACTCCAAGAAACTGTAGATTTAAGATCAATTGTAACAAGATTTGCTTACACTCATTTTAATTCTAAAGATGAAGAATTATTAGCAGCTAAAGAAGTTTACAATACTGCATTTGAAAATTCTAATTCTGGTAAACTTCAAAAATTTGAACATTGGCTTTCTTCAAAAGAGAAAAGCAAAACAAAATTATATTTAGTAGGTAATAAAATTTCTTCTCCAGACTTTAACCTTTTTGATACTTTAGATCTTTATTGTGAGTTTTTACTTTATTATAATTTTGTTGAACATGCAGATAAAAATAATGTTTTTGCGTTGCTTAAATATCCTCTGATTTCAGATTTTTTTAATAACTTTAAACAACTTCCCAAAATGCAAAAATATTTTGAATCTGAATTATACAAACTTCCATTCACAAACAAAGGTGCAAAATTTGGATCAGGTAAAAGTGGTATTACGTGGGATCCAAGTATTGATATCGATACAACACCGGATAAAATAATTGTTGAATAAAAATATAAAATTTATAAAGTAATTTTATGGAAGAGGTAAATTTTTGGTTTTCAATAGGAAGTACTTATACGTATTTAACAGTCAATAGGTTGAATGAGGTTGCAGAAAAAGAAAACATCAAATTTAATTGGCATCCCTTTAGTGTAAGAAAAATTATGATGGATATGGATAACATTCCATTCACGCCACCAGCCAAAAAAATAAAATCAGATTACATGTGGAGAGATATTGAAAGACGAGCAAAATTTTATGGCTTTGAAGCTAAGGTGCCAGCACCATATCCATTAAAAGAATTTGATTTAGCAAATCAAATTGCAATTCTTGGAATGAATGAAGGTTGGGGAGTTGATTATGTTTACAAAACATATCAAAGATGGTTTCAGCAAGGAAAAGAACCAGCTACGCAGCCAAACTTAAACGAAATATTTAAAGAGCTTAACTTAGATCCAGAAGAAACTATAAAGAAAGCTAATGAGCAGG
Organism: uncultured Alphaproteobacteria bacterium; assembly: GCA_902615745.1. Taxonomy (GTDB): domain Bacteria; phylum Pseudomonadota; class Alphaproteobacteria; order HIMB59; genus CACPNW01. Next base: position 26,447 of record CACMQB010000006.1, on the reverse strand, counting down.
AAATAAAGGATAAATATCTAAGCAATACTGAATATGCCTACAAAAAAGGAGTTTTTGGAAGTCCTTCGTTTATATATCAAGGTAAGGAAGTATTTTGGGGAGATGATAGACTTGAAGATTGTATTAAATGGATTAGGTTAAAAAGTAAGTAAATTAATATGAAGTTTCTAAATTTTATTTTTCCAAAAGGTCAATGGTCATTAACTAGAGTGGCAATACTATTTCTGATATTTATGATCCTTGATTTTATTGTTGTCTATTACAAAATTATATAAGACTTAAATTAGTGGCTAGTGATTTATTATTTTCTCTAAGAGATGTAGAAATCAAATTTGGAAAAAAAGTTATTTTCCAAGATCTAAACTTAAATTTACACAAGGGTGATATGATTGCGCTTGTTGGCAAAAATGGTGTTGGCAAAACTACCTTAATGAAGACTATTTATGGTGATCAAGATTTAGATGCAGGAGAATTATGGAATTACCCTGGTCTTAAAGTTGGATATTTTAATCAAAAATTTGAAAAACTAGATAATAAAACCATTGAAGAGAATTTTTCAGACTTACTTAATGAGCAAAATAAACATTTTGTTGATATATTTTGTAATAAACTCAATTTAGACAAATTTGCTAATGTTGAAGATCTTTCAGGAGGTCAAAAAAGAAAAGTTTATTTAATTCGATCTTTATTAAAAGACTCCGATGTTTTGTTATTAGATGAGCCAACCAACCATTTAGATTTGCAATGCATCGAATGGCTAGAAAGTTATTTACGCAATTTAAATAAGACAATTATATGTGTCAGTCATGATAGAACTTTTCTCAGTAATTTTACTAATAAAGTTTTTTGGATAGATAGAGGAAAATTACGCGTAAGTCCTAGAGGCTTTAAAGATTTTGACAAATGGTCAGAGGAGTTACTCGATCAAGAATATAGAGAATTAAGAAATAGAAAGCAATTTGTTAATATTGAACTCGAGTGGGCAAATAAAGGTGTAAAAGCCCGAGTTAAGCGAAATGAAAAAAGATTAAAAAGAGCAAAAGAATTAAAAGCGCAATTAGAAAAGGATGAAGCATCTTACAGAAGTGCAATTAAATCTTTAAGACCTCAAGTTTCTAAAAAATCTACCGATCAATCTAAATTTATTGCTGAACTTCAAGAAGTTTTTGTGAAATATCCAAATCAAAGTGAATTTGTTTTTAAAAATTTATCCATTAAAATTTCAAAAAATGATCGTATTGGTCTGTTAGGGAATAATGGAAGTGGTAAATCAACTTTTCTTCGTACCATCCTTAATGAAATAAAAATTTCTAAAGGTAAAATCAAGCTGAAAAAAAATTTAGAATTTTCTTATTTTGATCAAATGCGTAATGATCTTAATGGTAGAAAATCTATTAAAGATATCTTAGTACCCTCTGGAGGCGATTATTTAAAAGTTCAAGGAAGAGATAGGCATGTTTGTAGTTATGTGAAAGATTTTCAGTTTGATCCTAAAAATGTCAATCATACTATACAAACATTATCAGGAGGAGAGCAAAATAGATTACTTTTGGCAAAAGTATTAGCTAATCCGAAGACTGGACTTATTTTAGATGAGCCAACAAATGACCTAGATTTAGAAACATTAGATTTATTAACTGAAATGTTATCCAATTATAATGGAACGTTATTAATAGTATCGCATGATCGAGATTTTTTAGATCAAACTGTAAATAAAATTCTACATTTTAAAGAGGATGGAAATGTATCATTGTTCTTTGGTGGATATAGTGATTTTTTGAAATCTGAAAATCAACAAGTTACTAAAAATAAAGAAACTAAAAAATCATATTCAGAAAACATCAAAGTAAAAAGTTCTAAAGCTAAACTATCATATAAGTTTCAATATGAATTAGAACAACTTCCAACCCAAATAAAAAATATTCAACAAGAATTAGAAGATATTAAAAATGAATTGAAGGATACAAACCTATATTTGGAAAATTTTGAACGTTATCAAGAAATAACTTCCAAAATGGAAGTTCTTAATAATGATCTCAATACAAAAGAGAATAGATGGTTTGAATTAATTAAAATGGAAGAGGATCTAGTTAGTAATTAAGCGACAATTAATAAGCGCTAGTATTATCAGATTTAGTATCTACATCTTTCAATTCTTTTAATAAACTTTCAGCATGTGATGTCATCATTCTAAAATCAGAAAGTAAGGTGGTAAATTGAAAACCGTACTCCATCATTTCTTTCATATACTTAACTGATCCATTATGAATACCCGCAATCTTTCCTTTTTCTTTAGCTTTTTTTGCAATCATTTTTATATTTGAAAATACGGGATCTTCACGAACATCAAATTTAGGTGGTAAACCATAAGAAGAACTCATATCCGCAGGTCCAATATAGATACCAGTTAAGTTTGGAACTGAAAGAATGGCATCTAAATTTTCTACTGCTTGTTTTGTTTCTATCATTGCCAAACTTACAATATTATCATTTGCATGTTGATAGTAATCTGAACCATAAACTACCTGAGCCCTCATTGGACCAAAACTTCTTTGACCTATTGGAGGATAATAACAATATGAAACAAACTTTTCACAGTCTTCTTTTGTATTTATCATTGGCGCAATAATTCCTTGAATACCTAAATCTAACATTTTCATAATAATACCTGGCTCGTTCCATGGTACTCTTGTCATAGGAACAGTATCACTATTTGTTAATCCTTGAACCATTGAAATAGCAGTAGAATAATCATTTTGGCCATGCTGCATATCGATAGTTACTGAATCCCAACCCATTTTACCAAAGGCTTCTGCTGTAAAAGAATTAGGTATAGAAAGCCACGCATTTATAGATGCTTTATTTTTTTTCCAAATATCAAATAATTTGTTTTTCATAATTATGATTAGAATATAATAATAATTTATAATATATTAATACTACTCTTAAACATTATTTAATTTATAAAAACTATAAAATGATAAAATTTATAATCTGGTCTTTAATAGCAATTTTTTTAATAGTTATTTTTTATTTTTCTTTTAACTATTTTTTAAGTTTAATTAGGGATCAAATGATTTTTATGCTTTAGATTAATTTTTTGTCGCAATTCCTAATTTTCCTCGTTTTTTTGGATCAAAATATTACATAAATAGATTTACAGTCTTTCTATTTATAGTATAAATTTCTTATAAATGGAGGAAATGATGAATAAAATTTTAAATATTTTTTTAACTTTTATTCTTACAGCTTTTTTCGCAACATCAACATTTGCTGCCACTAAAGTAGTTTGGTGGATGGAAAGTAGTGCAGATACTGACCCTACAGTTCAAGAAATGATGTGTGATGCTTTTAATGCTGAACAAGATGAAGTAGAATTAGAATGTGTATTTAAAGAAGACATTAATGATACTATCAGACCAGCTCTTTTATCTGGAAGTGGACCGGACATGTTTGATACACCTGGTGCTTCTTATATAAAAATTTACCAAGATGCAGGTCTTGTTAAATCTATGCAAGAGTATGCTGATCAATATGGTTGGCAAGACAAACTTCTAGGTTGGGCTTACAACTCAGGAGTATTTGATGGTGAATTATATTCAATTCCAAAAAACTATGAAACAATGATTTATTTTTATAATAAAACTTTGTTTGAAGAAAATGGATGGAGTACGCCAAATAATTTAGAAGAAGTTGAATCTTTAGCTGCTAAAATAAAAGCTAAGGGAATGAATGTTTATGCGTATGGTTCTGCTGGATGGCAGCCAACTCACGAACATTTAGTAGGTAACTATTTCAACACTTATGCTGGACCAGATAATGTCTATAAAGCATTAATTGGTGAAAAAAAGTGGACTGATCCAGAGTTTGTAGAAGCAATTGAACTTTTAAGAAAACACATGGTAGATGAAGGTTATTGGTCTGGGGATTTAGAGACATATTATTCTTTAGATTGGGATGATTTTAATAACGAGTTTGCTACTAGAGGTTCTGCGATGCTCATGATTGGAACTTGGGGTTTCAATGTAACGGCAACAAATTTTGGAGAAACTTCTGATGATTGGGATTGGAATCCTTTACCGATTCTGAATTCACAGGCAGGAAGTGCTCCTAATTACCAACTTGCAACAGGTGGAACTATGTCCATTAATGCAGCATCTAAAAATGCTGATGGAGCTGCAAAAGTAATTGATTGGATTCTTTCTGATAAAGAAAGAGCTCTTAAAGTTACTGGCAGTTTAGGTTATGGCGCTTGGTTGTTACCACTAAAATACACTGATGCTGACTTTGATCCTAATATTGATCCAAGACAAAAAAGATTCTTAACTGAATTCGCAGAAGCTTCTGATTCTGGAAACTATGGATATACAACATGGACGTTCTATCCGAATGACCCAGGTGTACATATTTGGAAAGATATGGAAGTTGTTTGGGCTGGAGATATTACTCCACTTGAATTCATGGAGGAATCTCAAAGACTTTGGGATCAAGCTCGTGCAGACGATGCATTAGTTCCAGTTGGAAAAAGATAATTTATAAATTTAAATAAGGGGAAATTTTTTCCCCTTATTAAAAATAAAGTAATTATGCCAAAATTTTTAACAAGTATAAATGCAATTTCCTGGTACTTTTTATTTCCAGTTATATTTATACATTTTTTTGTGGTAGCATTCCCATCGATACTAAGTTTATTGTTATGTTTAACGGACTGGAATGGTTTCGGCAGAATAAACTACGTTGGATTAGAAAACTTTCAAGAATTATTTAGAGACCGTGTTTTCAAGAAAGCAGTTAAACACAACATAATTTGGACAGTAATGTTCTTAACAATACCAGTAATCGTAGCACTTATTATAGCATATCTTTTAACTGGAATAAAAAGAGGACAACTTTTTTATAGGCTAGTGTATTTTTTTCCATACATTCTAGCCAGTATCGTTAACTGTTTGATTTGGAGATACATATTCCATCCAAGACATGGCTTAGGGGGTTGGTTTGAGAATCAAGGTATTGATTTTCTTGCTAAGTCACCTTTTGCAATGAAGGAGACTGCTTTATACGCTGTTGCCTGGGTAGATATGTGGCATTTTTGGGGCTTCTTAGTTATTATTTATTTAACTGGAATGTATCAAGTGGATGACTCTCTTTATGAGGCAGCAGATATTGAAGGAGCAACAAAATTTCAAAAATTTAGATACATTACTTTACCAATGATACGACCAATTTTTGTTTTATCTTTAATAATTATAATCATCTGGTCTGTCCCAACTTTTGACTATGTATATATTTTAACAATGGGTGGGCCAGCATATAGTTCTGAAGTTGTAGCAAATCATCTGTATTCTCAAGCCTTTCAACGAATGAATGTTGGTTACGCGTCTACTATAGGTGTCATGATGTTCTTCTATGTCGGTATTATAGTTGGTTTCTTTGCAATTTTGAGGCGGATGGGTTGGGAGGTATAAAATTTTAAATGGCAACTGCAAGATTTAGACAAAGATCAAGCTATATTAATCACGCCATTTTGATTTTTATGGCTTTAACAATTATTTTGCCATTACTAGTTTTAGCTTTTAATTCTATAAAACCATCTTCTGAATTTGGAGCAAATCCATTAGGTTTTCCAAATGAAATAAGATTAATGAATTATTATGATGCTTGGGTGAATGGAAATTATACTCAAATATTTATGAATTCACTTACTTTGGTTATCGGAACATTGATATTAAATTTGACTGTTTCAGGTTTAGCTGCATTCAGTTTGGCAGTTTTAAATCCAAGAGGAATTCAAACAATTGTTGTTGGCTTATACCTTTTAGTTGGAATAAGTATTCCTGCTCAATTATTTATTTTACCATTATTTTTAATGTGGAAAAGTTTATACCTCCTAGATACAAGGATTGGTTTAGTTATTATTTATAGCGCCTTAAATGCCCCTTTTGCAACTTTCTTAATTCGCTCTTACATGTTGCAATTACCTACAGAACTTTTTGAAGCCGCTAAACTAGATGGGGCATCTGTAATGCAATTGTTTACAAGAGTTGCCCTACCTTTATCTTGGCCAGTTTTTTTAACAACAGCACTTATTGTGTCATTAACAGTTTGGAATGAGTTTTTATTTGCTATTACTTTTATTATTACTGATGAGTACAAACCTATTTCGTCAATTTTATTTACATTTCAAAGTAGATTTGCAAATGATTATGGATTGGTGAGTGCGGCGTCTATTTTAATGGCGGCACCAATTGCTATTTTATTTATGTTTTTTCAAAGACGATTCATTGCTGGTTTAACCAGTGGTGCTACAAAAGGTTAGTTCAATGGGAGGAAGATGGAACTTAACAAAGAATATGAGGAGAAAGTTTATTCAGGAGTTTTAGGTAAAATCATAGGCGTCTATCTTGGCAGACCTTTTGAGGGTTGGTGGTATGATAGAATTATAAAAGAATTAGGCCCAATTAATTATTATGTAAATGATAAATTAAATATGCCTGTTCAAATCACAGATGATGATTTGACTGGAACTTTTAGATTCATAAATGCTCTAAAAGATTTTAATTTTGATAAGAATATTTCTTCTAAACAAATTGGACAAACTTGGTTAAATTATTGTTTGGAAAACCAAGCTGTTTTATGGTGGGGTGGTAAAGGAACATCATCAGAAGATACCGCTTATCAAAATCTTAAACAAGGTATTCACGCGCCAGATAGTGGTTCTATAAAAACAAATGGTCGAATTGTTGCAGAGCAAATAGGTGCTCAAATTTTTATTGATGGATGGGGATTAGTTTCGCCAGGTGATCCAGATCAAGCAGCTGATTTTGCAAAAAAAGCTGGAAGTGTAAGTCATGATGGTGAATCTGTTTATGCCGCTCAAGTTGTTGCTGCAATGGAAGCAATGGCGTTTATAGAAAAAGATACAAAAAAAATTATTGAGCATTGCAAAAGATATATCCCAAAAGATTCAACAATTTTTAAACTTATATCTGATATTCAAGATTGGAGTTCTGGTAATTTAGACTGGGAACAAGCAAGAGAAAAAATAGATGATATTTATGGTTATGAAAAATTTATTGGCGGTGTTCATATTGTACCAAATCATGCATTAATTATTTTAGCATTACTATTTGGAGATGATAACTTTCAAAAATCTTTAATGATTGTAAATACTTCAGGTTGGGACACAGATTGTAATTCGGGAAATGTCGGGTGTTTTCTTGGAATTAAAAATGGATTAGAGAGTATTAAAGACGGACCCGACTATATTACACCAGTTAATGATACAATTTTTCTTCCAACAAGTAATGGTGCTGAAACGATGACTGACGCATTAAGAGAAAGTCAAAATATTGTTAATATTGCTAGACGAATTAATGGTTTGGAAAACAAGATAGTAAAAGAAAATGCAAGATATAATTTTGAAATGCCAGGCTCTACTCAAGCTTGGAAAATTAATAAGACTAATGATAATAATTTAAATACTACAATTACTAATGTTCCTTATGAAACCAAGATTGGTGAAAGAGCATTAGAAATTGACTTTTCTAATTTATCAATAGGGCATTCAAGTGTTGCCTATGTTGATACATTTTTTCCAGATTGGTTTACTGAACTAAAAGACTCTCAGCGGCAGAAATTTTTTCACTATGACTTTGTTGGATGTCCAATTGTCTATAGTGGACAAAAGATTAAAACTGAAATTATTTCAAAAAGTAAAAATAATATTAAAGTTACTTTATTTATAAAATATTGGGGTGAAGAAGATAAATTAAAACAAATAGATGCTGAAGAATATGAGCTTTCAAATAATGAAGTAAAATCAATTGAATGGATAGTTCCAGAAACACATGCAAATCCAATTGGACAAATTGGATTTGTCATATCAGCAGATGTTAACACTTCAGGAAAATTACTAATTAATTTTCTTGATATTACGGGTACACCAAAAGTTACATTTAAAAGACCTGAACACATAGAAAATGCATCAAAAAATGGATATTTTTTTAACCAAGAATTTTATGGTCAATTATGGAAAAGAGCATGGGTAAATGATATCGATAAGTGGCAATATAGGTGGTTAGAATCATTTAAAATTATAAATGGAGTTGGTAGAGGCCATATTTTACAAGGATCATCTTCTTGGAAAGATTACACCGTTACTTCAAAAGTGAACTTTCCATTAGCATCAGCTGGGGGATTAATAATTAGATCTCAAGGAGTAAAGCGATATTACTCTTTAGAACTTACTTCCAATAATAAACTGCAGATTAATAAAATGTTTTATGAAATAGAAACATTAAAAGAAATTGATTTTAATTTTGAGTTTTATAAGGAATATGAATTAAAATTTGAAGTGAATGGAAATAAATTATTAGGTTATGTAGATGATAAGCTATTAATTGAAACACATGACAAAGATAATTCTTTTGAAACAGGTATGATAGGTTTTGTTACACAAGATGGAACATTATCATCCAATTCAATAAGCATAGAGTAAAAGTATAAGAGTATGAAATTAGATAATAATTTTGAAAAAAAAGTTTATGCTGGTGTCTTAGGAAAAATTATTGGAGTTTATTTAGGAAGACCATTTGAGGGTTGGCCCTATGATAAAATAATGAAGGAACTTGGGCCTATTTATTATTACGTAAACGACAAATTAAATTTACCTCTTCATGTTACGGATGATGATCTCAATGGTACTTTTACTTTTATTAAAGCTTTTAAAGACTTTAATTTTAATCGAAATATAACTTCAAAGCAAATTGGTGATACGTGGTTAAATTATTGTTTAGAAAATCAGGCTGTTTTAGCATGGGCTGGAAAGGGATTATTGACAGAAGAGAGTGCGTATTTAAATTTAAAAGAAGGTATTGAAGCCCCAGAGAGTGGATCAATTAAAAGGAATGGTAAAATTATTGCAGAGCAAATTGGTGCACAAATATTTATTGATGGTTGGGGAATGATTGCGGCAGGTGATCCAGACTTTGCATCTGATTTAGCAAAAAGAGCAGGGAGTGTTAGTCATGATGGTGAGTCTGTTTATGGCGCTCAAATGGTTGCTTCTATGGAAGCAATGGCTTTTATTGAAAGTGATACAAAAAAAATAATTGAGCATTGTAAAAGTTACATTCCTAAGAATTCTGTGATTTATAAATTAATTTCAGATATTCAAGATTGGAGTTCTGGTAATTTAGATTGGGAACAAGCTAGATTCAAAATTGAAGAACACTATGGGTATGACAAATACCAAGGATTTTGTCATATTGTGCCAAATCATGCTTTGATAATTCTAGCTCTTTTATTTGGAGATGATGATTTTCAAAAAACGTTAATGATTGTTAATACAGCAGGGTGGGATACAGATTGTAACTCAGGAAATGTTGGCTGTTATATGGGTATTAAAAATGGTCTAGAGGGCATTCAAAAAGGTGCAGATTTTATTACACCTGTTAATGACACTTTATATATTACATCTGCTCGTGGTTCAGAAACTATGACTGATGCATTAACTGAAAGCCAGAATATAATTAATATTAGAAGAAAATTAGATGGCCTTGAACATCAATCAATTAAAAACAATGCTCGATATAATTTTGAAATGGAAACATCTACGCAAGGATGGATGATTGATAAATCAAATAATAATAATCAAAATACTTTTTTAAAAAACTGTGAACATATCTCTGCTATAGGCAAAAGAGCTTTAGAGATAAATTTTAACAATCTTACAAAAGGAATTAATAGTGAATTATATGTGAATACATTTTTCCCAGAAGAATTTACAAGATTGAATGAGCAACAAGAAATGATGCTTATGGTTTACAGTTTTGTTGGTTGTCCTACAGTTTACTCAGGTCAAAAAATTAAAACAGAAATTATATCGAAGACGAAAAAAAATATAAAAATTAAATTATTTATTAAGTATTATGGTGAAGGAGATAAGTTATTTAAATTAGATTCGGAGGAATTTTACTTCTCAGAAAATGAAACAAAAAAAATAGAATGGACTATTCCAGATACATTATCAAATCCCATTACTCAACTTGGATATAGTATTGCATCTGATGAACAAGTATCAGGTAAAATATTAATAAATTATATTGATATTTCTGGAATACCTAAGATGACTTTTAAAAAACCTGAGCATATTAAAAACGACAAAGTAAATACGACAAGTCATAATATTAAATCTTTAACAAATGGTGTTTATATTCCAGATGATGAAAAATATTATGGTCAGTTATGGAAATTGGCTTGGGTGAATGATGTAGATAAATGGTATAGTTATGGAAAAAATTCATTTGGGTTAATCAAAAATACATCAAGAGGGCATGTATTTACAGGATCCTCTGATTGGAAAAATTATTCGGTAACTTCAAAAATAATGTTTCGTTTAGCATCATCTGGAGGATTGGTAATTCGATCTCAGGGTTTGCAGAGGTATTATTCATTAGAAATTAAATCAACAAATAAATTACAGATTAATAAAATGGAATATGGTCTAAAAATATTAAAAGAAGTAGATTTTGCTTTTGAGCCATTTGAGGAATACTTTATGCGTTTTGAGGCTGATAATAATTTTTTAAAAGGCTTTATTAATAATGAATTGTTAATTGAGGTAGAAGATAAATCAAATCAATTTGAAAAAGGTATGATAGGCTGTATTGTTGAAAATGGAACTATTATTAGTGATGAAATTTCTATAAATTGAGATAATATTCATTTGGAGGGAGGAAAATGAATTTAGATAAAGTATTTGAAGAAAAAGTTTATGCTGGTGTCTTAGGAAAAATTATTGGTGTTTATTTAGGTAGACCATTTGAAGGTTGGTATTATGACAGGATCATGGAAGAACTTGGTCCAATTAATTATTATGTAAATGATAAACTTGATTTTCCAATACATGTCACAGATGATGATCTAACAGGTACTTTTAGGTTTATAAATGCTCTTAAACATTTTAATTTTGATAAAAATATTTCGCCTAAACAAATTGGACAAACCTGGTTAAATTATTGTTTAGAAAATCAAACTGTACTTGCGTGGGCAGGAAAAGGAATTTTAACTGAAGAAAGCGCATACATGAATCTTAAACAAGGTATTCACGCACCTGAAAGTGGTTCCATTGCTAAAAATGGTAAAGTAATTGCGGAACAAATCGGAGCGCAAATATTTATTGATGGCTGGGGAATGGTTTCTCCAGGTGATCCAGAACAAGCTGTTGATCTAGCAAAAAGAGCAGGGAGTGTTAGTCATGACGGTGAATCTGTTTACGGTGCTCAAGTTGTTGCTGCTATGGAAGCCTATGCATTCATAGAAAAAGATATAAAAAAAATAATAGAGGACAGTAAAAAATTTGTTCCAAATGATTCAACAATTTATAAATTGATTTCTGATATCCAAGATTGGAGCTCTGGTAATTTAGATTGGGAACAAGCTAGATCCAAGATTGAAGATAAGTATGGGTATAGTAAATTTCCAGGTAATTGTCATATCGTTCCTAATCACGCACTAATTATATTATCGTTGTTATTCGGAGATGATGATTTTCAAAAATCCTTAATGATCGTCAATACAGCAGGATGGGATACAGATTGTAACTCAGGTAATGTTGGTTGTATCTTAGGAATAAAAAATGGATTAGAAGGAATTAAACAGGGTCCAGACTATATAACTCCTGTAAATGATATCATTTATTTACCAACAGCATATGGTTCTGAAACAATGACTGATGCTTTATTGGAAAGTCAGAACATTATTAATATAACAAGAAAAATGAATGGTCTTGAAAGCAAGGTTATCAAAAATAATGCGAGATATAATTTTGAAATGGAAACATCTACACAAGGATGGATGGTTGATAAATCAAATGATAACAATCTAAATACAAGCTTATCTAATGTTGATTATAAATCAGATAATGGAACGAGAGCGTTACAAGTCAGTTTTAATGATCTATCATTTGGTCTTGCAAGTGAAATTTTTGTAGATAGTTTTTTTCCAGAATGGTTTACAAAATTAGAAGGCTATCAAGTTCAAAGATATTTTCATTATGATTATGTCGCTTGTCCTATTGTATATTCTGGACAAAATATCAAAACAGAAATTATATCTCAATCTGAAAAAGATTTGCGAATTAATTTATTTATTAAATATTGGGGAGAAGAAGATAAATTAATCAAATTATCCTCTGATGATTTTAATTTAAGGAGTAAAGAAAATAATACAATTGAATGGGTTGTTCCTGATACTTTTGCAAATCCAATAGGACAGATAGGTATTAGTATTAATTCTGATGATAATGTTTCAGGAAAAATTTTAATTAATTATTTAAATATCTCTGGAACTCCAAAAATGACTTTTAGAAGACCTGACCACATAGATGAATATAAAAGAGGCATATTTTATAAAGAGGAGGTTTACGGTCAATTATGGAAAAGAGCTTGGGTCAATGATGTAGATAAATGGCAATACCGACATAATGAATCATTTAAAGTAGTAAGGGGTATAGGTCGTGGTCACATAATGACTGGGAGTGAGACATGGAAAGATTATACAATTTCTTCAAAGATATCTATTCCTCTTGCATCTGCCGCTGGATTAATTGTTAGGTCTCAAGGTTTAAAAAGATATTATTCTCTTGAGTTAACATCTGAAAATAAACTTAAGATTAATAAAATGGAATATGAATTAAAAACACTTAATGAAATAGATTTTAATTTAGAATATTTTAAAGAATATGATTTAAAATTTAAAGTAGATGGCAATAAACTTCAAGGTTATGTTGATAATCAATTACTAATTGAAGCAGAAGATTCATCTAATCCATTTGAGGAAGGTATGATGGGATTTTTAACTGAAAATGGAGCAATTCAAAGTAATTCAATATCTATAGAATAAATTTATAAAAAAAGGGGAGAAATAATGAAACTAGATAAAGTGTATGAAGAAAAAGTATATGCAGGGGTACTTGGCAAGTTAATTGGTGTTTATCTAGGACGTCCTTTTGAACAATGGACTCATGAAAGAATATTAGAAGAGTTAGGTGAGATTAATTACTATGTAAATGAGAAATTAAATGTTCCATTAGTAGTAACTGATGATGATATTACTGGTACCTTTACTTTTTTAAGAGCTTTAAGAGAAAATAATTATGATCCTAATATTACGCCAAAACAAATTGGTCAAAGTTGGTTAAATAATCTTATAGAAAATAAAACTGTATTGTGGTGGGGAGGTAGAGGTCATTCAGCTGAGGACACTGCATTCCAAAACCTTAAGGCAGGCATTCACGCCCCAATGAGTGGTTCGATTGAAACCAATGGAGAAGTTGTTGCACAACAAATAGGAGCTCAAATATTTATTGATGGATGGGCTTTAGTATCACCAGGAGATCCAGAAAAAGCTGCTGATCTTGCAAAAAAAGCTGCAAGTGTAAGTCATGATGGCGAAGCAATTTACGGAGCACAAATGGTAGCCGCTATGGAGTCTTTAGCTTTTATCGAAAAAGATATTAATAAAATTATTAATGAAAGTAAGAAATATATTCCAAATACATCTGAGATTTACAAAGTAATTGGAGAATTACAAAATATACGATCAGGTAATAGTGACTGGATGCAAGCAAGAGAATTTTTAGCTGAAAACTATGATTATGATAAATATTTAGGTGAGTGTCACATGATACCTAACCATGCTATTATAATTCTATCATTATTATTTGGGGATGATGATCTTCAAAAAACATTAATGATTGTTAATACTGCAGGTCGAGATACAGATTGTAACTCAGGAAATGTTGGTTGCCTGATGGGAATTAAAAATGGACTTGAGGGATTAAATAATGGCCCAGATTATCTTTCTCCAATCCAAGATAGAATGTATTGCCCTACGGCAAATGGTGGCGAAACACAGACAGACGCATTAACTGAAGCTTATAAAGTAATTAATACTGCAAAAAGAATGAACAATGAGGAAATTGTTCAGCCTAAAAATGGATCTAGATTTCATTTTGAAATGCCTGGTTCAGTTCAAGGGTGGAGAGCAAACTATAAAGAAAATAAGAACATTTCCACTCATGTACAAAATATAAAATATGATAGTAAAATTGGAAAAAGAGCCCTTGAGATTAAATTTGATAGAGTAGCGCCCGGTGTCTTCTCTGAAGCATTGGTAGATGTATTTTTTCCTCAAGAGTTACACGAATTAACGGGGAAAGCTAGAGAGAGATTTTTTCAAAGTTATAATTTTATTTCATCTCCATTATTATATTCTGGTCAAACAATTGAATCTGAAATTAATTTTGTTACAAGTTCAGATAAACCAATCAATGTTAAATGTTTCATAAATATGTTTGGGAAAGATGATGAATATGAAAGAATTAATTCAGAGGAAATAATTTTGTATCCAGGTAAATCACATAACTTAAAATGGAAAATTCCTTCAACTGAGGGAAATCCAATTACTCAAGTTGGATTTTCTATTGAATCTGAAGAAGCAAATTCTGGCAGCTTATTAATAAACTATCTAACATTTACTGGAGAACCAGATTGTTCATTTTATAAACCAAAACATATTGGAGAACATAAACGGGGTGTGAAAACATCAAAAGCTGTTATGTGGAAATCAAGTTGGGTAAATGCTGTTGATAAATGGGAAGTAGGTGCAAGAACATTTAGAATAACAAAAGATAGTGGGAGAGGGATTATCATTACGGGTAATGAAGCTTGGAAAAACTATACTGTTAGTGCAGATATAGCAGTGCAAAGACTAACTACCGGCGGCCTTGCTGTAAGAGTACAAGGTTTAAATAGATACTATGGACTGGTAATTAATTCTTCAAACAAACTTCAATTAATAAAAGTGGTAAATGAAGTAAAAGTTTTAAAAGAAATGGATTTTAATTTAGAATATTTTAAAAATTATAAATTATCTCTTAAAATTAAAGATAATGTTCTTTCTGCATATTTAGAAAATAAATTAGTTTTAGAATATGAAGATAAAAATAATCTTCTTGACTCAGGAGCTATGGGATTGATTGTTGAGGATGGTACATTAGTCACTGATGAAATAGTTGTAGGATAAATATGAAATATAGAAAATTTGGATCATTAGATTGGAACGTATCCGAAATTGGATTAGGTTGCTGGCAAATTGGAGCAGATTGGGGAGAAGTTCGTGAAGATAAAGCTAAAGAAGTATTAAAATCATCATTTGAAAATGGTGTTAATTTTTTTGATACTGCTGATGTCTATGGCATGGGTAGAAGTGAAAAATTTGTAGGTGAATTCATTAAATCAGTATCTGAAAGAATTTATGTGGCAACAAAAGCTGGAAGACAAATCAATCCTCATGTGGCCGAGGGATACTATAATAAGGAATTAATGGAGTCTTATATAGACCAATCTTTATCAAATCTTAATGTTGAAACAATTGATCTATTACAAATGCATTGTCCTCCAACCGAAGTATATTCATCTGATCATACATTTGACATGTTAGATCATTTAGTGAGTAAAGGAAAAATTCAACATTACGGATTTAGTGTTCAAACAGTTGATGAAGCTTTAGCTTGCATCAAACGTCCAAATACAAAATCGATACAAGTTATTTTTAATATTTTTAGACAAAAACCTGCTGAAAAATTATTTGAAATAGCAAAAGAAAAAAAAGTGGCAATTATAGTCAGGGTGCCTCTTGCAAGTGGTTTGTTAACAGGTAAGTTCTCAAAAGATTCTTCTTTTGCTCCTGATGATCATAGAAATTATAATATCAATGGTGATGCATTTGATGTTGGAGAAACATTTTCAGGTGTTAACTTTAATAAAGCATTAGATGCAGTTGAAGATTTAAAAAATATTTTGCCAACTGATATAACTTTGTCACAATTATCACTAAGATGGATTTTGATGCATGATGCAGTTAGTGTTGTTATTCCTGGCGCTAAAAATAAAGATCATGTGAATTTAAATACTTCTTCTTCAAATATTAACGAAATTTCTTCTTTGATGGATAAAATCAGTAATATTTACACAGAGTACTTTTTTGATGATGTGCATCATCGTTGGTAAAAAATTTTGTGTTAGAAGAAAATATAATTTTTAGAAGAGCTACGCTTGCATCAGTAATTACCTCTACCTATCCAATGATAGTCGTGGGTTGTTATTTTGGAATAACACCTTGGAATATGGAAAGACTTTCAATTGACGAGTCTGATTTAAGCTATGCAATATTACTTTTTGGTATTTTTTTTATAATTTCTAATCAAATTTCTGGAAGAATATTAGTCCCAAAATATGGAACTAAATTAGTTATGACTTTAGCTTTTCCTATTGTTACATTTTCCGCCTTATTGACTGTTATTTCCTCATCATATTTTTATTTTTTATTAACTTTTATATCTGGTGGAATAGGATGGGGTGCTTCTGGACCAATTGGAGGTATACATAGTCAACTTATTGAAAGACATTTTAAAAAAATTATTACACCTTATTATGCCATGGGATTTAATTTAGGAATTCTCCTTGGAGGGGGATTAGCAGGTTTAATAATGAAAAATAATTATGAGCCTTACATATCGTTTACGATCTTATCCTTTTTATCAATCTTAGTTTCCTCTTTTGTATATTCTTATGGATTACCTCGAGATTTAGATTTTAAAGGTGAAGGTGAGAAATTTAAATTACCAGAGACGAATGTACTTTTATTTGGATTTTTGCTATTTTTTGTTTTTGGATCAGGTGGAATAATTATGGATTGGTCGACATTATGGTTATCAAAAGATTTAAATACTCCTCTATACTTAGCAAGTATGGGATTAATCTTTTTTAGCATTGGAGGGATTTTTGCAAATTTATTTTCAAATTCTTTGATTAATTTATTCACTGAAAAAGTTGTAGGTTGTCACTTTGTGATGATTGGCGCAGCTATAATGTTTTTGTCTTTATTAACAAATAACTTCTACATTATACTAGGAGTTCTATGTATTTATGGATTTGCTATTGCAAATTTAGTTCCTATAATAATTCGACAAGCGGTTAAACAATCCAATGAAAGTATCCCAATGACTGTAACTAATCTTATAACAATTGGATTGTCTTCTACAATGATTTTACCTGCTGGAATTGGTTTTCTAGCTGAAACATATTCATTAACATTAAATATGTATTTATTAACATTTGTAGTATTTATTTGTGCGGTTATATTTTCGTTTAAATATAAATAATGGCTAAACTTAAAATATCTCAAATTCAATTTAGTGCTAGTCACATAGCAAATTTAAATGCAAAAAATTTAGAACAAAATTTTAAAAAAATATTAAAATTTAAACCTCATTTGATTTGCACACCAGAATGCTCCAACATTATTACTAATGATAAAAATTTTTTATTATTAAATGCCCCATATCAAAATACATGCCCAGTTTTAAAAATGGCAAAAAATTTTGCTAAAAAAAATAAGGTTAATATAAATCTTGGTTCTCTACTCTTAAAAGTAAAAAAACAACGCAAACTAGTTAACAGATCTTTTTTTATTGATAATCATGGAGTGATAAAAAAAACATATGATAAAATTCATATGTTTGATGTCAAAATTAATAATAATGAAAAACATCTAGAATCATATTTATTTAAAGCAGGAAATAAAATAATTTTTACAAAAATTAATAATATTAAATTAGGAATGACAATTTGTTATGATTTACGATTTCCTAATTTGTATAGGCAGCTTGCTAAAAAAGATTGTTCAATTATTTTAGTTCCTGCTGCATTTACTAGACCAACCGGAAAAGATCATTGGGAGGTTTTGAATAGATCACGAGCTATAGAGAATAATGTTTTTATTGTAGCAACAGGTATGTGTGGGAATCATCATATGAATAGAAAGACTTATGGATATTCTCTTGTAGCAGACCCATGGGGGAACATTGTAAATAGTACTAAAAATAAACCTTCAATTCTTAATTCAACGATTAATATTTCTGATGTTAAAAAAATAAGAAAAAAAATTCCTTCTCTAAAATATGACTAATTTTAAATCATTAGTTTCAGGTGTTGGAAATTTAAATAAAACTAGAAAATATTATGATGATTGGTCAGCAAAATATGATGAAACACTTAAGTTATGGAATTATCAAGCACCTAAAAAGAGTATTAAATTTTTAAAAGAAATTACTAATTTTAAACCAAAAAATATCTTAGATTTAGCATGTGGAACTGGCTTATTTGGTGCTGAATTAAAAAAAGTTTATCCAAAAAGTCATATTTATGGTTCAGATATTTCAAAAAAAAGCCTGAAAATTTCATTAGGAAAAAAAATTTATAAAAAATTACAAATAAAAAACTTTGAACAATTACATCATTATAAAATAAAATTTGATCTTATTTCTTTGATTGGTTCGATGACGTATTGTAAAAACTTTGACAAATTTTTTGCTAATATTAATAAAAATATTAAAGAAAAAGGCTTTGTGCTATTTACCCATAGAATAGATTTATGGGAGAAACAGGATTTTTTAAGTATTTTAAAAAAACAGCAAAAGACATTAAAAATCAATAAAATTTCTAGACCTATAAATTATTTACCTTTGAACAATGATTTCAAAAATATAATAAAAATAAAAATTGTTTTATTACAAAAATATTAAAATTTAGGCATTTTAATTAAAAAATTTGAGCCAAAACCGAGAATCGGGTATTTATTGCTTAGGTTTATTTTCTATCCATAAACCAACGAAGAGAAGAAGGGATATTCGCCGTGTCCCTTCTTTTTTTATACACTAGATAAAATTGATTTGGCAACAAATTAAATTTATTTCTTTGAGTTAAAATTATCCATTTTTCGAAGTGTCTTTTCACTAACATGATGCTCTATTCCTTCAGCATCTTCAGAGGCTGTATTCTTGTCTAAACCAAGATTTAGTAAAAAATTGTATACAATATTATGCCTTTTTTTTGATTCACTTGCTATTTTTTGACCTTTAAAAGTTAAAAAAATTGATCGATAAGGTTCTCTTTTAACGTAACCCTGTGTTTGTAATCGTTGTATCGTTTTATTGGCTGTAGCTTGTGCAATACCCAAGTTTTCAGCAATATCAACGATACGAGCTTCACCTTTGGAATTTAAAAGTTCTGCAATTAATTCTAAATAATCTTCAGTATTTTCTGTTTTATGAGCATTTCGGACTTTGCTGAATGACATCCTTTTTTTTAACATAATAATCAATAAAAATTAACAGAAAATATAGCCATAGCTATATTTATTAGCTATATATACATTCAATGAATGCACTAATTAACGCTATTAATGAAAAAACAAAGATCATTCTTGAAAATGATGGAAGGTTATTAAAGAAATCTTTTTTTGGTCTATTATTGCTTTCTCTTGTTTTTCAAGGAGGAGAGTTTGGAGAAGTTATACGATCATCAATGATAGATGCTTATATCCAAGTATCTGTTTTTGTAGGATTTACTCTTTTTGTTTTTATCGGATTGGACAGTTTAACACAGTTTGATGTAAAGAATTTTTTATCTAAGACACAAAAGTACCATGTCGGTTTAGCTGCTTTTTTAGGTGCAATACCTGGATGTGGTGGAGCCATAATAGTTGTAACGCAATATATTCAGGGGCGGATTTCTTTTGGATCTTTAGTTGCTGTGTTAACAGCAACAATGGGCGATGCAGCTTTTTTAATACTTGCTATTGAGCCCACAACAGGACTTTTAATATTTGGTATTGGAATAATTGTTGGATCAATTTCAGGTTATATAATTGATTTTATTCATGGCATAAATTTTATGCAATCAGAGACAAAAATAAAAGTTGAATTTGAAAAAATAAATAAAACTTTTGTATCGAATTTTAATTTCTTTTGGCTTTTTTTATTTATCCCTGGTTTTATTTTAGGTATTCTAGTTGCATTCCAGATAGAATTTTCACCAGCTTACAACTCACTTTTAGTTTTTGTAGCTTCTGCTGGAGCAATACTTTCAATATTTATGTGGTCATTAAATCCATTAAGTGATTTTCAATGCTCAACTGACAAAAGTAGAGGATTATTATCAAGAGTAGTAGATACAACTAATTTTGTAACCACCTGGGTCATTAGTGGTTTTCTTGTTTTTGAAATATTTATGTACTTTACAAGTTTAGATTTAAAAATATTTTTTGATTTATGGCTGCCGTTTGTTCCATTGGTAGCAATTCTATTTGGTTTTTTACCTGGTTGTGGACCGCAAGTTGTTGTAGCAACGTTTTATCTAAATGGTTATATTCCTCTTTCTGCAGAGCTTGGTAATGCTATTTCAAATGATGGTGATGCTTTATTCCCAGCAATTGCTCTTGCCCCAAAAGCTGCGATTTTAGCAACCCTTTATAGTGCAATTCCTGCATTAGTTGTTGCCTACGGATATTTTTACCTATTTGAGTAAAATCTTGAAGAAAAACTTACCATCTAAAGTTTGTATTGTTTGCAATAAGCCATTCTCTTGGAGAAAAAAATGGGAAAGAGATTGGAAGAATGTTTTATATTGTTCTAAGAAATGCTCTAAAAATGGATTAAAAAAAAATAATAATAATTAAATCTTATTTATGACAGATAAATTAAATAAAGAAAAAGATACACATCAAGCAAAAGATGATACTAAAAAAGAAATACGCTTAACGAGATTAAAAAGGTTAGAAAAAAAACTGAAATCAAATATTTTAAAAAGAAAGCAAGCTATTAGCAAAAATGGATAAATTAATAATAAATGGAGGTTCTAAAATTTCTGGCTCAGTTAATGTTCACGGTTCAAAAAATTCTGCACTACCGATTATTGTATCTTCTCTTTTATCTAAAGAAACTTTAAAACTCTCAAATGTACCTAATGTGGTTGATATTCTAAATTTAATAAAATTACTGAAAAATTATGGTGTCAAAATTGAACACAAAAAAAATAAATTAAAAATAAATCCCTCAAAAATTAAGAATCTATCAACAGATTATGATGTTGTGCGAAAAATGAGAGCCTCTATATTGATTCTAGGTCCATTACTTTCTCGATTTGGTGAGGCTAGAATATCTTTACCAGGAGGATGTGCCATTGGAACTAGGCCAATAGATATACATCTTGATGGTTTATCAAAATTGGGAGCTAATTTTGAAATTCAAAATGGTTTTGTTGTTGGCAGTGTTAAATCACAATTGATTGGTAATAAAATTAAATTACCTTTTCCAAGTGTAGGAGCTACTGAAAATATATTAATGGCCTCGGTATTGGCAAAAGGTGAAACTAAAATTTCTAATGCTGCAAGAGAACCAGAAATAGAAGATTTGTCTAACTGTCTTATAAAAATGGGTGCAAAAATCAAAGGTCATGGAACAAAAACTATTCTTGTTCAAGGCGTTACAAAATTAAAAAAAGCAGAGCATGAGATAATTTCCGATAGAATTGTAGCTGGCACATATATAATTGCAGCTTTGATGTTAAATTCAGCTTTAGAAATAAAAAACTTTAATACTATTTATTTAAAATCCTTAATTGATATTTTAAAAAAAATGGGTGCAAAATTAAAAGTAAGTAAAAATTCGATAAAAGTCTCTAAAGGATCAAAACTAAAATCTACTAGTATTTCAACTAGTCCATATCCAGGTTTTCCAACCGATTTACAAGCTCAATTAATGTCTCTTATGTGTATCTCAGATGGGAAGTCAAAAATTAAAGAAACAATTTTTGAAAATAGATTCATGCATGTTCCTGAACTGAATCGATTAGGTGCGAATATTACAGTAGAAAAAGATACCGCTACAATAATAGGCAATCAAACATTTAAAGGAGCGCAGGTAATGGCTAGTGATTTACGAGCTAGTATAAGTTTAGTGTTAGCTGCTATGAATGCAAATGGTCAAACAACACTAAATCGTGTTTATCATCTTGATAGAGGCTATGAAAATATTGAAAAAACATTAGGAAGTTTGGGTGTAAAAATAAAAAGAAAGAAAAACTAACTTTTTCTAGTTTTTTCTTTGATCACAATATAAAAGCCCGCAATTAATGAGCAAAATAGTTATTGCAGTACCAAGAGGCAGAATAACAAAAGAATGTAAAAACTTGTTACTTAAAACAAGTTTTGCCCCTGATCCTCTACTATTTGATAAAGATACAAGAAAGTTAACTTTTAAATCTAAAAAAAGAAACATTGAGTATATTAAAGTAAGAGCATTTGATGCATGTACGTTTGTTGCGTTTGGAGCAGCACAAATAGGTATTGCTGGCGAAGATGTAATTAATGAATTTGATTACTCAGAAATATATGCTCCCCTTGATTTAAATATTGGTCATTGTCGAATTTCTGTAGCTGCTCTGAAATCTTTATTAAAAAAAGAGGATCCAGAAACCTGGAGTAATATTAGAATTGCTACTAAATACCCAAATATTACTAAAAAATTTTTTTATAATAAAGGAATACAAGTAGAAATTATAAAACTAAGTGGATCAATGGAATTAGCCCCTTCTTTAAATATGTGTAGAAGAATTGTAGATTTAGTTTCTACAGGAAAAACATTAAAAGAAAATGGTTTGACTGAAATTGAAGAAATAATGAAAATTCAATCTAAATTAATTGTCAATAGATCAGCTTATAAGACAAATATGAATGAGGTTTCAAAAATTATTTCTGAAATAGATACTTTTGTTAAATGAAAATAATAAAATTTAATAAAAATTTTTATAATCAATTTAAGACAAAGATTGAAAAAAGAAATTCATTATCAAGTAAATCAATTCAAGAAGATGTAAAAAAAATTATTTATGATGTTAAAAAAAATGGTGATAAATCTCTAATTAAGTATGCAGCAAAATTTGATAAAGTTAAAATTCGCAAAAAAGATCTTAGTTTAGATTTATCTAAAATAAAAATACAATCTAAAGTTGAGCCACAAATATTTAATAGTTTTAAAAAAGCTATAAAAAATATTTCATCATTTCACAAAAAACAATTACCTAAAAATATCATCTATACTAATAATGGTGCAACATTGAAATCTGTATGGAAACCTATTGACTCAGTTGGTTTGTACGTACCTGGAGGAAGGGCTTTTTATCCCTCATCTTTAATTATGAATGCAGTACCTGCAATCATAGCTGGAGTAAAAAGAATTGTTTGTATCACACCACCAACTAAATCAATTAATCCATATTTTATAAAATTAATAAGGGAATTAGGTATTAAAGAAACATATTTTGTAGGAGGAGCTCAAGCTATTAGTGCACTAACGTTTGGCACTCAAACTATTAAGCCAGTCAATAAAATATTTGGACCTGGTAATGCTTATGTAGCAGAGGCAAAAAAACAATTGTATGGAAAAGTAGGTATAGATTTACTAGCAGGACCATCTGAAATAATAGTTGTTGCAAATAACAATAATAATCCAGATTGGGTAGCTTCAGATTTAATAGCTCAAGCAGAACATGATGAAAATGCACAATCAATTTTAATTACGGATAGTAAAGATTTTGCAACTAAAGTCTTAAGTTCAATTAAAAAAATTAAAAAAGATTTATCAAAAAAGAAAATAATTGAAAAAAGTATAAATAATAACGGAATTATTGCTTTGGTCGATAATATAGAACTTGCTTCAGAAATCATAAATTTTGTTGCACCAGAACATTTACATATTCACATTTCTAATAATAAAAAATTATTATCGAATATATATAATGCTGGCGGTATATTTTTAGGTGAATACTCTGTCGAAGCTTTTGGTGATTATATTGTAGGAACTAACCATGTATTGCCGACATCAGGAGCAGCAAAATTTTCATCAGGTCTAGGTGTTTTAGATTTTATGAAAAGAACCTCTGTTGTTGAGATGAATATAAAATCTTTTAATGCTCTTTCGGAAGATACTGAAAAAATGTCAGGACTTGAAGGCCTAGATGGACATAAATTGTCAGTTAAAATTAGACAAAAGAAATAATTTTTACTATAAGCTTATAAAAATATGCCAAAAGAAGGATCGATTGAATTTCAAGGAGTTGTATTAGAACTTCTTCCAAATGCAATGTTTAAAGTAAAATTAGAAAATGATCATGAAATTCTAGCTCACTCATCAGGAAAAATGAGAAAAAATAGAATAAGAGTATTAGCTGGTGATAAAGTGACAGTAGAAATGACACCTTATGATTTAACAAAAGGCAGAATTACTTTTAGATGGAAATAAAAAAATCTAAAAAAAATAATATCATTTCTTTAAAAAAAAAATCTAAATGCCCAACATGTAAAAAGGTTTCTAAGGAACCATTTATACCTTTTTGTTCAAAAAAATGCGCTAGTCTTGATTTGATGAAATGGCTAACTGATGAACATGGGCTGCAAATAAAATCTGATTAATTATCCTATTTTTAATTGAATTTAATTATAAATACTTTATCTGATGTCTTGTGCCCAGGTAGCTCAGTTGGTAGAGCAGAGGACTGAAAATCCTCGTGTCGGTGGTTCGATTCCGCCCTTGGGCACCACTTTTTTTTGAAGGTAACTTTTCTGCTTTTGCAAAGATAAACTACACAGCTTTTTTATTTGAGAAAAGTCTAAGTTTTGATAATTTTTGGTTAGTTAATTAGGTCGTAAATATCATCTTTTATCACCCTCAAAATGTTTTGTTTTATTTTGCGCTATTTAATCCTACAATTCTTCAAAATTAGACTCTTAAAAAATTTGTGTTAAAGTGTTCTAATATGACTAAAAAAATTTTAGTTTTTTCAAATGGTGAAAAAATTGGAGATGGAATAATTAAATTACAACTTCTTCACGAAATTAAAACAAGACTTCCTGACTATAAATTATATTGGCTTACTAATAAGGGTAAGACTGTTTATTCAAGCACTCTTAAATTCATTGCAAGTAATTATATTGATGAGATTCTTGATCAATCAGATCTTAATCCATTTTTTTGGAATAAAATATCAAAAAGATATAAATTAGAAAATGAATTTTTTGATTATATTTTAGATACACAAAAATCAGTAATAAGAACTATAGCATTAAAACGTATCAAGCATAAAAATTTTATTTCTGGATCAGCTAATGGTTTTTTTTCTTCTAAAAAAATTAAAAGTAATAAGAAAAAAAAATATTATTTAAACTACATTTTAGATTTATTAGATTTAATAGTTATTAAAAAAAATAGAAATGATTTTAAAATTCCAATAAGTGAAAATCTAGAAGGAGTAATAAGTAATATTTTATTAAAACATAAAAGTTATATAGGAATTGCACCTGGTGCTGGAGAAAAGAATAAGATTTGGCCTTTAGAGAAATACATCGAGTTATGTAACTATCTTCAAGAAAATAATAAGACTATAGTTTTTTTTATTGGACCTGACGAATTATATTTAAAAGAAAAATTAAAAAATCTTTATCCTCACTCAATATTTATCGAGGATCATATTACTGGATTTCAAAATATAGAAATTATTATGGCTACCACCAAATATTTACAATTAGCCATATCGAACGATAGTGGTGTTAGTCATATGTTGTCCACTGGATATTGCCCATTAATTAAACTCTTTGGTCCAAAAGATTCTACAAAATTTACTCCTGAAAATCCAAATCTATTTTCGATATCTTCAAGTGATTTTAACTCAAAAAATATCAATAAAATACCTGTCTCTAGAGTGATTGAAGAAATAGAAAAAGTTCTGATTTAAAATTTCATATATTAGAAGGTAGACAAGTATATTTTTCATCATTACTTGTTTACTTTTATATGTTCAAATTTGACAAACTTGTATTTGGAGATGCAGGGTGGGGCGATGAATTTCTTATAGCAACACTCATGACTTTACTAGTAAGTATTTTATCAATGGGGTTGGGTCTTTTTTTAGCAATTATTACAGTTTGGGCAAAGATAATACAAAACAGAATAACAAGATTTATTGCAAATTTTTATACGACAGTAATAAGAGGTGTTCCTGAATTATTAGTTATTTATCTAATTTTCTTTGGTGGCAATGCTGTTGTTATGAGTATCGCTAAAGTATTTGGATATAATAAATATATAGAACTAAACGCACTTACAATTGCGACAATAGCCATTGCAGTAATATCAGCTACATATTCCAGTGAAGTTTTAAGAGCTTCTTATTTGGCTATATCTAAGGGTCAAATAGAAGCTGCAAGAGCACTGGGTATGAATAAATTTAGTATTTTTTTTAAAGTTATTTCGCCCCAAGTTATAAGACATGCTTTACCGGGAATAGGGAATGTATGGCAAATAACTCTTAAAGATACTTCCCTTATTTCCGTAACTGGTCTTGTTGAAATTATGCGTCAATCTAGAATATCTTCTAACGTTGAACATTCACCTTTAACTTTCTTAATAACAGCCGCAATATTGTATTTATGTTTAACAACAATCTCTGGCAGGGTTTTTAAAACGCTAGAAGTAAATTATTCAAAAG
>CACMQB010000005.1 GCA_902615745.1 uncultured Alphaproteobacteria bacterium | reverse complement strand
AAAAAATTAAAAACTATTTAATTCTTTTTCTAAATTTTCTTTAAATTTTAATTTATTTTTTTTAATAAAAGTAAGAAAATAATTGGGTAATTCTGAAATAAAACTAAATTTTTCTTCATTGATTGTAAATTTTAGAGCAAAGGCATGTAACATTAATTTTTCATTATTGTATTTAGAATTGATATTATATTTTTGATCACCTATTATTGAGCAACCAAGATTTTTAGAAACTTTTCTTAATTGATGAGTTTTACCAGTTTCAGGATTGTACAAAATTTGTGTTATATTTTTTTTATTACCAATAACACAGTAGTTAGTTATAGTTTTTTCAATTTCCTGATTTTTATTTTTTATATTTAAAAAAACCTTAGAATTTTTATTTTTAGGACTTCCCTCACATAGAGCAATATAAAACTTAGTAATTAATTTTTGCTTAAAAAGCCTAGAAAAATATCTTGCATATTTTAAATTTTTTGAAATCAAAAGTAAACCGGATGTCTCTTTATCAAGTCTGTGAACGAGTCTATAATTGAGGTTAATATTTTTTATTATATGGTCAATTGAAACATTTACCTTACTGCCTCCTTGTGTTGCAATCTCAGCCCACTTATTAATAACTAAAAAATCTTTATTTTGAAAAATAATTGATTTGTTAAACTTTTTAAGATCATTTTCTGAAATCTTAATATTTTTTTTATAAACTATTTTATTTTTATAAAGTTCTTCATGGAAATTTAATAAACTTAAATTATCATTTAATTTAACTACATAATTTGCTTTTGTCCGAGAGTTATTAATTAAAATATTTTTCTTTCTTATATTTTTTTCAATAAAACTTTGTGTGAGAGAGGTAAATAAGTTCTTTAAATACTTATCAAGTCTAACTTCATAACCTTTTTTAATATTAATTTTTTTAATCAAATTATAACTTATTAACTAACATTCCTAAGTATGCAAATAAAATACAGACGAATATTGAAATAGAAATATATATAAATGCTATTAAGATTTTTTTAGAAATAATTAAATTAACAACTTCATAAGAAAATGCTGAAAATGTAGTAAAAGAACCAAGTAAGCCTATAATTAAAAAAAATTTAACAAAATTTTCATTAATATTTTTTGAGAAATCTGAAGTTATAAGATACCCAATCAAAAAAGACCCTATAATATTTACTGTTAGAGTTCCATAAACACTGGAAATAAATATAGTTTTGTTTAAGTTTGTTAAAAAATATCTTAATATCGCTCCAGTTGCTCCACCTGTAGCTACTAGTATTATATTAATCAATATTTTTATATCTGAGGTTGTTGATCTACTTCTTCAGTAGATTTTTTTTCAATTACAGGACCACTATCTAATCCCTTTGCATTTTCATCTCGATCTACAAATTCTATAACGGCTGTTGGAGCATTATCACCAAATCTATTTCCCAACTTTATTATACGTGTATAACCTCCAGATCTATTTTTGTATCTATCTGCAAATACCTCGAATACTTTTTTTGACATTTTTTGATCTTGTAATATTGAAATTGTTTTTCTTCTTGATAAAAGATCACCTTTTTTTCCTAAAGTTACAATCTTTTCAACAAATCTACGAAGTTCTTTAGCTTTGGCTAAGGTAGTAGTTATCTGCTCGTGTTTAATGAGTGCGTTTGACATGTTCATAAACATTGCTTTCCTATGAGAGGAGTTTTTGTTAAGTTTTTTATTTTGGATGTTATGTTTCATGAAGAGTTATTTATTAAAAGGATCCTCATACTTTTTTGCGAGCTCATCTATATTTTCTGGAGGCCAATCAGGAACAGACATTCCCAAGTTAAGCTCCATATGAAGAAGAACTTCCTTTATTTCATTTAATGATTTTCTACCAAAGTTGGGAGTTCTTAACATTTCTGATTCTGATTTCTGAACGAGATCACCAATATAAATTATATTATCATTTTTTAAGCAGTTTGCTGATCTAACAGATAGCTCTAATTCTTCCACTTTTTTAAGTAAATTTGAGTTAAATGATAAAGACTCTGTAATAGATTGGTCAGGAAGTACTTCAGGTTCATCAAAATTAATAAAAGGTTGTAACTGGTCTTGTAGTATTCTAGCTGCTAAAGCTATAGCATCATCAGGTGAGATTGCACCGTTGGTCTCTACTTCAAAAACTAATTTATCAAAATCAGTAACTTGACCAACTCTACTATTTTCAATTTTATATGAAGCTTTTACTACTGGGCTAAACATAGCATCTAATTTGATTTCACCTATAAGTTTATTCTCATCCTCTGCAACTTCTGCAGAAACATATCCTTTTCCAGTTTCAACATTTGCTTCGATTTCAACGTCGGCATTTGAGTCAAGAGTCATAATTAATTGATCTGGGTTCATGATTTCAGTTTCAGAATCAGTTTCAAAGTTTCCAGCTCTTAATTCTCCTGAACCTGTTGATTTTAAATACATTTTTTTTAGACCGGGAGAATGAACTTTAACTGCTATTGATTTTAGGTTCAAAAGTATATCTGTTAAATCCTCTTTAACGCCTGAGATAGTAGAAAATTCATGCACTACTCCCTTAATTTTAACCGAAGTAATTGCTGCGCCTTGAAGTGAGGATAATAAAATCCTTCGGATTGAATTTCCTAATGTTAAACCAAAACCTCTTTCTAATGGTTCAGCTGTAAGCTTGCCTATTCTTCCATTATTTTCATCTACATTAACTTCCATTTTTGTAGGTTTTATCAATTCACTCCAGTTTTTTTGTAACACTTAAATACTCCTTTTTTAAACTCTTCTTCTTTTTCTCGGTCTGCAACCATTGTGTGGTATAGGTGTTACATCTTTAATTGAAGTAATCACATAACCTATTGATTGCAAAGATCTAAGTGCAGACTCCCTTCCAGAGCCTGGACCTGAAACCTCAACCTTGAGGTTTTTTAAACCATATTCTTTTGCTTTATTTCCAACATCCTCTGCAGCTATTTGAGCAGCGTAGGGGGTAGATTTTCTTGATCCCTTAAAACCCTTGTGACCTGAGGATGACCACGCAAGGGCATTACCTTTTTCATCAGTTATAGTAATAATAGTATTATTAAAAGAAGAAACTATATGCGCAACACCTGAAGATAATTTTTTTTTGATTTTTGATTTTTTTTTCTCAGACATTTTAACCTTTAGTAACTTTTTTCTTTCCTGCAATTGCTACTGCTTTACCTTTTCTTGTTCTAGCATTTGTATGAGTTCTTTGACCTCTTACAGGTAATTTTTTTCGATGTCTGAGACCTCTGTAACATCCAAGATCATTTAAACGTTTTATGTCTAAAGATATTTTACGTCTTAAATCTCCTTCTACAGAATAATCTTTATCAATTAAATCTCTGATTTTATTTACCTCATCTTCATTCAGTTCACTAACTCGTTTAGTTATATCAATTGAAGCGCCATTACATATATCTAAAGCAATTTTTTTTCCTATACCAAAAATATAAGTAAGAGCGATGTTTACTTTTTTATTAGTAGGAATGTTAACGCCTGATATTCTAGCCATAGGTAAATCTAAAAAAAATGAATGAGGGTGAATACATGATAATTGCATAATTAGTCAAGTGAAGATATGTGAAAATTTGGCTGTTTTTCATCATTATTCTAAAATTTCTTTGATTTTTTTAGTTATTTCTTCAATTTGTAATGAACCATCTAATTCATAAAATAATTCTGGATTTCTATCTTTATAGAAATTGGATACTTTTTGTGTGGAATTGATATATTCTTTATATCTAGTTTCAATAACATCTATATTATCATCATCTCTGCTTTCCTCTTTAGATCTTTTTAATATTCTGTCTCTTAAAATTTCGAAATTTATGTGAATATTAAATATGTAGTTTATTTCATTTGATGAATCTAAAAGAAATTTATTAAGAAATTCTGATTGTTTTAAAGTTCTGGGATAACCATCTAAAATAAATCCTTTATTTGATTCATTTATTAATCTTGAAGAAACTATAGAATTTAAAATTTCATCTGAAACTAAGTTACCTGATGACATAATTTTTTTTAATTCAAGAGCTAGATCATCATCATCAAGTAATTTTTTTCTTAATATATCACCTGTTGAAAGATGAGAAATATTTAAGTATTGCGAAATTATTTTAGCTTGTGTGCCTTTTCCTGCTCCAGGAGGGCCAAAAAAAATAATATTATACAATCTATCTTCTACCTTTTAACTTAGTTTTTTTAAGTAGGCCTTCATATTGGTGTTGAAAAAGATGAGACTGAACTTGTGTAATAAAATCAATCATTACTACTACAACTATCAATAAAGCCGTGCCTCCAAGATAAAAGGGAATGGATGTTCTTGAAAGTAGAAATTCTGGAAGTAAAGCTACGAAAGTTAAATAAATTGTTCCAATTGTTGTTAATCTTATCAATACATACTCAATATATTTAGCTGTGTTTTCTCCTGGACGAATACCAGGTATAAAACCTCCATATTTTCTTAGGTTTTCTGCTTGTTCGTCGGGATTAAATACAATTGAAGTATAGAAAAAACCAAAAAATATTATCATTGCAGCATACAATGCTAAATAAAGTGGCTGACCTCTACCTAAATAACTGGAAATTAAAATAAAAATATCACTTGAAGATCCTGCACCAAATCCTGACATTGTATTTGGAAGAAGTAATATTGAAGATGCAAAAATAACAGGAATAACTCCTGCTGTATTAATCTTTAACGGCAAATGAGAGCTCTGACCACCATAAATTTTATTGCCAACTTGTCTTTTTGGATATTGAACAGGTAAACGTCTTTGAGCTTTTTCAACGAAAACTATGAATATTATTAATAAAAGTATTAATATCAATATACCCAAAATAAATGCTATACTTAATTCACCTGTTCTACCTAATTGCAAAGTGCTCACGAATGCACTAGGTAAATTGGCTATAATACCAGCTGTTATTATAAGAGATATTCCATTTCCAACACCTCTTGAAGAAATTTGCTCACCTAACCACATTAAAAAGATAGTTCCACCTACAAGAGTTATTACGGTGGTAAGTCTAAAAAATATACCTGGTTCAAAAACTATATTACCATATGTAGTCTGCATAGACTCTAATCCAATTGAGACACCATATCCCTGCACAGCAGCAATAACAACAGTTACGTATCTAGTAAATTGAAGAAGTTGCCTTCTTCCCTTTGATCCTTGTTCCTTAAGCGATTTAAGGTAAGGAATTGCTGATTGCATTAATGTCATTATAATAGATGAAGAAATATAAGGCATTACGCCCAAAGCAAAAATTCCCATTCTACCTAACGCACCTCCAGAAAAGGTGTCAAAAATACCTAAGATTCCGGATGATTGCTGTTCAAAGAATTGTTGTAGTGCTAATGGATTAATCCCTGGTATGGGTAGAAATGTTCCTAAACGGAAAACAATTAAAGCTCCTATGGTAAATAAAAGCCTTTGTCTCAATTCGGTAGCCTTACCTAAAGCTCCAAAATTGAGATTATTTGCTAGTCTATCCGCTGCAGTAGCCATTTATTTCTTTGTTAATGTAATTTTTCCGCCTAATTTTTCTAAAACTTGAATAGCTTTTTTTGAGGCAAAAGAAATTTCTAAATTAGTCATTTTTTCTGGCTCTCCAACATTAAGAAGTTTTAAATATCCTTTAGATTTTTTAAATATTTTTTTATTGAAGAGATCTTTTTCTTTAATGTCATTTGGATCAATATTATATTTCTTAATAATATTATTTATCGTACTAAAATTGATATTTTGTATTTTTAATTTAAAAGGATTTTTGAAGCCTCTTTTTGGCAAACGTCGATAAAGTGGCATTTGACCTCCCTCAAAACCATTTATCGAAACTCCAGATCTTGATTTTTGACCCTTAACACCCCTTCCTGAAGTTTTCCCAAGTCCGGAACCTGAACCTCTACCTCTTCTTTTATTTTTTTTGTTAGATGTTAGAGTTGATTTTAATTCATTAATTTTCATATTTAAACACTCTTATTTGCAGATATTTCATTAATTTTTTTAGATCTTTTTGCAGCGACTGATTTTGGTGACTCAGACATTTTGAATGCATTTAAGGTTGCTTTCAACATATTATGAGGATTTGATGTTCCAGTAGACTTAGCTACAACATCTTTTATACCTAGAGATTCAAATAAAGCTCTCATGGGTCCTCCTGCAATTATCCCAGTGCCAGGTGAAGCTGCTCTAAGTATTACTTTTCCGGCACCAAAACGACCAACCACATCATGATGAATAGTCCTGTTTTCTTTTAAGTGAACTCTTATCATTTTAGTTTTAGCGTTTTCAGTTGCTTTTCTAACTGCTTCCGGTACTTCTTTTGCCTTACCTGTTCCTATTCCAACTCTTCCCTTATTATCACCAACTATCATAATAGCAGCAAATCCAAATCTTCTCCCACCCTTAACAACTTTTGCAACTCTATTAATAGTAACTAAATGTTCACTAAATTCATTTTTATCATTTTCAAACATATTTACCTCTAAAAATTTAGACCTTCTGATCTTGCCGCGTCAGCAAGTATTTTGATTAAACCATGATATTTGTATTTACCTCTGTCAAAAGCAACTTTATCTATTCCTTTAGAAATTATTTTTTTAGCAATATCTTTTCCAATTTGTTCTGCTATTTCTTTTCTTTGTAAATTTTTATTTTTCATAGATTCCTCTAGTGATGATGAACTTGCTATGGTTATTCCTTTTTTATCATCTATCAATTGAGCATATAAGTGATTGTTCGATCTAAAAACAGTCAATCTATTTCTATCTGATACTCTTTTATTCTTATATCTTACTCTTTGTTTTCTATCTTTCATAGGTTACTTCTTTTTGCCTTCTTTTCTAGAAATATATTCATCAATATATTTAATACCCTTTCCCTTAAAAGGTTCCGGTTTTCTAAATGAACGAATTTTGGCTGCTGCAGCGCCTAATTTTTCTTTGTTAATACTTGATAACTTGATTAAATTTTGTTTGGGACATTCGATTTTTACATCATTAGGTATTTCAAAATTGATATCATGGCTATATCCAAGTTCAAGCTTTAATTTGGATCCTGAAACACTTGCTCTATAGCCAGTTCCATTTAATTCTAGTGTTTTACTAAACCCATTTGTTACTCCATTTATAGTATTTGCTATTATAGATCTAGTAGTTCCCCAATTTGGATCACTGGTAGTATCATTAACAGGAACGACGCTTATTTCTTCTTCATTAATATTAATACTATAATTAGAATTTACAAAAATTTCGATTTGACCTAATTTGCCTTTTGCTGAAAAAATGCCTTCACTAAAAGTGCATTGAACATCTTTTGATATTTTAATTGGGTTTTTAGCAATTCTTGACATTAAAATACCTCACACAAAATTTCACCACCAACATTGTTTTTTTTTGCTTGATGATCTGACATTACGCCTTTTGGTGTTGAAAGAATAGAAATACCTAAACCTCCATATGGTTTGCTGAGTTCGCTTATTTTAGAATACTTTCTGATGCCAGGTTTTGATATTCTTTTAATTTTTTTGATTACCGGGGTTCCATTGAAATACTTTAATTCAATTTTTATTGAGTCAACTCCTTTTCTTTCCTCAATTTTTTTAAAATCTCTTATATATCCTTCATCTTTAAGAACACTAAGTACATTAATGTTTAACTTAGACTTAAGACAAGAAGTTGAAACTTTATTTGCTTGATGTGCATTTTTTATTCTTGCAAGCATATCTGAAAGTGAGTCATTTAATGCCATAATTTTCTCCTACCAACTTGACTTTACAACACCTGGTAAATCACCAGACATTGAAAGTTCTCTAAGTTTAATTCTAGATAAACCAAATTTTCTATAGTTTCCTCTTGGTCTTCCAGTAATTTCACAACGATTTCTATGCCTAATTGAAGACCCATTTCTTGGAAGATCATTCAATTTATTTTGATAAGAAATTCTTTCTTCCAATGAAAGATTTTTATCTTTAATTTTAGATTTTAAAATCTCTCTTTTAGACTTGTATTTTTTTATTAAATTTTGTCTAAATAAATTTTTTTGAATTGAGCTTAATTTTGCCATTTTACTCCCTAGTTAACCTGTTGATCTTTAAAAGGCATATTAAAACTTTTTAATAATTCTAAAGCCTCTTTATTACTTTTTGCAGAAGTACAAATAGTAATATCCATACCTCTAATTTTATCTACTTTGTCGAAATTTATTTCTGGGAATATTACATGCTCTTTAATACCCATTGAAAAATTACCGCTGCCGTCAAAGCTTTTTAAATTTAAGCCCCTAAAGTCTCTTATTCTTGGAATTGCAATATTAACCAATCTATCAAGAAATTCGTACATCATTTTATTTCTAAGAGTTACTTTCACTCCTAATGGCATTCCTTCTCTAATTTTAAATCCTGAAATAGCTTTTCTTGAATTAGTTTTAACTGCTTTTTGACCAGATATTAAAGTTAAATCTTCAAGTGCTTTATCTATGAGTTTTGAGTCATCTTTGCCTTCGCCTACTCCCATATTTAAAATAATTTTTTTTAATTTTGGTACTTCAAATATATTTTTTAAGCCAAGTTTAGACTTTAATTCATTTTTAATTTGATTATTAAATTCATCTAACAGTCTACTCATTTAATTTCCTTATTTGATGATCTATTTATTCTAACTTTTTTATCATTATTTAACTTATAACCTAACTTAACACCCTTCTTTAATTCAGGATCATAAAATGAAAGATTTGAAATATGAAGGGGCATATCTTTGTCGATTATACCACCGGGTTGATTATTATCTGGTTTTTGGTTTTTTTTAACACGATTTATTTCTGAAACTATTGCTTTCATTTGTTTTGGGATCATCTTAACAATTTTTCCCGTTTTGCCTTTATCCTTACCAGTCAAAACAATTACTTCATCACCTTTTTTTAATTTAAACTTATTACTCACTATATTACCTCTGGTGCTAAACTTATGATTTTCATAAATTTTTTGTTTCTAAGTTCTCGAGTTACAGGGCCAAAGATTCTTGTAGCAATTGGTTCTTCTTGTTTATCTAATAAAACAGCTGCATTTTTATCAAATCTAATTGCTGTACCATCTGACCTTTTAAAATCTTTAGAAGTCCTTACAATTACTGCTTTATAAACATCACCTTTTTTAACTTTTGCTCTTGGCAATGCATCTTTTATTGAAACAACAATAATATCTCCAATTGAGGCAGATCTTCTTTTTGATCCACCTAAAACTTTTATACACTGAATTTTTCTAGCTCCAGAATTATCGGCAACGAAAAGTTTTGATTGCATCTGAATCATGAGCTCTCTCCTGAATTAGAAATTACTTTCCATTTTTTTAATTTTGATATTGGCTTTGATTCAATAATTGAAACTGTGTCTCCAACATTGAACTCATTTTTTTCATCATGAACATGGTATTTTTTGGTTTGTCTAATAATTTTTTTATAAAGTTTGTGTTTTATTCTTCTAGTGACATCGACACTTATAGTCTTGTTTGAGTTAGAAGACACAACTACACCTGATAAAATTCTTTTAGGCATTTTTTTCCTCTTTAAAGTTTGATAATTTTGTTTTTAATCTAGCAATTTGTCTTTTTGTATTTTTTATTTTTGAAGATTTTTCAAGTTGACCTGAAGATTTTTGAAAATAAAAATTTAAAAGAGATTTTTTCAAGCTCAAAACTTCATCTTGAATTTTTTTTATGTCTATGTTCATTTTTTTATTCATTAGATATTTCTTTCAACAAATTTACATTTAATTGGTAACTTAGCGGCAGCTAAAGTCATAGCTTTTCTAGCATCGTTTATGTTAACACCGTCAACTTCAAACATAATTCTTCCTGGTTTAACTCGGCATGCCCAATATTCTATTGACCCTTTTCCTTTACCCATTCTAACCTCTGCAGGTTTTTTAGATACAGGTACATCAGGAAAAATTCTAATCCACATTCTACCTGCTCTCTTTAAATATCTAGTTATAGCTTTTCTTGCAGCTTCAATCTGTCTAGAAGTAACTCTTTCTGGTTCCATGGCTTTAAGACCAAAACTGCCATAATTGAGTGCATAATTACCTTTAGAGGAACCATGTATTCTGCCTTTAAATTGTTTTCTAAATTTAGATTTTTTCGGTGATAACATGTTCATTATCTAACACTCCCTTGATCAATTTGTTTTTTTTCACTAGCATAAGGATCTTTAGATAATATTTCACCTTTATTAATCCATACTTTAATACCGCAAATTCCATATGTTGTTTCAGCTTCAGCGGTTGAGTAATCGATATCACCCCTTAACGTGTGTAGGGGCACGCTACCTTCATGGTATTTTTCTGTTCTTGCTATTTCAGCTCCACCTAATCTTCCACTACAAACTACTTTTACTCCCTTAGCTCCTAATCTCATTGCAGATTGAACTGCTTTCTTCATAGCTCTTCTAAATGATATTCGTTTTTCAAGCTGTGAAGCAATATTCTCTGCAACTAGTTTTGCTTCTACCTCAGGTTTTCTGACTTCTTTTATATCAAGGAATACTTCCAGATTGGACATTTTAGAAAGATCATTTTTAAGAGTCTCAATGTCAGCTCCCTTCTTTCCAATAATAATACCTGGTCTTGAGCTATATATAGAAAGTCTTAATTTTTTTGCTGCTCTTTCAATATTAATTTTAGAAATACTTGCATTTTTTAATTTTTTTTCAACATAGTTTTTGATTTTTAAATCTTGATGTAATAATTTTGTATACTCATTTTTTGAAAACCATCTTGAAGACCAAGTTTTATTAATGCCTAGCCTAATACCGTAAGGATTAACTTTTTGTCCCATTATTTTTTTTCCTTTTTAGTTTCTTGTCTTTCTTCTACTACAATTGTTACTTTACTGAATGGTTTAATAATGGAAGCAGCTCTACCTTTAGCACGAGGTCTCCATCTTTTCATTCTTAAACTCTTTCCTACATAAGCTTCTTTTACAAAAAGCTTATCAATATCTAATTGTTTGTTATTCTCAGCATTAGCTATTGCAGCATTTAATACCTTTAGGATTGACTTAGATATTCTTTTTGATGAGAATTGTAATTGGTTTGAAGCTGAACTTACTTTCATATTAACAATACTATTAACTAATATTGATAACTTTGTAGGACTAATCCTAATCATGTTATCTTTTGCAGTTGCTACTAAGTTTTGATTCATTTTTGCTCCGCTTTTTTATCAGCAGCCGTGTGGCCTTTAAATGTTCTTGTAGGAGAAAACTCTCCAAATTTATGACCTACCATTTGTTCATTTACTGTTACTGGAACAAACTTTTGTCCATTATAAACTCCAAACGTTAATCCAACAAACTGTGGAAGTATTGTAGATCTTCGTGACCACGTTTTTAAAACTTCTTTTCTTCCAGATTGAGATAGTTTTTCTGCTTTTTTTATTAAAGTAATATCTACAAATGGCCCTTTCCAAATTGATCTTGTCATTATTTTTTCTTCCTCTTAATAATAAATATGTCTGTTTTTTTATTGTTCCTTGTTTTCTTTCCTTTAGTAGAAACACCCCAAGGTGTTACTGGATCTCTTCCCCCAGAAGTTCTACCTTCACCACCACCATGAGGGTGATCTACTGGATTCATAACTACACCTCTTACTTTTGGTCTAAAGCCTAGATATCTTTTTCGCCCAGCTTTACCAAGTTTAATATTTTTTTGATCAGAGTTTGATACTTCTCCAATAGTAGCTCTACAATATTTATTTATATGTCTAATTTCTCCTGAAATTAATTTTATTTGAACATAAGGTTGTTCTTTTGATACAATTTGAGCAGATGATCCTGCGGATCTAATCAGTTGTCCTCCTGCACCAGGCTTTAATTCAATATTATGAATATTTGTACCAACTGGAATATTATTTATCGGTAAACAATTACCATTTTTAATTGCTACATTTTCACCTGAAACAACTTTCTCACCTACTTTAATATTTTTTGGTGAAATAATGTATTGATGTTCACCATCCTCATATTTTAATAAAGATATAAATGCTGATCTATTTGGATCATATTCATTTCTAACAACTTCGGCGGTAATATCAATTTTTGATCTTTTGAAATCAATTAACCTATATTTTCTTTTAACGCCACCACCCATTCTTCTTGAAGTTATTCTACCTTGATTATTTCTTCCACCAGTTGATTTAATCTTTTTAGTGAGCGATTTATAAGGTTTATCATTAGAGAGTTCTCTTTTTGAAACTAAAACAGTACCTCTTAATCCAGGTGTAGTAGGTTTAAACTTTAATAGCATTATTTAATCTCCAGCGAAGCATCTATAGTATTTCCCTCATCTAATGTAACTATTGCTTTTTTAGTGTCTTTTCTAAAACCATACTGACCTTTAAAAGTTTTACCTTTACCTCGTAAAATTGAAGT
Organism: uncultured Alphaproteobacteria bacterium; assembly: GCA_902615745.1. Classification (GTDB taxonomy): domain Bacteria; phylum Pseudomonadota; class Alphaproteobacteria; order HIMB59; genus CACPNW01. The sequence continues at coordinate 96,410 of CACMQB010000005.1, read as the reverse complement.
ATTGACTTTATTTACTTTAACCTTGAAAATCATTTCAATAGCATTTTTAATTTCAATAGAATTTGAATTTTTAGATACAACAAATGAGTATTGATTAAATTGTTGTAGGTTTGTAGATTTTTCTGTTGTAATTGGTTTTTTTATAATGTTGTAAGCTCTTTCAAGAGTAGTTTTTTTTGATTTATATTTCATGAAAGCCTCTTAGTTATTTCGCTAATGGATTCTTGTTCAATAAATATTTTATCAAAGGTAATGATATCTTTTACATTAATACCTTTTTGATTTAAAATTGATACTTTCGGAATATTAGATGATGCTAATTTAAAGTTATTATCTATTCCTTTTTCAGAATGAATAAAAAGAGCTGATCTGTATTCAAACTGCTTCAAATCGTTATTAAGGTCTTTTGTTTTAAAGCTTTTTAATTCAAAAGAATCAATAATTACAACTTTGTCTTCTGTAATCTTAGTTGATAAGGCTGATTTTAAAGCTAATTTTTTCTCTTTTTTATTTAAATTAAATGAGTGATCTCTATTTACAGGGCCCATAGATACAGCTCCACCTCTAAAATTAGGTGGTTTATTACTTCCTTGTCTTGCATTACCAGTACCTTTTTGTGAGAAAGGTTTTTTACTTCTTCCACTTACTTCTGATCTTGTCTTAGTTTTGTGTGAGCCTTGTCTTGATTTAGCATTTTGATATCTTATGTATTGATGAATTAAATCTGGAAACTGTTTTATACCAAATACATTAGTATCCAAGTCAATATCACCAACTGTTTTATTTTTTAAACTAAATACTGTTTTCTTCATTTAAGATCTCTTTATTGAATCCTTCAAAAAAATTATTGAATTTTTTTTACCTGGAACTGAACCTTTTACCACCAAAAGATTATTATCAATATCTACTTCTATAACTTTAAGGTTTTGTTTAGTTACTCTAGTATTACCCATTCTGCCGGCCATTTTTTTTCCTTTAAATACTCTTCCTGGATCTTGATTTTGACCAGTTGAACCATGTGAACGATGAGAAATGGATACGCCATGAGAAGCTCTAAGACCTCCAAAGTTATGTCTTTTCATTACTCCAGCAAACCCTTTTCCAATTGAAATACCGCTGGCATCTATAAATTGATCAACCTTAAAATGATCAACATTTAGTTTTGTTCCAACTTCTAAAATATTTTCAGAGTCGACCCTGAATTCTTTAATAATTTTTTTAGGATTAATTTTAATTGAAGAAAAAATTTTTCTTTGAGCCTTATTTATATTAGAAATATCTTTTTTAGTTTCAATTGAAGCAAGCTGAACAGCATTGTAACCATCTTTTTCAAAGGTTTTAATATTAGAAACAATACATTCGTCAATTTTTAAAACTGTAACATGTGTGTTGGTACCATTATCATGATAATATGAGCTATTACCAAGCTTAGTTGCTATTAAACCAGATCTACGCATATTAAATTTTAATATCCACTTCTACACCTGCGGATAGATCTAGTTTCATCAAAGCATCAACAGTCTGAGGTGTTGGGTCTATTATATCTAAAAGACGGTTATGTGTTCTGATTTCTAACTGATCTCTACTTTTTTTATCTATATGTGGTGATTTATTAACAGTAAATCTTTCAAATCTAGTTGGCAGTGGTATAGGGCCTTTAACTTTTGCACCTGTTCTTTTAGCAGTATTAATTATATCTTGAGTACTAGTATCTAGAAGTGAGTTATCAAAGCCTCTAAGTCTTATTCTTATGTTTTGATTATCCATTATGCTAATTTTGCCTTTACCTCTTCAGCAACATTTGAAGGAACTTCCTCATAATGATCAAACTGCATTGTATAATTTGCCCTACCTTGAGAGAGAGATCTAAGGTTATTTACGTAACCAAACATATTTGCAAGTGGGACCATTGCATCTACAACATTTGCATTTCCTCTAGTTGACATTTCCTGAACTTGACCTCTTCTACTATTTAGATCTCCTATTACATCACCCATGTACTCTTCTGGAGTCACTACCTCTACCTTCATCATAGGTTCAAGAAGTACCGGTCTTGCTTTAGCGATACCTTCTCTAAAAGCTGCTCTTGCTGCAATTTCAAAAGCCAGAACACTTGAGTCAACATCATGATATGCACCGTCATATAAAGTTGCTTTAAAATCAATACATGGAAAACCTGCAATAACTCCTGTTTGCTGTTGGGCAATTAATCCTTTCTCAACTCCAGGAATGTGTTCGGTAGGAATGTTTCCACCTTTAATTTGGTTAATAAATTGATATCCACTTCCTGGTTCTCCCGGCTCAAATTTAATTTTTACCCTAGCAAACTGACCTGCACCTCCTGATTGTTTTTTGTGTGTATAATCAACATCAAAAGAGTTTGAAATTGTTTCTCTATATGCAACTTGCGGTGCTCCAACATTTGCTTCAACTTTAAACTCTCTTTTCATTCTATCTACAAGAATTTCAAGATGGAGTTCTCCCATACCTTTAATAATAGTCTGACCACTTTCATGATCAGTAGTAACTCTAAAACTAGGATCTTCTTGAGCGAGTCTTCCTAGAGCTTGTCCCATCTTTTCATGATCAACTTTAGTTTTTGGCTCAACAGCAACTTCAATAACAGGATCTGGAAAATCCATTTTTTCTAATACTATAGGTTTATCTGACGCACATAATGTTTCTCCAGTAGTAACATCTTTTAATCCGACAAGTGCTACTATATCTCCTGCATTGGCAGTTTTAATTTCCTCCCTATTATTAGCATGCATTAACAGCATCCTGCCTATGTTTTCCTTTTTTCCCGAATTTGAATTTAAAACTGAATCCTTGGTATTAATTGATCCAGAGTAAATTCTAGCAAATGTTAAACTCCCTACAAAAGGGTCAGTCATTATCTTGAATGCTAATGCACTAAAAGGTTCATCGTCTTCACATTTTCTTGTTAATTCTTTTGTATCATCATTTACATCAACACCTTTTACACTTGATACATCAGTAGGAGAGGGCATGTAATCAATAACTGCATCAAGTAGAGGTTGAACTCCTTTATTTTTAAAAGCGGATCCAGTTAATACAGGGACAAAAGATCCCCTTATAGTACCTTTTCTTATACATAATTTAATATCTTCAATTGTTGGTTCATTTCCCTCAAGATAATTTTCCATTATTGCATCATCCTCTTCAACAACTTTTTCAATTAATTTTAATCTGTATTCGTCAGATTGTTGTTTTAAATCTTCAGGTATTTCAACAATATCAAACTTTGCTCCTAAACTTTCATCTTGCCAAATAATTGCTTTATTAGATACTAAATCAACAACTCCTTTAAGGCTGCTTTCAATTCCAATTGGTAATTGAGTTACCAATGGATATGAACCAAGGCGCTCAGAAATCATATCAACACACATAAAGAAATTTGCACCTGTTCTATCTAATTTATTAACAAAACACATTCTTGGAACTTTATATTTATCAGCCTGTCTCCATACAGTTTCTGATTGTGGTTCTACACCAGCTACACCATCAAAAACTGCTACAGCACCATCTAAAACTTTTAAAGATCTTTCTACTTCAATCGTAAAATCAACGTGGCCAGGAGTATCAATTATATTTATTCTATGTTCGTTCCAGAAGCATGTAGTAGCTGCTGAAGTAATTGTTATACCTCTTTCCTGTTCTTGTTCCATCCAATCCATTGTTGCAGCTCCATCATGTACTTCTCCAATTTTATGAGATTTACCTGTATAGTAAAGAATTCTTTCAGTAGTAGTTGTTTTACCTGCATCGATGTGCGCCATTATACCTATGTTTCTGTATTTTGTTAATGGGTGGGTTCTAGTCATATTATTTTTATTACCATCTAAAGTGAGAGAAAGCTCTATTTGCATCTGCCATTTTATGAGTTTCTTCTCTTTTTTTTACAGCGTTACCTTTATTATTAAAAGCATCTATAATTTCATTAGCAACTCTTTCTTTCATTGTTTTTTCATTTCGTTTAGTTGCAGAGTCGACTATCCATTTCATAGCAAGAGTTTGTGCTCTTTTTGGTCTAACCTCCATGGGTACTTGGTAGGTTGCACCACCAACTCTTCTAGACCTTACCTCTAATGATGGCTTTACATTATTTAATGCTTCATGAAAAAAATCAATAGGCGTTTTATCTGTTTTTTTTGAAACTAAGTCAAAAGCACCATATACAATTTTTTCTGAAGTGGATTTTTTTCCATCAAGCATTATTCTATTCATAAATTTAGCTAATACCAAATCCTTATATTTGTGATCAGGTAGTATTGTTCTCTTTTCAGCTGCTCTTCTTCTAGACATAACTATTTAGGACGTTTGGCTCCATAAAGAGATCTTCTTTGTTTCCTTGAAGACACCCCTTGAGTATCAAGAGTACCTCTGAGAATATGATACCTGACTCCGGGAAGATCTTTTACACGTCCTCCTCGTATTAAAACTACTGAATGTTCTTGTAAATTATGTCCTTCTCCTGGAATATATGCAGAAACCTCTTGACCATTTGTAAGTTTAACTCTGGCAACTTTTCTAAGAGCGGAATTTGGTTTTTTTGGAGTTGTAGTATAAACTCTAGTACAAACACCACGTTTTTGGGGACTTTTGTCTAATGCCGGAACTTTATTTCTTTTTTTAACGGCAGTTCTACCTTTTCTAACAAGTTGATTAATTGTTGGCATTTTGTCCTTTAGTTAAGTGTTTGGATTTTAATCCACGACCTTTAACAAATCGTAGGGGTCTTTATTAATTGATTACAATAAAGTCAAGAAAATATAATAAAAATATTGCTAATTTTCTATATTTTCTGGCTGTTTTTTATCGATTATTTCTTTGTCTCTCTCAAAAGCAATATTTTCATAGTCTGATGTCATTTTTCCAGTACCAGCTGGGATTAATCTACCAACAATTACATTTTCTTTGAGACCGTTTAACGTATCAACTTTTCCTAGTGTTGCGGCATCAGTCAATACTTTAGTAGTTTCCTGAAAAGATGCGGCAGATATAAATGAGTTTGTTTGTAAACTTGCCTTAGTTATTCCAAGTAATACTGGCTCATATAAGATCTCTTTCTTTCCATCGTTAGACAAAGCTTTATTAATCTTTAATAAATCTCTTTTTTGAATTTGCTCACCTGCAATTAGATTTGAGTCACCAGGATCTTTAATAAGGACTTTTTGTAACATTTGTCTTGCTATTGTTTCTATATGCTTATCATTAATATATACACCTTGTAATTTATATACTGATTGAACTTCTCTTACTAGATATCTAGCTAGCTCTTCAATACCTAAAATTCTAAGTATATCATGTGGCACTGGAGTTCCTTCTACAAGGACATCACCTCTCTTTACAAAATCTCCCTCTTGAACATTTAAATATTTTGATCTTGGTATCAAAATTTCAAAATTATCTTTTTCATCCAATGATGTAATAATAACTCTTCTTTTATTTTTATAATCTTTACCAAATGTAATTTTGCCATCTATTTCACACATTATTGCTGGATCTTTTGGTTTTCTTGCTTCAAATAACTCTGCAACTCTAGGTAAGCCTCCTGTAATATCTTTTGTTTTAGATGATTCTTTAGGAATTCTCGCAATAACTTGACCTGCAAAAACTTCTTGACCATCCTCTACACTTAAAATTGAATCAATTGACATTGGATAATTTGAAAAGTTTATATCTTCGACCTCTTCATCAGTTAGCTGATCAACTATATTTATTGCTGGCTTAAAGTTTTTACTTTTCTGATTTTGACTCCAATCAATTACTATTTTACTTGAAATACCAGTAGTATCATCAATAGACTCTCTAAATGAAACGCCTTGTTTTAAATCCACATATTTTACATATCCATTTCTTTCTGCGATAATTGGTAAAGTATAAGGATCCCACTCAGCAAGAGTCTTATTATTTTCTACCTTTTCTCCATCTTTTACAAGAAGTTTGGAACCAAATGGGATATTTGATGAATATTTTTCAATATCCTCATAAATTATTTTTATTTTTCCATTTCTACTTAAAACGATGTTATTTTTGAATTTATCTTCAATAATTTTAATATTTTCTAGTTTAACAGTGCCAGATAATGGTGCAGTGGCATTTGATTGCTCAACTGATGAACTTGCAGCGCCTCCGATATGAAAAGTTCTCATAGTTAATTGTGTACCAGGCTCACCAATTGATTGTGCTGCAATTATTCCTACAGCTTCTCCCACATTCACAGGTGTACCCCTAGCAAGATCTCTACCATAACATTTAGAGCAAATTCCATCTTCAGTTTCACAAGTTAGAACTGATCTAATTTTTAAAGATCTAATTCCTGTTTTTGCAATAGAATCTAAATGTATTTCAGAAATAATCTCACCTGCTTTTACTAAAATAGTATTATCTTCAGAAATAATATCTTCGACTGGGGTTCTACCTAGTATTCTTTCGGTTAAAGGTGAAGTAATATTTCCTGACTCAACAATTTCTTCAACTATTACTCCATTATTAGTGTTACAATCTTCCTCTCTTATAACTGCATCTTGTGCCACATCTACTAATCTTCTAGTTAAATATCCACTACTTGCGGTTTTTAGCGCAGTATCCGCAAGTCCTTTTCGAGCACCGTGAGTGGATGTGAAATATTCAAGAACAGATAAACCTTCTTTAAAATTAGATTTTATAGGGTTTTCAATGATTTCACCTGAAGGCTTAGCCATCAAACCTCTCATACCGGATAATTGCTTTAATTGTGCTGCTGAACCTCTGGCTCCCGAATGAGCCATCATATAAACAGAGTTTATTGGCTGATCTTTAGATGGAGTCGAAATAACATCTAACATTTTATCAGCAACTTTATTTGTACACTCAGACCAAGCATCTACAACTTTATTATATTTTTCACCTTGGGTAATTAAGCCATCTTGATACTGATTTTCGTATTCTTGAACCTTTAATTGGGTTGCGTTTAAAAGACTATCTTTGTCAGTAGGTATAATAAGATCATCCTTTCCAAATGATATACCAGCCATAGCAGCATATTTAAAACCAATTTGCATTATTCGATCAGCAAAAATTACTGTTTCCTTTTGACCACAATGACGATAAACATTATCAATTATATTACTAACTTCTTTTTTAGTTAGTATTTTGTTAACCATTTGAAAATTAATATTTTTATTCTTTGGAAGAATGCTACCAAGTATCATTCTACCTGGTGTTGTTTCTACTCTTTCAGAATTACCTGAAAAATTAATAACTCTCGCAAAAATTTTCGAGTGAAGAGTAATATCATTATTCTCAAGAGCTTTAAGAATTTCATTCAAGTCAAGAAATGATCTTCCATCACCTTTTTGTTTTATTCTTAGAATTGACAAGTAGTAAATTCCTAGAATAATATCCTGAGAAGGAACTATAATTGGCTTACCGCTTGCTGGATGAAGTATATTGTTTGTACTCATCATTAATACCCTTGCTTCAAGTTGAGCTTCGAGACTTAATGGAACATGAACAGCCATTTGATCACCATCAAAGTCAGCATTAAAAGCTGTGCAAACAAGTGGATGTAATTGAATTGACTTACCTTCAATAAGTATTGGTTCAAAAGCTTGTATACCTAGCCTGTGAAGAGTTGGCGCTCTGTTTAAAAGTACTGGATGTTCACGAATTACTTCATCCAAGATATCCCAAACTCTTGGGTCTTCTTTTTCTACAAGTTTTTTTGCAGCCTTTATAGTGTTAGCCCAACCATAAATATCAAGTTTATGAAATATAAATGGTTTAAACAACTCAAGTGCCATTTTTTTTGGAATACCGCATTGATGAAGCTTAAGGTTTGGACCAACAACAATTACAGATCTACCTGAATAATCAACTCTTTTACCAAGTAAATTTTGTCTAAATCTTCCTTGTTTACCTTTTAACATATCCGACAAAGACTTTAGAGGTCTTTTATTTGTAGATGTTATAACTCTTCCTCTTCTACCATTATCAAACAATGCATCCACAGATTCTTGAAGCATTCTTTTTTCATTTCTAATAATTATATCTGGAGCTCTCAAATCAATTAATCTTTTTAATCTATTATTTCTATTAATAACCCTTCTGTATAAATCGTTTAAATCACTTGTCGCAAATCTGCCTCCATCAAGTGGGACCAGCGGTCTCAATTCGGGTGGAATGACTGGAAGCACTCTCATGATCATCCATTCAGGTTTATTTTTTGAAACGATAAAAGATTCAATTAGTTTTAACCTTTTTGTAATTTTTGTTTTTTTTAATTCAGATTTTGTCTCTGTAAGATCAATTTTTAATTGATTATAATCTGTTTCGAGGTCAATGCTCAAAAGCATTTGTTCAATAGCTTCTGCTCCAATTGCTGCACTAAAAGAATCTTCTCCATATTCATCTTGATAATCAATAAACTGTTCTTCTGATATAATTTCACCTTTTTTTAAATCAGTTAAACCTGGCTCAACGACAATAAATTGCTCAAAGTAAAGAACCTTCTCAAGATTTTTTATAGTCATGTCCAAAAGTGTGGCTATTCTACTTGGTAAGGATTTCATAAACCATATATGAGATACAGGAGCTGCTAGCTCAATATGACCCATTCTATCTCTTCTTACTTTTGATAAAGTTACTTCAACTCCACATTTCTCACAAATAATACCTCTAAACTTCATTCTTTTATATTTGCCACAAAGACATTCATAATCTTTAACAGGTCCAAAAATTCTTGAACAAAACAAACCATCCTTTTCTGGTTTAAAAGTTCTATAATTAATTGTTTCAGGTTTTTTTATTTCACCAAATGACCAAGATCTAATATCATCTGGACTTGCTATAGAAATTTTAAGACTGTTAAAATTTTGAACACCTTGATTTTGATTAAAAATATTTGTTAGTTCTTTATTCATTTGATCCTATTAAGTTTGTAATATTATTTTCTTTTAAATTTTCTTTAAAATCTAAATTCAGCCCTAAAGACCTTAATTCTTTCACCATTACATTAAAAGACTCAGGAGTACCTGACTCAAAATTGTTATCTCCTTTAACAATTGACTCGTAAACTTTTGTTCTTCCTGCAACATCGTCTGATTTAATTGTTAGAATTTCCTGTAAAGTGTAAGCAGCACCATAAGCTTCTAAAGCCCATACTTCCATTTCTCCAAACCTTTGTCCTCCAAATTGTGCCTTGCCACCTAATGGTTGTTGCGTCACCAAGCTATAAGGCCCTATTGATCTAGCATGAATTTTTTCATCAACAAGATGATGTAGTTTTAACATATACATATATCCAACTGTCACTGGTCTTTCAAATTTTTGACCTGTGATACCATCATATAACACTTCTTGACCAGTACTTGAAACACCAGAAATTCCTAGTAGATTTGTAATATCTTTTTCTTTTGCACCATCAAAAACTGGTGTTGCAAATGGAATACCTTCTTTTAAATTAGTACCTAATTCCAGAATTTCATCATCATTCATATTTTTAATAAGTTTTTGATGACTTTCTAAGTCGTATATCTCTAAAAGTTTTTTTCTTAAATCATCTGTTTGACCTTCAGATTGAATTTTTTTTATCATTTCGTTAACTTGTCTACCTAATGAAGCTGAAGCCCACCCTAGATGAGTCTCTAAAATTTGTCCAATATTCATCCTGCTTGGAACACCTAGTGGATTTAAAACAATATCAACTGGAGTACCATCTTCGAGATATGGCATATCCTCTACTGGACATATCTTTGATATAACTCCTTTATTGCCATGTCTTCCAGCCATCTTATCTCCCGGCTGGAGTTTGCGTTTAACGGAAATAAACACTTTAATTAATTTTAAAACTCCAGGTAAAAGCTCGTCACCACTTTGAATTTTATCAATTTTATTTTCAAATTTTTGATTTATGTTTCCAAGTTGATTCTCATAGTTTTTAACCAATAATTCTATTTGATTATTTTTCTTTTCATCAGAAATATTTATTTTTAATAGATTATTTAAAGATAAATTTTCTATTTGTTCGTATTTTATTTGATCATTTTTCTTAAAATTATCGTTACCTGAAATAAATGTTTGATTACTAAGCAATTCTCTTAAATGATTTCCAAAACTTTTTTCTAGTATTTTTAGTTCATCATCTCTATCTCGAGCTATTACCTCAATTTGATGATTCTCTATACTTATAGCTCTTTCATCTTTTTCTATACCTCTTCTAGAAAACACTCTTATTTCCACAACAGTTCCTTTAACACCAGGAGGAACTCTTAAGCTTGTGTCTTTTACATCAGCAGCTTTTTCTCCAAATATTGCTCTAAGTAATTTTTCTTCTGGAGTCATAGGTGATTCACCTTTTGGAGTAACTTTGCCAACTAATATATCGCCGGAATTCACTTCAGCACCAACGTAAACAATTCCTGTTTCATCAAGATTTACTAGCATTTCTTCACTAGCATTAGGTATATCTCTTGTTATTTCTTCAGGTCCTAGTTTTGTATCTCTTGACATAACTTCAAATTCTTCAACGTGGATGGAAGTAAATACATCATCTTGAACAACTTTCTCTGAAATTAGTATTGAATCTTCAAAGTTATATCCATTCCAAGGCATAAAAGCTGCGAGAACATTTCTTCCAAGTGCAAGTTCACCCAAATCAGTAGCAGGACCGTCAGCTATAACTTGATCCTTCAACACTTTGTCTCCCACATTAACCAATGGGCGTTGAGTTATACAAGTATTTTGATTTGATCTTTGAAATTTTGCAAGATTATAAATATCAATTTTATTTAAAGTTTTATCATTTTTGTCAGTTATTCTGATTACAATTCTGTTTGCGTCTAGCTGATCAACTATTCCCTCCCTTTTAGCTACAACAGTTGAGCCACTATCATTAGCTACAGTATATTCCATGCCAGTACCAACAAGAGGTGCTTTAGGTTTTATCAAAGGAACAGCTTGTCTCATCATATTAGAACCCATTAAAGCTCTATTTGCATCATCATTTTCTAAAAAAGGTATAAGAGAAGATGCAACTGATACTAATTGCTGTGGAGAAACATCCATTAGGTCTATAGCTTCAACATCAACATTAATAAATTCTCCATTTTTTCTACAACTAACAATTTGATTTGTAAATTTCCCTTTTGAATCGACTTCTGCATTAGCTTGAGCTATTACAAAATCTTCTTCATCAATAGCACTCAAATAAATAACTTTATCTGAAACTTTACCTGAATTAACAATTCTATATGGAGTTTCTATAAAACCATATTTGTTAATTCTAGAATAAGAAGCTAAACTATTTATTAAACCAATATTTGCTCCTTCTGGTGTCTCAATAGGGCAGATTCTTCCGTAGTGAGTCTGGTGAACATCTCTCACTTCAAATCCAGCTCTTTCTCGATTTAGACCTCCAGGACCTAAAGCGGATACTCTTCTTTTATGAGTAATTTCACTAAGAGGATTTGTTTGATCCATAAATTGACTAAGTTGACTTAGTCCAAAGAATTCTTTTATAGAAGCAACAACTGGTTTTGCATTCACAATATCTTGGGGCATAATATTATCTACTTCTAATGAACTTAATCTTTCTTTTATTGCTCTATCCATTTTTAACAAACCAATTCTGTATTGATTTTCTAGAAGCTCTCCAACCGACCTAACTCTTCTGTTAGCTAGATGATCAATATCATCTATCTCTCCTTTTCCATCAATTAGATTGTGCATGTGTTTTACAACGTCCAAAATATCGCTTTTATCTAATATTCTTTGTTCTATTGATGTATCCTTTTTAAATTTTGCATTTATCTTTAGTCTGCCTACAGAGGATAAATCGTATCTATCTGAATTAAAAAAAAGATTATTAAAAAGATTTTCAGCCGTTTCAATCGTAGGAGGCTCTCCAGGTCTTAAAATTTTAAATATCTCAAATAAAGCTTCCTCTCTTGATCGAGCTTTGTCTGATTGAAGAGTATTTCTGATATAAGATCCAATTTCAATGTTATCAGCTTTTAAAATATCAATTTTGTTAATTTTATTATTTTTCAGGAAATCTAAAAAAATTTCATCTATTTCATATCCAGCTTCAAAAAATATTTTACCTGTCTTTTCATCGATTATGTCAGATGAAATGAAAAAACCTAATAATGATTCTTCGTTAATAGTAACTGATGAAATATTCTTCTTTTTAAGATCATTTATTATTTTTTGATTAACTTTAGTACCTTTAGGGACGATAATTTTGCCATTTTTTGAGTCAAGTAAATCAAAATTCAATATTTTAGCTTTAAAGAAAGATAAATCTTCTTTGAATGACCACCCAAATTCACTTTTTTTATAAACTACATTATCATAAAATATAGATAATATTTCTTCTCCTGTCATGCCAAGAATTCTTTTTGAATCAGGTTCAATTTTATTAGCTTCGCAATCTTTTATGTAAAGTTCTGAGCTGTTACTAAGAAGACATTTAAACAATGTTGTAACAGGAAATTTTCTTTTTCTGTCAATTCTAGCATGAATGTTGTTTTTAGCATCATGCTCAAAATCTAACCAAGATCCTCTGTAAGGAATTATTCTTGCATTGAAAAGATATTTACCACTAGTATGTGTTTTTCCAAAATCATGGTCAAAAAATACTCCAGGCGATCTATGCATTTGACTAACTACAACTCTTTCAGTTCCATTCACAACAAAAGTAGCATTATTTGTCATGAGCGGAATATCACCCATATATACTTCTTGTTCTTTAATATCTCTTACTGATTTAGTTCCAGCAATCTCATCAATGTCCCAAATGATCAAACGAAAATTCACTAGTAGTGGTGTGCCGTATGTCATTCCTCTTTGTGAACATTCATCAACATCATATTTTGGAATACCAAGATTGTAACTAATGTAATCTACAGTAGCTCTTTCAGCATAATCATTAATGGGAAAAACAGATTTGAAAATGGAATGAAGTCCTTTATTTTCTCTCTTTTCAGGATCAGTTCTTAGCTGTAAAAAATTATCAAAAGATCTTTTTTGGACCTCCACTAAATTAGGAAGAGATGTAACAAGAGGAATTTTACCAAAAGATTTTCTTATTTTTTTTAAATTTACATGATCTAAGCCCATTTTACTCCTTTATTTACTCTTATAAAATTAGTAGGCCTTAAAAAAAGGCCTACAATTTATTTTAGTGTTATCTTTGCACCAGCTGCTTCTAATGCTTTTTTCATTTCTTCAGCTTCTTCTTTTTTGACCCCTTGTTTTAGTGGTTTAGGTGCACCTTCAACCAGATCTTTTGCTTCTTTAAGGCCAAGACCAGTAATAGTTCTTACCTCTTTAATTACAGCAATTTTATTAGATCCAGATTCAGATAGTTCAATATCAAATTCTGTTTTCTCTTCTGCAGCGGCTTCTCCACCACCTGCAGCAGGAGCAGCAGCTACTGCAACTGGTGCAGCTGCGGATACACCCCATTTTTCTTCAAGCAATTTACTTAATTCAGCTGCTTCAAGAACAGTAAGAGAAGATAGATCTTCAACAATTTTATTTAAATCAGCCATTTATTTCTCCTTATTTACCTAGTTCGACTCTTGTTTATTGCTACTATTAGAACTAATTAATCTTGCAATTTGTGCTCCAGGTTCAGCCGTAATTGAAGCTATTTTTTGAGCAGGTGCAGATATAAGTCCTATTAATTTTCCTCTTAACTCATCTAAAGAAGGTAATTTTGCAAGAAAATCAATTTTTTCTTTATCAATTTTCTCACCATTATAACCTCCACCAATAATTCTAAACTTATCAAATTTTTTCTCAAAACTAACCGCTACTTTTGCTGGTGCTACTGCATCATCAGAGTAAGCAATTGCTGTTGGACCTTTAAAAAGTTCTGAAATATCTTTAAATTGAGTATCAGATATAGCAAGTTTAGTGAGTCTGTTCTTAGTTACTTTAAATTTTGCTCCATTATCTCTCATTTCTTTTCTGAGCTGCTCTGTTTCATTAACTGTTAGACCAGAATATTCTGCCACAATTACAGAAGTAGCATTTGAAAAATCTTCTTTGAGATTACTTACAAAATCTTTTTTTTCAGAACGTTTCACGTCAACCTCGGTTTTTATTGAATCTAAAAGATCCAATATTAGCTAAAATTAGTTTGCCCACCAAACTAACTTAAAGCCTGTCAAGAAGCAAATCAATGACTCGCTTCAGTCTATGCAGGAAATTAAGCTAAAAGCTCCTGCAGTCTTTGACAGGTGATGACCAAAGATCATCTTTTGGATTAATTAACGCAAGCTAGCTTGGTTAATATTTAATCCAACTCCCATAGTTGAAGCTATGGTAACCTTTTTTATAAAAGAACCCTTAACAGCATCAGGTTTACTTTTACTAACTGAAGAATAAAATGTTTTAATATTTTCTAACAAATCTTCTTCGCTAAAATCTAGTTTGCCAACACCAGCATGAACGATACCAGATTTATCATTTTTGAATTTGACTTGACCTGACTTAGCGTCTTTTACTGACTGAGAAATTTCATTTGTTACAGTACCGAGCTTGGGATTTGGCATTAATCCTTTTGGGCCAAGTATTTTTGCTACTTTACCTAATTTAGGCATCATATCTGGAGTTGCAATTAAAACATCGAATTCTATTTTTGATTTAGAAATTGTTTCAATCAAATCATCACTCCCTACCAAATCGGCACCATTACTTATTGCATCTTTTTGTTTGTCATCATTTGCAATTACTGCAACTTTTACGGTTTTTCCTGTTCCATTTGGAAGATTTACAACACCCTTAATATTTTGATCAGTTTTGTTGCTATCAATTCCGAGATTGATTGAAATATCAATAGTTTCTGTAAACTTAACGAAAGATTTTTCTTTTAAAATCTTAATTGCTTCAAGAGGTTCATAAATCTTTGAAGTGTCAAAATTATTTAACATTTGTTTTCTATTTTTTGTTATTTTCATTAACCAACTACCTCCATGCCCATTGAAACGGCAGATCCTTTAACCATGTTCATTGCTCCATTTAGATCGATAGCATTTAAATCTTGCATTTTTTCTTTGGCAATTTTTTCAATATCTTGCATTGAGACTTTACCTACTAATGATCTTCCAGGAGTTGAGTTTCCTTTTTTTATTTTTGCTGCTTTTTTAAGATAAAAACTTACTGGTGGTAATTTTGTAGTAAAGTCGAAGCTTCTATCTTTGTATGCTGTTATAATAACTGGAATAGGCGCACCTTTTTCTAAATCTTTTGTTTTATCATTAAATGCTTTACAAAAATCCATTATATTCAGTCCTCTTTGTCCAAGAGCAGGACCAACAGGGGGTGAAGGGTTGGCTCCTCCAGCAGGAATTTGTAATTTAATTAAACCTAAAATTTCTTTAGCCATAGTTTATACCTTTTCTACCTGAGAATATTCTAAATCAACAGGTGTTGATCTTCCAAAAATTGAAACCGCTACTCTTAATCTTGCTTTATCTTCATCTATTTGTTCGACCTCTCCATTAAATGATGCAAAAGGTCCATCAATTACTTTTACTTGTTCTCCAACATCATACATTATCGCAGGCCTAGATTTTTCTACACCATCAATAACTTGTTCAGATATTCTTTTTGCTTCAGCGTTACTAATAGGAACTGGTTTGCCTTTATTTCCTAAAAAACCACTTAGCTTTGGAGTTGTTTTAATAATATGCCAAGTATCATCATTTAAACTCATTTTAATAAGAATATAACCAGGAAATATTTTTCTTTCTGTATTAACCCTAACACCTCTTTTTACCTCAACAATATTTTGAACGGGAACAGATATTTCTTCGATATGTTCTTTAACTCCAAGTTTTGTTGCTTGGTCTAGGATGCTGTCAGCAACTTTTTTTTCATAACCTGAATAGGCATGAAGAACGTACCATCTAGCTTTATTCATTAAAAACCTGAACCTATTTCAATTATTTTTCTTATTGAAAAAGACCATATTTGATCTGTTAAAAGAAAGAATAATGAAAATAATATTATTAATAATATGACTATTGCAGAAGAAATAAAAGTATCTCTTCTTTGAGGCCAAGTTACTTTTTGTAATTCTTGTCTAACCTGTCTTACAAAAAGAGCTGGTGATGTTTTCTTTTTTTCAATATTCATATTTTTGTTTCTCTTGGCAGGAGTGGCAGGACTTGAACCCGCAGCCCCCGGTTTTGGAGACCGGTGCTCTACCAGTTGAGCTACACTCCTAATAAGTATTGGCTAACTGATAGAGCGGTCCCTAAAACTATTCAATAATTTCAGCAACAACTCCAGCGCCAACTGTTCTACCACCTTCTCTAATTGCGAATTTTAAACCTTTATCCATTGCAATTGGAGACAAAAGGGTAACTTCCATAGCAATATTATCACCAGGCATTACCATTTCGGTTCCCTCTGGTAATTTAATTGTTCCAGTCACATCAGTTGTTCTAAAGTAGAATTGAGGTCTGTAGTTTGAAAAGAAGGGGGTATGTCTTCCACCCTCTTCTTTTTTTAATACATATGCTTCCGCTTTGAATTTTGTATGTGGTTTTATTGAGCCTGGTTTTGCTAATACTTGACCTCGTTCAACTTCTTCTCTTTTTGTTCCACGAAGAAGAACACCTACGTTGTCTCCAGCTTCACCAGAATCGAGAAGTTTTCTAAACATCTCAACTCCAGTACAAGTAGTTTTTTGAGGTTCTCTTATTCCAAGGATTTCGATTTCCTCTCCAACTTTAACTTGACCTTGTTCAATTCTTCCAGTTACAACCGTACCTCTACCAGAAATTGAAAATACATCTTCAACTGGCATTAAGAAAGGCTGATCTACAGGTCGGCTAGGTTGTGGTATGTGTTCATCAACTGCTTTCATTAATTCCATAATTGAATTTTTTCCAATTTCATCATCTCTACCTTCAAGCGCTGCTAAAGCCGAACCCTTAATGATTGGGATAGTATCACCTGGGAATTCGTATGAAGTAAGAAGTTCTCTAATTTCCATTTCAACTAGATCAATTAGTTCTTTGTCATCTACTTGATCAACTTTGTTCATGTATACAACAAGAGCAGGTACACCTACTTGTCTAGCTAAAAGTATGTGTTCTCTTGTTTGAGGCATTGGTCCATCAGCGGCATTAACAACCAAGATACCACCATCCATTTGAGCTGCACCAGTAATCATGTTCTTAACATAATCTGCGTGTCCAGGACAATCTACGTGAGCATAATGTCTTGCTTCAGTTTCATATTCAACGTGTGCAGTAGATATTGTAATACCACGTTCTCTTTCTTCAGGTGCTTTATCTATGTTTGCATAATCTGTAAATTCTGCTCCACCTGTCTCAGCTAATATTTTTGTTATAGCAGCTGTTAATGTTGTTTTACCATGGTCAACGTGACCAACAGTACCTATGTTACAATGCGGTTTGTTTCTTTCGAATTTTGCTTTAGCCATTTTTTTACCCCAATAATGTTTTGTTATGGAGCGGGTGAAGGGAATCGAACCCTCGTAGCCAGCTTGGAAGGCTGGAGCTTTACCACTAAGCTACACCCGCAACTAAACTGACTGCTTCACACACTCACTTTAATGCTTTCATCCCATTACCTCCATAATGGTGGAGGGGGTAGGATTCGAACCTACGTACGCTCACGCGGGCGGATTTACAGTCCGCTGCCTTTAACCACTCGACCACCCCTCCGTTTGAAGAAATTGGCCAATACTAATAAATTAGTATATCTGTCAATCTAAAACAGCAGCTTCACCTTTGCAAAAAACGTATGCTCGTAAAAGCAACGGCCTTTTAGACAAAAAAAGCCATTTTGTATATATCTAGATTGTATTAATTAGACAAATCAGTGATATTACGCCATGAATAAGTTTAGAAATAATAAATCTAATAAAAACCAAGGAATTCATACAATTTTTGGTCTACATTCTGTTAAGGCAGCTCTCCAAAATAAAAAAAGAGAAAATATTGAGCTTATAATTAGTAAAAATCAGACTAATTTTGCAAAAAAATATGAATCTATAATACAAAAAATTACCGTTCTTCCCCAAAATGAATTCACAAGACGATTTGGAAATGAGAACACAACACAGGGAATAGTTCTTAAAACAAAATATCTTACTTGGCCAAGTTTAGAAGAATTTGTAAAAATAGAAAGCAAGAAATCAAAATCAGTAATATTAATTTTAGATCAAGTAACTGACCCTCAAAATATTGGATCAATAATGAGATCATGTGCATTATTTGATTGTGCAGGAATTATAGTTGGCAAAGATAATTCACCAGAACTGACTTCATCACTTTATAAATCAGCTTCTGGTGCTGCAGAAATTGTAAATTATATTAGAGTGACAAATATTAGAAGAGCTATTTCTTTTCTTAAAAAAAATAATTATTGGATTTATGGCTTTGACAGTTCGAAAAATAAAAATTCAAAATTAAATTTTTCACAAAAATCAGTATTAGTTTTTGGCTCTGAAGGAAAAGGTATTAGAGAATTAGTAAAAAAGGAATGTGATGAAATAATTCAGATAAACATGAAAAATAATTTAAAATTTGAAATTGATAGTTTAAATGTTTCTAACGCAACATCGATTGCCTTATATCAGTTTTACTCAACGTAAATGTTATTAAAGTGGTGCCGCGTGTCGGAATCGAACTGACTACCTGATGATTACAAATCAACTGCTCTACCAAATGAGCTAACGCGGCATCAATTTTGCATTTATATTAAATTATAAATTCAACAAGAATTTTATAAATTAAATTCCAGGAATATAAGGAACCCCATCACCCTTTACTCTTTCGTTTAATTCACTTAATGTGGAGCAAGCTGTGATTGGACTAAATACAAGAAATAAAATTATTAATATTTTTTTAATCATAAAATATTTATAACTTCTCAATTTTTGCAGCACAATATTTAAATTCAGGAATTTTTCCATATGGATCTAAAGCCGGATTAGTTAAAAGATTAGCGGCAGACTCATTATAACAAAATGGAATAAATATAACTCCGTCAGGAATCGCCCTGTCTTGCCTTACTCTAATATCTATTGAGCCTCTTCTAGTTGTGACTTTTATTTTTTCACCAGCTTTCATATTATTTTTAATTATATCTTTAGGCGATATTGAAACCGAAGGTTCTGGTTCAATGGCATCTAAATTTGATGCCTTTCTAGTCATAGCTCCAGTATGCCAATGCTCTAATTGCCTTCCGGTAGTTAGAATCATCGCAAATTCTTTATCCGGTACTTCATCTGGTGCAGTCACACTAGCTGGAACAAATTTACCTTTACCATTTTCATTTGGAAATTTATCACTAAAAACAATTTCATCTCCTGGGGTTGTTGGAGATTTACTTGGATAAGTTACAGAGTTTTCATTTTCTAATCTTTCCCACGAGATATTGTTTAATGAAGGCATTGTTAGTGACATTTCTTCATAAATTTCCTTGGGATGTTTATATTTCCAATTTAAACCCATTCTTTTTCCAAGTTCGTTTGTTATCCACCAATCTTCTTTCGCTTCACCTGGAGAGTCTAAAGCTTTTCTTCCCATCTGTACTTGTCTGTTAGTATTAGTAACTGTTCCATTTTTTTCAGGCCATGCCGAAGCTGGAAAAATAACATCCGCATATGTTGCTGTTTCAGTTAAAAAAATATCTTGAACAACTAAATGCTCTAACATTTGTAGAGCTTCTCTTGCATGATTAAGATCAGGGTCGGACATAGCTGGATTTTCTCCAAGTATATACATACCTTTAATTGTATTCTCGTGAATAGCATCCATAATTTCAACAACAGTTAGACCTTTTTTATCATCTAAAGGAGTCTTCCAAAGTTTTTCATAAAAATCTTTGTTATTATCTTTATCAACTAATTGGTAATCAGGGTACATCATTGGTATAAGGCCGGCATCCGATGCTCCTTGAACATTATTTTGTCCTCTTAAAGGATGTAAACCAGATCCTCTTTTTCCAACATTACCTGTCATTAAGGCTAGAGAAATTAAACATCTAGCATTGTCGGTGCCATGTGTGTGTTGAGAAATCCCCATCCCCCAAAAAATTATACCTTTATTTGTATTAGCATATAAGCGTGCTACTTCTCTTATAATTTCTGGATCAATACCAGTTTCTTTTTCCATTATATCAGGTGAGTAATTCATTAAATGTTTTCTTAATTTTTCAAATCCTTCAGTGTGTTTTTTAATATATTCGGAATTAAATAAATTTTCTTCGACAATAACATTCATTATTGAGTTTAAGAGAGCAACGTCAGATCCTGGTTTAAATTGCAACATATGAGTTGCATGTTTTTTTAAGGAATGACCTCTAGGATCCATCACAATTAATTTAGAACCCTTTTTAGCAGCATTCTTAAAAAAAGTTGCTGCAACAGGATGGTTTTCAGTAGGATTTGCTCCAATAACTATTATCACATCAGAATGTTCAACTTCATAGAATGGAGCAGTGACAGCTCCTGAACCTATAGTTTCCAACAAAGCAGCTACAGAAGACGCATGACAAAGTCTTGTACAATGATCAACATTATTTGTGTTAAAAGCAGTTCTGATTAATTTTTGAAATAAATAAGCTTCTTCATTTGAACATTTAGCTGATCCAAAACCTGCAAGATTACTCTTACCATTTCTTTGTTTATTGAGTTTTAAAAATCCTTGTGCAGCATAACCTAGAGCTTCATCCCAAGATGCTTCTCTAAAATATTCATGAATATTCGAAAAATTAATACTTGGGTGTAAGTCTTTTGGTTTATCTTTAATTCTAATCAATGGCTTTGTAAGTCTTTCTGGATTATTTACATAATCAAAACCAAATCTTCCTTTTACACATAATCTATTCTTGTTTGCTGGCCCATCAACACCATTAACATATTTAATTTTGTTATCTTTTACATTGTATTCTATCTGACAACCCACACCACAATAAGGACAAACGCTATCAATTTTTTTATCTACCTTACTATGACCAACACCATCTTTATCTACAATGGATGCTGGCATTAATGCTCCAGTTGGACAAGCCTGTACACATTCACCACATGCCACACATGTACTATCACCCATAGGATCATCAAAATCGAATACAATTTTAGAATTTTCTCCTCGATATGCCATTCCGATGACATCGTTGACCTGAACTTCTCTACATGCTCTTACACAAAGATTACATTGGATGCATGCATCTAGATTTACAGCCATACTAGGATGAGAAACATCTGCCTGACATGAAGTTTTTTTTGGAAATCTACTTTCTTTAACTTCAACTTTGTCTATCCATTTCCAAAAGTCAGAATTATTATCATGAGCAATTTCTTTTTTTGGCTGGTCTGCTAGAAGTAATTCAAAAACTAACTCTCTAGATTTTTTAGCCTTTTCTGAAGAAGTTTTTACTTTCATACTATCAGTTGGCTTTCTAATACAAGATGCTGCCAACACACGTTCTCCTTCAATTTCAACCATACATGCTCTACAATTTCCATCTGCTCTATAGCCAGGTTTATCGGAATAACATAAGTGTGGGATTTCTGTTCCAAGTCTATTTGCAACTTGCCAAATAGTTTCATCAGCATTTGCCTCAACTAACTTTTCGTTTAAATAAAATTTTGTTTTCTCTTTAGTCATAAGTTATTTCATTGCTAAAATATTTTAAAACAGAATTTAATGGGTTTGTTGCAGCTTGTCCTAAACCACATATCGATGCTTGAGCCATAACTTCACTTAAATCTTTTAATTTTTCCTTGTTCCAATTTTTTTCTTGCATTAATTTTACAGTTTTCTCCGTACCGGAACGGCATGGTGTACATTGACCACAACTTTCCTCTTCAAAAAATTTTAGTAAATTAAGTGCAACATCTTTCATATTATCATGATCCGACAATACAACTACTGCCGCTGAACCTAAAAAACATCCTGCATCCATTAATTCTTTTGATCCATAATCAAGTGGAATATCATTCATAGTAGCTGGTAGGATACCGCCTGATGCACCTCCTGGAAGATATCCTTTAAAAGTATGTCCATCTGCCATACCATCACAATACTTATCAATTAATTGTTGAATTGTTATACCGGCTGGGGCAACTTTTACTCCTGGGTTCTTTACTCTTCCAGATACTGAAAAACTATGAAAACCCTTATTTCCATTGGAACCCTTTTCAGCAAACCACTTTGCTCCTTTTTCAATTATGTCTCTTACCCAAAAAAGAGTTTCTAAATTATTTGTTAAAGTAGGACATCCAAATAAACCGATTTCAGCCACATAAGGCGGTCTATGCCTTGGCAATCCTCTCTTGCCTTCAATACTTTCTATCATTGCTGACTCTTCTCCACAAATATAGGCTCCTGCCCCTCTTCTCACTATGAAAAAGTTTTTTGGAATTATTTTTTCATCTTCCATTTTATTTATTTCATCAAGTAAAATTTTTATAACTGTTGGATATTCATCTCTCATATAAATATAAACTTTTTGAGCATTTATAAAATAGGATGCAATTAAAGCTCCTTCTAAAAATCTATGTGGGTCACTTTCTAAATATGACCTATCTTTAAATGTTCCTGGCTCACCTTCATCACCATTAACAGCAACATATTTTTTACCATTGTAATTTGAAACAATTTCCCATTTTTTTCCTGTAGGAAATCCAGCGCCACCCTTACCTTTCAATCCACTTTCATTTAAAGAATCCAAAACTTGTTTTTTTGAGATCACACCATTTTTTATTTTTTTCGCAATTTCATAACCGCCTTTTTTTTTATAAGAAGATAAATTTATATAATCTGGAATGAAGGGGTCAAAATTTTTTTCATCAATTGTTTTTTTAACTTTATCAAAATTAGCCACATCAACATAATTTTTTCCTACGCAAACAGTAGGAGCAACATTGCATCTTCCCATGCATGGCCCAGGTACGACTTTTATATTTTTATTTTCTAATTCTTTTATTTCTTGAAGTAATTTGTGTGCGCCAAATAATTCACAAGTTAAACTTTCACAAACCCTTACAACGTTCACTGGGTTATAATCTTTACTATCTTTAACTATATTAAAGTGAGCATAAAAAGTTGCAACTTCATAAATTTCAGAAAGTGGTAAATTAATAATAGTTGATAAAGCTACTAAATGCTTATCGTACAAAACACCAAATTTATCCTGTAATATATGCAAATATTCTATTAATTCATCTCGCTTAAATATTAATCTTGAAAACAATTTAGAAACTTCATCTAAATATTTATCTTCGACTTGTCTTCCTTTTGGAGTCCAACGTCTTTTCTTCTTTTTTAAAGAAATTTCTGTTTGAGAAACAAATTTATCCATTCAAATTAATATTATACTATATATTAAGTATCAGAAAACTATGAAAGATTCAGTTGAAAATGAAGAATTAGTTCTTGATACTAGTGGTACAGAATGTCCTATACCAGTGCTTAAGGCTAGAAAACTTGCATCAGAATTAAACAAAGATACAATTATTAAAATTATTGCAACTGATCCTTTGGCTGAAGCAGACTTTGAACATTATTGTGATCAGTCTAACTATGAATATTTAAGTTGTGAAAAAATAAAAGATAAAATTGTAATTCGTTATAGATTTAAAATTAAAAATTAAAATAAACTTTCATAATTATAAAAATCAAATATATCTCCTTTTTTTACTTGAGAAACATTTTCATCAATTTCAATTATACCATCTGAATAGGATATAGAACTAATCATACCAGAACCTTGTTTAGGAAATTTTTTCGCAATATTTTTATTATTTATAGTTTCTTTATTTACACGTAACCACTCCATTCTTTTTGTTTTTTTCTTCATAGAAAAATTTGCTGTAATTTTACTTGAAGATGGAAGCTTAAAATTTCCACCAGATAATTTTTCTATTAATGGTTTCACTAACATTGCATAAAGTAATTGAACAGAAACTGGATTACCTGGTAAGCAAATTATGTAGCAATTATTTATTTTTCCAACTGCAATTGGTCTTCCTGGTTTTATTGCTGCTCTCCAAAAATATACCTTACCTAATTCAGATAAAACTTTAATTAAATGATCTTCATCACCAACAGATGCACCACCAGCAGTTATTATTACATTAAATTTTTTTGAAGTATTAAAAATTTTATTTTTAATAGATTTAAAATTATCTTTGAGATTTCCACAATATTTTTTTTCTATAAAATTCTTATCAAGTAAATTATTTAAACTATAATAATTTGAATTATTAATTTCAGAATTTTTTAAATTTTTAGTTGGTTTCCGTAATTCATTACCACTTGTAAAGAAACCAATTTTAATTTTTTTAAATACTTTTATTTTACTAATACCAGTAGCAGCAATTAAATTTATATTTTGTTGATTTAATTTAGACCCCTTTTCCAATATTTTTTGGTTTTTCTTTATATCTTCACCCTTTAATCTATAATTATCTCCAAATTTTGGAATTTTAATTAAATGAATTTTATTTCCTTTCTTGTATGTATTTTCCTGCATAACTATAGTTGATGAATTTGTAGGCATTTTTGCGCCAGTAAAGATTCTGACGGCTTCACCAGGTTTTACTTTTATATTTTTGTTATCTCCAGCAGCTATTCGTCTGTTACAAAAAAAATTTTTTTTTGTTTTTAAATCTGCTTTTAAAATAGCATAACCGTCTACAGCAGAATTATTAAAAGGAGGTAAATTTATTTTACTTTTTATATTTTCGTAAAGAAATCTATCCTCAGAATTTTCTAAATTAACTTTTTCAGAATTAAAAATTACAACCTTTTGTTTTTTAAATAAATTAACAATTTGTTTTTTGGTTAGAGGTGATTTATTCATTAAAATTCTCTCAAAATAAAATCAACTATATTATCAATTTCGTCATTCTTAAAAATTCTCAAGTCAGTTTTAAGTTTATTATTTGTAATAATAGCTTTTATATTTTTAATTTTGGTAAATAAGTAATTATCATTATCATTTTTAATTATTTCAATTTTTGGGTGATTTTCATTTTTAAACCCTTCCACTATTACTATATCAATTTCTGAAAGTTGATTAATTAATTCATCTAATGTTTTTTCTTTTGAATTGTTGAGCTCTGATATTTTAACCCATCGCTTCGATGAACTAACTATTACTTGAGAAGATCCTGCTAATCTATGCTTAAAGCTATCTGTATTTTCATGATCTATATCAAATTCGTGATGTGCATGTTTAATTGAAGCAACACGAAAATTATTAGAGCTAAGTTTATTTATAATTTTAGTTGCAATAGTCGTTTTCCCTGAATTCTTCCAGCCAACAATTCCTACTATTTTCATTTAATAGATCTATTATTTAACAAATATACAAGAGAGTAAATAATTATTGTTATTGATATTAACACTAAACCTAATGCCATAGCGTATTCTAAATTTCCCATTCTAGTTTCTAAAGATATAGCAGTTGTCATTACTCTTGTATAATGATCAATATTACCACCCACAATCATAACTGCACCAACTTCTGAAATTGCTCTGCCAAAAGCAGATAATAATGTTGTTATTAATAAAAAATAACTATGGTTAAATAAAAGTTTAACAGAACCCCAAAAGGGAATATTTAAGGATCTTATCTGATCTTTAAATTCAAACCAATTTTTTGAAAATATCTCATGAGATAATGAAGCAATTATTGGAAAAATTATTATAGTTTGAGCAATAATCATCGCAGAGGGTGTGTATAGAAGTTGTAAGATACCTAAAGGTCCACCTGATGCAAAAATAAAATAAACAATTAAACCAACTACAACTGGAGGAATTCCCATCAATGAGTTTATAATTATTAAGATAATTTTTTTGGAAAAAAAATTATAAATTGCAAAATAATACCCTACTATAAACCCTAATAATGATGCAATAATTAGGGCGGTAAAACTTACAAATAATGATAACAGTATAATGTCCCATAGTTCATTATCTAAAGTAATAATTAATAGTATGGAATTTGTGAAAATTTCTAATATGTTCATTTATATTATTAGTTTAATTACAACATATGGCAAAAAAAGAGAAATATTTAGTCTCACCTGATATTAATAATAAGTCCTTAATTACAAAACTAAATGGTTTTGATGAGAAAGGGAATAAAATAATTTCTAAAGTTATTAATGAAAAAGCTCTTACAATTTTTCTTAATAATCAAGAGATAGTAACGCTAATGTCTATTAGTGATCACCCAAAATATCTTGCAGTTGGGTATTTATTAAATCAAAATATGCTTAAGAAAAATGACATAATTACAAAAGTTGAAATTGATAAAGATTTAGGTGTGGTTGTTGTACGAACAAAACGTAAAACAAATTATGAAAACAAACTAAAAAAGAAAATAACAACTAGTGGTTGTGCAATAGGTACGGTATTTGGCGATATCTATGCGGAAATAAAAAAATCAAAATTAAAATCTAAAAAAAAAATTAAACATAAATGGATTTATGAAATTTCAAAGAAAATTACATTAACACCTAGCTTATATTTAGAAACAGGAGCAATACATGGTTGTGCCATTATTCATAATAATAAACCATTGATTTATATGGAAGACGTTGGGAGACATAATGCTGTAGATAAAATTGCTGGTTTTATGTTTTTAAAAAAAATTAGCTCTTCAAATAAAACTTTTTACACCACAGGAAGACTAACAAGTGAAATGGTTATTAAAACTATAAAAATGGGTATTCCAATATTAATTTCTAGATCAGGATTCACAGCATGGGGTGTAGAGCTGGCGAGAGGCTCGAATTTAACACTTATTGGACGGGCAAAAGGAAAAAAATATTTAGCACTTTCTGGGGAACATAGAATTGAAGATAAATAAGAAAAAAATTTTGATTGCCATACTTGCTGGAGGTCAGTCAAAAAGATTTGGAGGTGGATTTAAAGCTTTTGCTAAAATAAATGGCATTACAATCTTAGACAAAATAATTAACAAGCTTAAAAAATATAATAATGAAATAATAATAAATGCTAATGACTTAAAAAGTTTTAAGAAAATTGATTACCCAATAATTGAAGATAGATTCAAAGGTTTTGTTGGACCTTTAGCAGGGATTCACACATCTATGTTGTGGACTAAAGAAAATTACACAAACAAAGAATGGGTTTTTACTGTTCCAAGTGATACCCCATTTTTACCCGATAATCTTTTAGATAAGTTTTTAGAGGCATATGATGAAAATATAAAAATATTTATTGCAAGATCAAATAGTAGACATCATCCTGTAATAGCAATGTGGCATATATCGTTAATAACTAGTTTAGAAAATGAATTAAAATTAAAAAATAGTAAAATTATGTTTTGGGTTAAAAAACACAAATATAAATTTGTTGAATTCGATAAAAGCCAAGAAAAGAATTTTTTCAATGTTAATACTCAAGAAGAATGGAATACTGCAAAAAATATCTAAGTTTAATATAAATATGTAAAAAATATTTTTTTTGTATAAAGAATATTTTAAATGGTGAATTCAATATATAAAATATTCCCAGGAATTATCTTTTGTTTTGTAATTGCTTATACAGGCATATACTTAAGTGATTTTATCGGAAAAGAAATTTTAAATTTAAAAAAAAGTCCAATATCACCAATAATGCTATCAATAATATTTGGTCTTTTGATAGGAAATATATTTCATATTAATAATTTTTTATTAGAAGGAATTAAGTTTTCTTTAAAATTTATTCTAAGATTAGGAATAATATGTCTTGGTATTAGACTTGGACTTTTAGATATTTTTAAAGTTGGAATAGTTGGAATACCTTTAATTGTTGCTTGTATTATTTTATCAATCTTGGTTGTAAATTATTTGTGCAAGTTATTAAATGTTTCTTCAAAAATGGGATCATTAATTGCAGTTGGAACAAGTATTTGTGGAGCATCCGCAATTGTAGCAACTAGTCCTGCAATTAATGCTGATAAAGAGGAAGTTGCTTATGCCATAGCTAATATTACAATATTTGGAATAATTGCAATGTTCCTCTATCCATTTATGGCCTATTATCTTTTTAATGGAGATGAGTTAGCATCAGGATTATTTCTTGGAACTTCAATACATGAAACAGCTCAAGTTGCTGGTGCTGGATTGATATACGCGGAGCAATTCAATTCACCAAAAACTATGGATATAGCAACGATTACAAAATTAGTAAGAAATGTCAGTATGATAATCGTCATTCCTGCAATAAGCTATATGTATCTAAGAAATAATATTGGTGAAAATAATAGTAAACCATCAATAATATCTATGTTTCCAATTTTCATAATTGGTTTTATTCTTATGGGTCTTATAAGATCAATTGGAGATTATGGAATTCAAAATAGTAATTTAGCTTTTGAAATATTAACGAATAATAACTGGCAATTAATCATCAATATTATTAAATCTATCGCTGAGTATTCTTTAGCAATAGCAATGGCAGCCGTTGGCATAAGTACAAATTTAGTTTCTTTAAAAAGCTTAGGCATAAGACCATTTTATGTTGGTTTTTCTGCAGCTTGTTGTGTTGGAATTGTTAGTTATATTGGAATCATAGTACTAAATAATTTTATATAATTTTCTAAAATAAATATAATTTGTACTTATTAAGTAATAATTATATAAAATTTATAAAAAAACATGTCAATTTACCTTCCAATAGCTGAAATGAACGTCAATATTTTTCTCATTATCTTTATTGGTATGAGTATAGGAATACTTTCAGGAATTTTTGGAGTTGGTGGTGGATTTTTAATGACACCACTATTAATTTTTTTAGGCATACCTCCGGTTGTAGCTGTTGGTTCTGAAGCTCCACACGTTTTAGCAACTTCAGTTTCAGGTTTTATTGCACACTGGAGAAAAAGAAATGTTGATATAAAGATGGGTATATTTCTTCTAATAGGAGGTTTAATTGGTTCCACAATCGGTGTAAATATTTTCAGTTATCTAAAAAACTTTGGGCAAATAGATTTAGTTATTCAGTTATTATTTCTTTTCTTTTTAGGTTTTATTGGTTTTAGTATGGCTTTTGAAAGCGCAAGAACAACGATAAAACAGTATAGAGCAAGAAACACTAAAAGAACAAAACTGCATCAACATTCTTGGTTTCACGGACTTCCATTCAAAGTTCGCTTTCATAGATCAAAGCTTTATATAAGTGCGATACCACCTGTACTGATTGGGTTCGCAGTTGGAGTAATGTCCGCAATGATGGGAGTTGGAGGAGGATTTATAATGATACCTGCAATGGTATACATACTTGGAATGCCAACAAGTATAGTAGTTGGGACATCTTTATTTCAGATCATTTTTGTTACCGCTAATGCAACATTCTTTCAATCCTACATAAATTATAATGTAGATATTGTGCTGTCTGCACTAATGATATTTGGAGGAGTAATTGGTGCACAAATTGGTGTAATTTTTGGGTCAAAATTAAAAGCAGAATATTTAAGAGGTATTTTGGCTATATTAGTACTTGGTGTCTGTGGTAAAATTTTTACAGATTTAGTTTTAAGACCAAATGATTTATTTTCATTGGTAATGATATGATTTCAATATTTAATTTTACAATTAATTTATTGATCGTAGTTTGTCTTTTCATATATTTTATTTTTACAACTATTGATTTTAATCTAAAGAATATTGAATATTTTTTAATTCTAATAATTGTAATAAATTTATTTAACAAAATATATATTTGGTCAAATTTCAGAGTATTTATTAAAAAAGATCTTAATAAAATATTTACAGACATATTATTTAATGATTCATTTGCAAAACTAAGTATTATTATTTTATCCTCTGTAATTCCAATTTATATGCTTATCCAAAAAGATATATTAGTGGTTGATATATTGATTGAGAAAGCATCTTTTTTATTAGTATCAATTTTTGCATTAATAGGATTTTATTTAGAATTTTATATTTTAAAAGTGGCAAAAATAGATGATTAAAAATTTATATATAAAGTTTGCTTTTAATCTAACAATTTTATTGACTATAATTTTTTTTTATAACTTTCTTCATGCTGAAGAAATTTACTTTGACTTATCTGAGGACAGTATTGAATTAAAAACAGATTTTAATGGGAAAGAAATTATTATTTTTGGATTACTAAAAAATGATCATGAGACACTCTTGACAATAAAAGGGCCACCGTCAAAAATGAGAATACAAAAAAAAGAGAGGTATTTTGGAATATGGATAAATAATCAATACGTTACCTATAGTAATATTCCATCTTTATTCTTTTTATCCTCATCAAAAGAAATTAACGAAATCTTGCCTGAATCAATATTAATTAATGAGGATCTAAGTTTTGAAAAAATTTTAAATAATAAGACTTTTAATCAAAATTTTATTTTCAAAAATGACCAAGAAAATTGGAATGAAAATTTTGTTAGAATAAAAAAAGAACAATCATTTTATAAAAGTTTTGAAATGAAAAAGATCAAAGATAAATTATTTCAAACTAGCGTTTTTTTTCCAACAAATACAATACCAGGGATTTATAATGTTGATATTTACTATATAAGAAATAATACAATTATGAGTACTGATCAAAAAAATATAGTTATAAAAAAAACAGGTATAGGAAGTCAAATATTTGACTTTGCTAATGAAAGTGCAGCCACATACGGAGTTTTTGTAATTATCTTTTCAATAGTTTCAGGTTTTATTGCTGCTACTTTATTTAGGAGAAGTAAATGAGTGATGATAGATATATTCTAGTTGTTGCAGATAATTCAGAAGAAATGAATACAGCTCTTGAATATGCTTGCGCAAGATCAAAAAAAACGGGAAGAAAAATTATAATTGCAACATTTATAGAGCCTTTGGATGTTCTAACAACCAAAGGTGTTACAGACATTATGAAAGAGGAAGCTAGAGAAGAAGCAGAGACAATTCTTAAAAAAGCTGCCTCCTTTGTCCAAGAAAGAACAGGCGACTATCCTGCTCTCTCTTTAAGAGAGGGGGATACTATAACTGAATTAAAACAATTATTAGATGAGGAAAAAAATATTAATGTTCTTGTTTTAGCTGCCAATACTGATCCAAATAGTAAAAATCCCGGTCCAATAATAACTTCTTTGGTGAGTAATGAAATAACAAACCTTAGAATACCGATAATGATTGTGCCTGGAAATTTATCATTTGAACATATTGCACAAATAACTTAAAAAAATGTCAAAAGAGATAGCTAAAATTTTAGTAGATATAAAGTCTATTAATTTTTCATTTGATAAATATTTTACTCTTACATCAGGCTTAGTTAGTCCTGTTTATGTTGATTGTAGAAAAATTATTTCTTTTACAAAAGAAAGAAATTTTATAATTGATAAAGCTGTAGATTATTTAACTAAAAATAATATTCAGTCAGAAATTATTGCTGGTGGAGAAACCGCTGGAATTCCCTATGCTGCGTTTATTTCTCAAAAATTAGATAAACAAATGATTTATATTAGAAAAAAAACAAAAGGTTTTGGAAAAAACAAACAAATTGAAGGTGAATTTGAAAATAATCAAAAAGCTCTTTTAGTTGAAGATCTAGCTACTGATGGAGGTAGTAAAATAATTTTTATTAACGCAATGCGTGAAGCAGGATTAAAAGTTAAAGATGTATTTGTAATATTTTATTATGATATTTTTAATTTCAAAGAATCAGAATTATTTAAATTAAATGTAAATATGCACTCACTGTGTACTTGGAAAGATATAATACATTATATTGAAAGTGAAAAAATATATTCTGAAGATAAGGTTTCAAACTTAAAAGAATTTTTAGAAGATCCAGAAAAATGGAGAAGCAAGTATGCGTGAAATAGTTGTTGTCAGTGGAGGTTTTGACCCAATTCATAGTGGTCATATAAAATTAATTAAAGAAGCTGCTAAACATGGTGAAGTTGTAGTTTTGCTAAATTCTGATTTATGGCTTCAAAAAAAGAAGGGTAAGGAATTTCTTCCTTTTATTGAAAGAACTATAATTATGAATGAGTTAAAAAATGTTATTGATGTTATAGAATTTGATGATGGAGATAAGACGTGCATCGATGGTCTTAAAAAAGTAAAAAATAAATATCCAAAATCAATTATTAAATTTGCAAATGGAGGTGATAGAAATAATAATACAACACCAGAATCAATATTCTGTGAAAAAAATAATATACAGTTACTTTGGGGTATAGGTGGTGACAATAAATCAAATTCTAGTTCTTGGATTTTACAAAAATGGAAAGAAGATAATTAAGGATATAATTTTCTTGTAACCCAACCATCATTTTCCATACGGAATTCAAGTCTGTCATGCAATCTGAATGGCATATCTTGCCAAAATTCAATTAATACAGGCGCTACTAAGTAACCATTCCAATGTGAAGGTCTTGGTACATCATTATCTGAAAATTTTTTTTCAAACTCTTCTACTCTTTTAGTTAATGTCGATCTATCATCTAGTTCTTCTGACTGTAATGAAGCCCAAGCTCCTATTCTACTTCCTAGTGGCCTTGAATTATAATATTCATCAGCTTCAGCGTTTGAAATTTGTGAAACATTACCTTCTATTCTTATTTGTCTTTGAAGTGTTTTCCAATGAAAATTTAAAGCTACACTATCGTTGTTTTTAATCGCTCTACCTTTTTTACTATTTGAATTTGTGTAAAAAACAAACCCTTTATCATCATATGATTTAAGTAAAACAATTCGCGAGCTTGGTTTGCCATCAGAAGATATAGTAGCAAGGTTCATAGCATTTGGATCATTGATTTCACTTTCCTTTGCCTCTTCAAACCATTCTTGAAAAAGTTCAATTGGTTTTTTATCAGAATTTATTAATTTTTGATTTGATTGCATATTATAGATATGAATATTATTTTATAAGTATATATATCTATATTTATAAAAAAACACTGATTTACAATATGTTGATGCAAAATAAAAAAGGTCTGATTATGGGAGTGGCAAATGACAGATCTATTGCTTGGGGTATTGCAAAAAAATTAGCAGAACAGGGAGCAGAGATTGCACTTACTTATCAAGGAGAAGCTCTTAAGAAAAGAGTTCAGCCACTTGCGGAAGAAATAGGGTCTAACACTATTATTCCTTGTGATGTTTCAGACTCACAAAGTATGAATAATGTTTTTGAAACACTTAAAAATAAATGGGGTGAATTAGATTTTCTTGTTCATGGAATTGGTTTTTCCAACAAAGATGAATTAAGAGGTAAATATTACAATACATCTTCTGATAATTTTAAACAAACTATGCATATATCATGTTATTCTTTTACAGAGGCATGTAGGCTAGCAGAACCTTTAATGAATAATGGTGGATCAATTTTAACTTTAACATATTATGGATCAGAACAAGTTATGCCTCATTATAATGTTATGGGAGTTGCAAAAGCAGCTTTAGAGGCAAGTGTTAGATATTTAGCAGTTGATTTAGGAGAAAAAAATATAAGAGTTAATGCTATTAGTGCTGGCCCAATTAAAACTTTGGCAGCATCAGGAATAGGTGATTTTAGATTTATTCTAAAATGGAACGAGCTTAATGCTCCACTTAAAAGAAATGTAAATCAGCAAGATGTTGGAAATTCTGCTTTGTATCTCTTAAGTGATCTTGGGAGTGCCGTTACTGGTGAGATACAACATGTTGATTGTGGTTATCATACTGTAGGAATGGTTGCAGTTGATGAGAGTGAAAGTGTATCAGAATTATTAGGTGAATTTACAAATTCTAAAAAATGACTTCTAATTCAATAGGAAAAATCTTTAATTTTACTACATGGGGAGAAAGCCATGGCAAAGCTATTGGTTGTGTTGTCGATGGAGTTCCATCAAACATAAATTTAACTGAAAAAGATATTCAACCCTTTTTAGATAAAAGAAAACCTGGTCAGTCGAAATTTACAACTCAAAGAAAAGAAGAGGATAAAGTTGAAATACTATCTGGAACTTTTAAAGGAAAAACAACAGGTCATCCTATTTCTCTAATTATTTACAATCAAGATCAGAGATCAAAAGATTATGGTGATATCAAAAGTAAATTTAGACCAGGTCATGCAGATTACACATATTGGAAAAAATATGGCATAAGGGATTATAGGGGTGGTGGTAGATCTAGTGCTAGAGAAACTGCAATGAGAGTAGCAGCAGGCGCAATAGCAAGAAAAATCATAAAAAATAAAATTAAAAATCAAGTTGTGATAACAGGTGCATTAATTCAAATAGGTAATCATAAAATTAATTATGACAATTGGAATAATAATTTTATTTCAAAAAATAATTTTTGGAGTCCTGATAAAAAAATTATTAAAACATGGGAAAACGAAATACAAACTGCAAGAAAATCTGGTTCCTCTTTAGGTGCTATAATTGAAATTAGAGTAAAAGGTTTGCCCGCTGGATTAGGAGAGCCTATTTATGAAAAAATAGACTCCGATATAGCTAAAGCATTGATGTCTATTAATGCTGTTAAGGGTGTAGAAATGGGAAATGGCTTTAGCAGTGTTTATGAAACTGGAATTTCTAATGTTGATGAAATGAGAATTAAAAATAAAAAACCTTTTTTTCTTTCAAATAATAATGGTGGAGTTCTTGGGGGCATTACAACTGGCCAA
Organism: uncultured Alphaproteobacteria bacterium; assembly: GCA_902615745.1. Lineage (GTDB taxonomy): Bacteria > Pseudomonadota > Alphaproteobacteria > HIMB59 > CACPNW01. The sequence continues at coordinate 61,746 of CACMQB010000005.1, read as the reverse complement.
GAATTAATTACTAGATTTGTAGTAAAACCGACAAGTTCAATATTATCAACAAAAAAAACAATTAATACTAAATTAAAAGAAACAACAATATCTACTAAAGGTCGTCATGATCCATGTGTTGGTATAAGGGCTGTTCCTGTTGGTGAAGCAATGGTTGCCACAACTATAGCTGATCATTGTTTAAGATTTCTTTAAAATACAGTAAATCAAAAATTCTTTATTTCCTTTTGGTCCAGTTATTGGACTTTCGACTAAGCCTACAACTTCAGCCTTAATTGTTTTTTTAAACCAATTTGATATATCATTACATACTTGTTCATGAATAAATGGATCTTTCACAATACCTTTTTTCAAATTTATTTTATTAGTTTCAAATTGTGGCTTAATTAGTGAAATAATCTCAGCTTTACTTGATAAAAGCTTCAAGCTAGGTTCTACAACCTTTGTTAGACTAATGAAACTAACATCACAGACTACCAAATTAATTTTTTCATGAATTATTGAATTATCTAAATATTTAGCATTAAAATTTTCTATACTGATAATTTTTTTTTCTTTTTTTAATTTTTCGTGAAGTTGATTTGTACCGACATCAATAGAGTATATTTTTTTAGCGTTTTTTTTTAAAAGAACTTCTGTGAATCCACCAGTTGATGAACCGATATCTAGACAAATTTTATTTTCAATATCAATCTTAAAATGATCAATCGCTTTCAGTAATTTGAATGCACCTCTTGATACCCATTGAGGATGAAGTTGTTTAATTTTTATTTTTGAGTTTTCATTAAAACTGTTACCACTTTTGGTAATAATTTTATCGTTTACATAAACTTGGCCAGCCATAATCATTGATTGGGCTTTTGATTTAGTATCAGCTAAGTTTCTATCAATTAAAAGCTGATCAAGTCTTATTTTTAGATTTTTACTCAAATTTGAAAATTACTTAAAATCTTCTTTTGTGAATTTATTATTTTCTTGCTTAATTTTTTTAATTTGGCTTTCAATACTTTTTAACTTTTCCTCACATGCTTTTTTTAAATTCATTCCCTCTTCGTAAAGTTTTACAGATTCTTCTAAATCAACTTCACCATTTTCTAATTTCTCAACAATAGATTCAAGTTTTTTTAAATTATTTTCAAAATTATTATCTTTATTCATTAGATGTATCTATTTTTGTAATATTTGATGTTTCTATATCATATATTAAAGCATAAACTTTATCATTATTTTTTATTGTAAATAAAATCCTATTATTATCAATCATATCTATATCTGTAATTTTATGCCCTTTTTCTAAATTTAAATTATAATCAATTAAGTTTGTTTCTAAATTACTTTGTTTTTTTGTTGTTTTTATATACAAACCATAGACAAGAGCTAAAAAACAAATAACAATTAATATACCTAAAAATATTACAATAAATTTAAGAATTTTTTGAGACATGAACGAATTCTATAATCTTAAATTAACTATAAATAAACAATTAAGTTCACAAAGATTAGATAAAGTGCTCGTTTCAGAATTGGAAGGATATTCAAGAACACAAATAAAAACTTTAATATTAAATGGTAATGTAAGTCTTGATAAAAAGGAAATAAAAGATCCATCTTATATAACTAAAGAAAATGAAAATTACTTTATTAATATTATCTTGAAACAAGAAACAAAACATTCAGCTGAAAATATTGACTTAAACATTATTTTTGAAGATGATGATTTAATCGTTATAAATAAACCTCCAAATTTAGTTATGCATCCAGCTCCTGGAAATGAAAGCGGCACTCTTGTTAATGCTCTTATACATTACACTAATAATCAATTAAGTAATTTAGATGATAATGCCAGACCAGGAATAGTCCATCGTTTAGATAAAGATACTAGTGGAATTCTTGTTGTTGCAAAAAATAATAATGTTCATATTAATTTAGCCAAACAATTCAAAGAACATACGATATCTCGACGATATAAAGCAATAGTTTGGGGAACGCCTAATAATCAATCAATTGAAGGGTATATAGAAAGAAATAGAAAAAATAGAAAAAAAATGAGTTTGAATAATAAGGGTTTTGGAAAATATTCTAAAACCGATATTAAATTAGAAAAAACTTTTGGTATTGCTAGTATAGTTGACTGTCATTTACATACTGGAAGAACACATCAAATTAGACTTCATCTAACTTCTAAGAATTCTCCTATAATTGGTGATAAGATCTATGGAAAAAGTAAAATTAATCAATTTGGAAAAGATAAAAATACATTTAATAAATTTATGATTTTAAAAAATTTTGAAAGACAAGCATTACATGCCTATCATCTAGGTTTTGATCATCCTACATCAAGCAAAAGGATGAATTTTGATATTGAAATTCCTGAAGATTTTAAGAATTTAATAGAATTATTGCTTAAATATTAAATTATATTTTATTTGTGATATAGGCTTATTATGAATTTACCAGTACTATCAAGTGAAGGAAATTTAGCAGTTTACTTGCAGGAAATTAAAAAATTTCCGATGCTCACTGCTGAAGAGGAATACATGTTAGCTAAACGTTATAAGGAGCATGGAGATTCAGATGCTGCTCATAAATTGGTTACAAGTCACCTTCGATTAGTTGCCAAAATCGCAATGGGGTACAGAGGATATGGCTTACCAGTTACAGACTTAATTTCAGAAGGTAATGTTGGTATCATGCAAGCAGTTAAAAGATTTGATCCAGAAAAAGGTTTTAGATTAGCAACATATGCAATGTGGTGGATAAGAGCTCAAATTCAAGAATATGTTTTACATAGTTGGTCTTTAGTAAAAATTGGAACTACCGCTGCACAGAAAAAACTTTTTTTTAATTTACGTAAAATTAAAAATCAACTTACCTCAATTGACTCAGGTAATTTATCACCAGAAAATGTTAGAGAAATTGCAACTAGGCTCGATGTAAAAGAAGGTGAAGTAATAGATATGGAAAATAGACTTTTTACTTCGGATCAATCTTTAAATGTTAAACTAGGTGAAGAACATGATACTGAATGGCAGGATTTAATAGAAGATAAACAAGAAACTCATGACAGAATTATTGAAAATAAAGATGAGCTTAATTATCGAAGAAGTTTATTTTCAAAAGCTTTTGAAGTTTTAAACGAAAGAGAAAAAGAAATTATAAAACTTAGAAAACTAAGTGAAAATCCCTTAAAATTAGAAGACTTGAGTAAAAAGTATAAAATTAGTAGAGAAAGAGTAAGGCAAATTGAAGAGAAAGCATTAGAAAAACTTCAAAAAGAAATTTCAAATATTAGATAAAGTTCCATTTATATCAATCGTCTCTTTTCTGTCTGGCCCTGTTGAAACAACTGAAATATTAGTTTCCATAAGATCCTCAAGTATTTTAATATATTTTTTAGCATTTTCTGGAAGATCATTAAATTTGTTAATTCCTGCAGTTGATTTTTCCCAACCATCAACTTTTTTATAAATTGGCTTTATTTTATCGAATAAAAATTCTTCACTTGGTAAATAATCATAATGTTTGTCATCAATTAAATATCCAGTGCATACATTAATTTCTTTTAACTCATCTAAAACATCGAGTTTAGTAAGTACAATATCCGTAATACCATTAAGTTTGATAGATTGTTTTAAAAGAACACTATCAAACCATCCACACCTTCTTTTTCTTTTTGTGACAGTACCAAATTCTTGACCTTTTTCACCCAGATATTCTCCAATTTCATCCATTAACTCTGTTGGAAATGGGCCTGATCCCACTCTAGTGGTATATGCTTTTGTAATTCCTAAAATTTTGTGGTTTTTTCTATCACTAAAACCTGTGCCAGAGAATATCTGCCCTGATATTGTATTTGATGATGTAACATAAGGATATGTTCCGAAATCAATGTCTAACATTGAACCTTGTGCCCCTTCAAAAACAATATTTTTATTTGTTTGACCTAATTCGTTTATTATTTTCCATAATGGAACACTAAAAGAGTTAAGATAATTAGACATAGATAAAAGTTCTTCATAATAATTATGTGTAATTTTATGAATATGTTTTGAAATTTTATCTTTATGAAATTCATAAAGGTTATCAATTTTTTGTTTTAAAAATATTGGATCTTTTAAATCACAAATTCTTATTGCTCTTCTACCTACTTTATCTTCGTATGCTGGACCAATGCCTTTTTTAGTTGTGCCTAGTTCTTTTTTACCTCTAGAGGTTTCATTAATTTCATCAAGAAGTTTATGAAGAGGTAAAATTAAACATATGTTATCAGCAATATATAAATTGTCTTCGTTTACTTCTATTCCTTGTTCTTTAAGGTTATCAATTTCATTAATTAATGCCCACGGATCTAAAACAACACCATTACCAATAGCACATTTTTTGTTGTTAATTATTCCTGAAGGTAATAAATTAAGTTTATAAACATTATTATCTACTTTAATTGTATGACCTGCATTATTTCCACCTTGATATCTGACTATCAAGTCAGCTTTAGAAGAAATCCAATCAACAATTTTGCCTTTGCCTTCATCTCCCCATTGGGTTCCAACTATCGTATAAAACATTAAATTTGCTTAACTATATTATTAATTAGATAATACTTGATTCCAAACTTTTTTGCCTCTTTTTTTATATCAATACTATCTTCAAAACTTTTGAATAAACTATAACCTTTATTTATTAATTTTTGTTTAATTTTATCAGTTGTATTAAATGCAATTAAAATTTTTTTATTTTGATTGATTAAAGATGAAGATCTTAAAATTGTATCCATGTAACACGTGTATCCTATAGCAGTCTCAGAATTACTACCATATTTTAAATTATATCGGCCTCCTCCAGCTATTTCACCTCTTACATTTTTCGCAAAAAATGTAAATTTTATCCCCTTGTAGTAATTGTTATTTTTTTGTAAGTCAAAAAAATCTACATTTAAAGAGTCGTTCTTTGAAGTTTTAATTAAATTAGCAATTTTTACCAGTCTTTTAACTTCATTTGAAAATCCTATTATTTTATTTAACTTTGATATGTATTTTTTTTTGGTTTGAATTGAACCAGAACATAAGTGTAAAGTTTTAAATGAATTATATAATTCATTTTTTTTCAATAACTTTAAACAATTATTAATATCTTTTAATTTAATATATTTTTTTAATTTATTTTTTAAATCTTTATTAGTTATTTTTTTAAGTAAACTATCGAGAAAAAATGGTGCTGTAATTTCAATAACGATATTTTTAACTCCAATTTTATTCAAAGTTTCATAAGCAAGATTAATAATTTCTACATCCGCCTTGTAGCTTTCAGATCCTATAATCTCAGCACCAACTTGTTGAAATTGTCTTTCAGGTCTTAAAATTGTTCCCATTTTTCTAACAACTTCACCATAATAACATAGTTTAAGTGGTCGTATTTTATTGGCTAGTCTAGATGAGGCAATTCTAATTATTTGTGGAGTTATATCATTTCGAATACTTAATTGATCATTTTTTTTGTTAGTCTTTAAAGTTAGAGTATTGCGATCTAAATTTTTACTAAACTCAACTAGTGGAGTCTTAATTAAAGTAAAACCATTATCTCTAAAATAATTTATTATGCTATTTTTGTATTTATGCTCAATAGATGCATCGAAATTTAGACTATCTTTAAAACCTGCAGGTACTAAAAATTTATTAACCAAGATAAGGCCTTACTAATCTTTTTATTTCTAAAGACTTCTTTTTAACCTCGGTAATTTCTTGTCCTTCAACTAGTATTCTTACTAAAGGTTCAGTTCCAGATAACCTAACAAGAGATCTTATTTTTTTATTATTATATAGTTTATCATTTTTTAACTTACCAAGAATTTTTAACAGTTTGGTATTCTTTGTTTTATAGCGTAAGTTAATTTTTTCTTGAGCAAAGTCATCATACAAATCAAAAAGTTTGCTTGCCTTATTTTTGTTTGATATTAAAATTTCAGTAATTTTTAAAGCTGCTAAAATTCCATCACCCGTATTAGCATGCTCTGATAATATTATATGTCCTGATTGTTCACCACCAATCATAGATTTGGATTTTTTCATTTGATTTATAACGTTTATATCTCCAACAGCAGTTCGTTTAATATTCAATTTTAATTTATTTGTAAGATAATTTTCTAATCCCATGTTAGACATAACTGTAATAATAACATCATGTTGATTAGATTTTTTCTTAGGTTTTACATAACTTTTACATAGTAATCCTATAATCTTATCACCATCAACTTCTTGTCCTTCTTCATCTACAACTATTAACCTATCTCCATCACCATCAAATGCAAATCCAATATCTGCCTTTTCTTTTATGACATTTTCTGAAAGTGATTTAACATCAACTGCGCCACAATTTTTATTAATATTTAAACCATCGGGATTATTATTTATGACTATTACATTATGACCTAATTCCCAAAATAAATTTGGGGCTATACTGTATGTAGCTCCATTCGCACAATCTAAAACAATTTTTAATTTTTTCTTAGATGACGTTTTTTTTAAAGTACTCTTTAAAAATTCTGAGTACCTGCCTGAAGCATCTTCTAGTCTTTTTGCATTTCCAGATACAAATGTGTTGTTTGTTACTTTAGAATATTTATTATTATTTAAAACTATATTTTCAACCTTTTGCTCTATTGATGAGCTTAATTTTGTTCCAGTACTGTCAAAAAATTTAAGTCCGTTATATTCATATGTATTATGAGAAGCTGTAATCATTACACCAATATCAGCTCTTAAAGTTTTAATCATCAATGGTACAGCAGGTGTTGGAAGTGGACCAACTAAAATTACATCCATGCCCATAGAAATAAATCCAGCTGTAACAAGAGGCTCATATAAATAACCAGATAATCTTGTATCTTTACAGATTACAACCCTACTATTTTTAGAATTTTTCTTTTTCAGAAGGAATGCAACTGTTTTTGATATTTTGAGACAAGTTTCAGCCGAAAGAGGTTCTTCATTAACTAAGCACCGTATACCATCGGTACCAAATATTTTAGACATTTATGTCTTTTATTCAAAAAAATAAATAAAGTGAAGTAATTAAATTAGTTTGCTGGTGCGGGAGCAGATCCGCCTGTTTTTGGAACAGATGTGGCTGGTTTTTTTGGTGTGTTTATATCATTATCTAAATCATCTCGAGTTGGCTTTATACCTTTGATTAAATCTTTAATTTCGTCACCTGATAATGTTTCATACTCTAATAGCCCCTTAGCAACTATATGCAATTCTTCAATATTATCTTGAAGAATTTTTCTACAATTATTTTCAGCTTCTTCTGCTAGTGATCTGACCTCTTCATCAATTAATTTTGCTGTGGAGTCAGATAAATTTTTTGATTGTGCAACAGAATGCCCAAGGAAAACTTCCTCACTATCACTGTTATATCTAAGACGACCTAATTTTTCACTCATACCCCATTCAGTAATCATTTTTTTTGATAGATTTGTAACCATTTGTATATCGCTTGCCGCACCATTTGTAATTTTATCTTTACCAAAAATCATTTCTTCTGCAATTCTGCCCCCAGTAGCTATTAATAAGTGAGCTTTCATTTGATCTTTTCGCATAGACAGCTGATCTTTTTCAGGAAGTCTCATAACCATGCCTAAGGCTCTACCTCTCGGAATTATAGTCGCTTTATGTATCGGATCAGAGGCAGGTGAGTGAAGAGTTGCTACTGCATGACCAGCTTCATGATAGGCTGTAAGTTTTTTTTCGTCTTCTGACATGACCATAGATCTTTTTTCAGCACCCATCATCACTTTATCTTTGGCACTTTCAAAATCCTCAAGTGTAACCATTCTTTTATTTTTTCTTGCTGCTAGTAATGCTGCTTCATTGACTAAATTTGCTAAATCAGCTCCAGAAAAACCTGGCGTTCCCCTTGCAATAATTTTTGGGTCAAATTTTGGTGAAACTTTAATTTTTTTAATGTGTACTTTAAGTATTTTGTCTCTTCCCATTACATCAGGATTATTAACAGTTATTTGACGGTCAAATCTTCCTGGTCTAAGTAAAGCTGGGTCAAGAACATCAGGTCTGTTTGTTGCGGCAATAATAATAACACCTGCATTAGCTTCAAACCCATCCATTTCCACAAGAAGTTGATTAAGAGTTTGTTCTCTTTCGTCATTCCCACCACCAAGACCAGCACCGCGGTGCCTTCCAACAGCGTCAATTTCATCAATAAAAACTATACAAGGTGCATTTTTTTTACCTTGTTCAAACATATCTCTAACTCTACTAGCTCCAACTCCAACAAACATTTCAACAAAATCTGACCCTGAAATAGAAAAGAAAGGAACATTTGCTTCACCAGCGATTGCTCTTGCAAGTAATGTTTTTCCAGTACCTGGAGGGCCTACTAGAAGTGCGCCTCTGGGAATCTTACCCCCTAGTCTAGAAAACTTTGAAGGATCTTTTAAAAATTCAACAACTTCTTCTAATTCTTGTTTAGCTTCATCAATACCTGCTACGTCGTCAAATGTAACTTTACCTACAGCCTCGTTTAATAATTTAGCTTTAGATTTACCAAAGCCCATAGCTTTTCCTCCACCGCCTTGCATTTGGCGCATAAAGAAGATCCAAACTCCAATTAAAAGAAGCATAGGAAACCATGATAGTAATACACTTAAAAGTGGATGCATTGATCTTTCAGAAGGCTCAGCAGTAATTTTTACCCCACTTTCATTTAATTTATCTACTAAATTGGGATAATTAGGAACATATGTGCTAAATGATCGACCGTCATTTAGAAATCCTGTAACGTTACTTCCATTAATATTGACTTCGGAAACGTTTCCACTTTCTGTTGCTGCAATGAAGTCAGAAAAGGATATTTTTGAAGTATTTCTATTATTAGAAGTTCCTTGGAAAAGATTGAAAAGCACAATTAAGAGCAATCCAATTATAATCCATAATACAACGTTTTTACTGATGTTTTTCATCTAGTTATTACATAGGAATTTATTATAAAAACACAATAGTTTTGTAGAAAATTAAACAATTTTTCTCAAAAATGTAAGAAATTCATCATTTTTTCTGACTATCATACCCTTAATATTAAAATTATTAAAATTTAATTTCTTCATTTCACTTATTAAGATTCTAGTTTTTTTTGATCGTGGAGCATTAGATCCATTAAATAAAAATTGATATATTCTTCTTATAATATTTTCAGAATTAATTTCATTCAAATTTTTCATATTATCAAAACCAACAATAATTTTTTTACTATCAATCTTAACAATATTTTTAAGAAGTATTTCAAATATCATTTGAATGAAATATGGTGAATAAAAAAGTATGCTCTCAAAATCTTTATTTATTTCTTTAATAGTTTTTTGGTCAGAATTTTTAAGAAAATTTCTTATTGTAGGACGAGTATAATCTAAATTAAAATTTGATGGATCATTAATATATTCTATTTTATTTTTCTTATTATAATTCAATAATGCATCTTTAGAAAAATTTAAGAGTGGTCTAATTATGCAAACTTTATTATATAGTGAGAACTCAGATATTGATTTTAAACCATAAAAGTCACTTCCGGCTATCTTTCTATTCAAAAAAGTTTCTAAATTATCATCTTTGTGATGAGCAACAAATAAATGCAAAAAATTATTTTTATTACAAAAATCTGTAAGTAAATTATAACGATTATTTCTAGCCTCATTCATACTTTTTTTTCTCACACTAACTTGATTTACAGTCAAAATTTGAGATGTAATGTTGTTTTTATTCAAGTAGGTAGAAATATATTTTGCTTCCTGATTAGAATTTTTTCTAATACGATGATCTACGATTAAAGCAATCAGGTTTCCTTTTTTGTATTTTATAAAAGCATTTACAAGAAATAATAATGACATACTATCCGGACCACCTGAGACTGCGACAGCGACAGACGGGTTTTTTTCAAAAGTATATTTTTTTTCTATGTTTTTAATGAATTCTTTATTTGTGAGCTTCATTCATTATTTTCTAAGCAATTATATTCAACAATTTGTTTTTTTGTTTGAGGAATTATTTTATTTTTAGGAAAATCTATAATTAATTTTTCCATAGTTTTACAGGCCTCAACAGTTTTTTCAACTTGGTATAATGACTGAGAAAGTTTAAAAAGCATTTCTGCAGCTTTAATACTATCTGGAAATTTTTGAAAACCTTCTGCAAATACAAGTGCTGCATCTCTATAATTTTTATCTAAAATATATAATTCTCCAAGCCAATAATGTGCTGAACCTGATAGTTGATTATCAGGATTATCTGCAATAAACTGCTCAAATGAAGTTTTTGCATCCTGCCATTTTTTATCTCTAATATTATCAAATGCTACTTGGAATTGATCTTCTGGTGATAACACCTCCTCTTTTACATTTGAATTTACTTCTTGATCGTTAGATACAGCCTCTTCATTTGTATCATTTGTGTTTTTTGAAATATTTAATGTTCCAAGTGTATTTTCAGTTTCAGTATCACTTAAAGTATTGCTTTTAACTTCAGAACTATCTTGTAAGAGTTTGTCTGTATTTATTTTTACATTATTTGAAGGAATTGATTGTAAATTGTTAATAACTAATTCTAAGTTTTCTAGCTTATTAAAAATATCATCTAATTGAAAATACAATTCCTCTAAGTTAGAAGTTAAATTCTTTATATCATTTTCAATATCATATATTCGTAAATCAATAGCAGAAAGATTTTTTACAAAATCATTATTTGTTCCACTAGATTGACTTGATGAATTTGAGAATACTTCTTTAGAAAGATCGGAGACTTCTCTTTGTAATCTCTCTAGTTGCTGGTTAATTGTAAGTTCATTTTCATTAGAATAAGCATAACTTGAAAAAAAAATGATTACAAAAGTGAGTATGTATTTAAACATTAAAGGTTATTAATTCGTAATTGCGATAGAAATATGGCGCTATATTAATATAGCGCCAAAGTATTAAGGAAAGTAGATTAGTTAACTATAGTTACTGATCTTCTATTTTGAGCCCATGCTCCATCGTTGGATCCGACAACAGCTGGTCTTTCTTTACCATAACTAATAGTTGAAACTCTATCTGGATTTATTCCTAATCCGATTAGGTAATTTTTAACAGCTTGAGCTCTTTTTTCACCAAGAGCCAAGTTGTACTCTCTAGTACCTCGTTCATCGCAGTGTCCTTCAATAGTAATAGAAACATCGCTATTCTGCTTAAGCCATGCAACTTGATCTTGCAGTAACTCCAAAGCGTCTGAGTCTAAATCTGCACTGTCATATCCAAAAAATACTCTATCACCAACATTCACTATTAAATCTTCTTGTGAACCAGAAACTATTCCGCTTCCTGCAGTTTCAGTAATACTTCCTTCCGAAGAAACATCACTACCAGAACTACTTGATCCTGAACCTGAAGAGTCAGCTGAGTCTTTTGGTGTTGTTGCACAAGCTGCAACAAATAAAACCATAAATATGGAGATAAAAAATTTGTAAAACATAAATATTTGCTCCCTTAATACTTTGAGTAGATATACTAAATTATAGTGAATTCCTTAACATTTTTTTCAAAATTTCGTATCTTTTTTTGTATTATATTGAATTAATGCATCAAGGGAGACCAAGCTGGATCAGAACCTCCTAAGGGAGTTATTACTTTTCTTTCATTAAAACCAGTTAAATCAATAGAATATAGACTGGATTCACCCCCTGATCCATCTTCAGCAGTTCTCTCTTCTTTGAAATACATCAAAAATCTACCATTTGGCGCCCATGTTGGCCCCTCGACATGGAATGATTTTGCAATCATTCTTTCATTTGAACCATCGACTTCCATAACACCTATATAAAATTGCCCACCCTCTTGTTTGGTGAATGCAATCATATCACCTCTTGGAGACCAGACTGGTGTGTAGTAACTTCCTGCTTCCCTGCTAATTCTTTTAATATTTTTTCCATTATTATCACATACATACAAATGTCTTCTTCCACTTCTATCTGAATTAAAAACTATTTTTTTTCCATCGGGTGAAAAACTTGCAGAAACATCTATTGAAGAATTATTAGTAACTCTTTTTGAAATTCTTGTTTTTAGATCAAGAATATAAATTTCGGAATTACCAATTTCAGGATCAGTGTAGGACATCACAATTTGATTACCATCAGGTGAAAAACGTGGAGCAAATGTCATTCCAGGAAACTCACCTACTATTTCTTGCTTACCAGTTTCTATATCAAATATGTAAACTCTTGGATTATTTCTATTGACATAGGACATGTATGTAATTTTTTGCGAATTAGGAGAGAATCTTGGAGTTAATACTAAGTATGATCCATCCGTTAAAAAACGATGATTTGATTGATCTTGATCCATTATTGCTAATCTTTTTTGTTTATTTTCTTTTGGACCAGTCTCAGCAACATAAACTATTCTTGTATCAAAATAACCACCTTCACCAGTTATATTTTTAAAAATGGAATCTGAAATAATATGAGCGACTCTTCTCCAATTTTTTTCATTAGTCTCATATTTTTTTCCCACAATTTGCTTTTGTTGAAAAACATCAAACAATCTAAATTCAACAGATATTTTTCCATTGTTTGTTGCAATTTTTCCAGAAACTAAATGTTGGGCCTTTATTAGTTTCCAATCTTCAAATCTAGGTTTATTTGATAAAGATTCATTATCTTGAATAAAAGATCTTTTATCTATAGGTAAAAAAAGCCCAGACCTTTCTAAGTTATCTGAAATAACAGTTGAAATATTTTTACCTACTTTAGTTAATTGTGAATTTTCTGAGTATAACTCTGTGACTGCTATAGGAGTTGGTTTCACACTACCTTGTGTTAGAGTCACTTCTAATGAATGGACTTTAAAACTAAGAAATAAAAAAAAGATTATTAGGGAAAATTTTTTCATCAATATCCTTTCATAATACTATAATCAAAAGTAATTGTAAGATTTTTCCATAGATTATATTTATCTTTTGGAAGTTTTAACGGTGTACATTCTGGATTTAAGAGAGTTCTCATTGCACTATCTGTAATCGGTCCATAAAATGGATTAGTTTTAGCTATATTTGTGTCAACAATGCGGATACTATTTGGTGAAACCTTCATATTTTGTAATACTTTTGCTGAAATTGTTACTTTGTCTCCTCTTTCTATAACTGCACCAGCTGGAGCATTCCAACAAGAAGATAATTGCTGCCTCAGCATGTCTATTTCAGATATTGATAACATAATATTGTCATCGGTATTTTCTGTACTTTTATTATCAATCTCTTCAACCTCTTCGTTAACTTCATTTTGAACCATATTTGTTTTTTCATTTCTTAGATCTTTGAGCATTGACGCTATACTAAAATCTTTTTCAGGTTTTGGCTTTGGTTTAGATATGGTCTTTTCATTTTCCAACTTTGGTTTATCCTTTATGTTTGTTTCAACATCTAAATCTGATTTAACATTTTCATTATTTATAATTTTTGGCTTTGGTTTAAGTTTTGGTTTAATTATATCAGTTTTAATTGTTTCTACTTTTTTCTTAACTTCTAAAATTTCCTTTTCTTTGATAATTACTTTTTTTGTTTCCTTAACTTCTAAATTTGGCGTTTGTTTCATTTCCAAAACTGGTTGATTTGGATTAGTTTTTTCTTCAATTTCAGTTTTGTTTATTTCAACATTTTTTTTTACTTCTAATTGATCTGATGAATTAAATTTTTTTTGCTTGGTAATTGTTTCCTTATTTTTATTTTCTGGTTTTTCAGTATCAGATTTTTTTAAATTTGTATTTTCATCAACATTAAGTATTTCAATAGGTATTACATTTGGAACATAAATTTCTTTTGGAGAAAAAAAATTTGGCAAGCCCACCATAAATAAAAGGATAATTAAATGTATTAGTGTAGAAAAAATAATTCCAGATGTTTTAGGATTTAAGTTTTCAAAAAAATTTATTATTTTTAAACTATTATAGCTTATACGATCCATCTATTGCTCAAGATTTTGAGTAATTAATGCAACTTTAATATATCCTGCTGAATTGATTATGGACATAATTTTCATAATCCTCCCATAAGCTACTACTCTATCACCTCTTATGTAGATCCTTGCTTCAGTATTTTGTTCAGTAATAGCGTTTAGTCGAGGAATCAAATTTTCTATTTCAACCTTTGATTCCCCAATGTAGACTTCTCCATCTATCTTAACAGTTATTTCAATTGGATCTTTAATATCAGTTAACGCAGTAGCTTTAACCTTTGGTAAATCAACTTTTATTCCAACCGTTAGAAGAGGTGCGGTAACCATAAAAACAATTAGTAAAACAAGCATAACATCTACAAAAGGTGTAACATTAATTTCACTCATTTGAGTGTACCTTTGCTTCTTACGTTTGTTTAAATTATTTGAAGTAATCAATTTATTTTTTCTCTAATTGCCTAAAAAAAATTGTTGAGAATTCATCCATGAATGTTTCCAAGGATATAAAGTATTTAGATAAATCGTTTGAAATTTTATTGTAAGCAACTACAGCAGGTATAGCTACAAAAAGACCTAATGCTGTTGCAAAAAGTGCCTCTGCAATTCCTGGGGCAACTACTGCTAAATTTGTATTTTGAGCTATTGCAATAGATTTAAAACTATTCATTATACCCCAAACTGTTCCAAATAATCCTATAAACGGTGCAGTTGATCCAGCAGTTGCTAGGAATGTTAAATTTCTTTCAACATTTTCACTTTCTTTATTAAAAACAACTGTCATTGATCTCATCATTCTATCTTTTAAAGAATTAATGTCAGATGTATCATTTTCAAACTGAGTTTTACTTTTTTTCCACTCTAAAATTGCAGCACAAAATAATTTTGATTTTGGATCTGTCTGATTAAAGTTTAAAGTTTCATATAAATCTTCAAATGAATTTCCAGACCAAAAAATATCTTCAAATTCTTTTTCAAGTTTTTTTAATTGTCTAATTCTTAAAATTTTTGAAATAATTACATTCCAAGAATAAAGAGAAGCTAAGATTAAAATTATAATTACAGATTTGACAACAAGATCAGCTTGCATAAATAAAGCAAGCATTGAAAAATCTGGAGCTTCTGTTGATAAATTTGTACTATTAATATCTGCCATAATAATTATTTTTTAATTTTTTCAAGATCGCTACTATGAACCATAACCCAAAACCCTGGTCTATTTTTTTCACATAGTGCTATTACTGGTGTTTTACCCTCCTCTTTAGCAAGCTTTGCAGTATCATCCCATAAACTAATAGCTGTATGCTTAGCTCTTAATTTACATTCTATAAATAAGTCTTCATGAATTACATCAGCTCTTGTTACTTTACCATTACCCCCGCTTAAAGGTGTCCTTTTCCCATTGAAATAGTTTGCAACATCTCTTTCTCTTTTTTTCCAGGCTTTATCAGGCATCTATATTCCTTTCATTAGGCTGTCAGTGAAGATAAAACATTATCATCAACTTCAAAATTTGATGATACAACTTGAACGTCGTCATTGTCTTCTAAAACTTCAAGTAATTTAAATAGTTTGTCCGCTGTATCTTTTCCAATATTAATATTATTTTTACTTTTCCAAATTAAATTTGCAGAATTAGTCTGACCATACTGTTTAATTAATTTATCATTAAGTTCATGCAAATCGTTTTGATCACAGTATATTGAATATTCTGTGTCATTAATTTCATAATCTTCACTATTATTTTCAATAAGAAATTCTAGAAGTTGATCTTCTTTTACTAAGTTTTTATCGAGAGTGATATTTCCAAATCTGTCAAAACCAAAACTAACGCTTCCTGTTTCACCCAAATTACCTCCATGTTTACTAAAACATGATCTAATCTCTGCAGCTGTTCTATTTTTATTATTTGTAAGT
The DNA here is from genome assembly GCA_902615745.1 of uncultured Alphaproteobacteria bacterium. Taxonomy (GTDB): domain Bacteria; phylum Pseudomonadota; class Alphaproteobacteria; order HIMB59; genus CACPNW01. Next base: position 45,843 of record CACMQB010000005.1, on the reverse strand, counting down.
GCCTCAACTATTATTGCAATGCCTTCAGGGCCATACCCCTCATATCTTACTTCTTCATAATTACTATCAGGATCATTCCCTTGACCTTTTTTAATTGCTCTCTCAATGTTATCTTTTGGCATATTGAGAGATTTGGCTGAAGCGATTGCAGATCTCAACCTAATATTACTTTCAATATCTTCACCACCGACTTTGACTGCTACAGATATTTCTCTTCCTAGTCTTGAAAATACCTTTGCTCTTTTTTTATCTTGAGCACCTTTTCGATGCATTATATTTTTAAACTTTGAGTGTCCTGCCATTTCGAATAGACTTATAAATATTTCGTCCGATGTTAGTAAAGATATAAAATATTAGATAAATGTGTCTAATATATGTAAATTATGTCTCTTGAATTGGGGTGATATTTTTAGCTAAACCTGAATTAGTATCGATATTTATTAAAGACCCACATACAGTTATATTTTCAGTGGCAGGTGTAAATCTACCTTCAGCCCTATACCCCTTAACAAATCCATGGATTGGGTTAGTTATATCGAAACCAATTATTGAATTGTAATCACCTGACATTCCAACATCTGTTTGATAAGCTGTACCTTTGGGTAAAATAACACTGTCTGCTGTTGGCACATGAGTATGTGTACCTAAAACTGCCGTAACTTGTCCATCAACATAATATCCAAATGCCTTTTTTTCAGAAGTTGCTTCACCATGCATATCAATAATTATCGCATCACATGTACTACCTAATTTCTCTTTTTGAAGAAATTCAATTATACTTTTAAATGGATCATCCAATGATAAATTCATAAATAATCTTAGCATTACTTGTACTACGATAATTTTTTTTCCATTTAAAAGTTCAAACTTATAATATCCTTTTCCAGGAACACCGTCAGGGTAATTCAAAGCTCTGATTATCTTTGGATTTTCTTCAATATAAGAAAGCATATCCCTTTGATCCCATGCATGATTCCCAAGTGTAAGTAGATCTAATCCGCTGGAAAATAATTCTTCTGCATCCTTTTTTGAAAGTCCATAACCAGAAGTAGCATTTTCACCATTAGCAATAATCATGTCTGTATTGTATTTAGATTTGAGTGTTGGTATAATTTCTTTAATTTTTTTTCTTGATGCCTTACCGACAATATCACCTATAAAAAGAATTTTCATTGAAAACTATATAAATTTTTTTCAGTAATAACATAATCCACTTTAAAATCAAATTTGTCTATGGGTATGTAATCTAACTTTTGTTCTTCATATGCATAAGCTACAGAGATGAATCTATGATTAATTTTATTTAAATAAGCAAAAGTTCTATCATAATAACCTCCCCCATAACCTAGTCTATTACCTTTATGATCAAAAGCTAAACACGGTACAAAAATTAATTCAGGATTTAAAATTTTATTATTATTTTGAGGCTCTGATATATTCATATGTCCTTTTACAAAATTCTCTTCATTCTTAAATTGCTTAAAGATTAAATGACTATTTTTTCTCTCAATTACAGGAAGACATAAAATTTTATTTTTAATAAAAATAAGATTGTTAAGCTCTCTTGTATTTATCTCAGAATTTATAGAAATAAAACTAGATACTATATTAATTTCTTGAAAGTTAATTTTTTCAAAAAATTCATTAAACAAAGATAAAGCAAAATGAGATGGCTTGTTATTATAAATCTTATCTCTTATAATTTTTTGTTTTTTTCTGATAATTGATTTTTCATCTTTAATATTATTCATAATAAGAATTCTTAATTATATCAATTAAACCCTCTACTTTCTTATTTATTTCATCAAATTCTTGATCTAATTTCAATTTTTCATTTTCTAAAATTTTTTTTTCATTTTGTAGTTTTAGTATTTTATCTTTAAGTTCTAAATTGTTCCTTAAATATTCTTCATTGTTGGCATCATTTAATTCTGAACTTCTTTCTATATTTAATTTTTCTGAAAGCTCTGCTTGAAGCTCAATAGATAGAAGTGATAACAATATAGTATCGCTTATTTTTCCATTAGAATATTTTGGATTTTGTAATTTATCATCAATTTTTTCATTAATTAAATTTATTGAATCTATTATTTTTTTTTCATCTTTTTTTTCATATTCTAATGATAATTCTCTGTTTAAAATTTTTATCTTATAAAAAGGCATAATTATTTCTTAATTAGAAGTTCCAATTCATCAATATACTTGGACATTTGTCTTCGTAAATTTTTAATTTCATTTTCAAGATTTTTAATTTTTTCTTTTTTGGAAATATGATGATCCCTAAAATCTTCTAAAGCTGAACTTAGATTATTTAAGTTTTCGCTTAGAACTGTAATTTTTTTTTGTATTTCCATAATAATTTTATAGTTTGTAATTTTATAATTGTCACTGTAATGAGCCCATATTAAATAATTTTATATCAACCATAAAGGTAAGTATTTGAATAATTTAAATAATATCAACAATCTAAGACAATTATCAAATTGTATTAGATTTTTGTCAATGGATGCAGTGGAAAAAGCAAAATCTGGTCATCCTGGTATGCCTATGGGTATGGCAGACATCGCAACAATTCTTTATAAAAATCATTTAAAGTTTAATCCTAATGATCCGGAGTGGATTGATAGAGATAGATTAATTATTTCAAATGGGCATGGCTCAATGCTTTTATACTCTTGTTTGTATCTAACAGGATATAAAGACATTGACATAAATCAAATCAAAAATTTTAGACAATTACATAATAAAACTGCAGGTCACCCAGAATACGGAAGTGCAGAAGGTATAGAAACAACTACTGGGCCTTTGTCTCAAGGTTTAGCAAATGCAGTTGGAATGGCGCTAGCGGAAAAAAAATTATCAAATAATTATGGAAAAGAATTATTCGATCATTACACTTATGTTTTTGCTGGAGATGGATGCTTAATGGAAGGTTTAAGTCATGAAGCTTGTAGTCTCGCAGGACATTTAAAATTAAATAAGCTTATTATGTTTTTTGATAATAATTCTATTTCTATAGATGGATCAACAGATCTTTCAGTTTCAGACAATGTGAAAAAAAGATTTGAAGCTTATAATTGGAATATAATTGAAATAGATGGTCATAACTATGAAGAAATTGATCAAGCTATAATTCAAGCACAAAAAAATGATGCTCCAACAATTATATCTTGTAAAACTAAAATTGGTTTTGGCTCTCCAAACAAAGAGGGTTCCGCTTCATCACATGGTTCACCTCTTGGTGAAGATGAAATTAGTTTAACAAGAAAAAAATTGGAATGGAATTATTCGCCATTTGAAGTTCCAGATGATTTATTACGTGAATGGAGAAGTTTCTATAAGAGAAATGAAGAATCAAGAAATTCATGGTTATCAAAAAACAAAGAATTAATTGAAAGTAAAAATTTTCAAGATAGTTTTTATCAAAAAATTGATCATCAAATTCCAGAAAAACTTAGTGAATTAAAATCTGAGCATTTTAATGATAAAACAAATTGTGCTTCAAGAAAATCGAGTGAGCTAACGCTAAATTTAATTTCAAACTATCAAAAAAATCTTATTGGTGGATCTGCTGATCTTACTGGATCAAATAACACTAAGGCAAAAGATATGAATGTAATTACATCTAATAATTTTAATGGAAATTATATTCATTATGGTATCAGAGAACATGGAATGGCTGGAGTAATGAATGGCATTGCTTTGCATAAAGGTTTAATTCCATACGGAGGAACGTTTTTGGTATTTACAGATTATTGCAGACCTTCAATTAGGTTGTCAGCTATTATGAATATACCAGTTATTTATGTAATGACGCATGACTCAATAGGATTAGGAGAAGATGGACCAACCCATCAACCTGTTGAACATCTTGCATCTTTAAGATCTATACCAAATTTAACAGTCATTAGGCCTTGTGATATTATTGAAACTATAGAAGCATGGGAATGTGCAATCAACAATACTGGACCAACCATCTTAGTTTTAACAAGACAAAATCTACCGATGTTACAAAAAGATAATCGCAAAGAAAATCTTGTAAATAAAGGTGCTTATAAAATAAGAGATTTTAAAGAATATGATGCAACAATTTTATCTTCTGGTTCTGAAGTTGAGATTGCTTGCTCTGCATCAAATAAACTTTTTGAAAACAATAATTTAAAGATAAGAGTTGTAAGCATGTGTTCATTTGAATTGTTTGAGAAAAATGATGATGGTTATAAAAATGAAATTTTAGGAAATAAACCTATTTTTGCTATTGAGGCTGGAGTAATTAATGGTTGGGAAAAATATATTAAAAATGACAATTTTGTTGGTATGTCAACTTTTGGTGAAAGTGGTCCATACAAAGACTTATATAAACACTTTAAGATAACAGATGATTACTTAATTGAAAAAATAATTAAAACTTTATAAAAAGGAGAAATATGAAAGTTGCAATAAATGGATTTGGAAGAATTGGAAAACTTGTTTTTAGAGCTTTATTAGAAAAAAATCCTAAAGATATTAATATTGTAGCTATTAATGAACTAGGAAGTGTTGAGAGCAGTGCTCACTTACTTAAATATGACAGTGTTCACGGTATTCTTAAAGATGAGATTAGTTCAATCAAAAATGGATTAAAAATTGGTAAACATAAAATTAATTTTTATTCCGAAAGAGATCCAAATAACCTTCCTTGGAAATCACTCAAGGTAGATGTTGTTCTTGAATGTAGTGGTGTTTTTACTTCAAAAGAAAAAGCAATTTCTCATTTAAATGCCGGAGCTAAGAAAGTTATAATTTCTGCACCAGCTTCAAATGTAGATGCTACAATTGTTCAAGGTGTAAATAACGACACTATTAAAAAAAATCATAATGTAATTTCAAACGGATCTTGCACTACTAATTGTCTTGCTCCTTTAGCTATGATTCTTGATGATAAGTTAGGGATTGAAAGTGGTTTTATGACAACAATTCATAGTTACACTGGTGATCAAAGAACTGTTGATCAAACTCATTCTGACTTTAGAAGAGCAAGGGCTGCAGCTGAATCAATGATTCCAACTTCTACAGGAGCGGCAAAAGCTTTAAGTCTAGTTTTACCAAAATTAAAAGGTAAACTAGATGGAACAGCTATCCGAGTACCTACTCCTAATGTCTCACTTATAGATCTTACATTTGTAAGTAAGAGAAAAACTAACCCAGAAAAAATTAATTCTATAGTCCTTCAAGCTTCAAAAACTAAAAAATTAAAAGGAATTCTAACAACAAACTCATTACCTCTAGTTTCAATTGATTTTAATCATAATTCAAGCAGTTCTGTATTTGATATGAGTCAAACACAAGTTGTCAAAGATAAATTCTGTAGAGTTTTATCTTGGTATGATAATGAATGGGGATTTTCAAATAGAATGGTAGACACTATGGCTGATCTTAAAAAATTTATTTAGTGCCTAAAAAAATTTGTTTCGCAGCATCAACACTAACACAAATTGAAAGTTTAATAGAATTTCGAAAATCAAAGTTCAAAACTTCGATTATATTTATAAAATATTTTTTAATTAAAGGTTTTGGGATAGAGTGGCTTAGAACGTTAATAAACCATATTAAAAAAAAATATAAAACACATAATATTAAGTTTTTTGTCGACTCAGGCTATGATCAAGGTCTTAGTATATTATTAACTCGCGAAAATATTGATTATTTAAAATTAAAAAATAATAAAATCATCTTAAATAAAATTAATCAAATTGCTAAAAAAAATAAGGTTTTATTAAATCCAACTTTTGATGTAGTAGATCTTACGAAAATTAAAAACATACAAAAAAAACTTAATATAAAACAATGAAAATAGATGGAAATGAAATTAAAGTTGGAAATATTTTAGAGATTAATAACAAACTTTGGAAAGTTTTGAAAACCCAGCATACTCAACCAGGAAAGGGTGGAGCCTACTTACAGGCTGAACTTAAAGAAATAAGAGAAGGTACTAAAATGAATAGTAGGTTTAGATCATCAGAAACAGTAGAAAGAGCTATCCTTGATGAAAAAGAATTTCAATATCTTTATGACGATAATAATAATTTTATATTCATGGATAAACAAACTTATGAACAAATAGAACTTGGCTCAGACATATTAACTGAAGATCAATCAAAATTTTTAGTTGAGAATAGTGATATTATTATTAATTTCTACAATGAAAAACCGGTTGGAATTGACTTACCTGATACTGTAGAATTAACTGTTTTAGAAACTGAAGGTGTTGTAAAAGGTCAAACAGCTGCTTCATCATATAAACCAGCTACTTTAGAAAAGAATATTAAAACATCTGTACCTCAGTTTATAGCAGTTAATGATAAAATAGTAATAAGTACAATTGACGGTAGTTATATTGAAAAATCTAAAAATTAATGCAGCCTTCTGTAATTAATATCTTTGAAAAGGCAGTAAAAAAAGCTGGTAAAATATTATTAAGAGATTTTGGAGAATTAGAAAATTTACAAATACAATCTAAATCAATTGGAGATTTTGTAACAAATGCAGATATTAAAGTCGAAAAAACACTTTTAGAAACTCTAAAATATTATTATCCAGATTATACTTACATAACTGAAGAAACTGGCAAAATAAAAGGTGATGAAAACACAATTATTATTGATCCAATTGATGGAACATCAAACTTTATTCATGGAATACCTCATGTTGGAATAATCGTTGCTAAAATGACAAATGATGAAATCACAGACGGTGTGATTTATAATCCAATTTTAAACGAATTTTTTTGGAGTTCTAAGGGTAAAGGTTCGTGGTGTAATAATAGTAGACTTCGAGTGTCAAACAGGCAAATTTTTTCAGATTGCTTGATAGGCACTGGTCTTCCGTTTGGAGAAAGAATTTATAAAAACTATTTAAGTGAGATTGATGAAATCCTAAAATCATCTGCAGGAATAAGAAGACTCGGTTCTGCAGGCCTTGATCTTGCTTATGTTGCCTCTGGTAAATTAGATGGTTTTTGGGAAAAAGATCTAAATTTATGGGATGTTTCAACGGGCATTCTTTTAGTTAAAGAAGCTGGGGGGAAAATTTCTAAAATAGATGGAAATCAATGGGAAATATATTCTCGTGATTTAGTCGCTTCAAATAATAAAATTCATAATGAATTAGTTAAAAAACTTACTTTACTTTGAAATCTATATAAATATAAGACAGGCATGAAAAAAGATATACATCCTAAATATCATGAAATAAACGTTGTTATGACTGATGGATCTACTTTTAAAACAAGATCTACTTGGGGTAAAGAAGGTGATACTCTTAAATTAGAAATTGATTCCAAATCTCACCCAGCATGGACCGGTGGTAAGGCTGGTCTTAATGAATCAGAAGGACAGGTAGCTAGATTCCAAAAAAGATTTAAAGGTCTTAAAATTAATAAATAATTATTTAAAAAACTTTTCAGCATTAAGTTTTAAATTTTCCTTCTTTTTTATCTCATCTTGAACTCTTAGTATTTCAGTTTGAAGTTCAGAAATATAATTTTGCAAATCCTCAACACTGAAATCATCCAAATTTAATATTTTAACCGTCTTTTGTTTTTCATCAACTTCAAAAAAATCTGTCATAGTCATATTTTGTTATATATTATTTTTTGATTATATTATATGAGCCAATTATGAAATATCCTTTAATGCCTAAAGCAACAGCAATATGGTTAGTTGAAAATACAGCTTTAACGTTTAATCAAATAGCTGAATTTTGTGGATTACATGAATTAGAGGTTCAAGGAATAGCTGATGGAGAAGTTGCTATCGGTATGAGAGGTTATGATCCAATTGATAATAATCAATTAACAAAAGAAGAAATTGAAAGATGTGAAAAAGATCATGCAGCTAGTTTGAGTCTTATTAAGTCAGATGTAATTGAAGATTTACCACCAAGAAAAAAAGATTCTAAATATACACCTCTTTCTTTAAGACAAGAAAAGCCATATGCTATTTTGTGGCTTATAAAAAGATATCCGACTGAATTAAGTAGTTCTCAAATTGCAAAACTTACCGGCTCAACAAAAAATACAGTTGAGGCCATAAGAAATGGAACATACAGAGAAGCAGTTCTTGAGGCAAAGAGTCCAATGGATGTTGGTTTATGTACTTATAAGGATCTCGAAAGAACTTTAAATAGAACTAGAACAAAAAAAGTAGATCAAGAAAATTAATCATTTTTTATAACGTAATTTAGATAATATAACATCAAGATCATCCAAAATAATACCATTGAAATAATAAAAATCTGAAAGTTATATATTTTTATAACTCCGATAGGCTCACCAAGATAATAGGTTAAAGGTCCTAAAACTCCACTTAAAATAATTCCTAAAATTTTATAACTTTTAAAAAAAATAAAAATTTCATCAAAAAGAGTACTAAAACTAAACCATAAAACAATCATCCACAATGGCAGAGTACCAAGTTTAACAATAGTTTCAAAATCGTAAATTTGGAAATAAACTAATAAAGTATCAAAAAAATATCCTGGAACTGAGATCAAAAGTGAAATCTTAATAAATTTTTTTTTATTATGATTGAAATAAAAATAAGTTAATAAGAAAATAATTCCAACCCAGATGCCCAACATAGGATCAGAAAATTTTGTTTCACCAAATACACAGGCTAACCAAGTTAGTTGATAGCCAGTTAAGACTAAAAATACTTTTAGTTTTTGCATTTCTATTTTTGAATTAAGAAATGAGAAACATCGGTTGAACTATTTGCAAAACCTGTTTCACAATAAGATAGATAAAATTCCCACATTCTTTTAAATTTAATATCGAAGCCAAACTTTGATAAATCAATCCAAGATTTTTGAAATTGTTTATTCCACATTTTAAGTGTTTTTGCATAAGAACCACCGAAACTTAGATTTTCAATACATTTTAATCCAACGTGTTTTGCTGAATATTCAAATTGTTTTTTAGTTGGAAGCATTCCACCTGGAAAAATATATTGTTGAATAAAATCTGGTCTGTTTTGATAATCTTTAGCCTTTTTTTCATCAATCGTTATAACTTGTAGCGCAGCCATACCGCCATCGTTGAGAGAATTACGAATTGTATCAAAGTAATTATGCCAGTATTTCTTCCCAACTGCTTCAAACATTTCAATTGAAACAATATTTGAATATTTTTTTTTGATATCCCTATAATCTCTGAATATAACTGATACTTTTTCAGACAAACCTTCATTTTGAATTTTTTCAGAAGCATATTCGTATTGTTCCTTAGAAATAGTTATAGCATCAACTGAACAATTGTAATTTTTCGCTACAAATGATGAAAACCCGCCCCATCCACATCCAATTTCTAAAGTTTTAGAATTTGAGTCCAATGATAAAGTTTCAGCAATCTTTCTATATTTGTTAAATTGTGCGTCCGATAAATTGGTATTCTTATTATCAAAAAGAGCAGAAGAATAGGTCATGGTTTTATCTAACCACTTTTCGTAAAAATTATTTCCTAAATCATAATGATATTTAATGTTTTTTTTACTCTGTGATTTTGAATTGTTATTTAAAAAATGCTTTAATTTCGCAAAAGTAGCAAAAAAAAGATTAGTATTTATGCTTTGTAAAAAATAACTCTCATTTTTGTGAGAAAGTAGTAATAAATTAGTCAAATCGGTGCTTGAAAAGTAACCATTCATATAGGCTTCTGCAAAACCTACAGAACCTTTTTTAAAAATTAAATTTAAAAAATTATAATTATGAATTTTTATACTTGCAGATATGTCTTCCTCTTTTCCAACAAAAACTCTCTCCTCGCCAGTAGGAAATTCAACTGTTAATTTTCCATATCGAATTTTAGATAGAAAGTTTACTAATAATTTTTCGACAGTTTTATCAAAATTTGTTTTAAAAAAATTCATTTAAAAATTACCTTCAAAACTCACTGTATCATTTGGCTTCTTTTTTCGTGCATAATATTTACCACCTTTGTAAATTATTTTTAGAGCTTCATAAAGAATTCCAGCCATTACCTTGAAACCTAAAAGTGGATTATAATATAAAAATTTAAACATATTTTTTGAGTTAAAATCTATAAATTTGCCATGCTGAGAAGCTGTTAGAACTTTTTTATTATTTTTATCATAAAGATCAATGTTAATATTTATTGTATCTTTTTGCATTCGATTAAAAAATTTATAATTTGCCTCCATTTCTATGAATGGAGATACATAAAACTGCTTTGCACATTCATGAGATAATTTAAAATCTTCAAAATTTACATTTCCTTTAAAAATATAGGTATGTTGTTCATTAGTCGTATTTTTGACTTCATAGAAAATAGATATTAATTTTTTATCATCATAACAATATATAATTGATAAGGGATCAAATACATATCCCAAAATTCTTGGAAAACATAATATCATTATATTAAGATGTTTATATTTAATATTAAATTTAGAGAGGGAATCTTTAACGAATGTCTTTATTGACCTTTTGTCTCTATATCCATGATCTTTTTCATACATAGAAAAAAGATTAAAAGAGTTTAATGAAAAAAGTTTATAGTTTTTACTTAATTGATGAAGATTATCCAAATTAATAAAAAGACATGGTACCTCATATTTCAATGTGTGTTTAAATGGAATAAATCTTTTATGTATAATGCTAGATAATAGTATTTGAGAAATCATTTAAAATTAATTTGCAATCTATTATAAAAATTTTTCTCTCTCTTCCAAGGTAAATCACAATTTAATAATTTACAAATATAAGAAGATGATTGAATGCCGTCTTCATGAAAACCATATCCAAGATAAGCTCCACAGAAAAAAGTATTATTCTTTCCTTGAATTTCCATAACGTTTTTTTGAGCTAAAATAGTATCGGTGGTATATATTGGATGATTAAATGTTGTTTCGTTAATTATATTTTTAGGCTTTTTATATGGATTAACAGTTACAAAATAATTTTGTTTAGTTGGTAATTTTTGCAAGAAATTCATCCAATAAGTTAAAGTAAATTTAGAAGATGATGACTCATTTAAAAAATTCCAACTCGACCAAGCAATTTTTGATTTAGGCATTAAAGAGTGATCGGAGTGAAGTATTGCTGAGTTAGTTGAATATTTAAATTGTGAAAATATTTTTACTTCTTCTTCTGTTGGTTTTTCCAAAATATCCAATACTTGATTTGCATGAGTTGCTAATATTACCTTATGAAATTCTAATATATTATTTTTCTCATCTTCTATTTTAATTTTACTATTTTCTCTAATAATTTTTTTAATTTTGAAATTTGTTTCATACTCAAAAACATTTTTATTAATAATTTTTTTTATATATTCGTTACTTCCCCCTTCTACGAATTTCCATTGAGGTCTTTTTTTTAAATTAAATAAAGCATGATTTTTAAAAAAATTAATGAATGTTATGAGAGGAAAATTTTTTACATCACTTATATTGCTTGACCATATAGATGATATCATAGGTAAAATATGATAATTTATTAGGTATGTTGAAAAATTATTAGTTTTTAAAAAATCATTTAAGGTTTTAGTTTGCTCTAAATCACTAACATTCAAGCTATTACATAATAAATAAAGTTTTCTTATTTCAAATAACATTTTAAAAAAATTAAAAGAAAACACATTTCTAAAATTAGCAAAAAGAGAAAAGATATTTTTGCCACTATATTCAATTTGAGGATCTTGATTTGAGACCGCAAAAGACATATCTGAATTTTTGCATTTCACATCAAGTAATTTAAAAAAATTTGTTAAATCTGGATAATTACTTTCATTGAATACAATAAACCCTGTATCGACTGGGATTGTCTTTGTTGATTCTTCAACATAGATAGTTCTTGTATGTCCGCCCAATCTATTATTTTTTTCAAATAAATAAACATCATATTTAGAAGACAAAAGGTAAGCTGCACTTATTCCTGAAATACCAGAACCAATAATTGCTATTTTTTCTCTCACATCAACTAATAGTTTTAAACGCTGATAGTGCTCTATTTCTTGTTTCTTTTAAATCTACAATTGGTGCTGGATATGAAGTACCAATCTCAAAATTATATTTCTTTTGATCCTCCATAGACATCTCCCAAGGATTATGAATATATTTTTTTGGAATATTATTCAACTCAGGAACAAATTCTTTTACATAATCACCATCTGGATCAAATTTTTGACCCTGCAATATTGGATTAAAAATTCTAAAATAGGGACTTGCATCAGCACCACAACCAGATATCCATTGCCAACCTGCAGAATTAGATCCAACGTCAGCATCAACTAAAGTATCAAAAAACCACTCTTCTCCATTTTTCCAGTGTAACAATAAATTTTTTGTTAGAAACGAGCCTACAATCATTCTTACTCTATTATGCATCCAGCCTGTTTTATATAGTTGTCTCATTCCAGCATCAACAATTGGAATACCAGTTTTACCATTATGCCATAATGATAAATTTTTAGCATTTTTAATCCATGGAAATTTATTAAATTTATTTTGTATAGGTTTATGAGTCATATCTGGATAATGAAATAAAAGATTATAAGAAAAATCTCTCCAGCCAAGTTCAGCAAGAAATTTTTTTTTATTTTCAGGATCAATTTTTTTTTCAATATTTACGGTATCATAAACTTCCAAAGTGGATATTTCTCCAAAATGAAGATAGGGTGATAATTTTGAAGTTAAATCTTTATCGGGTCTATCTCTTCCAACTGAATAATTATTTGCTTTTTGCGAAATATATTTTTTTAATTGTATTTTTGCATTACTTTCACCAGGTATCCAATATTTTTCAATTTTTTTGATCCATTTCTCTTTTTTGTTTGTTAGATTTAAATCTTTTATAGTTATTTCATTTTTAAATTTTAAATTGGCGTAGCTTATTTTTGTATTTTTAAATTTAATATCTTTTAGTTTTAGTAGCTCATCACAATGTCGCCAGTAAGGGGTAAATACTTTAAAAAAGGTTCCACTTTTATTTTTAATATTCCAAGGTTCATTTAAAAGATATCCATTGTGCGAGTCGCATTCTATTTTAGATGAGGTAACTATAGATTTAATTTTAGTATCTCTTTTAATTGAATATGGATCATATAGTCTATTCCAGGATACATATTTAACATTTGAATTCTTTAGTATTGAAGATATAATTTTCTCTGGATCACCAGCAAATATATTTAGTTTGCCATTATGTTTTTGTATTGAGTCATATAAACTAATTAAGGATTTTTCTAACCACCATTTGGATGTGGATCCAATTCTTTGATTTAAATCTAAAATATAAATTGGAATTATCTGATCAACTTTTTTTGAAAGTGACAATAAAGATGGATTTTGTTGTAATCGCAAATCTTGTCTAAACCAATGAATCCCATAAGTGGCTACCATGAGTTTAAATTATGTTAATTTAGAATAAATTAAAGAGGTAAATCTATTATTTACTATGAGGAGGCATTTTTTTCTCAACGAACCAAACGTGTTTTTTTAACACAGGATCATATTTTTTCATTCGAAGCTTTTCAGCAACTTTCAATCCTTTTGTCGGTTTTCTTACAATATACTTAGTTCCTGTTTTTGGATTTTCTTCAGGTACTAGTTGTTTAAGAGCGAATGAAGTTTTTTTTGCCATGAGGTGTCTATACAGAATAATTATATGAAATAAAGTATTATTTATTCATAATCAAAAATTGACTGCTTAACAAAACGGTTAAAATTTCCTCTTTTTTTATCAAGTTTAATTTGTTTATTTCTTTCAAGTAAGTTTTTTTTCTTTTCTTCAGATGTTTTATCAAAACAATTATGACAAGATACACCTGGTTCATAATATTTATTATAAGTATCTTTAATACTAATGGGTATCCGACAAGCATGACAAAGTTTGTAAGTTCCATCTTTTAATTCATTTTTCAAAGATACTCTTCCATCAAATACGAAACATTCACCATTCCACATTGAATCTTTTTTTGGAGTTTTTTCTAAATACTTTAGTATACCTCCGTCTAACTGAGCAACATTTTTAAAACCCTTCATCATCATATATGATGATGCCTTTTCACACCTGATACCTCCAGTGCAAAACATTGCAATTTTTTTGTCTTTTGACTTATTTAGTTTTTTTTGAACAAAAGATTTAAAGTCAGTGAAACTTTTAGTTTTTGGATTAATTGCCCCTTCAAAAGATCCTATTTTAAACTCAAATTCATTTCTTACATCAATCACAATAGTATCTTTGTCTTTAATTAGTTGATTCCATTCATTGTATTTAACTTTTTTTCCAGATATTTTTGTAGGATCAGCAAATTTGGTTCTGAGTGTGACTATTTCATTTTTATTTCTAATTTTTAGTTTTTGAAAAGGCATATATTTATATTTTGATCGTTTAAGATTAAGTTTCTCAAAACTAAAATTTTCAAGATATAGAATGAAAGAATTTATGTTTTTTTCTAAGCCAGCTATTGTTCCATTAATACCTTCATCAGCAATTAATATTGTACCTTTTATTTTATTAAATTTGCAAAAATCTTTAAGTTTAGTAATGATATCATTTTTATCTTTAATTATTTTGAATTGATAAAAAGTAATTATAGTAAAGTACTTGTTGTTCATTTATCTAATTAATATAAAAAACTTTAAAAATTTATGTCTAAAGAAACCATTAATATTGTTAAAAATTTTCTCAATAGTTATTCTATAGAAACAACTCCAAATGTTTACGAAAAATATGGAGGCTTTTCTGAATTTCTTAATAAAAATCATGACGTTTATATAACTTATTTACCAGATGAAAATTCAAAAAATGTTATTAGAACGGCAAAAAAATTAAAATTAGAAGGTTATGATGTTATACCTCATTTGCCTGCGAGAACTATTGAAAATAAAAATGACTTAGAAAAATATATTGGTGAACTTGCAAATGAATCTGGGTGTTCAAAAATGTTAATTATTGGCGGTGGTGGAAACCAAGCTGGCGAAATCTCTTCCTCAATTGATGTTTTAAAAACAGATTTTCTTTCAAAATATAATTATCAATTTGTAGGTGTGGCTGGACATCCCGAAGGAAGCCCAGATATTTCAAATGAAAATTTAGATTTAGCAATTAAACAGAAGAATGATTTTGCAAAAAATGTTGATTTTAAAATGTATTTAGCAACACAATTTTTTTTTGAAGCTAAATCTTTAATCGAC
This sequence comes from uncultured Alphaproteobacteria bacterium, assembly GCA_902615745.1. Lineage (GTDB taxonomy): Bacteria > Pseudomonadota > Alphaproteobacteria > HIMB59 > CACPNW01. Next base: position 30,652 of record CACMQB010000005.1, on the reverse strand, counting down.
TGGGAAAAACACTTAGAAAAAATTGGAAATAAATTACCAATCCACGCTGGGATACCAGGCCCTGCCTCTATTAAAACATTAATAAATTATGCAAGGTCTTGCGGTATTGGAAATTCTTTAAGATTTATTACAAAACAGGCTTTTAACTTAACTAAACTTGCAACATTGAGCACTCCTGACAAATTAATTTATGATCTTGCTGAATATAGCGAAATAAACAAAGACTCTAAACTTGAAAAAATACATTTCTATGCGTTTGGTGGTATGAAAAAAACATCAGAGTGGTTAAATCAATTTAATAACTCAGATTTTTCTTATAATAATAAACAGAAATTCCAGTTAAATTAGCTTCTTCACATTTTTTTTATCTTTTAATGAAACAAAAGTTGTTTGATATTTAAGTTAATTTATAGATTAAGTATCTAATAATTAAGGAGTCTCATGTCAGATATTGAAATAGCAAGAAAAGCTAAAATGAAGCCTATTAGTGAAATTCTAAAAGGGCTTGATGTACCAGACACACCTGAGGCCTTCAGTCCTATGGGTCGTCATATAGCAAAAATAAACTTGGAGTACATAGAGTCACTTAATAAAAATAAAGATGGTAAACTTGTTCTAGTCTCAGCAATAACTCCAACACCAGCAGGAGAAGGTAAAACAACAACTTCAGTTGGATTAAGTGATGGTCTTAATAAACTAGGAAAGAAATCAATAGTTTGTTTAAGAGAGCCGAGTCTTGGACCATCATTCGGTATGAAAGGTGGTGCAGCTGGTGGAGGCTATGCTCAAGTAGTACCAATGGAGCAAATTAATTTACATTTTACTGGAGATTTTCACGCAATTACATCAGCTCATAATTTACTTTCTGCATTGATTGATAATCATATCTACTGGGGAAATAAATTGAATATTGATGTTAGAAGGGTTGTTTGGAAGAGAGTAATGGATATGAATGATAGATCACTTAGATCTATTGTTGTTGATTTAGGAGGAGTTGCAAATGGATATCCTAGACAAGATGGTTTTGATATTACTGTTGCATCGGAGATAATGGCAATTTTCTGCTTAGCAAAAGATTTAAAAGATCTTGAAGAGAGAATTGGAAATATAACTATTGCTTATACACGAGACAAAAAAGCTATTTATGCAAAAGATTTAAAGGCAGAAGGTCCAATGACAGTATTATTAAAAGATGCCATTAGGCCCAACATAACACAAACGTTAGAAAATAATCCTGCTGTAATTCATGGTGGGCCATTTGCAAATATTGCTCATGGTTGCAATTCTGTAATTGCAACTAAAGCTAGTTTAAAATTAAGTGATTACGTTGTAACTGAAGCAGGCTTTGGAGCTGATCTAGGAGCAGAAAAATTCCTTGATATAAAATGTAGAAAATCAAATTTAAAACCTGATTGTGTGGTTTTGGTAGCTACAATTAGAGCACTAAAAATGCATGGTGATGTTTCAAAAGAAGATTTAAAAAATGAAAATGTAAATGCTCTTAAAAAAGGTTTAGTAAATCTAGAAAGACATATTAATAATGTTAGAAAATTTGGATTACCAGTAACTGTTGCTATTAATCATTTTGTCACTGATTCTAAAGCTGAAGTTGATGCCGTTCTAAGTTTTTGTACAACTCAAGGAGTCAAGGCTTCTATGTGTACTCACTGGTCCGATGGTGGTGATGGTGCAACAGAATTAGCTCAAAATGTAATAGATATTTGTGAAGATAATAAGAATACATTTAAATTTTTATATGAAGATGATTTAACTCTATTCAAAAAAATAGAAAAAATTGCACAAGAGATTTATCACGCAAGTGAAGTTGTGGCAGACACGAAAGTACGTCAACAATTGAAGGATTTTGAAACTAAAGGATTTGGCAAATTACCTGTTTGCATTGCAAAGACTCAATATAGTTTTTCAACTGACCCTAATTTAAAAGGTGCTCCTACTGGCCACGTTTTACCTATTAGAGAGGTAAGATTGTCATCAGGAGCAGAATTTATAGTAGTTGTTTGCGGTGATATTATGACCATGCCGGGTCTACCAAGTGTTCCTGCGGCAAATTCGATAAAGCTAAATGACCATGGAGAAATTGAAGGTCTTTTTTAAAACTGCTATAAAGAGTTATGATGTTTAATAAAAATAAATACTCATTTCTATCTATTGCTAGAAATGCTTTAAATCATCATGAAAATTGGCAAAAGACGTGGAATAGTCCTGAGCCAAAAAAAAGTTATGATGCAATAATTGTCGGTGGTGGTGGACACGGTTTAACTACTGCTTACTATTTAGCAAAAAACCATGGAATTAATAATATTGCAGTAATTGAAAAAGGTTGGATAGGCGGTGGGAATACAGGGCGAAATACCACTATAATTAGATCAAACTATTTATGGGATCAAAGTGCAGCTTTATACGAGCATGCATTAAAACTTTGGGAAGGTATGTCTCAAGAATTAAATTACAACGTAATGTTTTCTCAAAGAGGGGTTTTGAATGTTGCTCATAATCTTCATGATGTAAGAGAATTAAAAAGACGGTGGCATGCAAACAGACTAAATGATATCGATTGTGAATGGCTTGATACAAAGAAAGTTAAAGAATTTTGTCCAATAATAAATACTTCACCAAACATTAGATATCCTGTTTTAGGAGCAACGCTGCAAAGAAGAGCAGGAACTGCAAGACATGATGCTGTTGCATGGGGTTATGCAAGAGGAGCTGATGAAATGGGAGTTGATATAATTCAAAATTGTGAAGTAACTGGTATTAATGTAAAAAATGGAAATGTAACTGGTATTGAAACAACAAAAGGAGCCATTAATTCAAATAAAATTGGAATAGCTGCTGCAGGGCATACCAGTGTTATTGCCAATATGGCTGGTATCAAATTACCTTTGGAGAGTAAACCATTACAAGCACTAGTTTCAGAGCCAGTAAAACCAGTCATTGATACTGTAGTAATGTCCAATACAATTCATGCGTATGTATCTCAGTCAGATAAAGGAGAACTAGTTATTGGTGCTGGAACAGATGGATACACTTCATATACTCAAAGAGGTGGCTTTAACATTGTTGAAGATACATTAATGGCGATAGTTGAATTGTTTCCAATATTTTCTAGAATGAAAATGCTTCGTCATTGGGGAGGGATTGTAGATATTTGTCCTGATGCAAGCCCCATTATCAGTAAGACGCACATAAATGGTTTATATTTTAATTGTGGTTGGGGAACTGGTGGTTTTAAAGCAACACCAGGTTCAGGCTGGGTATTTGCTCACACTATAGCTAATGATCAAGCACATGAATTAAATGCTCCTTTTACAATAAATAGATTTTCTAGTGGTGAATTAGTTGATGAACATGGTGCAGCTGCCGTAGCACATTAAATCATGTTTTTAATAAATTGCCCATACTGTGGAGAAAGAGATCAAGCTGAATTTTCTTGTGGAGGTGAAGCGCATATTGCAAGACCAAAAAATCCTCATGAACTCTCTGATGATCAATGGGCAGAATATTTATTCTTGCGAAAGAACGAAAAAGGTATTCATTATGAAAGATGGAACCATGAATATGGATGCAGACAATGGTTTAATTTAGCAAGAAATACAGCAACCGATGAAATTCTTGTAGTATATAAAATGGGAGAAGCTCCTCCCATATTAAAAGCAAATATACCAGCTACTCCTTCAGGTGAGCCAAGTATTGGATCAGGGAATTTATCAACATCAAAAAAAGATAGGTTTTAAAAATAAAGATGCGATACAAAAATAATAAAAATCTAGAAAATAATAAGTCTGTTAGGTTCTATTTTGATAATAAAGAATATTTTGGATTTGAAGGTGACACACTAGCTTCTGCACTTCTTGCAAATGATGTTCACTTAGTTGGAAGAAGTTTTAAATATCATCGACCGCGGGGTATTTATACTGCAGGTAGTGAAGAACCTAATGGAATAGTTCAGCTTGAGACCAAAGAATATACCGAACCTAATAGAAGAGTAACTGAAGTCCAGATATATGATGGGTTAAAAGCTTTTAGTCAAAATAATTGGCCGTCAGTGAAATTTGATGCTGGCGCTATAAATGATTTACTATCCCCATTTTTTCCTGCAGGGTTTTATTACAAGACCTTTATGTGGCCACCAAAGTTTTGGAAAGCATATGAGTTTTTTATAAGACACGCTGCGGGACTTGGTAAATCTCCAAAAAAAGATGATCCCCACAAATATGAACATTTTCATTATCATTGTGATGTTCTAATTGTTGGAGCAGGAGTGAGTGGATTGATTTCAGCAGAAATTGCAGCTAATAAAAATTATAAAGTTTTACTAGTTGAGCAAGAAGAGGATCTCGGTGGTGAAATTTTATCTACAAAAAATCAAGATATTAAAATTAATAATTTACCAATTAATGAATGGAAAAATAAATTAGTTGATAAACTTTCTAAAAATTCAAATGTAAAAATAGTTAAAAATACAACTTGTTTTGCATACTTGAATTATAATTTATTACTAGCAGTGCAAGAAATTGATCCAGAAAAAGGTTTAAATAAAAAATATGATATTAAAGAAAGAATATGGAAAATTAGATCAAAGAAAGTTATTTTAGCAACTGGCGCAATTGAACGACCAATAATATTTAACAATAATGACAGGCCTGGAATTATGCTTTCTAACAGTGCGAAAAAATACTTAAATAAGTATGGAGTTGCACCTGGAAAAAATTTAGTTTTTTTTACAAACAATGATAGTGCCTATGAAACTGCAATAGATTTTTTTGAACAAGGTATAAAAGTAGAGGCTATTGTCGATACAAGAGATAGTAGTGATGGATATTACCCTAAAAAAGCAAATAAATTAGGTATTACTATACTAAAAGGTTATGAAATTAGTGATACTGTTGGAAGATTAAAAATTAGAGAAGTTAAATTAAGAAAAATAAAAACTGAAAACAATAATGAAAAATCTTCTATTAATATTAAATGTGATCTTTTAGCAATTGCTGGTGGTTGGACTCCTACTGTTCATTTATTTACTCAATCAAAAGGAAAACTCAAATTTAGAGATGTAGATGGAAGTTTTATTCCTAATGAAGTTTATCAAGATACATTGTGTGTTGGCAGTTGCAATGGTGACTATAATTTAAATGAAATATTAATAAAAACTGAAGAAGATACATATAAATATTTAAATGATAATCAACAAAATGAACTTGGTGAAGTAAATTACAAATCAGATAATGTGGAGCATGGCAAACACGAAAATGTTTGGATTACATCAAAGAACAGTATCTCAAGAACAAAAATTTTTGTAGATTTTCAAAACGATGTAACAGCAAAAGATATTAAACTAGCTTTAAAAGAGGGTTTTCAATCCATTGAACATGTCAAACGATATACAACTACAGGAATGGCAACTGATCAAGGCAAGACCAGTAATGTTAATGCACTTGGAATAATATCAGAATTAACAAACACTGAAATCTCTGAATTAGGTACAACAACATTTCGTTTACCCTATAAACCAGTAACATTTGGAGCAATTGCTGGGCGTCATGTTAAAGAATTTTTTGATTTGGAGAGAACAAGCCCAATGCATCAATGGCATATTGATAATAAAGCTTTATTTGAGGATGTAGGGCAATGGAAAAGAGCCTGGTATTATCCTCAAAAGAATGAAAGTTTTCAATCTGCTTTAAATAGAGAGGTAAAAGCAACTAGAGATAGTCTAGGAATATTAGATGCATCAACTCTTGGTAAAATAGATATTAAGGGTAGAGATGTAAGTGAATTTTTAAATAGAGTTTACACAAATTCATGGTCAAAATTAGAAATTGGAAAATGTCGATATGGTGTAATGTTAGGTGACGATGGAATGGTTATTGATGATGGTGTAACAACTAGATTAGATGAGTGTCACTATCTCATGTCAACAACTACAGGAAATGCGGCATCAGTAATGTCAAAATTAGAAGATTGGTTACAAACAGAATGGCCAGAGTTAGAAGTATATTTAACATCCGTAACAGAAAACTACGGAACGATAAGCTTAAATGGCCCAAATTCAAAAAATTTAATGCAAAAACTAGTTCCAGATTTTGATTTTTCAAAAGAAAATTTTCCTCATATGAGTTTTAAGAATATTAATATTAACGGAATAAAATGTAGAGTCATGCGTATAAGTTTTACTGGGGAAATGTGTTATGAAATAAATGTGCCATCTGGCTATGCTAAAAATCTTTGGGAACTTTGTATAGATAAAGGCAAAGAATTTAATATTACGCCATATGGTACTGAAGCGATGCATGTACTTCGTGCTGAAAAAGGATTTATTATTGTTGGTCAAGAAACAGATGGATCAGTGACACCAGTAGATCTGGATATGGACTGGATCGTTAGTAAGAAGAAATACGATTTTATTGGTAAAAGAGCATTATATAGAAGTGATACTATTAAAAAAGATAGGAAACAATTAGTTGGATTAAGAACTAAAGATCCAAATAAGGTTCTTGAAGAAGGATCTCAGTTGGTTGAAGAGATAACTGCCCTACCTATGAAAATGGTTGGTCACGTGACCTCTAGTTACTATTCACCTAATTTAAAAAGCTCTTTTGCTTTAGCTTTAATCAAAGGCGGTCTTGAAAAAAAAGGAAGTGTTTTAATTGCTCCAATGGAAAATGAAAATATTGAAGTAGAAATAACTAGTCCAATATTTATTGATCCTGAGAATCAAAGGGTTAATCAATGAGTTTAACTTACAGTAATGTTTTGAATATAAATAAAAAAAATTACAATGGAGTAACAATAGAAGAAAAAGCTCTATCAGGTAAAATAAATATACGAGGTAAAAGTTCAGATAAAGAATTTATGAAAAATATAGGCTCAGTATTAAACCTGGTTTTACCAATTGAGCCAAATGTAAGAATTTTTAATAATAATATTAGTATTATGTGGCTTGGTCCTAATGAATGGTTAGTCGAAACACCAGAAAATGAGAAAAATGAAATTATTTCTCTATTAGAATCTAAACTTAATCCAGAAAAAACAGCAATAACTGATGTTTCATTTAATAAAACTGTTTTAAGGCTTGAAGGGGAAAAAGTATTTATTTTACTTTCTAAATTTCTTGTAGCCAACTTAGAGAAAATTTTGGAAACTAATTTTTCTGTAGCTCAAACTATATTTATAAAAATTCCAGTACTTATTATCAGAAATAATACTGATAAAGAAGAGACTTCACTAGATTTACATTTAAACAGATCACATGCAAAATATGTTTATGATTTATTAGTTGATGGTAGTAAAAATCTTAATATTTAATTTATTTTTTATCTTAATCTCTTTAAGCACAGTATCATTTGGCAAAACTATATTTGGAAAAGCAAAAGTAATTGATGGAGATACTATACATATTAATAAAAATAAAATAAGACTGCATGCTATTGATGCACCTGAAACAAATCAAACATGTTATAAAAATAGCAAAGTCTGGAATTGTGGCTTGGAATCAACAAAATTCTTAAAAGAAATAATTGGTAATAATAAAATTGAATGCATAACACAAGGTAAGGATCGATATAATAGATTTATTGGAATCTGCTACAAAGATAATTTAGATTTAAATAGTGAAATGGTTCTGAATGGATGGGCGATAGCTTATCGCTATTATTCAAAAGATTATGTTGAAGAAGAAGAAGAAGCAAAACAAGAAAAAAAAGGTATATGGATTGGTGATTTTGAAGATCCCTATTTATTCAGAAAGAAAAATAAATAATCAACCATGATGTTGGGAATCTTTTAAATACATTAAATCTTCTATTTCCTTATCTTTATTTTTAATTATTTTTTTTAGCTCATTTAATTCATTTTCAAAACTACGATTTTTTTGTTCGATTTGTCTAAGTTCTGATTTTAGTATTGAATTTTCAATATTTACTTCTTCCATATCTTCATTTGATGCAGAACTTTCTAATTCTATTTCTAATTTTTGAACAAGCTCTTCATATTTTGACAATTGTTTAGTTAATTCAGTTATTTTATTTTCAAGTGTGTTAAGTTTCTCAATACTTTCCGAATTATTTTCTAATGTGTTATTTTCTAAATCTGATATATTGTTTAAAGATTGTTCATAATCATTCTTAATTGTATCGAAGGATTCATTTAAATCGCTTATTTCTTCACGTAAATTTTTTATTTGATCATCTCTAAATTTTAATCGCTGATCTTTTTGAAATATCTCAAGTTTAAGTTCTTGTATTTCAGATCGTAAACTTGATTCATCAATGACACTACTAGGAATAATTTCAATAGGTGGCTCAGTTTGATCAGTTGAAAAATCTAAAGAAGGCAAATAGAAAAAAATACCAAAGATAGCTATAATTGAAATGACTAGTAAGATTCTGTTTCTTCTTCTTCTTCTTGCTTGTAAACCAACAAAACCTACCATACCAGCTCTATAAACGGTAAGTGTAAAAAATAAATATTTAATTATTAAATTGTGGGTCCAAAGAATATGTGGTTGACCTTAAGTACTGAGTAATTTTTTTGATATCTCCAATTTTTACAAGGTTTTCGTAAGGTATAAGTGAACCAAAGTACATATGGATATCATCACCTATCTTTCTTTTCAGTTCATACATACATAAAGAGTATCTAAATGTTTGTCCGATTTTATTAGCAATGTGGTAAAGTTGACTATTTTGACCATCAAAAAAAATTGGTAACACAGGGCTTTTAGTTTTAAGAACTAGTTTCGATACCCATTGTTTCCACTCACCATCGTCAGCTTTTGTATTTTTTTTTAAGTTTTGTTTAGTTGCTATGGTTCCAGAAGGAAAAAGAACTAGAACACCTTCATTATGCAAAACTTTTTCAGCTTCTTTACGTGTATTAATGTTAGTTATTAGAGCTTCTCTACTTTCATTAAAATCAATTGGTAATATTTTGTCTTTTACTGCCTCTGCTTGCCTTAAGACTTTATGTGTAACCATTTTATAATCATGTCTTACTTTTGAAATTGCTGAGCATATGGATACTCCATCTGCAACTCCAAAAGCATGATTTGCTATAACAATTAATTTTCCTTTTTTTGGGATGTAACTACCTTCCTGAAAATTAGTTTTTAAAGTAAAATTTAATTTATCTACTGCATCATCCCAAAAAAGCTCAGGCGGTCTATTTTCAGATAAATATTCATCATATAATTTTTTTAATTTTAATTTTCCTGTTAATAATTCAATAATCTTAATAAATATTTGGCCAATAAAATTTACTTCCGCTGTTGCAAAAGTAAATACAATTTTATTTTTATTCATAATGAAAATGAATCAATTTAAATAAAATAAGTATTTTCCAAACATATTACATATTAGCATAATTTGGCCCCCCACTACCTTCAGGTACAATCCAGTTTATGTTTTGTGATGGCTCTTTAATATCGCATGTTTTACAATGAATACAATTTTGTGCATTAATTACAAATTTAGGATTTTGAATATCTGTCTTATCAATCTCATATACGCCTGCAGGACAATATCTTTGAGATGGTTCATCATAAGCATTTAAAGTAAATTTTATTGGTAATTGCTTATCCTTTAATTGTAAATGCACTGGCTGATCAGCTTCATGGTTAGTTCCAGTCAAATAAACAGAACTGGTTTTATCAAAAGTAAATATTCCATCATATTTTGGATAATCTATTTTTTTTGAATCTTTTGCTAATTGTAAAGCTTCATGATCAGCATGTTTGTGTTTTAGTGTAAAAGGAAGCTTGCCTCTAAATATTATTTGATCAATACCTGTAAATATTATTGCAGGTATTAACCCCCAATTAAAACTAGGTTTTACATTCCTTGCTGCAAACAATTCTTTATAAAGCCATGAACGTTTAAATTTATCTTCATATGCTGCAAGAGATACAGATTTACTTAAATAATCATTAATTGTTTCAGCGGCTATAATTCCACTTTTCATTGCAGTATGAGAACCTTTAATCTTTGGCATATTTAAGGTGCCTGCATCGCATCCAACCAGTAATCCACCCGGCATATACATTTTAGGTAAACTTTGAATACCACCTTCAATAAGTGCCCTTGCTCCATACGCGATACGTTTTCCATTAGTGAGAATTTTCTTAATTGCTGGGTGAGTTTTAAATTTTTGAAATTCATCATAAGGTGATAAATAAGGATTTTTATAATCAAGACCGATTACATATCCTAAAAATATTTGTTTATTTTCAGCATGATAACAAAAACTGCCGCCATAAGTTGCATTATCTAATGGCCATCCTGCCGTATGCATGACAAGACCTTCTTCATGCTGACTTTCATCTACTTCCCAAATTTCTTTAAACCCAATTCCGTATTGTTGTGGTGACTTATCTTTCGATAAATTATATTTTTTAATTAATTCTTTACCTAAGTGACCTCTGCAACCTTCAGCAAATACTGTTACTTTTGCGTTAATATTAATACCTGGTTCAAAACTATCTTTTTTGTTACCATCTTTATCAATACCCATATCACCTGTTTGAACACCAATTACATGATCATCATCTGAATATAATATTTTAGATGCTGCAAATCCTGGAAAAATTTCTACTCCTAAACTTTCAGCCTCACTTGCTAGCCATCTACATAAATTTGCGAGACTAATAATATAGTTCTTATGATTTTTTTGAACACTGGGAAGAAGCCATGTAGGCCAATTTAACGAGCCTTTCTTAGATAAGAATAAAAACTTTTCTTTTGTTACTTTAGTTTTAATTGGTGAGTCTTTACTTCTCCAATCAGGTATTAATTCATCGAGTGCTCTTGTTTCAAACACATTGCCACTTAAAATATGGGCTCCTACCTCTGATCCCTTTTCTAATATACAAACATTAATTTCTGGGTTCAGCTGTTTTAGTTTAATTGCAGTTGAAAGCCCTGATGGACCAGCACCCACAACCACAACATCATAGTCCATTGACTCGCGTTCTACTTGCATTTTATTTATTGTAATAAATTAATTTATTGTTGAATAGTATTTAATTTATCTAGTTCAGAAGATAATTGAGGCAATGCCTCAAATAAATCAGCGTTTAATCCATAGTCAGCGACATTAAATATTGGTGCTTCTTCATCTTTATTGATTGCAACAATTACCTTACTTTCTTTCATACCCGCTAAGTGCTGTATTGCACCAGAAATTCCAATGGCAATATACAAATCTGGGACAACTACTTTGCCAGTTTGCCCAACTTGATAATCATTAGAAACATAACCAGCATCTACAGCAGCACGAGATGCTCCAACTGCCGCATTAAGCTTATCTGCTATTTCATTTAAAAGTTTAAAATTTTCGGCGCTTTGTAATCCTCTGCCACCGGATATCACAACTCGAGCAGTACTTAACTCTGGTCTTTCAGATTGAGATTCTTCTCTATCTATAAATTCAACACTTCCACTATCATTATCAAAAGAAATATTTTCGACCTTTTCTTTTCCACCACTAGTTTCTACAGGGTCAAATGATGTTGGTCTTACTGTTACTACTTTAATCTTGTCATTTGATTTAACTGTTGCAATAGCGTTACCAGCGTAGATTGGCCTCATAAAAGTATCGGAACTTATTATTTTTATAACATCACTAACTTGTGCAATATCTAATTTAACAGCAATTCTAGGAAAAATATTTTTTCCAAATGTTGTCGCAGGTGCCATGATGTGGGAATAATTATTAGCCAAAGATACAACGATAGGCTCAATGTTTTCAGCAATTGGGTTTTTAAGTTTTTCATTATTGGCTAAATATACTTTTGAAACTTTTTCACATTTAGAGATATTTTTAGCTAACTCTTCACATTCATAGCCTGTTACCAAAACATGGATATCTTGGTCTATTTGTGATGCTGCAGATATAGTATTTAAGGTTGATGATTTGATATCTATATTATTATGCTCTGCTAAAACTAATATTGTCATATAACTTTTGCCTCATGTTTAAGTTTTTGAACTAGTTCAGCAACATCACTTACCATAATTCCTTTTTTTCTGACAGGTGGCTCTTCTACTTTTATTTGTTCAATTCTAGGTTCTATATTTATACCAAGTGAAGATGCTTCTTTTGTATCAATCTGTTTTTTCTTTGCTTTCATTATATTTGGTAAAGAAGCATACCTAGGCTCATTCAGTCTAAGATCACATGATGCTACAAATGGTATAGACACTTTTATTCTTTCTAAACCTTCATCTATTTCTCTAGTAACGATTGCATTTTGCCCATCAATTTCAATTTTAGATGCAAATGTAGCCTGAGGCCAATTAAGTAAAGCAGATGTCATTTGACCGGTTTGATTAGAGTCATCATCTATTGCTTGTTTTCCCATTAAAATAATTGATGGTTTTTCTTCTTCAGCAACTTTAGAAATTATTTTAGAAATAGCTAGAGGTTCTAAATCATTGTCTGTTTTAATATGAATACCCCTATCAGCTCCCATTGCTAATGCAGTTCGTATAGTTTCTTGTGCCTTATCATTACCTACTGAAAGAATTATAATCTCGTCTGCTTTACCAGCTTCTTTTATTCTTAGAGCTTCCTCTACCGCATTTTCATCTGGAGGATTCATGGACATTTTTACATTATCTTTTTCAACTCCAGAACCATCAGCTTTAACCCTAATTTGAACATTGTAATCTATGACTCTTTTTACAGTGACAAGTAACTTCATACTATTGTTTTAGTTTTTCATTTTTAGGATCATAAGGACTATCCTCTATAACTGTTACATTGTATTTTTTATCTAATATATCCATTTCTAATTTTTGACCAACATTTGCAAATTGAGGTTCCACCATACCAATAGCTAATGATTTTTTCACTCTAAAACCATAGTTACCTCCTGTCGCACGACCTATAACTTTTCCATTATTATAAATTGGGTTATTACCCAAAGCATCTGCATCTTCAACATCATGAACCTCTAAAGTTACCATTTTGTTTTTAAAACCATTTTGCTGCCATTTAACAAGAGAATCTCTTCCAATAAAATTCCCTTTGTTTAAATGTACAAATCTATCTAACCCGGACTCAAAAGCTGCGTATTCTATAGACATTTCTGTACCAACCAATTTATATGTTTTTTCAACACGTAAGCTTTCCATCGCTCTAATACCAAAAGGTTTAAGTCCGTAATCTTTCCCTGCTTCAATCAATTTATCAAAAATATGGTTTTGATATTCAATTGGATGATGTAATTCCCATCCGAGCTCTCCAACAAAATTCATTCGCATAGCAATACTAGGAGCTAAACCAACATTAATTTTTTTTGACGATAACCAAGGGAAATTTTCATTAGATAAATCAGTCTTTGTAATTTTAGAGAGAATATCTCTCGATTTAGGTCCTGCTAAAACAAGAACACCCATATTATTAGTTAGATTTTCATAAATTACTGATCCATCTTTGGGCATCCATTTATGAATCCAATCATGATCTAATCGTTGAAATGCTCCTGCTGAAACTAAATAAAACGAATTTTCTTTTTCTTTCGCAATTGTGAATTCTGAGTGAACTCCTCCAGCAGTATTTAATGCATGACAAAGATTAACTCTTCCAATTTTTTTAGGGATTTTGTTTGCAACTAAGTAGTCTAGAAACTCTTCTGCGCCCGGTCCTGAAATTCGACATTTAGCAAAGGCAGTCATATCTAGAAGACCAGCATTATCTTGAACATTTAAGCATTCGTTGCCAACATGCTCAAACCATTTTGATCTTCTAAATGACCAATCATCTTTTTGTAATTCTTTTGAAGGTGCAAACCAGTTAGCGCGCTCCCAACCAAACTTTTGACCAAAAACTGCACCAAGATTTTTTAATCTATCATAACAAGGAGCTTGTCTTAATGGACGTCCCTCTTCTCTTTCTTCATCAGGATAGTGTACTGTAAAGACATTCGCGTAAGCTTCTTCATTCTTTTTAATCAAATATGCCTCTGTTGCATAATCACCAAATCTTCTAGGATCTACACCTAACATATCAATTGTAGGTTCACCGTCTACTATCCACTCAGCAATTTGCCATCCAGCTCCACCAGCTGCAGTAATTCCAAAACTATGACCTTCATTTAACCAGAAATTTTTAAGTCCCCATGCCGGTCCAACAATTGGACTTCCATCAGGTGTATAACAAATAGCGCCATTGTAAACTTTCTTAACTCCAACTTCTCCAAAAATGGGAACACGGTGCATTGCCGATTCAATGTGAGGCTCTAAACGCTCCAGATCTTCTTGAAATAATTCGAATTCAGATTCTTTATCAGGTCCATCAACATAACAAACGGGAGCGCCTTTTTCATAAGGCCCTAAAATCAATCCTCCTCTTTCTTCACGCATGTACCAAGAACTATCAGAATCTCTTAAGACTCCCATTTCAGGAAGTCCTTGTTCTTTTCGTTTTAATATTTCAGGATGATCGTCAGTAACAATGTATTGGTGTTCAACAGGTATAACTGGAATATCAAGTCCGACCATTTTTCCAGTCTGTCGCGCAAAATTACCACTACATGAAACTACATGCTCACATTCAATAGACCCTTTATCCGTTTCTACAATCCATAAATCATCTTTATTTTTTTTAATCCCTGTTACTGAAGTATTTCTATAAATTTCCGCACCTTTATCTCTTGCTCCTTTTGCAAGAGCTTGAGTTAGATCAGCTGGCTGAATATATCCATCTTCAGGATGTTGAATTGCACCTATCAATCCGTCTGTATTACAAAGTGGCCAAATTTCTTTTACTTGTTCAGGAGTTAAAAATTTAACATCTACACCTATTGTTTTTGCGACTCCTGAATATTGATAATACTCATCCATTCTATCTTGAGTAGTTGCTAGACGAATATTTGAAACCACACTAAAACCAACTTTTTGTCCTGTTTCTTCTTCTAGAGTTTTGTAAAGTTTGACTGCATATTTATGTAATTGACCAACCGAATAACTCATATTGAATAATGGAAGTAACCCTGCTGCATGCCATGTTGATCCTGAAGTTAATTCCTTCCTTTCAACCAGAACTACATCTGACCAACCCTTTTTGGCTAAATGATAAAGAGTGCTAACACCTACAGCACCTCCTCCGATGACAACTACTTTTGACTTTGATTTCATTATTACTATTTAATACTGTACTTCATTAATCATATTAAATAAGGTGGGTCAATCATGAGATACTTTAAACAAATAATTTTAGTGGTTATATTAAGTGCGTTTATTTGTCTTCCCGTAAGGGCTGAAATGACTCTTAATGAATTATTTTTTGATGAGTCTAAGCCTTTTCATTTAAAAATATTAGATGTAATTCCTGCAGAAGGCATAATTCAAATGGGCGATGAAAATGCAAAAAATACTATTATCGAATTTATGGATTATTTTTGTGGGTACTGTAAAAAAGTTCATCCTGAATTAATGCAGATTGCAAGTGAGAGAGAGGATACACGTATAATTTTCTTACAACATCCTATCTTAAGTGAGTCTTCCAAATTACTTGCAAATATGGCTATTGCTGCAAATATACAAAACAAGGGTATTGATTTTCATAATGCATTGTTTGAAGTTGAAGGAAATTTAAATAATGAAAAACTAAAACAAATAATTAAAAATCTTGAGTTGAATGATGCTAAATTAAATATCGATATAACAAAGGATGAAATTAACAATATTGTTAAACTTAGTTCTTTTTTAGCTAATGGCTCAGGTGCTCGTGGCACTCCTACTTTTTTTGTCAATGAAGAATTTGTAGTGGGGTATATTTCCATTGATAGAATAAAGGCTTTATTAAAATAAAGAAGCTCTATTAATTAAATAGAGCTTCTTAAAAAGTTTTATTTATCTACAACTTCTCTTGTATTAGCGTTGTGTGATTCAGTAAAAGGAATTGGCACAACTTCTGCATCTACTGGCACACCAGGTGAGTCTGCATATATATCAGGTAGATGAACTTTGAATTTGCTACCATAATTTCCAATAGGAAAACCATTTTTATTTAGAGTCCCATCATATGGTACATAGCCCATAGCAATATTCCTTCCTTGCTCAGGATGATACCAAGGAGATGTTATGAAACCACAAGGTTCATTACCATCTTCTGAAACAAGCCAAAAATCAGGAGCATATTCTTCGATAGGTTTTCCACCTAAGCTTAATCCAACTAATTGAAGCTTATAAGGTTTTTTTCCATCTTTTAAATCTGCTTTCATCTTTTCAAGAACAGTCTTGCCAACGTAATCAGAAGTTTTATTCCACTCACCTTTACCAGATAGAGATACTTGATAGCCTAAATTACATTGAAAAGGATTATGCTGATTATCCATGTCTTGACCCCAAGATAGAATTCCTGCTTGGATTCTTCGATGGTGAGCCGGAGCTATAACCATAAGATTATGTTTTTTTCCTGCTTCTAAAACAGCATTCCACATATCATCAGCATACTTAGTAGACTCATATAAATAAATTTCAAATCCAGCCTCTCCAGAGAAACCTGTTTGAGAAATTATACAATCTCTTCCACCTACTTTAGCAGCAGCAAGTCCATAGAATGGCATTTCATCAACTTTAACTTGATCACCTATTAAATCATTCATCAAAGCATGCGCTTTAGGGCCTTGAATTTGAACTGGGCTTACATCAATTTCATCGATATGAACATTAAATCTATTATCATGATTTACACCTTGCAAATACAAGCCAATATCTGAGTCAGATAAAGAAAACCAAAACTCATCCTTTGAAATTCTTAGAAGAATAGGATCGTTTAAAACACCGCCATATTGATTACAAAGAATTACATATCTTCCTCTCATTGGAGATATTTTAGTAGCATCTCTAGTTATGACATAATCAACAAATGCCT
Organism: uncultured Alphaproteobacteria bacterium; assembly: GCA_902615745.1. Taxonomy (GTDB): domain Bacteria; phylum Pseudomonadota; class Alphaproteobacteria; order HIMB59; genus CACPNW01. The sequence continues at coordinate 13,756 of CACMQB010000005.1, read as the reverse complement.
CAGCATCAGGACCTTTAACCTGAATTTGTCTTTCGACAGCAACATTCCACATGGTAACATGGTTTTTAATTGCCTCATACTCAACCATTGCTCCACCATCTTCAGGCTTTACGTAACCTCTTGGATGATAAATTCTATTATAAACTGTTGCTCTCCAACATCCCGCCTCCATTGACAAATGCCAATAAGGTGATTTTCTCACTCTGGTTGAAATAAGCATTTGGACTGGTGTAGGACCACTTTGTCTTAAATTGTAGGGAACCTTTCTGTCCGATTGATCCACCGACGTAGAATGTTTAATCATTATAAACTCCTTAAATAAATATGCTATTTCTGTATTTAATCTTTAAATACTCTGCAATGATAAAATGTAGGTGATGTAAAAAAAGTGGTGGACCTTAATTAGGTCAAAATTTCGTCTTAGTTTTGACAGCAAATTTTGATATTTGTACTCTATGAAATTTAAATTATTACTACCTATTATCTCTTTACTAATTTTTTTAGGCGGTTGTTCAGCAAGTTATAAAGAACTCTCTACAATGAAAAATAAAGAACCAAAAAACTTTCAAGAACACTTACTATACGAATATAAAAAAAGAGCTAATTTCGAGGCGGAAGAAATGCACGATTGGAATTCTGCAAAATTATATTCTGAAAAAGCTCTCAAAAGTTTAGAAACTGATGAAATATATCCAGAAGAAATTTCATATTGGAAAATTCCAGAAGAAAATATTAATGAAATAAAAATTGCATATGGCAACCTTATGACAATTTATAAAGATGCTAAAAATATTGATCCTTTTAATTTAGCAAGAGCTATTTCGTCGTTAGATTGCTGGTCAGAGCAACAAGAGGAAAATTGGCAAACATGGGATATTAATAGTTGCAAGAATGATTTCTTAAAAGCCATGCATAATATTTATGAAAAAATATCTACTCAGGAAAATGAGCAGGAATCTTCAAATAACAAAGATAGTAATTTAGATAATGAAACAAAAAATGAAGTAACAATTGTGACTAAAAATGAAAATAAAGAATTAATGCAAATAATTTATTTTGATTTTGATCAATTCAATTTATCTGAAGTTAGTAAAGATAAAATAAAAATATTTTTAAACAATTATGGAAGCGATATTAATGAATATCTTGTCGTTGGACATACTGATACTAAAGGAACAAATAAATATAATTTATCATTATCAATCAAAAGAGCAGAAGTAGTAAAAGAAATTTTAATTAATTATGGAATTAATCAAAGTAGTATTAAAATTTTAGGTAAAGGTGAGGAATCTTTAGCTATAGATACTCCAGATGACACCAAACAGCCCGCAAATAGAAGAGTGGAAATAAAAAAAACAAATTAACTTTTGTTTATAAATTTTTTGGTATATTGAGTTTTTTCAATGTATTCCAAAACTACAAAAAAAATTAATATTACTGTTAAGCCTTATTATCTGGAAGATCAATCTGAGCCTGAAGATCAGCATTATGTATGGGCGTATAAAGTAATAATTGATAACCAAGGTAATGAAAAAGTACAGCTGGTAAACAGACATTGGAAAATTATTGATGCTAATGGTACTCTTCAAGAAGTACGAGGTAAAGGCGTTGTAGGCGAACAACCTATATTAAATCCAGGTGAAAAGTTTGAGTATACTAGTGGCACACCTTTAACTACCTCTTCAGGTTTCATGGAAGGAAGTTATGAGATGCAAGGCGATGATGGAAATTCTTTTGATGTTCAAATACCTCAGTTTTCATTAGATACACCATTTGAAAATAATAAATTAAATTAATTAACATATACAATGAGAGACTTTAGGTCGATATTAAACATAATTGGAATACTGATATGTATTGAAGCAGTAGCAATGCTGATACCAATGCTCTTTGATCTTTATTATGGTAATAATGATTGGTTACAATTTTTTTACTCAAGCTTAATCACATTTTTTATTGGTATAATTTTATATTTTTCATTTAGAAAAAAAAATATTAAGCTTGGAATTAGGCAGGCATTTTTGTTAACAATTTTATCTTGGTTAGTAATATCTCTTTTTGGTGCAATTCCATTTGTGTATTCATCATCTTCTCTCTCATATACAGATGCTTTTTTTGAGTCAGTAAGTGGAATTACTACGACTGGTGCAACTGTTATTAATAATTTAGAAAACTTATCAGAAGGTATATTAATTTGGAGATCTCTTCTTCAATGGTTTGGAGGAATAGGGATAATTGTTCTTGCAATGGCAATTTTGCCAACTTTACAAATTGGTGGAATGCAACTGCTACACATGGAACATGATGATCCTTATGAAAAAACAATTCCTAAAGTTAATCGATTTGTAATTGAATTATTTCTACTTTACGTATCATTGTCAATTATTTGTGCCTTTTTGTATTTTGTAAATGGAATGCAAGGTTTTGATTCAATTATTCATGCAATGACTACTATCTCAACTGGTGGATTTTCTAATTATGATGAATCATTTTCATATTTTAATTCATTTAAAATTGAAAGTATAAGTATTATTTTTATGTTGGTAGGAAGTTTACCATTTGTCTTGTATTTGCAATTTTTACATAATCAAAAAAAATTTATTTTTAAAGATGATCAAATAAAATTATTCTTTCTAATTTTATTTATAATTATTTTGTTAACGACAATTTGGTTAATTACTAATCAATCTATAGATGCAATTTCTGCTTTTAGAATTGCTTTATTTAATATTACATCAATTTTAACTGGCACCGGCTATACTAGTAGTAATTTTTCTAATTGGGGAAGTTTTGGCATTGTAATAATGATGATAATTATGTTTATTGGTGGGTGTGCAGGATCAACCACAGGAGGAATTAAAATATTTAGATTGCAAATACTTTTTAGAGGAGCAATTACCCAAATAAGGAAACTGACTCAACCTCATGCAGTATTGATGATGAGATTTAATGGGAAATCAGTTAATGAAAACACTTATAACTCCATTATGGGCTTTTTCTTTATGTATATATTTATATTTATTTTATCAGCAGTAAGTTTAAGTTTATTCAATTTAGATTTTTTAACTGCCTTTTCAGCAGCTGCTTCTGCAATTTCAAATGTTGGCCCTGGTTTAGGTGAAATGATAGGACCTAGTGGAAATTATTTTTTATTAGACAATGGAGCTAAATGGATATTGTCTCTAACAATGATTATTGGAAGACTAGAAATTTTTACAGTACTAGTTTTATTATCTATTAATTTTTGGAGAGCTTAAATACTTAGATAATCTCCCATATAAATAGATAATTGGTTTTTTGTTTCGTTAATATAATCTTTCATTGTTGTTAATAATAATTCGTTAATAATTATTTCAACTTCATTTAATGAAATATATTTTTGAGATGTTGTAGATCTAGAAGTTTGAACAGTGGTATTTCCCTTTAAAAAACCACTGTCATCATAGAGTTCATATTCAACTAAAAAAAATAATTCATATTTATAAATAGTTTTTTCTTCATATTTTTTTGCATCAACATTCTCAATTTCATTTTTTGTAATAGATGCATCTAAAATATTGATAACAAATTTATTTTCATTTCCAATTTTTAATATGTTTTTTTTATGCCATTCCACAATTATATCAATCGGTGATTTTTGGATTTGTTCTTCAATATTATTTTGAGAAAAAACAGAATTATATTTTTTATTAATTTCAATATTTTTTGAATAAATTGAAATAGTATCAAGATTTGAAGTATCAATTTCAATTGGTCTTAATATTTCAACAGGTTGACATGATAGCACCAAAAATAAAATTAAAGTAAAACTACTTTTTAAGTACATAAATTAATATAGCTTGTTGAATATACATTCTATTTTTTGCTTGCATTAGTACAACAGAATTCTTTCCATCAAGAACATCTGAAGTTACCTCTTGCCCTCTTTTTGCTGGTAAGCAGTGCATAAAAATTACATTATTTGCTGCATTATTTATAATTTTTTTATTTACAGTGTAGTTTTTAAAATATTTTTTTTTGTTATTTTCATTTTCACCCATAGAAACCCAAACATCAGTCATTATACAAGTGGAATTTTTAGATCCTAAGATTGGGTCATCAAAATGATTAAGATTTTTATTTATATAATTTTTAAATTCTTTTTTATAATTTTTAAAAATTTGATTTGGAATAACTACATTAAGTTTGAAATTATAAATTTTTTGAAGATGTATAAGAGATCGTAAAACATTGTTATAATCTCCAATCCAAGCAACACTTATATTTTTTATACTTTTAAGATTTTCTTGTAATGTTAAAAAATCACCAAGTATTTGACATGGGTGACTATATTCAGTTAAACCATTGATGATTGGGAGAATATTTTCCTTGCTTAAATTTACCAATTGGTTGTGATCATTATTTCTTATCATGAGACAATCAATAAATTGACTTAATACATTAAGAACATCTTCTGCTTTTTCTCTTTTATTATCAAATCCAATATCTCCACTTTGAAGTTCTAAAACAGAACCTCCTAGTTTCTGCATACCCACATTAAAACTTAATCTAGTTCTTAATGATTGTTTTTCAAAAATTAATCCAAGAGTTTTATCTTTGCAAAATGATGAATATTTTTTAGGATTTTTTTTTATTTTTTTTGCAAGCGAAATTATATCATCAATTTCTTTCTTTTTAAAATTATTAATATCAATAAAATGCTTCATCTTGATAATTGTTTTAAACTCTTTTTAATTATTGCAATTGATTCATCAATCTCTTTGTAAGTTACAATAAGGGGTGGAGCTAACCTTACTATGTTATCTGCGGCTGGTACATTTAGTAATTTATTTTTTTTTAGCTGTTCAGAAAAATCTATATTGCTAACTTTTGTTTTGATTCCCAATAAAAGTCCTGCACCTCTAACTTCTGTAATAATATTAGATCTATTCTCTAGTTTTTTTAAATTTTTCCAAAAATACCTAGCAGTTTTATCAACTTTTGAGAGAAATGTTTTATTAGAGATAAGTTTTAAAACTTCTAAACCTACACTCATAGCTAGAGGATTACCTCCATAAGTTGATCCATGACTGCCCTTTGACATTGAAACACATGCTTTGTTTGTTGCCATACAAGCTCCAAGTGGAAAACCTGATCCAATACCTTTTGCTACAGACATAATATCAGGTTTGATTTTAGCCCATTCATGTGAAAATAATTTACCAGATCTTCCAAATCCACACTGAACTTCATCAAAAAAAAGTAAGATGTTATTTTCGTTACAAATCTTTCTCAACAATTTTAAAAAACTTAAATTGGCAGGACGTATACCTCCTTCTCCTTGAATTGGCTCAATAATAATACCAGCTGTTTTTTTATTTATTGCTGATATTAATTTTTTTTCATCATTAAATTCAATTTTTTTAAAACCTTTAAGCATAGGACCAAAACCATTAGAATATTTATTATTTTTTTGTGCTGAAAGTGCTCCGTAAGTTCTTCCATGAAAAGCACCATCAAAAGTTATAATCTCTATCTTTTTAGTTTTGTGATATGAATGATATCCTCGAATTATTTTAATACCACATTCAATAGACTCAGTGCCAGAGTTAGTAAAAAAAACTTTGTCTGCAAAAGAATTTTTACAAAGTAATTTTGCAAATTGTTCTTGTTTTTTTATTTTATATAAGTTTGAAACATGCCAGAGTTGTTTCGATTGCTTATTCAGTGCCTCTATTAGTTTTGGATGACAATGACCAAGAGAGTTTACAGCTATTCCACTTGCAAAATCTAAATATTTTTTGTTTTGACTAGTGTATAAATAACATCCTTTTCCTTTTATAAATTCAAGAGTTTTATTGCCATAAGTTGGCATAACATTTGATAAGGGTTTGTTAATCATATTTAAAATTTAATTTTATATCCTTTGAGAAACATAAAATAGCATATTAAAATTAATATAATATTAATAATTATTAAGAATATTGAGCCATGAATTAACGAGCTATCAGAAATACCCGTAAAAGCATATCTGAAGCCATCAATATTGTAAAAGAATGGATTAAATGAAGAAACTGTCTGCCAAAAATCAGGAAGTCTTGAAATTGAATAGAATGTTCCTGATAAAAAAGTAAGAGGTAAAACAATAAAGTTAGTTATACCTTGTTGTTGATCCCATTTGTCCGCCCAAATGCCAACAATTGTACCCAAAGTTCCCATCATTGTGCATCCCATTAATGTGAAAAAAAATAGTGCCGTATAAGAATGAACCTGAAGAGGTACAAATATCATAACTCCTAAAGTCGTTACTATACCGCACACAACACCTCTGCAAACTGAGCCAATTATAAATCCGAATGCTAGTTCAATATTGTTTAATGGGGCCATTAATATGTCTACAATATTACCTTGAAATTTTGATTGACCGATACTTGATGCGGAATTGGCAAAAGAGTTTTGAAGCATAGTCATCATTATCAAACCAGGTGCAATAAAATAAGGAAGATCAATACCATTTATTGAATTAACAGATCTACCAAGAGCTAGACTAAAAACAGCTAGAAATAATAAAGAGCTAATGGCTGGTCCAATCACAGTTTGTATTCCAACTTTTAAGAACCTAAACACTTCTTTTTTTACTAATGTAAGAAAACAAAGATAATTATAGTAAATCATATTAGGAGTTTTCTTTTAATATATTTAAATTATTTGTATATTAATTTAGTGGACGAAAAAAACTCTTAAAATACGCAGTTGATTACTTAAGTAAATACGATTCCTCAAAGAATAATTTAGTCAATGTACTTAAAAGAAAAATTTTAAGATTAAATGTAACAAATTTTGAGAAAAAAAAACTTATAGATATTATTGAAAGTATAATTTTAAAATTAGAAAAAAATAAATTTATTGATGATGATAGATATAGTTCAACAAAAATCCTATCTTTATCAAATTCTGGAAAATCTACGAATTTTATTTTCAATTACTTGATAAAAAAAGGAGTAAATAAATCTCAAATTCAAAATAATTTAAACTTAATGAAACAAGATAATGAAAATTGGGAGTTAGATTCAGCAAGAATATTTGCTAAGAAAAAGAAGTTGTTAGAAAAAAATGAAAGCTATGAAAAAAAATTAGCAAAAATGGCAAGAGCTGGATTTAGTTATGATATATGTAAAAAAATATTAAGTTAATTTTCTTTAATATGAATCTTACCTTCTAATAATCTTGCAATTTGTTTGGTTGTTTCAAATCTTTCAAATGTAATTCTGATAATTGCAGTTAAAGGTGCTGCAAGAAGAACTCCAATAAACCCCCAAATCATTCCCCAGAAAATTAAGGATAAAATAATCGTAATTGGATGTAATCCAAAACTCTCACCAAATATTTTAGGTTCTACAAAATTTCCTACTATTTGATGAATAATCGTAGGCAAAATTATTATTAATACAACTAGTGTTGGGTCGTTATATTGAAGGAAAGCAATTGGTAGTGGAAGTAAAACAGCAATTACAGAACCAATAACTGGAATAAAATTTAAAATAAATGTTAAGCTGCCAAAAATGAAGGCTAATTCTAAACCTAAAAACCAATAAATTAATCCTGCAGAAATACCTGTAAAAGCTGATGTTAAAAATTTTGTAAATATATATTTTTTTACTAATCTAATAATGTCGTTCCACTCATCAGAGGTGTTCTTAGGAGGAGTGCCTAGTAATAAAAAAAGTGTGATTATTACAACTAGGAGAAACTTTGAAATAAAATTTGCACTGTTACTTAATATAGTACCAGCCCAATTAGTAATGGGTAACTCTGCAATTGTATTTCTAATTGTTTCTCTATCAATATCAATTTCAAATTGTTGAAGTTGTATTATGACTGCCTCAATCAAAATTATTACTTTTTGATTATAGTCATCTGCAGACTCCAAGAATGTAGCTACAGAAGAAACAATGAAAGGAACTATAATTGAGAATAAAAGAACAATTAAACAAATACTAATAAAAACTGCTATAAATCTATGTACTCGAAGATTTATAGTCTGAAAATCAATTATTGGATCAATTAATATCCTTAAAAGAAGTGCTAAAACAAATGGAACCATTATAGGTTGAGAGAAATTTAAAATGAATGCAACAGCGATACTGGCCAATATAAAAAGAGAGCCAGAAATTACGCGATTATTTTCATTCATTATTTCTTAGTAGATTGAGGGTTAAAAATTTCTGTTTTTTCATCTGATAATTTTTCAACATAAAGTGATTGACTCGGAAAAGCAAAACCGGCTTCATTATTTTCAACTATTTCTATTATTTTGACAGCAAGGTTTTCTTTTATTTTTAAAAATTCTGCCCATTCATTCGTAACAGTAAATGTTTGTACTAGCATATCGATAGAACTATCAGAAAAACTATCTATTCTAACGTAGAAACTTGCATTTTGATTTTTTGCAAAGTTATCATCTTTTTCAATTAAATTATTTATCTCGTCTCTGATATTTTTTAATTGATCAATACTAGTTCTATATTCTAATCCAATTAGCCATCTTATACGTCTATGATGTCTTCTTGTGTAATTAGTTACAGACTGCTCAGCAAATTTATAATTTGGAACCATTACTGGAGTTGAATCAAATCTTCTAACAAGGGTTGATCTAAATCCAATTTGTTCAACAACTCCCTCTACTTCACCTGAAACTAATATAACATCACCAACAGTAAACCTCTTTTCCATTAGTATCATGATACCACTAATTAAATTTTTAAATAAATCTTGAGCACCCAGTGCAACGGCTACACCAAATAAACCTAATCCTGCAATTACTGGTCCCACTCTTATTCCCCACAATTCTAAAATTGCTACTGCTCCAAGAACAATAACAAGAATTTTTAAACCTTTAAGAGTCCAATCAACTAAAGGTTTTGAAATTTTTGACTCAAAGTTTTTTATTACAAATGAAAACGGTATAATCAATTGATGCAGTAGCCAGAATATAAAAATTGTAATTAATGATCTGTTTAGTAAATCTAAAAAATCTTGATTGTTATCAGAAACATCTAAATATGAAGAAGCTATAAAAAAACCTAAAACGACAGGGAGAAATTTTAATGGCCCATCAAGTACTTCAATAACAGCGTCATCAATTTGATTGGAAGTTTTTGAAACAATTCTTGATAATCGATTAAGAATAAATCTAGCTATAAGCCTTCTGAGTAAATAAAAAAGAAGGAAAATTACAAGGCTTACTATGATATCTGTAGCATTTATGCCAAAAACACCGTTATTCCAAACATCAAAAAAAAGGTCTGTAAAGCTATTGAATGTTTCCATAAGCGATATATTTATTACTCACTAACATGAAATTTAAATTTTTACTTGTTTTTTTGATTATGCTTAACTTAAAGAATACATTATTAGCTAATGAGACAGTGAATTTATACGATTTTTCATTTGAGGATATAGACGGTAATCAAGTAAATTTAGAGAAGTTTGATGGTAAGCCAATTTTAATAGTGAACACAGCTTCTAGGTGTGGTTTTACTCCTCAGTATGCTGACCTCCAAAATTTATTTTTGAACTACAAAAATAGCGATTTAACAATAATAGCTACAACAAGCAATTCCTTCAATCAAGAGTACTTAGACACCGAGGATATTAAACAAATTTGTTTAGTTAATTATGGGGTAGGTTTTGTTACCTCTTCACCAATGGATGTGAAAGGAAGCAATGCTCATCCAATTTATGCATGGATTGAAGAGGAATATAACGAAAAACCAAAGTGGAATTTTTTCAAATATTTATTTGATAGAAATGGAAAGCTTATTAAATCTTGGTCTTCTATGACAAAGCCAGACAGTTCCAAAATTACAAATCATATTGATCGTTTAATCTAAAAAAAAAGGGCAAATAAATTTGCCCCTTTCTTTAAAAATTTATTTTGTTATTACATCATGCCGCCCATGCCGCCCATGCCGCCCATGCCGCCCATGCCGCCGCCCATATCAGGCATTGCAGGTGCTGCAGATTTATCTTCAGGAGCATCAGCTACCATAGCTTCAGTTGTAATTAGTAAACCAGCTACAGATGCTGCATCTTGAAGTGCGGTTCTAACAACTTTAGTTGGATCAATTATACCAGCATTTACCATGTTGGTGTATTTGTCCATTTGAGCATCATAGCCAATGTTATGATCTTTACTTTCACGAATTTTACCCGCTACTACTGCTCCATCAACACCTGCATTTTCTGCAATTTGTCTCATTGGATTAAAGAGCGCTCTTCTTACTATATCAACGCCAATCTTTTGATCATCATTAGAAGTTTTGACAGATTTCAATGAATTTGTAGCATATGCAAGAGCTGAACCACCACCAGGTACTATACCTTCTTCAACGGCTGCTCTTGTTGCATGCATTGCATCTTCTACTCTGTCTTTTTTCTCTTTAACTTCAACTTCTGTAGCTCCACCAACTCTGATAACTGCTACACCACCTGCTAATTTTGCAAGCCTTTCTTGAAGTTTTTCTCTATCATAGTCAGAAGTTGTTTCTTCAATTTGTGCTCTGATTTGATTACATCTACCTTCAATATCTTTCTTTTTACCAGCCCCTTGAACGATAGTAGTATTTTCTTTGTCAACAACTACTCGTTTAGCAGTACCTAGCATTTCTAGATTAACATTTTCTAACTTTATACCAAGATCTTCACTTATCACTTGGCCACCAGTTAAAATTGCAATGTCCTCTAACATAGCTTTTCTTCTATCTCCAAAACCAGGTGCTTTCACTGCAGCTATTTTTAAGCCACCTCTAAGTTTATTTACAACTAAAGTAGCTAAAGCTTCACCTTCAATATCTTCAGCTATAATTAATAGCGGCTTAGTAGATTGAACGATAGATTCAAGCAATGGCAACATTGGTTGTAAACTTGATAGTTTTTTCTCATGAAGTAAAACATAGCAATCACCAAGTTCGGTGATCATTTTTTCAGCATTAGTTACAAAATAAGGTGAAAGATAACCTCTATCGAACATCATACCTTCGACGACATCAAGTTCAGTATCTAAGCTCTTTGCTTCTTCTACGGTGATAACACCTTCTTTACCAACTTTTTGCATTGCACTTGAAATCATTTTGCCAACTTCAGCATCACCATTTGAGGCAATAGTGCCTACTTGTGCAACTTCCTTATCAGTTTTAATTACTTTAGATTTTTTTCTAATTTCATTAACTACTGCATCTACGGCTAAATCGACTCCCCTTTTAAGATCCATAGGATTCATTCCAGCTGCAACAGCTTTCATTCCCTCAGTAGCAATTGCTTGTGTTAATACGGTAGCGGTAGTTGTTCCATCACCAGCAATATCATTAGTCTTACTAGCAACGTCTCTAACCATTTGAGCGCCCATATTTTCAAATTTATCTTTTAATTCTATTTCTTTAGCAACACTCACACCATCCTTGGTAATTCTTGGTGCTCCAAAAGATTTATCCATAACTACATTTCTACCTTTAGGTCCTAATGTAACTTTTACTGCATCAGCTAGTTTGTTAACACCAGTTAACATTTTTGATCTAGCATCTGATCCAAAAAATATATTTTTTGCAGACATTTTTTTTATCCTCTCTTAATTTCTATTTCTTTTTCTTACCAGAAGTTATAATTCCCATGATGTCAGACTCTTTCATTATCAGAAAGTCGTCACCATTCATTTTTACTTCAGTACCAGACCATTTTCCAAAAAGTATTTTATCTCCTTTTTTGACATCCAAAGGTACTAGTTTTCCTGTTTCATCTCTTGCTCCAGAACCAACTTCTAATACTTCGCCTTCCATTGGTTTTTCTTGAGCAGTATCAGGGATAATTATCCCCCCTGCTGTTTTTTGATCGGAGTCCACTCTTTTGACTAAGACTCTATCATGTAAAGGTCTAAAATTCATATTTCCTCTTTTGTTAACTAATTGAAATTAAATAATTTTTTATTAGCACTCTCATTATGAGAGTGCTAGTTATTTAAGCATTATTAATGTCTATTCAAGAAGAAAACAAAAAAAAAATCGAATTTGCTAAAGTTATGATATTTTGAATAAAATGGTATTTTTTAGTGTTTTTTTTAGAACTCTTGGTTTTTTGATTGCATTATTAATTTTTTTTATAATTATTAATTTTGTGGTTCATTTTTCGAATGGGCTGGAAAAAAAACAGTTCGTAATGACTGACGGTATACCTAGCTCAAATAATATTATAGCTAATATTAATTTAAATGGACCAATATTTAATAATAACATTAATGATTTTGGAAATAATCTTTACGATTACATCAATCCTTCACAGGTAAAATCTTATTTAGAAGAATTAGAAGAACTACAAATCAAGGCTCTAATTATAAAAATTAATTCTCCTGGTGGAACAGTAAGTGCTACAGCTGAGTTGGAACAAATTATTTATGAATTTAAGAAAAACACAAACATTAAAGTATATTTTCATACAAAGGAAATTTTAGCGTCCGGAGGTTATTGGGTTGCAACCACAGCTGATAAGATATTCGCGTCATATGGATCTATAATTGGTAGTATAGGAGTAAGTGGTCCAAGTTGGTTCTACTATAATACACCAACAAGTCTATCTTCAGGAATTTTTGGTCAAACAATTGAAACTAAAGAAGGAATTGAAGTATTTAATCATAATGCTGGAGAAGGTAAAGATTTGTTTAATCCATTCAGACGACCTAGGAGTGATGAAATCAAACACTTACAAAATATCGTTGATGATGTTTATAATGATTTTATAACAAAAGTTTCAAAAAGTCGAAATATTGAAATTTCAAATTTAAAGAATAATATTGGAGCTTTAATCTACAGTAGTAATCAAGCAAAAAATAATTATTTGATTGACGATATCTTGAATTACGAATCACTTATCAAATTAATAATTAAAGAAAACAAATTTGAAGATTACAAAATTTATGAAAGTAAAATAAGTAATTCTTTTCTTGGAAATCTATTGGTTAAATATAAAGATCAGACTAACAAATATTCATACAAAAACATTTGCAGTAATTTAGAAACAAATATTAGCGTTGTAATTCCAGTATATTTAAAAGATTGTTAAGTTAAATAATAGTACTTAGATCATTTATTTTAACAATTAGATTTTTATAGTAATTGCTTTGAGATAAAACATTGTTATGAATATATTTTTTAGCTAAGGCTGAATGATTTTTAACATCAACTGTATCAGAAATGAATTTATTATGCTTAAGATTGTTGATTAGAGATAAATTCGAATACCTATCCTCAAATATTTTTTCGTTATTTCTAAATGAGGGTGTAATTTCAAAAATTTCAGTTCCAGGTTTGCAAAATATAATATTTGCTAAATTAGATCCGTGAGGTGCAATAATTTTCTCAGCATTAGAAAAAATTTCTATTTGCTCTTCTATTTCATATAATTGAGGGTTAATTACTTTGTAACCTTTTTCTCTTAAGAGTGTTACAACATCAGCTTCATTTATAATTTTTCTGTAATTCGAATCTTCTCTAGTTACATATATTTTTTTGCTTATTTCTAAATTAGTTTTTGGATTTATAAATTTTTTTAATACTCTAATTGAATCATTAATATTCAAAAACTGAGGAAAATCAGAATCTGTAAAATAATAAAAATCATCATCTAGAAAAACAAATGTGAATTCAATATTCAGAGATTTTAAAATGCTTCCAATAAAATTTCTATATTTATTTGATGAGTTTCTATGAATTGCTACTTTCAGATTTGT
>CACMQB010000004.1 GCA_902615745.1 uncultured Alphaproteobacteria bacterium | reverse complement strand
CCTTAAATTGACCCCAATTATGGAAACATTTTTATTATTTTCTAATATTTCATGAATATATAGTGCTTGGTGAGCTCTATGAAAATTACCAATACCGAAATGAAGTATGCAATCTTCATTATTATTAATATTATAACTTGGAAATGATTGTTCTTTTAAAAGATTTCTATTTATGTTTTTATTTAATTGCATATTAATAATTAAAATATACTTAAACAGAAGATGATCAATAAAATATATAAAAGTGTGCTTATAACTGGTGCATCAAGTGGTATTGGCTTAGAAACACTTAAAAGATTTTTAAAAGAAAATGTAAAAGTTTATGCTCTTGATAAAGACGTTTCAATATTAGAGAAATTAAAAAAAAAACATAAATTTGAAATCATTCAAATTGATCTCTTTGACACGGATCAAATTTATAAAAAACTTTCCAAAGTAAAAGTTGATATTATAGTTTGTAATGCAGGCATTGGAAGAGGGGCTGAAGGTATATTAAAAGCGTCAAGGCAAGATATTGAATTATCTACAAGATTAAATGTCGAGTCTTATCTTCATACTTTAAAAGCTATTGTTCCAGGAATGATAAAAAGAAGAAAGGGGCATGTAGTTTTAATGGGGTCTCTTGCAGGTCTATACCCACAAATGAGTACTGTTTATGGTGGTCAAAAAGGTGCTATCCATAGAATTGCGCAAAGCTTAAGAATTGAACTTAGTGGATCAAGAGTGAAAGTTTCTGAAATATGTCCTGGAAGAACTAAAACAAATTTTGGTAAAGCTGCGTTTACAGATAAAAATAAAGCTAAAAAATTTATGTCTGGTTTTACTCTTCTCGAGCCAAGAGATATTGCTGATGCTATTATGTTTGCAGTAAGTGTTAGATGGCGAAGTAATATTAGCACTATTGAAATTTCTGGCACAGAACAATCCCCAGGCGGAGTGCCGATTATTCCAGTAAAAGATCCAATACTTTCATAAATTAATTAAATATTTTTTATTTTAATATAATAAAATTAATTATGGAAAAACCTTTAAGATATGGTGTTATTGGCATAGGAGGTATGGGAGCAAATCATGCTAAAAAATTACAAGAGAATAAAATAGAAAATGCTATCTTAGCAGCAGTTGCTGATACAAATGTAGAATATAAAAATAAATATGAAAATATTCCTTTTTTTGAAAATACTGATAATTTTTTAGATAATAAAGTTATAGATGCGGCAATCATTGCTACACCTCATAAATCGCACATTGATCTAGCTAAAAAAGCTCTAGAAAATAATATTAATATTATAATTGAAAAACCCTTAGCAATAACTAGTAAAAAGTGTCGAGAATTTATTAATTTTTCACAAAATTTTAAAGCATTTTTTACTGTTATGCTCAATCAAAGAACTAATCCGGTTTATATTAAGATAAAGGAACTAATTAATGGAAATGAACTAGGTAAAGTTCACCGTTTTCAATGGACAATAACTAATTGGTTTAGAACAAACTATTATTATCAGACCTCTAATTGGAGAGCTAAATGGGAAAGTGAAGGTGGAGGCGTTTTAATAAATCAGAGTATTCACCAACTTGATTTGTGTCAGTGGTTATTTGGTATGCCTGACAGTGTATATACTGATTTGGGATTAGGTCGCTTTCATGAGATAGAAGTTGAAGATGAAGTAACTTCAATCTTTAAATATAAAAATGGATTAAAAGGTCTATTTATTACAACAACAGGTGAAGCACCTGGTGTAAACAGATTGGAAATTGCATCAGATAAGGGTTTAATTACAATTCAGGATAATAATGTTACATGGGAAAAAATAGATTCATCTACTGAATTTATTAAAAACTCTAAAACACTTTTTGGGATGCCTAAAAAAGAAAAAATTAATTTTAATTTTAAGGCTGATTTGGATGAACATATTGAGCATCAAAGACTTATTCAAAACTTTACAAACTTCCTCCTAGGAAAAGAAAAACTTTTAGTGAATGGAAAAGATGGTTTAAATTCAGTTGAATTAATTAATGCGATGGTTCTATCGGGATTAGAGGAAAAAAAAATAGAGCTTCCTTTAGATGAGATTAAATATGAACAAAAATTAGAAGAAATGATAAGTAAATCAAGATGAAAATTAATCAAATTGCAGTAACTCTTTATACCGTTAGAGATTTTTGCCAAAATGAAAAAGGTTTATTTAAAAGTCTAAAAAAAATCAAAAATATTGGATATAGTAACATTCAAATCAGTGGTGTAGGTTTAATTAATCCTAAAACAATAAAAAGTATGTGTGAAGATTTGAGTTTAGTTATATGCGCTACACATGAACCAAATGAACAAATTATAAATAATACTGATGAAGTTATTAATAAACTAAATATTTTTAATTGCGAATATTCCGCTCTTCCTTATCCATTAAATGTAAATATGAAAAACTTAGAAGAAATTGATAAATTCATAGAAGATATAAATATCGCTGGCTCCAAGTTTCATGCAGAAGGAAAAGTGCTATGCTACCATAATCATGCACTTGAATTCCAAAAAGTTAAAAATGAAATAATTTTAGAAAGAATTTATAAAAATACAGATAGTAGTTTCATACAAGGAGAGCCAGATATTTATTGGATACAAAAAGGTGGTCAAGATCCATTAATGTGGTGTAAAAAATTAGATAAACGAATGCCATTATTACATTTAAAAGATTTTATAATGATAAATGATCAAGAAAGTTTTTTTGCAGAGGTTGGCTTAGGTAATTTAGATATTGAAAATATTGTTAAAACAGCAACAGATTCAGGTTGTAAGTGGTTTATTGTTGAACAAGATGAATGTAATGGCGATCCTTTTGATTCACTTCGGATTAGCTATAATAATTTAGTAAAATATGCAGTTACTTAAGAAAAAAACTTTTTGCGTTTTGATTTAGTAAATTGTTAATATCCCTTTCTATTATAAATTTTGATAACTTAAAATTTTTCTTAAAAAGATCTTCATAATATTCATATAAAATTTCATGTAAGATATTTTTGAAATGAGACCATTTATATATAAGTTGATCTGTAACTCTTGCATCGGAATGCTGGGGTATAAATGACAAACCTAGCATATCAATCCTCATTTTTAGAACAATTTTTATAATACTTGGCTGGTTCATAAACCACCAAAAACCAAAGATTTTTAAATTAGGATGTTTACGAGCTAAGACAGTTAATTCGTGCTGATCATTTAGAGATAAACAAGTTACAAGAAATTTGTTTTCTGGAAAAGAATTACATAATTTACTTAGTTCTTTGAGATTAATATCACCAATTCCATCTCCAGCTTGACCAAAACTACTATTTACAGCTCGTTTAACACCTAGCATTAATGACAACGGAATATTTTTTTCATTTAACCATGACAAAATTAATTTCCAAAGAGGGTCATTTAAAATTTCTTTAAAATTATCTGAATTTGCTGAAATAGCTGCGTATACTGGATTGGATATTAAAAAACAGCTTTCTAAATAATTAATAACAACATCATTTTGTTTTTGATTTATCTTTGTTTGGTTTTTTGCAATATCGATTGCTTGAGAATTATTACTTATTAAATCATCTAGTCGTAATGATGATTGAAATATATTTCTATCCCACTCATTATTTTTAAATAAATTCCATTCATCAATATCAAATGGATTATTTGTCATTACGAGAGAAGAAACATTTGATAATTGTAAAATTTTTTCATCTGTAAGAGATTTATTTTCATATTCATTATTTAGTTCTTCAAAAGTTTTATTATTAAAATTAATATCTAATTTTTGAAGTACAGTTAGCACCCCCTTACAAGCCTCAGAAATTGGTGTTCTATTTTGAAATAACTCTTCCCAGATAAGTTTTGCTTTATTTACGTCATCTAGAGAGTAAAATTTTTCTGCAGTTATATTTGCGTTGGTTAATAATTCTGCAATTAAATAATGATAGTTTAATAAATTAATAAAACCAGAAAGAGAATGACTTTTAAAGACAGATGGAAATAAATGCGTATGAATATCAAAAATTTTTGTATTATTAATGGCGGTTTCTAAAGTATTGGATAATTCTTGATTAGAAATATTCATTACTTAATATTTCCAAGCCTAATCGCATTTTTTTGAGCTTTGATTGCCAATTCCATAACTTTTAAACAATGTGATTGATCCATTGCAGTACTAGTTCTATTTACAACATCGTCCATTAATCTCTCAAAATATGTTAGGGGTCCTTTAGAAGCATTTTTATATTCATATTTTTTATTATTAACTAAAAAAAGGTGATCTGTTCCTTCTCTACCAACTAGATCGACATACTTTCTTAATTCAATGTATCCTTTTGTGCCTAAAATGGTCAATCTACCATCACCCCAATTAGGTAAAGCATCAGGTGTGTACCAGTCTACCCTAATGTAACCTCTACCCTTATCTCCATGAATTAAAATTTCACCAAAATCTTCAAACTTATTATGTTTAGGATTTGAAAAATTACCTGTTGAAGAATTTATAATTTCTACATTTTTAGATCCGGTAAAAAATAAAAACTGATCTATTTGATGTGAAGCAATATCACATAAAATACCACCATATTGATCGTAATCAAAAAACCAATTAGGTCTAGTTTGAATATTCAATCGGTGAGGTCCCATTCCAATTGTTTGAACAACATCTCCAATTTCACCTGTTTGAATTAAATCATAGGCAACCTGAACTGAAGGTACTTCAAATCTTTCAGAAAAATCAATTGAAAAAATTTTTCCTGTTTTTTTTGCAGTATTTTCGACTTCTTTAAGTTGTTCTAAGGTTGTACATCCAGGTTTATCTAACATTACATCTTTTCCGGCATTCATACACTCAATAGCTAAAGCTGCTCTTTTAACTGGAATGTCTGCTATCAATACTAATTCAATTTCTTTATTTTTTAATAAATCCTCTTTATTTGTAAAGCGGGGTATATCAGGATGTTTTTCATTAAAATCTTTTGTAATATTATTATCCGTTTCATTCCACCAACCAACACACTCACATCCCAAATTTAACATGCCATTTAATTGTCCAAAAATGTGTCTATGCTCAATGCCCATTGCAGCTACTTTAATTTTTCTCATGATTAAATATTTTACTCCATTGTAATTAGTTTATTTTTTTTAGATGATTCTATCATCGCATCAATTAGATAATGAACTTTCAATGCCTCTTTTCCAGTAATTTCAAATTTTTCATTTGTGTTAATTGATTTTGCAAAATTAAGTATAAGATCTTTATGCCAATCAAATGGAAAAGCCATAGGATCAGCACTACCGCCAGTTCCAGATTCCTCTCCAAACTCTTCTTTTTTACCGTTCCTCCAATTAATGATAAGTGTTCCTGCTTCAAGTTTGACTGTTGCATTTTCACAATGAAGAACAATTGACTCAGATGAGCCAGGAAAAACACTTGTTGAAGCGAATAAAGATGCAATCACGCTATTTTTAAATTTAATACCACCTGTTACAAAATTTTCTGACTCCATTTTATGAAACTTTGTAGTTTCTGCCATTACCATCACTTCTTTAACATTCCCTAAAAGACTGATAGCAAGATCAAGAGTATGAATAGCTTGGCTTATAAGAACACCTCCACCATCTCTCTTATATGTTCCTCTACCTGGTTCATCATAATAGGACTGTTCTCGCCACCATGGAATATTGATTTGAGCTGAAAAAATTTGACCAAATTTATTATCATTTATTAATGATTTTAATTTAATTGAGGATTGTCTAAATCTATGTTGAAAAACTATACCGAGGTTAACTTTATTATTTTCACAAATTGAAACTATACTTTTTGCATTTTCTAAAGTTCGTTCAATTGGTTTTTCCATTAAGATATGTTTACCATGTTTGCTAAATTGCTCTACTAGTTCATATCGTTGATTTGGAGGAGTGATGATATCAACCATATCAACTTCATGATTATTATAAATACTATCAATGTCCTGAAATGAATTAAAATTATAATTTTTAGAAAAATTTTCTCTTTTTTCCTTATTTCGAGAATAAACTCCAACTACATTAATATCATCTTTTAATTCATTTAAAGCCAAGGCATGGGGTTTTGCAGCCATGCCCGTACCAATAATGGCAAGTCCAATTTTTTTAGAACTCATTAATTATTTTTTTTTGATACAGACATGCCATTCTCTTCAAAAAGATGAACTGAATCTCTTTTAAACCGAAGATATAATTCTTCTCCCTTATTTATTTTATATTGACCAGTATGATGAACAATTAATTGTTTTATTCCTTCACCCTTACAATAAAAGTAAGTTTCACTTCCGAGCTGTTCAGTAAAATCAACATGTACTTTTAAATCTGAATTTTGCTGTTCACAAACTTCTATATGTTCAGGCCTTATCCCAAGAGAATAAGGTGTATTGTTTTGTAAGTTTTTATGATTTGTTTGTAAATTCAATGCATCTGAAACTAAATTAAATGAACCAGACTTATCAATTGCATTAACTTTGATAAAATTCATTTTTGGAGATCCAATGAAACCAGCTACAAAAATATCACTGGGATTATTATATAAATCAAGTGGTGCTCCTGCTTGTGCAACATAACCATTATTTAAAACTACTATTTGATCAGCCAAGGTCATTGCTTCAACTTGATCATGTGTAACATAAATCATTGTACCACCGATTTTTTCATGAAGTGCTGATAATTCTTTTCTCATTGTTACTCTTAACTCAGCATCAAGATTAGATAAGGGCTCATCAAACAAAAATGCTTTTGGATCTCTAACTATTGCTCTGCCAATAGCTACTCTTTGTCTTTGACCACCAGAAAGTGCTTTTGGTTTTCTTTGAAGATACTCTTCAATTTGTAAAAGTTTAGCTGCGCTATTAACTTTTTCTTCAATTGTTTTTTTATCAATTTTTAGATTTTCCAATGCAAAGGCCATATTTTTAAAAACAGACATATGAGGATACAAAGCATATGATTGAAAAACCATGGCCAAACCTCTTTCTGAAGCGGGTATATTACTTACTTCATTTCCGTCGATTAAAATTTCTCCTGATGTAATTCTTTCTAACCCAGCAATAATTCTTAATAATGTTGACTTACCACATCCAGAGGGGCCAACTAAAACTAGAAATTTTCCACTTTCAACTTTCAAATCAACTCCATGAATTACTTCTGTTTGATCATAACTTTTAAAAATGTCCTTTAATATAATTTCAGTCATCTATCTCTTCTCATTATTGCTTTATCAGGGTCAGCATGTTGTAAGTGTATAGGAGGCATCCCATTTAAGATTTTTTTGATATCATTCATCATCATATCTCTTATATTTTTATATGAATAATCTAAAGCACCTGCAACATGTGAAGTAAATAAAATATTAGATTTTTTTCTAAAAGTTGAATCTGCTGGCACAGGCTCGACTGGATATACATCTATAGCTGCTCTGAAATATTCATTTTCAGCAAGTTCAATAAATTCGTCAAAATCAACAACCTCCGCTCTACTGACTAGAACTACTGAACTATTTTTTTTAATTAATTTTAATTTATCTTTACTAATAAATCCTTCATTTTCAGTAGTAACTCCAGCTAATATGAATATAAATTTATTGTTAGATAATAAATCATCAATAGATACAGGATTTACACCTTGGCTTTCTAAGTATTCATTAGATAACCATGGATCAAATACTGAAATTTTACAGTTAAATGGTTTTAACAAAGGAAGTAAACTTTTTGCTAAATTTCCAAAACCAATTAACCCAACATTTGAGTTAAAAAGTGTGTAAGCAAATTTATTTTCTTTAATTCCATATTGCTCTTCAGAATTTAAAAATTTTTTGTAAACTCCCAAAACATTTCTAGAAAGTGAGATTGCGTAACCTATACAAGCTTCGGCAACAGCAGGGGCCATAGCAGGTGCAGCTGATAAAACATAAATACCTCTTCTATGTGCTTCATGATAATCAATATTCGGTTCCCAATTTGCTTTGACATTTATAATTGCTTTAATTTTTTTTGATTTATCTAAACGTTCTTTAGGCATAGCAGTCTGCCCAACTAATATTTCGATTTCTTCAATATTTTTATCTACAAGTTCATCAGGAGCTCGACTGCCAAAGTGATAGATTAAATTGGATATTTTTTCTAATTCAGTCTTAACATCATTAGTAAAAACCATTTCTTCATTTCTTGGATAAGGATCAAAAAAAATCAGAGGTTTGTCTTGCATTACTTCATACCTGTACTTGCTATTCCTGTTGTTATAAATTTTTGTAAGTAAGCAAATATAATTGCTATAGGTAATAAAGTTACCATAGTCATTGATAATACATAATTCCACTGACTAGTAAGTTCTCCATGAAATGCGTTTAATCCAATTTGCAATGTATAAACTTCACTTTTTGATAAAACTATTAAAGGCCATAAGAAATCATTCCATCTCCACATTATGGAAAAAATTGCTAAAACGGCAATAGCCGGTATAGATAAAGGTAGGACAACTCGCCAATAAATTGCCCATTCACTTGCGTGATCCATTCTTGCTGCTTCTATAAGCTCTCTAGGCAATGTAAGCATATATTGACGAAGTAAAAAAACTCCTGTTGGTGTTGCAGCACCTGGAAGAATTACACCCCATAATGAATTAATCATTCCAAAGTTTGCAACAACATAAAAAACTGGAACCAAAATTATCGTTAATGGAATTAATAATGTACCTATAACAAAAACAAGTGCAAAATTTTTTCCTCTAAACTCATATATAGAAAGTGCATATGCTGCCATTGAATTTATTATCAAAGTTATTATTGTTGCTACAACAGTAATGAAAGTTGAGTTTTTGAAATAAAGTAAAAAATCATATTTTCTTAAAGGATCAACATAGTTTTGCCACTGAATTTTAAATTCTCTAATTTTTTCTCTTTTATCAATCGGTACTTTTACTGTTTCTCCTGGATTTAGAGGATCAACCATTTTAGCATTAATTCCAATTCTTTTAATTTGTGCTAACTGCTTTACTGACCCATCTTCTTGTGTGACATTAAAAATTGGTAAGGGTTTATCGTATCCTTCAACATCAACTTGAATTTGAGAAAGTGGCAAAATTGTTGGAGGATATTCTTGTATACCTGCTAATGTCTTTAATGAAGATAATCCCAACCATACAACAGGACCAAACATTAAAAGAACACCTAGTAATAAATAAAAATAAGAAAAATAATCTGTCCAATGATATTTATTTTTATATCTTTTTTTTGTAGCAATTTTTATTATTCTTGAAGTTGTTTCAGACATATTAAATTTCTTGATGTTTACTTTCTTTATTTCGACTGAAATATAATTGCATAAGTGTTAAAAATAAAAGTACCACACCGAGAACCATAGATGCAGCGGCTGCAAGACCAAAATTTTGAACAGATCCAGATGAAGCAAATCCTGTGGTAAAAATATATTGAACAATCAATGATGTAGATGTTCCAGGCCCTCCACCAGTTAAAACATATATTTCATCAAATGTTTGAACACCTTTTATTGAGGCAAGAATAAATACAACTAATAAATTTGGCATTAGAAGAGGCAGAGTTATTCGAAAGAAAATTCTTTCTCGGCTAGTTCCATCCATTTCGGCTGCCTCATATAAATTTGGAGGTATTGCTTGAAGACCTGCTAATACAATCAGAGTATAAAAACCCATATGAGCCCATATTGATACAAAGATTACAGATGCCATAGCCCATGATGGATCCGTTAAAAATGATACTTTGTCTCCACCATAAGACTCAATTATTGCATTGAAAGCTCCATTTTTTAGCAGTATCCATTGCCAAATCAAACCAACAACAACTGGTGACAATAAAACAGGGAAAAAAAATACCGATCTAAAAAAGCCTCTGCCAATAATTTTCTTATTTAATATCACGGCAGTCAAAACCGAAAAGAAAATCATTAAGCCAACTTGAAAAACAACAAAGAATATAGTGTTATAAACTCCTCTCCAAAAAAAATCTTCTGTACATGTATTTGGGTTTAAATAACTCTCACAATCAAATAACTGATCATATTGTTTTGTTGTAGGAAGTTCTCTCTCAGCAAATAACAGTTCGTCACCAGATGATAATGAAAAGAAAAAGTTTGCACCAAGAGGGATTATTACAAATAATCCAAAAAAAATTAAATTTGGAAGCAAAAAAATATATGGCATATTTCTTACACCAATAATTTTTTGAATTGGCCACATGATTAAATCAATAGCATGCATTAAAAATGCAAAGGGAATGTTTAAAATTCTAAGGAAAAAAATTTTTGTTTGATTTCTAATATTTTCCATTAAATGATTTCGAAAAAAAGCTGCTCAAAATGAGCAGCTTTATATTATTATTTTGGATGTAATTATCCGCCGTATTTTTCTTTAAGTTGTTTTTCAACATCTTCATCCATACGCGTCCAAGCTTCTTCCATTGTCATTTCACCAACAATAGCTTGTCCTAATCTTGAGATAATTGCGTTAAACATTATACGGTTGTCAACGTGTGCCTGAAGATCAAAAGCGACTTGATCAATAGTTGGCACTGCGCCAGCAAAAGTATTTAATGCATGTTTTGCGTTTGGATCATCAGTTTGATAGTCAACTTGTAGATCTAAGTGTCCAGGGATAGCAAGAACTTGACCAATAAAACTACTTAGTTGTTCTTTACTAGAAAGATAATCCATTACCTTTCCAACAGCTGGATTAGCATTGAATGCTAATAGTGCATTTCCACCTGGCATTCCAGTACATGCAGCAGGACCACATGGAGCTGGTACAGCCCACCAATCAAAATCATCTCCTACTTCATTCGCAAATCTTCCAATTTGCCATGAACCACTCATCATGAAAACTACCTCAGCAGCATTCCACCAATCATTTGGAGCATGATATTTAGATCCTGAAACTGATCCCCAAAGATCTTTACTCATTGTACCTGCTTGGTGCCAGTCATAAAGCATTTGAGTCATAGCTTTTAATCCATCATCAACTAATTTTGGATCACCATTTGAATCAAAATATTTCGCACCCATAGAAATCGCAGGGCCTGATACACGGTGACCTGATCTATCCCAAGCCATTGGTATAGGAGTACCTGTTTTTTCTGCTACTTCAATTGAAACTGCTGCCCATTCTTCCCAAGTTGCACCAGGGCCTAATAGATCTACACCAGCTTGTTCAAATAGAGTTTTATTTACATATGGACCAGTAACGGTCATTGTAGAATGGAAACCATGAATTGAAGTTGTATCTCCAGGCTTACGATACCAATTTAAAAAAGGACCGAAGCTTTTTTCATAGTAACTTGGATCAGCTACATAAGGCGTAATATCAGCATAATATTTGTTTAATCCACCAAGATCAGTAACACGAGCAATGTCAGGACCTTCACCAGCAGCAAGCTGGATAGGTAGAGTGTTCATTATTGCATCATATGGTACAATATCTAAAATTACATTTATATCTGGATTAGCTGCATTAAACTCATCAATTTGTGCTGCAATTGGCACATTTTCTTTGTCTCCATCTCCATACCACATAATACGTACATCTGTGGCAGCAAAAGAAACTGCAGAAATTAAAGTTAATGAGAATGAAACTAAAGCTACAGATATTGCTTTTAAAATAAACTTAAAGTTCATCATTTATCCTCCAATTTTTTTCAGACTTAAACATATTAAATTATTATATACAAGTAATAAAAACCCAGAAATAATGGCAAATTTTAAAATTAAATAATAATATTTTGTTAAAAAATATTATAAACATATCAAAATTCAATGATTGGTTATTTAGCATTAGCAAGAGATACATTTGATATAAATTATGCTTTAGATAATAAAAGAAGGTTTGAAAAATTTATAGATATTTTAGATATTAAATACTCACATTTTAAAGAATTAATTACAGATGATGCAACAGGAAAAAAAGCTATTAGATATTTTAAAAAACTAAATTGTAGCAAATATATCATTGCTCAAACAACTTTCACTGATGCAAAATTTATAACAAGTTTTGCTAAAACATTTAATAAACCAATACATTTAATAAGTTTTAAAGAGCCGAGAACAGGTAAGCGGTTAAGATTGAACTCTTTATGTGGTGTAAATCTTGCTATGCATTCTTTAATCAAATTAAAATATAAGCCAGAATTTTCAATATTTATTAATAATAAATTATTCGAAATGCAAAAAATTAATAATTTTTTAAAAAATAAAAAAATATTAAAAAATAATACATTGAAAAAAATAAAAAATTCTAAAAAGAAAGATGGCATTATTTTTTCAAAAAGAAATAATTTAGGACTTGTTGGAAAAAGACCAGATGGATTTTTTACCTGTGATTATGATTATAGAGAAATAGAAAAAAAATTATATTATAGTCTTAAGAAAATTAAATTAGAAACTTTGTTTAATATTTCTAAAAATGTTAGCACTAAAGATATTACAAAAACTAAAAATCAAATAAAAAAAGATTTGAAATCAGTCTCTAAGTTGAATGCAAATGAATTAAATAAAAGTATTTCAATTTTTCATGGGTTAGAAAAAATAAAAAATGATAACAAAATTGATACTTTTGCAATTAAGTGTTGGCCTGAAATGTTTACTCAATTTGGATGTGCATCATGTGGTCCAATGGCTATGATGAATGAAAAAGGAGTTAGCAGTGCATGTGAAGCTGATGTATTAGGAAGTATAAGTTGCGATATTTTAAATAAGATAAATAACAAACCTTCACTTTTAGTAGATGTTGTTGATTGCGATCCCAAAACTGATACTTTAGTTTTTTGGCATTGTGGATTAGCTCCAATTAGTATGGCAAAAAAAAATACAGCAAGTGCAACGGTACATTCTAATAGAAAGAAAGCATTGCTACATGATTTTGCTTTTAGACCTGGAAAAATAACAATATTTAGAGTTTCAAAATCAGAAAATAAATTAAAATTTATTGTTATGAAAGGTGAAGTTTTAGATAAAAAAAATTCATTTTCAGGTACTTCGGGTGTTGTGAGATTTCAAACAAATACCTATCAAAAATTAGTTAGATTATTCACATCTGGTATCGAACATCATCTAGCATTCACATATGGAGATGTATATTCAGAAATAAAAAAACTAAGTGCGCAATTAAATATTCCAATTTACACAACATGAAAACGAAAATTAAATATGGAATTGTTGGAAGTGGACTAATGGGTTGTGAACATATTTCAAATATTAATCTTATAGATTCAGCTGAAGTAGTTGCCATCTCAGACAGTAATGAGAATTCAATAAATAAAGCTAAAAATCTTATCTCAAATGATATTAAAATCTATTCAAATAATAATGAAATTTTTAAAAGTAATGAAGTGGATGCTTTTATTATTTCGACTCCCAATTTTACCCATCATGATATTATTAAAGAAGCGTTAAAAACAAAAAAACATTTATTAATTGAAAAACCCTTATGTACAAAATTAGAAGATTGTCTTGAAATTAAAAAATTATCAACTTCATATCCATCAGTAATATGGGTGGCTATGGAGTATAGGTACATGCCACCTGTTCAAAAAATGATCCAAGAAATAGATAGTAATAAAGTTGGTACGCTTAAAATGCTTTCAATTCGTGAACATAGATTTCCATTTCTCAAAAAAGTAGATGATTGGAATAGATTCCAAATAAACACGGGTGGAACATTAGTAGAAAAATGCTGTCATTTTTTTGATTTAATGCGCCTAATTACAAATAGTGAAGTTACACAAGTATATGCAAGTGGTGACCAAAGTGTAAATCATCTTAATGAAAATTATAATGGAAAAGTTCCTGATATATTGGACAATGCATTTGTAATTTTAGATTTTAAAAATGGAATAAGAAGTTCTTTAGAACTTTGTATGTTTGCAGAAAATTCAGAAATGCAAGAAGAGCTATGTGTTGTTGGAGATAAGGGTAAAATAGAAACAGGTGTGCCAGCTGATGCATCTGGAAAAAACTCTTCAGAAGTTAGAATAGGTTTAAGAAACTCTAAAAATGCAATTAAAGAATTAGTTGAGGTAGATAAAAAAATTTTATCAGCTGGGCAACATCATGGATCGACTTATTATCAACATTTAGAATTTATTAAAGCAATTAATAATAATTTAAAACCACAAGTTTCTATAAACGATGGTCTTCATGCAGTGGCTATTGGAGAAGCAGCAGAGAAATCAATAAAAGAAAATCGTGTTGTTAAGATGAGTGAATTTAATCTTTAAAATTTTCAAAAAATTTATTTGTTTTATCAATTATAAAATTACTTACTCTAACGTTTGATTCAGCAGTTACACCTGCAATATGAGGTGTTAAGATGCAATTCATATCATTTGTAATATTGTTATAAAATGCTTCATTTACTGGTTCATTTTCAAAAACATCTAATGCGAAACCAGAGATATATTTATTTTTATAAGCATCAATTAAGTCTTTCTCATTGATGACGCCACCCCTAGAAGAATTAATTATAATTGGTTGTTTTTTCATTTTAATAAAAGCTTGTCTGTCAAATAGATACTTTGTTTCATTATTTATTGGGACATGAATAGAAATTATGTCGGCCAAATTAAGAATTTCATCGAATGAAACTTTCTTAACATTTTCTGCCTCCATTTGTTTCGAAGTTACAAAAGGATCATATGCAATACAGCTAACATCAAAAACATTTACAAGATTTAAAACTTTTTTTGAAATATCCCCAAAACCTATTACACCAAGAGTCTTTCCTTTAAGTTCTTTTGTAACAATTGATGTCCTTGGCCATTTTCCTTGTAGTGTTTGTTCTGTAATAATGTGCGTTTTTTTTAATAATGTAAGAGAAGAATTCACAACGTATTCTGCAACAGAGTCAGAATTCATACCTGTTGCTGGCTGAACAATGATATTATTTTTTTTACAGTATTCTGTATCTATATTATCAAGACCAACACCTAATCTTCCTATAAACTTTAAATTTGACGCATTTATTAAAATTTTCTTATCTAAACTTGTTTTATTCCTTACTATGATGCCATCAAATTTCTGAATTTCTCTCTCTAAAAAATCTTTATTTTGCCAGGCATCTTTTTTATAAATTACATCAAATTTTTTATTTATATTTTGCAATGATTGTGAATCTATAAATTCTGTAATTAAAATTTTTGTCATTTAATTTTTCTAATTTTTAATTTTTTTAAAAACTTTTTTACGTTGTTTAAATTTGGTATTGAATATATACCTCCAGCTTTCATGCATTTTAAAGTTGCAGTAGCTGCTGCCAATTGAATACTTTGAGAGTTTGATTTATTTAATGATAGAGCTGTTGCAAAAGCACCATGAAAAACATCTCCTGCACAATTCGTTTCAACTGTTTTTACTTTTGGAACATTACAATGATATAATGAGTTATTTTCAAACCAATAAACACCTTTTGATCCCATAGTAACTGCAACAAATTTATTTGTTTCATTGAATATTTGAAAAAGAGCCTTTTGCATATTGATGTTTTTTTTATAAGTTTTCAAACCTTCTTCAGAAAATATAGGGTGCGAAGCTTTGTGAACAATTTCAGAAATTTTATTAGAATTTTTAAAATTATCTAGATCAGCAACACATTTAATATTTTTTTTATTGGTATTAATAGCAATATAAGAGGCCATGTCTATCCATCTCATATCTATTGAATAAATATCCTTTTTTTTAAAATTTAATTTGGGTATTTTCTTATAATCAAGTAATTTTGGATCATTGTATGCTGCTAGTAATCTTTCACCTTTTGTATCTTCAATTACAAAGCTTTGCGAAGACTGACATTTTTTAATAAAAATTGATTTACTATTATTTATAGAAAATTTTTTTAATTCATTTTTTAAAAAGACTGATGAATCATCATCTCCAAATTTTCCTATGAATTTTGATTCAGATCCTAAAATTTTTGCAGTAAATGCCGATACTGCTGCTGAACCACCTAATCTTTTATCAATACCTCTAGATAAAACTTTAATTGGTTTTTTTGGAAATTTATTAATCCTACTTATGTAATCTGTAAATATTGATCCTGCGCAAATGATCATAAAATATTAATTAAAGGTATTTAACTTTACCAATAAACTTTCTAAACCTATCTCTTATAGTTATAGGATTGAGTGGAATGGGATCAATTTTAACATTTCCAGAATTGATCTTTGAAATTATTACATATGAATTATCTTTATCATCAATGGCTTTGTTTAATTCATTAACTGTTTCCTCGCCAGAACATTCAATCACATTTTTGCAGCCAGCTCCTAATGCAACATCCTTTAAGGAAGTTTTCTCATCAGTAAATGTTCGTTGATCTCCTGTTGATCCATAAGAACCATTATCAATTATCAATAAAGTATAGTTTGATGGCGCTCTATTACCTATTGTTGCTAGGGTATTCATATTCATTAAAACTGATCCATCACCATCTATACTAATAACGTGTTTATTTTGGGATATTGCCAAGCCTAAGCCAATAGAAGATGATAAGCCCATACTGCCTAACATATAAAAAAAATTTGGTTGATCACTAATTTTATATAATTCTTGAGATGGAAGACCTATATTACAAATAACTAAGTTATCTTTAAGAATATTTTGTACCTTATTTAATAAATCAAAACGGTTCATTTATCATCTTTCATTAAATTGAAATCACATAAAATAGCTACTGGTGATTCAACAACTTTGGCATGTTTGCTAAATGTTGAAATTTTATCTAATTCTTTTTCAGAAGAGCAATACAACATAGGTATTCTCAACGTTTGTAAAATATCTTCAGTAATCTTCGCCATTCCACCTTGTGCTCCTACTGGCTCACCAGGTGTACCCCTGTAACTAATTAAAAAAACAACAGGCATTTGATATAGTTGTAATAGAGAAACAATTGCATTCACTGAATTTCCAATCCCTGTATTCTGCATCATTATACACGGGAATTTATTTCCTAAATAAGCTCCAGCACAAATACCCATACCTTCTTCCTCTCTTGGTACAGCCGAATAATAAACATCTTTATCATTTTCAAGAATATCAATCATGTTGGCTAATAACTTACAAGGAACACTTAAGTAAAAATCTACTCCACCTTTTTTTAAATTATCTATAATTTTTTTACTGATTTTCATTTATGCGGATGTCTATAGATATAAAATTATAAAACAATAAATTAATTTATTTAAAATCATTTCTTAATTTTATTTTTGTATTTGAATTATATGTTTCGCCTACTTTTAATATAGTTGATGGAAAATTTGGTTGATTAATAGCATCTGGAAAAATTTGCGTCTCTAGACACATACCATATTGTAATCCATAATTTCGATTATGTTTGCCATGATATGAATCTTTCATCATATTACCAGTATAAAATTGTATTCCAGGTTGATCAGTCGAGTATTCAACTCCCATACCAGTAATATTACTGTAGATGGAAGCTATAGATTGATCAATAGAATGATCTTTGAGAACATAATTGTGATCAATACCACCGCCATCTAAAAAAGATTTATTTATTTCAAATGAATTATTAAGATCATATTTTGTATTCACTACATCGAATAATTTACCAGTAGGAATTGATCCCTCATCAGTTTCGCAAATTTGATTAGATGATATTCTTACAACATGGTCAGTAATATTTTTATAATTATCTTTATGGCCATGGAAATTCCAATAGTTATGATTAGTGATATTAACAATAGTATCTTGATCTGTAGTAGCATTAAAGGAAATTAGAATTTCGTTATTATTATTAAGTTCGTAAATAGTTTTACAATTTAGGTTGCCTGGATAATTTTCTTCTAAATGTTTAGACTGGTAAGTGAGCTCTACTTTTATACTTTGGCTTGTTTTTTTAATATCGGCTATTATCCAAATCTTTTTATTGAAACCTACCTCTCCGCCATGAAGATGATCAGGTTCAGTATTTGAATATAAATTATATTCTTTCCCATTAAGAGTAAATTTACTTTGCCCTATTCTATTACAAACTCTTCCAATAATTGAATTGAAATATCCATGAGCTTCCAGGCAATCATCTAAATTACCGTAACCTAATAAAACATCCTCTGTTTCAGAAACATTCGAAGAAATTGGAATACAAACTTCACTCATATAACCACCATAAGTATAAAAACTAAAACTATAATTGTTTGAGTTAATAATATTAACTATGTCAATATCTAAACCTTTATCATTTTGAAGTTTGGTAATTTTATATTCCATTATGTTTTCCTTAATCTTTGAAAATTATTTTTTCTTTGTTGAAGATAAATGATTAATCCACCTAAAACTATGAAAAAAGCACCTGGGAAAAGTTGATCAACTGGCCATTCTGCAAAAAATATCCAACCTAAAATAAGTGCAAAAAATATCTCGATATAATCAAATGGCATAATTTTACTAAGTTCTGCTTTTCTAGCACCATATATTAAAAGTAAAGTTCCAGATCCTCCTGCAATCCCCATTATACAAACTACTAAGAAATCATTTATACTTTTGAAATTTTCCCACATACCAAAAAACACCACTAACATACATGCAACTATGATTGTCCCTGTTTGACCATACAAGTTGATAAGTGGTGAAGGAACATGATCCTCAAAACTTAAGGATGTTACCCTTGCTAATGAATATCCAAAAGCAGCAAGTATAGGAAGTAATAACATATAATTAAAGTCTGATGACCAAGGTTGCATAATTAAAACGATACCTACAAAACCAGAAATTACTGCACTCATTTTGTACCAACCAAATTTTTCACCTAATAAAGGAATAGCAAGAAGGGTGACCATCATGGGCCCAGTGTATTCCATGGTAGCGACTAAAGCAAAAGGCAAGTAAGCATAAGAAGTATAGAGACATAATTGAGCCAATGCTACAAATACTCCGCGGAATAATCCTAACTTCCATTTCGTTATTTTTATTTGTCTACCGTTTTGATGCCAATCATGTGAAAAATATAAAGCAATAACACATGGGATCATTCCAAATAAATTTCTAAAAACAGAAAGTTGAGCTGCTGGATATTCGTTTCGTAAAAACTTTATCGCAATGCCCATACAATCCAATAAAAACAAACCAGAAAGTGATAATATAACAGCTAAAAATAAATTATTTTTCATTAATCATAATCTATTATTCTAAAATAATTTCTTTTCCTACTTCTTGACTTTTATAAATTCCATCTAAAATTTTCATTACTTGTAAAGAGTGTTCAGCCGGAATAGTAACTGGTTGATCGTTTGCAACAAACTCTGCAAACTCGATACATTCTTTGGCATGAGGTTCAATAGTGTCTTTTAAATTTCCTTCAATTTTTTTAGTTATGTGAGTTGGAGAATTGATATCATTTTTTATAATCTCACAATTAGGCCAATGCAAACCAGCTTCTCTTCCATATAACCATACCTGCATATCTTCTATTTTATCTTCTGGTAGTTTATGATGAAGCATCCATGATACTTCAAGCATCAAGGTTGCACCATTTTTAAACCTAACAAACGCAGCTGCAAAATCTTCAACATTCATTGCTTCCTTATCGTACTCTCCATTGTAACTAAAAGAATTTGGCTGCTTTGCTAATTCTGTTTTTGACACACCCGTCACAGAAAGTGGTTCTGGATTGTTCATAAACCAAAGAGTTAAATCTAATACGTGCACTCCTATATCAATACAAGGTCCTCCTCCTGAATTTTCTTTTTTTAAAAAACCAAGTGAGACTGGTAAAAAATTTCTTCTAAGCATCCAAGAACGTGCATGATATATCGAGCCAATTGATTTGGATTGATCTTTTATTAATTGAGAATCTTTTCTGAATCTAAAGTGTTGAGCACACATTAATTTTTTTTTCGTTTGATCTCTTACTTCAATCATTTTTTTTATTTGTGAGGCATTTGGAGCTAAGGGTTTTTCACATAAAACATCTTTGCCTGCTTGCATTGCTTTAATTGCTAAATCACAATGATAGTTATTAGGCGCACAAATATCTATTACATCTATATCTGGATCATTAATCATATCTAAGGGATCAAGATATAATTTTTTCACTTGATTTATATTGCCCCAATCTTTGAGAATAGA
The DNA here is from genome assembly GCA_902615745.1 of uncultured Alphaproteobacteria bacterium. Lineage (GTDB taxonomy): Bacteria > Pseudomonadota > Alphaproteobacteria > HIMB59 > CACPNW01. The sequence continues at coordinate 142,675 of CACMQB010000004.1, read as the reverse complement.
ATTATTTATATCAGAACCTGCTATTAATTCTGCATGTTCTGACATGCGCCAACCAGGTACATGTAACTTTGCAATACCCCCTACGCCAATAATGCCAACTTTTATTTTACTCATATTAATATTTTTTAATTTAGATATTTATCCATTTTTTTTCTTTTTCTGATTGGTAAATTGATTCCATTATACTACTTCTCAATGCTGCTTCTGTAGGAGTAACTAGATTTTTAGTATTGTTATCAATTAATGAATTGAGAAACAAATCAAATGCATGAGGCAATGTTTCTGGTAAATTTTCTTCTATTCTTTCTATTTTTTTACCTTCCTTATTTTCGTTTATAATTAATTGCTCATTCGTTGTTCTTGCGTGAGCTTTTGTTCCACTTACAAAAATAGTATAAGGCTGCGCTATATCTATCCATCCCGCAGCAATACTAGCTATCAACCCGCTTTTAAATTTTATTAAAGCTTCTCCACTTTCTTCACAATCTGGATATTGATTATATACTTTTGTAAAGGTTGCGCTCACTGACTCAACATCAGAAAAAAACCATAAAAGAAGATCTAAAACATGTGTTCCTAAATCACCAAAAGCTCCAACGCCTGCAACTGTAGGATCTGTCATCCATTGATAGTTTTTGAAAATATCCCTCATAATACCATCGTGACAATTAATGAGTCGAATTCTTGAAATTTCGCCAAAATAATTATCAGTAATTAATTGTTTAAGCTTTATGTAAACAGGATTGCTTCTCATGAAATATCCAGTTTGAAAAATAATTTTTGAAGACTCAATAAGATTTGCCATTTCAAAAGAGTCTTTTTTTCCTATCCCCAAAGGTTTTTCTATAAAACAGTGTTTTTTATTCTCGGTAATTTTTTTAACTAATTCATAGTGCAAATTAGTTTCTGAACATACTATAACACCATCTAAATTAGGTTTTTTCAATAAATCAACATAGTTATCATAATTCTTACATTGCAATTTATCAGAGTAAATTTTTGACCTATTCTTGTCTTTGTCCCAAACACCAATACAATTAATTTTAATGTTTGAAATTACCTTAGAAATAAAATTTGGTGTATGAATATGAGAGGTTCCAATAAATGCTATATTTTTCATTACAGTTATAAAAACTACTTATAGAGCACAACACTGATCGACCCAGTGACCTGGTTCAACTTCAATAAGGCCCATTTTTATTTCTCCACCTTTGCAATCTACTCCAGGATTAGGACATCTGGTTCTAAACACACAACCTGGAGGTGGATTTAATGCACTAGGAATTTCTCCTTTTAGTTCTATAGCTTCAGATCTTTTCTCTGGATCAATTGATGGAATAGAAGATAATAGTGCCTTTGTGTAAGAATGTTTTGGGTTCTTAAATAATTCTCTTGAGGGTCCCATTTCAACTATGTGCCCCAAATACATAACTGCAACAACATCACATACATGAGCTACTACACTTAAATCATGACTTATGAATAAATAAGTTAGGTTAAGCTCGGTTTGAAGTTGTTTTAAAAGATTTAATATATCTGCTTGTATTGATACATCTAAAGCAGCAACACTTTCGTCTGCTACTATAAATTTTGGATTACTTACTAAGGCTCTTGCAATTGATATTCTTTGTCTTTGTCCTCCAGAAAATGCATGAGGAAATCTTCTTAAATGCTCAATATTTAATCTACATTTTGAAGCAATGTCTCTTACTCTTTCATCAGTTTCTTGTCTTGAGTTTGTTATTTTCATCACTTCTAAAGGCTCTGCAATAATATCCCTCACTGTCATTCTTGGACTTAAAGCAGCATAAGGATCTTGAAAAATTAATTGAGCTTTTTTTCTATATTCTTTTAAATCTTGTTTGTTCATATCTGTTAAATCATAATCTCTTTCATCGTCATGAAAAATAACATTTCCAGAACTAATTTTATTAGCTCCAAGTATTGCTCTACCAAGAGTAGTTTTTCCTGAACCAGATTCACCTACTAAACCAAAAAAAGATCCTTTTTTAATTTTGATATTGATATTGTTTACAGCATGTATTTTTTGTTTTTTTGAAATAAAATTTTCTTGATAATCAAAATTTACTGAAACATTATTTACTGAAATTAAGTTATCACCCATTTTGACCACACTTAATTCCACATTGATCAACCCAGTGACCTGTTTCAACTTCAATTAATTTCATTTCTATTTTACCATCTTTTCCTTCTGGATTATGATGGGGGCATCTAGTTCTAAATACACACCCTGTTGGTCTATCTAATGGACTTGGAATATTTCCAGGTATTGGAGATAAAGGTGCGTCTAAGTTATTTATGTCAGGTAAAGCTTGTAATAGCCCTTTTGTATAAGGATGTTTTGGGTTTTTAAGGATCTCATTTACTGGACCTTTCTCAACTACACTTCCCAAATACATAACCGCTACATGATCAGCTACCTGTGCAATAACACCTAGATCGTGAGTAATAAATATTACTCCCATTTGATATTCTTTAATAATATCTTTAATTAGGTTAATTACTTGAGCTTGAATTGTAACATCTAAAGCAGTTGTTGGCTCATCTGCTAATAAAAGTTTAGGCATTGTTGATAGTGCCATAGCTATCATTGCTCTTTGACGCATTCCCCCAGATAATTCAAATGCATATTGATTAAACCGTTTTTCTGCATCTGCTATGCCTACTCTTTTTAGCATGTTTATGGATATTGATTTTGCTTCCTCTTTATTAATATTTTTATGAATTAGTAATTGCTCAACCATTTGTGCGCCAATTTTAATTGCTGGAGCAAAACTTGCCATAGGCTCTTGAAAAATCATTGATACTTTACCACCTCTTATTTTTTTTAAGTCTTGCTTAGAGGTAAATTGAAGAACATTTTCGTTGTCTAAAATTATTTCTGCGTCTTCATTATAAGAAGTATTACCTGGATTTAGTTTCATAATTGATTTAGCAGTCACAGATTTACCTGATCCGGATTCACCAACTATACCAAGTACTTCACCTTGATCCACAGAAAGAGAGATATTTTCAACTGCAGTAATTCTGCCTTCATCAGTATCAAATTTTACATCCAAATTTTTTACTTCTAATAAATGGCTCATATTACTTTACCTTATGAGGATCTGCTGCATCACGTAATCCATCCCCTACATAGACAAATGTTAAAATTAATACGACTAAGAAAAACACAGGGATAAAATACCATTGATAGTTAAGAAGTACGTCAGCCTTAGTTGCATTTTGCAAAAGTACACCAAGAGAATTTACTGGTTCTCTCAAACCAAGTCCTATAAAACTTAAAGCAGTTTCAGATAACAACATGTATGGAAAACTAATGACTAGATCGACAATAATATAACTCGTAAAACTTGGTAATAAGTGTCTTACAATAATGTGAGTAGATGATGCTCCACAAAGTTTTGCAGCAAGAATATATTCTTGGCTTCTTTCACTAAGTAAATGTGTTCTTACTCTTCTTGCAAGAGTTGGCCATGAAATTAATCCAAGCAAACAGGAAATAAAAAAGAACCGTAATTCAGAACTCCATTCTAATGGCGCAAAAGCAGCAAGACACATAAACAGAGGTATTGGTGGAACCGTTCGAATTGCATCAGTAAACATTTGTAATACGCTATCAATCCAACCACCATAGTAACCTGAGATCCCACCTATTATTAGGGATAGAACAAAAGATATAAATACACCAAGTGTTCCCACAGCCAGTGAAATGTAAATTGCACTTAAGGTTCTACTGAATAAATCTTTTCCTGCCTTATCTGTTCCAAATATATGGATACCACCTTCTTCTACACCAAATAAATGAGTATTAAATGTAAAACCTGGAATTTTAAAATCTAAAATTTTTCCTGGAAGATTTACATTAAAATCAAAAACTTTATATTCCCATCCTTCAACAAAAAAATAAACGTATCTTCTTTTTTCAGTATCAACTTTATAAACCCATCTGAAATTTGTATCTGCTCCTCTATATTTTTCTAATGTGTGTAAAAACGGCCTAGCAGAAAATCCGTTATCATCCCAAAACATTGGAATTTGAGGTGCTCCATTTTCATAATCTTTATCTCTTCCTTTAATTGTTGGATCATAAGGAGATAGAAAATCTGCAAATAGACTACAAATAATCATAAATAATAAAATAGAACCAGCAATCATAGCAGATCTATTTCCAAAAAAACGTGTTCTTACTAATTGCATCTGCGTTGCAGTATAATAAGCTTCTTTTTTTTGATTACTAACCTCCACCCATAACTCCTTTTCTTATTCTTGGATCAATTATTGCTAAAATAATATCCGTTATAAAATTCACAAAAACAATTGTTGCCGTTAGAAGAAAAATAATTGCACCTGCTAATTGCTGATCATTTGATCTTGCTAGAGCTTCAATTAACAATGCCCCAGCTTCTGTAAGAATTAAAATTAAGGCTACAATCGGCAATGCGCTAAATATACGATTAAGGTCAAAACCTATAGAATTGATTACTGGACCTAATGAATGTTTTGCGGGGTATCTCCACAACAAACTCATTCCTGATATTCCTCTAGCTCTTGCAGCCATTACATATAGTTTATCATTTTCATCTAGCATCAGTGCTCTAACTGTTTGAAGAGCAAAGGCAGTAGCATTCCAACCTAAAACAAATATTGGAAGCCAAGCTCTACTTAAAAAATCAAATAGTTTTGCCGATGACCAGGGTTCATTTTCATATTCTTGAGAGAACAAACCTGTCATCGTATCTCCATAGTAAACAGTCATAAAAAGCATAATACAGAGTGCTACTAAAAAATTGGGAAGTGCTATTCCAAGATAACTAATGAATTTAAGTGTATTATCTAATGATGCATATTTTGTCGTGGCCGATATGATCCCAACTGGTATGGCAATTAAATATGAAAATATTAGTGCAACCAAACATATTGTTAGAGATAAAGTAAATCTTCCACTTAATAATTCATTAATATTCATTCTTAAAATACAACTATCACCAAAATCTCCATTAAAAACTATATTGGAAACCCATTTGCCATATCTATACAAAAAAGGTTTATCTAAACCTAAACGAATTTTTTCTTTTTCTATGTCTTCATAAGTTATTTGTGATCCTTGTGTATTTTTAAATGCTAGATATCTTTCAGCACAAGTTCCAGGAACTAATTCCATTAATGAAAAAACAATAAAGCATACAAGAAGCAAAGTTATAACTGCAAGTCCTGCTCTTGTGAGAGTAAATTGTATAAAATTAATCATATAAAATAATTAGGAGACAAGAATAATTAAAAAAAGAAAAGCGGCAATATATAATTGCCGCTTTTTTTATTATTTATTGAGTTAAATTACTCGTCTAACCACCATTGAGTAGCTAGGTATGGGTATGTTCTATAATACTCATATGAAGTAGTTTTAAACTGCGTAAAGTTTTTCAACGCATTTCTATGATAAGTCGGGAACGGTGCTTTCACCGTACCAATCAATAGACTTTGCTCTGTTAACATTGTTGCAATTTTTTCACCCCACTCATTAGACTCAGCAGTACCAAGGGCGTAAGATTGGAATTTATCAATTCCATCACTTAAGTCATATACCCACTGAGGAGGTTTAGTACCTTCGTCACCATTACTATCAATGTATGCCGCCCAATCTAAACCTTGTGTATGGTTAAAGTAGTTACCAAACGGAGGTTTAAATGTTTCTGGGTTACCAGCAACAATTGCTAATGGTTGACCTTTATCCCAAACATGAACGTCAAGTTGATTAGCAGCTTGCGAACCACGATATTCATCTGGAGTTACCTCTTTAAAAGTAGTTTTTACTCCAACTTCATTGAAGTATCTTGCAACAAGTTCAACTTCAACACCACCAATACCTTGAGTAGCGTAGTCAATGTTAATAGCTAGAGCATCACCATTTGGTAATTCTCTAAATCCATCACCATCAACGTCCTTTAATCCTACTTCATCAAGAAGAGCATTTGCTCCAGCTGGATCGTATTGAGTCATATGCATTTTTATACTTTCAGGAACGAAGTCAGGTGCAGGAGAAAATCCTACAAACTGCTCAACTTTACCTAAACCGTAATATGCAACTTCGTTTATTTCGTCTCTATTCATTGCAATTGACATTGCTTGACGGAAACGAATATCCCCATAGACTTTACGTTTTTCAGGATCAGGATGTGTTACATTAAAACTAAATAATGCAGCACCACAACCTGGATTGATTTGAACTTGATATCCACCAGACTCAGCACCATCAAGTAATTGAGGAGCGGATTCTAATTGAACAGACTGTGATTTATAATCAACTTCACCATTAACAAGTTTTAACAATCTTATTTCATTTTCATTGATGTATCTTTCATTTTGATAATCAATGTATGGTAATTGATTCCCAGCTGTATCAACTTGGAAAAAGTATGGGTTAGCTGCATAGACCCTACCTTCAGTAGTGTCTTCAATAGTCATGTAAGCTTCTAAAGAAGGATAAGCTGCATATGGTAATCCAGCAACTAGATCTGGTTTAGCTAGTAAAGGAGTTGGAGTATCAGTCCAACCTGAGTTACCATAATATGCTGCTAAAGCATCATAACCATCTGCAAATCCTAATGCCTGAGCATTTGCATCAGCATTTGAATCAATTTCCGGATGGAATTGTTCTAGGAAATGTGAAGGCATGAAGAACTGGTTATATGACCATGCAATAGTTGCAGTTAAACCAGGGAACGGAGATGGTAAGTTAAATCTTACTGTTTGATCATCAATTACATCAACAGTCATTGGCTCACCACCAACTAAAAGATATGGATATGGTTTTTCACGAATCTTTGGATTCATCATCAAGTCTTCGTACCAAAACTCAACATCTCTTGCTACAAAAGGTTCACCATTTGACCACTTGTGACCTTTACGTAACATGAATGTTAAAGTAGTAAAATCATCATTCCACTCATAATCTTTAGCAACGTTTGGAACAATTGTAGTTAAGTCATCAGCAAAACGTAATAAGTTTACGTGTCTTGTAGATAACATATCAGAAGTTCCAGCTTCAGTTGCGTTCGATAAGAAGTTTATTGTATTTCCATATTTACCAATAGACTCATATGGTACTACAACTAGCGGTTCATCAGGTAATCTATCCTCGACTGGAGGTAGGCTTCCTGGGTTACCTTGTATTGTAGCGTTAATGCTAGCAATATTAGGATTATCTGAAAACTTCATAGTACAGCTGGCTGCACTTTCATATTCTGATAACTCATATTGCTGAGGATATTTTCCGCCTGTCTGTGCATCGTTCATTGTTGTACCTACGCAATGACCACCTGCAAAAGAGCTTCCACTCCAGACAAAAGTTGCGGAAGAAAATACTAACGCTATGAATAGTTTTTTTAACATATATTTTCTCCTATAAGATAAATTTATCGTATGATTTTGTTTGTAAACAATTTTGACTTTTTAGCAAAAATATTTGACGTTTTTATTACAATTTTTTTAAAAAAATTGTGTATTTCTTCTTAATTAATTACTTTAATAATTATTAGTGAATATGGAAAAATCTAAAAAATCTGTTCTTTTTATATGTGCTGATCAATGGCGTTTTGACTGCTTTAGCTTCCTAAATCATCCATATGCTCTAACACCAAACTTAGACAAACTTGCTTCACAAAGTGTAATTTTTAAATCACATTTTGCTGGAATTGTCCCTTGTGGTCCATCTAGAACTACTATGCTGACTGGTTTATATCCATTTATACATCGTTCAGTATATAATGGTGCTCCTCTTGATAAAAGATTTACAAATATAGCTAAAGAAGTTCGTAAACTAAATTATAATCCAAGACTTTACGGATACACTGATACCTCTTGGGATCCAAGATATTTAGATCCAAAAGATAAAAAAAATTTTACCTATGAATCACCAATGGAAGGATTTGATGATGGTTGTGTTTTACCAGGAGGAAAACCGGAGCCTTGGGCTAACCATCTTAATCAAAATGGTTTTGAAATTAATAAAGCAGAAGATTTGTACAAAGGAAGAAAACCTAAAGATGATCAAGCATATATTTATGAACCATATTATATTCCAACTGAATTTTCAGACACCGCATTTTTAGCAGACAAAGTTGTTAACGACTTAAAAAAGGTTAAAGATTCATTTTTTATGCATGTGTCTTTTTTAAAACCACACCCACCCTTTCATGTTGCTGATCCATGGTTTAGTAAATTTAATCCTGATAATATTAATTTATCTAAAAATGATATTTCACTAAAAGAATTATCAAAAAAACATCCGCTACTTGAAGAGTTATGTAAAAAATTTTTATTAAAAGAAAATTTCTCTGAAATTAATTATAATCTTTTAAAAGATCAAGACATCAAAAATATTATGAGTGTCTATTTTGCTATGTGCGCTGAAGTTGATTTTAATATTGGTAAAATTTTGAATGCTTTGAAAGAATCAGGGCAAGAAGAGAATACAATGATAATATTTACTAGTGATCATGGAGAGATGTTAAATGAAAATAATTTATGGGGAAAATTAGGTTGGTGGGACTCCTCTTATAGAATTCCATTATTTATTTATGTGCCTCAAAACAATCCAAAAGAGATTAACCATTTAACAGAATCTGTAGATGTTGCTCCTACAATTTTAGAATGGCTTGGTGGTGAAATCCCGATTGATTGGAATGGTCAATCACTGATGCACAATATCAATCATAAATACGAAAAATCACCTAATAAAAAATATGTTGTATTTGATTACGATTTTAGAGAAAGTACTTCATTTGTTAGAGATAAAAAATTAGCACCAGAACAATGTAATCTATCAGTCATTAGAAATAATAAATGGAAATATGTTCATTTTCCTTCATTACCATGTTTATTATTTGATTTAGAAAAAGATCCTGAGGAAATAAATGATCTATCAGACTTAAGAGAATTTCAAGAAATAAAACATGAACTAGTATCAAAATTATTAAGTCACCGCATGATTCATCAGGAGCGACAACTATCAAATACTAAACTTTCTAGTTCAGGTGTTAATACAAATTCTGGACCTTTTAGCAGAAAAATGGAATAAAAAAGATATGTTAACGACTGTTATAGGCGCCTATCCCAAACCAAGCTACTTAAAAATAACTGATTGGTTCAATGCTTCTGGTGGTACAGATACAGAATATCCAACTAAATTTTATGAAGATGAAATAAAAAAGATTGGCGATAATGTTGAAGAGTTATTTAATAAAGCTACCAAAGAAATAATTAGTGATCAAGAAGAATGCGGTATTGATATCCTAACCGATGGTGAAGTTAGAAGAGAAAATTATATTCACTATCATTGTAGATATTTAGAAGGAATTGATTTTACAAATCTCACAGAAAAAGTTGCTAGGACAGGGAATTATAAATGCTGGTTACCAACAATAACTTCAAAAGTTAAAGCAAAAGAATCTTTTTTAGTTGAAGAGTGGAAAAAAAATCAGAGTTTAACCAATAAGGATTTGAAAATTACTATTCCTGGACCAATGACTATAACAGACACCATAGCAAATACATTTTATGATTCAGATGAGCATATGGGTGAAGATTTAGCTGATGCTATTAATGTAGAGATTAAAAGATTGGTTGATGCAGGATGCAAATATATTCAAGTCGATGAACCGTTGTTTGCTAGAAAACCAGAAAATGCTCTTAATTTTGGAATTAAAAACCTAGAAAGATGTTTTAAGGATATTAATAATCAAAGTATTGAAAAAATTACTCATATATGTTGTGGCTATCCTGATAAATTAGATGCAATAGATTATCCTAAAGCGCCTTTAGATTCTTACAGTAAAATTAGTAAAGCTTTAGATGAGTCAATTATAGATACAGTTTCTATTGAAGATGCTCATCGATATAATGATTTAAATTTTTTAAAAGATTTTAAACAAACAAAAGTTATTTTTGGTTTAGTAAAAATAGCAAGCTCTCAAGTTGAGACTAAAGAAGAAATTGTCTCAAGAATAAATGATGTATTAAGGTTTATTGATAAGGAACAATTAATTGTCGCTCCTGATTGTGGTCTTGGTCACTTACCTAAAGATTTAGCAAAAATAAAATTAAAGATAATGGTAGAAGCTTCTAATAGTTTTTAGTGTACTAAAGTTTCTGGATTAGCATAATCATAATTTAAATCATCAGCAATAGCTTTATATGTAACAGCACCTTTAAAAATATTTAAACCATTCATAAAATTTTTATCATTTTTTAAAGCATCATTAAAACCATTAGAAGCTAAGTTTTGAATAAATGGCAAAGTCACTGCATTTAAAGCAAGAGTGGAAGTTCTAGGAACTCCCCCTGGCATATTTGCAACACAATAGTGAACAACATCATCAACAACATATGTAGGGTTTGCATGAGTTGTTGGTTTACTAGTTTCAACACAACCACCTTGATCAATTGCAACATCAACAATTACAGATCCACTTTTCATCTCTTTTATCATGTCCTTAGTTATAATCTTTGGAGCATTAGAGCCTGGAACAAGTACGCCGCCAATAAGTAAATCACATTCAGAAATATAATCTTTTAGATTTATTTTATCACTGTGTAGTGGTTCTATTTTATCACCAAATTTTTCTTGTAATTCTTCTAATCTTTTTTCTGATTTATCAACAATAAAAACTTTTGCTTGCATACCGGTAGCAATTATTGCTGCATTTTCTCCTACAACACCTCCGCCTAAAATTAAGACATTTCCAGGTTGAACCCCAGGCGCACCACCTAAAAGTAAACCACTTCCACCCTTATGTTTTTCAAGTGAATACGCACCAGCTTGAATCGACATTCTACCGGCTACAGCACTCATAGGTGCAAGAAGTGGTAATTTATTATTATGATCACTTACTGTTTCATAAGCTATACAAATTGAATTTGAATCAATTAAACCCTTTGTCAATTCTGGAGCAGCTGAAAGATGTAAATAAGTAAATAAAATTTGGTTTTCTCTTATCATTGATACTTCATTCATTAGAGGTTCTTTTACTTTTACAATCATTTCAGAATCATTGAAAATATCCTCAGCTGAATTTACAATTTTTGCACCTGACAATTCATAATCACTATTTGAAAATCCAGCACCAGCACCGGCATCTTTTTGTATTAGAATAGTATGCTTATCCTTTACTAATTCTTTAACACTATGCGGAGTAAGCCCAACCCTAGACTCCTGAGCTTTAATCTCAGAGGGAACACCTATTTTCATTATCTGTCATGCATATAGTTTGAGATGCCTGTTCTTAATTTTTCAATTATCTCATCAATATGTTTTTTTTCACAAGTAAAAGGAGGTGCAACGATTAAGCAATCACCTGTTGCTTTTAAGCTTAAACCTGCTTCAAATAATTTTTTAAAACAAGCATATCCAGCTTTGCCTAAACGCTCATCCATTTTAATGTCAATTCCTCCCATCATTCCATATCCTCTTATATCAGTAATGATATCTAAGTCTTTCAATGTAAATAAACCATCTAAGAAATATGGAGACATATCTTTAGCTCTATTAAATAAATCTTCTTTCTCTATTATATCTTGCATTGCTAAACCTGCTGCCATTGAAACAGGTATGGCGGAATAAGTATAGCCATGAAAAAATTCTATAGCTCCTGTCGGTGAAGCATCAAGAATAGTGTCATAGATATGATCACGTGAAGCTACTGCTCCTAAAGGCACAACACCATTAGTAATTGCTTTAGCCATTGTCATGATATCAGGACAAACATCAAAAGCTTGGGCTGCAAATGGAGCGCCCATTCTTCCCCAGCCAGTAATAACTTCATCAAAAATTAAAAGAATTCCATGTTTGTCACAAATTTCTCTTAGTCTTTTTAAATATCCTTTTGGCGGAACTAAAGTTCCTGTTGATCCTGCTACTGGCTCAACAATACATGCTGCAATATTTTCAGCACCTATGTTACCAGCAATTCTTTCAAGATCATCTGCTAGATCAGCACCTGTTTCAGGTTCGCCTTTTACAAATAAATTTTCAGGTAAATGAGTATGTCTTAGATGATGTACATTTGGCATGAGAATATTTGAGAAAGTTTTTCTATTAGCAATCATTCCACCAACAGAAATTCCTCCAATATTCATTCCATGATAACCTCTTTCTCTTCCCACTATGTGAGATCTATGACCTTCTCCTTTTGCTTTAAAATATGCTATGGCTGTTTTAATTGCTGTTTCAACAGCTGATGAACCACAAATAGTAAAAAATATTTTATTTAAATCTTCGGGCGTATGTTTTGAAACTTTTCTAGCTAAATCAAATGAACCGCCAAAACCTTGTTGAAATGGTTGAACATAATCTAATTGCTCTAATTGTTTTGATACTGCTTCTCTTATTTCTGGTCTTGAATGACCCGCTGGACTACAAAATAATCCTGAGCTAGCATCAATTAATTTATTTCCATAATGATCAGTGTAATAAACACCTTCTGCCTTAACCATTAATCTTGGACTATTTTTATAGTCTCTATTAGATGTAAATGGCATCCAATGTTCTTCTAATGAATTAGGTATTTCAGTTCTTTTTTCTAAGTCCATTTTTTCCTTAAAGATTGAGTATATGAAATTATCGATAAATCAAAGAATATTTCTTACACAATAAAGAAATATCATAGGAAAAATTGTAGCAGTGGTATAGAGAGAATACCAAATATGAGCACATTACCAGAAGATCTTAAAAGTAAAGCTTTAGAGACTCCCAACATACCAGCAGCAGTTGTGTGCCCCAATCAAGAAAGCATCTTATCAGCTGTAATTGAAGGTAAGAATATGAACCTCATCGATCCAACTTTAATTGGAAATAAAAGTTTATTTGCTGAAACAGCGAAAAAATTAAGTTTGGATATTGCAAATTTTAATATTGTAGAGGCAAAAGATGAAGAGGATAGTGCTTCAATTGCTTGTCAAATTTCTAATGAAAATAAAAGTAAAATCATCATTAAAGGGAATCTTCATACTGATATTTTAATGCGCTCTTATTTAAAAAAAGAATTTAATTTACTTGATGGTAGAAGATTAAGTCATATTTGGCATATGACTACACCACAGCTTAAAAAACCCCTTTTTATCACTGATGGCGCCTTAAATGTTTTACCAAGAGTTGATATTAAATTACAGATTCTCAAAAATGCTGTTCAGTTTTGTAATAAATTAAACATCAGCAAACCAAAAGTGGCAATTTTATCAGGCACAGAAGATCCAATTGACAGTATGCCAAGTTCAGTTGATGCCAAAAAAGTTATGGAACTTGCGTTAGCAGAAAAAATTAATGCTTTTATTCATGGACCACTTGCTTTTGATAATGCTGTTTCTGAGGAAGCGGCTACAATAAAAGGAATCAAAAATGATGTTGCTGGTGATGCTGATATACTATTAGTGCCTAATTTAGAAACTGGAAATTCTTTATCTAAAATAATGGTTTATTTTATGAACGCATGTGCTGCAGGAATAGTAATTGGTGGTAAAGTACCAGTTGTGGTTCCTAGTAGAGCAGATAGTAAAAATTCTAAACTTGCATCAATTATGGCAGCTGTAGTTGCTGCAAATAACTAATTAGTAGATAAATTTTAGCTCGAATGCTTTTAAGACATTACTTTTTAATTTTAATAATCACCTTTTTATTTGGAAGTGCCTACCCTGTTCAGAAAGTTATTTTTAATGAAAATGTACCTCCATTATTAATGGGAAGTTTAAGAATGTTAGTGGTTTTCATATGTCTTTTGCCTTTTTGGCGATTTAGAATTCCTGAAAAAAAATACTGGTTACCACTTCTCTTTTTTTCAATTGCTATGGGTTTTTTAGCAAATGTTTTTATGACATTATCTTTAAATGAAGCAAATATAGTTTCTCCAATAATTATTGGTTCTCAATTGGCTGTACCATTTGCAATATTATTAAGCTCATTTTTTTTAAAAGAGAAAGTAAGTATTAAAAAATGGTTACTAATATTTATTTCTTTTTTTGGCATCATTTTATTGGGCTTTGATCCATTAATAAGAAATGAAATTTTTGCATTATTCTTAATTACGTTAATGGCATTCTTCTATGCTAGTGCACAAGTATTTTCTAGGTACCTAAAAGATTTAGAAGTCACTCTCACAAATGCAGTAATGGGACTAGTTGGATTTGTATTACTAATTATTTCATCTTCAATATTTGAAGGACAAACATTAAATGAAATAAAAAATATTAGTTTTCAGTCATGGTTATTAATATTGCATTCAGGTATCTTTGTTTCAATCGCTGCTCACATGTCGATGTTCTATTTATATAGAATGTATCCTGTTAATAGAGTATTTCCATTTTACGCTTTATTTCCTGTATTTGGTGTTTTGTTAACGTTTATAATTTTTTATGAAATACCAACTTTAATTACTTTTATTGGTGGTATAATTGTAATCGTAGCAACTTATTTTATTAATAAGGAAAATTAGCTACTTTAAAACATCTAATCCATCAGATAAATTGATATGTCCTGTTTGACGAGCTTTATTAAACTCTTTAATTCTGTCAAATATATTGATTCCAATTTGTCTATAAATATCAAGTAAATCAATTAAGACCCAATTTTCTCTAATCAAACCATTTTCTAGCCTCCAGAAATCTAGACTTCTCATTTCTAGTGCTTGATTTGATGGAGCAATACCCATCCAGCCATCATTGGTTATTGTTAATCTCATATTAGGCCAACCTGTTTCACACACATAATTTCCTTCATGTATCCAGTGTGTTTGCAAATCTTCCATGCCATCGGTGGCTAATTTTTCATTTGATGAACCACCTTTTCTATCTGGCATTGCTCTTAAAAATGGGATTTGATGCCAATGTCTGAAACCTGCTATACCTCTACCTGTTCCAATTCCGGCTGGTCCGTACCAATTAAGATTTGGGTGCCAATATTTTTCTAGATTCATAATTTTTGGATCTGGATTTTTAGGATGTAAGGATAAATCATTTAACATATCTATAACATGATCAAAATTTTCTTTCTTTTCTCCATTTATTGACAAGCCATCTCCAGTCATAGGAGCTGGGGTACAAAGAAATGCACCAAGTTGAGGAGACATTGGCCATGCATTTGCTTGCATCATAATTTCAGGTAAGTCCCAAATAGATTGTACTTCAGTAATTTTATTTTCCTCTATTTTAAAAAACTCATGATAGCGCATATGAATTAAATTGCCTGTTGGTGGAATATCTAAGTATGGTTTTATAAAAGTTCCCATATAATTTCCCATTGTACCTATCCATTTTTGCCCTTCAGGGGTTTTTCCCGCCATAATAATCATATCTCTTCTTTCTAGATCAGGGATACTATCCAATAATGGCAAAATACATTTAGAAAGAAAATTATTTAAACCTTTAAAAGTTCCAAAAGGATGGCAAAAATTAAATAAAGATTCTTTTGTAAAATAATTGCTTAATGATTTTTCAATTGTCTTTTTGTTAAATGTTTGAGTTGCAATCTGATAGTTGGCAAAAAAATTTTTTAATTCTCTAGAAATCATTATTTAGCAGTCCATCCTCCATCAATTACTAATGAAGAGCCAGTTATCATCGATGCAGCATCAGAAGCAAGATACACTACTGCACTAGCAATATCACTTTCTGTTGCTACTTTTCCTAAAGGTATATTTTCAATAACAGATTTTTTAAAATTTTTATCTTTGAAAAATTTTTTAACCATAGGAGTTTCAACAAATGTAGGGCAAACTGAATTAACTCTAATGTTGTGTTTTGCTAAATCGATAGCCATTCCTTTAGTTAGACCTTCAACGCCAAACTTGGTCATATTGTAAACACTTCTAAGAGGAGCTCCAACTTTACCTAACTGAGATGAAATATTTATAATTGATCCACCACTTTTTTTTCTATTTGTTGATTTTAGCATAATTTTTGTTGCTAATTGAGCAATATCAAATGATGCTTTAATATTAAGATCAACCACTTCACTCATATCTTTTCTTTTAATTTTAGTAAAATATTCTGGCCTATTTGTTCCAGCGTTATTTACTAGTATGTCTAATTTTGGAATTTTAGAAAATATTTTTTTTATTTCTTTTAAATTTGTTACATCACAAACAAAGTAGTTGCATTTTCTTTTAATTTTTTTAATTTGGTTTTTAACAGCTATAAGATCTTTTTCTGTTCTACTTATAATTATTAAATTTGCTCCAGCTTCTGCCAGTGCGATTGCAGATGCTTTACCAATCCCTTTACCTGCACCTGTAACAAGCGCAGTCTTATCTTTTACTTCGAATTTTTTTAGAAACATTTATACGTATAATTTACAATGAAAAAATGGTTTGATCTAATAAATTCATTTTTTTGATGCACATATCAAATTTATCTTCTTTGTGAAAATCACCTGGAAATGCAATACATTTAACACTTGCATTAACAGCGGCATTACTACTTTCCTCTGTATCTTCAATTGCAAGACATTCTTCAGGTTTTAAATTTAATTTTTCTAGTGTTACTTTATATATCTCTGGATGAGGTTTTTCATTGTTAACAAATGATCTATTTCCAATAAAATCAAAATCCGCTTTTGAAATTTGATTAGAAAGACTTTCAAATACAGCTTCTACATTATTTACAGTTGTAGAAGTTGAGAATGCAAGTTTAATATTATTATCTTTAGTATATCTAATCATTTCATAAACACTTTCTCTTAATTTTTGTTTGTTTTGAATAATGAATGAACTAAATAATTCTGTTTTTCTATCTCTAATTTGTGATGCATTAACATTGATGTTATTTTTTTCTGCAAAATCTTCTACTCTCTTAGTGCCACCTGATTTTTTTAATAAAATTCTATAATCTTGCTCGTCCCAATACCAATCTAAACCAGCTTCTTTAAAGGCTTCGTTAAATGAATTACGTTGGATATTAGAAGATTCAATCAGTGTTCCAATTGATCCAAAAAGTAATGCTTTGTATTTCATCTTATAATTTTAATAAATAATTATCATATTATTGTTAACCCTTTACTGCACCTTGAGTTAAACCAGACACAATTTGTTTTTGGAAAAACATCACTAACAAAAACAATGGTGCGGTAATTGATGCAGCAGCAGCAATTGACTCAACTAAATCTGTCATTTTAGTTTCCATATTAAAATATTGCATAATTGCTGGAACCATAGTTTGTGATTGTCCATCTAATAATAATGCTGCAACAAGATAATCATTATAAGCTAACAAGAAAGAAAATAATCCTGTTGTAATTACACCTGGCCACATTAAAGGCATCACAACTTTCCAGAAAGCTTGAAAAGGATTACATCCATCAATTTGAGCAGCTTCATCTAAATCTTGAGGTATATTCATAAAAAATGATCTCAGCATCCATATTGTAAAAGGTTGGTTAATAGCTACTAACAAAACAATAACAGCAATTTTTTTTCCATATAATCCATAATTTATAAAAGGTTCTAAATAACCAGTAACCAAAACAGAATGAGGTAAGGCTCTAAAAATTAAAGCAAAAATTAAAAGCCAAAAGGCAATCATAGAATTACTTCTTGCTAATCCATAACCAGCTAGTGTTCCAACAGTTAATGAAATTGTAACAACCCCACCTGTTACAATCATAGTATTTAAGAATTGTTTATAAAATTCATTACCAACCCAAACAGATAAATAATGCTGAGGAGTAAAACCTATGATTGGGTAAGAAAAAATTTTTAAGAATTCTAAATTTGAAAATAATATATTTACAAATTCAGATAAATTATTTTGAATTAAAAAAAATAATATGAAGGAAATAGTTATATATAAAATGAATAAAATGAAAAAAGTAATTAAAGAAAATTTTAAAATAGGATTAATTAAATCAAATAAAATTTTTCTTATTTGGTATAATTTATAAAACAAATAAATTGATAGAAAAAGAAAAATAAAGTTAACAAAAGATAGACCTCCAACCTGTTCTTTTGTGCTTGGACCAATTATTACCTTTAAAGGATTGGAAGCAAAAGAATCAACAGGAAGTTTTATTGACATTACAACAATCCATAAGAGAGGGAATAAAGCAATTATACACCACGTAATTATTGTAATTGAAACAATAATTTTAAGAGGCGTGGTTAAGTTAAAAAGTTTACTTTCCATTATAATCTTTTTTCTTTTTGCTCTTTAAAAGTTCTTCTTAAAACTGGAATTAATATTATTATAATTCCTATCATTGTAAGAACAGAAGTAGCTGATGCTCTTCCAATAGATCTTGTTCCAGAATCATCAATTCTCAAGAAATCATAAGTCATCCATTGTAATGAAATCCTAAATCCAGAAGCACTAAAACCAACAATTTCATCAAAAACTCGATATGAATCCATTAAATGAATTAAAGCAACAAATACTATTAATGGCATGATATGCGGAATTATAATAAATCTTAAACGCTGAAGTCTATTTGCCCCATCTACAAATGCTGCCTCAATTTTTTCTTTATCGACAGTTTGTAGTCCTGCATAAAAAATAACAAAGGCAAAAGGTATAGTGTGCCAAACTCTATAAAAAAGCATTAGAATCTCTATCGTCCAGCCTTGAGAAAATAGGGCAATATCTTTATCTAAAATATTTTCTAAAAATAAAGTTAATATACCATCTCCTATAAATAACCATTTTATTGATAAAGCACCTATTACAGGTGTAATTATAAATGGGAGCAAGGTTATAAAAATTATTGGACCTTTCAATCTATTAATTAAAACATTAACGCATAGAGCTAATATTAAACCTAAGATTATTACAAATGGTAAAGTAATAAATGTAAATGTTAGTGTAAACCTTAGAGCTTTATAAAAATCAATAGATCTTATTTTACTCCATTCAAAACCATCATTTGAAATAACAGATGATAATTGTTCAAATTTCAAAATATTTTTATAATTTTGAAAGCCTACCCAAATATTATTTTTTATTTTATTTCCATTCTCATCTAATACAGGAACGGTAATTGTTTCTGTTTTACATCCAAAAGGATCGCAATTTTCTCTTTCAATCGTTTCTAATACATCTTGGTTGAATTGAAAACTTTGAATTAAAACTATTAGAAGAGGTAAGGCAATAAATAATGTCATCATTATAAATGATGGCATTGTAAAAACTAAAAAAGTAGATTTTTTCATTTACTAATATTACCCCCCCTTAAGATTTTAAAAGGGGAGTAATATACAATTATATAAAATTATAAGAGACCTTTTTCTGTTGCTGCAGTAATATAATCAGCCTCAATTTTTTCTAGAGTAGCTTTTGCAGTAGCTGCGCCAGTCAAATAATCACCAATAGCAGCACCTAAGACTCCATGGAGTGTGCTCATTTTTGCTGATGCAGGATAAGGAGCTGCTCCAGATTTTGCAGTTAAAATTGCACCAATATTTGATGGAGCTGGATCAAACGCATTAGACAGCCAAGGAGCAGCTTCAGGGTTCGCTCCTAAGTTTGCTGGATCTAATCCAACCATAGCTAGTTTAAATGCTGCTTCTGCTTCTTCATCAGTAACATTTTTAGCTATAACAACACCATCCCACCATAATGTAGATGCTGGTTTACCATTCTTTTTTGCTTTAGGCGCTGATGCAAACTTTACTAATCCAACAACTGTTGACTCCTCTGCATTGTCCATAGCACCAGCTCGAGACGCCCAAAGGTTTGCAAGAGCAATCTTACCCTGTTGGAATTGTTGTTGAACATATGTAGAATCTGAAGTTAAATACTCAGGATCCATATATTCTGTTAGTTTTTTCATCATCTTAAGTGTTTCATAGCCATCGTTATTATTAACTGCTGGCATATTTCCATCAAAAAAAGAATCAGCAAAACCCAAATACATATTTACAAATTCTTCTCCTAAATTCCAACCTGACTTGAATGTTCCACCAAGTGGATAATCTACAACTCCAGCATCTTTAATAACTTTAGCAGCTTTCAAAAGCTCGTCATAAGTTGTTGGAATATCTATACCAAGATCACTCAAAATATCTTCTCTGTAAAATAAATGTTGAGCATTTGTCATCATTGCAATTGCCATAATTTTTCCATCAATTACAATTTTTTGATTATCTTGTAGAGAGTCTCCATATTTAGCAACTAGATCGTCAAGTGATCTAGTTACACCAGCATCAAGAACCGATACATTTGTAGAAGCTGAAACACCTGCCATTGTAAATTGAGATGGGTTGCTTTCTAATGATGCAACAAGCTTATCTCTGTATTCTTGATCAAGTGTAGGTGTAAAATTTCCACACTCTTCCATAGCAGAAGTAACAACTTTCCAGGCATCAAATCCTGCAGATAAAGAAGTTACTGGTACAGAATTGTTTAGCTCGCAAGCTTTTGCATTAGTACCGGCTAAGAAAAAAAATGATGTG
This sequence comes from uncultured Alphaproteobacteria bacterium, assembly GCA_902615745.1. Lineage (GTDB taxonomy): Bacteria > Pseudomonadota > Alphaproteobacteria > HIMB59 > CACPNW01. The sequence goes on along the minus strand of CACMQB010000004.1, from coordinate 122,228 downwards.
AAAATCGCAAATAATACTAGTATTTTTTTCATTTGTTTCCCCTATAATTTATTAATATATTAATTTATAATATTTTATTAATGCAACAGTTTGAATAATTATTCAAGCATTTGCATACATAAAAAAGGAAAAATGATGAATAAAAATGCCACATCCCAAGATGTCGCAAAATTAGCAGGAGTATCTCAATCAGCTGTTTCAAGATGTTTTACTAAAGGTGCAAGCATCTCAAGCAGGACAAAACTAAGGGTTCTTGAAGCTGCCAAAAAACTAAAATATAAACCTCAAACCTTTTTGCAAGATTCTCAAAATATTGAAGATAGTGGACTAGTGGGAGTTATTTTACCTTATATAACCAATCGATTTTATCCAGAGGTATTAACTGAATTGCATGAAGCGCTACGTTTATCGGGTTTTAGAATTTTATTGATAACAACTGATGATGGTGAAGAATTAGACGATAAGCTCATTCAGCCATATTTGAAAGAAAGATTAGTTGCAATAATTTCAGCAACTAAACCAACAGATCAATTTGTTGAAAATTGCTTAAATAAAAAGATTCAAATTATAGCCTATAATAGAGCTTGGGATATCCCTACTATAAGTTCAGTTGCATGTAATCATAGATTTGGTGGTGAATTAATTGCAGATCAAATAATCAAAAATAACCATCAGGAAGTTGGTTTAATTGAAGGTCCCACAGGGTCTTATGTAAGTAATGAAAGATGTAAAGGATTTAAAAATAAATTAAAAAAATCAAAAAAATTAAAATTATACTCTCAAAAAGGAAATTTTACATATGAAGGTGGATATGCTGCAACAGCAAAAATCTTAACGAATAAAAAAATCTCAGCTATTTTTTGTGCAGATGATACGATGGCATTTGGATGTTTAGATTACATTAAAAAAAATACAAAAATTGAAATACCTAAAGATATTGAAATATTTGGATATGACGATATCTCAATGGCAAACTGGTCATCTTACAATTTAAGTACTGTAAAACAGCCCTTGAGACAAATGTCAAAATTAGTAACTCAACTTATTAATGATAATATTAAAGATCCAGATTATGAGGCCGTTAGTCATTTAATCCAAGGAACGTTAATAAAAAGAAAAACATCTAGATAAATTATATAACTTTGTTTGCTAATTTAGTTCCTTCAACTAAAGAATGAAGTTTTTCATAACAAATATTTTCATCAATTTTGCCAAATCCTGCAAAAGTACTAAATCCGCAATCAGTTCCAGCCATTAGTTGATCTTTTGGAATTACCGTTGAAAACTGAATTAATCTATCTGCTACAACCTCAGGGTGCTCAACAAAATTTGAAGTTGAATCGATAACACCAGGAACTAAAACTTTATCTTTTGGTAATTTAATATCTTGAAAAACTTTCCACTCATGTGCGTGTCTGGGATTTGATGACTCAATTAAAAAATATTTAATTTTAGATTTTAAAATTATTGGTAATATTTTTTCTAGTGGGATATCATGTGTATGAGGTCCTTCATAGTTTCCCCAACAAATATGCATTCTAGTCATATTAACATCTACATTAGTTAAAGCTTCATTCAAACACTCAATTTGAATTTCCGCACGTTTTAAAAATTCTTGTTCGGATAATTCTTTAAAATTCATATGTCTAGCTAATGCAAGATCAGGACAATCTAATTGCACTTGTATATTTGATTTAGTAATTGTCTCATACTCAATAGCCATAATTTCTGAAAGTTTATGTAAATATTCATCATCTGTTTTATAAAACCTATTTGGCATAAATACATTTATGACACCTGGTGATGCAGCATTCATAAATGCTTTTTGATGATTGTTTTTATCTAATGAATTTTTAAAATTCTCTAAGTCTTTATTTAATGAATCTTTATCTTTGATTTTTAATGCATTAGTACAACACGGTCTGCTATACGTTGGTGTACCCCCACTTTTAGCTATTTTTTCTTTATACTCTGGAAAATCATCTAAATCAGCTGGTGCTCTTCTTTCACTTTCTCCAGAAAAACCATCTATCCTATCTTTTATATAAGTTGCATAACTTATTTTACTCATTTCACCGTCACTTATATAATCAATACCAACTTCGATCTGTTTTTTAACAATTGTCTCAACATTTTTTTTCAATATATTATTAAAATCTTCTATAATAAATTTTTCACCCCGATCTTTAGAAAATAAAATTTCTGAAAGTCCTTTTGATCTTGGCAAGCTGCCTACATGTGTAGTTAATATTTTAGACATTTTTTAATTAACCTGTTTTTATCAAGATTTGTTTCCAAATTGCAGTTTCATCAAATAAAACCCATTCGTTCTTTATACCTCTTGGTCCTATTTCGGCATGATTAATTCCCATAATATAAATCTCAGAATTAGAAGCTTGCCCAAATATACCATTCCCACTGTGCTTCCCAACTAAAGACCAGCGTATAGCAACTTTTTTTGGTTGATTTTCTTCTACAGTAAAACTTTTATGTTCTATTCTAAAAAGAGCATCTGGGAAAGATTGTCTTAAATTTAGCCAGAAATTTGTTACATCATCGATACCATAACAAACAAAACCTCCTGGTTGAAATTGTTGAACTGATCTGTCATAATTTTTTTCAATTGTAGATTTAGAATTAATATTAAGAATGTTTTCTAAATTTTCTGCATATTGATCAGCTATATTATTTTTTGATAAAATTGGTGGTGTATAACTTGATTCTTGAGATGAATTCTTATCAAATGGTTTAATGCAATTCTTTATTCCACCTTCTTGCTTTATTAAAATTGCTGCATATTTTTTTGGATCTATTTCTAGCTGTCTAACAATTGCGCCTTGATCTCTAACTAACCATTCATCATAAACTTGATTATTCTTACAAGCGCAGTCAGCAATGACTCTGTATACAAGTTTTTTATTTGTTGCTTTACCATATAAACCATCTTTTACATGAGTGGCTTTACTAAGAATTCTATGAGAAGATAAAAACCCTTCATCTTCGTTACCAATCCAAATTACATCTTCACCTAATAATTGCCTATCTGGAAATTCGTCTAAAGTTGCATTAGTTGCATCAACTACTGTATTAGGTCCATAAATGATTCCCATAGGTGATCTAACAGGAATATTTTCAGCATAATATTCCATAATTGAGTTAACATCTTTTTCTTCCCATATCTGATGAGTTATTTTTAGAATATAATCTGGAAGATTTTCAAACTTGTTATTAAAACCTTTCATATAACTGAATTCTTAATTTGTTTGTCTTATAATAAATAAATTTCCATCCTCATCACTTATCTGCTTAATTGATCGTGATGAGTTTTTTGGTACTGAAAAAGTATCCTTGTCCTTAATTACTACTTTCTCTCCATCACAATCTATTTCCCATTCACCAGATAAACAATGATATACTTCTGATTTCTCAAATTTGTATTCATGTATATGGGCATTTTTTCCATGGAGAAGTGAAAGGCTAAATCCTGTTAAATGCGGTATGTTTGGAATAAATGATTTATTATGAATATTAAATTGATCAAGGTAATTAATAATTTTATTGGATTGATAGTGTTCATCATCAACAAAGTATTTATCTTTTTCATCAAATCGAATGACAAACTTTTCTATATCTTCTGAGGAATAATGATCAAAACTCTTTAATTCATCTTCTTTTAATGGTTGAATAATTTTAGTTTCATCAGTAATTTTCTGTTTTTCTGTATCTACTAAAGAATTATCATTCATTAATACCATACCAGAATCTTTTGCATCTTTTAAAAGTTTTGGAGTCCAAGTGATTACACCTGGATCATTTTCACCTAAAACTACAAACATTAACGCTTCTTCTTTGCTTACATTTTGAAAACCTCTAAACATATTTGTAGGGAAAGAAGCAATATCACCTTTTTTAAGTATTACCTCTCCTTCTGTGCCATCAACTCCCCAATAGAAACGCCAAGCACCAGAATGAATTATAAATACTTCAGCAGTTGTATGGCTATGTAATCCAGAACCGTTCATTGGAGCAGCACTTACAGCTCCAATATTGAAGCCATGCGCTTCAGCTATTTTAACATTTTGTTTAGCATCTTCACTAACACCTGGGCCTATAACAGAATAATTTTTCCTATCTTGATGTCCCTTTAATTTTCCTTCTACAAAAGGAATAGTACTTGGAATAAGTTCCTCAAATTTTGCTAATCTTGTAGTAATATTAATTGACATATCTTTATGATATTTTATTCATTTTTTTTGAATATTATTCAAATTATTGAATAAATCAATTAATATTTATTAGTATGTAAATAATTTTTATGACAAATAAAATTGAAGATTTTGAAACAGGGGAAAAAGAAAACAAGAAAATAATTTTTGTAGATTTAAGTACAAGTGAAAATTTAGAAAATAAAAAAAAATTTAAATATTTATTAAATAAAGTTGCTGAATCTCCTTTAGATGAATTAGGAGTTAATTTAAAAAACTTATACCATGAAGAAGCTGAATTAAATGCTTTTCATCCAATAAATGAAATAAGTGGTGTTGAGAATATAAAAAATAAACTTTGGATACCTCTAAAAGAAGCTTTTCCAGATCTCGAAAGAAGAAATATAATTGTAATTGGAGGATCTTATAGAGACAAAGTATTTGTATCGTTTGTTAGCTATCTAACTGGAACATTTGTCAACGAATGGCTCGGTGTTACACCCACAAAAAAAAATATTTATCTTAGAACTTGCGAAGCTCATCAAATCTCTAATGGTAAAATTATAAAATCATATGTTTTAATTGATACAGTTGATTTTATTAGACAAGCTGGACACTGGCCAATTAATAAATCTTTAGGAGCAGAAGGTATGTGGTCAGCGCCTATTACTGGAGATGGAGAAAATAATGAAAATTTTGACAACGAATTATCTTTAGAATCTTTAAATCAAGCATTAACCATGCAGCGAAGTTTAAATATTAAGCCCGAAAGTGATCCAAACTCAAACAAAGATTATATAAGAGATAAATTACTTAATCATCCTCAAAAAAAATATTGGCATCCAAAAATGATGTGGCACGGACCTGCAGGAATAGGAACTGCGAGAGGTTTAAAAGGATATGTAGAATATCATCAACTTCCATTTAGACTTACATTTAAAGAAAGGGATTATTGGAAAATTGGACATTATATTGAAATTGGTGATGGTAATTATTCAATGACTGGAGGTTGGCATAGCATAGAATGCATTCATGGTTCAAAAGAATGGTTAGGTTATGAGCCAACTAATAAAAAAATTACAATAAGAGTTATGGATTTTTATTTACATCATGAAGGGCTAATTAGAGAAAATTGGGTACCAATCGATATAGCACATATACTAGATCAAATAGGTGTTGATATCTTTAAATTAATTCATAAAAAATAATTATGGCAATTGAATATTTAAAAAAAGGTTTGGATGAAAAACAAAGAATTGAAGATAATGATAAAGTAAAAAAAATTGTTGAGGAAACATTAAGTAAAATTGAATCAGAAGGAGATGAACATATTAGAGAGTTATCTCAAAAATTTGATAACTATTCTCCAGATAGTTTTCGATTAAGTGAAGAGCAAATAAATCAATTAATGAGTGAAGTCTCTGATGATGACAAGGAAGATATTAAATTTGCTCAAAAACAAGTGCGATCATTTGCGGAAGCACAACTTAAAACATTAAGTGAATTAGAAGTAGAAACGCATCCGGGTGTGATACTTGGTCATAAAAATATACCAGTGCAAGCAGTTGGATGTTATGTACCTGCCGGAAAATTCCCAATGGTAGCTTCTGCTCATATGTCAGTTGTTACTGCCTCCGTTGCTGGGGTTCCAAGAATTGTTGCTACTACCCCACCTTTTAAAGGTAAGCCAAATCCAGCTGTTGTTACAGCAATGAAAATGGGCGGTGCTCACGAAATTTATGTTTTGGGAGGAATGCAAGGAGTTGGTGCTATGGCTATAGGTACAGAAACGATTAAACCTGTTGATATGCTTGTTGGACCTGGCAATGCATTTGTTGCTGAAGCAAAAAGACAATTGTATGGCAAAGTTGGTATCGATTTATTTGCTGGTCCAACTGAAACAATGGTTATTGCAGATGAAACTGTTGATGGTGAAATATGTGCAACAGACTTATTAGGACAAGCAGAACATGGATATAATTCTCCTGCTGTGATGATAACAAACTCAAGAAAACTTGCAGAAGAAACATTTAAAGAGATTGATAGAATTTTAGAAATTTTACCTACTAAAGAAACAGCAAGTACTAGTTGGAGAGATTATGGAGAAATGATTTTGTGTGATACCTATGAGGAGATGCTATCTAAAGCAAATGAAATAGCTTCAGAGCATGTTCAAGTTATGACAAAAAAAGATGATTGGTTTTTAGAAAAAATGACATCTTATGGCGCTTTATTTTTAGGTGCTAGAACTAATGTTGCTAACGGTGACAAAGTGATAGGCACTAACCATACACTTCCTACTAAAAAAGCTGGAAGATATACTGGTGGTTTGTGGGTTGGTAAGTTCATTAAAACCCACACTTATCAAAAAATTATGACAGATGAAGCTGCAACTCTCATCGGAGAATATGGATCTAGACTTTCACATTTAGAAGGTTTTATAGGTCATGCAGAACAATGTAATGTGAGAGTAAGACGATATGGGAAAAAAAATGTTGGATATGGAAAACCAGCAGGAGAAAAAATTTAGATTATTTTAATTCCCCTTTAACTCTCATTTCATTTCTAATTTTTGTTGCCGAGATATCATGTATCTCTTTTCCTAAATCATGTTCTGTAAATGAATAACCAACTCCTCTTCCATAAGAAATATCAATAATGTTTGGAACCTTAACAACTACATATTCTTTTCCATCATTAAAACCATGTTGCGCTAAACCTTCATTAATTTTTGCTTTTACTTCTTCAAATTGAAATGGATTGTCAGCTTGGCCTTCTACACCTGCATCTACACCTCCCACGTCACGATACATAATGCATACCTGACCTGTTTTCTGAAGTGCTCTTTTAAATAATTCTGTATGTCCGTCATGCCATGGTTGCCATCTACCTAACATTTGTACTGTTGGTTTTTTCCAATCAAACATTTTTAATCTCCTTTGCTAGATTTTCTATTTCTTCATCTGATAAAAATTTAGATATTTTAATGTCAGTTTTATTTGGTTGTTCAAACATTTTATTTGTATCTTCAAACCTACCTTCTTTAATAGTATCCAGCCAGATAACAAAATCAGGCTCAAAAGCTTCTCTTGCTTTTTCAGTTGGTGCTACGAAGTCACAAATTACCCATCTTCCATTTTGTTTTTCGAAATCGGCAAATGTTTTCATTCTATTGGCTTGTCGTATTCTACCTTCCATCGTAAAATCCCAATCGTTTGCTGACTTCCTAACTACATCTGCGTTATACCAAGCACAATTATCAATTACTTTAATAAGCCTTTCAGCTAACCAAGTTTTGCCAGCACCAGGAAGACCACAAATAAGTATTTTCATATGATTATAATTTATATTTTAGCGATAAAATTAGGGTTAATAACACTTTCTTTCGTGTTGTATAGTAATATATTTTTATTTAAATCTTTAACTGAACCTCCTGCCTCTTCAAGAATAATATGTCCCGCAGCAATATCCCATTCTGAAGTTGGACCCAGTCTTGGATAGATATTTGCCTTACTTTCAGCTAAGTAACAAAATTTAAGAGAACTACCAATTTGGATTAACTCAAAATTATTACAATTATCATTTATCCAATTATCAAAATCTTTATTAGAATGTGATCGACTACCAATAACCTTTGTTAAATTACTTTTGTTTTTTACTGAATTTATTTTTATAAAATCTTTAGTTGTTTCAATATTTGACTCTGTAATTAATTTATATGCGCCATTGTTTTTTAAAGCATAATAAAGCAAAGACTTAGCAGGCGCATATATAATACCAAATATTGGTGAATTATTTTTTATTAATGCAATGTTAACTGTAAATTCTCCATTTTTTTTTATAAATTCTTTAGTTCCATCTAATGGATCTATTAACCAATATGAATTCCAAGTTTTTCTTTCTTTCCATTTTATTAGACTTTCTTCACTTAAAATAGGAATATTCGGGCTAAAAGATTTTAATCTATTTAAAATTAAATTATTTGATTTTATATCAGCTTCGGTAATAGGTGAATTATCATCTTTTATTTCTACATTAAAAGATTTTTTATATACTTTTTGAATTTCCTTACCTGCATCTATAGCAGTATTTAATATTTTTAATAAATTTTTTGATTTATGTAATTCTAAGTTCATGATTCTTTTAACAGAATTTTTTTATTAATTAAAATTATATGTAAATGAAATACATATATCCAAAATACAAAGTTAATCCAATAATTCCATAAATACGTCCAATTTTTTTTGCAAAAATCATAAACATTAAAATTAATGCTGTAATTGATAACATGAAGTATAAGTCTTGATTTGCTAAAACTGCAGGAACTTTAAAATTACCAAAAAATGAACTAATACCTAGAACACCTAATACATTATAAATATTAGACCCCAGAATATTTCCTAAAGCGAAATCAATCTTTTTTCTAAAGGCAGAAACAATACCAACTGCAAGTTCTGGAAGGGAAGTTCCAAAAGCTACTAATGATAATCCAATCACTGAAGCTGGAACATTATAAGTTCTTGCAATATTAATTGCTGAATCGACAAGTAAATCTGCACCAAATACTAAACATGCTATACCTATTATAATTAATATTAATGAGATTGTTATTGAATAATCATTTTTATCTATTTCTAAATTATCAATTTCTCCTTTTTTTATTTGAACATACATCAGATAAATCAATGATGTAGTTGCAACTAATCCAAAAATAAAATTAAAATAAAAAAAAGTCATAATAATTAATACAATTCCTAAAATAATATTTATCCAAGCTTGGTTAATTTGATTTTTATTTATATTTACAATTGGAAAAATTAATGTTGTAGTGGCCATTACAAGTATCAAGTTTGCAATATTACTTCCAACTACAGCGCCTAAAGCAAGATCCGAAAAATCATTAAGAACTGCATTAATGCTGCTTGCCAATTCAGGTAATGATGTTCCCCCAGCTACAATTACAACACCAATAGCAAACAATGAGATATTAATCTTTCTTCCAAAACTAACTGAACCTCTTATAATTATTTCGGCACCTAAAACTAGAAGCCCTAATCCAATTATCGAAAATAAAATATCCATTGAAAATTTTTAATTATTTAAGTTAGTTATATGTTTAAATTAAATAGTATATAATAAATAAATTTTTTTAAATTATGAACCAAAGTTTTGACTATATTATTATTGGTGCAGGTACAGCTGGTTGCATATTAGCAAATAGACTTTCAGAGAATGAAAACATTAAAGTACTTTTGATTGAAGCTGGAGGAAAAGACACTAATCCTTGGATACATATTCCGGGTGGTTATTTTAAAACAATGCATAATCCTAAAACTGATTGGTGCTTCACAACTGAAGAGGAAAAATTTTGTAATAATAGAAAAATGCTTATTCCAAGAGGAAAAACATTGGGTGGAAGTTCATCAATTAATGGGATGTTATATATAAGAGGTCATGCAAATGACTACAATTACTGGAGACAATTAGGTAATATTGGATGGTCTTGGGAAGACGTATTACCGTACTTTAAAAAATCTGAAGATTACAGAATTTCTAAAAGTGAATTTCATGGTACCAATGGACCTATCAAAGTAGAGAAAATTAGATCAAATTTTAAATTATTGAATTTATTTTTAGAGGCCTCTCAAGAATTTGGATACAAAAAAAATGAAGACTTTAACGATGGTGACAATGAAGGAATGGGTTATTTTCCAATGACAATTGATAAAGGGTATAGATGTAGTGCTGCAGTTGCTTTCTTAAATCCTATCAAAAATAGAAAAAATTTAAAAATTATAACTGAGGCACATGTTAAAAATTTAACCTTTGAAAATTTAAAAGTAAAAAATGTAAATTTATGGAAACACAATGAAGAATTTTCATATTCTGTAAATAAAGAAGTTTTATTGTCTGCAGGAACAATTGGATCTCCTCACATATTACAAGCTTCGGGTATTGGTCCGGGTAAACTATTAAATGAACATAATATTAGTATTGTAAAAGAAATTAATGGTGTTGGGAGAAATTTAACTGATCATTTAATGTTAAGACCAGTGTACAAAATTAAAAACTTAGAAACATTAAATGACATATATCATAGTTTTACAAAAAAATTTTTAACAGGTTTAAATTATTTAATTTATAAAAAAGGACCCTTAACAGTTGGAGCAAGTTATTTGTGTGGGTTTGTTAAAAGTGATTCGTATTTAGAAAACCCTAATCTACAATTTCATATCTCGCCAGCTAGTACTGATTTGTTAGGAAAAGCAGGCCTACATAAATTTCCAGCATTCACTCCTACAATAACAAATATTCGTCCGACAAGTAGAGGTTCAATAGAAATTAAATCTTCAGATACAAGAATTTATCCTAAAATAAAAATGAACTACTTATCTACTGATGAAGATAGGGAAATTGCAGGTAAGTCTATTAAAATTGTAAGAAGAGTTGTTTTAGAATCAAAGGCATTTAAAGAGTATACACCTGAAGAATATAGACCTGGAACACAATTTAAAGATAATGAATCTCTTGCCAGGGAAGCAGGTAAATTTGCAAATACTATTTTTCATCCAGTAAGTACATGTAAAATGGGCAATGATGAAAATTCAGTTGTAAGTGATAATCTTAAAGTAAAAGGAATAAAAAACTTAAGAGTTGTTGATGCATCTGTGATGCCAACTATAACATCAGGTAATACTAATGCCCCTACTATGATGATTGCTGAAAAAGCATCAGACTTAATTATTAACGATCAGAAATAATTATTGAACTACTGTATCTTTTGGATCAATTCCAGCAACTTCAACTGGCGCCTTCATAGCATCTCGTCTAAAAGGTTCTCCTAGTTCTTGATTTAACATTACTTCTATAAAAGTAGTTATGCCTTCCATTTGATCTTTACAAGATTGTAGTAAAGCTTCAGTAAGCTCTTCTTGAGTATGAACCTTAACACCTTTAAATCCACATGCTTCTGCAATCTTTGCATAGCTTAATTTAGGATCAAGCTCAGTTCCAACAAAATTATTATTATACCAAAGTGTTGTGTTTCTTTTTTCTGCTCCCCATTGATAATTTCTAAAAATTATCATTGTAATATTTGGCCATCCATCTCTATTACACGAAGTCATTTCACTCATACTAATTCCAAATGCGCCATCACCCGCAAAGCCAACAACTGGTGTATTAGGACAACCTATTTTTGCTCCAATTACAGATGGAAAACCATAACCGCATGGTCCAAATAAACCAGGTGCTAAATACTTTCTGCCGTTCTCAAATGTTGGGTAGGCGTTACCGATAGCACAATTATTTCCTATATCACTTGATATAATTGCGTCTTCGGGAAGTCCTGCTTGGATAGCTCTCCATGCCATTCTTGGTGACATTTTCTCAGGTTCTCTATCTCGTGAGTCTTTGTTCCAAGATGTACCAGGATCATCTTCTTCATGATCAAGGCCAGTTAATGTTTGTAGCCAAGCTGACTTTGTCTTATGAATTAACTCTTCTCGTTCTTTTCGATCTTGATCACCTGCATTTGTTTCAAGATTTTCTAAAATTTGTTCTGCTACAAGTTTTGCATCTCCACAAATACCAACACTAATTTTTTTGGTTAAACCAATACGATCAGAATTTATATCAACTTGAATGACCTCTGCATTTTTTGGCCAATAATCTATTCCATAACCTGGTAAAGTTGAGAAAGGATTTAACCTTGTACCAAGTGCGAGAACTACATCTGCCTTTGATATTATTTCCATTGCTGCTTTAGATCCATTGTATCCTAAAGGACCAACAGCAAGAGGATGTTTGCCTGGAAAACTATCATTATGTTGATATCCGCATGCAACTGGAGCACTTAATTTTTCTGCAAGTTTTTTACAATCGTCAATAGCATCAGCTAAAATCACTCCAGCACCAGATAAAATAACTGGGAATTTTGCATTAGATAAAAGATTTGCGGCTTCTTTAATTGCTTCAATTCCACCAGAAGGTCTTTCAAATTTAATAATAGGTGGCAGATCAATATCAACAACTTGAGTCCAGAAATCTCTTGGTATATTTAATTGAGCAGGAGCAGATCCTTTTATAGCTTTTGAAATAACTCTATTTAAAACTTCTGCAACTCTAGAGGGATCTCTTACTTCTTCTTGATAACACACCATATCTTTAAATAAATTCATTTGCTCAACTTCTTGAAATCCTCCTTGACCAATAGTTTTATTAGCTGCCTGAGGAGTAACTAAGAGCATTGGAGTATGATTCCAAAAAGCAGTCTTGATAGGTGTAACTAAGCCAGTTATGCCAGGTCCATTTTGTGCAATACACATTGCGATTTTACCTGTTGATCTAGTATAACCATCAGCCATAATTCCGCCATTTGACTCATGAGCAACATCCCAAAATGTAATTCCAGCTTTAGGAAAAAGATCTGATATTGGCATAAACGCCGATCCAATTATACCAAATGCATGTTGAATACCGTGTTTCTGTAAAACTTTTACGAAAGCTTCCTCTGTAGTCATTTTAGCCATATAAATCCTTAATATATTATTCTTATTTACATTAAATTAATTATTAAATGAACTACAATAATCTTGTTAGTTATTTATTAATTTTATAAAATTCTTATTTAAAGAAAAAATATTTATTTACGATTGATAAAATGACGCTTCTTGGACAAGAGATTATTAAAGCTACATCTAAAACTTTACCAAATCAACCTGGTGTTTATCAAATGCAGGACGATAAAGGTAATATTTTATATATTGGGAAAGCAAAAGTATTATCAAATAGAGTAAAGAATTATCTATCTCTAAATAACTTAACTAGAAGAATTCAAAGAATGGTTAGTCTAACTAAATCAATGAACTTTTTTGTTACAAATACAGAATTGGAGGCAATCATTCTTGAATGTAATTTAATTAAAAAACATAAGCCAAGATTTAATGTTCTTTTAAGAGATGATAAATCATTCCCTTATATATTTATTTCTTCAGAACATGATTTTCCTAGAATTGAAAAACATCGTGGTCCACAAAAGAAAAAGGGAAGATATTATGGGCCATTTGCAAGTCCAGATGCAGTAAATAGAACTATTAATACAATACAACGCATATTTCTTTTAAGATCATGCACAGATAAAGAGGTTAATGCTGGAAATAAATTGTGCTTCAATTATTATCTTAAAAGATGTTCTGGTCCCTGCGGAGGAAAAATAACAAAAGAAGCTTATTCGAAATTAATAGAGTCAGCTGATGATTTTCTAAGTAGTGGTAATTCTCAAAAAATACAAAAAAATTTTACAGATCAAATGTATAAGGCTTCAAAAAAAAATAATTTTGAATTAGCAGCATCTTTAAGAGATAGACTTAAAGCTTTAAAACATATTGAGCAAAATAATTCAATTAAGATTAAGGATATTAAAAATGCTGACATTTTTGCAATAAAATCAAATGAAGGCAAAACATGTATTTATGGAAGTTTTTTTAGAAATAATACTTCTTATGGTGGTAAAGCTTTCTACCCAGATCATGACAACTTATTAGATCACGAAGAAATAATGTTAGGTTTCTTAAACATATTTTATGCAGAGAAAGATATTCCTGAAACAATTATTACTAATATAATTATTGATAAGAATCATAATTCACAAATTTTAGGAAAAAATTTTGATAAAACAAAATTCATAAAACCATTAAAAGGGCCTAAAAAAAATTTACTTAAATTTGCAGAAAAAAATTCTAAAATAAATTTAGACATCAAATTAAATAAACTTAAATCATTTGATAATTTTAATGTAGAAATTAAAAAAATATTTAAACTTAAAGATGAAATTATAAAAATAGAAGCTTACGATAATAGTCATACATTTGGAAAATATCCTATAGGTGTAATGGTTGCCTATAATCAAAATGGATTTATAAAATCAAATTATAGAAAGTTTAATATTCGATTTGATCTTGAAGAAAACAAAAATAAAGTTGATGATTATTATATGATGAAAGAAATGCTAACTAGGAGATTTAGTAATTCAAAATTTCAAGATCAATTAGATCTGCCAAGTTTATTACTAATAGATGGAGGTAAAGGACAATACAATTCTGCAAAAAAGGTATTAGATAGTTTAAAAATAGATATACCAATTATCTCTATGGCAAAGGGTGAGGAAAGAGATGCAGGTAGAGAAATTTTGATACATGATAAATTTATTCATAGATTAAACGAAAATAATCCACTTCTTCATTTTTTACAAAATATTAGAGATGAAGTTCACAGATTTGCAATAACAACACATAGATCAAAAAGATCAAAGATGAGTGTTAAATCTGTATTTGATGATATAGAAGGGGTAGGTCCAGAAAGAAAAAAAATATTAAAAAAGCATTTTGGTACTGTTGAGAAATTAAAATTAGCCAGTTTAGATGAATTAAAAGAGGTTAAATCTATACCTGAGTCAATTCTAACAAAAATTTATGAATATTTTCATAGCGTTTAAAAAATTCTTCATCTAGAAAGAACAAAGATGAATATATCTAATATTCTAACGTTAATTAGAATAGCAATAATACCTATTATAGTTATTTGTATATATCTTAAAAACCCTTATTTTGGCTGGATTGCCTTTATATTATTTTGTTTAGCTGGAATAACAGATTATTTTGATGGATATTTAGCAAGAATAAGAAATGAAGTTACAAATTTTGGAACATTTCTTGATCCAATTGCTGATAAATTATTAGTAGCAGCAGTGATTCTTATTTTAACTTCTAAAGGTGTAATAAAAGACTGGGATACGATTCCAGCCCTAATAATATTATTAAGAGAAATAACAGTATCAGGTTTAAGGGAATACTTAGCAGGAATTAAAATCAGTATTCCAGTTTCAAGAATTGCAAAAGCAAAAACCTTTCTTCAACTAGCAGCACTTGGATTACTTATACTATCCGAGAGTAATCTAAATTTATTATTTATTTTTTATTTAGGTAAGATTTTTCTATGGATTGCTGGAATTCTAACACTCTATACAGCCTATGATTATATTAAAGGATCAATAAAACATTTTTAAATAATATGAGAATTCGATATTTTGCTTGGATTAAAGATATAACTAATAAGGATGAAGAAATAATTGATATAAATCATCCTAAAACTATAAAAGAATTAAAAAAATATTTAGAGAATTTATATCCTGAGTTGCAAAAACATTTTTTACAAAATGTTTTAAGATTTGCAGTTAATCATGAATATGTTTCAGAAAATTTAAATTTAAAACCAATTGATGAAATTGCAATCTTTCCACCAGTTAGTGGTGGGTAATGATAAAAATACAAAAAAAAAATTTTGATTTAGAGGAAGAAATTGAAAAAATTAAAAATAATCATTCAGACATAGGAGCTCTTACTTCTTTTGTTGGATATGTGAGAGATTTAAATAACAATAAAGATGTTAAATATTTAAATTTAGAAGTTTATGAAGAAATGGCATTCAAAGAATTATCGAAAATTGAAAATTACGCGAGTAAAAAATGGGGTTTAATTGATACTTTGGTAATTCATAGATATGGAAAATTAATTGTTAATGAAAAAATTGTTCTAGTTTGTTGTTTTTCACAACATAGAAAAGATAGTTTTGCAGCTTGTGAGTTTATTATAGATTATTTAAAAAAAGACGCTCCATTTTGGAAAAATGAATTTTATTATAAAGGTGATAAATGGTTAGAAAATTCTAGCTAGTGTTTTTAACCATATTGCTAAAATCATTCATAAATTTAAAAGTAGTAGTATTATCTCCTGTATTATATTTAAAATCATCAATAGATTTAATAGGGGTAATTTCTGCAGCAGTTCCCGTTAAAAAAGCTTCATCATAATTTCCAATTTCATCAGGCATCAAATGCTTTTCTGTAATTTCAAAACCTTGATTTGTTGCCATTTCAATAACTGTTTGACGTGTAATCCCATTAAGAAAACAATCTGGAATAGGTGTATGGATATTGTTATCCTTAATAAAAAAAATATTTGCTCCCGTACCTTCAGCAACATAGCCTCTATAATCTAGCATCAATGCATCGTGATAGCCTTTTTTTTCTGCAAATTCTTTTGACAGAGTACAAATAATATAGGGCCCAGAAGCTTTAGCTTCATATGGAGCAGTATCTGGCGCAGGTCTTTTCCAAGGAGATGTAATTAGTTTCAAACCTGCTTTTTGATCTTCAATTTTAAAATAAGTTGCCCAGTCATCCCAAACAGCTATAGCTACATTGATATTTGATTTACCTGTTGATAACCCCATTTGATCTCCACCTCTCCAAGCAAGTGGTCTTACATAACAATTTTTATAATTCATTTTATCGATAAGTTCGTATTTTGCTCTATTAATTTGATCATGTGAAAAAGGAATTTCCATTCCAATTATTTCAGCAGATTTAAAAAACCTTTTTGTATGCTCCTCTGATTTAAAAATCTTTCCATTATATGCCCTTTCCCCTTCAAAAACTGCGCTCGCATAATGAAGACCTTGCGAGATTATATGGGAATTAGCATCCTGCCATGGAATTATTTTACCATTCATCCAGATCCATCCATCTCTATTTTCAAATGATTTAAGCATATTCTTTATTTACTTTTTTTAATGACAATTGACTATCAGTGATGCATAATTAAGTCAATATGGCTGACCTAAATAAGTTGTTAACACCTCTTTTTTTAAATGAGAGCGAAATTAGAAAGATTATTGAGCTATTATTTTTCTCTTATAGAGATTTTACAGAAGGTCCCGATAAAGTTTTGGAAAAAATAAATTTTGGTAGAGCACATCACCGAGTGATATATTTTGTTGGAAAACAAAAAAATCTTACAATTAAAGAACTACTTTCAATATTAAAAATAACTAAACAAAGTTTGTCTAGAGTATTGAATCAACTTGTAAACGAGAAATATATTATATTATCTGTTGGTGAAGATAAGCGTACTAAAAAATTAATACTTTCAAAAAAAGGTCAAGAATTAGAGCAAAGATTATCTGAGATTCAAATAAAAAAAATACGCAATGTTTTGTTAAAATTTAATGAGATGGATATAAACGGTTTTAAAAAAATATTATATGAGATGGTCAATGATGAAAATAAAGAAAAGTTTGATGAAATAAATAGATAATAATGAATAAAAATATCTTAATTGTTGATGATGATAAGAGATTGCGAGAACTGCTAAAAGATTATTTAACAGAAAAAAATTTACAAGTTTATCAAAGTGAGGATTATAATGAAGCGAAAGAAATTTTGTCTCTTATTTTGTTTGATTTAATTATTCTTGATAGAATGATGCCAAGTGGAGATGGTATAGAGCTTATTGAGCATGTAAAACAATTTTCTAATACGCCCGTAATTATGCTTACAGCAATGGGAGAGGACAAAGATAAAATTGATGGATTAAAAATTGGTGCTGATGATTATTTATCTAAACCATTTGAACCAGAAGAATTATTCTTAAGGATTAAAAATTTATTAGATTTATTTGAAAACCTTAAAAATAAAAAAATTAAGATTTCTTTTGGAGATTTTACTTTTGACACATCTAATTTTAAATTACAAAAAAATGATAGATTAATTTATTTAACAGAAGGAGAAAATAATTTACTTGTAAAATTAATTAATAAAAGAAATGATATAGTCTTAAGAGAAGAGCTAGCAGACCAAGAATTTGATGAAACTGAACTTAGAAAAGTTGATGTGCAAGTTACGCGTTTAAGACAAAAAATTGAAACAAATGCAAAACAACCTCAATTTATTAAAACTATTAGAGGTAAAGGATATAAATTAATTTGTAATGAAATTTAATGATTAAAAAAATAATACCTTCTACACTAATCGGAAGATCAATAATTATCATCTTTGTACCTATAATTATTATAGTTCTACTTACTTCTTTCGTTTTTTATCAAACTTCATGGAGTATTATTTCTAAAAGATTAACAGAGTCTGTGGCTGCAGATATCAATGTTCTAGTAAAATTAATAAATAATGATCTTACTGATAATGCAGTTAATATAGCTAATCAGGATTTCAAAATGAAAATCAATATTATTAATGATAAACAATTATTGGCTTCAAAATTTAGTTTAAATTCAGGAATATTATCTAATAGATTAAATCAATCCTTAAGTAATTTAAAAAAAAAGTTTGATTATGATTTGTCTAATCTTGAAGAAGGTGTTTTAATATATATTCAGATTGATAATGATATTTTAGAAATTAATGTTGATAAAGACAGGCTATATAGTGAATCTGCCTTTGTCTTTTTACTTTGGATGATTTTTGCTTCTATCATTCTTTTTTTTATGTCTTACTTTTTAATGAGTAGACAATTAAGACCTTTAAAAAGACTGGCGATAATTGCTGAGACATTTGGAAGAGGTTTAGATGCTCCAGATATTAAGACTGCAGGCGCATATGAAATAAGGCAAACGGCCAATGCTTTCAATCAGATGAGAACTAGAATTAAAAGATTTTTAAAGCAAAGAACAGAAATGCTTGCTGGTGTTAGCCATGATCTTAGAACTCCTTTAACAAGGATGAAATTGCAAATTTCATTGATGAAAGATGAGAAAGCAAAATCTGAACTAGAAGTAGATGTTAATGAAATGACTTCAATGTTAGATAGTTATGTTAGTTTTGTAAAAACAGAATCACCTGAACCAATAGAAACAATTATAATAAATGAATTAATTGGTGATATTGTAAAAACAGTTGAAAAAAATGGTGTTGAGTTAACTATTAAAGAGAAAAATACTATTCAAACTTCTGGAAGACAGATCCAACTTAAAAGAGCGTTCAATAACATAATTGATAATTCAAAAAGATATGCAAAACAAATTGAAATAATTCTTTATACAAATGAAAAAGACTGTGTCGTTGAATTTAACGATGATGGTGAAGGTATACCAAGAGATAAATATGAAGATGTATTTAAACCATTTTTTACTTTAGATCCCTCCAGGAACAAACTTAAAGGAGAAAGCGGTTTAGGATTAACTATTACTAGAGATATTATTAGATCACACGGAGGTGATGTTAAATTATCTAAGTCAAATCTAGGGGGTCTTCAACTTAAAGTTTTACTTCCTCTTTGATTTTAAAATAATTTACCCCCATTATTTACTGGTTTATCTGGAGACAATAAAACTGGTTCGTTTTCTAAATCTGGCACACCAAGAACTAATACTTCTGAAATAATTTTACCAATTTGTTTAGGCTCAAAGTTTACAACAGCAATAACTTGCTTATTAATTAATTCATCACTTTTATAATATTTTTGTAATTGTGCAGAAGTTTTTTTAATACCAATTTTTTCTCCAAAATCTATTTTCAAAATTATGGATGGTTTTTTAAGTTCATTATATTCATAAGCTTCAATTACTGTTCCTATTCTTATATCTACATTTTCAAACTCTTTGTAATGTATAAAATTTTGAGAGCTCATGAAAATTTTACAAATTTTTCAATATTGTTTAGATATTTATCTAAGACACTCATAGTTTTTTCTAAACTTTCATTTTCATCATTAAGCCAAGTAAATAGGGTTATATAATAAAGCACAAAAATAATTTTTATTTTTATAACACCCTGAATACCACTAGGATTAATATTTGCAAAAGTAGCAATTAAAATTTTACTCTCAATTAATTTAGGAATAAGTTTCAATACTCCTTGAGGTCTAGACATAAAATAATTAATTATATTTTTTACAGAGGGTCTATATTCATTCAATATATCATAACGTGCCATCATAATTTCAAATAACATATCTCTCTTTGATGACTTTTCTATATTAACTAGATTTTTTTTTAATTGAAAATCAAAGAAGTCATTAATATTTAAAATTAAATCAATTTTATTATTCATATTTGGCACTTTACTATTAGCTAAAAAATTTTTAAGATTTATGTCTCTTAATTTTTTTTTCTCTAAATATTGTAAAGTTTTTTTTGCAAGAGATATTTTATTTTGATTCACTTACCATTACCTTGTTGTTTTGCTCTTGTGTATGCTGCCTTAAAAACTTGATTAAAAATATTATCAACCTTATTTATTTTCATTTTCTTTATTCCTGCTTCGGTTGTACCTCCTCTAGTTGCAACAATTTCAACCATTTTTTCAGCAGAAATATTATTTGAGTTTAATAGATTTATAGTACCTCTAAAAGTTTCATTAATTAAAATTTTAGCTGTGTTTTTTGATAAACCTAAATTAATTGCAGATTTTTCCATAATATCAATTAATTGAAATATAAAACCCGGACCACTCCCTGATACAGCGGTTGCTTTATCTATAAAAGCTTCACTATTAAAAAAAAGAGTTTTGCCGCTCAAAGAGAATAATTTATCAATTTCTTTAATTTCTTTTTTATTAATAGATTTATTCGTATAGATGCAATGAACACCCTCTCCTATTAATGCAGGCATGTTTGGCATAACTCTTACAATTTTGTTAATATTTAATAAATTATTTTTAAAAATTTCTGTTTTTTTGCCAGCTATTACACTTATTGCTATAGATTTTTTGTTAAAATTTACATTTTTTAATTCTTTAAAAACATTTGTTAATTCAAGAGGTCGAGTTGCAAATATTATATAATCAAGATTATTTTGATTATTGATATCATCAATTGATTTAAAAAATTTTATTTTTTTATTTCTATTTTTTTTTTTTAAAATTGCATATTTTTTTTTATCTATAACACTGATGGTGTAATTCTTAGATTGAGACCATCCAGACATTAAAGATCCACCCATGTGACCACATCCAATTAATAAGATATTTTTCATCTATTTATAATATAGCAGTTTTATAAAAAAAATTAAGCTCTACCAATAACCTCAAAATTAGAAAATTTTATAGCTTCTTTAGGAGGGATATCATCAAAGAGAACCTGCTGAAAACTTGGATAAAATTTTTCACATTCATAAATTCCTATATCAACAAGATCCTCAAATTTTTTGTGCAATGTTTCTGTTGAATTATTTGATAATAAAGTATGTCTAAAAGCTGGTATACCATTTTTACTTGTTATATCAAAATGCCCAATCCATAAGTTCTCATTTATAAGTCCTAGTAGTTCATATGCCTTATTGAGTTTAGTTTCAGGAAACTTAATATCAAAAGTTATTGAAAAACTTAGCGCATTAATATTTTCAGACCATGTAAAATATAATCTGTAAGCGCACCAATGGGATGCTATCTCAGCAACCAATTCATGGTCAGCAGCTCTACTAAAATTCCATTTTTTTTGATGAATAACATCTTCAATGATATCTATGGGATTCAACAATATATTCTCATTTTCCATACACTATATAGTAATGGCACACATAATTAGTACTATATCTTGATTACTAAATTTGACTCGTATTTTGCAAGGCAAAATCTATAAAAAATGTGAATTAGTTGAGGATTCCTACCTTTTTGATTTCTTTTTAAGAGTTTTTTTCTTTTTAACTGTTTTTTTCTTAGATTTTAGTGATCTTGAAGATGTTTTTTTTAATTTTTCATTTTCTATTATTACTTTTTGCACCATTTTTTTCAGAACATCAAATTCATCTTTTTTAACAAGATTCATTTTTTTTATTATTTTGTTAACTCTTAAAGATACAATTGTTTCAATCTCTTCTTTAACACCTGAAAAAGTGCTCATAGCATCAACTGCAAATTTTGATAAATCGGAAAGTATTTTGTTTCTATCAACCATGCTATAATATTAAATATAGATAAATGAATTTTATTCAACCATCAATAGATCCTGTCATCTTATCTATCGGTTTCATTGAGATAAGATGGTACAGTTTAGCATATATCTTGGGTTTTCTATTAGGAATTTATATTATTAAAAGATTAAATGCAATTTATGGAAATCAATACAGTAATAAAAATATAGATAGCTTTCTTATTTGGGCAGTATTAGGTGTAATTATTGGAGGACGAACAGGTTATGTTATTTTTTATCAATTTAATGTATTTTTAAATAATCCTTTTTACCTATTTGAAATTTGGAATGGAGGTATGTCATTTCATGGTGGGTTGACGGGTATAATCATAAGTACCTTAATATTTGCAAAAATTAATGGAAAAAGTTTTTTCTACCTATCTGATTTAGTTTCAATTGTTGCTCCTATTGGATTATTCTTAGGAAGAATTGCAAACTTTATTAATACAGAGCTAATAGGTAGACCAACCGATTTTTATATATCAGTTATTTATCCATCAATAGATAATATACCAAGACATCCTTCACAAATATATGAAGCTATTCTTGAGGGAATTATTTTATTTCTCATACTATTAATCTATTTTTATAGGATAAAAAAATACAAAATTTATGGAGTAATTAGCGGTCTATTTTTAGTATTTTACTCCATATTTAGATTTTTAATAGAATACATCAGAGAACCAGATTTGCACCTAGGATTGTTTTTTAATTTTATTTCAATGGGTCAAATACTATGTATACCTTTTTTTATTTTCGGAATATTGATAATTCAAAATGTTAGGCAAATCAAAAATTAACAATATAAAACTTCTTAACAATAAAAAAAATTTTCGTTTAGATAAATTTATTGAATTGGCACTTTACGCAAGTAATGGTTATTACTTAAGTAAGAAACCTATAGGAAGAAAATTTGACTTTATTACATCTCCAGAGATTTCACAAATGTTTGGAGAAATTATTGGTGTGTATTTACTTTATAATTGGAAAGAAAAAATTAACTCAAAATTTAATTTAATTGAATTAGGTCCAGGTAATGGAACCTTATTTAAAGATATCGAAAGAACCGCAAAGATACTTCCAAATTTTTTTGAAAATGCTCATGTGAATTTAATAGAAATAAATAAAGAATTAAGAAAAATACAAGAAAAAAATTTAAATTATTTTGGAAAATCAAAAATTAGATGGTCTAAGACTTTAAATTTCAGATCTAAACTACCTTCAATTATATATTCAAATGAATTTTTTGACTGTTTTCCTGTAAGGCAATTTTTAAATAATAATAATCAATGGTTTGAAAGATATGTAAAATTTAATGAAAAAGAAAGTAAATATTATTCTATAAATAAAAGAGTAATTAGTAAAAAAATATTAGATTATTTAAATAAATATAAAAAACAAAAAATTTATGAAGTTTCTTATCCAAGAAACAAATACTTTGAGCAAATTTGTAAATATCTAAAAAAAAATAGAGGTATATGTATTTTAATTGATTATGGATATAATGAAAAAATAAAAAACTTCACATTACAGGCAATATATAATCATAAAAAAACAAGTATATTTGATAATTTAGGCCAACAGGACATTTCAAGTCATGTAAATTTTAAAGAATTAATTGAAATAGCAAAACAAAACAAATTAAAAATTAACGAATTTATTTCACAAAGAGATTTTTTAATAAAATATGGAATCTTAGAACGTAAGAAAAAATTGTTAAATAAAAATTCAAATTTAAAGAAAAATTTAATAAATGATGAAGTAGATAGATTAATTAATAGTGATAGGATGGGAAAATTATTTAAGTGTCTTGTTGTTTCTAATTTATGATTACTAAAAATTATTTTACACATGTAAAAATTAAACCTTTTGTTAAAGCTGGTTTTTTTACTAGAAATGGTGGAGTATCTAAAAAAGAAAACTTTTCATTAAACTGTAGCTTAAACCGCAAAGATACTAAAGTAAATGTAAATAAAAATATTAATATTTGTCTAAATAATTTAAATATTAAAAAAAAAATTAAATTTATTAGTCAAATACACTCCAATAAGATTGTAGAAATTAATAGAAAAAATATAGGAAAAAAATATTCAGGAGATGGGTTAATTACAGATAATAAGCAAATAGCTTTAGGGGTTTTAACTGCAGATTGTTGTCCAATTTTTATTTTTGATAAAAATAAAAAATATATTTGCGCTCTTCATTCAGGTTGGAAAGGGGCATTAAAAAATATAGCTGCTAAAGCTATAGAATATTTTGTTAAACAAAAAATAATTAAAAACAATATTGTGGTTCTTATTGGCCCTTGTTTGAGCTTTAAAAACTTTGAAGTATCAAAAGACTTTAAAAGTAAGTTTATAAGCAAAAATAAAAAATACTCTATTTTCTTCAAATATAAAAATAAAGACAAAGATTTATTTAATTTAAGAAGATTGATTAACTATCAATTCGAGGAATTGGGTATTAAAAATATATATAATATTAACAAAGATACCTTCTCAAATAAGAAAATTTTTTTTAGCCATCGAAGGGAATCACAAAAATTTAGAGATACTGGAAGAATGCTTAATATCATTGCATTTAATGATTAATTTTGGTTGATCTATTATTAATCTAATATAGTAATTAATTTGATTATATGAAAATAATCGCCTGTAATAGTAGCAAATCCCTAGCAGAAAAAATTTCTAAACATATTGATGTGCCATTAGCAGATGCCTCTGTTAGAACTTTTAATGATAGAGAAATATTTGTGGAAATAAACGAAAATATTAGAGGTGAAGATGTGTTTATTATTCAATCGACATCACATCCGGCTAATGACCATTTAATGGAACTTTTAATTACAATAGATGCTGCAAGGAGGGGATCAGCAAAAAGGATTACTGCTGTCATCCCATATTATGGATATGCAAGACAAGATAGAAAGACTGGGCCTAGAACACCAATCACTGCCAAACTTGTAGCAAATTTAATTACTTCCGCGGGTGCTGATAGGGTACTAACAATGGATTTACATGCTGGTCAAATTCAAGGTTTTTTTGACATTCCTTTAGATAATATTTTTTCTGTAAGACCGATAATCGATGATGTTAAAGAAAGATTTAATGGAAACAAAGATTTAGTTGTTGCTTCACCTGATGTTGGTGGTGTTGTTAGGGCCAGAGCTTTTGCTAAAAGATTAGAGGCTGGACTGGCAATTGCCGATAAAAGAAGAGAAAAAGCTGGTGAGTCTGAAGTAATGAATATCATCGGAGATGTAAAAGATAAAACTTGTATCTTACTAGATGATATAGCTGACTCTGCAGGCACGTTATGTAATGCTGCTGAAGCTCTGAGTAAAAATGGGGCTAAAGAAATTTATTCTTATATTGTTCATGGTGTATTATCTGGAGATGCGCTAAAAAAGATTGAAAATTCAAGCATAAAAGAATTGGTATTAACAGATACAATAGAGCCTTCTAAAGAGGTAAAAAGCACAAAAAACATTAGACATATTAGTATTGCTCCTTTAATGGGTGATGCGATTAAAAGGATTAACACTGATACTTCAGTGTCCGCCCTTTTCGATTAAATTTTTTTTATTTTATGAGTGATTTTAAAGCGATAGAAAGAAATAAAGATATTGGTTCAAATTATAGTCTTTTAATGAAGGGATTAGTTCCTGGTATTATTTATGGTAAGGGAACTGAGCCTAAAAAAATTGCTCTAGAAAATAAAATACTCAAAAAATTAATGGGTACTGGTTCTTTTTATTCAACAATTATCGATCTTGATGTCGATGGAAAGAAAGAAAAAATACTTCCTAAACAATTGCAGTATCACCCTGTTAGTGATCAACTTATACATTTTGATTTTTTAAGAGTACAAGAAAATACAAAAGTAAACGTTGAAATTCCTGTTGAATTTTTAAATCAAGATAAATGTCCTGGTTTGAAAAAAGGTGGAGTTTTAAATACTGTTAGAAGACTTGTTGAACTAACATGTAATGCAAATAATATACCTAGCAAACTAGAATTTGATTTAATTGAAAGTGAAATAGGTGATGCAGTAAAAATTAGTAATATTCAACTACCTGAGGGAGTTTCTCCTACTATTTCAGATAGAGATTTCGTAATAGCTACTTTAGTTCCTCCAACTGTAGAAGTTGAAACTAAAACTGAAGAGACAACTGAAGAAGGTGCAGCAGAAGGTGCTGAAGAGAAATCAGAGGAAAAGAAGGAAGAATCTTCAGATAATAAAGAAGAAAATAAAGAATCTAAGTAAATTTACTTTATATTTCATTATATGTTTTTAATTTGTGGACTTGGGAACCCAGGCGTAAATTATAAAAATACCAGACATAATGTAGGTTTCCATTTAGTGGATAATATAATCTCATATTTTAATTTTGATAAAATCAAAGAAGATAAAATAAAAGAATTATATTTAGGTCAAATAAACAATGAAAAAATCTTTGTGTTAAAACCTCTTACATTCATGAATTTATCTGGAAAAGCTGTATCAGAAATTGTAAATTTTTATAAAATAAAACTAGACCATACTTTTGTTATACATGATGACCTTGATTTAGAATTATCGAAAGTAAAAATAAAACAAGGTGGTGGAAACGGAGGTCATAATGGATTGGAAAGTATTGACCAATTTATAGGGGAAAATTATATTAGAATCCGTATTGGAATTGATCATCCTGGGCATAAAGATTTAGTTTCAAATTATGTTTTAAATAAATTTTCAAAATCAGAAGAAGAAATAATAAATAAGAAAATTGATAAAATGGTTAAAAATATAGAATTAATATTTTCAGATATTCCTCTATTTTTAACAAAAATAAGTGAGCAAAATTAATTATGGGATTTAAGTGTGGGATAGTTGGATTGCCAAATGTTGGTAAATCCACTTTATTCAATGCTCTTACCCAAACAAATAAAGCGGAGGCTGCAAATTATCCATTTGCAACTATAGAACCAAATATAGGAAGAGTTGCAGTACCTGATGATAGATTAGATAAACTTGCAATCATTGGAAAAAGTGAAAAAATAATTCCTTCTTTTATGGATTTTGTTGATATTGCAGGATTAGTTAAAGGAGCTTCACAAGGAGAAGGTTTAGGAAATAAATTTTTAGGACATGTTAGGGAAGTTGACGCAATAGCACATGTTGTTAGATGCTTTGAAGATACTAACATTACTCATGTATCATCAAAAATTGATCCACTAGATGATATTGAAACAATAAATTTAGAATTACAATTGGCTGATCTTGAAAGCTTAAATAATAAAAAAACTAGTTTAGAAAAAAAATTAAAAGCAAATGATAAAGAAGCTAAACATCAATTCGATATAATAAATAAAATCTTACAAATGCTAGATGATGATAGTATCTTAAAAATTGATGAATTTGCTAGTAATGAAATTGACTTTGTAAATAGTCTTAACTTAATTAGTCTAAAGCCTACTATGTACATATGTAATGTAGATGAAGAATCTATTCATACTGGAAACGAGTTATCAAAAAAAGTCATCGAGTTTGCCAAAAAAAATAATCATTCTGTAGTTTTAATCTCTGCATCAATAGAAGCACAAATAGCGGAATTAGATAATGAGGAAGAAAAACTTGAATTTCTTATGGAACTTAATTTAGATCAAACAACATTGAATAAGGTTATAAAATCAGGATATGAGCTTTTAGGTTTGATAAATTATTTTACATGTGGACCAAAGGAAACAAGATCTTGGACAATAAAAAAAGAAACACTTGCACCACAAGCTGCTGGAAAAATTCACACTGATTTTGAAAAAGGATTTATTAGAGCAGAGACTGTCTCTTATGATGACTATATAAAAAATAATGGTGATGCTGGAAGTAGAGATTCAGGAAAGTTAAGACAAGAAGGTAAAGATTATATCGTTAAAGACGGTGATGTAATGAACTTTTTATTTAATGTCTAAGTAACGTCTCGCCAAAGTCTATTTTTTGCTAAGTACACAATTGTTCCAAGAATAATAAAGAATAATATTACTTTGATTCCTAAATTTTTTCTTTCTTCCATTTCTGGTTCAGCAGCCCAGTGAAGAAAATGTGTTACATCAGCTGATAACTGTTCTGCATTATTATCAGTGCCATCATCATAATCTACACTTCCATCGGCTATAGGTGCTGGCATAGCTATTTGATTTCCAGCCATCCATTTATTGTACCACATCCCATTACCGACCTCCATTCCCTTTGGAGGTTCAACATAACCTAGAAGAAGGTTATAAATATAATCAACTCCATATTTTCTAGCTTTTGTAATTACACTCAAATCTGGAGGGTAAGCTCCATTGTTATTTGCTCTTGCTTCATTATCATTGGCGTATGGATTAACAAATCTGTCTGCTGGTCTAGCCGGTCTTTCAAACATTTCACCATCATCATTTGGACCGTCTAATACAGTATATTCAGAAGCAATGACTTTTACTTGAGCCTCGGAAAAACCAATATCAATAAGATCTCTGTAATACAGAAGTTTCATTGAATGACATCCTGCACATACTTCTCTATAAACTTTATAGCCCCTTTGAATTGCAGCTCTATCAAAAGTTCCCGTTACACCTTTAAAAGACCAATCATGTTTTGGCATTTTTTCAGTACTCATTTCTGCAGCAAAAAGATTTGAAGAGAATAATAAAAAAATAATAAGTAATAGGCGCATTATAGATTTGTATCTTTTTGCATTGCTGGTGAAGGAATTCCTTTTTCTCCTCCACCAATATTAGGAGCTATATTTTTAGCATAAACATCACTAATACTGAGCGGTAGCTTACTTGGCTTCTCTATCCAACCAACAAAAGGTGTAATGATAAAGAAAAAACCAAAGTAGTAAAGTAAACCTACTCTAGCAATTAAAAGATATAAACCCTCAGCAGGAAGCATACCAACGTAGCCTAATGCAAAGAAGTTAACAAAAAAGCCCATCATAAACCACCTATATATTGGTCTATAATTACAGCTTCTCACTTTTGATCTATCAAGCCAAGGTAGAACAAAGAGAATTACTATCGCACCAAACATTAGGAGAACTCCTCCTAATTTATCAGGTACTGCTCTTAAAATTGCATAAAAAGGTGCAAGATACCAGTTTGGAACAATGTGAGCTGGAGTAACAAGTGGATCTGCTGGAATATAATTATCAACTTCAGCCATAAGATTTGGTCCAAAGAATATTACAGCAGAAATAGCAACACCAAAAGCACACATAGCTACTGTATCTTTAATTAACATATATGGAAAAAAGTTCACTGAGTCATTGTTAGTTTTAATATCAATCCCATCAGGGTTATTTGAACCATGAACATGAACTGCAGCAACATGTAAACCTACAACACCAAAAATAACAAATGGTAAAACGTAATGAAGAGCAAAGAAACGGTTTAAAGTAGCATTTCCAACATTGTAATCACCAAGAAGCCATGTCTTTAATCCCTCACCAATAAATGGAATTGCACTAAATAAATTTGTTATAACTGTAGCTCCCCAATAAGACATTTGTCCCCACGGTAATGTGTAACCAAGAAAAGAAGTTGCCATCATTAATAAAAATATGAATACACCTAAAATCCAATTAAGCTCTCTTGGATATTTGTAAGAACCAAAATACATTGCTCTTACTATATGAATGTAAACTATGATGAAGAAAAAGGCTGCACCATTGGAATGGATATATCGCATTAACCAACCGTAATTGACATCTCGCATTATTCTTTCAACACTATCAAATGCCATATCAGTATGTGGTGTGTAATTCATCGCAAGAAAAATTCCGCTTACTATCATTGTAACAAGTGTAATTGTTGCCAATGCACCAAAACTCCAAAAATAATTACAATTTTTAGGCATCGGATAATCGCCGTATTCTTTTTTGAAATAAGAAATAATTGGTAAGCGAAACTCTATCCAATTTAGGACAGGGTTTTTAAACTGATGTACTTTTCTATTCTTATCCATGTTATCCTATCTTTATAGTATTATCATTTAAAAAGGTATAGGGCGGAACGTCCAAGTTTTTTGGTGCTGGTCCCTTTCTTATCCTACCTGATGTATCGTAATGTGAACCATGACATGGGCAGTACCAACCATCGTACTCACCTTTCATATCTGAAACCTTCTGACCAAGTGGAACACAACCTAAGTGTGTACATACTCCCACTAAAACTAACCATTCTTCTTTTTGTACTCTATCTGCATCATCTTGTGGATCTCTTAAGTCAGAAGCTTGAACCATTTTAGCTGCATTAATCTCATCTTTTGTTCTTTTTTTAATGAACACAGGTTTTCCACGCCACTTTATTGTTATACTTTGACCTTCTTCAATAGCACTAATATCTACTTCGGTTGATCCTGCAGCTAATGTGTCTTCTGCTGGACTCATACTTTTTAGAAAAGGCCATATAAAAGCAGCTGTTCCAACAGCACCAAGCGTTACGGTGCTAAGTTGTAGGAAATCTCTTCTCTTATTTTTGGGTTTTTTAGCCATTTATTGTGAATTTCTTATATCTTAATTACTCAAAAAAATACTTTTTAAATATGTGCCAGCGTGACGCAAGTAATAAAATAATATAGTAAAAAAACATGAGAATTGCTCTATTTGAACCCGACATACCACAGAATGCAGGAAACATTTTTAGACTAGGCGCCTGTCTTGGAATACCGGTAGATATAATAGAGCCAGCTGGCTTTGTGATTGATGATAAGAGATTAAAAAGAGCATCAATGGATTACTATGATTATCTTGAATTAAAAAAACATTTAAGTTGGGAAAAATTTTATGAGTGGTCAAAAGATAATTCATATCGACTCGTTCTTCTAACAACAAAAAGTAAAAAAAGTTATTTCGATTATAAATTTCAATCAAATGATATTATTTTATTTGGCAGAGAAAGTGCGGGAGCGCCCGATTTTGTTCATAGCTCTGTCGATGAAAGATTAACAATACCAATGATAAGGGGGCCTAGATCGATTAATCTTAGTAGTTCAGTTGCTATTGTAGCTGGTGAAATGTTACGTCAATTAACTTAAGCTAAGCTTCCCATCTTTCCTTCTTGATAGTCCATCATTGCTTGCTTGATTTCTCCTTCAGAATTTGCCACAAAAGGACCATAACGTGCTACAGGTTCTTTAAGTGGCTTACCTGCTAAAACTAGGTAGGATCCTTTTTCTGATATTGACGTGAGTTGAATCTCATCACTTGACTGATCAAAGTAAATCATATCACCTTTATTAGCGATTTTATCTTCCTCATTAAATTGTAATTGACCATCGATAATATAGATCATAAGATTTTGTTCTTTATCAACATTAAACTTTGTCATATCTGGTTTTGAAAATTGAATATCAAATATTGATACAGGTGAATATGTTTGAACTTTGGATTTGGTTCCATTTATTTCACCCACAAGAACTTTAATTTCTATATTTGCATTTTCAGATACTGTTGGAATAGTGATTCTTTTAATATGTTGATACCAAGGTTTAACTTTTTTATTTTTTTTTGGAAGGTTTACCCAAATTTGTAATCCTTGCATAACACCTCCACTCCTCTTAAATTTTTCTGTTACTAATTCAGAGTGAATTAAACCTGATCCAGTTGTCATCCATTGTACATCACCGGTTTCAATTTCTGCTTGTCCTCCAAATGAGTCTCTATGCTCTACTTCACCACCAAGCATATAAGTAATTGCCTCAAATCCACAATGAGGATGTGCTGGTACACCAGTTGCACCTCCTGGTTCATAATTAATTGGGCCGAAATGATCAAAAAGAAGAAATGGATCATTTTCTCTCATTCCGGGGACAGGGAAAGCTCTAGTTACAGGTATTCCGTCACCCTCGAAAGTCTTCATACACTCTTTAATTTCTATTATTTTTCTCATAAATTTGTTTAAAAATTATTCATATATAGATATAGGTATCATTATGAAAAATCAAAATCCTAACCCACCAAAGTGTGGTTGCAGTTGTAGCTGTTGCTGTACTTGTGAAGGTGGAGGGTGCTGTTAGTTAAAACCCTCAATTTAAATTTAATATTTAAAATATATTTCTAACAAGCTTTAAGTTCATCTCCTAAGTTTTGTATTAACTTAAAATACAGATCTTTATTTGAGTCAATATTAGCACCTAGAGGATCAAAAACTCCTGTTTTGATATTCATGTCTTCAGATATGGTTGAAATTATCTTTGGATTGAACTGTGGTTCAGAAAAGATACATTTAATTCCTCTATCCTTAATTACATCTTGAATATCAGCAATCTGTTTAGCACCGGGTAAAACATCCGTATTCAAAGTAAGCGCTCCAGCAGCTCTAGTTTCAAATCTTTCTTCAAAGTATTGGTAAGCATCATGGAAGACAACAAACTTTGCATCTTTATTTATTCCTTTTTCAATATCGTTAATTAATTGATCTAGTGCTTGAATTGTAGCTTGTGCATTAGCTTCATATTTATTTTTATTTGCTGGATCTAAATCACCTAACTCATGAGCAATTTCATGAACCATTTCTTTAGCATTCATTGGATCTAGCCAAATATGAGAATCGAATTCACCATGGGCATGACCGTGATCGTCGTGTCCACTGTGATCATCATGTTCATCATGTTCGTCATGGTCATCATGTTCATCATGGTCATCATGTTCATCATGTTCGTCATGGTCATCATGTTCATCATGTTCGTCATGTTCGTCATGTTCGTCATGGTCATCATGGTCATCATGGTCATCATGATCATCATGGTCATCATGGTCATCATGATCATCATGTTCGTCGTGATCTTCAAAAATCGATTCTTCTCTAAACTTCAATTTATTAATACTTTCAACTTCCATGAACTCTACAACTTCTGCATTTTTGACAATTGACTCAAGAGGTCTCTCCATGAACGTTTCTATACTTTCACCAACCCAGAATATGATATCTGCTTCTTCTAAAAGTTTGGCATGAGAGGGTTTTAATGTAAAGCTATGGGGAGAAGTACTTCCTTCAATTAAAAGTGCTGGTTCACCTACACCATCCATTACATTCGCAATTAGTGAATGAAGTGGTTTAATTGTAGTTACAACTTTTAATTCTGCTTTTACGACTGAAGTTGCAACTAAAATTGAAGAAAAGAAAAATACTTTCAAAAGCATCAAAAAAAAGTTGTTTTGTCTCATAAAAAATGTTCCTATTATTAATTAAGTCTGTTAATAAACGTAATGTTATAATATTACATTTTGAATTGTAAATATAAAAATGAATGAAAATAATAATTTATTGGTAAGATTAAAAAATTGTGGTGTTCAAAAATCTTCAAAATGGATTGTAAAAGGTATCTCTCTTGAAATTTATAAAGGTAAAATTGTAACCTTGATCGGCCCAAATGGTTCAGGAAAAACAACTACCGCTAAAATGGCACTTAATATTCTTATATCAGACGAAGGTTCAATTGAAAATTATTCAACAAAAATGGCATATGTTCCTCAAAAAATTAGTATTGATTGGACTATGCCCCTTCGAGTTGTAGATTTTATGAATCTAACAAGTCACATTAATAAAGATGAAATTATTGAAGCTCTAGAATTAACAGGGGTTCAGCATTTAATATACAATGAGATTCATAACTTGTCTGGTGGAGAATTTCAGAGAGTTTTAATCGCAAGAGCAATTGCTAAAAAACCAGATCTTCTTGTTTTAGATGAACCTGTGCAGGGAGTAGATTTTAATGGAGAAATAGCTCTATATAATCTTATAAAAGAAATTTGTACCAAATTAAATTGTGGGATCCTTCTTATATCTCATGATCTCCATTTTGTTATGTCTGCAACAGATCATGTAATTTGTTTAAATGGTCACATTTGTTGTTCTGGACCACCTAAATCAATAGTAAAAAATTCTTCCTATATAGAATTATTTGGAGAACATAATGCTGCTACCTTATCCCTCTATCAACATGAACATGATCATTCACATCAGACAGATGGGAGTATTGAAAATTAATGTTTGATGATTTTTTTATTCGTGCACTTGTTGCAGGGGTTGGTGTAGCTATTGTTGCTGGACCACTTGGATGTTTAGTTATCTGGAGGAGGTTATCATATTTTGGTGACACCTTATCTCACTCAGCCCTTTTAGGAGTAACATTAGCATACTCATTTAGTTTAAATATTGCTTTTTCTGTGTTTGTAATATCAGCTGTTGTTGCTTTACTTCTTGTGAGCTTACAAAAAAGAACAAAACTAGCTGGCGATTCTTTACTTGGACTTCTTGCTCACTCAACACTTGCCATCGGTTTAGTATTGATTGGTTTTTTATCGTACATCCGATTTGATCTCATGGGATTATTATTTGGCGATATTCTTGCAGTAACAACTGCAGACATTGGTTTAGTTTGGATAGGTGGAAGCATAATATTAATTATATTATATTTTATTTGGAAATCTTTATTTTCAGCAACTGTAAATTATGATTTGTCAGCTGCTGAAGGTATGCGGCCGGAAGTTTCTAATTTTATATTTACCCTTTTATTGGCAGGAGTAATTGCTTTGTCTATTAAAATGATTGGAGCACTATTAATTACAGGTTTACTTTTAATTCCTGCGGCTATTGCCAGAAACATTAGCAACAGTCCTAGACAAATGATTGTTATCGCAATCTTATCAGGTATTTTATCAGTAGTAGTTGGATTATTTGCTTCTTTAGAAATAAATACTTCTTCAGGGCCTTCAATAATAGTGGTGGCTTTAATACTTTTCATTATTTCATTGGTTCCTCTTGAAATTAAGGGTCAGTTGCAAAAACGATAGCAATTTGATAATCTAGAATATGTCTTTAGGAACTTTAAATTTAACTAAAAATCAAAAAACAGTTCTTGATATTTTAGAAAGCGCATCAGAACCTCTTAA
This sequence comes from uncultured Alphaproteobacteria bacterium, assembly GCA_902615745.1. GTDB lineage: Bacteria > Pseudomonadota > Alphaproteobacteria > HIMB59 > CACPNW01. The sequence goes on along the minus strand of CACMQB010000004.1, from coordinate 87,345 downwards.
GGCATATACAATCCTTTTTGATATTCAAAAAAAAGGAATTAAATCTCCTCTTCAAGTTTATAGGGCTTTAGACAAGCTTATAGAAATTGGTAAAGTACATAAAATTGAAAGTAGAAATTCATATGTTGCTTGTAAGCATGAAGGCTGTAATGCAAAAACTTCTACATCTTTTTTGATATGTGAAAACTGTGATAGTGTTACTGAGCTAACTGGAAATAATTTGATTTCTTATTTTTCAAAACAAGCAGGAAAAAAAAACTTCAATTATAAAAAACATAATTTAGAAATATTTGGTTTGTGCGAAAATTGTAAACTAAAAAACTAATTTATTAAATTATCAATCTTATTCAGACATTTATTTAATCCAAGATCATATTTTGTTCGTATGAAATGCTCTCGTACTATTTCAACCCATTTAAATTTTTGTAACGTTTGATGAGATATGTAAAAACAATTTAAAGGAAAAGACATATTAAACATTTTTAATATTTCTTGCCTTATTACATCGTTGGTCAACACTGCCAAAGATTCATGAATATATTTTTCTACAATTTTTTGATCACTTAAAGATGTTTTAGGTAAATTAAATAAACCTCTAAATCTAAAGTATCGATAGATTCTTAAGTAATCTTCTTTTATTCTATCCTCTATTTCACCAATAAAACAAATTTTGCTTTCATTTAAATCTGATTGGCCATTGTAATAATCATGTAGTTTATTGTTGTTTCCAACATATAAAGCATTGAAAGTAAAATCTCTTCTGGCTGAATCTTTTATCCAGCTGTCAGTGTAAATTACATTTGTATGTCTTCCCATTTGATTAACATCTTCACGTAAAGTTGTAATTTGTATTTTTCGATTATGAGGATAAGCAATTATAGATCCATATTGAATAGCAAAATCATCATATTCAATATTGTTGTCTTTTAGTAATGACAAAACATGCTGAGGCTTTAATGTTGTTGCTGTATCAATATCTTTGATTTCTCTTTCAAGAAGAGCATCTCGTATACATCCTCCTACTAATCGAATTTCAATATTATTTTCTTTAAAGATAGATATTAAAAACTTAACATGCTCCAGATTTAATAAATTCGTAATTTTATTTATTTCCATTATCTAGCTATTTCTTCAAAACAATTTATATTACAATAACAATGTCGACTTCTTCAAAAGAAAATACTGCAGAAATATTTGAGGATATAAAGAAAAATTTAACTAGAGGAGTTAAAGATAGAAAACACGCATTTCATACACCAGTCTTTAGTAATATTGATAGTGGAGGTGGAATAGATTCTAGAGTTGTAGTCTTAAGAAAATTTGATCCCAGTAGCATGACACTAAATTTTCACACAGACTTTAGATCTCCCAAAGTACTTAATTTAAAAAAAAATAGTAGTTCTTATTTTGTTTTTTATGATCATAAATTAAAAATTCAAATGCGAATCAAAACTACGTCTTTAGTTAATAATCAAAATGATAAAGCTAAAGAAATGTGGGGCAAAACAAGATTGTTTAGTAGAAAATGTTACTTAACATCAAAAGATCCAAGTTCAATCACTGAGTTTCCAGAAGATGGTATCCCTAAACACTTAACCGGCAAGGAGCCAAGTCATGAAGAAAGTGAAAAAGGATATAAAAATTTTACAGTAGTTGAAAATAAAATTAATGAAATTGATTGGCTTTATTTAGAAATTTCAGGTCATCGTAGATTAAAATTAACATTTAAAAATAATGAACCAGAATATAATTGGCTAATACCTTAATATAACTTAAAATTGTCAATAATTCTTATATCACCAATATATAAAGCAATAAATAATCTAGCTTTAGAATAATTTTTTGTTATTTCTAAATTATTTTCATTTCTTATCTCTAAATAGTCAATTTTATTTATATTATTTTGAAGTAGCTCTATTTTTAATTGATCTAAATTATTAATTTTATTTTGTGTTAATAGATTAATATATTCTTTAATTTTATTTCCTAATATATTGAAAATTTTTAATTGATCATTAGAAAATTTAGAGTTCCTTGAAGATAAACTCATACCCATTTTATCTCGTACAGATGGACATTGAATTATTTTAATATTGTGATGATTAATTTTTACTAAATCTTGTATTATTTTTACTTGCTGAAAATCCTTCTCACCAAAATAACTATTCGTTGGTTTAATCATAGTAAAAAAAAGATCCACAACAGTAGTAACTCCATCAAAATGACCAGGTCGAAATTTATCACATAAAATATTTCTAAAATTGTTTACAATTTTTTTCTTTGCCAATCCTTTAGGGTATATCTCTTGAACTTCAGGTAAGAAGAGTAAATTACAACCAATATTTTCTAATTTAGAAATATCTTTATCAATTGTCTTTGGATAAGAATTGAAATCATTTTCATTGTTAAATTGAGTAGGATTAATAAATATTGAACAGATCACAAATTCGTTATGTAATTTTGCTTCTCTAATGAGAGATAAGTGTCCATCGTGTAAGTTTCCCATTGTTAAAACTAAACCAATAGATTGGCCCTTGTCTTTGATTGAAACTAAATTTGGCTCTAATTCACTAGCTTTTCTGAAAATTTTCATCGATTACATAAGTAAATATTTGACTTATATATAATGAATTCGTATTAGGCCCAGAGATTTATTATGAAACGCACTTACCAACCTAGTAGAGTAATTAGAAAAAGAAGACACGGTTTTAGGGCTAGAATGGCTACTAAAGCAGGTCGTCAAATCATTAATAGAAGACGTGCAAAGGGAAGAGCTCAATTAAGCGCTTAAAAAGGCCAAATGGCCCAAACATTATTTACAATTAAGAAAAGATCGACTTTCGTTATGATACGAAAGCAGGGAGAATTTATAAAAGGTAAGAATATGAATATCCAAATTTTACACAATCAAGATCTAGAAAATTCTATAGGGGTAGGATACACAGCTTCAAAAAAAATCGGCAACGCAGTAAAAAGAAATAGAGCAAAGAGAATAATGAGGGAATTGGCTAGAAAAATTATTATTAATGGTAAAATTAATTCATATTATGTGTTAATAGCTAAAACATCATTGCTCGAAGAGAAATTTGATAAACTTTTATTAGAACTTAAAGGAAAGATAAATGGTTAGTAAATATATTTCATTACCTTTAATCATAATAATTAGATTTTACCAGTTTTTGATTTCCCCAATACTTGGGCAGAATTGTCGTTATTTACCAACCTGTTCTGAGTATTCTATTAAAGCATTAAAGGAACATGGGTTATTTAGAGGATCAATTTTATCGGTAAAAAGAATTTCAAAATGTCATCCTTGGGGTTCACACGGATTTGACCCAGTACCAAAAAAATCAGAGTTAAATAAATGAACGAACAAAGAAATTTATATTTGGCTATTGGAATTTCAATTGCGATAATTATTTTTTTTCAATTATTATTTCCAACTCAACCAATTCAAACAACATCCTTTGAAGAAGATGAAGTATTAGAGCCTGCAACATCCATTGATGGACAAAGCAGCCAAGCTGTTTCAGAAATACAAAGTAGAGATGAAGCTTTAATTCAAACCGACAGAGTTATTTTTGAAAATGCATCTATTAAAGGTTCTATAAATCTAAAAGGAGCAATTTTAGATGATCTTATATTATCAAAATATAAAACTAGCTTAGAACCTAATTCGAATAATATCCAGCTTTTGTTACCAGATGGGACTGCTAATCCATATTATATTGAAACAGGTTGGAAAGAGCTAAAAAATTCTAACATTAAATTACCTAATTTAGAAACAAATTGGAAAACTAACTCTACCACTCTAAGCCCCTCAAGCCCTGTTACACTTAGTTGGACAAATAATAAAAACATAACCTTCAAAATCAACTATCAAGTTGATGATGAGTACATGTTTACAATTACACAAGAAATAGAAAACAACAGTGGTGAAGATATTGAAGTTTTTCCATATAGATTAATCAAAAGAATAAACACACCAGATACAATTAATTTTTTTATACTTCACGAGGGTTTAATTAGTTTAATAAACGACGAATTATTGGAAAAAAATTATGATGATATTGCCGATGATTGTAATTCATCAATGCAAACAAAAAAAGAGTTTTGCGATAATAAAACACAAGGAGGTTGGTTAGGTTTTACAGACAAATATTGGATGTCTGCTTTAATTCCTGATGCTGACCAATCCATTAACGTCAATTATAGATATGGTAACAATGGACGTGATAGCTATAGGGCAGGTTATGTTGGTCAGATATATAAAATTAACTCAGGTGACAATATATCTTACGGCGGAAAATTATTTGTGGGTGCAAAAAAATTAAATGTCTTAAGTGCGTATGACGAAAATCTCGCTATACCAAGATTTACTGATGCAATTGACTGGGGTTGGTTTAGCTTTTTAACTAAACCTGTTTCATATGCCATTAATTGGTTTTTTGGTTATGCTGGTAATTTTGGTTTGGCAATAATTGCCTTTACCATTTTAATGCGTTTAATTTTATTTCCGCTAGCGCAGGCATCTTTTAAATCTATGGCAAAGATGAAAAAACTTCAGCCTGATATGCAAAGATTAAAAGAAACATATCCAAATGACAGACAAAAAATGCAGCAAGAACTAATGGCATTGTATAAAAGAGAAGGTGCTAATCCTGTTGCGGGTTGTCTACCAATTTTAGTACAAATACCAATTTTCTTCTCTTTGTATAAAGTGTTGTTTGTTACGATAGAGATGTATCACGCTCCTTTTTATGGATGGATTCATGATCTATCTGCACCAGACCCATTAGGCTTAATGACAATATTTGGATTAGTTCCTTGGGATGTGCCGCCTATACTGTCAATAATTGATATTGGTATTCTTCCTATCATTATGGGCTTCACTATGTGGTTACAACAAAAACTAAATCCTGCTCCCGCTGATCCAACACAGGCTAGAATTTTTGCATTACTTCCATTTGTGTTTACTTTTGTACTAGCTGGTTTTGCAGCTGGTTTAGTTTTATATTGGTCAGTAAACAATATTTTATCAATTGCGCAGCAATGGTATATTCAAAGAAGAATTTTAGCCAAAAATGGCTAGCTTAAATAAAAATTTAAATAACTTTTTTAATAATAATAAGTTTTTAGGTTCCTTTCAGTCATTTAAAGACATTCCTTATTCAGATATAAAAAAAGAATGTTGTTTTATAGGCAGATCTAATGTTGGAAAATCTAGTTTAATAAATTCATTAACTAAAACAAAAAAACTAGCCAAAACCAGTAAAACTCCAGGAAGAACTCAGGCTATAAATATTTTTTTAATTAGTGAAAAAATAAATATGATTGATTTGCCAGGTTATGGTTTTGCCAAAGTATCAAAAGTTGTACGAGAAAACTTAATGACCTTGATTGAAGAATATATAGAAAATAGAGATACACTTGATCATGTTTTTTTACTAATTGACTCAAAAGTTGGTATCAAAAATTCTGATATTGATATGTTGGATTTATTAAGTGATTGCTCAAGAAAATTTTCCATAATTTTAACTAAAATAGATAAAATATCTAATAAACATTTAGAATATCAAAAAAAATCAATTTTAAGTTTAATGCAAAATTATAAAAAATCATTTACGAAAATATATCAATCTGAGACCAAAAAAAATAATGGTATTACAGAGATTCAAAGATCTATATACGGGTTATCACAATAAATATGAAATTTGATTTTTTATCAGAGAGTGATCAAGCTTATTTTATACATAAAGCCTCAACCTTAGTTGAAGCTCTTCCATACATTCGAGAACATAGTGGTGATACCATTGTAATAAAATACGGTGGACATGCAATGGGAGATAAAAAACTTTCTGAGAGTTTTTCAAGAGATATTGGATTATTAAAAGAAGTAGGTGTGTCACCAATTATTATTCATGGGGGAGGGCCTCAAATTGGCGAGAGACTTAAATCAAAAAATATATCAACACAATTTGTTGAAGGATTACGAGTTACTGATAAAGAAACAATTAAGGTAGTTGAAGAAGTATTATCTAAGGATATCAATTCAGAAATAGTAGAATCTATAAGTGCCTCTGGTGGAAAAGCGATAGGAGTATCTGGTAATGATAACTTAGTCACTGCAACTAAATTGAACGTGGAAATCAAAGATAGTGATTCAAATATTGAAAAAATAGTTGATATTGGTTTTGTAGGACAACCAAAAAAATTAAACAAAGATATGCTAACTAGCTTTATAAAAAATGGTCAAATACCTGTCATATCTCCTTTAGGTAAGGATGAAAATAATTTTACATATAATATTAATGCTGACACTGTTGCGGGTTTTATAGCAGGTGAGTTACAGGCAAGTAAATTACTATTACTAACTGATGTACCTGGAATTTTAGACAAAGATGAAAAATTAATCTCATCAATAACTTTAGAAGAAGCTAAAAGTATTGCTAATAAAGAATATATTTCTGGAGGTATGAAGCCGAAAATTAATACATGTATTGATGCAATGAAAAAAGGTGTTAAAAAATCTACTATTTTAGATGGAAGAATTCCTCATTCAGTAATATTAGAGTTATTCACTGAACATGGAATTGGTACACAAATAACAAGTAATTAAATGAGCTTTAAAGATAACATCAATACCTGGATATTTGATCTAGACAACACACTTTACTCTGCAGACAGTGGAATTTTTCAACAAGTACATAAATTAATGGGTGAATTTGTAGCTAAAAATTTAAATATGGAGTTAGCTGAAGCAAAAAAACTACAAGCAAAATATTACAAGCAACATGGCACAACTCTAAGAGGTATGATGGATAATCATGGCGTAGATCCTGATTATTTTTTAGAAGAAGTTCATAAGTTAGATTACTCAATTGTTGGTCCAAATCAAAATCTTAATGATGAATTATATAAACTTGAGGGAAGAAAAATTATTTATACAAATGCAAATAAGCAACATGTCTTAGATGTATTAGAAAAAATAAATCTAACAAATTTTTTTGATGAAATATATGATATTAAAATGGCTGATTATATTCCTAAGCCAGAAATTTCTCCCTATGAAAAAATTATCGACTTATTTAACATCGAGCCAAATAAATCAGCAATGTTTGATGATATCGCTAAAAATTTAGTTCCAGCAAAAAAAGTTGGTTTTACACCTGTCTGGGTTGATGCTGGTTATGAGAATTTTTCCGATGATATTGAAGCATCTAAAGAATATTTAGATTTTCAAACAAGAGATTTGAGTTTATTTTTAAAAGATGTAAATGAGGGTAAAATATGAGTGATCTCGAAAAAATTATAAATGATGCCTTTGAGGACAGAGATAATATTAATGTCAATACTGCAGGTGATATTAGAAATGCAGTAGATGAAACTTTAAACAAACTTGATAGTGGAAGCTTAAGGGTTTGTGAAAAAATTAATAATGAATGGCAAGTTAATCAATGGATTAAAAAGGCAATTCTTTTAAGTTTCAGATTAAATGATAATGAAATAATTAAAGCATCGCATGCCACTTGGTTTGACAAAGTAGAAAGTAAAACTGCAAATTGGACTAAAGATGATCATCTAAAAGCAGGATTTCGATATGTACCAGACGCAGTTGTAAGAAAATCTGCATTTATTGCTAAAGGTGTTGTTTTAATGCCTTCTTTTGTAAATCTTGGTGCATATGTTGATGAAGGAACAATGATTGATACTTGGGCAACAGTTGGATCGTGTGCGCAAATAGGTAAAAACTGTCATATTTCTGGAGGCGCTGGTATTGGCGGTGTACTTGAACCTCTCCAAGCAAATCCAGTAATTATTGAAGACAATTGTTTTATTGGAGCTAGAAGTGAAGTGGCTGAAGGTGTTATTGTTGGTGAAGGTGCGGTTTTATCAATGGGTGTATTTATTGGAGCATCTACAAAAATAGTCGATCGATCAACTGGAGAAATTCATATGGGAAAAGTTCCAGCGTATTCAGTTGTGGTACCAGGTACATTACCAGGAAAAAAAGAAGGGGATATTAATCCTTCTTTATACTGTGCAGTTATTGTTAAAAGAGTTGATGAAAAAACTAGAAGCAAAACATCAATCAATGATCTTTTAAGAGATTAATGTCAGAAATTAATTTTGATCCAGTTACTCTTACACAATTCTTAGTAAAATGTGCAAGTATAACTCCAAAAGATGAGGGCGCTTTAACAGTCGTTGAAAATCATCTAAGTGCCATAGGATGTGACTGTCATCCATTAACTTTCTCTGGAAACAATTCTTATGAAGTAAAAAATTTATTTGCAACGATAGGAAATGAAGGAAAGCATTTTGCTTATGCTGGTCACACAGATGTAGTTCCAGTAGGAAATGAAAGATCTTGGAAATATCCTCCTTTTTCAGCAAGAATAAACGATGGTAAACTTTATGGAAGAGGTAGTGAAGATATGAAAAGCAGTGTTGCTTGTTTCATCAGTGCCGCTAAAAGATTTGTAGATAAATATAAAAATATTCCAGGTAAGATTTCATTTATTATTACAGGAGATGAAGAAAGAGATTCTGTAAATGGCACACCAAGAATTCTAGAATGGGCAAGTAAACAAAATTATAAATTTGATCATTGTCTTGTTGGTGAACCAACTTCTAAAAATGAGGTCGGCGATAAAGTAAAAATTGGAAGAAGAGGATCAATTAGTTTCTTTTTTCAGGTAAAAGGTATTCAAGGACATACAGCGAATTCTCATTTAGCTGAAAATTCTTCACATCACTTAGTGAATTTATTAAATAGTATATTAGAAGAACCGCTAGATGAAGGTAATGAAAATTTTTTACCAACATCAGTTCAAATAGCTACTATTGATATTGGCAATCCTGTTCAAAACGTAATTCCAGAATTAGCTAGAGCAACAGTTAATATTAGATTTAATGATATGCACTCATCTGACTCACTTATAAAATGGATTGATAATAAAATAGAAAAGATTTTCTCTAAACTGGAGAACGCTAGTTGCACTTATACTTATGATGCAACAGCTGAGTCATTTTTGAATAAAGCCGGTGATTTATATAATATTATTTCAAAGTCAATTTCTGATGTCACAAGCAGAAATAGTCCGCCAGAGCAAGCAACCGATGGTGGTACTTCTGATGCAAGATATATAAAGAACTATTGTGAAGTAGTAGAGTTAGGTCTTAGAAATCAAACTCTTCATAAAGTAGATGAATTTGTTTTTGTTGAAGATATTATTAAATTAGAAAATATTTATTTTAGAATTTTAGAAAATTATTTTGATGTTAATTAATATCCATCAGATGGATTAACATCTGATTTTATATTTTTATTTTTTCTTAGTTTTTTATAATTGGAGTACATATATTTAACAGATGGCTCTATAGCTGTTACACCTGCAACGTGTGGAGTAATAGTTACATTTGGTAGTTTCCAAAATTGACTACTTGATTTTAAAGGTTCATCTTTAAAGACATCTAAATAAGCATAAAAATTTTTGTTTTTCTTTAAATGATTTAGAAGATCTTTCTCTTCAATTGCATTTCCTCTGCCTATATTTATTAAACAAGAATTTTTTTTCATATTCTTTAAAAACTTTTTATCTATTATGTTATTTGTTTGAGGTGTTGATGGTAGAATAGAAATAATAACATCAGAGCTTTTGATAAAACTTATAATATTTTTACCCGTATATATTTTTACATTTTTTACTTTTGCTCGATTTTTTTTATATGCAATCACATTATAATTTAATTTATTTAGTAATTTTGCAATATGATTTCCAAGAAAGCCTAGACCTAAAATACCTACTGTTAAATTTTTATTATCAATTGGTGTCCTTTCTCCAGACCAGTATTGTTTGATTTGAGAATTTTGAAAAATTTTAAAATTTAATTGATAATTTAGTATTTGAGCTAAAGAATAATTGGCAATTCTTTCCCCCATTTCTTCATCTTTTATTCTGATTATGGGAATTTTTTTATTATAATTTTTAAGTTTTAGAATGTGATCTACTCCAGCTCCCATAGAGAAAATAACTTGTAGATTTTTTAGTCTTGAAAGAACATTATCTGATAGATTCCAAATAATTGCACAATTTACATCATGAAAATTTTTATAATCTTTTATAGAAATTATTTTTTCATTTTTAAAATATTTTTTTATTGTTTTTTTCCAAACATCAATTTTATCAAAAGTTGTGTTATGAAATAAAATAGTCATTGAATATCATCTATTAACTTATTGTATTTTACTACTTGTTTTTCCCAGATTAATTCATTTTCTGCTCTATTTTTTGCATTTTGTCCTAATTCAATTCTATTTTGTTTGTTTTCAACTAAATTCTTAATTGATTCATCTAATTCATTAAAATTATTAATAATTAAACCTGTTTTATTATGCAATACAGCTTCAGGAGTGCCTCCAACATTTGAGGCAATTGAAGGAATTCCATATTGTGCTGCTTCAATGTAGGCGATTCCAAAACCTTCAATAGAATTTGCATGAGTTTCATCTATTGTCGGCATGATCATAATATCAGTCTTAGAAAAAATGAATTTTTTTTGATTTTCATTTATTGTTCCAACTAACTTCACATTTGATTCTAGATTATAATTTTTTATTTCTTTCTTTATATTCTCTAACTGATCACCTTCACCAGCAATTATATATTGAATATCTGGATAAATTTTTTTTAAATTAAAAATAGATTTAAGAATATACGAATGTCCTTTCCTTTTTTCTAGTCTGGCAAGAGTAAGCAATGTTGGATAACTATCATCTAAATCTATTGCTTGTTCTATAATATTCTTAGTAGATTTTACACCTGGATAGATAACCTCAATTTTTTTAAAGTTTTCACTTATTTTTGAAAGTAAGTTTTTAGTATATGATGAATTGACCACTAATGCGTTTGCTAATTCTAAAACTTTCTTTATTCGTTTATGATGATTATCGTTTTTGATTATTATTTCGTTTCCATGAACAAGACTAATAATTGGAATTTTTTTTTCTTTTAAAAAATTAATTGGTAACTCAAGACTTTTCCAGCTATCAGTGATGACTGCTTCAATATTATTTGAAGAACAAATATTTTTAAGTTGATTAAATTTATTTCTTTTTCTTAAAAATTTTAAACCCTTAAATCTTAATATTGAAAAATTTTTATTGTTTTTATCAAATTCTAAATCTTTAGCACTGTTTTGTTGGTCAGCTAAAACCTTTACATCGTGTTTATGACTTAAATTTAATGCTATATCATACATCAATGTTTCAATTCCCCCTACTCTAGATGGAAAACATTGTGTTAAAATTATTATCATTGAAAGTTATAATATTATAAAATCTATGAAGTATTAATGTACAAAGTCAATCAGGAACAATTAATTTTAATTATTATTAAATAATTTAGGTACATTTAAATTTTTAAAATATTTATATATGCAATTTTTGCATATTAAAATTCATATTTTTATACTTTGATTGCATAGAATAATTACTATTTTATAATTGAAAGGAATGAATAATGATTAATGTTTTTAACTTTTTTAACAAGGTTTACGAGGATTTAAGCGACAAAAACTACAATAATGATGAGGATTTAGTTAAATATTTCAAATCTGAATACGGAAAAGAATGGAAAATTGAATTAGATAAGCATCTCCTAAGAACTGAATTTGATATCAATAAGAAAGCCGCATAATTGGCGGCTTTAACTAAACTTCAGAAGTTACCTTTTTAAGCCAATCTCTTTCTTGATTATCAAGGTGCGTGTGCAATGTTTCATACACCTTACCATGATATTTATTTAGCCAATGTCTTTCAATTTGATTAAGCATTCTACTCTCAATGAGATCCAAATCTATTGGACACCACGAGATGTTTTCAAAATATAATTTCTTATCATTATTTTCTTTTATCACGACTAAATTTTCTGTTCTTATACCATATTCATTTTCTTTATAGTATCCAGGTTCATTGGATAAAATCATTCCTGGAAGCAACTCAACGCTATCAAACATTGATTTTTTTGCAATACGTTGTGGGGCTTCATGGACACTCAAAAAACTTCCTATACCGTGACCGGTACCATGATCATAATCTAAATTAATTTCTTGTAGACTCTTTCTTGCTAGATAATCAATATCAGTTCCTTTTGTTCCCTTTTCAAAAATATGATTTGATAATGCAATATGACCTTTAAGAACTCTCGTAAATCTATCTTTTTGTTCTGTTGTTGCTTCACCTAAAATTATAGTTCTTGTTATATCGGTTGTTCCATCAAAATATTGCCCTCCTGAGTCAATAAGATAAATATTATTATCTGAGAAAGATGATTTTCCTTCTTCAGTAACACGGTAATGAGGAAGGGCTGCATTTTGATCAATTGCTGATATTGTATCAAAAGAAAGAGAATGAAATAATTCATTTTTTCTTCGTAGATTTTCTAAATGAAGTGCAACACTTATTTCATCATTTGATTTAGGATCCATGATATTTTTTAACCAATAAATATATTTGGTAATACTAACACCATCTCTTATATGTGCTTTTTTTGCTCCATCAAGTTCAGTTTCATTTTTGATAGCTTTTAACAAAATACATGGATTTGCTAAATTTTTAGTATTTATTTTTTGTTTTCTTAAAAGTTCTAAAAAATAAAAAGTGGTGGAATTAAAATCTAGACCAATTGATTCGGATGAATTAATGTTATTAAAAATTGATCCGATATTTTCAATATTATTAATATTTATTAGTGTTTGAATTTCTTTTTTTAAAATTTCTGGCATTGAAGACTCTTTAATATACAAAGAGTGTTTATTATTTTTTGAAATTAGAAGATAAGAAAAAAACAACGGTGTATATTTTATATCATCTGCTCTTAAATTTAAAAGCCAAGCAATATTATCAAGCCCAGAAACAAAGTAATGATCAATTTCATTTTGATCTAAAAATTTTTTTAAAATATCTAATTTCTCACTTCTGCTCTGACCAGCAAAACTTGTTGGATGATCAAATATATTTGTATACTGAGTTTTTGGTTGATTTTCCCATATTAAATCAACATAATTTTTATCTATTAGTTGGAGTTGAGATGTTGAATTCTCTAACATTTTAATCACTTTTTCAATTTCTATAATTGAATGAAGAGTTGGATCTAATGCAATTTTATATTCTTCTTCTAATAAAATTTTTTCTAAATCTGTCCAAAAGCTATTTAAGTGTTTTGCTTGAATCTCTTTGGCGTTAATTTGAGTATTTGCTTGAAAAGTATATCTTCCATCAACATACAAGAAGGCATCTGTTGGTGTTATGATTGCTCTTCCTGCTGAACCAGAAAAGTTTGTTATAAAATTTAATCTTTCTGCATTTGGAGAAATATACTCATTTAAATATTCATCACTTCTATTAATGACAAAAATATCGGTATCTTTTTCTTTTAATAGATTTTGTAATTTTTTTAAATTTGATTGATTCATTATAACTTATTAAATAAACTTAGATCGATATTACCACCAGAAATCATAACTATAATTTTTTTATTTTTAACATCAATTTTATTATTTAATGCTGCTGCAGCTGCAACTGCTCCTCCTGGCTCCACAACTATTTTAAGTTGTTCGGCTAGCAAAATTATAGTTTTTGTTACTTCTTCATCAGAAACACTTAGTCCTCCTTCAAGATTATTTGAATTAATTTGAAAAGTTATATTACCAGGTTGTGGTGCCAATAGTGCATCACAAAAAGATTTAGCATTTTTTTTATTTTCTATAAGTTTACCAGCTTCTAAAGATCTTTTTGTGTCATCAAATTCTTCAGGCTCTACAGAATATGATTTTATATTTGGGTAAATATGTTTTAAGTATGTTGATGTTCCTGCAATAAGCCCTCCACCTCCGCAACAACATAAATACAGATCAGGTTCAATTGATTGCTCTTTCAAATCATTTACAATTTCGATAGCTGCAGTTCCCTGACCAGCAATTATATCTTCATCATCATAGGGTTTAATTAAAGCTCTATTATCCTTCTTTTGAATTTCATTTCCTATTTCTTCTCTACTTTGAAAGTAAGTGTCATATAATATTACCTCTGCTCCATATTTTTTTGTATTTTCAATTTTTATTTGAGGTGCAGTTTTAGGCATTATTATTTTTGCACTAATAGTATTAATCATAGATGCATAGGCAACAGCCTGTGCATGATTACCTGATGAATATGCTACTACACCTGAGTCTTTTACAGTTTCTATTAATTTTGTAATTTTATGTGTAGCTCCACGTAGTTTAAATGATCCAGTATTTTGTAAATTCTCAAGTTTAAAATAAATTTCAGCTTCTAAAAGATTATTTATGAAATCATTAGTTACCAAAGGAGTTTTTGTTACCTTTTGATTGATTAATTTATAAGCATTATCAACATTCAAATAGCTAAAATCAGTCATAATTTTAAAGTTTTATATCGTTTTAATGGAATAAACTAAAAAAAAATATATGTATATTATCATGGAACAGAACAAAGTAACTTCGCCTTGCATTAGCGTATGTAAAACTGACCCAATCTCAGGATATTGTTACGGTTGTGGAAGAACCAATGAAGAAAAAGATATTTGGAAAGATGAAAATACTTCTAATGAATGGAAACAAAATAATTTATCTGAACTAAAATCTAGATTTTCAGATTGGCAGTTAAAAGCATTTGAAGAATCATATAAATCAAAAGTTGAAACGGGTTTATCTCTTATCAAAAAAAAATTAGCAGAAAATCGTAAAAATTGAAAAGTTTAATAATATTTGTTTTTATTTTTTTTTTTTCATTCAATCTTCAATCTCAGAATACAATGATACTTGATAACTTAGAAACACCCGGAATTTCTTCTCAAGGTCAAAATTGGGCCTTTTTTACTGATGGAGTAATGGGTGGATTATCTCAAGGTAAAGCGATCATATCAAAAGTAAATGATGTTAATTGTTATCATATGACAGGAGATGTCACGACTGAAAATAACGGTGGCTTTATTCAAATAAGAAATCAATTAAAACCTTCAATATCAACAGAAGAGTTTGAGGGTGTTTATTTTAAAGTGTTTGGTAATAATGAAGAGTATTCAATTCATGTAAGAACCGCTTTGACGATGGCTCCATGGCAATATTATAAATATAGTTTTAAAACTAATTCTGAGTGGACAGTAATAAAAGCACCCTTTAGTGAATTTAAAAAATCAAATGCTTATCAACCAAAAAAGTTAGTTGGTCAGAATATCAAAACATTAGGGCTAGTTGCTGGATTTAAAGATTTTCAAGCAGATATTTGTTTATCAGAAATTGGCTTTTATTAGTAATCTATTTTCAATAAATATAATCCTTCAGGTGGTGCGGTAACTCCTGCATATTCTCTTTTTTTGGATTGAATAATTTCTGAAATAGATTTTTCTATTTTACTAAGTCCTATATCAACCAGTGTACCGACCATGATTCTAACTTGAGAATGTAAAAAGGATTTGGCTGATATTAAAAAATTTATTTCATCATGATTAAAATTTATATCTAGTGAATTAATAGATTTAATTGGTGATTTCGATTGGCAATTTATTGACCTAAAAGCAGACAAATCAAATTTGCCTATAAATTGTTGTGATTGTTTTATTATTTTTTCAGCATCTATTTTTTTATGTACACACCATACTTTGTTTTGCTCTAACGTAATTGGTGATCTTCTATTTAAGATCTTGTATTCATACCATCTCAATTTTGCTGAAAATCTTGAATTAAATTCTTTATCTACTTCTTCAGCATGTAAAATAGATATGGGTTGGGGTCTTAGATAATGATTAATGCCATCTCTAATAGTATCAGTATCAAAATGTTGCTCTAATTCAAAATTAGCTACTTGTCCTCTTGCATGAACGCCTGCATCTGTTCGACCAGCTCCAAAAAGTGTTATTTTTTGTTTTGATAGTTTTTCTATAGCCTCTTCAACCAATTGTTGAACGGAAGGACCATTTTCTTGACGTTGCCAACCAACATAATTAGTTCCATCATATTCTAATGTTATTTTGTAGTTAGGCATTTATTACTTCGTTAACCTTAAAACTATATCCCCGAAGAAAATCATCTTTAGAAATAGCAATTTTGCCTTCTCTTTGTAAAATTAGTGGTTCAATACTTCCATCATTGCACCCAATATCAAATGTCTCGTTAAGAATTGTCGATGCATTACCACTAGAATTTGATTTTCTTGCTTTAATGATTTTAATTCTTTCATTTTGTATAGTAAACCAAGCACCAGGTTTAGGTGAATGTGCTCTTATAAGGTTTAAAACTTCATTTACAGTTTTATTAAAATTAATTTTTCTGTTTAGTGAAGAAATTTTATTTGCATATGTTGCATCATTATCATCCTGATCAGAATAGGAAATTTTTTTATCAAATATAAGAGGAATAGTTTTCACTAATAATTTGATTCCAACCTCTGTTAATTTTTGACTTAATTCATTTTTATTACAATCATCTTCTATATCTACTTTTTTTTGATTAATAATTGGTCCAGCATCTAATTTTTCGATTAGCTGTATTATTGATATACCAGTCTCTTTATCACCATTCATTAGAGAATGCTCTATTGGGGCTGCACCCCTCCATCTAGGCAACAAAGAAACATGGATATTGATACAACCAAATGGAGGTAAATCTAAAATATCTTTTGGCAATATTTTACCATATGCCATGACAATAATTAAATCAGGATTTAATTTTTTCACTGTCTCAATAGTATCTTTATCAAATATATTTGGACAAAAAACTTCAATGTTATTTTTATTTGCAATTTGATGGACTTCAGATTCAATTATTTTCATTCCTCTAGATTTCTTTTTTGGGGGTTGTGAAAATACTGCAGAAATTATGAAATTACTTTTAATTAAAGCCTCAAGATAGTCAGATGCTATTTTAGGTGAACCCATAAAAATTATTTTTTTATCTTTCATTATTTTTTTTTTTTAAAAATTTTTGTACTTTTTTAATCATTATATTCCTTTTTAATGAAGAAAGATAATCTACAAATAACTTTCCAGAGAGATGATCAATTTCATGTTGTAAAATTCTTGATTCCACGCCACTAACTTCTTTTGTTATTTGTTTGTTATTTTCATCTAAATACTCGACTACTATATTTTGAGGTCTCTCAATATCTGCAAATTGTTCAGGAAGAGATAAACAACCCTCTTCCATAATAATTTTTTCTTGAGAGTATGAAACAATATTTGGGTTAAATAATGTATATTGTGTTTCTTTATTAGTCTCTTGATCTACAAAAAATATAGTCACAATTTGTTTTAGAATTCCAATTTGATTTGCTGCTAAACCTACGCCAGGTGCTTTTATCATTATTTGCATCATTTTTTTGGCAATTTCTTTTTCCTTAATTCCAACAGACTGAATTTTATCTGCTTTTTGGCGTAATAGTGGATTTGGTACGTAAAGTAATTTATCCATTTTTATTTATGTAATTTTTTTTCTAGATTGGAATGCTGTATTTAATGTGTTTTCATCTAAGTAGTGTACTTCTCCACCCATAGGGATTCCTTGTGCAAGTCTTGTTACATTTAGATCTTTAAATTTTTCTAGTTTATCTGCAATTACAAAAGATGTTGTTTGTCCTTCCATAGTTGTACTTAAGGCAAGAATAATTTCTTTAACATTGTTTGTTTCAATCCTCTTTAGTAGATGTTCTATTTTCAATTCATCAGTTCCTATGCCTTGAATCGCTGATAAGGAACCACCTAAAACATTATAGAGGCCACGATAAAATCCTACTTTTTCTAATGTCCACAAATCTGACACATCCTCAACAACACAAATTGTTGCTTTATCCCTTTTAGGATTTGTACAAATATTGCATGGATTTACCATGTCTATATTTCCACATTCTGAACACTCAATAATTTTATTATAAGATAAATTTAAACTCTCAATTAAAGGAGATAGATTTTTATCTTTATTTTTTAATAAAAAAAGAGCAATTCTTTGCGCCGATCTTCTTCCTAATCCTGGAAGTTTTGAAATATCATTTATTAATTTATCTATAGGGGATTGCTCCATTTTTAGAAAGGAAGTTTCATTCCTGGAGGTAATGGTAGACCACCTGTAAGATTTTTCATTTCTTCTTGGGCTGCGGCTTCTCCTTTTTCTTTGGCATCATTTATTGCAGCGACGATCAGATCTTCAAGTATTTCTTTCTCATCTTGTTTGATCAAGCTATCGTCGATTGAAATTCTTTTAAATATACCTTTTGCTGTAGCTGTTACTTTAATAAGGCCTCCGCCAGAAGTACCCTCTACTTCAATATCATTTAGTTTATTCTGTGCTTCAGCCATTTTTTTTTGCAACTGTTGAGCTTGCTTCATCATATTACCTAAATTAACCATTATTTCTCCTTTTTCACCTTTGGTTGATTTATATCTGTCTCATCATCATTTATTTCACCTAATTCTGTAATAGCGTGAATTTTGCTTTCAGGAAATTCATTTAATATTTTTTTTACTTCTGGATGATTTTTCATTATTTCAATTTCTTTTTGTTGATTAATAATATCCTCATCATGTAAACTTTTTCCAAGATTACTTGTAGATGAATGTATCTGCCATATTCTTCCTGTCCATTTAGAGATTAATTTTGCAACTGTTCTATTAAAGGCAGTGTCAATAATTTTAGAAGTATTTAAGGTAACTTCTCCCTCTTTAAAAGAGACTAATTTCACATCATTGTATAGCTTAGTATGAAGTAATCCTTCTCTATTTTTAAAAAACATATCGACAAAATGTCTGAAATCTTGAACATGTTTTATATCTACGTTTTCTTTTGGTAAAATTTCTTTTTTATTTTCATTAAAGTTTAGTACTTTGCTACTTTCATTAGTTTCATTTTGCAGTTCAAGATTTTTTTTTAATGGTTTTTTTTCGACTACTTCCTTGTCCAATTTTTTAATTAGATCTTCAGGATTTGGGCCATCGTGTAAGTAAATAATTCTTAAAATAATCATTTCACCATGTTGATATAAATGAGAACTATTTTGCAGTTCTTGATAACCTTTGAATAAAATTTGCCATATAATATTCAAATTATTTAATGTCATTTTTGATGACAATTCAGCTCCCTTATTTCTTTCAAATTCAGGAATATAAATGTCATCTTTTAAATCTGCTGCTATTTTTATTTGAACAAGGAAATGTACTACGTTTAATAGTTCATCAAATATCATTGCTATATCTGCTCCTAATTCATACAATTCTTTATACTTGTTCATTGCACCAAGCGCATCTCCTTCTAAAATAATTTCAACTAAGTTAAATATTTTTTCTCTATCAGCTAATCCCAGCATGCTTATTACTATTTGCGAGTCAATTTTTTCATTTGGGCTAGTTATTGCTTGATCTAATAGACTAAGACCATCTCTTACAGATCCATCTGCCGATCTAACAATTAACGAAATAGCGTCTAAATCAATATCAATATTTTCTAGTTTGGAAATTTTTAATAAATGATCTGATAAAATTTTATTTTCTATTCTATGTAAATCAAATCTCTGACACCTCGATAAAACAGTTATTGGTACTTTTTTAATTTCTGTTGTGGCAAAAATAAACTTAACATGTTCAGGTGGTTCTTCTAAAGTTTTAAGCAGTGCATTGAATGCACTTTTTGAAAGCATATGAACTTCATCAATTATAAATATTTTATAATCACCGATAACAGGTTTATATTTTACATTGTCAATTATTTCTCTAATGTCATCAACGCCAGTATTAGACGCTGCATCAATCTCAATAACATCAAGATTACTGTCCAAAGTTGTTGATTTGCATGAATCACAATTTCCACATGGTTCACAATTTTTTTTATCTCTATTCTTACAATTAATACTCATCGCTATAAGTCTAGCAGTGGTAGTTTTTCCAACACCTCTGACACCTGTTAGAATATATGCGTGAGCTAGCCGGTCATTATTAATAGCGTTTGATAGAATTTTTACTAATAATTCTTGACCAATTAAATCTTCAAATTTTTGCGGTCTGTATTTTCTAGCTAAAACTTTGTATTTTTTTTCTTCTGTCATTATAATTAATGGAAGGAGTTGAGACCCAAACAAGATTGTTACAGCTGCTTCTTTTCAGATCTGACTGGATTAGCAATTTATTTGCCCTCAATCCTCCCTGTAGCAATATAACATTAATGTAAATAAAATATAAATAGACTTTTTAAAAAAATCTATTTTTTCCTGAATGAAGATTTCTCATATACTCCAAGGATTTCTATCTTCTTACAAAAAAATTTCATCTCTTCTAGTGCTAATTTTACAGATGTATTCTCAGGATGTCCCTCAAAATCTATATAAAATTGTGCAACATCAAAACCCTGTGGGTGAATGTAACTCTCAAGCTTAGTTATGTTAACACCATTACTAGCAAATCCACCAAGACATTTGTACAAAACTGCTGGAATACTTCTAACTGTAAATACTAATGTTGTAAGGATATCCTTTGTTTCTAGATTTATATCTAATAAATTTTTTTGCATAACAAGAAATCGAGTTACGTTATTTTGAGTATCTTGGAAATTTTTTTCCAATATATCAAGATCATATATATCAGCAGCAAGTTCAGATGCGATAGCTCCATCTTCAATATTATTTAACTCTGAAATTAATTTAGCAGATCCAGCTGTATCAGCTTCAACAATCATTTGCTTATCTAGTTTTAAAATTTTGTTTCGACATTGGGCAATTCCCTGTTCATGACTTCTTATTCTTTTGATATCTGAGATTTTTGCACCTCTAATTCCAAGTAAGTTATGATTTACTTCATGAAAATATTCATAAGTTATTTTTAAATCAGAGTCAGGTATCAATCTTTGAGTATCCGCTACTCTTCCTGCAAGAGAGTTTTCTATTGGAACCATTGCTGCTTCAGATTTTCCAGATCTAACATGTTCAAACATATCTTCAAAAGTTGCACACGGTATACTTGTTGCGTTTGGAAAAATATTTTTTCCAGCTTGTTCACTATAAGCACCATTTACACCTTGAAATGAAAAACTATCAACTTTTATCATTGTGCTCTCTTATATTAGTTTCAATGTTTATTAAATCCTCTTTTGTATCTACACTCATTGGAACTTCAGGAACATACGTAACTCCAATTGGAATGTTAGAATCCATAGCTCTCATCTGTTCTAAACTTAGATCTATTTCATTTTTTGATTTAGGTAGATTAATAAATGTATTTATTGAATCTGGAGTATAACTATAGATACCAACATGATGGTATAAGTTTTTATTTTCTATCGTAACTTCTCTGTAAAAACTTAACGCCTGCGCTGTTTCATTTTTTTTAAAATCAACTTCAACTTTTGTTACATTGGGATTATTTAATTCATTATCATGTAGGTTTGTTGCGAGTGTGCCAATGGTAAAATTTCTTTTTATTGGGTTAATGACTTTAAGAATATGTTCTGGATTTATAAGAGGCATATCACCTTGTAGATTGATTATTATATCAATGTCTTTGTTATTTTTTATCTTTAAATAAGCGGAGTAAACTCTATCAGTTCCAGAGGGAAGATTTGGATCTGTCATAATGGCTTTGCCACCATTACTTACAATTAAGTCGTGCACTTCAATTTCAGAGCATGCAACAAACACTTCTCCAATATTTGACTCAATTGCTTGTTGCCATACTCGTTGTATCATTGGAATACCATCTATAGCTATTAATGGTTTGCCCGGCAGTCTATTGGAAGCCATTCGTGAAGGTATAATTACAACATTTTTCATAATTTATGCGACAATTAGGCAAGAGAATTTAAATTTCATACTTACGACAAATATATTCTTTCTTCTAAAAAATCTGTATATGTACTTATACATGTCTGGGCTTGAAGTTAATAAAATTTTAGCATCTATTATATTAGCAGTCTTAATTGTTACTCTTATTGGGCATTTTGGAGATTTAGTCATTAATATTGATCATGATGAAAAGAAAGAAACAGCTTATAAAATAGACGTTCCAGAGGATTCTACTGGTGTTGGAGTAGTAGAAAAAAAAGAAGAAGTAATTGAGCCAATTTCAATGTTATTAGTAAGTGCTTCTCTCGATAATGGAGAAAAATTATTCAAAAAATGTGCTACGTGCCATAATTACGAAAAAGGTAGTGCAAATAAAGTAGGTCCACACTTATGGAATATTATAAATAGACCAAAAGCAAATGTTGAAGGTTTTGCATACTCCAAAGCTTTAGCTGAATATGGTGGAGAATGGGGATATGAAGAATTAGCAGAATTTTTATATAAACCAAAAAAATATATAAAAGGTACAAAAATGAACTTTGCAGGTTTGAAAAAAGTAAAAGATAGAGCAGACTTGGTTTATTTCCTAAGAAAGCACTCAGATAATCCAGCACCACTTCCATAAACTAAATTAATGATCATAGATACAGAAGAGTTTTCAAAATTTGCAAACTCTTTAGCCGATGATGCATCTAAAACTTCGATGCATTATTTTAGAAACAAAATTGAAATAGAAATTAAAGATGATGAAAGTCCTGTAACTTTAGCAGATAAAGAAACAGAACAAGTATTAAGAGAGAGGATAAGAAAAGAATATCCTGATCATGGAATTTTGGGTGAAGAGTATGAAAATGAAAAAATAGATTCTGAGTTTTTATGGGTATTAGATCCCATAGATGGAACAAGAAGTTATATAGCTGGACATAAAGATTTTGGTAATTTAATTGCATTGCTTCATAACAAAAAACCAGTTTTAGGAATTATTAATTGCCCTGCACATGGTGAGCGGTGGATTGGAGAAAAAAATCAAAAGACAAAATGTAATGGAAAAGATATTCAAACTAGTACTATTAAACAAATTAAAGATGCTTATCTTTTTACATCAGGATTATATTTTAATGAACCTCAAATCAGAAAAGGATTAGAATTACTAAAAGAAAAATCAAGATATTATAGACTGGGTGGTGATTGTTATATGTATGGGATGTTAGCCTCAGGTTTAATTGATATTATTTTAGAAGATACATTAAAAGTGCATGATTATATGGCTCTTGTAAATGTAATTGAAGGAGCTGGTGGAGTAATTACGGATAAGTTTGGACAAGATATATCTTTAGACTCAGATGGCAGTTTAGTTGCTTCCAGTACAAGCTCGCTTCATGATGAAATAATTAAATTAATAAACTAAAATTTATTTTAATTTTTAATAAATCGACATATATTACAAATATGAAAATACTCGCTTTGATCTTTACGTTTACTCTAATTTTTCAATTAAAAGCACAAGCAAATAGTAATATATCACATGCAATTGCAATGCATGGTGAGCCAAAATACTCGAAAGATTTTGAAAATGTTGAATATATTAATCCAAATTCATTCAAAGGTGGTTCAATAGTAAGAAGTGCCATTGGAACCTATGACAGTTTCAATCCATTTATTTTAAAAGGTACCTCCGCTGCTGGAATTGGAGGATTATATGAAACATTAACAACGGGATCAAGCGATGAAGCATTTACGGAATACGGTTTATTGGCAGAAATGATTGAATGGCCAGATGATAGATCTTGGGTTTCATTTACATTAAGAAACGAAGCGTATTGGCACGATGGGAAAAAAATTACAGCTGACGATGTTATTTGGACATTTAATACCTTAATGGAAAAAGGCCACCCATTTTATAAATACTACTATGGAGATGTAAAAGAAGTAATTAAAGAACAAGAAAATAAAGTTAGATTTAATTTTACAACAAACACGAATAAAGAATTAGTGTTAATTGTTGGTCAACTACCTGTACTACCAAAACATTATTGGGAAAATAAAAACTTTGAAGAAACATCTCTGGAAATACCAATTGGAAGTGGTCCATATAAGATTAAATCATTTGATAGTGGAAGATCAATTACCTACGAACTAGATCAAAATTATTGGGGTTTTGATGCATCAATACCAATTAAAATTGGTAAAGATAACTTTGGCACAATTAGATATGATTATTACAAAGACAGAGGTATTGAAAGAGAAGCTTTTAAATCTGGTGAGATTGATTTCTTCTCTGAAAATTCATCAAAAGAGTGGGCAACTGCGTATGATATAAACGCAGTGAATGAAGGCTTAATTAAAAAAGAATTAATAAGTCATGAAAATCCACAAGGTATGCAAGGTTTTGCATTTAATATTAGAAAAGATAAATTTAAAGATAGAAGAGTAAGAAAAGCTCTTTCTTATGCTTTTGATTTTGAGTGGTCTAATAAAAATTTATTTTTTGATGCATATAAAAGAACAGATAGCTTTTTTGAAAATTCTGAACTTGCTTCCTCTGGTCTTCCTTCAAAAGAAGAATTAAATTATTTAAATCCATATTTTGATGTACTACCAAAAGAAGTATTTACAGAAGAGTATACAAATCCGGTCACAGATGGTTCTGGTTATATGAGGATGCAATTGCAAGAAGCTTCAAAACTTTTAGAAGAATCTGGATGGGAATTAGTTGATGGTAAACTTTTACATTCTAGTACAAAAGAACCTTTTGAATTTGAAATCTTATTACGATCGCCAGCTTTTGAAAGAATAGTTTTTCCATTTAAAGATAATCTTGAAAAATTGGGAATAATTGCTGAGGTAAGAACAATCGATAGTGCGCAATATCAAAAAAGAATGGAAACTTTTGATTTTGATATGGTTGTGCAAACATTTGGACAATCATTATCACCAGGTAATGAGCAAAGAAATTTTTGGGGCTCTAATGCAGCAGACACTGATGGCTCTAGAAATGTTGTTGGTATTAAAAATTATGCTGTAGATGGATTAATTGAAAGTCTAATTAATGCTAGTGATAGAGAAGAATTAAT
Organism: uncultured Alphaproteobacteria bacterium; assembly: GCA_902615745.1. Classification (GTDB taxonomy): domain Bacteria; phylum Pseudomonadota; class Alphaproteobacteria; order HIMB59; genus CACPNW01. Next base: position 62,430 of record CACMQB010000004.1, on the reverse strand, counting down.
TACAATAACCAAAGCTCTTGATCGTGTTCTTCTATGGAATTACTATGTTATTCCTCAATGGCATATTTCATCATATAGAGTTTTATATTGGGATTTTTTTGATCAACCAAAAATAAAACCAAAATATTCTTTAGGCTTTGATACATGGTGGATTAATCAGAATAAATTTGAAACAATCCAGTCAAATAGAACATCAAACTAATTATTAAAGTTTATTAGAAATAATATAAAATAGCACAATATGGGTGCGTACTTAATAAAAAGGCTTCTTTTAATTATCCCAACTCTTTTTGGGATAATGATTATAAATTTTGCAATAATTCAAATTGTTCCAGGTGGCCCAGTAGAACAAATGATTGCACAAATGACTGGTACAGCTGTTGAATCAACAGCTCGATTTTCTGGTGGTGACCAGGGTGAAACTTTAGAGTTTAATCGAGATAATTCTACATCAGTTAATGATAGTAAATATAGAGGAGCACAAGGCCTTGATCCAGATATTATAAAAGAAATAGAAAAGATGTATGGAATGGACAAACCAGCACATCAACGTTTCGTGAAAATGTTAAAAGATTATTTAACTTTTGATTTTGGAGAAAGTTTTTTTAGAGATCAAAAAGTTACTTCTATCGTTCTAGATAAAATGCCAGTTTCAATATCACTTGGTTTATGGACAACTTTATTAGTATATTTAATATCTATTCCTCTCGGTATAAGAAAAGCGATAAAGGATGGATCAAAGTTTGATATAGTATCAAGTTCAATTGTAACAATTGGTTATGCAATACCAAATTTTTTATTTGCTGTAATACTAATAGTATTTTTTGCAGGAGGAAGGTTTTATGATATTTTTCCTCTAAGAGGTTTATTTTCTGAAAATTTTGATGATTTAACATTATTGCAAAAAATAATAGATTACTTCTGGCATTTAGCACTGCCTTTAACTGCAATGCTTGTAAGTGGTTTTGCTGGATTGACTTTTTTAACAAAAAATTCATTTCTTGACCAAGTAAATCAACAATATGTAATTACAGCACGGTCTAAAGGTTTGACTGAAAGAAAGGTTCTTTATGGTCATGTATTTAGAAATGCAATGTTAATAGTAATTGCTGGTTTTCCATCAGCATTTATTGGAATTCTTTTTTCAAGCTCTCTATTCATTGAGGTTATTTTTTCTTTAGATGGTTTAGGTTTATTAGGATACGAAGCTGCTCTGACTAGAGACTATCCAGTTATATTTGCAACACTTTATTTCTTCTCACTACTCGGTTTGGTTATGGGAATTATTGGCGATTTTATGTACTCAATTATTGATCCACGAATAGATTTTGAATCAAGACAATGAAGAAATTATCAAAATTAAATCAAAGAAGACTAAATAATTTTAAGAGCAACAAAAGAGGTTATTATTCTTTTTGGATATTCAGTTTTTTATTTATTATTTCTTTGTTTGCTAATTTTATTGCAAATGAAAAACCCTTATTAGTAAAATATAACTCAAACTTTTATTATCCAATATTTTCTTTCTATTCAGAAACAACATTTGGAGGAGATTTTGAAACAGAGGCAGATTATAAAGATCCATATGTTAAAAACTTGATTGAGGAAAATGGATGGATGATTATGCCTATAATTCCATATTCATATAATACTATTATAAGAGATTTATCTGCTCCAGCTCCTTCACCACCTTCAAATAAAAATTGGCTTGGCACTGATGATCAAGCAAGAGATGTACTATCAAGGTTAATTTATGGTTTCCGAATATCCGTATTATTTGGATTTACTTTAACATTTTTTTCAATGATTATAGGAGTCTCTGCAGGAGCAATACAAGGTTATTTTGGTGGAAAGACTGATTTATTCTTTCAAAGATTCATGGAAGTCTGGTCAGCCATTCCAACTTTGTATGTCTTAATAATTTTGGCTAGTGTAATTCAACCGAATTTTTGGTGGCTTTTAATTATCTTATTACTTTTTAGTTGGATGGGTTATGTTGGTGTAGTTCGTGCAGAATTTTTAAGAGCAAGGAATTTTGACTATATAAGAGCTGCAAAAGCGCTAGGTGTTTCGAACATAAGAATAATTATTAGGCACATGTTACCTAATGCTACTATTGCTACTGTTACTTTTCTTCCATTCAGTTTAAGCGCTTCTGTAACTGCATTATCAGGTCTTGATTTTTTAGGTTTTGGCTTACCGCCAGGGTCAGCATCATTAGGAGAAATGGTAAATCAAGGAAGGAATAATTTACAAGCTCCATGGCTTGGAATTACAAGTTTTTTAACCTTAGGTTTGATGTTAGGTCTTTTAGTTTTTGTAGGTGAAGCAATTAGAGACTCTTTAGATCCCAGAAAGACTTTTAATTAAAATGGATAAAATAGTTTCAATACAAAATCTTACAATTGAATTTAATAGAAACATTAAGGTAGTAAAGAATATAAATCTAGATGTTATAAAAGGAAAAACTACCGCTATTGTTGGTGAGTCAGGTTCAGGCAAAACTTTATCTGCACTAAGTATTTTAAAGCTACTACCTAATGGTGCTGATATTAAGAATGGTAATATATTTTTTAATAATGTTAATTTATTGAAATTAAATGCAAGTGAAATACAAAAAATAAGAGGAAATAAAATTTCTACAATTTTTCAAGAACCAATGACAAGTTTAAATCCCTTGCACACAATTAACAAACAAATTGAGGAGATCATTACAACCCACAATGTAATTACCAAGAATGAAGCTAAGATAAAAACTATAAATTTATTAAAAGAAGTGGGTTTAGATAATATTGCAACAAGGCCAAAAATATATCCTTATGAATTATCAGGTGGACAGAGACAAAGAGCTATGATCGCAATGAGTATTGCTAATAACCCAGAAGTTCTTATTGCCGATGAGCCAACAACAGCATTAGATGTTACAATTCAACTACAAATTTTAGAACTGCTAAAAAATATACAATCAAGACTGGGTATGTCTCTAGTTTTTATAAGTCATGATTTATCAGTAGTAAAAAAATTATCAGATTATATTTATGTAATGAAAAATGGTAAAATTGTAGAATTTGGTACAAATGATGAAATATTTAATAATCCAAAAAATGAGTATACAAGAGAGTTAGTTTCTTATCAGAGTAATATTAAAGAGAGCAAAAATTTTGATTCAGATTCTATCTTAAAAGTTGAGGATTTAGATGTATGGTACCCAATTAAAAAAGGTCTTCTAAAAAGAACAGTTGACTATGTGAAAGCAATTAAAAATGTCAGTTTTGATTTAAAAATAGGTGAAAGTATTGGTATCGTTGGAGAGTCAGGTTCAGGAAAAACTTCTCTTATTTTAGCAATTCTAAATTTAATAGAATCAAAAGGAAAAATAAAAATAAATAAAAAAGATCTTAATCAATTAAATAAAAAGGAAATGCTAAATTTAAGAAAGGAAATACAGATTGTCTTTCAAGATCCATTTTCATCATTAAGTCCAAGAATGAATATAGAGGATATTATTTCTGAAGGTTTGTTAATTCATTATCCAGATATAAGTAAAAAGGAAAAAGAAGAAAAAATAAAAAATATATTAGATAAAGTTGGATTAGAGTATAAAAATACAATTGAAAAATACCCTCATGAATTTTCAGGAGGTCAACGTCAAAGAATTGCAATTGCAAGGGCTCTAATTTTGGAGCCAAAAATTTTAATTTTAGATGAACCTACATCAGCTTTGGATGTAACAATTCAGAATCAAATAATAAGTCTTTTAAATAAACTTCAAAAACAACTTCAGCTTAGTTACATATTTATTAGTCATGATATGACAGTCATAAAAGCAATATCAGATAGGATAATTGTATTAAAAGATGGATCAATTGTAGAAGAAAATATTAGTAAAAATATATTTAATTCTCCTAAATCTGATTATACTAAAAAACTTATTTCTTCTGTTATTTAGATGAAACCTCAAGAACCTTCGGAAATAAAAATAAAAAAGTTAATATCATTATTTAATAAAAAAAAATTTGATGAACTTATAAAATTAACAAATGATATTTTAATACAATATCCTAATTCCATTTTTATACATAACATACAAGGGGTGGTATACACAGAACTTAAGAATTATAATTTTGCAAAAGATTTATTTATTAAAACAATAAATCTGAACCCCAAATTTACTGATGGTTATTATAATTTAGCTAATATTTATAATAAATTAGATAAAGAAGATAAAGCAATAGAAAATTATAAAAAGGTTATAGAGTTGGATTATAATTATTTTAAAGCTCATAATAATCTTGGCAATATTTTTAGAAAGAAAGGTTTAAATAATAAAGCTATAGATTGTTATTTATCAACTTTAGAAGTCAATTCAAATTATAAATTAGCATACTATAACTTAGCAGTAGCACTACAGTTTTATACAATAAATAGGGAGAATAAAAATATAAACAAACACCTACTATATCTTTTAAAAGAAAAAATAATTGTTAGGCCAAATTCAATTGCTAACAATATTTTAAATAGTTTATTTTTAAATACAGATCTGAAAAATGATTTATCTTTGATTAAAAATATTAATTCTAAAAAGAATCTGAATATTATAATGAATAGTCTAGGAAATAACCCTTTACTTCTTCAATTTATGAAGGTTTGTCCAATTCCTAATTATTATCTTGAAAAAAAATTTATACAAATAAGAAAAGAGATATTAAATCAGATATATAAATTAAATTTTGAAAAAGTTTATATTAAATTTTTAATCTCACTATCTATACAGTGTTACCTTAATGAATTCATATATGAAAAGTCACAGGAAGAGATAAAGAAAATAAAAAAAATTAAAGAAAAAATTAAAAGTAACTTAAATAATAATAAAAAGATTAATGATTTAGAAATATTATGTCTATCTTGCTATGAACCTCTTAGTAATATTAGTTTGTCTAATAAAATTAATTTTTCAAACGAATTGTATGAAATATTTGAAATACATTTAAAACAAAAAGAAAGAGAAAAAGAAATATCTAAGTCAATAAAATCAATATCAATAGTTAAAAATAAAGTCTCTAAAAATGTAAAAAATCAATATGAAGAAAACCCTTATCCTAGATGGGTAAATTTAGGATTAAGTTTTGAATCAAGAAATATGTCGCAGGTAATAAATGAAAGTGATTTAAATTTAGATTTTAAAAAAATTAAATTTTCAGAAAATCCTGAAATTCTTATCGCTGGTTGCGGTACAGGTCAACATGCTATCACAACTGCTTCAAAATACAAAAATGCAAAAATACTTGCACTTGATCTAAGCTTTACAAGTTTATCATATGCAAAAAGAAAAGCTAATGAACTTAAAATCGAAAATATTGATTTCATTCAAGGAGATTTACTGGATTTAGAATCTTTGAATAGAAAATTTGATTTAATTGAATCAGTTGGGGTTCTTCATCATATGGATGAACCATTAAAGGGATGGAAAATCTTAACAAATTGTTTAAGAGATAATAATTCCTTAATGCTTATAGGATTGTATAGTGATAAAGCTAGACAACATATTACAGTAATTAAAAATAAAATTACTAATCTTAAAATTAAACCTAATCCTGAAAATATTATAAAATTTAGAAAAGATTTATTAGAAAGTAATAATTCTAGATGGGATAACATCAAAACAAGTCCAGATTTTTATACTGTAAGTGGGGTAAGAGATTTGTTATTTCATGTAAAAGAACATAAATTTACTATTAGTAAAATAAAATCACATTTAAGCGAATTAGGATTATTTTTTTTGGGATTTGAAGATAAATTAATAATTGAAAAATTTAAAGAAGTTCATAATGATAAAGTAGATTTGTATAATCTTGATAAATGGGAAGCTTTTGAAAAAAATAATCAGAGAATATTTGCTGGTATGTATCAATTTTGGTGTATTAATACAAAATAATATAAATTAATTATTATTTTCAAAATATCTTAGAGTTTCTTCTATTCCACTTTTAAAATCGATCTTTGCAACAAAACCCAAATTTTGTTGTAATTTAGTATCACCACCTCTTGCAAATACACCTTCTGGTTTATCAGAAGTACCGATAACTTTAGTTTCAAAACCTAAAATATTGCAACCAATTTTTGTAAATTGTTTAAAACTTGTAAGTTTTCCAGTAGAAAGATTGATCGGTGAACCATCATCTATTTTATCCATAGTAGACACTACCCCTTTGACACAATCTTCAATGTGAATAAAATCTCGCATTTGATCTCCAGTACCCCAAACTTGAATCGTTTTAGAATATTTATTATTTAAAATTCTTTTACAAATACTTGGAAAAGGATAACTTAAATCCTGATCTTTTCCATAACCAGAAAAAGGTCTATAAACTACACTTTTAATACCATAGTTTTCATAAGCTATTTTACCCAGGTATTCGGAAGTTAATTTTGCCCATCCGTAAGTTAAATCGGGGACGCCAATTGATTGGTCAAATTTAACCAGATCTTCTGATAATAATTTATAATTATCTTTTTTTTGATAGATTACTGGATAACAAGCACTTGAACTAAATGTTAGAATTTTCTTTGGTTTAGATTTTACAGCCCATTGCCAAAAATGTGAATCGATAGAGAGATCATCGCTAACAGCGATAGGATTCTTTTCAATCATCATTCTTCCACCAACCATCGCAGCTAAATGAAGCACATAATCAAAATCATTTTCTGCATTAGAAATGAACCAATCTCTACAATCTTTATAATGAAAGAAAAAATTTTTATAGTCAATTGGCAAATATAGTGGCCAATCCTTTGGTTGTTTGCCACCAGTGTAATGTGAAACATTGTCAACTACATGAACTTCATCTTTTTTATCTAAAAAATATTTTGTAAAATATCTTCCAACAAAACCTGCTCCACCGGTTATAAGTATTTTTTTCATAAAAAATGTCTTTGATACAAGCTAAATGCATCTTTTGCTCTCTCAGGAATAAATTTTAAGATATTATTAGGATTTATATTTAATTCATTTAAAAGTTTTAAATTATTTTCATATCCAATAACTTCTTTTTTCAAATCTATTGTCAAGTCATGCTCATTTCTATCTTGATATACAGTTGGATAATTATAGACAACTTTAAATCCTAATGATTCAACATAATATGAAGCCCAAATATCATCCATTCTACCTATATGAGGAAAAAGAAAATAATCCTTTATAACTTTTTTAGAGAGAAATGTATTTTGAGAATTAAAAGGAGAAAATTTATTTGATGAAAATGGAAAATAATTTTCATTAAACTTACATTCTGGCATATGCTCCATTCTACATATTGCATCAATATCTGGATCGCCATTCCAGAAATCAGCTTGGATATCTGGACAAATATTTTTTTTTATTTTTTTAAATTTTCTTTTACTTAATAATTGTAAAGGAAAACCTCTGTGCCATAAATTTTTATGATTTGTTACTGAAAGAGGATCAAATGCAATTTGATCAGTTAGATAATAATCTAAATTAATCTCTTTTGAGATCATCAAATTATTCCCCCAATTATCAAGAGGTATATTATCATCATCTATCGTTGCTACTATATCAGCTCCTAATTCATATGCTTTAAGTAAACCAAAATTTCTTCTTTGAATACAATTCCAACCTATTGCATCAGACAGATTTTTATCATAATTTTCTTGATCTTCAGGACTTAAATAAATTCCATTTGTTAAATTATAATTAGAGGGTGTTTTTTTATCACCAATAACAATTAGTTTCCAATCTGCCAAATTATCAAATTTGTAAATTGCTTCTGTAGGATTATTTATTGTTGTTGTTATTATGTATTTATTTTGCATTTTATTTGTTTTGCCAAAAAAATCGTACAAATATAGCAGTTTTTATATAACTAAAATTCTGCATAAAAGTATTTTGTGAACTACCCTCTAATCTTGCTTCCCACTTTGAAGGTATTTCAATAATGTTAGTTTTCATCAATAGGGGTTTTAAAATTGTTTCTAATAAAAAAGGGTGTTTTAATTCTTGCCATTTTATAACTTTTACTATCTCTATAGGAAAAATTCTATATCCATAAGTCATATCACTTAATTTAGTTATAAATATACATCTAAGTATAAATTGAAATAAGAAATTTAGAATAAATTTGATAATATTATATTTCTTGAAACTACCACCTTTAATCCATCTATTTGCTGTTATTATGCTAGAGGGATTACATTTACATAAATCAATCAATTTTTTTACATCATGTGGATCAGTTTCTAAATCACTAGCCATCATTATTACATGACTACCTGTGCTGATTTGAAAACCTTTTTGAATCGCTCCACCTATAAATGGAAGATCTTGAAAATATGTTTTTATTAAATTTGGATATCTATTAGTTTGTAAATAATTTATAGATTTTAAGGAAGCTTCTGTAGTTTTATTTTTTGAAACTACTATAATAATTTCATAAATATCTTCTAGCGAATTTTCTATTATTATTTCAACCGTTTTTTCTAAAGAAAAAGTTTCATTGATTACTGGAAGTATAACTGATACTTTAATTTTAGACATTAAATTATATTGATAAGGTAAGTAATCTAAATGTTCCAAGAAATATTTTCTTCATTGTTTTTTTTTATTTTAATTTATTTAACTTCTGTTGGATACGGAAAATTTTTTCAACAATTAATTTTTCAAAATAATAGGAACAATTCATTAGGTATTACTGGACTTTTTGGTCTTTTTTTTTTAAGTTTTATATCAGTTTTTTTTCATTTCTTTATACCACTAAACAATATCTTTAATTCTATAATATTATTTATAGGCATAATATTTGTGTTTATTTATAAAAGTTTTAATGAACAATATCTTAAACGAGAGTTTTATGTAATTTATATAATCATAATTCCATCATTGATATTATTTGAATATCATGCTGATTATTTTTGGTATCATTTACCTTATATAAATCTTGTAAATGATTTTAAAATAATTTTTGGAATTGCAAACTTAAATGATAATCTTGGTTATGGTCATATTTGGTATGATCTATTAGCTATATTCAAATTACCTTATTTTGGAACAAAATACCTTTCAATTGTATCAATATTATTTTTGAGTTTTTTTTTAATTTTTCTTAAAGATATGTTTGAAAAGTCTAATGAAAAAATTATTAAAATATTTGTTTTTTTTTGTTTTTGTTTTGTTTGCTTGATTTATTCAAATAGTAAGGACTTTGGTAGTGAAATTCAGGGTAATCTTATTTATTTAATGATTAGTTTATTATTTCTTAATTATTATTTAATTAATGATAGTAATTTTAAAAATTATTTAATTACTTGTATTGTTTTTTTGTTCTACTTTGCGATTTTAATAAGAACCAATTCAATAATCTTTGCACCTTTAATTTTAGTATTTTTTATTCATAATACAAATTCAATTATTAGAAATATTTTAACCCATAAATTCTTTTATTCTTTTTTATTTTTTTTCTCTTTACTCTACGTTTTAAAAAACTTTATTATTTCCGGATGTTTAGCCTATCCCATATATTTTACATGTTTAGATTCAATAGAATGGGGTGTAGGAATTGAACAGGCAAAATTAAGATTCTATCATCTTTCTTCTCAATCAAAAGGATACTTATTATATTTAATCAATGAAAATTTTATAAAAAATATATTTAATTATTATAAATTTAGAGAAGATAAAGATTTTTTTAATCCAGAAACATATCTCGCTAATTACAACTGGTTAAGAATTTGGTGGCAATATGAATATGATATCAATAGATTTTTAAATATTATTTATTTTTTTGTTTTTTCTTTAATTATTATTCTTATTTTTAATTTATATAAAATTAATTTTAATCAAATCATAGTAAGTATAAGAAAATATTTTATTCATATAATATTTTTTTCTTTACCAGTTTTAAGTTGGTTATATTTATTACCTCAAACTAGATATGGAGGATATGGTATTATCTTTTCAGTAATATGTTTATGTACTCTCCTTTTTTTTTACAAAATTAAAAATATTAAAATATTTCCTTTTATTATTATTTTTACAATATCAATTTCCTACTATGGGTATAAAAATATTGATAGAATAATTAATAATTTTTATGGGTTAAGTCTTGAAGAATTCAATAATTATTATGAATATCCAAATATAGAAAATAATCAGTTTAAAGTAAATAATCAATTTCAAGTTACAGTCATAGAAAGAGTTATTAATAATAAAGATAGACTTGGAAAACCTCTTTATTGTTTTGACATAAAAGGTTTATGTGCCTCCAGTTTTAGATTAAAATGTATAGAAAAAATACATAAAAAATATAATTATATATTTGTAATCCCAGATCAAAAAAAATGTGCCTTAATAATTGATAAATATTTATGGTACTAAAAGATTATGGCGGAGAGAGAGGGATTCGAACCCTCGGTAGTATTGCTACTACACACGCTTTCCAAGCGTGCTGATTAAACCGCTCTCACATCTCTCCAAACGATAGCAAAAATTAGTTAATCACAAAAAAATTGTTAGGTTATATTTTTACTATAGCTTTAATCAATATTCTATACTAATTCATGAATATATAATTATGAAAAATTTTAAAAATTTTTTAGTTTATCTATTTATTATTCAATTACCTATATTTCTAACTAGTTGCCAAGGTTGGCTTAGTCCAAACATAGGTGCATTTTAGTTAATACATATAAATATATCTAATTTTTACTAAATAGATCTGCAAGTAACTTATAAGTAATTACAAATCTTATACGAATTGTTTTAAATTATTATAATATTTTTATATAATCTGAACTTTTAATTTTAATTTAATTTTATGATTATTTTTATAAATAATGATAGAGGATAAATTAGAAAAAAAATTAATTATTATGAAAATATCATTATCTGTAATTATCCCAGTTTATAATGAAGAAAAAACTATATTAAAAATTCTTAAAAAAATTGATGTTTTAAAACAATATTCTGAATTAGAAATTATTGTTATAAATGATGGTTCAACTGATAAAACTTTAGAAATTTTAATAGAAAATAAAAATTTATATACTAAACTTATAGAAATTAAAAATAATTCTGGAAAGGGTAAAGCTGTAATTGAAGGATTAAAAAAAGTTAAATCAGATTATGTAGTGATTCAAGATGCTGACCTAGAATATGATCCGGTTGATCTGATTTTATTTTTAGAGAAAATAAACAATTTTGGAGCAGACTTGATACTAGGAAGTAGATTTATAGGTAATCAGAGGAGTGTTTTGCACTTTTGGCACATGCTCGGTAATAAATTTATTACATCATTATTTAATTTAATCAATAATACAACTTTTTCAGATATTTATTGCTGTTACATGCTCTTTAAAAAAAATAATTTAGATGAAGAAAAATTAAAATCCTTTAGATGGGGACAACACGCAGAGATATTGACCTATGTTGTTGGAAAATCAAATAGAATTTATGAAATTGGAATTAACTATGATGCAAGAAAATATAAAGATGGAAAAAAAATTAGATATTTCGATGTGTTTTCAGTTATTTATTGGATATTAATTACAAGAATAAAGACAATTTTTTAATATGAAGTGTAGAGTATGTCATTCAAATAAAACAAAGGAATTTTTAAATCTTGGTAAACAACCACTAGCAAATAAATATCCTAAAAATATTAGAGAAATAAAAAAAGAAAAAAAATTTAATTTATCTATTTTTTTTTGTGAAGTTTGTCGTACTGCTCAAATTAAAAACATAATAAGTAGAAAATTAATGTTTGAGGAATACTTTTATCTATCATCAGTAAATAAAGGGCTTCGGGATCATTTTAATAAATTAGCAAAAAAACTAAAAAAATATAATTTTGTTGTTGATATTGGTTCAAATGATGGAATTTTGTTGGAGCCATTGAAAAAAAATAAAGTAAAAGGTATAGGAATTGATCCATCATTTAACGTTGGTAAAATTGCTAATGATAGAGGACTGACAACTTATATAGATTTTTTTGAAAAAAGAGTAATTAACAAGATTATAAAAGAGCATTCAAAACCAGATGTCTTAGTAGCATCAAGTGTAGTAACTCATTTAGAAGATCCCTTGAAGTTTGCTAAAAATTCAAAATTTTTTCTTAAAGAAAATGGAATATTAATTATAGAAATAGAATATTTATATAATTTTATTAAAAACTTGGAATATGAACGATTTTATTTTGATAGACCTTTTTATTACTCAGCTAATTCTATAAACTATATTTTTCAATCTTTTGGTATGAGTTTATTTGATATTGAGTTAATAAATGTTCATGGAAGTTCATTAAGACTTTATATTAAAAATGCTAAAGTTGTAAAAAAAACCAAAAGATGTAAGGAAATTTTATCAAAAGAAAAAAAATATTTAAGTATTTCTACATTAAATAAGATAAATAAAAAAATTATTAAAGAATCAAATAATCTTAAAAATAAGTTAACTCAATTTAAAATAGAAGGTAAAAAAATTATAGGTTATGGGGCTCCAGCAAGAGTTTCTACAATCACAAATTTTTCAAAAATTAATAGTAAATTAATTGATTATATTATTGATGATAGTCCAATTAAACAAAATAAATTTACGCCTGGAAGTCATATTAAAATTTTAAATAAAAATAAAAATATAAAAAGTAATATAAACGTTGTTATTGTATTTGCTTATGAATATTTTAAAGATATTAAGAAAAACTTCAAAAAAATAAATGTAAAATTCTACAAACCAATTCCTTTAAAAAAATTAGTATGAAACATTTTTTAGATAGTGATATTGAAATAATATTAAAAAACTCAAAAGATTTATTAAAATATTTTGAAAATAAAAAGATTTTATTAACAGGAGGAAATGGTTTTATAGGTAAATATTTTGTAGAAGTTTTTAGAAGATTAAATTATAAATTAAAAACACCAATTAAACTTGTAGTCTTTGACAAGAATGTTAGTAGTAAAAAAATTGATAAAAATATTGAACTAATCAAAAAAGACCTTTCCAAGTCATTTACAACGAAAAGAAGATTTGATTTTATAATTCATGCCGCAGGTATTGCTAGTCCATTTTATTATAGAAAATATCCACTTGAAACAATTGACGTAACAATAGAAGGGATAAAAAATTGTTTAAATTTAGCTAAAGGAAATAAAACTAAATTTTTTTATTTTAGCACTAGTGAAATATACGGAAATCCCGATAAAAAAAATATTCCAACAAGAGAAGATTATAATGGAAATGTAACATCAATTGGTCCTAGATCTTGTTATGATGAAAGTAAAAGATTAGGAGAAACTTACTGTTATATACATAAAAAATATTTCAATACACACACAAATATCATTAGGCCTTTTAATGTTTATGGCCCTGGAATGAAGCAAAATGATTACAGAATTTTTCCAAATTTTATAAGTAATATTTTAAAAAACAAAACACTAAATATCTATGGATCAGGGTCACAGACAAGAACTTATTGTTATATAACTGACGCAATTGAAGGTTTTTTAAGAGTTATGTGTTTAGGTAAATCAGGAGAAGTTTATAATATTGGAAATACTAATCCAGAAATTTCAGTAAAAGAAGTAATAAAAGTTTTAAGTAGAGTTTATAGAAAAAATATAAAATCAAAACTAATAGTATATCCAAACTCTTATCCAGATGACGAGCCACTTAGAAGATGTCCAGATATTTCGAAAGCCAAAAAACATTTAAATTATAAACCTAAAATTTCTATCGAAAAAGGTCTTAAGAATTACTTAATATGGGCTGAAAGTAATTATAAATATTAGTTAATGGTTTTTAATTTAGGTTTAGTCGGTTGTGGAAAATGGTCAGATTCAATTATTAGAGAAGTAAAAAAAAATAAATTTTTTCAACTAAAAACAATAGTTTGTAAACATAGACTTAAATCTTATTATAAAAATGTTGAAGTGTTTAAAACACCTAAAGAAATGCTTGAAACAAAAAATATTGATTGCATATATGTAGCTTCATCACCAAAAACAAACTTTGATGTAATAAAATTGTTGGTAAAAAATAATTTACCTGTAATTTTAGAAAAACCAGTTACAAATAATTATAAAAATATTTTAGATTTAAAGAAAATATCTAATGATCACGATATATTAGTTTTACCTAATATTACTAATATATTTTCTGAATGTTCAAATGAAATTGAAAAATTTGTTAATAAAAATAAAACAAATATCAAAAGAGTAATAATTATTGAGGGTGGTAATGGACCTTTTAGAGATGATATTAATCCAATTTGGGACTGGGGCTTTCACTCTTTTGCCTTAATATTTAAATTATTTAAAAAAGATATTACCAACAAATATAAAAATAGAGAAATTAAAAAAAACAATATAAATAAAGGTTTGGTATCAAAATTTATATTTTCAATAAATAATACTATTAAGGTTAAAATAATAACTGGAAATTTATTTCAAATAAAAAAAAGGTTAATCAAAATAATTTTATTTAATGGAGATTTCTTACTATGCGATTTTATTAAGCATGAGGTCTACATTAATAATATTTTAATATTTAGAAATTCAAAAACTCCATTAGAATCATTACTAGATAATTTTGAAAATATAATTAGAAATAAGGATTATTTAATATCATCTGAATTATTAGATATTTCAATTAAAACTACTAAAATATTAGAAAAATTTTATAAATGTTAAACAAATTTATTACGTGGCTACTTTAAACTATATAGTTTTTCCTTTTCATATTTTTTTCACTTTACTTAGTGTAATTGGATATGGATTAGCATTAAATAAAATATTAAAAATTGATGCTGATATTTTTAGTTTAAAGAATTTAGTTTTCATCAAAGGATTATTTTTAATTGGAATTATACTTAGTATAATAAATGTATTTTTTCCAATAACTAATCAGTTAACTATAGTTGTATTAATTATAGGATTATTAATATATTTTTTTTTATCAAAACATTTTTTTACATTAAAAGAAATAAAATTTATTTTTTTTGTAATAATTTTTGTTTTATTTTTTGCTATATATGCTGGTGTTAATGATGATTTTGATTATCATTTAGAACTAATAAATAATTATAAATCTAAAAATTTATATGAAATAGAACATAGTAGGAGAATAAGTTATAATAGCTATTGGTTATTTTTAAATTCAGTCTTCACAATTAATTATTTCTCAAGCACTTATTTTACTCTTGGATCTTTATTATACGCCCTATCTATTTACGATACCTATAAATTGTATAGTAAATCAATAAAAAATAGAAACTTATATTTAGGTATATCTTCATTATTTGTATTAATTTTTTTACTTGGTATATTAAATAAATATAAAGAATTTGGTACAGATGTTCCTGGTTTTATTTTATCTATATATGTTCTTTTTGTAATATTATATAAATCTTTTGATGTAAAAATTAATTATACAAACGATTATTTGTTATTACTTTTAATTCTTACATGTACAGCTTTTGTTTTTAAAATTACTAATACATTAATATTTTTTTATCTTTTTATAATTTTATTTAATATTGAATTTAAAAAAATAAATTTAATCAGACTACTTATTCCATTAATTATAATTTTTGTGTGGTTTTTTCAAAATATAAATATTAGCGGATGTTTAATTTGGCCAATAGAAATAACTTGTTTTAAAAATAATGAACTAGCAATTAATGAAAGAGATATAATTGAGTCTTTTGCAAAGGGGGATAGAATTACCAGTAATACAGTAGAAGGTTTTAGTTGGATAAAGATTTGGTTTGATAGTCATTTTGTTAAATTGATAGAAACTTATCTAGTCTTTATATTATTGCTACTTTTCCCAGTTTTATTTTTATTTATAAAATCAAAAAAAATTTATACAAATTTTTACTTTATAAAATTTATCAGTAAAAAATATTTTCTATTTCTAGGAATTATTTTTATATGTAATTT
Source organism: uncultured Alphaproteobacteria bacterium (assembly GCA_902615745.1). Classification (GTDB taxonomy): domain Bacteria; phylum Pseudomonadota; class Alphaproteobacteria; order HIMB59; genus CACPNW01. The sequence goes on along the minus strand of CACMQB010000004.1, from coordinate 46,482 downwards.
TATTTGGTTTTTTGTTACGCCAGCATATAGATTTGGTTTATTTTATAATCTGTCACTTATCATATTTTTGTTTCTACCTTTTTGGGTAATTTTATTTAAAAGTTTCAATATAAATATAAAAAAATATTCTAATTATATACTTATTATTGTTTTATTATATTTTATAACTGAAAATATTAGAAAATATAATTGGTATAATAAAAGATATGATAGTTGGCCTCCGATATATAATGGTAAATTAATTGATAGAAAGCAATACTAATTATCATTCATTTTTAAGGCATTAAGAAAAGTATTTTGTGGTATGTCTACTTTTCCGAACTGTCTCATTCTTTTTTTTCCTTTTTTTTGCTTGTCTAAAAGTTTGTTTTTCCTCGTTACATCACCACCATATAATTTTTGGGTTACATCTTTTCTAAAAGAAGCTACGGTTTCGCGAGCAATTACTTTTCCACCAATTGCTGCTTGAATAGCCACTTTAAATTGTTGCCTTGGTATTAGATCTTTGAGTCTTTCGCATAAGGCCCTACCTCTCTGCTCAGATCTATCTTTATGCACTATTAATGAAAGTGCATCTACTGTGTCTCCATTTATAAGTATACCTACCTTAACTAAGTTATTAACTTCGTATCCAGTAATTTCATAATCAAAACTTGCATATCCTTTTGTGATTGATTTTAATCTATCGTAAAAATCAAAAACGACTTCGTTAAGTGGAAGTTTATATTCAACTAAAGGTCTATTGCCTGCATAACTCATATTTAGCTGAATACCTCTTTTTGAAGTACATAATTCTAAAACTGATCCTAAGAATTCTTCAGGCACAATAATTGTAGCTTTAATCCAAGGCTCAGAAATGTTCTCAACTTTAACTGGATCTGGCATATCTGTAGGATTATGGAGATTTATAGTAGAGCCATCTTTCATTAAAATTTTGTAAACAACAGATGGTGCTGTTGTAACAAGCTCTAAATTAAATTCTCTTTCAAACCTATCTCTAATAATCTCTAAATGTAACAAACCTAAGAACCCACAGCGAAAACCATAACCTAGGGCAGGACTTACTTCTGGTTCATAAGAAAAACTCGAGTCATTCAAAGCTAGTTTAGACATACTATCTCGCATATGTTCATAATCATCTGAGTCGACTGGAAACATTCCACAAAAAACTACAGGTTGAGATGGTTTAAAACCTGGGAGGACTTCATGAGTTGGCAGTTTATCATCTGTTATTGTATCACCAACTTTACAATCGGAAACACTTTTAATACCAGAATTAATGAAACCAATTTCACCTGGTCCAAGTTTATCAACTTCAGTTGCCTTAGGAGAAAATATACCTACTCTATCAATGGTATATGTTGCGCCTGTTGCCATAAATCTAATTTTCTGACCTTTTTTTAACTCTCCATTTATAACTCTTACAAGTACAACAACACCGAGATAGCTGTCATACCAACTATCAACTAACATGCATTTTAATTCTTTAGTTATTTCACCTGTTGGAGATGGAAGAAGTTTTATAATTTTATTTAATAAATCTTCTATGCCTACACCTGTTTTTGCTGAAACAAGAGAAGCATTGTCAGTTTCAATACCAAGCACATCTTCAATTTGTGATTTAATTTTATCTGGCTCAGAAGAAGGAAGATCAATTTTATTTAGAACCGGTAAAATTTCATGATCATTATTAATTGCCTGATACGCATTAGCTAATGTTTGTGCCTCAACACCTTGTGTAGAATCAACTATTAATAAAGATGCCTCACATGCTGCTAATGATCTAGATACCTCATAAGAAAAGTCAACATGACCTGGAGTGTCCATAATATTAAGTATGTAAGTCTTACCATCTTTTGATTTGTAAGAAAGTCTTACTGTTTGAGCCTTAATCGTAATCCCTCTTTCTCTTTCTAATTCCATTGAGTCTAAAACCTGCTCTTTCATCTCTCTATCAGTTAAACCTCCACAAAATTGTATTAGTCTATCAGCTAAAGTGGATTTTCCATGATCTATGTGAGCAACAATTGAGAAATTACGAATAGAACTAAGTTCTGTCATTAGTTTCTTATAGATGCATCAAGCGATTTAGATATTTCATCTATTATTTTATTTGATAATTCCTCAATTTGTTGATCGTTGAATGTTTTATCTTGAGGTTGCAGCAATACCCTAAAAGCAATACTTTTTTTATTTTCTGGAAGTTTATCACCATCATAAACATCAAATATTGTTACATTTTGAATTATATTTTTATCTATTTTTTTTACTTTTTTAATTATCTCAATAGCCTTAACATCTTTTGGAAAAAGAAAGGCAAAATCTCTTTCAACCATTTGATAAGGGTTATTAGCAAAACCACCTTTTGAGGAAGATTTATTTTCTTGAAATTGTGAAATATTTTCCAAATATATTTCAAAACCAAATACCTTAAAATTAACATCCATTGTTTTTAATAAAATTGGATGCAGCTCTCCAAAATTAGCTATTTTGTTTTTACCAAGCCTTAAAGAAGATGATTTACCAGGATGATAGATTTGACCTTCAAGTTTTTCATATAACAAATTATCTATTGGCACATTTAAGCTTGCTAATATAGAAAATAAATCAGCCTTTATACTAAAGACATCAATATTTTTTTTATTTGATAACCAGTTTTGTTCATCAGATAAGCCATAAGCTATAGCAGTGGCAACATTTTCTTGTTGGTCTGGTAATGATTTAGAAAAATTTGGACCTACTTCAAATATTTTAGCTCTCAAGTACATTCTAGCTTTATTTTGATTGATTGCTTCTAATAAATTTGGAAGCGTTGATGGTCTCATTGTGTTCAAATCGTTACTTATTGGATTTTTTAAACTAATTATTTCATCTGAAATAATTTTTGCTTTGTTTTCATCCATAAATGACCATGTTACAACTTCTGAATATCCATTAAGAGCTATAGTTTTTTTACTTTTGTAAAAAGTTTTTGTTTTAGTATTTAAAATCTGCTTTATTTCTTCTTGATTAATTACTTTTTTTAGAGGAATTTTATTATAACCATAAATTCTAATTATTTCTTCGACGATATCTGCCTCACCAACAATATCTGGTCTAAAAGTAGGGCTTTGAATTTCAAATTTTGAATTTTTTTCATTAACAGAAAAACCAAGTGAAGCTAAGATTTTTTTCTGTTTCTTATTATTGATTTCTATTCCGCCAAAAGTCTTTATTTTATTTGTATCAAACATAAATGGTTTATTTTTTTCTATATTAATTTCTGAAGAAACTAACTCACTTACTTCTCCTCCACATAATTTCAAAATCATATGAGTTGCTGCATCTACACCCCAATAGATAGAATCAGTATCAATCCCTCTTTCAAAACGGTAACGTGCATCACTTTGAAGATTTAGTTTTCTTCCAGTTTTAGTGATTGAAACTGGATCAAATAACGCAACTTCTAGAAAGACATTTTTAGTCTCCAAACTACAACCACTATCGAGACCACCCATAACTCCACCAATTCCATGAAGTTTTTTTTCATCGTCAGAAATTACAATCATGTCACTGTCACATTTATAATTAATCTCATTAAGTGCTAAACACTCCTCGTTTTTATTGGCTAATCGCATTGTTAAATTGCCTGACACTTTGTCAGCATCATAAACATGTAGCGGTCTTCCTAAGTCAAAGGTAATGTAATTTGTAATGTCAACAAGCGCTGAAATGGGTCTTAATCCGATTGCAGTTAATCTATCTTGAAGCCATTTAGGACTTTCTACATTTTTGACATTTTTGAAATATCGACCTGCTACTCCGGGACATAGATTATTATTTTGAAAATCTTTTTTCCACGCAATTGGGCTTTTAAATGATTCTTTAGATTTTTTATAATTTAAATTTTTTAATTTACCAATTCCTGCTGCTGCTAAATCCCTTGCGATACCTCTAACAGATAAACAGTCAGATCTATTTGGTGTTAAATTAATTTCTATAACAGGTTCATCTATTGCAAAAATTTTACTAAATAATTCACCAATTTTATAATTGTCTTTTATTTCAATAATTCCATCGTGTTCATTAGAAATACCCATCTCTCGTTCTGAGACAAGCATTCCGCAAGACTCAACTCCTCTAATTTTAGTCTTTTTTAATTGTAAGTCAGTTCCAGGAATGTAACTATTTTCTGGTGCGAAAATTCCAAGCATGCCTTCTCTTGCATTTGGAGCACCACACACAACTTGATAATTTCCATTTATTGTTTCAACCTGACATACTTTAAGCTTATCTGCATCTGGATGTTTTTCTGCTTTTAAAACTTTAGCTACTTTAAAATTCTTAAATATTTCTGATTTATCTTCTACACTTTCAATCTCTAAACCAATATTGGTTAAAGTATCTGTTATAGTATTTAAATTTTCAGAAGTATCTAAATGATCTTTTAGCCAGTCTAGTGTAAATTTCATTTATAGCCCTGATCGTGTTTGGTTATCCAAAATACTAAAACCATAATGATGCAGCCATCTATAATTTGGATCAAAAAAACTTCTTAAATCTGTAATACCATATTTAAGCATCGACAAACGCTCAATTCCCATACCAAAAGCAAAACCCTGATACTGTTTTGAATCAATATTACAATTATCTAAAACTATAGGATTGACCATTCCACAACCCAATATTTCTAACCATTTATCTCCTTCACCAATTTTTATTTTATTATTTACTTTGGTATAAGCTACATCCATTTCTGCACTAGGCTCGGTAAAAGGAAAGTAACTAGGGCGAAAACGGTATTTTAAGTTTTTTACTTCGAAAAACTCTTCTAAAAATGAAACGAGTGTTGATTTTAAATCAACCATAGTAGAACTTGTATCAACGACTAAACCTTCTACCTGATGAAACATAGGAGCATGTGTAGCATCTGAATCACTTCTATAAGTTCTACCAGGCACAATAATTTTAATAGGTGGTTTTGTATTGAGCATAGTTCTCACTTGAACAGGACTAGTATGGGTTCGAAGAACATTTTTGTCTCCATTATCCTGAACATAAAACGTATCCTGCATTTCTCTTGCTGGATGATGTTCTGGAATATTTAAAGCAGTAAAATTATTAAAATCTGTTTCTATATCTGGACCTGTTTCCACTGCATAATTTAAATTTCCAAAAATTTCTATAATATTAAATATTGTTTGACTGATTGGGTGTATTTTCCCTTTTTCAGAAATATTAGGTGGTAGAGTAACATCAATTGATTCTAAATTAATCCTGTTTGAAATTTCAATATTTTCAATTTCTGTTCTTTGGTTTTTAATAACTTCTTCAATTTCTTTTTTAATAATATTTAATTCCTGTCCTTTCGATTTTTTTTCTTCAATCGACAAAGAGCCTAATCCTTTTAAAGCTTCAGGTATTAATCCTTTTTTACCTAAATAATATAATCGAAGTTTTTCTAAATCTTCAAAGGATTTTGAAGCTTTAATTTTCTTTAGAACATCAATTTTATTTTCAGCAAATGCCATCAATATCTATTATATTTTATTAATTAAAATTATCTAGCAGATTGAGCTTTATCAACTAAAGCTTTAAAAGCTTCTGGCTGGTTGACTGCAAGATCTGCTAAAATCTTTCTATCTATATCAATAGATGATTTTTTAAGCCCAGATATAAATTGAGAATATGTTAAACCATGAAGTCGAACACCAGCATTGATTCTTTGAATCCATAAACCCCTAAAATCACTTTTTCTTTTTTTACGATCTCTATAAGCATATTGCATGCCTCTTTCGACAGCCTGCACAGCAACTCGAAAAACATTTTTTCTTCTACCGTAATAACCTTTTGCTCTTTTAATTACTTTTTTGTGTCTAGCTCTTGCTGTTACACCTCTTGATACTCTTGCCATTGATTTCCTCTTACTTGTTGTATGGTAACATATGATCAATCAAAGCGGAGTCACCTGGTGACATAATTGCAGATCTTTTAGTGTTACGAATAAATTTATTGGAACGTTTACTCATTCCATGTCTTTTTCCCGCAGGTTTAAATTTAATTTTACCAGTACCTGTTCTAGAAAATCTTTTTTTTAAACTACTCTTAGTTTTAAGCTTGGGCATTACTATCTCCTATATTATAAGTTTACCCGTTAGGCTGCCCTGCAGGCCATAACAAGTTTTGAAGGCTTATACTGATAATTGAGTATTTTGCAATATGTAGAATTATTTAGCAACTTGAGGGACAAGTATCATCATTATTTGTCTTCCCTCAAACTTTGGAGCTACTTCAACTTTTGCATATTCTTCAACTTCTGAAGTTAGTTTTTTTAGAAGATCAAAGCCTAAATTTTGATGCTCCATTTCACGTCCTCTGAAACGCATAGAGACTTTAACTTTATTGCCACCACCTATAAACTTTGAGAGTGCTTTAATTTTAACATTATAATCGTGGGTATCAATGCCAGGTCTCATTTTAATCTCTTTAACTTCAATTGTTTTTTGTTTCTTTTTTGCTTCTTTCTTACTTTTTTGCTCTCTATATTTTAATTTACCATAATCTATAATTTTACAAACTGGTGGATTAGCTTCAGGAGACACTTCAACTAAATCAAAACCTTCATCTTCAGCTTGAATTAAAGCTTCACGAATGCTTAAGATCCCCATTTGTTTGCCACTACTAGATATTAGTCTGACTTCACTTGCAGTAATCTGCTCATTGATTCTTGGACCAATATCTTTCTTTGTTTTGAAATTTACAGCCAAAATTATATAGAGATTGAGTTAAAGCTATTATTTAATAGCATATTAGGAAATTAAGTCTTTTGTCATATTTTGTTAGGATATAATCTCAAATGAATTTAAATTCAAGGGCTGATTTTAAAAAATACAAACTGTTTTTTAGGTTATTAAATACACTTTATGAAAATTTGTTTAGTTAGAAACGATAAAATGGGAGATATGATCCTTACTCTTCCAGTTGTTCAAGGACTAAAACAAGCTTATCAGGATTGTAAAATTGATATTGTATGTTCTAAAAAAAATCAAAAAATATGTAAAAAATATAAATCTATAAAAAAGATTTTTTTACTTCAAAATAAATTTCATCAAGTCTTAAAAATAATTACAAAATTAAGAAATGAAGATTATGATTATATTTTTACATTTAGCCCTGGTATATTCAGTATATTAATATCAATTTTTTCTAAAAGTAAAATAAAGTCATTGTTAATTTTTAAATCTCGATACAAAAATAATTATATGAGTAAATTTTTTGATAGAATTTTGGGTAAAATCTTTTTTAATCACTGCTTAATAATTGATCGCCAATTAAGATATTCAAAAAAAATCCCAATTCATCAAACAGAAATTATGATGGAGTTAGTTACTAAAAGTGGATTAAGTTATAATAATACTGGAGAGATTAAGAATGAATTAGAATTTAATAAAATAGAAATAAGTTCTAAGAAATTATGCTTAATTCATTTATCTTCAAAATGGATCAATAAATATTTTTCAGAAGAAAACTTTATTAATATATTAGACAATCTTAAAAATTTGAAAATCAATATTGTAATGACAACTGATGGAACATCAAAAAATGTATTCTATGAAATATTTAAAAAATATGAGATTATTACTAATGAAGAGTTTGAAAATCTTAAAAGTATAAATAATGTTTTAATCTTAGATCAATTAAATTTTGATAATTGGACATCAATAATAAACTCTTCAACATATGTAATTACACCTGAATGTGGATGCACACATATTGCATCACTTACTCAAACAAAACTTTGTGTTATTTATGATTCAGATAATGTTCCAGGTATGATTGCAGAAGAATATGCACCATGGAAAACAAAATATACTAAACTATTCTCTAACAACCAAAATTTAGGAAAAGAATTAATTTCATTTATTGATTAATTTACTATCGTATAAAAAATCTAAAACTTTTTTTACTGAAATTGAGTCCATTGTATCGGTCAGAATCGTATAAGCATTTTTATATTCAGATAAGTTTGATTTTGAGATAACATTATCTTTAGCTAAAAAAAGAATAGGCGAATTACTTAGAGCTGCTATATGACCTGGGCCTGTATCATTACTAATTATAAAATTACTTTTTTTAGCGATGGAATAGATGATTTCAGGAGGTGATTTATCGCTTAAATCAATAACCTTCTGACATGCATTATTGATCATTTTTACTGTTTGTTTATCTGATTTTTGCCCAATAACACAAATATTATATCCTTTTTTTTCCAGAGTACTTGCAAGTATGGCAAATTTATCTGGTGGCCATTGCTTGTCCTTACCTGATTTAGAAACACCAGGTATCATTAAGATTATTTTATCTTCATTAATTGTCGTAATATCTCTGGAAAGCCAATCTACATTTTGATTAATTTCATTTACTCCAAGTAACTTTAGTTGATTGTATAAACCTTGTTGTGGAGATTCAGTTCCTTGAGGAGGAACTACATATTGAATATCACAATTAGAACGAGATCCGTTAACTTTTACTTCTGAAATAAATTTTAAGAATGACCAATAATTATTTGTTCTTTTAGAATTCTGTAAATCTATGATTAGATCATATTTATTTTGATGAATTTTTAATATAACCTTAAGTGAATCAATTATTCCTTTTCTATTATCTTTAAAAATCGAATTAAAATAATTTGAATTGCTTAAAAAATTTACGTATTTTTCTTCAGTGAGCAAGTCAATAGTGGCATTATTAAAAAATTGCTTAATTGATGCCATAGCAAGTATAGAAAATGCAATATCACCAAGCGATCCATGCTTTACAACTAGTATTTTGTTAAATTGACTGCTGTTCATATATGTCTACGTAACTTTGTACCATTTGGTTTTTTGAAAATGTTTTTGATATGTAGTCTTTACTATTTAAAGAAATATTAGAAAATTTTTCTTTATCTATTTTTATAATATTTTGAAGTTTTATATCTATTTCATTATATTTATGAGGATCTACTTTATAAATATCATCTAATTTATCAAGCTGATCTTTGGCACCACCATAGTTAAAAGTAAGTATCTTTTTTTTCATTATTAATGCTTCACTTATTGTTCTTCCAAAGCCTTCAGCTTGTAGAGGAAAAGAGGTAATAATTGATGATAGGTAATATAAAGTTTTCAAATCATCTCTTAGTAGATTACCTATAATCTTACATTTATGACCAAGGTTAAAACTTTGAATTTTATTTTGTAGTTTCTCTGTATAAGATTGATTTTTTGTATCACCTGCAAAATAAAGTAAAAAATTATCATTTTGCATCTTATTAAATATTTCTAAAAACTCAATTTGACCTTTCCAGTTTGTTAACCTTGCAGGATATAAAATAATATTTTTTGATATATCAATTTTATACTTATTTATTATATTTTCTATTTGAGAATCTAAAATTGGTTTTTCAAAATATTTAACATCAACTCCTCTATTAATCACTTTAATTTTATTTGAATCCAAATTGTATTTTTTACTAATTTCATTTTTTACATAATTTGAAATCGCAACAATCTGATCAACTTTGGATAATTGCTTATTATAGATTTTTTTAAAATAAGAATTACCACTATACACATTATGAAATGTAGATATTGTTTTGAAGTTTCTATTTTTTATAAAGCTTAAAATCCATGCTGGTGCTCTTGATCTTATATGAACAACATTAATATTTTGATTAAAAATTAATTTTTTTAGTTGATTAGCAATTAAGGGATAAATAAAAAAATTTTTTGAGTTAACTGGTAATTGAAAATGATGAGTATAATTTTTATCAATTTCCTTAATTAATCGGCCTCCATTTGAAATAATATTATTTTTTAAATTTAATTCAGATAAATAATTTGCGACTTCAATAGTGCCTCTTTCGACACCACCAGAATCTAAAGAGGGAAGAATTTGAGCGACATTAAATGATGACATTTTATTAAAATATAAGTATTTGTATCAAAGATGCCTTACTTTATTAATAAGAAAAAAGAAAGAATTCGCTATAAATCTATAAAGGGTAAGGGGCCTGGTATCATCTTTATCCATGGCCTTAACTCAGATATGAGTGGTCAAAAAGCTTTGTCTTTAGAAAGATTTGCGCGAAAAAATAAATTGCGGTTTATCCGTTTTGAATGCCGTGGTCATGGTAAATCAGATGGAAAATTCGAAGATTTTACAATTTCAGATTGGAAGAAAGACTTAATTGATATCATTGATAATATTGCAAAAGGACCACAAATTCTGGTTGGTAGCAGTATGGGTGGATGGTTAATGTTTTTAGCTGCCAAAGCAAGACCAAAAAGAATTGCTGGATTAATTGGCCTAGCGGCAGCACCAGATTATATCGATGGGTTTTATAAAAAACTCCCTTTAAAGAAAAAACAAGAAATAAATAAAAAAGGAATTATTAAATATTCCTCCTACGGGTTTAGTTATCTTATAAAAAAGAAATACATTTATGAAGGTAGAAAAAATAAAATTTTAAATAAAGAATTCAAATGGAATAAACCCTTAATTTTAATACAAGGACTAAAAGATAATGTTGTCACTCCAGATGTTCCAGAAAAAATAGTAAAAAAAGTTAAAGGTAATCAAATCCAAATAAAATTATTAAAAAATAGTGATCATAGATTATCCGATCCATTTGATTTAAAAATAATGAATGATTCTATTCAATCAATAATAAAAAGTTAAGCAGATTTTTCTTCTTGAATTAATACAGGTTGATCAAATTTATTGATCATTTCTTTTGGAACAATCTGCCAGAAGAGTAATTTCTCATTTTCCCAATTTTCGAGTAAATTTTTTGCATACATTGAATTTGTTTCCTTGATATGTTCTTCAATTTTTTGATGTAAAACTTTTTCCCAATAATTTGTCATTTGTTGTTGATAGAAAATATCCTCAAGATTAATTCGAAGTGGAAGAGTTCCTTCTTTATCGTACACAAATGCCATACCTCCAGTCATTCCAGCTCCAAAATTATTTCCTACTTCGCCAAGAATAACTGCACTTCCTCCAGTCATATATTCACATCCATTATCACCACATCCTTCAATAACAGCATGTGCGCCAGAGTTTCTAACAGCAAATCTATCACCAGCAGTTCCGGCTGCAAAAAGTTTACCACGAGTTGCTCCATATAGGACAGTATTCCCAATGATAACATTTTTGTTTGTTTTTAGTTGTGAAGATGAGCTTGGTTGAATAACAATTTTGCCCCCTGATAATCCTTTTGCAACATAATCGTTAGCGTCACCAAAAACTTTAAGAGTAGTGCCTTGCACACTCCATGCTCCAAAAGATTGCCCAGCAGAACCATGAAAATTAACTTTAAAGAAATCCTCTGGATAAGAACTCATTCCTTTTGTAGTAGTAATTTCTGATGCAAGTCTTGTACCAATAGCTCTATCAGTATTTTTGATATTATAGTTTAGTTCAATTTTTTGATCTGTTTCAAAGAAAGACTTAGCATCCTCTATGATTTTAATATCAAGGCTATCGCTAACTTTATTAATTGTATTTTTCTTTATATCAAATTCTCCAACTGATGAATCAATGGTTTGAATAATTGGATTTAAATCTAAATCATCAAGATCAGAACTTCCTCTACTGACTTGATACAAAAGATCAGATCTTCCAACTACTTCATCAAGAGAAGAAAAGCCTAGTGATCCTAAAATTTCTCTTACTTCATCAGCAATAAAACTAAAAAGGTTAATTACTTTTTCTGGTGTACCGGTAAATTTTTCTCTAAGTTTTTCATCCTGAGAGCAAACTCCAACGGGGCATGTATTTGAATGACATTGTCTAACCATGATACAACCCATAGCAACTAAACTTGCTGTCCCAATTCCATATTCTTCTGCTCCAAGCATAGCCGCAATAACAATATCTTTTCCTGTTTTCAAACCTCCGTCAGTTCTAAGAACAACTTTATCCCTTAAGTTATTTAGAGATAGAACTTGATGTACTTCACTTAATCCAAGCTCCCAAGGGAGTCCTGCATACTTAATACTTGTTTGTGGGCTTGCTCCAGTTCCACCATTGTGACCTGATACAAGTATCGTATCAGCTTTTGCTTTTGCAACACCAGCTGCGACTGTCCCAATCCCAGACTGAGCAACTAACTTGACGCATACTTTAGCTCTTGGATTTATTTGTTTCAAATCGTAAATAAGCTGAGCTAAATCTTCGATAGAATAAATATCGTGATGAGGAGGAGGACTAATAAGCGTCACACCTTCAGTTGAATGTCTTAGTTTAGCAATTAATTCTGTAACTTTTCCTCCTGGCAACTGTCCACCCTCACCAGGTTTTGCACCTTGTGCAACTTTAATTTCAATTTCTTCACAATTATTTAAATACTCCGCTGTTACACCAAATCGTCCACTTGCAATTTGTTTAATTTTTGATGATGGGTTATCTCCATTTGGCTTAGGTTTAAATCTAATCGGATCTTCACCACCTTCACCTGAATCTGATTTAGCTCCTATCCTATTCATTGCTACAGAAAGAGTTTCGTGCGCTTCTGGACTTAGGGCTCCAAGTGATATTCCTGGTGCAACAAGCCTTTTTCTAATTTCTTGAGAAGGTTCTATTGTGTTAGAGTTACTGCTATCGTTATTCTTTTTGAAGTCTAAAAGATCACGAATATTTATAGGATCCATTTCATCTATCATTGTAGAATATTTTTTAAATAAAGAATAACTATTAGAAGTTACTGCAGTTTGAAGCATGTGAATTGATCTTGCTTCAAAAGCATGTTTTTCGCCACCAAATCTGTAGCGATAGTTTCCTCCAATTGGTAGTGTAATAACACTTTCTTCATAAGCCTTGTCATGAGCTAATCTAGATCTGCTTTCAATACCACTGATACCGATACCAGATATTTTAGAACTCATAGAAGGAAAATATTTGCTCATTAAATTTCTACTAAGACCAATCGCTTCAAAGTTACAACCACCTCGATATGAATTAATCACTGATATTCCCATCTTACTCATAGTCTTAAGCAAACCATTATTTATAGAATTAATGAATCTCTCTACACATTCTTCATATGAGAGATTTTTAAATAATCCCTTTTTATGTCTTTCTGCTATAGCTTGTTGTGCCATATATGCATTCACACTTGTTGCTCCTACTCCGATAAGCACTGCAAAATATTGTACATCTAAACATTCTGCAGATTGAACATTTAAGGAAATAAAAGTTCGAAGATTTTGTTTAATTAAATGATGATGAACAGAACTTGTAACTAATATCATAGGAAGAGCTATTCTTGTTTTAGACATTTCTTTGTCACTTAAAATTATATGAACATAGCCCTCTCTTACAGCTTGTTCTGCTTCTAGATTAATTCTTGCAATTTCTGTCTCAAAATTATTTTCAGTATTCGTTTTATCCATAGTAGTGTCAATGATCTTCACAGTATCTTTCATATATCTACGCATAGATTTGAATTGCTCAATTGAAAGAACAGGAGAGTTCAATTGTAAATGATCACATTGATCTTCATCTTCATCAAGAATATTACTTAAGTTTCCAATTCTAGTTCGAAGACTCATAACAACTCTTTCTCTTAATGAGTCAATTGGTGGGTTTGTAACTTGACTAAAATTTTGTCTAAAAAAGTGGTGGAGTCCTCTATATTTATTTGAAAGAACAGCTAACGGAGTATCATCTCCCATCGATCCCGTTGCTTCTTTTTTTTCAGCAATCATCGGATGAAGTATTAATTCGATGTCTTCTATTGACCAGGCAAAGCATGCCATTCTTTTTCGTAGATCTCCGGAGTCTAAATCCCTAAATTCCTCATCAACAGATTGAACAAGTTTATCAATATACGTAATTTTTTTAGTCCAATCACCAAATGGTTTAGTTTCTGCCAAATACTTTTTTATCTCATGATCTTTAAAAAATTTTTTCTCTTTAAAATTGACTGCTATTAATTGACCTGGTCCTACCCTACCTCTTTCTACTATTTCATTTTCTTTAATATCAACCATTCCAGTTTCAGAACCCGCAATAAGAAGATTTTTTGTCAGTGTATATCTTATAGGTCTAAGGCCATTTCTATCCATTCCAGCAATAGCCCAATCACCGTACGCGCCACATATTGCTGCTGGACCATCCCATGGCTCCATAACCGCTCCACCATAAGCGTATAAATCTTTTATTTTTTTTGGAAAATCTCTTCTATGGGACCAAGCTTCTGGAATTGTTATTATTTTAGCCATAGGTAAAGAGCGATTAGCTTTAACTAATAACTCTATTGTTGAATCTAATGCAGCAGAATCAGACGCTTTAGAATCAATTACGGGTTTTAAATCATCTACATTATTGCCAAAATTTTTATGTTCCATTCTAGGCTCATGAGCAGTCATCCAATTTTTATTGCCTTTAAGTGTATTTATTTCACCATTATGGGCAATCACTCTAAAAGGCTGTGCCAAAGACCATGTAGGAAAAGTATTAGTTGAATAACGCTGGTGATAAACTGCATATCTAGAAATAAAATTCTCATTTTGGATGTCTGGATAAAAATTGGAAAGCTGTTCTGCTAAAAACATACCTTTATAAACAATAGACTGACAAGATAGTGAGCAAATATAAAAGTCTGAAATATTTTGATTTCTAATTTCGTTTTCTATTCTTTTTCTAATTATATAAAGTTTATTATCAAATTGCTTTTCATCTTGTATTTCTTCATTACAAATTAGTATTTGTTCTATTTCAGGTCTTGTTGCTTTTGCTTTATCACCAATAATCGATGAATTAATTGGAACGTGTCTCCAACCATATATTTTCAAACCTTCTTTAATTATTTCAGATTCAACAATTGTACGTGCATTTTCTTGAGCGGCAAAATCTGTACGTGGTAAAAAAATCATACCAACCCCGAAAGGTAAATCATTAGGAGTGTGACCCGTTCTTTCTATTTGTTGAGTAAAAAAATTCTTTGGTATGGATAACTGTATTCCTGCTCCATCACCTGTTTTACCATCAGCATCAACTGCTCCCCTGTGATACAAAACTCTTAAAGCTTGAACTCCTAATTCAACTATTTCTCTTGTCTCAGATCCATCTAAAGATGCTATTAATCCAACACCACATGATGAATGTTCATCTTGTTCATTATAAACGTGATTTTCTTCTAAGAATTTTTTATCCTTTTTATACTTTTCAATAGAGTGATTAGGCATTTACTGCTTTCTTATTAATTTTATTTTGATCAGAAAAATTGCTTTCTAAATATTCTTTAATATTCTTTGCTGCATCACGACCATCTTTGATTCCCCAAACAACTAAACTTGCACCGCGAACAATATCTCCGGCAGCAAATACTCCATCAATTGATGTCATCATATTTTTATAATTAATTTTTAATGTACCCCATCTTGTAACTGTTAGGTTGTTATGATCAAAAAGCTTTGGTAAATCTTCAGGTTCAAAACCCAAAGCTTCTATAGCTAAATCAACATCTAGGTCTTTTTCCGTACCTTCTTTTGGCTCTGGCTTCCTTCTACCTGATTCATCAGGTTCTCCAAGTTGCATTAAAACGGTTCTGACATTTTTCAATGATCCGTTTCCCGAATATTCAGTTGGTAAAGTCAACCATTGAAAATCGACGCCCTCCTCTATTGCATTTTGAACTTCTCTTTGCGAACCAGGCATGTTTGTCTTATCACGTCTGTAAAGACACTTAACAGATTTTGCTCCTTGTCTTACAGCTGTTCTAACGCAATCCATAGCGGTATCACCGCCGCCAATGACAACTACATTTTTTCCATTTGCGTTTAATCTTCCATTTGTAAAATCTTCAACTTTATCTTTTAAACCAGTCTTGTTACTCGCTATTAGAAAATCTAAAGCTGGTACGATATTATTAAAATTAGATTTATTTAGATTGATTTCTCTAAATTTGTAAACCCCGGTTGCTATAAGAACTGCATCATGCTTAATTTTAATATCTTCAAAAGTAATGTCTTTGCCAATATCGCAGTTTAATTCAAACTTAATTCCACTTTCTTTAAGTCGATTTGTTCTTCTTATAACAATATCTTTTTCTAGTTTAAAATTTGGGATACCATAAATTAAAAGACCTCCTGGTCTATCGTAGCGATCATATATTGTAACTTGAAAACCTTTTTTACGAAGTTCTTCTGCTGCAGCTAATCCGGCAGGACCAGAACCAATAATTCCAACACTTTGATTTTTTTCTTCAACTGGTTCTATATTTTTAACCCAACCTTCTTCCCAAGCTTTATCTGTAATATATTTTTCTATCGATCCAATAGTAACAGTACCATGGCCAGATTGTTCAATTACGCAGTTACCTTCACACAATCGATCTTGGGGGCATATACGACCACAAATTTCAGGCATGTTATTTGTAGAGCTGGAAATTTCAAACGCCTCCTGCATTCTATCTTCAGCAGTGAGCTTTAACCAATCTGGAATATTATTGTGTAAAGGACAATGAACTTGGCAGAAAGGAACACCACATTGAGAACATCTGGAGGCTTGTTCTTCTGCCTTTTGTGAGGCATATTTAGCATAAATTTCATCAAATGATTTAACTCGCTCCCTGGCAGATATTTTACTAGGATTTTCCTTGTTTATTTTTGTAAATTTTAGCATTTAGTTATCATTTGTTTACTATTTTATCTAGATCGAACCAAATACACATTCAAGATAAAAAAAGAAACAATAATTTTGTAATAATAGTACCACTTTTGTACTAAAACTTAGAAAAACCTTAATTTATAATAATATTTTTAAGTATTTGTAGTGTATCCTGTGGATTAATATCAAGATTTTGGAACGATTTATCAACATTTACGACAAGATTATCCTTTTCAAATAATGTTAACTGTTCAGACGTAAGAGGCGAAATTGGAGTTTTTTCAGCAATATTTATAATAGGTTTCATAAATGCCATAGGAACAGGAACTAAAACCCTAGTTTTGTTTAAAAAATCAGAAATAAAATTAAAGAATTCTTTGTAAGAATAAATCCTTGGACCAGCAAGTTCATAAATATTTTTCCCTTTAATCTTGGACTTAATTATTTCATCAACAGCTAAAGATACATCGTCAATAAATACGGGTTGGAATTTTGTAGAACCATCTCCAAAAAGTGGGACAAAAAATGAAGCTTTGAATATTGGTAAAAGTCTTTTCAAGAAAATATCACCGCCACCTATAATAACGCCTGGCCTAATAATATTTACATTATCTAGTTGATTAAAAGCTTCCTTTTCAGATTTATGTACTGCAACGCTTCTTGTTGAATTTTTATCAATATCTACACCAAGACCAGAAAAAAAAATGAATTGTTTTAATTCCTTACTAGATTTTAAAATTCTAATAAGTTTCTGATTAAATTTATATATTGTATTATTAAAATCACCCTTCTTTTGATCGTATGTAGTTTTCAAATTAATGCATACATCGGCACTATTTAAAACAGATTTGAGCCTTTTATCTTCTAATGAAGAATAACGAAATGGAATTACCTGTCCTGTTACGCCTAAAAGTCGGATTTTAGCTTCTTGTACAGATCTTTGATATGGAACAATGATTTTATAGCCATTTTTAGTAAGACGTCTTATTAAATGTTTACCTACAAAACCTGCACCTCCAAAAATTACTATTGATTTCATGACCTTTAATTAAATAAGTGATATAAAGAAAAAATATAAAATAAACAGGCAATAAAATCAAAATGAAAATAAATTTCTATGAAGGAGATCTTCCAGCAAGTTTTAAGGCTACTAATATTATTGCATTGGACAGCGAAACAATGGGATTAAATCCAAAAAGAGATAAATTATGTTTGGTCCAAATTTCTAATGGTGATGAAGTATGTCATCTCATAAAAATTGATTTATCTACTCAAAAACCTCAAAATTTAATTAAAATTCTTAAGAATAATAAAATTCAAAAAATTTTTCATTATGCTAGATTTGATGTGGCTGTATTCAAACATAACTTCAAAATTAATATAAAAAATATTTACTGTACTAAAATTGCATCTAAACTTGTTAGAACTTATACTGATAAACATGGTTACAAAGATCTTTGTAGTGAATTATTAGGAAAATCAATTTCAAAAACTGAACAATCCTCTGATTGGGGTGGGGAATTAACTAAAGATCAACAAAGATATGCTGCTACAGATGTTTTATATTTGCATAGGATAAAAGATAAACTTGATACAATGTTAATGAGAGAAAAAAGGAGTAAATTAGCCAAAGCCTGTTTTGATTTTATTCAATATAGAACAGATTTAGATATCAACGGTTGGTCAGAACAAGATATATTTAAACATTAATGAAAAATAATAAAAAAATTATTAATAGTGCAAATAGGACTTTAAAAAGAGAATTAAGTAGCATTAAGAATTTAAAATCTACATTTAATGTTAATTTTTGTAAGGCAGTCAATTTAATTTATAATACAAAAGGTAAAATTGTAATTACTGGCGTAGGTAAAAGTGCGCATATAGGTAATAAAATATCTGCAACCCTTACATCGACTGGCACACCTTCATATTTTGTTCATGCAACAGAAGCAAGCCATGGAGATTTAGGAAGTATAAAAAAAGATGATAGTGTAATAGCAATCTCTAATTCTGGTGAAACATCTGAACTTAAAAACATAATTCAATTTACTAAAAGATTTAATATTAAACTTATAAGTATAACGAGTAACTCAAAGAGTATACTACATAAAAATTCAACGATAGGTATTTTATATAAAAAACCAATAGAAGCTTGTCCATTAAATTTAGCACCTACAAGTTCAACATCTATGTCGATGATAATTGGTGACTGTATTGCAATTTCATTATTGGAATTAAGAGGTTTTAAAAGTACAGAATTTAAAAGCCTTCATCCTGGTGGCAATATTGGAAAAGATTTAAAAAATTTAAGTGAAGTTATGCACGTTAAAAAAGAACTTCCACTAGCAAACTTAAATGAAAAAATGTCGAAAGCTCTGCTAACAATGACAAAAAAAAGTTTTGGCTGCATTGGAGTAATTGATACAAAAAAACAAATAGTTGGTATAATCACCGATGGTGACTTAAGAAGAAAATTGAATTCTAAATTTTTTGACAAAAAAGCTTCTGAGATAATGACAAAAAATCCAACTTTAGCTAATAAAAATATGTTAGTTGGAGAAGCTATAAATTTGATGAATACAAAAAAAATAACTAGTTTGTTTATTTGTGATAAAAAAAGACCATTAGGTATTGTTCATATTCACGATTTACTAAGATTGACGAGTTAAATTGAATTTTTTTTTGTTTATAAATAGAAAATTAATTTTTGTATCTGGTATAATATTATTTTGTTTATTTATTTTAATTATTTTTTTTAAGCAAACAAATTTAAGTTATGAAGAAGTAAAAAATATTAAAAATAGATCATCTAACGCAGATATTTCAGAGCCAAAATTTTCAATTAATAATAATTCAAATCAAATTTTCATTACCGCTGCAGAAGGTAATTTTTTAAATAAAAATGAAATATTACTAAAAGATAACGTTAGATTTAAATCAAATGACTTTAGTATTGAAACAGATAAGGTTATTTTTAATAGAGACAAACAAACTGCGCAAAGTTCTTCTAGGTCCTTATTTAAATCTAAAAATACTAGTATTACATCAGATGGATTTGATATTTATGATAAAGGTGACAAGATAATTTTTTATGGTAATTCATACATTATTTTAAAATGAAATTAATTTTAGGAGTTATTTTTATAATTTTTTTTTCCTTGAATTTAACTGCAAGAGAAAATGGTGAGACAGAGATAACAACAGAAGATGGTATTGAAGTCTTTCAAAATGAAAAGTTTTATTTATTAAAAAAAAATGTAAAAATTGAGTCAGATGAATTTACTTTAAACGCTGATGATGTAAAAATTAATTTTGATAAAAATTTATATGATATTACCAAACTTAATGCGAAGGGTAATGTTGATTTTTATTCTGAACAATATGAAATACAAGGTGATGGAGAATTTTTAGAATTTGAGTTTAAAATTGAAAAAATAAAAGTAAAAGGACTGGGTTCAAAATTAATTACTAAAGATCTAAAAATGTTTTCTGATGGCTTTATCGAAGTTAATAATCAAACTGGTAAATTTTCTCTAAAAGGTTTGAATTCTAAATTAATTAATGAAGGTATAATAATTGAAGCTAGATCAATTGATGGAGTTTTTTCTGATACTGGCGAAAAAAAAAATATTACTTTATTAAATATTTTTGATGAAAAAATATCTTATATCAAAAATGATGGCACTGATATGTATGCAAAAACAATAAATTACAATAATGAAAATTCAATAATTGAATTAATAGATAATGTTACAATAATTAGAAACGAAGAAAAAATAACTGGTGACTATGGAACTCTTGATACTACTAACAATTCATATAAAATTAAATCTAATAATAAGAGCAAAGTAAAAGTGATAATTCAAAACAATGAATAATAAATTTAATATATTGGATAATGGATTATCAATTAATAAGATTTCAAAAACTTATGGTAAAAAACAGGTAGTAAGAGACATTAATATTTCAATAAAAAGAAATGAAATTGTTGGATTATTGGGGCCAAATGGAGCAGGAAAAACAACAACTTTTTATATAATTGTTGGTTTAGTTAAACCAGACAGTGGGAGTATTTTAATTGACAAATTAGATATTTCAAATTTACCAATTTATTTAAGAGGTAAAATGGGCATAAGTTACCTTCCTCAAGAAGCTTCAATCTTTAGAGGTATGAGTGTTGAGGACAATTTGTTATCAATAATTGAAATTAAAGAGAAAGATAAAAATAAACAAAATATTTTATTACAAAATCTTCTCAATGAATTTGATATTAATCATGTACGAAAATCTAAATCCATTGTTTTATCTGGAGGAGAAAGAAGAAGGTTAGAAATTGCTAGAACTCTTGCAACAAATCCTAAATACTTATTATTGGATGAGCCATTAACAGGTATTGATCCTGTATCGATTGAAGAAATAAAAGTAATAATAAAAAAATTAAAAGAAAGAAATATTGGAGTATTAATTACTGACCACAATGTAAGAGAAACTCTAAAAATTGTTGATAGAGTTTATATAGTTAACGAAGGAGCTATATTTTATGAAGGTGATCCAGTATCTGCTGTGAAAGATGAGAAAATAAAGAAATTCTACCTAGGTTCAAATTTTCAAATTTAATATGATTAGTAATTTTATATCAAAAGGTATCAATGGTATGCCGACAATACCAGGTGATAAATCAATATCGCATAGATCAATAATAATTCCGTCAATTTCAAATGGTATTTGTGAAGTAAATAATCTTCTAAAATCTGACGATGTTTTGCATACACTTAAAGCATTTAAATCAATGGGGGTTGATATTATAGAAAATAAAAAAAAAATCATAATTAATGGTAAAGGACTAAACTCACTTAATGAGTCAAAAGATGAAATTTATCTTGGTAATTCTGGAACAAGCGCTAGATTACTAACTGGACTTTTATCTAATCAAAGATTTAAATCTGTTTTAACTGGTGATAAGTCTCTGTCTAATAGGCCTATGAATAGAATTGCAAATCCTTTAATTGAAATGGACGCAAAAATTAATACAACTAATGGATCTTTACCAATAACTATTGAAGGAGGTAATTTAAAAGCAATCGATATAGATTTAAAAATACCATCTGCTCAAATTAAATCAGGATTATTATTAGCTGCTCTAAATATAAAAGGGGAAACAAAAATTACAGAGCATAAAATAACAAGAGATCACACCGAAATAATGTTGGAATCATTTGGTGCTGATATAAAAATATACAAAAAAGATAATAAAAAAATTATAAAAATATTTGGACAAAAAGAGCTTTTTCCAAAAAATATTGATGTACCAAATGACCTTTCAAGCAGTGCATTTTTTATTGTATCTGCTTTAATTAATAAAAACTCCCATATAATTCTTAAAAATATAAATAATAATCCAACTAGAAATGGAATTATATTAGCACTAAAAAAAATGGGTGCAAAAATCAAACTTTTAAATGAAAGAAAAAATAACAATGAAAATATTTGTGATATTGAAGTTAAAACTTCAAATTTGAACGGATGTGATTTAGGACCAGAGTTTGCTGATTTAATGATTGATGAATATCCTATAATCGCAGTTGCTGCGTCTTTTGCAAACTCCCCTAGTATTTTTCGTGGTTTAAAGGAACTAAGAATTAAAGAGAGTGATAGATTAAAACTGATTTTATTAAATTTACAAAATTGTGGTGTAGATTGTAAATCTGAAAATGATGATTTGTTTATTAATCCTTCCCAAAAATATGAAATTAAAAAAAATCTTATACAAACTGATTTTGATCACCGTATAGCAATGGCTTTTTGTGTAATGGGAACGAGGATAGGTCCTTTGAAAATCAAAGATGCAGAATCTATTAATACTAGCTTTCCCACTTTCATAAGTGAATTTAATAATTTAGGTGGTAATATTTTTTGAAAAAAATGATAATTACTATCGATGGCCCAGCAGCTTCTGGAAAGGAAAAAATATCCAGATATATAAGCAAAAAGTGGAAACTTAAACACTTAGATTCTGGAATACTTTATCGAAGATTGGCACTTATTTTTTCAATGAAAAAAATAAACCTAAAAAATGTTAAACAAATAAAAAAAAAATTAAATGAAATTGAAAATTTGTCCTTTAGAAGAAGTAAAAAAATTAGAACTCAAGAAATAAGTAGGATTGCTTCTGAAATTGCTGTCTATAATTTTGTCAGGGTATATATAAATAAATTACAATACGAATTTGTTAAAAAAAATAAAAATAGACATGGTTTTGTAATTGATGGTAGAGATATAGGATCTGTAGTTTTCAAAAAGGCCGATTTAAAACTATATATTGAGGTAAATCCAGAAATTAGAGCAAAAAGAAGATATAAACAGTTGATTGATAGTGGTGAAAAGTCTATATACCGAAAAATTTTGAAGGATATTAAATTGAGAGATAGACAAGATAAATTAAGAAAACACTCGCCTCTTATAATACCAAAAGGTGCAGTTATTATAAATAATAATGGTAGTTTTAAAGTAACTGTCAAACAAATAAATAGATTACTCAGAAATAGTTAATATGAGTCAACAATCTACAAATAAAATAACCAACACAGAGTATGAAACTCTTATTAGTAATTCTTTAAAAAATTCTTCTGCGAAAGAGAAGAGTATTATAACTGGAAAAATTATTTCAATTGAAAATGAAATTGTAACAATTGATGTTGGATTAAAAAGTGAAGGCAGAGTGCCTTTAAGTGAATTTTCAAGACCTGGTCAAAAATCTGAAATTGAAGTTGGAGATGAAACTGAAGTTTTCATTGAAAATGTTGACAATGCTAATGGTGAGACATTACTTTCAAGAGAAAAAGCTGTAAAACAAAAAGCGTGGCATAATTTACAAAATAGTTTTAATGAAAATATGGTTGTAACAGGAGTGCCTTTTAACAGAGTTAAAGGTGGTATGAGTGTTGATTTAGATGGTGTTGTTGCATTTTTACCTGGAAGTCAAATTGAAACTAGGCAAATTATCAAAGATACTAAAGAATTATTAAATAAACCTCTTGAATTAATGATTTTAAAAATGGACAAATATAGGGGGAACATTGTTGTTTCGAGAAAAGCTATCACTGAGAGCGAATTAAAAGAGCAAAGAACAGAACTTCTTAAAAATATCAAAGAAGGTTCAATTATTGAGGGTAAAATTAAAAACATTACAGATTATGGTGCATTTATTGATCTTGGAGGAATAGACGGACTTGTTCATGTGACAGATATTTCATGGACTAAAATTAATAATCCTGCTGATGTTTTAGAACTTAATTCTACAATTAAAGTAAAAGTTTTAAAATTTGATGAAGAATTATCAAGACTAAGTCTTGGTATTAAACAATTATCAGATAATCCCTGGGATGAAGTAAATGAAGTTTTAAAAATTAATGATAAAGTTATAGGTAAAGTAATTAGCATGAATGATAACAATATTCATTTGGTTATAAATAATAATTATGATGGAATAATTTCTTTAAATGAACTTAGCTGGTTAAAAAAACCTCCTCATCCTTCAAAAATAGTTAATGTGAATGATGAGATAGAAGTATTAGTCTTAGAAATTGATGATGACAAAAAAAGAGTTAATTGTAGCTTGAAACAAATGAAAGATAATCCTTGGCTTAAACTTAAAGATAAATTTGAAATTAATGATTCTTTTGAAACAGAGGTAGTTAACATTGTTGATTTTGGCATTTTTGTAAAGGTTATTGATGAAATAGATGGAATGGTTCATATATCGGATTTAAGTTGGGATGAGAAAGAATGTGAAGCAATTATCAAAAATTTAAAAAAAGGTGAAAAAATAAATGTAAAAATACTTGATATCAATGTTGATAAGGAGAGAATTAGTCTTGGTGTTAAACATTTAAAAAATGATCCAGTTCAAGACTTCATTGAGGCTAATCCAATTAATTCAAAAGTAACTGGTAAAATAACTGATATTCAAGAAAAAGGTCTTAAAATTGAACTAGATAATAATAATCAAATCTTTGGTTTTATAAAGAGAACTAACTTATCAAATGATAAAAACGAAAATAAAACAGATCGTTTCGCATTAGGAGAAATAGTAGATTCAGTGATCTTGTCAATTGATCCGAAAAATAGATCAATTAATCTTTCAATAAAAGAATTAGAAATCAGAGATGAAAAAGAAGCTTTAAGTAAATATGGATCAAGTACATCTGGTGCTTCCTTGGGAGATATTTTAGGGTCAGTGCTTAAAAAATAGCATTAATGTTAAAATCTCAAATTCTTGAAGAGTTACACAAAAAACATAGTAACTTAAGTGCAGAAGACATTGATGTATTATTTAATATTTTTATTAAGAAATTATCACATTCATTAAAAAATGGTAAAAACATTGAACTTAGAGGATTTGGTACAATAACTAGAAAAATAAATAAAGCCAAAGAAGTGAGAAATCCAAAGACAAATGAAAAAATATTCAAAGATCAATCATATAAATTACATTTTAAAATAGGAAAAATATTACACAAAAAAATAAATAGTGTTGCTGAGTCTAATATAAAAGATGAAGTGTAAAAAAATAATTGTAGCTTTAGATAGCAAAAATTTAAGTAAGACAATAAAGTTAGTAGAGATTATAAAAAATGATGTTTTTGCCTTTAAGATAGGTTACCAGTTTTTTTATAATTTTGGATTAGATGGTTATAATAAAATTTATTCAATTTGTCCCAAAATATTTCTTGATTTAAAGTTACACGATATACCAAACACAGTAGAGAAAGGTTTAGAAGCCATAATTAAAATGAAACCTCTTTTTACAACAATTCATATATCTGGCGGAGATGAAATGATGCTAATATCTAATTCAAATAAAAAAAAAACAAAGATTTTAGGAGTTTCAGTTCTAACAAGCTTAAATAGTAATCAAACAAAAAAATATTATAATCAAAAAAATATTTCAGAATTAGTAAAGAAATTTTCTCAAGCAGCAAAAAAGAATAAATTAGATGGTGTTGTGTGTAGTCCACAAGAAATAAAATATATTAGAAAAAAAATTGGAAAAAATTTTATAATTGTTACACCAGGAATAAGAATAGATAACAAGATAAAAGGAGATGATCAAAAAAGAGTAGAAACTCCAAAAAAAGCAATTGAATTAGGTGCAAATTTTTTAGTTATAGGTAGACCTATAACAGAGTCTAAAAATCCTCTAAAAGTATTAAAAGAATTAAATAAAACACTATCATAAGAAATGATTATTAAAATCTGTGGAATAAAAAATGAAGATACACTTTTATGCTGTGAAAGAAACGGGGTAAATTTTTTTGGTATGATTTTTTATAAAAAAAGTCCGAGAAATATATCATTTAAAAATGCGAGCATGCTCCAAAATATATCTCAAAACTTGAACATTAATGGTGTTGGTGTTTTTGTAAATAAAAATATTGTTGAATTAGAAGAAATGATAAAGAATTTAAAGTTAAAATTTGTGCAATTACATGGTTCTGAAGATGAGCAATACATTAAAACTTTAAAAAAAATGAATATAAAAATAATTAAATCAATCTCAATAAGTAATGTAAATGATTTAAATAAAATTTATAAATACGAAAGTGTTGATTATTTTTTGTTTGATTACAAACCTTTGAAAGGTGAATTACCTGGTGGAAATTCAAAAAGTTTTGATTGGAATATACTAAAAAATCTGGAGACAAAAAAACCATGGTTTTTATCTGGTGGTATAAATACTGATAATATCAAACAAATTCTCAAAGATATAAATCCTTTAGGGGTAGATTTATCTTCTGGAGTAGAAAAAGAACTTGGCATTAAAGATAATGGCATTATAAATAATTTTATTGGAAAATTAAAAGATGCTTAAAAATACATATAAGAGTTATCCAAATGAAAAAGGATATTTTGGTCAGTTTGGTGGTAGATATGTATCTGAAACCTTAATGCCTTTAATTCTTGAAGTTGAAAAAGAATATGAAAAAATAATGAACGATAAAAATTTTTTAAATGAATTTAATCATTACTTAAAAACTTATGTTGGTAGACCAAGCCCTTTATTTTTTGCCGAAAGAATTACTAATGACCTTGGAGGGGCTAAAATTTATTTCAAAAGAGATGAACTAAATCACACCGGAGCTCATAAAATTAATAATTGTATGGGCCAAATATTACTAGCAAAAAAAATGGGTAAATCGAGAATCATAGCAGAAACAGGAGCGGGACAACATGGTGTTGCTACAGCAACAGTATGCGCTTTATTTGGTTTGCCGTGTATTGTTTATATGGGGGAAAAAGATATTGAAAGACAATCACCAAACGTTTTTAGAATGAAGTTACTTGGTGCAGAAATACGATCTGTTTCAACTGGCTCAAAATCACTAAAGGATGCAATGAATGAAGCTCTTAGAGATTGGGTAACAAATGTTAAAGATACTTTTTACATTATAGGAACTGCTGCAGGACCTCATCCTTATCCTGCAATGGTTAGAAATTTTCAGTCTATAATAGGCAAAGAAGTTCGAGAACAACTTGAAGAGGCTGAGGGAAAATCACCAGATTTATTGATGGCTTGTATTGGTGGTGGTTCAAATGCACTAGGACTTTTTCATGAATTTTTAGATGACTCAAATGTTGAGATGATTGCTGTGGAAGCAGCGGGGCATGGTATCAATACTGACAAACATGCAGCAAGTTTAACTGGGGGTAAACCGGGTGTATTACATGGTAATAAGACTTATTTATTACAATCAAACACTGGACAAATTCAGGAAGCTCATTCTATTTCTGCTGGTTTAGATTATCCTGGTATTGGACCAGAGCATTCATTTTTATTTGAAGAAAAAAGAGTAACATACATGTCTGCAACTGACAAAGAAGCTCTAGAAGCTTTCCAATATTGTTGCAAGTTAGAAGGAATAATTCCAGCTTTAGAACCAGCTCATGCATTAGCTGTATTAAAGAAAATTGCAAAAAACTATAGTAAAGATAAAATTATTGTTATGAACATGTGTGGTCGAGGTGACAAAGATATTTTTACAATAGCTGAAGAATTAAAAATAAAGATTTAAATGACTAATTTAATTAGTCATGCATTTAAAAACAATGAAAAAAAACTAGTAACATTTGTTACTGGAGGTGACCCTGATTTCGATACTAGTTTAGAAATTATTAAGATAATTATTAAAAATGGAGCTGATATTATGGAAATTGGAATGCCTTTTTCTGATCCAATGGCTGATGGTCCAACAATACAGCTTTCAAGTAATAGAGCAATAAGTAAAGGAATTGATTTAGAAAATATTTTCTCTTTAGCTGCCGAGGCAAAGAAAATAAAAAATAATCTACCTATTATTTTAATGGGTTACTATAATTTAATTCTATATTTTGGAATTAAGAAGTTTGTAAAAAGATGCAAAGAAAATGGTGTTGATGGTTTAATTGTTGTTGATCTCCAACCTGAAGAAGATGAAGATTTGATCAATGAACTGAAAAATAACCAGATTGATCTAATAAGATTAATCACTCCCACAACTAATGAAAAAAGACTAAAATTGATATTAAACAATGCTAGTGGTTTTTTATATTATGTTAGTGTTATGGGAATTACTGGACAAAAATCTGCTGATCTTAGTGATCTTGAAAAATCAGTGGCTTTTATTAAAAAATACACAAACTTACCAGTTATCCCTGGATTTGGTATTAAAAATTCAACTGATGTAAATAATATATGTAAAATAGCTGATGGTGCAGTTGTTGGCTCAAGTATAATCAAAATTATTGAAGAAAATTTAACTAATAAAGAAAAAATGTTATCAGAAATTGATAAATTTTCGAAAGATTTGAAAAATGGAACTAGAGTATGAATTGGCTAACAAATTTTGTAAAACCTAAATTATCCTCGCTAGTAAAAAGAAAAAGTGTTCCAGAAAAATTATGGAGTAATTGTGTATCATGTGGAAATATGATTCATCACAAAGATTTAAAAGAAAATTTATATGTTTGTGTAAATTGTAATTATCATTTTAGAATGTCTGCTGAAGACAGAATAAAATTATTTTTTGAGTATGGAAACTATAGTGAAATTAGTCCTGATAAAATTTCTGATGATCCACTAAAATTCACAGATAAAAAAAAATATAAAGATAGATTAAAGGAATATCGAAAAAAAACAAATAGAGATGATGCTTTCATACTTATTAAAGGAAAGATTAAAGATAAAGAAATTATTTCAGGGCTAATGAATTTTGAATTCATGGGTGGTTCTATGGGTAGAGCAGTTGGAGGAGCAATAGTTAAAGGAGCTAAAATTGCTATAGAAAACAAAATACCTTATGTAATTGTTACCTCATCTGGTGGAGCAAGAATGCAGGAAGGAATTGTAAGCTTAATGCAAATGCCTAGAACAATTGCAGCTGTTGATTTATTAAATGAAAACAATATACCTTATATTGTAATTTTAACTGAACCTACTACTGGTGGAGTCACAGCTTCCTTTGCAATGTTAGGTGATATAACAATAGCAGAACAAGGTGCTACGATTGGTTTTGCGGGTAAGAGAGTTATACAAGACACTATTAGAGAAGAATTACCAATAGATTTTCAAAAAGCTGAATATTTAAAAGATCATGGAATGGTAGATATTGTTTCACACAGGAAAAACCTCAAAGAAACATTATACAAAGTATTAGATCATATAAGTTAATAAGTGAAATCTAAAACAGAAAAGTTATTAGATGAACTTGTCAAACTTCACCCTAAATATATTGACCTATCTTTAGATAGATTAAAATTATTATTACAAAAATTAGGCGATCCTCAAAATCATCTACCAAAAACTATTCATATTGCAGGAACAAATGGGAAAGGTTCAGTACAAAGTTTTATAAGAAATATTTTAGTGAAAAATGGGTATAAATGTGATGCATATATCTCACCTCATTTATCTAGATTTAATGAAAGAATAATTCTAAATAATAAAGAAGTAAGCACAAAGAAACTTTATGAAACTTTAAAATTTGTAAAAGAAATTAATAATAAAAAACCTATAACTTTTTTTGAAATTACAACAGCAGCAGCTTTTTTACTATTTCAACAATCTAAATCAGACTTTCTTATCTTAGAAACAGGATTAGGTGGTAGATTAGATGCAACTAACATAATACCAAAAAAAATTTGTAGTATTTTAACACCAATTAGTTTTGATCATGAGGAATTTCTAGGAAAAACGCTTAAGAAAATTGCTAATGAAAAATTAGGTATTATCAAGAATTGTGAATTTGTATTAGTTGGTAAACAGAAAAAAGAATTGAAAGATCACATTAAAAAAAAATTGAATAAATTTGAAAATAAATATTTTTATGGAAAAGAATTTCGAGTCATAAAATCATTAAAAAATAAGTTTGAGATAAAAATAGATGGAAAAAAATATTTCTATAATCAACCTTCATTGAACGGAAAATATCAGGAAGAAAACGCATCAATATCTATCTATTTTGCAAAAATTATGAAAAATATGGGTTATAGATTAAATACAAAAGAAATAAATATAGCGATAAAAAAAACCGTATGGCCAGGCAGATTAGAAATTATTAATTATAAAAATAAAAAAATAATTCTTGATGGATCACATAATATTGATGGAGCTGAAAAACTAAACGAATTTTTAAAAACTAAAAAAATAAAACCAATAGTCTTATTTGGAATGTTAAATAATAAGAAAGCGAGTTTATTTTTGAATAAAATAAAAAAAAGAGTATCAAAAGTTTTAGCAATAAAAATTCCAGATGAGAAAAATTCATTTAAAACTAAACAAATAAATGAAATGTGTGATCTACATTCTATTAAATGCGATCAAGTAAATAATATAAATGATGCTTTAAAATATTTTAGATCTAATCAAGAAAAAATATATTTAATCACTGGTTCTTTGTATTTGATAGGAAAAATTAGAAGAAGATTACTCTAAATTGGATTGTATCCAGTTTTCTAAAGCTGTTTTTGGAAGGCTGCCAACTTTAGTATCAATTAACTCACCTTTTTTAAATATCATTATTGTTGGAATTCCTCTTATACCGTATTTCTGAGGGGTCATGGGATTCTCGTCAATATTCATTTTATATATTTTTACTTTGTCTTTGTTCTCTTCAGCAATTTCTTCTAAAATTGGATCAAGCACTTTACAAGGACCGCACCATTCAGCTCCAAAATCAACTACAACAGGTAATTCATTTGAGGATATATCATTTTCAAAAGTTTGGTCGTTTGTAGCTTTAGTAGACATAAAAGATATGTAAGAAATATTTTTCTTTAATCAAGCTAAATTAAGTCTAATTTTCTAAAATTGATTTTTTATCCCCAATATGTCTAATTTTGGAAGGAATTACATAGCCTTTTATTTGATTTTTTTTAATTAGTTTTGTCCAAATTTCATTCATAGGGAATATTTTTTTTCTATTATTAAAGATATTTTTAGATACAATTTGAAGACCGGAATAATACAATTTCTCATCTCTACTTTTCCAATTTGTGACTACATTTCTTTTTAAATTAAAGTCTCCATTTTCTTTTTTTAAACCTAAAAAATTAATATCTTTAGACAACAACATTTTACAATGAGAAACGTTTTGATAATTGCTAAGAAAATATTTGATATGTGATTTATTTTTTTTAGTCCAAAAAATATCAGAGTTAACAACACATATTTTTTTGCTATTTGTATAATTGAAAATATTTTTTACTCCTCCACCTGTACCAAGTATTTTTTTTTCATAGATAATCTGAATGGGATATTTTTTAAAATTTTTATCCAAATACTTTTTAAGTTTATTATGTAAATAGTGTGTAT
Organism: uncultured Alphaproteobacteria bacterium; assembly: GCA_902615745.1. GTDB lineage: Bacteria > Pseudomonadota > Alphaproteobacteria > HIMB59 > CACPNW01. The sequence goes on along the minus strand of CACMQB010000004.1, from coordinate 14,996 downwards.
TTATTAAGATTTCATCACATCCAATATTGGTAAAGAAATCAATTGTATTTTTTAATAATATTTTATTTTTATATTTTAACAGAGGTTTTGGTGTTCTACGTGTTAAATTCAGCATTCTTGATCCAAAACCTGCACATAAAATCATTAACGTAAAATTTTTCATAAATTATAAATATTTTTCATAAATCGATCTTAGTTCATGATTTTTAATATTATTCAACGTTACTGCTGTTCTAGATTTAGTTATTTTTAAATAATCTAAATATTGATTATCATTATTTAAACTAAGTAATTTTCTCCATCTACCAAGTAATCGGGTCTGTCGAGCTAAACTTAAAACGTAATATTGTTCACGAAAGGTTTTGAGATTTTCAATAATTGAAGTGTTATCATAGAAATATTTAATTAATTTATCATTGTAATCTCTTGTAAAATCAATTCTTGGATTTTCTAATAATGATAGAAGGTCCCATCCTGTAAACCCTATAAAAGCACTTTGAAAATCAATAATTCCACATTGTAAATGTGATTCATAATTTTTTAGAAAAAACAAATTAACAAATTCAAAGTCTTTGTGAGCAAAATTTTTCATACTATAATTTTGAGAATAAAACATACTTTCCCATAATTCATAAAATTTTGAAGTTGGAAAATCTGAATTATTGTTTTTAGGAATATAATAAGTAACAAACTCTTTAAGTTCAATTTTTAAATCATCAAAGGTGTATTCTTTTAAATTTTTTAAATTTTTTAATTTTGTTTCATTTTGAATAATAATTATATTATCTACAGCAAGTTTTAAAAGTTTGTAAAGATTATCTTCATTATATATTTTGTTAAATTTATCATATCCAAAATCTTGCATATATATTTTATATTGTTGTTGATTAACTTCATATATCTTAGGAATCGATATGTTGACTTTTAATAATATTTCATAAACATCAAGGAAATTTTTAAACTCTTGTTTATCTTTAGAAAAATCAATTATTATTTTAGTATTCTCTTTTTCTGTTTTTCTATAAATTAGTTTTTTAGATAATCCATCCTCAATTTTTTCTAAATCTTTATGATCAGAATTCATAATACTATTGATTAAAACTAATATTAATTTTTCTTTTAGTTTCTGAAATAATATCTAAATTTATTAAGTAATATTTTTTATTTAGTGGCAAACTAATTAACATTTCAGGCCATTCAATAAATGTAATATTATTATTTAGATTTTCGAAAAAATCTAATTCCTCTAATTCTTTTAAATTTTTAATTCTATAAAGATCATAATGATATATTTGAGATGAATTTAAATCATAAGTAATTAAAATAGGAAATGTTGGGCTAGCAATTGAAGCTGGTTTGGATAAATTATTTAATAAATAAAGATTATTAATTAATAATTTTACAAGTGTTGTTTTACCAGCACCTAGTTCACCTTGAAATAGGTAAGTATCTCCAACACATATGTCTTTACATAAATTACTGGCTAATTTTTCAAGTTCATGAAGATCTAAAATTTTATTACTTAATTTGTGCAAATTTTGTTATGTAATATCTTTTAAAGATTCAACTAAATCTGTTTTTTCCCAAGTAAAATGGCCCATGTCACTTGGCTCTCTACCAAAATGACCGTAAGCAGAAGTTGGAACATAAATTGCATTTGTTAGTTTTAAATGTTCTCTTATTCCTCTTGGACTAAGATCAAATAAATCTTGCACAGATTTTTCAATTTTCTGTTCATCGACTTTGTTTGTTCCATTAGTATTAACATATACTGATAAAGGTTTTGATACACCTATTGCATAAGATAACTGTATAGTACACTCATCAGCAAGATCAGCTGCAACAACATTTTTTGCTAAGTACCTAGCTGCATATGCTGCGGATCTATCAACTTTAGATGGATCTTTTCCAGAAAATGCCCCTCCACCGTGGGGTGCTGCTCCACCATATGTATCAACAATTATTTTTCTACCTGTTAGACCAGAGTCACCATCAGGACCTCCAATTACAAAGTTTCCTGTAGGATTGACATAGAATTCTTCATCTTTAAGACCTTCTAACAAGTTATTAGGTATACACTCATATACATAAGGTTTAACAATTTCTTTTACGTCCTCAGGAGATAAACCTTCCTTATGTTGTGAAGAAATTACTAAGGATGTAACTTTGCTTGGTTTTCCATTTTCATAAAGCATTGTAACTTGGCTTTTTGAATCAGGTTCTAGACCAGATGCAGATCCATCTTTACGAGCTTGAGCCATTTTATATAAAATTTGGTGAGAATAATGTATCGGGGCTGGCATTAATGATTCAGTGTCCTTACAAGCATAACCAAACATGATGCCTTGATCACCTGCGCCCTCATCTTTATTGCTTCCAGAATCAACACCCATAGCAATATCTGCCGATTGCTCATGAAGAAAACTTTCAATATCACAATTCTGCCAATGAAAGCCATCTTGTTCATAACCAATATCTTTAATACAATCTCTCACTTGAGATATAATCTGATCTTTAGAAACTGATGGGCCCCTTACTTCTCCTGCTAGAACTACTTTATTAGTAGTAGTCAAAGTCTCACAAGCTACACGTGTTTGTGGGTCACCAGATGATAGATAAGTATCAACAACCATATCTGAAATTCTATCACAAACTTTATCTGGATGCCCTTCAGAAACTGATTCACTAGTAAATAAATAAGATCTTTTCATATTAACTCCTAATATCTATATGTATTATCTTTAAATGGACCCTGCTTACTAACACCAATATATTCTGCTTGTTTGTCAGTTAATTCTGTAAGTTTTGCTCCAACCTTCTTTAAGTGTAATGATGCAACTTTTTCATCTAAATGTTTTGGTAAAACATAAACTTTATTTTCATAATTTTTAGAATTTTTCCAAAGTTCAAGTTGCGCTAAGACTTGATTAGTAAATGATGCGCTCATAACAAAACTTGGATGACCAGTAGCATTTCCTAGGTTAACAAGTCTTCCCTCTGATAGTAATAATATTTTCTTCCCATCTGGAAATTCTACTTCTCTTACTTGTGGTTTAATCTCATCAGACTTGTAATTTTGAAGAGCTTCTGTTTGTATTTCGTTATCAAAATGTCCAATATTACAAACGATAGCACGATCTCTCATTTGTCTCATATGATCTTGCGTAATAACATCAAGATTACCGGTGGCGGTAACAAATATATCGCCATATTTACAAGCATCGTCCATTGTGACAACTTCGTAACCTTCCATTGCCGCTTGAAGTGCATTAATTGGATCTATTTCAGTCACACAAACACGTGCACCTGCACCTCTTAAGCTAGCTGCTGAACCTTTACCAACATCTCCATACCCAGCTACTACGGCTATTTTACCAGCCATCATTACATCAGTACCTCTTCTTATTCCATCTACTAAACTTTCCTTACAACCATATAAGTTGTCAAATTTAGACTTAGTAACTGAGTCATTAACATTTATTGCCGGCACCTTTAATGTCCCATTTTTTTCCATTTCTTTTAAACGGTGTACACCTGTAGTTGTTTCTTCTGATAAACCTAAGATTTCTTCCAACATTTTTGGATACTTTTCATGAATTATTTTTGTAGCATCTCCACCATCATCTAAAATCATATTTGGCTTCCAACCATCCGGGCCTTCTAATGTTTTCTCAATACACCACCAAAATTCTTCCTCTGTCATTCCTTTCCAAGCAAATACTGGAATACCTTTGGCAGCTATTGCTGCAGCAGCGTGATCTTGAGTAGAAAAAATATTACATGAGCTCCATCTAACAGTAGCACCTAAGAATACCAGAGTCTCAATCAAAACAGCAGTTTGTATTGTCATATGTAAACAACCTACAATTCTTGCCCCATCTAGAGGTTTAGAGTCACCATATTCTTCTCTTAATGCCATTAAACCAGGCATTTCCGTTTCAGCTATTGCAATTTCTTTATCACCAAAATCAGCTAAACTTATGTCTTTAACCTTAAAATCTTCACTCATGATTGTATCCTTTTATGATTATTTTGACTTTTTAATGGTAATTTAATCATAAAACAAGCACCTCTAAAGTCTAATTTGTCACTTTCTGTTAATTCAATTGAACCATTGAATGAATTGATTATCTCGTAGGATATGGATAGCCCAAGACCTGAGTGCTTGTCCCGATCATCTATTCTATCAGTGTAAAATCTATTAAAAATCTTATTTTTTTCTTTTAAATCTATGCCTTTTCCTTGATCATAAATTTTGATTTCAACACAATTTTCGTTTCTTTTATTTGATGTAATTAAAATATTTGAATTATTTTCAACAATTGAAATACTATTATCTATTAAATTTAGTATTACCTGCAAAAATTTATCTTTGTTAAGAAGTACTAAATTTTTATTATTATCAGTTTGAAGTAAAATTTTAATATTTTTCTTATTTGTTGATTTTTCACTAAAATTTTCTTTTAGAAATTTGTTTACATTAGTTAGTTCAAAATTTTCTATTTCAATTTCTGCAATAGTTTTTGAAAAATGAGAAATGTCGGAGATCAATCTATTCATTCTGTCGATATCTTTATTAAAATTATTCATTACTTTGGTTCTATTTTCATTAGTTATGTTTTTGCTAGTTAATAATTCAATCGAAGATTTTATTGCAGTAAGTGGATTTTTTAGTTCATGTGCAACATCAGAGCTAAATTTTTCTAATTGATTGATTTGTGATTTCAATTCATTTGACATAAGTTGTATTTGGTTTGATAAAATACCAATTTCATCAGATCTTAGAGGGTATATTAATTTTTTCTTATTTGATTTATCTCTTTCTAGAACAGTGATTTTAGTTATTTGCCTTAATGGTGTTATCAAACCTCTCAAAAAAATAAATGATAATAAAATTGTAACTAAAATAAATAATAGAAAAAAATTAAAGAAATTCAAAGATTGTCTAGCTAGTTCATTATTATTTAAAAATAATTTATACTTTATTAGAACAACTCCATAAACGTTATTATCTTGGATTATAGGTGATGTTAAAATTCTAGTTATATCATTATTTTCATCTTCGAAAGTTTTAACGAGTTTTTGCTTTTCTTTAATAGTGTCAATAATCAAAATAATTTCATGTACATTTTTGTCTAAATTTTTAGTAAATTTATTTTTTACAATGTAATTATTAATATAATTAAAATTTTTAATATAAATTTTTTCAAATAAATTTGAGAAATCAGCTATATTTTCACGCGTTTCAGATAAATCTATTTCCTGAACGTCTGTGCTCAGAAATAAATTTGATGAATCTGCAATTTTAATCCAATTTTCATTATAAATAATAGTGTTAAAATCTTTATCACCAAAGTTTTGAAATATAAATTGTTCAGTTGTAAACTTTTCTAACTCAGGTTCTGACAATTCTAAAGGATTAATATTATCTGCCAAGTCACAACTATCCTTGTATGCTTCAATATCCTGAAGATATCTGCAACGATAATCATACTGAAAAATTGGCACTCTTAATATTGAAGTATTTTCTAAATATTTTGTTATATTTGATAAATTTAATCTTATTGATTGATCTCTATTTTCTATGAATTTATTATTTTGAATTAAGTTGAAATTGAAATAAGATAAAAATACTAAACCTAAAAATACAATAATTAAGTTAATTATAATGAGTTGAAATGTTAGATTATAACTTGATAAGGTAAATAATCTCTTAATCACGCCAAGAATATCCAGAGCCATATCTTGTTCTTATTTGATCAAAAGAATTATCATAAGATCTGAATTTTTTTCTTAATCTCTTTATATGGCTATCAATAGTCCTGTCATCAACATATATTGAATCACCATACATTGCGTCCATTAATTGATTTCTATCTTTTACTACCCCAGGATACTGAGCAAGAGATTTAATTAAATTAAACTCTGCAACTGTAAGTTCAATTTCTATACCTTTCCAAAAACATAATTGTTTATTTTCATCTAGTATCAAATCACCTTTTATAAAATTTTGTTTTTTTATATTATTATCTTTTTGTTCTTCATTTCTATTGTTATGAATTCTTAGCACTGTTCTTATGCGCTCATTTAATAATTTTTGTGAAAAAGGTTTTTTTATATAATCTGAAGCTCCCATTCTTAATCCAATTATCTCATCTTGTTCATGATCTTTTGACGTTAAAAAGATAATCGGAAGATCTTTTAGATTTTCAATCTTGCTCGAACGTACTTTTGAAAGAAGTTCATTTCCATCCATTTTTGGCATCTTAATATCAAACAGTCCCAAATCATAAGATTTGCTTTCAAGAGCCTCTAATGCTTCAACTCCATTGAGAAATGTATCTACTGTAAATCCTTCACTTTGCAGAGAAAGAGATACTGATGTGAGAATCGACTGCTCGTCGTCAACTAATGCTATCTTCGTCATACTGCTTTTTATTAATAATTTATGGCAGATTTAAGTTCAAAGAAAAAATGACTCAGTTAACAAAATGTGACTTAAGTTGATAAGTAAATGTAAATATTTCAATAACTTGTTTGCCTCATAAAAATATGGATTAAGTAAGAGATTGACATGATAAAAAAAATATTTATGTTCTTATTTTGTTCTTATTGCGATATTGAGCAAATGTTGTATTGTCCCTTTTCGGCGGCACTACATATTGTGTTTTTCGACAATAATTTTTTAAAAATGGATAGAATTTAAATGGCAGACAGTCTACAGGTATCACCAAAAATCTCAGAAGAAAAAAGCGTAAATATTTTAACATTAAGTGTCGTGCGTCGTGACGGAGCTATTACTCCTTTCAAATCAGATAAAATTTCAAATGCTATAAAAAAAGCATTCTTAGCACAAACAAAAATTAGAAATGATAAAAATAAGGAAAAAGAACAACAAGATGGAATTCATAAAACTGTTGAAGCTTTAACACATAAAGTTGTCTCGGCTCTAACAAGAAGAATTGCTGACGGTGACATGATTCACATTGAGGATATACAAGATCAAGTGGAGTTAGCACTTATGAGGGATGAGCATCATAAAGTTGCTAGAGCATATGTTTTGTATAGAGAACAAAGAGCAGCTTCAAGATATCACACTAAAAAACTAAAAGAACAAGTTGGAGAAAAAGCTTCTTCAATGATGGTAACCAAAAGAGATGGAAGTAAAGAGCCAATTTCACTTGATAAAATAACCAATAGAGTATCTGTCCTATCTACTGGTTTAAATATTGATCCAATTGTCGTTGTTCAAAAAGCTGTTCCAGGCTTATATAGTGATATTAGTTCCTTTGAAATTGATACTTATCTTGCTGAAACTGCTGCTGCTTTAACAGTTGAACATCCTGATTATTCTTATCTTGCAGCAAGAATAAAAGTAAACTCTCTTCATAAAGAAACACCAGGTTTCATCATAGCAACAAAAAATTTATACGATGATGGATTGCTAAGAGAAGAATATTATAAAAAGGTGATGGAGAATGCAGATTTAATAGAGTCAGTAATTGACTATGACAAAGATTATACTTTTGATTATTTTGCTCTCACAACACTAATAAGAGCATATTTATTAAAGTTTGATAATAAAACAATTGAAAGACCTCAAGACCTTTGGATGAGAGTAACTTTAACAGTTACCGGTAGTGAGTTTAACTTAGATAAAATAAAAGAAACTTATAAAAGTTTATCAACTGGTATGTATACACATGCTACACCAACATTGTTTAATAGTGGACTAAAAATGCAGCAACTTTCTTCGTGCTTTTTAATAGGTATGGAGGATGATTCTATCGAAGGTATTTTTAATACTATTAAAGATTGCGCACTAATATCTAAAACAGCAGGTGGTATTGGCATGCACGCTCACAATATTAGAGGTAGTGGAAGTAGAATAAAATCAACAAATGGCAAATCTAATGGCCTCATACCATTTTTGAAAATTTTTAATGAAACTGCTAAATCAGTTGATCAAGGTGGCGGTAAAAGAAAAGGTTCTTTTGCAGTATACTTAGAACCTTGGCACGCTGATATTGAGAAATTTCTAGAACTTAGAAAAAATACAGGTGCTGAAGAATTTAGAGCGAGAGATTTGTTCTACGCTTTATGGATACCAGATTTATTCATGAAGAGAGTAGAAAACGATGAAGAATGGACACTTATGAGTGAACATGAATGTCCAGGCCTTTCAGATGTATATGGTGACGAGTTTGAAAAACTTTACACAAAGTATGAAAATGAAATGAAACATTTAGAAAAAATTAAAGCAAGAGATTTAATGTCTAAAATCATAGAAGCGCAGATAGAAACAGGACAACCTTATATGCTTTATAAAGACTCTATCAATAATAAGTCTAACCAAAAAAATATTGGTGTCATTAAATCTTCAAACCTTTGTGCAGAAATAGTTGAATACTCTGATAAGAACGAGACATCTGTATGTAACTTGGCTTCTATAGCTCTGCCAAAATTTGTAAAAAAAACAGATAAAAAATTAATATATGACTATGATGCTCTTTACGAAACTGCAAAATTAGCTACTAAAAACTTGGATGAAGTAATTGATATTAATTTTTATCCAACTAATAAAACGGAAAGATCTAATAATAAGCATAGGCCTATAGGTTTAGGGATACAGGGACTTGCAGATGTCTACTTTAAGTTGGGAATAGCTTATGAATCTGAGGAGGCTAAAGAAATAAATAAATTAATTTTTGAGACAATTTACTTTGGAGCTTTAGAAGCTTCATGCGAACTAGCAAAAGAAAAGGGAGCATACGAAACATTTAAAAATTCACCAATTTCGGAAGGTAAGTTTCAATTTGATCTTTGGAATGTTAATCCTTCTTCAAAGTGGGATTGGGATTCACTTAGGACTAAAATTAAAGAGCACGGTGTAAGAAACTCTTTAACCACCGCTTGTATGCCAACTGCGTCAACAGGTATTATATTAGGTAATACAGAAACATTCCAAATACAAACCTCTAATATATATAAAAGACAAACACTCTCAGGTGAGTTCCTGCTTGTAAATAGATATTTAGTGAATGAACTTTCTCAAAGAGGATTATGGAATAAAGAAATGAGAGACAAAATAATCTTAGAAAATGGATCAGTTGAAAACATAAATGAAATTCCAACTGAACTAAAAGAAATTTATAAAACAGTTTGGGAAGTATCACAAAAAACAGTAATTGATATGTCAGCAGATAGAGCACCTTTTATTGATCAAACTCAATCAATGAATCTATGGCTTTCAACACCTACATTTGGAAAAGTTAATTCAATGCATATGTATGCATGGAAAAAAGGTCTTAAAACAGGAATGTATTATCTAAGAAGTAGATCAGCTGTTGATGCTGTAAAAGTTACAGTTTCATCAGAAAAAGCGGCTAAAGATGCTTATATAAATACCACTATCAATCAAAACAATGAACCAGAAGATTGCGAAACTTGCAGTGCATAAAGAAGGAGTAAGAGAATGATATCAAAAGGCGTTAAATCAATTTTTCCAATAAAAAACCAAGAAATTTGGGATAGATATAAACAACATATTCAAGCCTTTTGGACAACAGAGGAAGTATCATTACAAGATGACTTAAGAGATCTTGAAACCTTAAATGATGGTGAAAAACACTTTATAAAACATGTACTTGCTTACTTTGCTAATTCTGAGGCAATGATTAATGAAAACTTAGCAAGTAGGTTTTACAAAGAAATACTAATACCTGAAGCAAGATGCTTTATATCAATGCAAATGCTAAATGAATCAATTCATGCAGAAATGTACGGTCTTCAAATAGAAGCTTATGTAAAAGATGCAAAAGAAAAAGATATGCTTTTTGATGCAATTCAAAATGTACCATGCATAAACCATAAAGCACAATGGGTATCAAAATGGCTTAATGGCAGTCAAAATCTTCTAACCAGATTAATAGGTTTTGGATTAGTTGAAGGTTTGTTTTTTGCTGGCTCTTTTTGTGCTATATATTATTTTAGAAAAAGAGGGTTATTACCTGGTTTAGCTTTATCTAACGATTGGATTGCAAGAGACGAAGGAATGCACTTTAGCTTCTCATCTTTAATGTTTAGAACTTTAAGAGATAGGTTTAATAATAAAACATTAACTGATGCAGATATTAGTGATTTATCTTTGATTCCTTCAGATGTACCTCAATCACAATTTGAAGAAATTGTTAGAGAAGCAGTAGCTTTTGAAAAAGAATTTGTAAAAGATGCACTCCCAGTAGATTTAATTGGTATGAATGCTGATTTAATGTGTCAGTATATCGAAGCTGTTGCAGACAGAATTGCTGATCTATTTGAATTTGACAGAGTCTTTAAAACAGAGAACCCTTTTGATTTTATGAGAGCATTGGATGTTCAAAACGTAACAAACTTTTTTGAAAAAAGAGTATCTGAGTATCAAAGACCTACAGATAGAGCTTTAAGTTTTGATGAAGCATTTTGATGGAAGCAGAGATATATTCTAAAACTAATTGTGGATACTGTGATAGAGCTAAACTACGGTTAGCTAAATATAATCCAAAGATTTATATGCTTGATACAGATTATACGAGAGAAGATTTTTTTGAAAAGTTTCCGAACGCTAAAACCTTTCCTCAAATAATTTTAAATGGTGAAAAAATTGGAGGATATCATGAGCTTGAAAAATGGTTTGAAATGAATACCTTTGATGAACAATTCTAAATAACCTTTTTTTTTCCTTTTCTTGTGTAAGTTTTTTTATTTCTAACAATTCTTTGTTTATACTTAGGTAGTTTTAAATCTTGAGCATAGGGATTTCTTTTCTTAACTTTTTTTTTAATTTCCATAAACTATAGTCTAATGTGCCTGTCCCCAATGATCACCAGCCCCAAAATCAACGGTGAGTGGAACTGAAAAATCTTTATATTTTAAATGTACTGACTCCATAATAGTTTTTACATTACTTACTAAATTATCATATTTTTTACTTTCGACTTCAAAAATCAGTTCATCATGTACTTGTAAAAGCATTTGAGCCTCAATATTTTTAAGTTTTATTTCCTTATGAATTTCAATCATTGCTAACTTAATAATATCTGCTGCACTACCTTGAATTGGTGCATTAATGGCTTGTCTTTCTGCAAAACCTCTAACAGCAAAATTCTTATCAGAAATTCCCTTAATATTAATTTTTCTTTTAAAAATTGTTTCAACGTATTGATTTGTTTTTGCAAAATCAATTTGATGTTCCATATATTTTTTAATTTTTGGATATTTAATAAAATACTCATTTATGTAATCTTTTGCTTCTGTATTGGAAATATCAAGTTGTTTAGCTAAACCATATGGACTAATTCCATATAGAATACCAAAATTAATTGCTTTTGCTTTTCTTCTATAATCGTTGTTTATTTGACTATCGTTTAAATTAAATATTTCTTTAGCAGTTGATGCATGAATATCTTCATTGTTTTTAAAAGCTTTAATAAAATTTTTATCATTAGAAATTTCTGCAGCTAATCTAAGCTCTATTTGAGAATAATCAAAACTGACTAATTTTTTTCCTTTTCCACTTACAAAAGCTGTTCTTATTTTTTTCCCATTTTCTGTTCTAATTGGGATATTTTGAAGATTTGGATCTGTAGAACTTAATCGACCTGTTAAAGTATTAGCTAACCCAAATGATGTATGCACTCTACTTTTATCATCTGTTAATCTAAATAAAGCATCTGTATAAGTTGATTTAAGTTTTGTTAATTCCCTCCAATCAAGAACGAGTTGTGCAATTTCAAATCCATCTAAGGCTAAATTATTTAAAGTTGAAGAATCAGTAGAATATGTTCCTGATTTTGTTTTTTTACCACCAGGTATTTTAAGATTAACAAATAATATCTCTCCTAATTGTTTAGGTGAACCAATATTGAACTCTTCTTTTGAAAGTTTATAAATGTTCTTTTCAAGTTTTTTACTTTCATTTTCAAATTCATTACTTAGACTTGTTAAAAAATTTTTATTTACCTCTATGCCATTTGCTTCAATTGAAGATAATACTTCTACAAGAGGCAAGTCGATATTTTGATAAACAAAATTAGCCTTTTCTTTTATTAAACGAGGATAAAGATTTTGAAAAAGCCTAAATGTTAATAGAGAATCTTCAGCAGCATAATTAATTGCGTTATCGATAGTTACTTTATCAAAAGTAATTTCATTTTTTCCGGTACCAACAACTTCTTTATATTTAATTGTTGTATGATTTAAATGATTAAATGAAAGATCATCTAAATTGTGTTTATAAATACCATTATCAATTGAATAGGAAATTAACATTGTGTCTGCAATTGAATTAAACGTTACTCCATACTTATTTAAAATTCTAATATCATATTTTATGTTTTGACCAATTTTTAAGATTGATTCATTTTTACAAATTTTATTAATATGATTAATTACATAATTTTCCTCTAACTGATTATCAATTTTTTTTGACCCATCTGAGGTAGTATGATTTATAGGAATATAGTAAGAAATATTTTCACTAAAACATATTGATATACCAACTAATTTAGCTTTTTCTATATTGAGTGAGTTAGTTTCAGTATCAAAAGCGCATATACCTTTTTTTTCAATCTCGCTTAAAATCTTTTCAAAATTTTTCTTTGAATTAATTAATTGATACTTTGGTTCGATTTCTTTTTTTTGAATAATGTTATCATTTTTACTAGATATAAAAGAATTGGATTTTAATCTTTCAGATATTGATCTAAAGCCTTGCTCTTTAAGAAACCCAAAGATATTATTATTTTCATTTTTTAATTCATTATAAGTTTTAATTTTGTTAATACCCTCAAGTATTTTTACATCATTTTTAAGTGTTACAAGTTTTAAACTTATTCTAATATCATTTTCTGATTCTTTTAAAATTTTTCTTCTTTTTTCTTGTTTAATTTTATCAAGATTTTTAATTAAACCATCGATGTCATTATATTCATTTATTAGTTGAGATGCTGTTTTTGGTCCAATACCAGGAGCGCCTGGAATGTTATCTACTTTGTCTCCTGTTAGAGCTTGAATAAAAATAACTTTATCTGGATGCACTCCAAATTTTTCTTCTACATCTTTAGTTTCTATTTTTTTATTTTTCATTGGATCAAGCATTGTTACATTATCACTAACAAGCTGCATTAAATCTTTATCTGATGAAACAATGATAGTTTCAATTTTATCTTTTTCAGATAATCTTACATAAGTAGCAATTAAATCATCGGCCTCAAATCCCTCTATTTCTAATTGCGGTATATTAAAACTCTTTACACACTCTCTAATTAAAGGAAATTGTGGTATCAAGTCATCAGGAGCCTCTCCTCTATTAGCCTTATAATCTGGATATATTTCATTTCTAAAATTTTCCCTTGCGGCATCAAAAATAACTATCATTTTATCGTCGCTATAATCTTCTATCAGTTTAACAAGCATATTTGTAAAACCAAAAACAGCGTTAATTGGAGTTCCATCTGCGCGATTCATAGACGGTAGTCCATAATAAGCTCTAAATATATAAGCAGAGCCATCAACTAATACTAATCTACTCTTTTTATTCATTGTAAATTTAAATATATAAGATTTATATTAAATGTCAGATTATAAATATTCAATTGAGGCGAAAAATGTAAATAAAACCTTCTTAAAAAAAACTCAGGAAGTTAAAGCTCTTATTGATTTTAGTATCACAATAAAAAAGGGAACAATTCATGGTTTATTAGGGCCAAATGGTGCAGGAAAATCAACTTTCATAAATATACTAGGCGGTTTAGTTAAAAAAAATTCAGGTGAAGTTAATGTCAGTGGGATAAATATAGATAAAAACATAAAATTAAGTAAATTTAAAATTGGTATAGTTCCACAAGAACTTAATATAGATCCTTTCTTTTCGCCAGCAGAATTATTAGAACTTCAAGCAGGTTTATATGGGGTTCCAAAAAAGAAAAGGAAGACTGAAGAAATTTTAGAAAACTTAAAATTAACTGATCAAAGAAATGCATATGCTAGAACTTTGTCAGGAGGTATGAGAAGAAGATTATTAATTGGCAAAGCACTAGTGCATGATCCTGAAATTATTATTTTAGATGAACCAACTGCGGGTGTAGATATTGATATAAGAACATCAGTTTGGAATTATATAAAAAGAATTAGTAGAGAAGGGAAAACTGTGTGCTTAACTACACATTATCTTGAAGAAGCAGAAAACCTTTGTGATAATATTACTATAATTAATCATGGTAAGAAGATCATTGAAGGCTCAAAAAAAGATCTTTTAAATATTATTTCAACAAAATCTGTTACATTTATTTTAAATAAAAATATAGATATCCCTAACGATTTAAAAGAGTTTCAACCAGTCATAGAAAATGGGGTGTTGAAACTAAGCTATGATAAAAATAAAACAAATATAAAAAAAATAATTGATATTTTAAATAGAAATAAAATTGAGTTTAAAGAAATTAATACGTTTGAGGGTGATTTAGAGGATGTTTTTTTAAAAGTTGTTAATAAAAAATGATGCAATTATCTGAAAAATTTTTTAGTTTTTTATTTTTACTTATTCCACTATTTCTTATTACTGGTCCGGCATTACCTGATATTGTAATCACTTTAGGCTTAATATATGGAATTATTTATTTTATTTATTATAAGGAATTTGAAGAATTAATTAAAATTAATTTTATTAAGATATCAGTTATTTTTTGGTTGAGTCTTATATTTATAAGTTTTTTTTCGTATAACAAAACAAATTCATTTCAGGATGCTTTAATTTTTGTTAGATTTTTATTTATACCAATTTTATGTTATTTTATTTTTTTTAAAAAAAGAGAAATCTTTAAGCAAACTTTATTAGTTGTTACTATTCTCGTTATATTTGTTTGTATAGATTCATTTTATCAATTCTTAAATTATACTCCAGAAAATGGTTTTGAGGAGGATTTACTAGGTTTTAAATCAAATTGGTATGGAAGACT
>CACMQB010000003.1 GCA_902615745.1 uncultured Alphaproteobacteria bacterium | reverse complement strand
AAAAATGAAAGAAATTTAATCTCTAAGTCAAAACTTAAAGATTTTTTAAATCAAATTTCGGTAGGATAACTGATTAATAATATATTGATTTTTTAATTCTCTAAATAATACTTTTACTGTTTTTTTTTCAATTGGATGTCTAAAAAAAGGATCAATATCAAGTATTGGTAATAACACAAAATCTCTTTCTGTAGCTCTTGGATGGGGAATTATTAAATTTTTTTTATTATATACTTGTTTACCAAAGAAAATAATATCCAAATCAATAGTTCTTGGTCCATTAATAATTTTTTTGTTTTTTTTTAATTTTTTTTCAATTTCATTAACATTATTTATTAATTCTAATGGTTGTTGATTTGTTGCTAGTTTTATTGCTGTGTTATAAAAATTACTTTGCAATTTATATCCATAGGGTGAAGAAATATAAATATTTGCAAATTTTTTTATATTACCAATATTTTCTAATTCTCTAACGGCACAACGTAAATTAAATATAGCATTACCTAGATTTGAGCCAAGTGCGATTATTGTTTCAGTTTGATACACTTAGAGATTCAGCTCCATATTTTTTTGCTACAGCTGTTTTATTAATTGTAATTTTAACTTTTTTTATTTTAAATTTTTTTTCAAGAGCATTGGATGTTTTTATTATTAAATGCTCAAGAGTATGTGATTGAGATTCCTTTATGAAAGTTTTTAAATATTTTGTAATAGATGAATAATCCTTAACATTATTTATATTGTTTAAATCTAGTGAGTTTTTGACAGGATAACTAAATTCTAATGTTACCTTTAACAACTGTTTTTTCTTTCTCTCTTGAGCAGTGATACCTATATTTGCACTGATCGATAAGTTTTTAATTTCTACTTTGAACATAGTTTTTCAAAAATTTTTAATGATTGAGACGTTTCTTTTATGTCGTGAACTCTAAATATATCAACTCCCTTTTGATAACAATATAATGCAGAAGCGATTGAACCTCCCAATCTTTGATTTGTTTCACTTTTATCTATGGAGTTGATCCAGCTTTTTCTAGATGATCCTAATAATAATCCATATCCCTTAAACTTAAACTGATTAATTTTTTGCATGATTTCAATATTCTGTTTTAAATTTTTACCAAAACCAATACCTGGGTCAAACCATACTTTGGATGAAGGAATTTTTATTTTTTCTAATTGTTTAATTTTCTGAAGAAATATTTTTTTAATATCTTGTACAACATTATTATATGAGTGTATTTTCTTTTGCATAGTTTTGGGTGGTGCAGGTGTGTGCATTAAAATTAAACCAGTTTTAAATTTTTTAGTTAAATAGAATAAATCTTCTGAGCCGCCGAAGACATCATTTATAATATGTGCTCCCATATTCAATGCATATTCTTGAGTTTCAATTTTATTAGTATCAACCGATATGACAAATTTATTTTTTGGCAATTTTTTTAATATCGGTTCTAATCTTTTAACTTCTTCTATGTGTGTTAATGGATCTGAGCCAGGTCTTGTACTTTCTGCCCCAATGTCAATAATACTTGCTCCATTTTTGACCATTTCTTTAATATTTTTTAGTGCATCTGAACTTTTAAAACTCTTTCCACCATCACTAAAAGAGTCAGGAGTGACATTGCATATTCCCATTACCGTTGGACTAGTAAGTTTAAAATTATATTTCCCTAATTTCATTTCAATAATATTTTTGAATATTTTTTTGATAAAAAATTATATATTTTCATTGAAGACCTATACCAATTAAATTGTTTAATAAAAGAAATACTAACCACACCTTTACCAGAACCAACTAAAAGTATTTCACTAAATTGGTGTAAACTAGAAATATTAATATCTGTTCTATAAATTTTATAAGGGAGATTTTTAATTAAGTATTCTAGAGTAATTCCATAATAATAGTAATTTTTTGGAATAAATAATTTATTATCATTTACAAAAATTAAATTGGTCGTAGAGCCTTCTAAAATTTTATTGTTAAAGTAAAAAAGAATCTCTTCTTTTTGTAAATTAATTTTTTTTTGTAAAGAAATTATTTTTTTGTACTGTAAGTTTTTAAAATTAGGTAAAGCCCTTTGGAATCTAAAAAATTCTGCAGTAAAATACTTATGGTCTTTGTTTCGTTTACGTACAGATAATGAGATTATTTTTTTTGTGACCGCAATTCTTAATAGGTGGTCGTAATTTTTAATTTTAGAATATTTATTTAAAAAATTGGTTAAAAAATTTTTTGAAATTTTAATATCAATGCCAAAATATCTTAAATCTTTATTTAGTTTTTTTAAATGCTGATCAACTAAGATAAAATTTGGCTCTTTGCCAAATAGTCTAATGGTTGTAAAGATGCCCTTGTATCCCCAAAGAGAATTGAACTTAAGTAATTTAAAATTCTTAGTGTGAAAGGATTTTTTTAATAAGATATTTTCCATTTGGAGTTAAAAATGAATCTGGGTGAAACTGTAATCCATAGACTTTATTAATATCATCTTCAACCGCCATTGCTACATTTGTTTTTACACAACGCATTGTAATTATCATTGATTGAGAAACAAATGGTTCAGCCATTTTTAAGGAATGATATCGACCTCCTAAAAAATTAAAATTTTTTTTAAAAATTGATTTATCGTTAGTAACTTTTATATGACTCTGATAACCATGAAGAATATTTTTTTGTTGAACTATTTTAGCTCCTTCACAAAAAACTATTTGTTGGAAACCTAAACATATTCCTAATATTTTTTTCTTTCCTTTATATTTATTGTAAATCTTAGTTGTTAATGGATAATCTTTTGGTTCACCAGGGCCTGGTGAAAGAACGATGGTTGAAGATTTTTCTAGTTTTACTTGATCTATTTCATAATAATTTGAAACAAATGTTGGCTCAATACTATCTAGTAGATGAGCTAAATTGTATGTGAATGAATCTTCGTGATCAATGAGATAAATCATTAGTTAAATAGATCTAAAAGTGATTTAGCTTTAATATAATTTTCATTATATTCTTTTTTTGCAGTACTGCCTAAGATCACACCACTAGCAACTGATAATTCGATATCATTTTTAAAATTAAGTAGTGTTCTAATCATTATATTAAATCGCATATCACCATTTGAATGTATAATTCCAAAACTGCCTGTATAAATATTTCTGTCAAATTTTTCTTTTCTATTTAGAAGTTGAATAGTACTAATTTTTGGACAACCAATGACTGAACCACCTGGCATTAAAGAAGAAATTATATCATGGTTACTCATTTTATTTTTTATAACTCCCTTAATTGTCGTAACGTAATGAAAAAGATCTCGATATTCCTCAACTTTTTTTAGTTTATCTATTTTTACAGATCCAGTTTTACAAATTTTAGACAGATCATTTCTTTCCATATCAACAATCATATTATGTTCTTTAGTTTCTTTTTCATTTCTTCTAAAGAATGTGAGAGCTTTATTTTTATTTAACTGCTTTGTTTTTCTTAATGTTCCAGCAATAGGTTTAGTTCTAATTGTGTTATCTTTTTTCAATATGAGTGTCTCTGGTGAACAACTTACGATATTATAGTCTTTTTCCCTGATAAGAAAACTTTCAGGCGATTCATTCATTTTCATTAGCTTCCAAAAAAGATCAATAGAATTGATATTACCTTTCTTCGAATATGTTTGAGCTATTTTAATTTGATAAGTTTTTCCCTGTTTAATATTTTTAGAGAAATCGTTAAATATCTTAGAGTACTGCTTTAAAGATAAATTAAGATTAAACTTTTTATTTAACTGTAAATATTTTTTCGTATTGATACTTATATTTCTAAAATTGGGTTTAATGCTTTTGATTATTATTTTTTTACCAATACTAATTTTAGTTTGTGGCTTGTAAAATACACCGCTATGAAAGTTTTTAGATCGCTGTTTTGGAAACTTTATTCCTATATTTTCACAAAGAAGTTTATAACCAAAGAAACCAACATAACAATTCAATTCTTCAATCTTAGTTTTTTTTGATTTTGATTGGATATTAAGAAAATATTTCAGATTTTTTTTATTAATAATAATTCTTTTAGAAAAATCAGTATAGATGTCGTAACCCTTATCAGTTTTATAAATTATAAGAGGTTTATCTGATTGATATAGTCTATTTAGATATTCTTTATTGTTCAGCACTTGATTCTATTATAATTAGGATACTTATATGAAAAGTTTTTTTACTAAAATATTCTTTTTTGGCTTAACAGTCACATGGTCTTTAGGTCTTTTTGCACATGGAACTATCATTTTTCCAAATGTAGAACATGGTGATGGCTACATTGATGTTAAGATATATGACTCAAAAGAAAGCTTTTTGGATGAAGAATTAGCTATTGAGAGCGTTAGAAAAAGAGTGCAAAAGGGCGAGGTTGTTGTTCCTTTGAGTAAGATCCATGAAGGAAAAATAGCAATTGTTGCCTATCACGATGAAGATTCAGACGGAAAATTAAAGACTGGATTATTCTGGAGACCAAAAGAAGGTTTTGCCTTTAGTAATAATTATCAGCCAAAAGGTCCTCCGTCATTTGAAAAAGCTGCAATCATTTTAGTTCATGGCGAACCCGTGGTAATAGAACTTAATTATTAAAAATTATATTGATGTCATTACAGTTACAAAACACATTAAGTGGTAAAAAAGAATTTTTTAAACCAGTCAATCCAGATCATGTAAGAATATATGCGTGTGGTCCAACTGTTTACAATTTTGCGCACATAGGTAATGCGCGTATGGCAGTTGTAAATGATTTATTAGTCCGTGTATTAAAAACACAATTTAAACAAGTGACCTATGTGTCTAATATCACTGATATTGATGACAAGATTATAGAAGCTTCTAAAGAAACAGGTGAGGACATAAGTGTTATCACAAATAAATATACAGAGATTTACAATAATGACATGAGCGCACTCGGTGTTAATCTTCCTGATATTCAACCAAGAGCAACTGATCATATTAAAGAAATGATCGAATTAATAAAAAGATTAATTGATGAAAATAAAGCTTATGAAAAAGAAGGTCATGTTTTATTTCATGTACCTAGCTTTGATAATTATGGAATTCTTTCAAAAAGAAATAGAGATGAACAAATATCTGGAAGCCGTGTTGAAGTGGCACCTTTCAAAAAAGATCCTGCAGATTTTATTTTATGGAAACCATCTCCTTCACCCTTACCTGGGTGGGATTCACCTTGGGGATTTGGAAGACCAGGATGGCATTTAGAATGCTCCGTTATGTCAGAAAAATCATTAGGTCTTCCTTTTGATATCCATAGCGGTGGTATTGACTTGGTGTTTCCTCATCATGAAAATGAAATAGCACAAACTTGTTCCATATCAGAAAATAAAGATCCTAAAGATTTTGCAACTTATTGGTTTCATAATGGATTTGTTAATGTTGAGGGAGAAAAAATGTCAAAGTCAATTGGCAATATTAAACTCGTTCATGATCTCAATAAAAAATACAAGGGAGAGGTTTTGCGATTAACATTGTTATCAGCTCATTATAAACAACCATTGAACTGGACAGAAGAAATCATTGAACAAAATAGCAAAATGATAGATCGACTTTATAGAGTTCTATTAGAGTTATCAGATGTTGAAGCAGATCTTAAGTTACCTTCTGATTCTATAATGGAATCATTTTTAGATGATTTGAATACACCTAAAGTCATTGCAAAACTTAATGAAGAGGCAAATGACGCTTCATCTGCATCAGATGAAAGAAAAAAAGAAATAAAAAATAATCTTCTTTCTGCTGGTAAAATATTAGGTATTCTTGAAGATGATCCAGGAAATTGGTTAGGTTATAATCAAAAAGATACTGAAAATGCTGAAGAAATTGAAAGGTTGATAAATGAACGTAATGAAGCTAGACGCAGTAAAAATTTTAATTTGGCAGATACTATTAGGGACACATTAAAAGATAAAGGCATAGAAATAGAAGATACTAATAAGGGAACGATTTGGCGGAAATCTAGATGAGTGAAAAGATAACAATTACATTTCCAGATGGAAATAAAAAGGAAGTTGATAAGGGCATCAATGGTCTTGAGTTAGCATCACAAATTTCTAAATCTCTTGCCAAAGAATCAGTCGCTATAAAAATCAATAATGACATAAAAGATATCAGTTTACCTATTAATAGTGATGCATCTGTAGCAATTTTAAAAAGGGATAGCGAGGAAGCACTTCAATTAATACGACATGATTGTGCTCATGTAATGGCAGAAGCTGTTCAAGAATTATTCCCTGAAACACAAGTTACAATTGGTCCAGCAATTGAAAATGGTTTTTATTATGATTTTGCAAGAGATGAACCTTTTACTGCTTCTGATCTTCCAAAAATTGAAAAGAAGATGCACGATATCATTCAAAGAAATAAAAATTTTATAAGAGAAGTATGGTCTAAAGAAGAATCAATAAAACATTTTAAAGATAAAGGTGAGAACTACAAAGTTGAATTAATTAATGATCTACCTGATAATGAGGAAATCAGTATTTATAAACAAGGTGATTGGTTAGACTTGTGTAAAGGCCCTCATATGGTTTCAACAAAACAAATTGGTAAAGCATTTAAATTAATGAAAGTTGCTGGTGCTTACTGGCGAGGTGATTCATCTAATGCAATGTTAACAAGAATTTATGGAACAGCCTGGGCAACAGAAAAAGATCTTGAACAACACCTTTTACAAATTGAAGAAGCAGAAAAAAGAGATCACCGAAAACTGGGAAGAGAAATGGATTTATTTCATTTTCAGGAAGAGGCTCCTGGAGCTGTGTTTTGGCATCCTAAGGGTTGGACATTATTCCAATCGTTAATAAATTATATGCGAAACAGACAAGACAAGGCAGGTTATGTAGAAACTAATACGCCAGACATGATGGACAAGTCACTATGGGAAACGTCAGGTCACTGGGACAAATTTAGTGACATGATGTTTAGAACTGAAGCTAAAGACGATAAAATTTATGCTATCAAACCAATGAATTGCCCTGGTGCTGTAGAAATTTTTAAACAAGGATTAAAAAGTTATAGAGACTTACCATTTCTATTATCAGAATTTGGAAAAGTACATCGTTATGAACCGTCTGGTGCACTTCATGGATTAATGAGGGTGAGAGCATTCACACAAGATGATGCACATATATTTTGTACAGAAGATCAAATTACACAAGAAAGTAAAACGGTATGTGATTTGATACTTAGTATCTATAAGGACTTTGGTTTCGATAATGTTAGAATTAAATTTTCTGACCGTCCTGAAAAACGCGTAGGAGATGATGCTATTTGGGATAAAGCTGAGGCTGCATTAATGCAAGCCATGGAAGCAACAGGTCTTGAGTACACACTCAACCCAGGAGAAGGTGCATTTTACGGTCCAAAATTAGAGTTTGTTTTACGTGATGCAATTGGCAGAGACTGGCAATGCGGAACACTGCAGGTAGATTTAAATTTGCCTGGAAGATTGGGAGCTACTTATATTGGAGAAGATGGTAATAAAAAAATAC
Organism: uncultured Alphaproteobacteria bacterium; assembly: GCA_902615745.1. Classification (GTDB taxonomy): domain Bacteria; phylum Pseudomonadota; class Alphaproteobacteria; order HIMB59; genus CACPNW01. The sequence continues at coordinate 205,979 of CACMQB010000003.1, read as the reverse complement.
CAGTCATGTTGCATAGGGCTTTATTTGGTTCCTTAGAGAGATTCACTGGCATTCTAATTGAACATTATGCAGGCCATCTTCCCTTTTGGCTTTCACCATTGCAAGCAGTAGTTGCTACAATTACATCTGATACTGATGAGTATGCATATGAAGTACAAAAAGCATTAGTATCAAAAGGAATTAGAGCCGAAATAGATACGCGTAATGAAAAAATTGGTTATAAAATACGTGAACACAGTAATAGTAAGGTGCCAGCAATTATCGCTGTTGGAAAAAAAGAGGCTCAAGACAAAACAGTATCTGTTAGGAGAATTGGATCTTCTGAAACAAAGACCTTTAAATTAGAAGATATTGTTACTAGCTTATTTAAAGAAGCAAAATCACCAATAGAGTAAAAAATGAATAACATGCAAGGTAAGTTTCCAAGTACAAGACTTAGACGTAATAGAATGAAAGAATTTTCTCGTCGTTTAGTTGCTGAAAATACACTTAGTGTTAATGATTTAATATTGCCTCTATTTGTATGCGAGGGAAACAAAGTTGATGATCCTATCAGTTCGATGCCTGGTGTGAGCAGGCATTCTATTGATAAACTTTTAAGCGAAGTAGAAAAAGCTGTTAAACTTAAAATTCCTGCTATTGCAATTTTTCCTCAAATTGAAAGTGGCCTTAAAAATTCTGAAGGAAGCTTAGCTGTAGATGAAAACAACTTGGTGTGCAGATCAATTAAAAGTATTAAAAAAGATTTTCCAAATATTGGTATTGTATGTGATGTTGCATTAGATCCTTTTACTGATCATGGGCATGATGGTTTAGTTATAAATGATAAAATAGATAATGATAAAACTTTGGAGGTTTTGGAACAACAAGCTCTAGTCCAAGCTAATGCTGGTTGTGATATAATCGCCCCATCGGATATGATGGATGGAAGAGTTGGAAGAATAAGAACTGCATTAGATTCAAACAATTTAGCAGATACCCTTATTCTCTCTTATGCCGCAAAATATGCTTCGGGTTTTTATGGACCTTTTAGAGATGCTATAGGTTCTGGTTCTAATTTGGGTAAAGATGGTAAATTAACATATCAAATGGATCCATCAAACAGTGATGAAGCTATTAGAGAAGTTGGATTAGATATAAGTGAGGGTGCAGATATGGTAATGGTTAAACCTGGTATGCCTTATCTTGATATTATTTCTAGAATAAAATCAGAATTTAAAGTTCCAACTTTTGCCTATCAAGTATCTGGTGAATATTCGATGATAAAAGAGTCAATTAATAAAGGTTGGCTTAATGAAAAAGTTGTAATGGAATCTCTTTTATCTTTTAAAAGAGCTGGGGCAAATGGTATACTGACTTACTTTGCATTAGAAGCTGCTGAAAAATTAAAAAATGAATAACATTCAATTTGAAAAAAGAAAATCTATAGAACAAGTTGAAGAGTCAAATGAGCTTGCTCCGAAATTTGATTCAAATGGGCTGATACCAGTTGTAACAACAGATTTTTCATCTGGTGAACTACTTATGCAAGGTTATATGAATGAAGAAGCTTTTAAAAAAACTATAAGTTTGGGTGAAGCTGTTTATTTTTCTAGAAGTAGAAATACCCTTTGGCACAAAGGTAAAACAAGTGGATTAACGCAGAAGATAAAAGAAATAAGAATTGATGATGATCAAGATTGTGTTTGGTTAAGGGTTGATGTCAAAGGTGGTGCTAGCTGTCATGTAGGATATAGATCATGTTTTTATAGAAGTATTCCATTGGATAATTCTAGCTCTAAAGTTGTTCTTAAGTTTGAAGAGAAAGAAAAAGTTTTTGATCCTGAAGAAGTATATAAAGGTGCCCCAAATCCTACTAAACTATAATGTCAGACAAATTAAAGTTTATTGAGACTAGTAAACTTCCAACAGATATTGGGGAGTTCACTGTACATGCCTTTACAGATGAAAATGAATCTAAAGATCATTTAGCAATATGTATGGGTGACTTGCTTACCGATGAGCCAGTTTTATCAAGAATTCATTCGCAGTGTATTACAGGGGAATCTTTTTTTAGTATGAGATGTGATTGTAGATTCCAACTAACTGAATCATTAAAACAAATTGCTCAAAATGGAAGAGGGGTTATTTTTTATCTTCAACAAGAAGGAAGAGGCATTGGTCTTTCAAACAAAATTAAAGCATATAGTTTACAAGATAAGGGACTAGATACCGTTGAAGCTAATCATCAATTGGGTTTCAAAGATGATGAGAGAACATATGAAAATATTGCTGGAATGGTTAAATATTTAGCAATCAAAAAATTAGATTTGATGACTAATAATCCGAAAAAAATAAAAGCGCTTGAAGATATGGGTATCAAAGTAAATCAAAGAATTCCAATTTTCTCAGACACCAATAAGTATAATGAAAAATATATCTCAACTAAGAAAAGCAAACTTGGTCATTTAATCTAAGTGGAAGCAGATAATTTAATAAAAAAACTCAATATGATAAGTCATCCTGAAGGAGGACATTATGTTGAAAATTTTAAGAACGAAAATGTTAGTCAAATTTATTACTTATTAAAAAGGAATGAAAAATCACATTGGCATCGATTAACTAAAAATGAAATATTACATTTTTATTCTGGAGATCCTCTAGAAGTTTTCACATCAAATGACGGAGTTAATTATGAAGTTTTTTCTTTAGGGTCAGATAATAATTATATTTACACCGTAATAGCGAACACATGGTTTGCAATGAGATCTTCTGGTGCTTTCAGTTTAATTGGATGCACTGTCGCACCTGCTTTTGATTTTGATGATTTTGAACTTGCGCCTGCGACGTGGCGACCTGAAAATTTCAAAATTGAGTTATAGTTTTCACTTTTCTTTAATTTAAATTCTTTATATATTAGTATTAAATAACGGAGGTTCTAAATGGATGCAGAAAGTAAATGCCCTGTAATGCACGGAGCAATTACAAAAAATATGGGAGAAGGTACATCAAACCGGGAATGGTGGCCAAATCAACTTAACTTAAACATACTTCATCAACATGATCGTAAATCAGATCCAATGGAAGTTGGATTTAACTATCGAGAAGAGTTCAAAAAATTAGATTATGCTGCATTAAAAAAAGACCTCCATAATTTGATGACTGATTCTCAAGATTGGTGGCCAGCTGATTATGGTCATTATGGTGGTTTCTTTATTCGTATGACATGGCATGCTGCCGGAACTTATAGAACGGGTGATGGCCGTGGTGGTGGTGGAACAGGAGCTCAACGTTTTGCCCCGTTAAACAGTTGGCCGGATAATGGTAACTTAGATAAGGCAAGAAGACTGCTTTGGCCAATAAAGAAAAAATATGGAAATAAAATTAGTTGGGCTGATTTATTTATTTTAACAGGTAACGTTGCGATTGAATCTATGGGAGGTAAAACTTTCGGATTTAGTGGTGGGCGTCCTGACATTTGGGCTCCAGAAGAAGATATTTACTGGGGTGTAGAAGAAGAATGGTTACAAAATAAAAGGTATACTGGAGATAGAATTTTAGATAATCCACTTGCAGCAGTGCAAATGGGATTAATTTACGTAAACCCTGAAGGACCGGATGGAAAAGCTGATCCTCTTGCTAGTGCAAAAGATATAAGAGAAACCTTTGCAAGAATGGCAATGAACGACACTGAAACTGTAGCACTAACTGCAGGTGGACATACTTTTGGTAAAGCACATGGTGCTGGTGATCCAGCTCTAGTTGGAGCAGAACCAGAAGGTGCTCCTTTAGAACAAATGGGTTTAGGTTGGAATAACTTGCACGGTTCAGGTGTTGGTCGTGATACTACAACAAGTGGTATAGAAGGTCCATGGACACCTAATCCAACTCAGTGGGATAATGGATACTTTGATATGCTTCTTGGTTACGAATGGAAGTTAGTAAAAAGTCCGGCAGGTGCTCAAATCTGGCATGCGATTGATCAAAAAGAGGAACACATGGCTCCTCAAGTTGATGATCCATCAGTAAAAGTTCCTACAATGATGACAACAGCAGATATGGCAATGCGTGAAGATCCTGAATACAGAAAAGTATCAGAAAAATTTCACAAAGACCCAGAATATTTTGCTGATCAATTTGCTAGAGCTTGGTTTAAACTTCTACATAGAGATATGGGTCCAAAAACTAGATATATGGGACCAGAAATTCCAGAAGAGGAATTGATTTGGCAAGACCCTGTGCCTCAAGGTCATTCAAACTATGATGTTGAAACAGTAAAAGCTAAGATTTTAAGTAGTGGTTTAACCACTCAAGAAATGGTTGAAACTGCTTGGGCAAGTGCTTCTACATTTAGAGGATCAGATATGAGAGGTGGGGCTAATGGAGCAAGAATTAGACTTTCTCCTCAAAAAGATTGGGAAGTTAATAAACCAGAGCAATTAAAAAAAGTTCTTGGTATTCTTGAACCTATTGCAAAAGAGACAGGAGCTTCAGTGGCTGATGTAATCGTCCTTGCTGGTAATGTAGGTGTGGAACAAGCAACTGGAATGGAAGTACCTTTTACTCCAGGTAGAGGTGATACCACTCAAGATAAAACTGATATTGATTCATTTGCAGTTTTAGAGCCAGAAGCAGATGCTTTTCGTAATTATTTAAAAATGAATTATGATGTAACTGCCGAGGAATTAATGTTGGATAAGGCACAACTATTAGGACTAACTGCCCCTGAAATGACTGTACTTGTTGGCGGTATGAGATCTATGGGTATTAGTTCAGATCAAAGAGGATTATTTGTTGATACAAAAGGTAAGTTAACAAATGATTTTTTTGATAAGCTTTTAGATATGGGTGTTAGTTGGAAGCCAACTGGAAGTAATTCATATGAAGCTACAGATAAAATTACAGGAGAAAAAGTAAGAACTGCATCTAGAGTAGATCTTGTCTTTGGTTCTAATTCTCAATTAAGAGCGATAGCAGAGCTTTATGCAAGTGATGATAGTGAAGAAAAAATGAAAAAAGACTTCATCAAAGCTTGGAACAAAGTGATGAATGCTGATCGTTTCGATTTAGAACAATAAAAATAATTTAAATTAATTTAAAAGTGGAACTTAGAGTTCCACTTTTTTTATTTTGGCATATTGGTTGCGCCAGTTTCTAGTGAAATTATTTTGCCGTCTTTATATTTATATACCGCCATCACAGCTTGTGTGTTGCCATCTTTAAAAGTAACGAAAGAGTGATATATCCCAATCTCGTCATTTTCGTATACAATTCTAGACTTATCATCATTAATGTCGTCACTCATAGCCCAACTTATAACGTCGGACTTTGATAAAACATTACCACTAGAATGCATTGTAAATTTGAAATCATCATGGATAATTTCATTCATTCCTGATTCATCTTTTTCATTAAATACCTTCATGTATTTTTCTAGTATTGACATATTTTCTCCTAGTATCAGTATTTTATATAGGAATTTATTTTAAATAAGTATTTAATTATCTCTCTTTAATGTAAGGTTGTCCAATAGCATTAGGTGCAATTGCTTTACCTACAAAACCAGCAAGCAATACTACTGTTAGTATATATGGAAGTGCTTGTATTAATTGAACTGGTATTTCACCAATTGCAGGTAGTTCAACACCTTGAAGTCTGATTTGAAGAGCGTCTGTAAATCCAAAGAGCAAACAAGCAATTAAAGCTGTTTTAGGGTGCCACTTTCCAAAGATCATTGCTGCTAGAGCTAAGTATCCTCTACCAGCTGACATTTCTCTGAAGAAATTTGCATTAACAGCAGTTGATAAATGAGCTCCCGCAAAAGCAATTAGCACTCCATTAATTGCTAGCGCTTTATATCTCATAGTAAAAACATTGATTCCAGCAGTATCAACGGCACTTGGGTTTTCTCCGACTGCTCTTAGACGCAAACCAAAGCTAGTTTTAAATACTATCCAAAAAACTAGTGGAACAGAAAGATATGCTAAATAAACAAAAACGTAATGTCCACTTAATATATCACTATAAAGTGTTCCAATAACCGGAATATCTCTTAGTGCATCAGCAAAAGGAAGATGAATTTCTAAAAAACGCTGATCTTCATTTAATGTTGGCGTTAGACCTGCTTGCCCAAACCATGCAGCTGCTAAAGCAGTTGTTAAACCAATAATTAAAATATTTATAGCAACACATGATACTACTTGATCGCCTTTGTGGGTTACCGAAGCAAATCCATGTAACATTGATAAACACACACATACAATTATAGCTAATAATAAACCTAGCCATGGATTACCTAAATAGTAAGAACCAACAGCTGCTACAAATGCAGCCATAAGCATTTTACCTTCTAAACTAAAATCTATTACACCAGATCTTTCAGCAAATATACCAGCCATTGCTGCAAAAACTAAAGGTGTAGATATTCTTAATGTAGAATTAATTAAAGAAGCAATATCAGATAAAAACTCCATTACAAATTTACCTCTCTATTAAGTCTTCTAACAAAAAAACTTTCTATTTGTGGTCTAAAAAGATTTTCTAATGCTCCACTGAATAATATTATTAATCCTTGAACAGCAACAAACATATATCTAGTTATGTTTGGCATTTCGAAAGTAACTTCTGATCCTCCTTGGTATAAAATTCCAAATAAAAATGCTGCTGGTAAAATACCAATCGGATGATTTCTGCCCATTAATGCAACTGCTATTCCTGTGAATCCATATCCTGCTGGAAAGCCTGCTTGAATTTTATGACTTACACCAAGAATTTCATTGACGCCAAGTAGACCTGCTAAACCTCCAGAAATACACATCGCGATGATGATATTCTTATGTGGTGATATTCCTGCATATATTGCTGCTTGAGTATTGTGTCCTACTGCTCGCATTTCATAACCCCATTTAGTTTTCCAAACTAAAAACCAAACAAAGAATAATGATGCAATTGCTAATAAAAAAGTAAGGTTAAGTGGTGAATATCTTATTTTGATTCCAAGAATTCCAGAAAATGCTTCAAAGCTTGGTAACCAAATTTCTTCTGGAAGCTTTACTGTATGAGGTGCCATTTGATTTGTATCTCTAATCACATCTACAAGTAAGAAAATCATTAAAGATGAAGCGATGAAATTAAACATTATTGTTGTAATAACAACATGACTTCCTCTTTTTGATTGAAGATAAGCAGGTATGTAAGCCCATGCTGCACCAAATAAAAATGCACCAAAGATTGCTAAAAGCCAAACGATTGGAACAGGGAGAAAACTTAAATTTATTGCTACTAAAAAAACACCTAGGCCACCTATGTATGCTTGACCTTCTCCACCAATATTAAATAGTCTACAATGGAAAGCTACAGCAAAAGCTAATCCAGTAAAAATAAAATTTGTTGTATAGTAAAGTGTATAAGCAAATCCTTGGATGTAACCAAATGATCCGTAAATAATTAACTTAACAGCCTCTATCGGATTTTCACCTGCAATAAAAACAAAAAGTCCTGAAACTAATAACGCTAATGTTAAGTTTACTAGTGGAACAATAACATTTGAGACCCACCACGGAACTTTTGATTTATCGACTACAATATTACTCATTATGCAACACCTGCCATTAGCAATCCTAGCTCACGATCAGTGACATTTTTATTTTCCTTTTCTCCAACAATTTTTCCATCAAACATAACTATTATTCTGTCAGATAAGGATAGGATTTCATCTAACTCAACTGAGGCTAATAGTATTGCTGCACCTTTATCTCTCATATCAATAAGACGTTGATGAATAAACTCGATTGCTCCAATATCTACACCTCTTGTTGGTTGCCCCACTAAAAGAACTTTTGGGTTTTCATTAAGCTCTCTACTCAAAATAATTTTTTGTTGATTACCTCCTGAAAAATTAGATGTTATTAAGTTTGGAGAATTAGGTCTAACATCATATTCTTGCATAACCTTATTTGAATATTCAGTAATTTCTTTATTGTTCAAAATTGCAGATTTTGAATATGGCTCTTGATCATGATAACCAAAAATTAAATTTTCATGAGCCTTGAAATCGCTTATTAAACCCATTCTTTGCCTGTCTTCAGGTACATGCGCTAAACCTTTTTCTTTAAGCATTCTTGGGTTTAAGAAATTATTTTGATCAGAAATTTTCTCACCAAATAATTCAATACTTCCAGACTCTACTTTTCTAATCCCTGAAAGTGCTTCTAACAATTCAGTTTGTCCATTACCAGTTACACCAGCAATACCCAGAATTTCTCCTGAACATATTTCTAGGTTTACATCTTTTACACGCGTTACATCTAGATCGTCTTTGACTGAAAGATTATTAACTTTGAATATGGTCTCCCCTTTTTTTATTTCTTTTTTATCAACTCTAAGTAAGACACTTCTTCCTACCATCATTTCAGCTAGTTGTTCTTTACTAGTATCTTCAGTTTTTGTATGCCCGACCATTTCGCCTTGACGCATCACTGATACTTCGCTTGTTAAATCCATTATTTCAATCAATTTATGCGTAATTAAAACTATGGTTTTGCCTTCATCTTTTAATGAACGAAGAATTTTAAATAATTCATCAACTTCTTGAGGTGTAAGAACTCCTGTTGGCTCATCCAGAATTAAAATTTCTGCTCCTCTGTATAAAGATTTTAATATTTCCACTCTTTGACGAAAACCTACAGATAAATCTGAAATAGTAGCATCAAGATCAATATTGAAATTATATGTTTGACATAATTTTTCTAAATCTTCTTTTGCCTTTTGTAATTTTTCTCCAAATACTGTTTCACCTTCAAAACCAAGAATTATATTTTCTAGTACAGTAAAATTTTCTACCAACATAAAATGTTGATGAACCATTCCAATGCCGTTTATTATTGAATCTCTTGGTGATCTTAAATTAATTTCTTTTCCATTAATCTTAATTGAACCCGAATTAGCTTGGTAAAGACCAAAAACTATACTCATCAAAGTAGATTTACCTGCTCCGTTTTCTCCAATTATGCCATGAATTGTTCCTTTATTTATTTTGAGATTAATATTTTTATTGGCCTGAACATGACCAAATGATTTATTTATATCCGTTAATTCTAAGATAGGTGAGACCATAAATTATTTATTAATCTTTGGTCTCACCAAATATTTATTTTAGTATCTACTCTTGTGACCAGTCTGCAACAACTAGAGCACCACTCGCAATGTCTGCAGCAGCAGCATCTGCGGCAGCAGCCATTTCAGATGTTACCATTCCATCTTCAGTTGCATAACCAACCATTCCTTCTGAAAGACCAAGAATGTTTATACCAGACTCAAATCTGCCTGACTCAACATTTTTAGCTTGTTCAAAAATTGTAAGATCTAATCTCTTCAGCATTGATGTTAACATGTTACCTGGGTGCATCCAGTTTTGATTAGAGTCAACTCCAATACCCATAATGCCTGCATCAGCCGCAGCTTGAAGAACACCAATACCTGTTCCACCAGCAGCTTGGTATACAACATCAGCACCACCATCAATTTGAGCTTTTGTTAATTCTGCACCTTTTGTTGGGTTATTCCATGCCTCGTTTGTAGTTCCAGTCATATTAGCTAAAACAGTTATATCTGGATTTACATATTGTGCACCTTGTTCATAACCTCCTTGGAATTTTCTAATCAGAGGAATATCCATTCCACCAACGAAACCGATTGTACCAGTTTTAGATGCCATAGCAGCCATCATTCCAACTAAGAAAGAACCTTCATGTTCTTTGTAACAAGCTTGATAAATATTATTGTTTGGATCATCTAACCAACAAACATCAACTGCAACAAATTTTATATCTGGGTAATCAGCTGAAACTGCTGCAACTGCATCAGCTTGAGCAAATCCCATTCCTACGATCATTGTTGCTCCTCTATCAGCAATCTTACGCATACCTTGCTCGATCTGATTGTCGTTTGCAGATTCAAACTCAATCATACCCCAGCCAAGTTCATTAACAACTCTCTCAGCTGTATTGAATGCTAATTCGTTAAATGATTTGTCAAATTTTCCTCCAGAGTCATATACAACTCCAATTGTGTTTGCGAACGCACTTGAAGAGAAGACAAGAGCGAAAGAAACTGAAAAAATACTTAAAATTTTTTTCATACCAAAAATCCCCCTTAAATATGAATTATAGATATCCCATTGATAACATTTTCTTGATAAAAAAATGCATTAAAAAATGAGATTATGGATAAATAATAGGATTTTTTATGGATAACTTCAAGTACCCATATACCTATCGCCTGCGTCACCTAATCCCGGTACAATGAACTTATTTTTATTCAATTTAGCATCAATGTTGCAAGTAAATATACGAATGCCTTTTTGCTTTTTTTGAATATTTTTAACACCCTCAGGAGCAGCTAGCAAAGACACCAAAAATATATCTGTAATATTAACGCCTTTGTTTTTTATTAAATTGATTGCAGCAATTGAAGAATTACCTGTGGCCAACATTGGATCTAGAATTAACACTTTTTTATTTTTAACTTTTGGAAGCTTAAAGAGGTATTCTACAGGTTCATAAGTTTGTTCGTCGCGGTATAAACCTATGTGACCTTTTTCAGCTTCTGGTAAAAATTTTGTAAACCCCTCAAGTAACCCTAAACCGGCACGTAAAATTGGGACCAAAATTATGGGTTGACCCAAGGCTGTACCACTCATTTTTTTTAGAGGTGTTTGAATTGTTTGTTTTTTAAATGGAACGTATTGAAGCACATCAGAAGCAATGAGGTAGCTTATTTCATTCATAGTTTGTCTAAAAACAGTGTTTGATGTTTTTTTATTTCGTAAAATTGTTAATTTGTATTGAACGAATGGTGATTTAATTACTGTAATCATATGCGATTACATATATAGAAATGCCACTAAGAGCAATGCGGTTATCAATTTATTTTTTAACATTAGTGTTTTTATCTAGCTGTACGACAATTGAAGTTGGTAGAGAAGTTGTTAAGGTTGGTACAGTTGTAAAAGATAAAGTTGAGGAAACTATTATAAAAAAAGAGCCAGAAATTATTGAAGATAAAACTATTGTTGAAGAGCAACAAATTATCACTGAGGAAAAAGAAGAGGAAAAAACTATAGTTAAGGAGCAGCAAAAAATAGCGGAAATAAATTTCATGGGAAAACAACTTGCTGAGATTAAACAAAAACTGGGACAGCCTAATTTAGCACGATCTGATGGCTCGGTGCATATGATGCGATATGATAGTATTTCATGTAGGTTGTTTATCTTCTTTAATATAAACTCAAATATTAAGAGAGTAGAATATTTTGAATTTCGAGACTCTCTAGGAGAACTTATAAATACAAAGAGCTCGATAGAAGGATGTTATAAAGAATACGACTTTACTAGCTAATTTCTATAAGCAAATCTTTGGTTTCCACATTATCACCAGATGCAATATTAATTGATTTGATTGTTCCACTTTTATCAGCGTTTATTGTAGTTTCCATTTTCATAGCCTCGATCACTAGTAACTTATCACCTTTAATCACCTTACTACCTGATTGAACAAATATTTTAGCAACTTGGCCTGGCAAAGGAGATCCGACATGATCCAAATTATTATCATCTGCTTTAGCTCTTTGTGTTATATTTTTTGAAAATTCTTTATTTTCTATATCTATTGTTCTTGGTTGTCCGTTAATTTCAAAAAACACGGAACACTTTCCATTACTATTAACTTCACTTTTTGCTAAGTATCGTAAAATAAGATTTTTTCCTTTATCAATTTCTATCGTGTATTCTTTATCTTGTTGAGGACCATAAAAAAATAATTCTGTTGAAAGAATTGATGTATCACTAAACTCCTTAAAGTGATCAACATAATCTTTAAAAACTTTTGGATACATTAAATAAGACGCTAGATGTGTTTGATTAATTTTCATCCCTATTTCATCTTCTAAATTTTTCGCTTCTTTATCTAAATCTACTGATTCTAAAATTTCACCAGGTCTTTTTGTTAAAGGTTTAGTATCACCAAGAACTTTCTTTTGTAGTTCTTTTGGAAAGCCTCCTTGAGGTATACCAATCTCCCCTTTAAAAAATTCGATAACAGAAGCAGGAAAAGAAATTTCTTTTTTGGGATCTAACACATCTTCTTTAGATAAATCGTTGGCAATCATATAAAGAGCCATATCACCTACAATTTTAGAAGAGGGTGTAACTTTAACAATATCACCAAAAAGTTGGTTTACCTCTGCATATTTATTAGCAACCATTCCCCACTTATCGGTTGTAATTCCTAACGATCTAGCTTGTTCTTTTAAATTTGTAAACTGACCACCAGGCATTTGGTGAAGATACACATCAGAACTTCCACCTTTAAAATCAGTTTCAAATGCATGATAATTTTGACGAACTTGTTCCCAATACAAAGATAGTGTTCTTATAGCCTCTTCATCAAGTTTTGGGTCTTGATGATTTTGTTTCATTATAGATACGATTGAACCAAGTGCAGGTTGTGATGTTAATCCACTCATCGAGTCAATTGCAAGATCGACGATATCTACCTTTTCTTCTATAGCAGCAAGAACTGAAGCTGATGAAGTACCAGATGTATCATGAGTATGAAAATGAATTGGAAGATCAGTTGTTTGTTTGATTTCATTAACTAATTTTTTTATAGCTTTAGGTTTTGCTAATCCAGCCATATCTTTAATGGCGATAATATGTGCCCCTGCTTTTTCTAAATCTCTAACAAGATCAATATAATATTTTAATGTATATTTTTTCTCATTCGGATCAGTTACATCATTTGTATAACAGATAGTTCCTTCACAAATTTTATTTTGATTCCGTACTTCTTCAATTGCAACACGCATATTATCAATTAAGTTTAATGAATCAAAAACTCGGAATACATCAATCCCAGCTTGGGCGGATTGTTGAATGAAATGTTTAACAACGTTATCTGGATAATTTTTATATCCAACAGCATTAGATCCTCTAAAGAGCATTTGTTTAAGAAGGTTAGGCGCCCTTTTGTTTAATCTCGATAATCTATCCCATGGATCTTCTTTTAAAAAACGCATCGAAGTATCAAACGTTGCACCTCCCCAGCACTCTAATGAGAATAAATTGCTCAGATTTTCACTATAATATTCAGCAATGTTAACAAGATCATCGGTTCTCATTCTTGTTGCTAGAAGCGATTGATGTGCATCACGCATCGTAGTGTCAGTAATTAGAGTATAAGGTGTTTCTTGTATTTTTTTTGCAAATTTTTCTGGACCTAAAGTTTGTAAATCCCTTACATAATTATTTTTTTCACTTTTAATGCTTGAAATAGGAACTTGAACTTCTACAGTCGAATTATTACTGACTCTTCCAGATATATCATTGTGTCCATTTACAATTATATTTCCAAGATAAGATACGATTTTTGATGCTCGATCTTTTTGAGGATTATAAGCATAGAGTTCTTTTTTAGTATCAACAAAATTTGTATTGTAGTTTCCATCAAGGAAGTCTTTATTGTTAATAAGAGATTCAAGAAATACTAAATTTGTTTTAACACCTCTGATTCTAAATTCTCTCAAAGCCCTATCCATTCTTTTAATACAGTCGTCTTGATGCTTTGCCCAAGTTGTTACTTTTACAAGTAAAGAATCATAATACGGTGTGATGATAGAACCAGCAGAAGCATTTGCTGCATCTAGTCTCACTCCAAAACCAGCTGCCGAGCGATAAGTCATTATCTTCCCATAATCGGGCATAAAATTATTAAGCGGATCTTCGGTAGTAACTCTACATTGAATTGCAAATCCATTTAGATGAATGTCTTCTTGTTTAGGAAGTGCTGGGTGATCACCAATTTTTTCACCTTCTGCAATTTTAATTTGGGCTTTTACAATATCAATACCAGTTACTTCTTCGGTTACTGTGTGTTCAACTTGAATTCTCGGGTTAACTTCAATGAAATAAAATTCACCAGACTTTTTATCAAACAAAAATTCAACAGTTCCTGCACCAAAATATTTAACTTGTTTTGCAATTTTAATAGCAGCGTTACAAATTTCTTCTCGAGTTTTATTTTCAAGAAAATGTGCAGGTGCTCTTTCAATAATCTTTTGATGCCTTCTTTGAAGAGAACAATCTCTTTCAAAAAGATGTATCATATTTCCATGTCTGTCACCTAAAATTTGAACTTCAATGTGCGCAGCATCTTCTAAAAATTTTTCTATAAATACTTCATCTTTTCCAAAAGCTTTAAGTGACTCACTTTGAGCAGTTGTAATTTGATCTATTAATTCGTTACTTGATCTAACAACACGCATTCCTCGACCGCCACCACCCCAACTAGCTTTAACAATTACTGGGTAACCAATTTTCTCAACTTCTTTTTCAACACTTTTTAAATTTTCTTTTGTTACAAGAACAGACGGAACGATGCCTACCTTAGCTTCTTCAGCAACTTTTTTGGCTTCAGTTTTATTTCCAAATCTTTTTAGTATTTCTTTACTAGGTCCAATAAATGTTATGTCATTTTTTTCACACTGCTCAGCTAGTTCAGGACTCTCAGATAAAAATCCATAACCTGGATGAATAGCATCAACCTTTGCATCTTTAGCAATTTTAATAATCGAGTCTATGTCCAAATATGCTTGAATTGGACCTTTGCCTTCACCTACTAAATAACTTTCATCTGTTTTAAATCGGTGAATAGCAAAACGGTCTTCTTTAGAATAAATAGCAGCTGTTTTAATACCAGACTCTTCAGCAGCTCTAAAAATTCGAATAGCAATTTCACTTCTGTTTGCTGCTAAAATTTTACCAATCTTTTTCATCAAGCCACCATTAAATAAGGATTATTACTTAATATTTTTTCGGGGATGCATCTATATGTTCCTTACTAAATTAGCAAGAGATCAAAGGAATTTAGCCATTTTTTAGGATTTGGAAGCAATTATAAATTGATAATAAAATGCAAATTATCGATTTAATATCTGTGCACATATGTCCCTTTATCAGAAAGGTTATTTTATATTAATATTAAATTATGAATTCATTAAATGAAAATATAAAACCTTATCAAAGCTGTTCTAAATCAGTTTTTTTAATTTTAGGAATTATTTTTATAAGTTGGATTTCATTATTCTCTATTTTTCTTATTATACAAGGTGCATGGCCTGTATCTATATTTCTTGGACTTGAATATCTGATAATTTTCTATTTAATCCGTTTATATTTCAAAGAAAAAAATATTAAGGATGAAATTAACATTAATCAAAAAGAAATATCTATTAAAAAATATAAAGGTGATAAACTTTTACATTCATCTAAATTCAGCACTTATTGGTCTAAAGTTTTTTTTACAAAATTTAAAAATACTTCCAAGTTATCAATAAGAGAATCAGATAAAGAAACTGAAGTTGCAACTTTCTTGCATGCTGATTTAAAGGAAAGTTTGTACTTAAGAATTAAAAGACAATTAAGCTATTATTAAAATAACAAATCATTCATATTGAAAAGACCTGTTTTCTTTTTAGAAATAAAGATAGCTGCTTCGATAGCCCCGTCTACAAAAATTGATCGATTATTAGCTTTATGAACTAGGTCAACTCTATCGTTGGTACCAATAAAACTTACTGTATGTTCACCTGCAATTTCACCGCCCCTTGTAACAGAAAAACCAATGTCACCCTTTTTTCTAGATGTTAGTTTTTTTGTACGATCTAAAACTTTTGATTTATTTAATTTAGTTTTTCTACCTTCAGCAGCATACTCACCCAGAGATAATGCAGTTCCAGAAGGAGCATCTTTTTTATGTTTGTGATGAGTTTCAGAAATTTCAATATCATAATCAGTATCTTTTAAGGCTATTGCCGTTTGTTTTACTAAATTAAATAGTAAGTTAACACCCAAGCTCATGTTAGAAGACATGAGTATAGGTATTTTTTTGGAATAACTTTTTACTTTCTTTTTTTGTGCGTCTGTCATTCCGGTAGTACCAATAATAACAGCTGTTTTATTTGCAGAGGCGATTTTAAGATTATCTAAAGTAGACGCAGGTGTTGTAAAATCAATGATGACATTTGCTTCTTTGATTAATTGAGCTGCATTAGCTGTAACTAATTTTGCAGAGTGTATACTTGAAACTTTGTTTAAAGGTTTGTTTATATCTTTATGTTTTTTGTGTTCGAAACCACCGACAAATTCTAATTTTTTATTTTGTAAAATTTGTTTCGATATTTCCTGACCCATTCTGCCAAGACAACCTGCAACTGCTATTTTAATTTTTGCCATAAAAACTTCTTATACTTTGGTGATCGTAAGTTGAAAAGAAATTAAGTTAAATCTTCCCAGACTTCTTTTAATTTTGAGAAAAAACCTTGTGATTTTGGACTGTGTTTTTTTGAGGTTCCTCCTTCATTTTCGAACTCTCTCAAAATATCTTTTTGTTTGCTATTTAGGTTGACTGGTATTTCAACATTTGCTTGCACATACATATCTCCGCGTCTGCTTTGTCGAAGTATACTCATTCCTTTACCCCGTAGTCTAAATTGCGTTTCAGATTGAGTACCCGCTGGAATATTAAGTCTGGCCTTTTTTCCCTCTATTGTTGGTACTTCTATTTCGCCACCTAAAATAGCAGTAGTGATTGAAATTGGTATTTCACAAAATAAATTTTCTTCCTCTCTTTCAAAGAGTTTGTCCTTTTGAACTTCAACAAAAATATATAGATCTCCATTTCCTGCACCTCTTTCACCAGGTTCACCTTCACCAGCTATTCGAATTCTTGTACCTGTATCAACACCAGCAGGAATAGTAACAGAAATTGTTTTTTGCTTTTTTATATTCCCAGTTCCAGAACATTTAAGACACGGATTTTTTATACTTGAACCTTCTCCGCCACATGTAGGGCATGGTCTTTCAATAGAAAAGAAGCCTTGTTGTGATCGAACTTTACCTGCACCACCACAAGTAGAACATGTACTTGGTCCAGATTTATCTGCACTTCCAGTTGCTGCACATGCATCACAACCAACATAGGTTGGAATTCTTATTTGTGGTTTCTTTCCAGTAAAAGCTTCGAATAGTGAAACAGACATATTATAACGAAGATCACTTCCTCTTTGAGGTCCTCGTCTTCTTGATGATTGTCCTCCAAAACCCCCACCAAAGAACTCTTCAAAAATATCAGAAAAGCCACCTGCAAAATCTCCAAAGCCTTGAGCTCCTCCCATCCCGCCTTGTTTGAAAGCGTCATGTCCATATTGATCATAAGCTGATCTTTTTTCTGAGTCTTTTAAAACTTCGTAAGCAGCAGCTGCTTCTTTAAATTTTCTTTCAGCAGTTTTGTCATCCTTGTTACGATCAGGATGATATTTCATGGCTTGTTTTCTATAAGCTTTTTTTATTTCATCTTCACTGGCATTTCGTTGAACACCAAGTATCTCATAGAAATCTTTATCAGCCACATCTCCTCCTTATAAAAATTATGGAGCGTTAATCTTTTTTATCTTCGTCTACTTCTTCAAATTCAGCATCTACAACTTTTTCATCTTTTGTATTATCAGCTGATGGTTCAGCACCAGATGGATCAGGTTGAGGTCCAGCACCTTGAGGGTTTTGTTTATAAATTGCTTCACCCATTTTAAGAGATGACTGAACAAGTGCTTCAGTTTTAGATTTTATAGCTTCTAAATCCTCACCGTCTTTTACTTTCTTAAGCTCTTCGATATCCTCTGTGATTTTATTTCTATCTGCTTCAGGTATTTTATCTCCGTGCTCTTTTAAATTCTTTTCAGTTTCATTAATTAAACTATCAGCATGGTTTCTAGTATCAACAGCTTCTCTTTTCTTTTTGTCAGCTTCAGCATTTTCTTCTGCCTCTTTGACCATTTTTTCAATTTCTTCATCTGATAATCCACCAGAAGCTTGGATCTTGATTTGTTGTTCTTTACCAGTTGATTTGTCTTTAGCCGAAACGTTTACAATACCATTTGCATCGATATCAAAAGTTACTTCAATTTGAGGCATTCCTCTTGCGGCAGGTGGAATACCTACTAAATCAAACTGACCTAGTAATTTGTTATCAGCAGCCATTTCTCTTTCACCTTGAAATACTCTAATTGTTACTGCACTCTGATTATCTTCAGCTGTGGAAAATATCTGACTCTTCTTTGTTGGGATAGTAGTGTTTTTATCAATTAGTTTTGTGAATACACCACCAAGTGTTTCAATACCAAGTGATAAAGGTGTAACATCAAGTAATAATACATCTTTGACGTCACCTTGTAATACACCTGCTTGAATAGCAGCACCAGATGCTACAACTTCATCAGGGTTAACACCTTTATTAGGCTCTTTACCAAAAAAATTTTTTACTATCTCTGTTACTTTAGGCATTCTTGTCATACCACCAACTAAAATAACATCATCGATTTCTGCAGCTTGTAATCCAGCATCTTTAAGTGCCATTTCGCAAGGTTTTAAACTTTGGTTTAAAAGTTCCCCAACAATAGCTTCTAGTTTTGCTCTAGATAATTTAATAGTTAAATGTTTAGGACCAGATTGATCAGCAGTAATGAATGGCAAGTTTACTTCTGTTTCAGTTGAACTCGATAATTCAATTTTTGCTTTCTCAGCTGCCTCTTTCAAACGTTGAAGAGCAAGTTTATCTGAACGTAAATCAATACCATTATCTTTTTTGAATTCGTCAGCAAGGTAATCAATAATTTTAAGATCAAAATCTTCACCACCAAGATGCGTATCACCATTGGTTGATTTAACTTCAAAAACACCGTCACCAATTTCTAAGATAGAAATATCAAATGTACCTCCACCTAGATCGTAAACAGCAACAGTACCAGTTTTCTTTTTATCTAAACCATATGCTAAAGCTGCAGCAGTAGGCTCATTAATAATTCTTAAGACTTCTAGTCCAGCTATTTTTCCAGCATCTTTTGTTGCTTGTCTTTGAGCATCATTAAAATATGCAGGAACTGTTATAACTGCTTGTGTAACAGTGTCTCCTAAATAAGATTCTGCAGTCTCTTTCATTTTTTGTAAAATAAATGCACTAATTTGACTTGGACTATATTTATCTCCACGTGCTTCTACCCAAGCATCACCGTTATCACCTTTTACTATTTTATAAGGTACTAGTCCGCTGTCAGACTTGACAGCTTCATCCTCAAATGTTCTTCCGATTAATCTTTTTATGGCAAATAAAGTATTTTCAGAATTAGTTACTGCTTGTCTTTTAGCAGATTGTCCAACAAGTTTTTCTTTTGTGTCACTGAATGCTACCATTGAAGGAGTTGTTCTTCCACCCTCAGAGTTTTCAATTACTTTTGCTTCCTTACCGTCCATTACTGCAACGCAGGAGTTTGTAGTACCTAAATCAATACCAATTACTTTTGCCATATTTTTTATCCTCTTTACTTAATTATTTACCAATCAACATTGGCTACATTAGATATGGGAAAAAAGTTTTAAAATACAAGGATGTTCCCTATTTATATTAAAAAAAACAAGTAATTTAGGACTTTTTATGACTTTTCTTTACTCTCATTTTCAGGATTGTCTTCTTCTTTTTCTTCTGTAGCTTCTTCTGTTTTAGCGACTGGTTTTTTGGAAACTCCAACCATTGCTGCTCTGAGTAATCGGTCATGCATTGTATAGCCAGATTGGACTTCTTGTACTACTGTTCCTTCTGCAACATCATTATTTTCAACTTCCATCATTGCTTGATGAAAATTATGATCAAATTTTTGATTTAAAGTTTCAATTTTTTTGACTCCGTGTTTTTCAAGAGTACTTTTGTATTCTTTAAGCACCATTTTTAATCCATCGATAAGATTTTTTATACTTTCTGGATGATTTTCATCTTCTGGTAAAGCGTCTAGCGCTCTTTCTAGATTATCTCCTGGCGATAGAATATCTCTTGCTAAATTTATGCTACCAAACTTTATCGTTTCAACCTTTTCTCGTTCAAATCTTTTTCTAAGATTTTCCATTTCAGCGAGTAATCGAATTTTTTCTTCTTTTAGTGTTTCTATTTCCTTTTCTAAACTATCTTCTTCTGTATTTTCATCTTCTGTTATCTCTTCTGAATCTGTGTTTTCTTGACTATCATTATTATCTTCTTCGTTTTCAATATTCTCAGAATCAGGCTCTTTAATTTCTTCTTGTTGGTTATCTTCTTCTTTTTTTTCAACCATTAATCAATCACCTTTCCAATAATTTTGGATGTATAATCAACAAGAGGAACTATTTTGGAGTAGTTTAATCTTGTTGGACCAACCACACCTATAGCTCCTATAATTTCTTGATCATTATTTTTATATGGGGCCATTACCATAGAAAGACCAGAGTGTTTAAACAAAAAATTTTTAGATCCAATAAAAATCTGAACACCTTTTGCTTTTCCTGCCGTTTCTAATATATCTACAAAACTAGATTTTTTCTCAATTTCATCAAAAAGATTTCGTATTTGATCTAAATCTTTTGAAACTATTTCATCTTTGAGTAAATTTGATTGTCCATGTAAAAAAATATAAGGATTTTTACTATTAGGTTGAGTTTCTATAATACCCTGTTGAATTAACTTTGATGAAATTAATTCTAGTTCATTTTGTGAATTTTTTATTTCTGTTTGTATTAATCTTTTAATTTGCGAAATATTTTTATTAGTAAACTTTGATGTAAGGTAGTTTGAGGCCTGTATTAATAATGAACTATTATATTTCCCATTATCTTCAATGATGCGATTTTCTACTTCTCCATTCTCATAAGCAAGAATTAGCATTAATTGACTACTATTTAATCTTATAAATTCAACGTGCTTTAAGTTTTTTTGAAATTTTGGGGCGATAACTATTCCTGCATAACTTGATAATCCTGAAATAGCCTTAGACGCAACATCGAGAACCTCTTCATAAGATTTGCCCTTAGTTAAGCACTGCTGTTTAATATTTTCTTTATCTACTTTAGATATTCTTCCAAACTCTAAAAGTCCATCAACAAAAAACCGCATTCCTTTTTCGGTAGGCATTCGCCCGGCTGATCTGTGAGGCGCATAAAGAAGTCCTTCTTTTTGTAAATTTGATAGAATAGATCTAATTGATGCTGAAGAAAGATTTAAGCCTCCCATCTTCATAATTGTTTCTGATCCAGCTGGAGACCCAGTTTTGAGATATGACTCAACTAATTTTTTAAAAATTAATTTCGATCTATCATTAATTTGTGCATATACATTATCAGACATAAGAATTTTATTTAAAAATAATATTTATCTACTATTATTAAATTTATATGAGAAAAGATAGATCCTTCAATCAAATGCGTAAAATTTCATTTGAGAAAAACGTTAATATTCATGCCGATGGTTCATGCTTAGTAAAATTTGGAAATACGCATGTCCTTTGTCTTGCAACAATTGATGAAAAAGTTCCTCACTGGTTAAAGAATACTGGCAAAGGTTGGGTTACAGCAGAATATGGCATGCTACCAAGGTCAACAAATACTAGAATGGACAGAGAGGCTGCAAAAGGAAAGCAATCAGGTAGAACGCAAGAAATTCAAAGATTAATTGGGCGTAGCTTAAGATCTATTGTGGATCTTTCAAACCTTGGAGAGCGTCAAATAAAAATAGACTGTGATGTTATTCAAGCAGATGGTGGAACACGAACTGCTTCTATAAGTGGTGGATTTATTTCTTTATATCTGGCAATAGAAAAGTTGAAAAATAATTATAATCTTCAAAAACCAATCATCAAAAACTTTATAGGAGCAGTATCAACTGGAATAGTTAAAAATAAATCATTATTGGATTTAGATTACAACGAAGACTCTGAAGCTCAAGTAGATGCAAATTTTGTAATTTGTGATTCAGATGAAATATCTGAAATTCAAGTAACTGGTGAAGAATTTTTTTTCAATGATACTCAGTTTACAGAAATGTTTTCGCTTGCAAAAATTGGAGTTAAAGAGATAATTTCTAAACAAAAAGAGGCTTTGAAATAAATTGAGGCAATTATTATTTTTTTCGAATAATAAAAATAAAATAATTGAAATTAAAAAAATATTTAACAATTTTAATCTAGAACTTCTTTCATTAAATGATCTAGGAATAAGTGAAGAACCATTGGAAAACGGTCAAACTTTCGAGGAAAATGCAAAAATAAAATCAGACTATGGATTTAATAAAACTAGCATTCCTTGTTTTGCCGATGACTCAGGAATATGCATTGAAAGCTTAAATTGGAAACCGGGTATTCTTTCAAAAAGATTTTTAAATAACTTCAAAAGTAATAAGGATTGTTTTGAAAGTATTATTAAAAGTACTAAAAAAAATAATAAACAAAATGCTTACTTTAAAACTTCAATAAGCCTAACAGTTAAAGATAATCAAAACCTAATATTTAATGGTAAAATTGATGGAAAAATTTCTGAAAAAGCTACGGGTAGATTTGGTTTTGGTTATGATCCAATTTTTATTCCTAGAAATTATAATAAAACATTAGCTGAATTAAGTATTAGAGAAAAAAATAAAATTAGCCACAGGTCCATAGCGGTAACAAAATTGATTAACTTTTTAACTAATTAATTACAAAAGAATTTCCGTTATTTATTTTTAATATATTAAGATCTCTTTCGATCATATTATTTTTAAAATAAAAATTTCCATCAACACCGTTAAATTTTTTATTTGGATTATTTAGTAGTTGTATTACATCACTAATTTTATTTTCTTTTGAATAAATAAAATTTATTAACCCTATTAAATCGTATGGAAGTGTTGAAATTCTTAAAAAATCTTCATCATATATTTCCTTATAATTATTAATTAAGTTTATTCTTCTTGTTTCAGGAATCCCTGGAAAGATTGCGCCTTGTAATGATGGTTCATAAAAGAAAGTTTTATCATCCATTACTCCGGTGCCCATAAACTTTACAATATTAGGGTCTATATCGTAAAAAGGGAGAAGAGGAGCAACCTGTAACAAGTTCAATCCATAATCAGCAATTAATATATGTGTAAAATCATAGTCACTTGTCGTTTTAAATCTTTCTAATTTTTTTAATCTTTTTTTTGATTTTTCATCTTGTTTAGAGGATAAAATTTGTTTTTGTCTATTCAACTCATATTTTCTCAATTCATATTTTCCTAGTTCTTTTATTGATTCTCTTACATTTGATAGGTCTTTCTTATAAGAAGATCTGTTGACTAAAATTGCTGGGCTTTGAAAAATTATATCATCTATAAAACTATTTATTAAATATCCATATTCATTCTCAGGATAAAGAAGGGCTACTCTTGCATCATCGTCTAAATATAACATAAGTTGCGAAAGTTCATTTTGTGGAAAAAAATTTATTAAATAAACACAATCTTTTGCTAAAGAAGATTTAGAGGAGTATGAAAAAAATATTACTTCATCAGAACAATAATTTTCTAAAAACTTTGCATACTTAGATTGTATTGGACCTAGAAAAATTCTTCCAGGTAATAAATTTTTTTCTATAATTTTTTTTAGCTCATTTTCATTTTCAAAAAATTCGATTTGTATAACAACATCACTTATACCAAGATTATAAATTCCCAACTCATAGGTATTCAAGAATTGTTTTGTAGTTTTTTCCTCGTCATCTTTTGCAAATAAAGCAATAATTGTTTTATCTAAGACAATATCGTCTAATATCTTTTTTTGCTTATCTTGTTTGCTTTCTTTTTCTTCAATTACCTTTTTTTCGGTTTTATCTTCAATTGGTTTTTCAGAAATAGTTGTTTCTTGAGTATTTTTTGTATCTTGTTTAGATAAATTTACTGGAGTACATGAAATTATAAATATAAGTATATAGATGATGGATAATGATATTAATGGTCTCTCACTTGTAGCAACACCTATTGGCAATTTAGAAGACATAACCTACAGAGCTGTAAAAGTAATTGAAGAATGTGATATCATTATTTGTGAAAATCCTAAACATTCACTTAAACTACTAAATAAATTAGGCATTAAAAAGAAATTAATAGCTTTACACGATTATAATGAGCATAAAATTATAGATCAGATTACGCTTGTATTAAAAAGTAAAAATTGTGTTCTAATTTCTGATGCAGGCTCACCACTTATTTCAGATCCAGGATATAATTTAGTACAATATTGTATTGCAAATAATATTAGAGTTACATCTGTGCCTGGCCCCTCGTCAATTGTATCGAGTTTACAGTTATCCGGATTACCAATATCAGAATTTGCTTTTTTTGGGTTTATTCCAAAATCTAAAAAAAAGATTGAGGATCTTGTTAAGAATATTTCTCAAGAAAAAAGGACTTGTGTATTTTTTGTTTCAAACCATAAATTAATTGTTTTTCTAGATTGCCTAGAAAATATTATAGGCGATAGATCAATTTCAATATGTAAGGAACTTACAAAAGTAAATGAGTTTGTCTTTAGAGGAAATCCAGGCAGTGTGAAAAATAGAATCCTAGAGGATAAAGAAAATATTAAAGGAGAGTTTGTTGCTGTCATTGATAGACAAACATCAAAAAATCAAGATTTTGACAACATTGATTTGTATAGTAAAGAATTAAAGAAGATGGCTACAAAATTTTCTTTGACCGACATCGTCGAAATAGTACATAAATTTACAAAAATTAATAAAAACAAAATTTACAAATGGTTGTTAAAATTAAAAAAATAACTAAAATTTTACTTATTCCTATAATTTTAATTTTTACATCAATTAACTATGGATGTTCACCTGCGGGTGTTCTTGCAACAGGTGGTGGTAGTGCTATGGTTGTTGCAGAAGGAGAAAGATCTCTTGGAACAGTAATTGATGATGCTACAATTAAAGTAAACATTGCAGCTAAGTTTCTAAATGCCGATAATAATCTTTTTGTAAATATAAATACAAGTACTTTAGAAGGGAGAGTATTACTAACTGGTTTAGTGGATACTCAAGAAATACGAATTGAAGCAGTTAGGTTGGTTTGGGAAGTTGAAGGCGTAAAAGAAATTATAAACGAAATAGAAATTGGAAATAGGTCGACATTAAAAGATTATGCTAGTGATTTGTGGATTAATACACAAGCAAGAGCCATAGCGGCAAAAACTATAGGAATTAAAGCGATTACATTTAATTTTGAGACTATAAAGGCAAAAATTTATATTGCTGGGATAACAACAAGACCTGATCTTTTAGAAGAAATGATAGAAGCGCTTAAAAGTATAAAGGGTGTTAATGAGATTGTTAACTATGTAATTATTAAAGATAAATAAAAGTTATTTTATAATACCAATTTTTTCACCTGCTAATATATGAATATGGAAGTGTGCCACCTCTTGCCCCCCATCTTCTCCTGAGTTGGTAATTAATCTATAACCACTTTTTTCAACATTAAGTTTATTAATTACAAGCTGAACATTTTTAAAAAAAGAGGTAATAATCTCATTGTTAGCATTTTTTGTAAATTCAGAAAAAGTTGAACAAGGAAATTTAGGTATCCCCAAAACATGTATTTTTGCTTGAGGATTAACATCGTTAAAAAATAAGCTAACCTCATCTTCATACACTTTATCACAGGGTATTTCTTTTCTTAGTATTTTTGCGAAAATATTATTTTTATCATACATTTTATTTTACTTTCTTTTATCAAGTTCTTTGTGAATTTCATTAATAGTAATTTTTTTTGATTTTAACAAAATAAGGAGATGATAAATTACATCAACAGCTTCTTCTATTGTTCTTTTTTTTGATCCTTTTAAAAAATCTATTATCAATTCAGATGATTCTTCTCCAAATTTTTGCGCTATTTTTTTTGGCCCTAACTCTAATAGCTTGTTGGTATAAGAGTTTTTTTTTCTTGTTTGTACTCTATTATTTATAATTTTATTTAAGTCTTCAATTTTCATAAAATCTAATCTCTAATGCTTATATTTTTGTCTTTTAAGTATTCTTTTACTTCTTTAATGCTAATTTCATTAAAATGAAAGACTGAGGCTGCTAATAAAGCATCGGCCTTACCCTTGACTACACCGTCATAAAAATGATCTAGAGACCCAACTCCACCGCTAGCTATAACTGGTATCTTTATAAATTCTGATACTTTACCCAGTAGTTCATTATCAAAACCAGATTTTGTGCCATCCTTGTCCATTGATGTTAAAAGAATTTCCCCAGCTCCTAGTTCTTGAGCTTTTTCTATCCAGCTTAAAGCAAGTAAGTCAGTCTTGTTAGTCCCACCATGAGAATAAACGAACCAATCATCATTGTGTTTTTTTGCATCAACAGCCACAACAATGCATTGGTTTCCAAAATATTCAGAAGCCTCTTTAATGATATTGGGATTTTTAATTGCTGCAGAATTTATAGAAACTTTGTCGGCGCCTGCTTTAAGTAAGGCATGTATATTTTCTATTGATGAAATTCCACCGCCAACTGTAAGGGGGATAAAAACCTCGTTTGCAGTTTTTTTAACTACATTGATCATAGTATCTCTATTTTCTAATGATGCGCTAATATCTAAAAAACATATTTCATCAGCTCCATTTTCAGAATAGTGTTTTGCTTGTTCAACAGGATCTCCTGCATCAATTAAATTTAAAAAATTGATACCTTTTACAACCCTTCCATCTTTAACGTCCAAGCATGGGATAATTCTTATTTTTACCATTTTAGTTTAGAATTTTTTGCGCTTCTACTAGATCAATCTTTCCTTCATAGAAAGATTTACCTGAAATTATTCCTTCAATATTTTTTATGTTTAGCTTTTTTAAATTTATTAGATCAGAGTAATCTGTTAAACCACCTGCAATTATAATTTTTTTATTAAATTTTTTAATTAAGTTTATTTTTTTTATAAAATTACTAACAAAATCTAAATTTAGACCTTTTAGCATTCCATCATTTTGAATATCTGTAATTACATATCCTTTAATTTTTGAGTTATTATAAATATCAAGAACATCTTGTATTTTTTTCCCTGAATTTTTATCCCACCCTTTTATCATTATGTTATCTTCAAGAATGTCTAATGATATATATACTTTATCCGCATAAATATTTGATAAAATTACAACTTCATTTGGTTTTTCAACAGACATTGACCCAATAATCAAATTATTTATTCCAACTTCAAAATATTTTTTAGCTAAATCTAAACTTCGAACCCCGCCCCCTAATTGTATTGGTATTGAGATTGATTTTCTAATTTTCTTTATTGTTTCAAAATTAACATTTGATCTACCAAAAGCAGCATCTAGATCAACCAAGTGAAGTTTTTTACAACCAATTTGTTCAAAGTAGATAGCTTGTTTTTCTGGGTCTTCATTGTAAACAACACTGGTGTTATCTTTACCTTTAGAAAGTCTAACACATTTATTATCTTTTAAATCAATGGCTGGTATAATTTGCACTACAGATTTTTATAGTAATAGTAACCCTTAATAAAACTTCCGTTAATGTAAGCATAGAATGGGTTTTCACCCCACTTTATATAATTTTTACCTGTAAATAGTTTTATTGCTGCATCTTGTGTTTCTCTTACAGCTAACTGTAATGATTTAATATTATCTTCTTTGGCAATTTGTTCAGTGTGATCAATCATTGTTTTAGCCAAACCATAACCCCTCGCCCACGGAGCAACAAATTGTCTTCTAATACGTGCGATATTTTTCCTAGACTCAATATTGGGTGCTTCGTA
This sequence comes from uncultured Alphaproteobacteria bacterium, assembly GCA_902615745.1. GTDB lineage: Bacteria > Pseudomonadota > Alphaproteobacteria > HIMB59 > CACPNW01. Next base: position 178,295 of record CACMQB010000003.1, on the reverse strand, counting down.
TGCAAGTTGGAGGGTTCCAGCTATAACACCGTTTAATCTACCAACAATAAGTTTAATATATTTATCATTAGTTCTTTTAGTCCAATAATCTATTAAAACATCTCTTGTAGGAACTCTTAACCAACCAAACCCACCTCCAGCTTTTATTGCTTGTTCTGTAATATTACAAAGATCTGCTAAATCTACATCCGTAAGTATTTCAATGCTGTCGACTGAAATATTAATTTTTTCTTTTAGTTGTGTAGACATGTTCATACTCTAATAAATTCTTTTAGTAAGTTTAATCCTTGGGAGGAACTTTTTTCAGGATGAAACTGCACGCCATATATATTTTCTTTACCAACTATTGAAGCAAAATTTGTTCCGTACTTAGTTTCTGCCAAAATATTGTCTTTATCAGCACATTCGAAATAATAAGAGTGAACGAAGTAATAGTCATTTTTAGTTGAAATTAAGTTATTATATTTTGAATTTTTTGGTATTACCAAGTTCCACCCCATATGAGGAAGTTTTAAATTATCTCCAGGCAATAATTTAATTTGACCGTCTATCCAACCTAGACCTTCATGATCTCCGTTTTCTTCACTTATATTAGCTAACATTTGCATACCAACACAAATACCTAAAAATGGTTTCTTTTTAATTAATGCAAATTCACAAAGCTCATCTATCAAGCCATCAGTTTTTTTTAAACCATTCATGCAAGTAGAAAAGGCTCCTTGGCCTGGCAATACAACGTGGGTTGAATTTTTTACATCATTTAGTTTTTTTGAAATTAAAACATCAACCTTAATATTGTTGTCTTTTGCTATCTTAACAAAAGATTTTTGAGCAGACAAAACATTACCTGAGCCGTAGTCGACAATAGTGATCTTTTTCATTAAAAATTAAAGAGTACCTTTTGATGATGGTATGTTATCTTTTCTTCTGTTATCAATTTCGACAGCAAATCTTAAACTTTTGGCAAAAGCCTTAAAGCATGATTCAATGATATGATGATTGTTTTTTCCGTATAGATTTTCAATATGTAAATTACATTTAGATTCATTTGAAAAGGCTTTAAAAAATTCATGAAATAACTCTGTATCCATTTCACCAATTTTTTTTAAACCAAGATTAACATTCCAAACAAGCTCAGGCCTTCCACTTAAATCAATAACACATCGCGATAAGCATTCATCCATCGGAACATATGAAAAGCCATATCTATTGATTCCTTTTTTATCATCTAGTGCTTTGTTTATAGCTAAAGCAATTGCGTAAGCCGTATCTTCAACAGAATGGTGAAGATCAACATTAGTGTCTCCTTCACATTTTAAATCTATGTCTATCAAACTGTGATGAGATAATAATTCCAGCATATGATCAAAAAAACCAATTTGTGTTGAAATTTTAGATTGTCCAACACCATCTAAGTTAATTTCACAACTTATCTTGGTTTCTTTGGTGTTTCTCTCAACTTTACCTTTTCGCATTTTTGCCTAATATCAGTGAAATATGATTTATTCTAGGTAAATTACTTGATAAAAATAATTAAATAGCCATCTTATGAATGAATGGAAAAAAACATTATTAAATCAACAACTATTGTAGGAATTAGAAAAGATAATCTTGTCGTTATTGCGGGTGATGGTCAGGCTAGTCTTGGTAATACCGTAATGAAATCAAATGTAAAAAAAATTAGAAGACTTGGTGCTGATGAAACAGTTATATCTGGTTTTGCAGGATCTACTGCAGATGCATTCGCTTTGTTTGAGAGATTAGAGGGAAAATTAGATCAATATAAAAACCAACTTAAAAGAGCTTGTGTTGAATTAGCAAAAGATTGGAGAACGGATAGATATCTGAGAAGATTAGAAGCAATGATGATCGTAGCTGATAAGGATGTAAGCTTATTGCTATCTGGTACTGGTGATGTAATTGAGTCTGACGATGGAATACTTGCAATAGGTTCTGGGGGTCCATACGCAAATAGTGCTGCTAAAGCATTAATGAAAAATACAAAAATGAATGCAAAAGAAATTGCTTTAGAATCACTTAATATAGCTGCAGACATTTGTATTTATACAAACCATAATATTATTTCAGAAACTATTGAGTTATAGAATGGAGTCTAGTTTTAGCCCAAGAGAAATTGTTTCTGAATTAGATAAATTTATCATTGGTCAGAACAATGCAAAAAAAGCTGTTGCAGTTGCATTAAGAAATAGATGGAGAAGAAAACAACTTGATGATTCTTTAAAAGAGGAAATTGTACCAAAAAATATTTTAATGGTTGGTCCAACTGGTTGTGGTAAAACTGAAATCTCACGAAGACTTGCCAAGTTAGCAAACGCACCTTTTGTAAAAGTTGAAGCTACTAAGTTTACAGAAGTTGGATATGTTGGAAGAGATGTTGAGCAAATAATAAGAGATCTAGTTGAAATAAGTATTACAAAAACAAAAATACAAATGGGTCAAGAGGTGAAGGCAAAGGCAGAAAAAAATGCAGAAGAAAGAATTTTAGATGTTTTGGTTTCTAAAAGCTCAACACCTGCTACGCGAGATAATTTTAGGAAAAAACTAAGATCAGGTGAACTAAATGACAATGAGGTTGAAATTCCAGTTTCAGCTAATGCAAATTTAAATTTACCAACTATGGACATACCTGGCATGCCTGGTTCTCAAATGGGTATGATTAATTTAGGCGATGTATTTGGAAAAGGTTTTGGCAATCAAAAGAAAATGAAAAAAATGAGTGTTAAAGATTCTCATGCATACTTGTTAAATGAGGAAACCGATAAACTTTTAGATAAAGATAAAATAAACTTAAGAGCATTGGATGATGTTGAGCAAAATGGTATCGTTTTTATAGATGAAATAGATAAAATTACTTCTAGAGCTGATAGAAGTGGTGCGGATGTTTCAAGAGAAGGTGTTCAAAGAGATTTATTACCACTGATTGAAGGAACTGCTGTTACTACAAAATATGGTGTTGTAAAAACAGATTATATTTTGTTCATTGCCTCTGGGGCATTTCACTTATCAAAACCATCAGACATGCTACCTGAACTTCAAGGCAGATTACCAATTAGAGTTGAGCTTGATAGTCTTAGTAAAAAAGATTTTAAACTTATTCTTACTGAAACACAAAACAGCTTGATTAAGCAGTATCAAGGACTTCTTGGAACAGAGAAGGTTGATTTGCAATTTGAAGAAGATGGGATTGATGCCATCGCCTCTCTATCTACAGAGATAAATCAGAACGTAGAAAATATAGGCGCCAGAAGGCTCCACACAGTAATGGAAAAACTACTTGAAGAGGTTAGTTATACAGCCTCAGATATAGGCCCTACAGAAATAATAATTAATAAGGAATACGTTGAAAATAGCTTAGGAGAACTTATTAAAAGTCAGGATTTATCAAAGTTTATATTGTAAAGCTCATTTAATTTTTTAATAGTTGTAAAATGAGTATTTTTAAAAGCATTAAATTTGAATTACTTATTTTAGCATTTATTACGTTAGGTATTTTTGCTTCTTTTAATTTAGATCTTTTTTTTTATAGTTATTTTATAAACTTAAGTGATTGGGCAAATGGAGTTTTTCTAAAAGAATTTTTTTCAGAAATTACAAAGCTTGGAAGTTCGTTTTGGTATTTTTCTATTACAATAATAGGCTTTGTTATTTTTTATATAAACAACAAACTTCAAATTATAAAAACTAAATCAGCAAAAAACCTTTCTAATTTTTTTATTTCTTCTTTTGTTTATATTTTAACAGTTGGGATAATTACTCAAATTATAAAGCATGTGGTGGGGAGACCCAGACCGAATCATACTGATTTCGAGGATGTTTTTAATTTTAAATATTTTACCTTAGAATCAAATTTTCATTCTTTCCCCTCTGGACACTCTTCTACAATATTTATAGTATGCTTTATTTTGGTTTCTGTTGTTCCAAAACTAAGATATTTTTTTTATTTTTTAGCTTCTGTTGTTGCTTTTAGTCGAGTTGTTGTGAGTGCTCATTTTTTTACAGATATTGTCGCTGGGGCAATTTTAGCTTTAATATTATTTAAGGTTTTAAATAAATTAATAGAAAACAAATATAATAAATACAAATTTTCAAATTTAATTCCTGAAAAAAATTCTGAGATTTTTTATTACATTTTAATTTTGTTTTTTAGTTGTGTATTTGTGACTGCCGGCCCATCATTAGATTTATATGTATCATCTTTGTTCTACAAGGGGGCATCACAATTTGAATTACAAAGTTTTGATTTAACTTCAATATTGTTTCGAGATATTTTATTACCACTAATACTTATTTATATTTTAATTTTACCAATTGTTGGGCGTTTCTTTAAAATTAATAAAATATTTTTTAATTATAAATTTACTATTAAGGAAATATTTTTGTTATGGATTTCTCAAATTATTAGCGTTTTAATATTTGTAAATCTTATACTAAAAAATCTTTGGGGTAGGGCAAGACCAAACGATGTAGTGGAGTTGGGTGGAAAAGAATCTTTTTCCCCGTGGTTTGAAATAACAAATGTTTGTGAAACAAACTGCTCTTTTGTTTCAGGAGATGCTTCTGTTGGGTTTTCAATTATAATTTTATATTTAATTACAAAAAAAATAATTTTTCTTTATGGAAGCTTTGTTGCTGGTTTAGTACTTGGTTTAATTAGAATAATGGCTGGTGGTCATTTTTTAAGTGACATTTTTTTTGCTGGCGTTTTTATTGTAATTTTAAATATAATTTTATTTGAATTGTATAAAAAATATTATGCTAAATAAAATTCTATTGCCGTCATTCATTGTTTTACTTTTATTAAAAATAGGTGCCTTAAATTTTACTACTTTTAATTTGTTTGGTGATGAAGCACAGTATTGGTTATGGTCAAAAGATATTGACTTTGGTTATTTTTCGAAACCTCCTTTTTTGTCCTGGATAATAAGAGTTTATACGGAAATACTAGGCAGTAGTTTTGTTTCATTAAAGCTTCTCCCATCGTTTGTCTATTTATTGATTGCATGGAGTATTTATAATCTTTTATTTAACTCTGGACTAAATAAAAAAGATTCATTTGCGGGTTGTTTAATTTTTTTATTTATACCCGCTGTTTCTTTTTCATCTTTTGTAATTAGTACTGATCTTTTTTTATTATTATTTTGGACACTTTCCCTTAATGAATTAATTAAGATTAATAGAGAACAAGATTTAAAAAATTTTGTATTATTAGGTATTTTTCTGGGGTTAGGTTTTTTATCAAAATACGCAGCTATATATTTTGTAATTTGTTTATTTGTTTTAATTTTATTTGATAAAAGATTTAGAAAAATTTTTTTGGATAATTTATTAGGTTTTAGTCTTACTTTTTTATGTGTATTTGTAATTATTGTACCAAATATTATTTGGAACTTTAGTAATGATTGGATAACATTTCAGCATACTACGGATAATGCAAATTTTGCAAATATTGAAATAGACTTTTTTAGGGGTTTAGAGTTTTTGTTAATTCAATTTTTAATGTTAGGCCCATTTATGGTTTTAGGCGGGATATTTGGATTTAATAAATGGAACTATATTCAAAAAATTTTTATAATATTTTCTGTCCCTATAATTTTAATTGTTTTAGTAGAAGCTATTATTGTCAGAGCTAATGCAAATTGGGCTGCTCCAGCTTTAGTTTCTTTATTTTCTCTTTTGTATATTAGAATTAATAATTCTTATTTAAAGATAGCTAATTTCATATTTAATTTTACTGTCTGTTTTTTACTTTTTGTTATGATTGGAATGAGTTATCCATCTAAAATTTTTGACCGAATAAGTGGCATAAATGATTATGCTCTAAAAATTTACAGTAGTTCTTCAAATGGTATTGTAAAAAATATAGTGGTTTCAGATCGGCTTTTATTTTCAAGCCTTAATTTTGAATTAAGAGATAAGGAAATTAATTTCTATATGCCGCATAAAGAAGGAGATGAAATAACAAACCACTTTAAAATAGTATCTCCTCTTAATAAAAATATAAATGAAAATTTTACTTTAATTGGGAGCCCTTCAGATATAAATTATTTAGAGAATGAATATAAGGTGTTAAAAATAAATTCACCTGATCAGAAATTTACAAAAAGAAAACTTGATGTTTACGAGGTTGTGTTTGAATAAATTTCTAGTATTTTTTATTATATTTGTAATTAACACATCCTATGCAAATAATTTTAGCGCAGAATATAAAGTCAGCACAACAGGAATAAAAATTGGTAATTTTAGTTGGTCATTAAATATTAATGATAATATTTATCAAACAGAAATTAATTTGAAAAATTCTGGCATTTTTTCACCTTTATATAAATTTGAAGGAAGCTATCTTTCAACTGGGGTTATTGAAAACAACATATTTAAGACCCAGAATTATAAACAGTTTTGGAAAACTAAGACGAAAACAAAAATAGTTAAAATGTCTTTTGATGATTATTTAATTGAATTAAAACAAGAGCCTATAGAAGAAGAAATAGCTAGAGTAGACCTTGAAGACTTACATTTATATTTTGACCCAATTACCTCTTTTATAAATATTTTAAATGGAGAAAATGAGGCAAAAACAATTGATGGAAGAAGAATTTACACACTTAAACGAAACGAAAGTGAGGATGGAAATATAATTTTAGAAATTGAAGACTATGTAAATATTTGGGCTGACCATAAAAGAAATGATTTAAAAAAAATTGAATTTTTAGTTAAAGATGATTTACTTCCATATGAAATTCTTATTCATTTCAAAAAAAGGGTATTTAAGTTAGAGAGAATTTAAAACTTTTTTTTTCTTAAATAGACAAAAAGAGCTCCATCACCTCCATGTTCAAAACCCGCATCTTGATATGTTAGAATATATTTCTTAAGATCGTCTTCGTTTATCCAGTTTATTATTGAGTTTTTAATCTTTCCATAGAAAAGTTTAGGGTTTGTGTCTTGCTCATTTTGAATTTTTTTATGAACACCCTTTCCAGTAATTATAAGCAAACATCTTTTATTCTTGTTATAATTTTTTTTCACCTCACTTATAAATTTTTCATGCGCTTCGACTAAACCGTACCCGTGAAGATCAATTCTTCTATCTATATTAATTTTTCCCCGCTTAAGCTCCTTATTAACCTCACCAAATGATAATTTAAACTCCGAGCTACTAACTTTATGTTCAGTTATTGTTTTTTTGCTGGTTTTTTTAGTATTAGTTTTTTTATCTAATTTTACATTTTTTTTATTAGTTGTTTTCGTTTTAACTATAGAGGTATCTTTATTAAAAGGTTTAACACCTTTCATGTTTTTTAGAAAAAAATCTTCTTCCATTATTTTTTTGTATAGTTTTTAATTAAGTTCTTTACTCTTTCGGGTGTTTGCAAATACCACAAACTGTCTAACATCTCTAGTGATGCCATGAATTTTTGTTTTTTGTTTAGAAAATAAAGCATTTTCTTAAATTTAGAGACGCCTTTTGCTCCAAGTTGAAAAATCATTTCTATTAATAATTCCTTCTCTGAAGTTGTGTGATTTCGTTTAAAAAATTTTTTTTTGTATTGTTCGTGTGCTTTTTTAAAGTCTATCTCAAACAATTCTTCAAAATATTTTTTTTTAAATTTTTTAATATAATATTTATTTTCTTTTTCTGTGATAAGATGCCCATAACCAATAGTATAGAAACCTAATTGATCTTGATAAGGCTTGTCAGAATAACCCTCGTTTTTTTTAATTCGTTTTTTGAGTTCCTTAAAAGACAAAAATTAAGTTTGAGTTAATATCCATATAGGACTAGAGGAGCTTACTGGTTTTTCAAAGGTCCAGGTATCTTTATTTTTAACGATTGAGCTCTCATCATTATTTAACATCTGTTCACTAATAAAATTGACCGATATTGATATTGTGTCATTTTCTACTTTTGCATCTGCGATACCCTCTATAATTAGTGAATAAAATTGTGATTCTGGATTGTTTGTTTTTTCATCAATCGCTTTTTCAAATGCAGAATAAACATCCTTGGACACAAGATTTTTGAGTGTTTTTTTATCTCCATTGTTGAAAGATGAAATTATAATTTCGAAAGCTTTCTTGGCACCATCAAGAAACTCTCTATGATTAAAATTATTTACTTTTTTATATACAGCCTCAAGCTTTGTCTCATTGTCCATTAGTGATGGTATTTTTTGAACATCTTCTTGTTTTTTGGTTTCTTTGGGTTTTGGCTCTGAAAAGTTTTTTTGAAACCCTGTTCTTTTTCCTAAAACACTTCTTAATCTATAAATAATAAATCCAGCAATAGCTGCGAAAATTAGGATATCAAAAAACTGAAGGTCGCCGTAAATCATCTGATTTTAATATAATAACTTTTTTAAATATTAATAGTTAAATTTTTTCCAAAGGGGGTTTTTTAGTTTTTTTAACATTTCTTTATGGGCAAGATAATCTTCTTTATTAACTTCTATTATTTTGGTTTTTGTTTCGTTTTTGTTGTAAATTTGTGTGTTTTTTTCGTCAATGTTTGAATTCAGCTCCATAGAAAATTGCTTGCCCCCTCTTAACTCTAAATAAACTGCGGCTAGAAGTTGGGAGTCAAGTAAGGCTCCGTGAAATGATCTATCTGATAAATCAATGTTAAATCTTCTACACAAATAGTCGAGGTTAGCTATTCTTGTATTTAGAACTTCTCTTGCAAGAGAAACTGTATCAACTACAGGATTATCTAAATGAGGCAATCCTAAGATTGACAACTCATTATTTATAAAACCTAAGTCAAATGATGCATTGTGAATTATCAATGTATCGTTTTTCAAAAAATTTAAGAGTTCCTTATGGTTTTCTTCAAATGGTTTTTGTTGATTAAGAAAATCATCTGAAAGACCCACAATGTTTTTTGCCCCTTCGCTTATACTTCTGTCTGGTTTGCAATAAAATTGGAGTGTGTTTCCTGTAGGAACATAGTTTTTGAGCTCCACACAACCAACTTCTATTATTCTGTCACCCGTCTTATAATCAAGGCCCGTGGTTTCTGTATCAATTACTATTTCTCTCATTGTTTTAACTAAAGTTTACTTATTAACTTATTAATCTTAATTTTATAATCCTTTAATGTCGAGTTGTTATAAATAACATAATCAGATTTCTTTTTTCTTATAACATCTGATGTTTGAGATCGAGTTATATTCTTAAACTGGTTTTCAGTCATTTTTCTTGTTTTTTTTAATCTTTTTAATCTTACTCGTTTGGAGGCAATTATCGATATTACTTTGTTGAACTGTTTCTCTAAATTGTTTTCAAACAACAATGGTATATCAATAAAAATTAATTTTGTTTTTTTTTGTTTTTCTTGTTTTATAAAATCAGACCTCTTTTTTCTAACTATTTTAAATATGTATAACTCAAGCTTTTTTTTTATCTGTTTATTTTCAAAAATAATCTTTGATATAATTTTTTTATTTATGTTTTTTTTTGAAATGGACTTAGACAAACCTATAGTGCGTAAATAAGTAACAAATTTTTTTTCAGGGTTTTTATATATTTTGGCCACCTGCTCATCTGAGCTGTGAATTTTAAAGCCTTTTTCTTTTAATTTACTACAAAAGGTGGATTTACCCGATCCTATGCCGCCTGTTATTGCTATGGTTTTTGTCATTAAATTTTTTTATAAATGGCGTTAAGCATTTTTGCATCTACAGATGGGTTTTTACCAAACCACATTTTAAAACACGGTTTGGCCTGTTCTATCAACATTGATATTCCATAAATCTTTTTATTCTTCGGAAACTGTTTGAGAAATGAAGTGTTTTTTGGACTGTAAACAATGTCGCTTACAATTGTTGATTTGGTAATAAGTTTTAAGTGTTTTTTCAACATAGGGTTTATTGGTGTAGTATTAATTATTAAAAAAACTCCTTCAAGGTGTGTTTCAAGATCACTATATTTTTTTGTATACTCAGTGTTTTTTGAATACTTAATTTTTTTCTTAGATCTGTTGAAAATTAAAATATCCTTAAATCCCCTCTTCTTTAAAACATAGTGAATGGCGTGTGATGCGCCTCCGTAACCTAGAATAATAACTTTTCTGTTTTTGGTTTTCTTTATATTTGGTAGGGTTTTGTAATATCCTGTCCAATCAGTATTGGTTCCATTTATGGTTTTTTTATTTGTTACACAGTTTACAGCACCAATTTTTTTTGCATGAGCGTCTATTTTGCCAAGATGTTTGATAATTTTGTTTTTAAATGGGATGGTTACATTTAGACCAAGCGTATCTTTTTTTTCCAAAACCTCTTTTATTTTTTTATGAAAGTTTTTTTCTGTAAGCTCTAAATATCCATAATTTGCTTTAATGTTATATTTTTTAAACCAATAGTTAAATATTGTTGGCGAAAGACTTTTAGATGCCTTGTTCCCAATTACGTAAAGTTTTTTCATTTTTTTGAATATAAATAATCTAGCAAATTAAATAAAGGCAATCCCATAACATTAAAATAGTCTCCTTTTATGCTCTCAATAATACTGGGCCCCAAGCTCTCTATTTGATAACATCCAACAGAGCTAAGTATTTGTTTACCTGTTTTTTTTAAGTATGTTTTTATTTCTCTGTTATTAAGCTTTCTTATTTTAACATGGGTTTTTTCGTAATTTTCCCAAACTTTAGAGCCATTCAAACAAACAGTTAAACCAGATACTATTAAGTGTGTCTTTCCTGATAGAGACTTGATCTTTTTTTGGGCTTTCTCAATAGAGTTTACTTTATCTAAAATTTTTCCATTGTGATAAATGACTGTATCACAGCCCAAAACAATCTTATTGGCATACAATTTTTTTATACTTACACTTCTTGCTTTTTCATAAGAAAGTTTTTTTGCAAAAATCTCAGGCTTTGTGTTTCTATTAATAGTTTGTTTAATATCCTCTTCGTTGCAATTTGGTTTTTTTTGTGTGAAATTTAATCCTGCGTTTTTTAATATTTTGTATCTAGATTTGCTTGAACTAGCTAATATAAATTTTTGGTGCATAAGTGTGTTAATAAAAATTATAGTTATAAACACTATTAAATATAATTTGAATTTAAGAAATAGTTCTTTTGTTTTAAAAATATGTTTTCAACAACTTAATAACTTGTCTAGATATTATAGGGTAGGTGTTAATATATTTATTATACAAAATTAATAACAAGTTATTAGAAATTTATTGAATTGCAAATTATTTAAAAATAATAATTTTTTTTCGATATTCTTTAAATTAACATATTTGTATGGGCTGTTGTTCATATGTTGGTAAATAAAGAATGATACGAGAATAAAGCAATAATTAAGCTTTTTAACATTACAACTAATACTACAATTAAATATATAAATTATATATTTATTATTGTTTTGACATTAACTTCAATTTTGATTATTAAAATATTTCATTTCTAAACTATCCCAACAACATTATGAATTTACAGGAATTAAAAGGAAAAGAACCCCAAGAGCTTTTAAAACAGGCAGACAAACTTGGTATAGAAAACCCTTCGTCTCTTAGAAAGCAAGATTTGATGTTTGCAATTCTAAAAACAATTGCTGAAGATGGTGAGATTATCACTGGTTTAGGGGTTATTGAAATTATGCAAGATGGTTTCGGTTTTTTAAGGTCTTCAGAGTCAAATTATCTTCCAGGACCAGATGATATCTATATTTCTCCAACTCAAATTAAAAAATTTAGCTTAAGAACGGGTGATAGTGTTGAAGGTGAAATTAGATCTCCAAAACAAGGAGAAAGATATTTTGCCATAACTAAAATTAACAAAATAAACGGTCAAGAAACTGATTTAGTTAAGAACAGGGTTAACTTTGAAGATTTAACACCATTGTATCCTGAAGCAAGGTTCAAACTTGAACAAGAAAAACCTATGCCAGATAATACAGAAAGAATAATTGATATTATTGCTCCTCTTGGAAAAGGACAAAGACAATTAATTGTTGCACAACCTTTCACTGGTAAAACAATAATTATGCAAAAAATTGCTAATGCTATAACTGCTAATAGTCCAGACGCTAAACTTATTGTTCTGCTAATTGACGAAAGACCAGAAGAAGTTACAGATATGCAAAGATCAGTTAAGGGCGAGGTAATTAGTTCAACCTTTGATGAGCCTGCTTCACGCCACGTTCAAGTTGCTGAAATGGTAATTGAAAAAGCTAAAAGACTCGTTGAATATAAACATGATGTTGTAATCCTTCTTGATTCAATCACCAGACTTGGAAGAGCTTATAATACCGTTGTTCCATCTAGTGGAAAGGTGCTAACAGGTGGTGTTGATGCCAATGCCTTACAAAGACCAAAAAGATTTTTCGGTGCTGCAAGGAACGTAGAAAAGGGCGGATCACTTACAATTATTGCTACTGCTTTAATAGATACAGGAAGCAGAATGGACGAGGTTATATTTGAAGAATTTAAAGGTACTGGTAACAGTGAAATGGTCCTAGATAGAAAACTTAGCCAAAAAAGAACCTATCCAGCTTTTGATATTGGTAAGTCAGGAACAAGAAAAGAAGAATTATTACTTGATAAAGACGAGCTTGGAAAAATCTTTATTTTAAGAAAAATATTAGCCCCTATGGGAAGTACTGAAGCCATGGAGTTCTTGTTAGATAAAATGAAAAACACAAAAACTAACAGCGAGTTCTTCCAAAGCATGGGAACTAAATAAATATAATTTTTTTATAATCTTTCTTATTTACTTAATATCATCTTGGGTTTAATTCCCAAAAAATGAAAGCTTCCAAAGAGACAATTTTTGCTCTTGCTACGCAAAGAGGTAAATCAGGTATAGCTGTTTTTAGGATTTCGGGAAAAGGCTCTCATACAATAATTAAATCAATATCTTCTAAAAAAAAATTTAAAACAAATTTTGCTACATTAAACGATTTATTAGATGGAAAAGACGTTGTAGATCAGACGCTAACAACTTTTTTTAAATCACCAAAAAGCTATACAGGGGAGGATATGGTGGAAATATCTTGTCACGGAAGTATTTCTGTAATTAACAAAATAACTAAAACCCTATTAAAAAAACAAATCAGACTTGCTGAGCCTGGAGAGTTTACCAAAAGAGCTCTAATGAATGATAAGCTTAGTGTTTTAGAAGCTGAAACAATTAATGATTTAGTTAATGCAGAAACTGAAAATCAAAGAAAGACAGCCATTGGTAATTTAAGTGGAAATTTAGATAAATTGGTTAATGAAATATCAAATAAACAAAAAAAACTTCTAGCAGATATAGAGGCCATAATTGATTTTGCAGATGAAGACCTTCCTAAAGAAATAAATAAAAGCATAAGAGAACAAAATAAGAACATATATAAACAAATTGAAAATATTATCGAAAGATCAACTTTATCAAAACAAATACATAATGGCTTTAAAATAACTATTATTGGAAAACCAAACACAGGAAAATCATCCTTTATTAATTATATTAATAACAAGGAGGTTTCTATAGTTACTAATATACCAGGAACTACAACAGATTTAGTAAGCTCCACACTAGATATACAAGGAGATAAATACACATTCATTGATACAGCTGGAATAAGAAAATATAAGAACTTAATTGAAAAAATAGGTATTGAAAGATCCTTAGAGAGCGCTGAAAAGTCTGATTTAAATATAGTTTTTCTTAAAAAAAACGAAAAGAAAAACTATAGTAAAATCAAATCAAAAATATTTGTTAAATCAAAATATGATACAAATAAAAAGAAAATTAGTGGAGTACATAATATTTCATCAGTATCTGGTTATGGAATTGAACCTCTTATTAAAAACATATCTTCAAAATTAAAGAAAAAACCAATTTCTGGACCGGTCTTTTCACGTGAAAGACATATGGAAGGCCTTAAGAAATCTCTTGTACTACTTAAAGGTTTAGATTTAAAAGAAATAGATATTGCTGCTGAAAATGTTAGAAGATCAATTATGTATATTGATGGAATTAATCAAAAATTTGATATTGAGAAAATTTTAGATATAATATTCAGTGATTTTTGTATAGGTAAGTAATTTCACGTGAAAAGAGACATGGACAATAAATTTGATGTAATTGTAATTGGTGGGGGGCATGCAGGCGTAGAAGCGGCATGCTCATCTGCAAGAACTGGATCAAAAACAGCTTTAATTACTCATAAAGTTGATAAAATAGGAGAAATGTCATGCAATCCTGCAATTGGAGGTCTTGGGAAAGGACATCTTGTAAAGGAAATAGATGCTTTAGATGGAATTATGGCCAAAGCTACAGACAGATCCTGTATACAATTTAGAATGTTAAACTCGAGCAGAGGTGCTGCTGTAAGAGGTCCAAGAGCACAAACAGACCGTATTTTATATAAAAATGCTATAAATGATCTTGTATCTGAGCAAAAAAATCTTAAAATTATTGAAGGGTCAGTAGAAGATTTAATTGTTTTAAATAAACAGGTAAGTGGAGTTATTTTAGGTGATAACAAAAAGATATTGTCCAAATCTGTTGTTTTAACTACAGGCACTTTCTTACAAGGGTTAATAAGAATAGGCTCCGAGAAACAAGAAGCTGGAAGAGTTGGTGATAAGCCATCAATAAAGCTTGCAAAAAGGCTTAAAGAGCTAAAGTTTTCAATAGGCAGATTGAAAACAGGAACGCCCCCAAGATTACTTAAAAAAACTATAAATTTCAATGACTTAGATGAACAACACCCAGATAAAAAGCCTGTTCCATTTTCTTTTGTCAACAGAGATATCCACATTCCTCAAATATCTTGTTTTATTACTCATACTAATAAAAATACACATGAAATTATAGCTCAGAACCTAAGCCTATCACCAATGTATTCAGGAGAAATACAATCAATGGGAGCTAGGTATTGCCCATCTATTGAAGATAAAATTCATAAATTCAAAAATAAATTATCGCATCAGATATTTCTTGAGCCAGAGGGATTAGATAATGATTTAATATATCCAAACGGAATATCATCTTCACTACCAACTGAAATTCAAGAGCAATTTGTTAAAACGATTAAAGGTTTGGAGAATGTTACAATTACACAACCCGCTTACGCCATTGAATATGATTTTGTTGACCCACAAGAACTAACACACACACTTGAAACAAAAAAAATAAAAAATTTATTTTTTGCAGGGCAGATAAATGGAACAACCGGATACGAAGAAGCAGCTGCACAAGGTATAATTGCTGGGATAAATGCATCACTTCAAACAACATCTAATAAAGAATTTATAATACCTAGGTCCTCCGGATATATAGGTGTTTTGATAGACGATTTGGTCACAAAAGGAACCAAAGAGCCATATAGAATGTTCACTTCAAGGTCTGAATATAGACTTGTACTTCGGGCTGATAATGCAGATTTAAGACTTACACCTCTTGGAATTGAAATAGGTTGTGTTGATATAGATAGGCAAAGAGAGTTCGAAAAAAAATCCAAAAGAATAAAAGAGGGGTTTAGGTTTGTTAAAAATCATAAGTTTTCACCAGATGCACTTCTAAAGAAAGGAATAAAAATAAACAAAGATGGAAAGAAAAGAAATATCATAGACCTTTTGTCGTTTTCTAATATTACAACCACCAAGCTCAAAAAAATACTTCCTGGATTAAGTGATTTAGAAGACGATGTAATAGAACAAATAGAAATTGAAGCTAAGTACTCAGGTTATCTTGATAGGCAAAGAATGGATATTCAAGATTTTGAAAAAGAAGAAAGTTTAACAATTCCAAAATCAACTAATTATAAACTAGTTGGCAGCTTATCTAATGAGATAGTAGAAAAATTATCAAAAATTAAACCACCAACTCTTGGAGCAGCCTCAAGAATATCGGGCGTAACACCAGCAGCCACAATAGCCCTTCTTAGATATATTAAAAAAAATAAAAATAAAAAAGCAGCATAATTTGGATAAAAGCGCTGTAATAAAAAAATACAATCTTAACAGAAAGCAAATTGATTTAATCGATAGCTACATACTAAAGTTAACAAAAAGCAACCAAATACACAATTTAGTAGGGCCTTCTACAATTGATGTTGCTTGGGATAGACATATTAATGATTCATTACAGTTGTCTGAATTTATTTTGAAAAAAAATGCATCAATAATAGACTTTGGAACTGGTGCGGGCTTACCAGGGGTGATCCTACATATTTTTGGGTATTCAAACATATTATTGATTGACTCAAAAATGAAAAAAATAAACTTTATTAAAGAATTTGCGCATGAGCAAAACGTAGAAATAAAAACTATTTGTACAAGGGTTGAAAAAATCAAAAATCAAAAATTTGACTTTATTATCTGCCGAGCTTTTGCCCCATTAGCAAAATTATTAGATTATTCACGCTTTTTTACTAAAAAAAATACATCACTACTTTTTCTAAAAGGAAGAAGTGTTAAGAAAGAAATACATGATGCAAAAAAATCCTTTAACTTTGAATACAATCTTTATCCAAGTCAAAGTGAGGGTAATGGGTATGTGTTAAAAATAAGCAAATATAAAAAACTGTGAAAAAAATTATTTCTATTTCAAATCAAAAGGGCGGTGTTGGAAAAACTACAACTACAATAAACTTAGCCACTTCATTAGCTGCAGTGAAAAAAAATGTTTTAATCGTTGATGCTGACCCCCAAGGTAATGCTACCACAGGACTTGGGCTTACCCACGATGATAGAAAGCCATCTATTTATGAAATGATTCATGAAAAGAGACTTCTTAAAGAAGGAATAAAAGAAACATTAATACCTGGTCTAAAAATAATTGGAGCAAACACAGACTTAGCTGCAGCTGAGGTAGAGTTAACAAATTTTGAAGACAGAGAGTTTGTGTTTAAATCAATCTTTGCTGAAATTGATAATTTCGATTTTATTTTTGTAGATTGCCCACCTGCACTTGGCTTGCTAACCATTAATTCATTAGTAGCATCAAACACAACACTAATTCCTCTTCAATCAGAGTTTTTTGCCCTTGAGGGCCTTTCAGCTTTAATGAACACAATCAAACTAATTCAACAAAATTATAACAAAGACTTAAAAATTGAAGGAATATTACTTACAATGTTAGATAAAAGAAATTCATTAAGCTCACTTGTAGAGAAAGATGTAAGGCAACATTTTGGAAACCAAGTATATAAAACCACAATTCCAAGAAATGTTAAAATATCGGAAGCACCAAGTCATGGTAAACCAGCATTGGTGTACGATACACAAGCCGCGGGCTCTTTAGCCTATATTGAGCTTGCAAAAGAAGTAATTTTAAATCAAAATAAAAATTATGAATAAAGAAAACAAACTAGGAATGGGCCTAGGGGCACTTTTGTCAAAATCTAACAACAGCAGTGAAAATATTAATGGTGTTCAAAAAATTAATATTTCACAAATAATACCAAACCCAGCACAACCAAGAAAAAACTTTAAAAACGAAGAGCTTAAAGAACTTTCGTCTTCAATTAAAAACCAAGGCTTAATTCAACCTATTATTGTTAAACCAATAAGCAACGGTCAATTTCAAATTATAGCAGGTGAAAGAAGGTGGAGAGCCTGTCAATTAAATGGAATGCATGAGGTGGACTGTGTTATTAAAAATATTAATGACACAAGTATTTTAGAGGCAGCTTTAATCGAAAACATTCAAAGAGAAGACCTAAATGTTATTGAAGAAGCTAATGCATACAAAGGACTAATCAATATCAAATCTATTAGCAACGAAAACCTCGCTAAACTAATTGGCAAAAGCCCTAGCCATGTTTCAAATATTTTACGCCTCTTAGAGCTTGATCCAAAAATTCAAAAAATGGTGATAGAGGGAGAACTATCAATGGGCCATGCAAGAGCGCTTATTGGTGTGCCCAATGCTATTTATAAAGCAAATGAAATAATAGAAAAAAAACTTAGTGTAAGACAAGTAGAAAAAATAACATCTGAGTTTAAAAAAAATAAAACAAAAAAAACACTTAAAGACCCAAATATTATTGATTTAGAAAAAGAGCTCTCAGATAAAATAGGTTTAAAAACATCAATACAATTTAATGAAAGTGGGTCCTCAGGATCACTCACTTTATATTATTCTGACTTAAATCAATTAGATGACTTGATGAAAAGGCTTAAGAAATAGTAATTTTTTTAACATTTAAAACAAAACGAAGACCAGAAGCTAAAGATAAACCACTTTCTTTTCGCAAAATATTTTCAGTTGATGAAAGTAATTTTATCAATAATTTTTTTTTACCAGAATTATATTTACGATAAAAATCTATTAGATAATTCTTTTCTCGAAATAAATATATTGGAATTTTTTTTATATACTCATCCTCGCTTTTAGAATCAATTATTAGCTGACAAAAATATTTAAAAGAATAATAAAGAATATTAACATCTGAGTCAGTTAGAATTTTATTTCTATACAACTCAACTATATCTTTGTTTTTTTTTAATAAACTAAAAAATACCTTTTCTTTACCTGAATCCCCTATTGTTAATATTTTTTTTATATTATTTGTTGTAATATCTATATTGTTTAAATCTAAGATTTTTTTTAGGTTGTTTTCAAAAAAAATAAATTTACTATCTAACTTGTCAACTAATATCCAATATATTTCTTCAGAAATACTTAACTTATTTACATTTATAAACTTATTTAAAATCTTAATTCTTGAATCCCTATCTAGTTCGTAACAATCAATAGAGTACGAGTCCTTATCTTTAACAAATAAAGCTTTGATTTTTTTAGTACTTTGTGAATTTTCTTGTATAAAAATAAAAATACCATCTGATTTTCTGGCTTTATTTAAATTTTCAACATTAATTCCTTTACAATCCTTTCCAATAAATATTTTTTTATTTCCAAACAAACCTTCTTCGTCTACAAAATCTTTAATAGTCTCAATATTAACAATTTCATGCTTTTCATTTTGTTGATATTTATCAAGTATTAATGATTTTATTTTTTCCATAAGCGTAACTTCATTTCCACCAATAAAATAAAATTTCTTGTCTATTTTAAAGTCATTACTTAATAATATGATTAGTGGGTTGATTTTCATTAACAATTATAGATACTTTTATCTGATAATATAGACACAAATTGGTTTAAATTATCTGATATTGCTAACTCATATTTTTTTTCTAACGATGAGTCAGTTCCATAATTATACCCTGAAGACTTTGGTATGATTGAAAAGTAAGAAGTTATTTCTTTTTCATAAGTTACACAACTATCTTTATTTAATATTAATGTATAAAAAAACCTTAATTCATATCTAAGGTTA
This sequence comes from uncultured Alphaproteobacteria bacterium, assembly GCA_902615745.1. Taxonomy (GTDB): domain Bacteria; phylum Pseudomonadota; class Alphaproteobacteria; order HIMB59; genus CACPNW01. The sequence goes on along the minus strand of CACMQB010000003.1, from coordinate 158,994 downwards.
GATGTTGCTTGGTTTGTTTCCACTGATCTTTTTGTTTTTTTCTCTTCAATATTAATAGTCAGACTAAAAACATCCTCTTTATTGTCTCCAAAAAACATAGGTATATATGAGTTTATAAAATTTAAATCAACGCCCGATGTATTAACATTGGTTTTTTGATAAAGAGGGTTTAATAAGTTTTTGTTATCCTTGTAAACAAAATCTATGTCACCACAAGAAAACAGAAAAAACAAAGCAAAAACTATAAATAATTTTTTCATTATATAACTAGGTTTAAAATTTTTCCAGGAACATATATTTCTCTTTGAATATTTTTTCCAACAAGATTTTTTTTAATCTTATTATTATTTTTTATAATTTCTAAAACATCTTCTTTTGTAAGAGAGGAATCAATTTCTATAACCTCTCTTGTTTTTCCATTTATTTGTATTGCTATTTTTGACTTATTCTTCTTCTTTACGCTTTCTGTGGGCCAAACTTCATTAATACATAAACTCTTATTACCAATTCTAGACCAAATTTCTTCACTAATATGAGGAACAAAAGGCTGTAAAATAATACATAATTTTTCAAGTGACCATAAGAAGTTGTTCTTAGATAATTTTTTACTTAAGATTGAATCATTAAGAATGTTTACAAACTCATAAATTTTGGCAACTGATTTATTAAACTGAAAAGCCTCTATATTTTCTGATACCTCGTTAATGATATTTTTTAAATTTTCTAGAATACCAATATCATCTAAATTACTTGAATTATACTTTTCTAATTTATTTACAAAGTCGTATAATTTATTAATAAATTTAAATGATGAGGATATCCCTGTTTCTGTCCATTGTAAATCCCTTTCAGGAGGGCTATCAGATAACATAAACCATCTTGCCGTATCGGCACCATATGAAGTTATTATATCATTAGGATCAACAACATTTTTTTTTGATTTACTCATTTTTTCAACTTTTCCAGTTTTTATTTCATTACCTTCTTTGTCTTGTAATTTACCATTTCTAATTTCTGTATCATTAGGCTCAATCCATTCACCCAATTTATTTTTGTAAGTAACATGAGTAACCATACCTTGAGTAAACAATCCTTTAAACGGTTCGTCTAAATTAAAATAATCAAGGTCCCTTAATGCTTTCGTAAAAAATCTAGAATACAATAAGTGTAAAATAGCATGTTCAATACCACCAATATACTGATCAACTGGTAGCCAATAATTAATATCTTTTTTATCAAAGGGCTTGTCTAATCTTGCATTACAATATCGAAAAAAATACCACGACGATTCAAAAAAAGTATCAAAAGTATCCGTTTCTCTATATGCCTTCATTCCAGTTTTAGGACAAACCGTTTCTTTCCAACCTGGAATATTGCTTAAAGCGCTAGATGATTCAGTAAAATTTTCAATATCTGGAAGTTTAACTGGAAGCTGATTATCTTCTACTGCTAGTATCTCTCCATCTTCTCTATAAATAATTGGTATTGGGCAACCCCAAAATCTTTGCCTTGAAATACCCCAATCTCTTAATTTAAAGTTTATTTGTTTTTTTCCTATTCCCTTCTTCTCTATTTCAACAATTATTTTGTCCTTTGCTTTCTCTGTGTCTAACCCATTTAAAAATTCTGAATTAATTACTATTCCATCATCAGTAAAGGCCGTAGATTCAACTTTAAATAAATCATCTTCACCACTTTTTGGCTTTACTACTGTTATAACATCTAATTTGTACTCTTTTGCAAAATCTAAATCTCTCTGATCATGTGCGGGGCAACCAAAAATAGCGCCAAGTCCGTATTCTTTTAAAACAAAATTGGCAACAAAAACTGGCAGTTTTTTTCCCATGATAAATGGGTGCTCAACAAACAAACCAGTATTAAAACCCTTTTTTGTTTTTTCAGGATTCAGATTTTCACAATCTTTGATAAATTTTTGTAATTCCAGATTTTCTTTTGAAATATTTACAATTAATTTATGTTCACTTGAGAGTGCAATAAAAGTTGCTCCATAAATTGTATCTGGTCGTGTTGTGAATACTTTTATTTTGTCATCATTTCCTAAAATCTTAAAATCAATTTCAGCCCCAACTGATTTACCAATCCAATTAGACTGCATAATTTTGACTTTATTAGGCCAATTATTTAAATTATTTAAATCTTCTAAAAGCTCATCAGAATATTTACTAATTTTCAAAAACCATTGTGATAACTTTTTCTTTTCAACGGTTGCGCCTGATCTCCAACCCTTCCCATCAATCACTTGTTCATTTGCAAGAACCGTTTTATCTACTGGATCCCAATTTACTTCAGCCTCTTTTTTGTATGCAAGTCCAGCATTAAACATATCAATAAAAAACTTCTGTTCGTGCTTGTAATATTCAGGATGGCAAGTGGCAATTTCCCTTTCCCAATCCAAAGACAAGCCCATTTTCAATAACTGATTTTTCATTGTATTAATATTTTGATATGTCCAGCTCTCAGGATGTTTTTTTTCTGTTAAAGCAGCATTTTCAGCTGGTAGGCCAAAAGCATCCCAGCCCATGGGGTGTAAAACATTATAACCCTTCATCTTTTTGTATCTTGCTACTACATCACCTAATGTATAATTCCTTACATGCCCCATATGTATTTTACCAGATGGATAAGGAAACATTTCTAGAACATAAAATTTTTTTTTGTTCTCATCTCTTAATGTTTTAAAAACATTATTTTTTGACCAGACGTCCTGCCATTTTTTTTCAACTAATTTATGATTGTATCGTGATGACACTTCTTAACTTGATTGGAGTTTTAATTTTTTGGCTTTGTTTAATATAGCATTTTCTATTTTAATATCATTTTCTAAATTTATTTTTTTATTTATCCATGATGGGTTTTTAAATTCTTGACAAAATGAAACTACTCTTAGATTTTCAGTTTTAAGACTTTTACCAGTTATAAAAATATTTAATTTACATCTTTCATTTTGATTATCTTCAGTTGAGTACCAATCAGTTATTATAGTTCCACCCAATTGATCAGCAGAACTTAAAGGCATAAAATTTATTGTTTCCAAGGCCCCTCTCCAAAGAAAAGGATTTACTGACATAGCAATTGTTGTTGTTGAATTGATGTTATTGTTATTACCCATAACATCACCGAGTGAAAGACCTTTTTTACCAAGCAAGCCACCACCAGTCTGAAGTCTTGTTTCAGCATCCCTTAGAGCAAGTTCCATGTCTAAGGCAGAATTAAATTTTGATCCAGATCTTTCAATAATTTGAGATTTAGTCTGTGCTTTTGACCACAACTCTTCCATTTCTTCTTCAGTCTTATTGCTATTACAAGAAAAGATAAAAAATAAAAAAAATAGTAAAAATACTCGAGTCAAAATCATCAAAATACAAATATTGTATTGGAGGCTAAATGTAAAACATAAAAAAAACGGCACTAATTAAAGTGCCGTTTTTCAAAGAAACAATATCTTTAATTAAAATGACATGTTAGCACCGATGTACCATGCAGATCCATCGTCAGTTGCTGAACCTTCGTCACTTGCTTCTAGAGAAGTATAACCAAGAATTGCAGTTACACCAGAAGCTACAGCATAAGAAACACTAGCTGAAGTAACGTCTTTTGAGTCATCATTACCGCCACTTGATCCAATAGTATTATCTTTTGCATCACCTGAAGCGATACCAACGTTAAACGTTAGATCTCCAGTTACATATTTTACACCTGCTTTTACAACATCAGCTTCGTATTCTGAAGCAGACGATAAACCAGAACCAGCAACTTCACCGTCAGCATAACCAACAGCAACTGTTAAATCACCAGTTACAGCACTTAAACCTACATGGATACCATTGTTGTCATTAGTAGGCGCAGTGTTTGATTTTGAACCGTCAACTACTGAATAACCACCACCGATAGTTAGGGCAGTGTCACCAAGATCAGTTACATAAGTAGCACCAATTGCAACGTGACTATCAACTCTGTAAGTTGTAGCAGCTGCAGCACCTGAGTCAGATGAAGCTGAGAAAGACATTTTTAGTCCATCAGCCAAGAAATCTGAAGCAGTGTGATACTCAACACCTAATACTGTTGAAGCGGTCATAAAGTCTAATCCAGTTTGAGCTGAGTTAGTTGATGTAGTAGCTACACCTTCAGCACCAGCAGAACCTGGAACAGAAACTGCATGTCCACCAGATGCGTTACCAGCATTGATTACATCAAGTTTTGATCCATCAGTAAATGCTAATGTAAATCCAGCGTCTAGATCACCAGCAGAACCGTTTTCATCCATAAGCTTAAAGCTTGATGAAATAGTCATTCCGCCGTCAGTAGTTTCAGATAATGACACAGAAAAGTTGTTGTCATTAACTTGGGCATTAGTGTCAGTTCCACCAGTAGGTGAATCAAACTCAATACCAGTTTGGTGGTTACCACTCATTGTAGCTGTTACAGCTTCAGCAACTGAAGCAGCACCAAGCGTAGAAACAAGAGCAGTTCCCATTAATAGTTCTTTTTTCATAATTACTCCTTTTGAGTTAATGAATATTCATTAAATGTAAGAAACTAACTTACATTGATAATGCTATTATTTAAAAATTGAATAAATTACAAAAAAAGCATAATGATTTATTATATTTTTTGTAACAATGTTGTTTTTTTACAACATACTATCTTATGTTTAATATTAAAAAATACAATGAAATCAATGATTTTTTAAAAAAAACTAGAAAATCCGCCAAAATTGTTGCTATATCAAAGAATCACCCACTTAAAAGTGTTCTTGAAGCTATTGATGCTGGAGTTAAAATATTTGGTGAAAATAGAGTTCAAGAAGCAAAAGAAAAATTTCAAAAATTAAAGCAAGACAATACAACAATAGAACTTCATTTAACAGGTCCACTACAATCAAACAAAGTAAAAGATGCAATCCAAATTTTTGATGTTTTTCATACTTTGGACAGGGAAAAAATAGCTTTAGAATTCTCAAAACACAAAGAACTACTTCAAAATAAAAAATTTTTCTTACAAGTAAATACAGGTAAAGAGACAACAAAAAGCGGTATTTTTCCTGAACACACAAAAGACTTTTTATTTTTTTTAAAACAAGAAATGAAGCTTCCTATAATTGGTTTAATGTGCATACCTCCAATAGATGAAGATCCAGTTTATCATTTTAATCAATTAAAACTTCTTGCAAAAGAAAACAAAATTGAAGAATTAAGTATTGGAATGAGCAATGATTACACAAAAGCGCTTCAATTCAACCCCACGTACATTAGGCTTGGAACAATTTTATTTGGGAAAAGATTATGAAAACTGAACTATATATATTTTGTAACAACAAGATAAAAAATTTTTTGTCTATTCTTCTTTCTGAGTATGAGTTAAGCATTATGAAACTAGATGAGATCAAAAACAATATAAAAACATCCCAAGCAAATATAATTATTATAAGCAATAAAAATGATATTGATCTAATAGACAATAAAAGTGTAAACGATAATTTTTTAATTATCACATATTTAAAAAATATAAATTTAAATTTTACTAACAATTCAAATATATTAAGCTGCCCGATTTCAATAAACATTATAAAAAATAGAATTGAAAACTTTGTACAAAATTTAAAAGTACAGTTTCATGATATATCAATTTATAATGAAAAACTTATAAACCTCAATAACGATAGTTTTTGTCGCTTAACTAAAATAGAATTGGAGATCCTTACCTTTTTAATTAGAGAAAAAAAAACAAGCAAAAATTTCATTAAAGAAAATATTTTAAATATTAAATCAAATATTGAAACAAATTCTCTAGAAAGCCATCTTACTAGAATAAGAAAAAAATTGAACACTGTAAAAACAAAAGTTAAGATTCAAACAAAAAATGAAGATCTTTTAATTAAAACTTAGTTTAAAAATTTAGGGTTTATAAGTTTGAAAAAATCCTTTTGAAATTGCTCATTATAACTATGATTATAAATTGATAACTTTAGGACATCATCATTAATCACTACCTCTATACCCCTTAACACTAGTGGATTTTTTTCAAATAACACTTTTATAACAAAGTTGTTTTCTTCATTATCAGTCCCTTTTTTTTCTAATAATATCTCATTGTTATTTACTTCAATTATTCCATCTTCAAAAAAAAGTGGATCTCTAAATATGTCATAAAAGAACCAGGCATTAGTATTTTTTGGATTAAAAAACTCATCTTCTTCAAGCTCATAATCATAATACATTGCTTTGTTCGCACCTAAAATTATTAGAATCTTTGTTGGAAAAAAATACTCAGCTCTGACCCTTTTAGCACCTATATATACTATTCCTTCACTCAAATTTTCTCCATCAACTTGAATAAAAGAAGCGGAAAAATTATTTAATGAGGTTAAATAATTTAAAACATCTATTTTTTCGCCAGTTGTTGAATTGGCCTTACTAGAAAATAAATAAAAAACTAATACTAATAAATTAATTAGACATTTTTCACTTTTTAAGAACATGTCTTTTACCTGCGTTATTTGCTTCGCTTATAATTCCATCCTCTTCCATCTTTTCTACTATTCTTGCTGCCCTATTATAGCCAATCTGAAGATACCTTTGAATATAACTTGTTGAAATTTTTTGTTGCTTAATAACAATCTCAACAGCTTTAGTATAGAGCTCATCATTATTAGTTGAAATTAGATCATCTCTATTTGTATTGGTTAATTCTTCTTCTGATAACGAAATCTCCTTTTTATAATCAAATGTAGCTTGTTTCTTTATGTGTGTTACAACTTTGTCAACCTCGCTCTCAGAAACAAATCCACCGTGCAGTCTCTTTATTATACCACCATTTTCTAAAAACAACATATCTCCACTTCCCAATAATTGTTCTGCCCCCATTTCATTTAGTATCGTTCTGCTATCAAATTTACTTGATACTTTATAACTAATACGACTTGGAAAATTTGCTTTTATCGTTCCTGTGATTACATCAACACTTGGTCTTTGAGTAGCTGTTATTAAATGTATTCCAGATGCTCTTGCCATTTGAGCCAATCTTTGAACTAATGACTCAACTTCTTTGCCAGCGACCATCATTAAGTCTGCCATCTCATCAATTACTACGACAATAAAAGGCATTTTTTCAAGAAGTATTTCCTGTTTCTCAATAATTGGCATTCTAGTGTCATCATCTATCCCTGTTTGAACTTCTCTATACAGCTTTCTTCCTGATGAAATAGTTTGCAAAACTTTATTATTATAAGAATCTATATTTTTCACATTTAATGAACTCATTAACTTATATCTATTTTCCATTTCTCTAACTACCCACTTAAGAGCAAAAACGGCTTTTTTTGGATCTGTAACAACAGGTGTTAATAAATGGGGAATATCTTCATAAATACTAAGTTCTAACATTTTAGGGTCAATTAAAATTAATTTGCACTCATTAGGTTTGAACTTATATAAAATACTTAAGATCATCGTGTTAATACCTACTGATTTACCAGAACCAGTTGTTCCAGCTATTAAGAGATGAGGCATTCGTTCTAAATTTGCAAAAATACTTTTTCCAGATATGTCTTTTCCTAAAGCAAGTGTTAGAGAGTCGTTTTCTATCTCAAATTCTCCTTCTTTAATTAAATCTCCAAACAAAACACTATCTCTTTTACTATTTGGTATTTCAATACCAAGGCTAGTCTTTCCAGGCTGGGTTGAAATCCTAGCAGAGATAGATGACATTGCTCGAGCAATATCATCTGATAAACCTATAACTTTACTAGATTTGATACCTGCATTTGGAACAAACTCAAACAATGTTACAATAGGACCACTACTAAAACCAATGATCTTTCCTTCAACACCATATTCAGAAAGTGTTTTTTCTAATTTTATAGCTGCATCAGTATTTATTTTATCGAGTTCTTTATTTTTATTATTTTTAAAGCTTGATATTGAAAGAAGATCTTTTGAAGGAAGACTAAAACTAAAGTTATCCAATTCTAGTTGTTTTTCGGATTTAGTCTTCAAATTACTTTTTCTATTTAAATTTACATAATTTCTTTTTTTAATTGTTGGCTCACTTCTTAAAGTTTTCTTGGAAGTTCGTTTTTTAAATTTTAAATATTTTAATAGACTAAATACTGAAAACAAAAATCTTAAATATCCAAACACCTTTAAAGAATGAATAATCTTATTTATCCAAGATAGTTTTACTCTAAAGGATACAAGTATTAAAAATATACCAAATATAAAAAGTAAAAAATTACTGAAGTAATAAACAAAAATATTATCTAAAAAATTTATATTAATAATTGAAAATAGATCGACAATTATCTGAGACAATACTCCCTTTTCTAAATAATATTCGCCAAATGATTTTAAGGATATATTTATACTTATAATACCAACTAGATTTGACATTAAATTCAAAATTACAAATCGATTAGCCATACCTAGAAAAAATCTACCACCTTCTATTGTTAAAAATAGAGCAATTAAATAGCTTAGTGTTCCAATAAATACTAAGGAGTAACTTGATAAATATGCACCAAAATTGCCCAGAATATTTTGAATTTCACCTTCGTTAAAATTTTGATAACCTGGATCATTAGGTGAGTATGTATATAGACTGGCTAAATAAATTGATCCAAAGCCAAATAAAATTATTCCTAAAAAAAATTTACTAACAAAATTTCGAAAAGAACCATACTTGAACATATAGTTAGATTGTAATACATTTAGATTATGGTAATTCGAAGAAAATTATGAAAGAAATTCAATCAAATATCAATATAATAGGAGGGGGACTAATAGGGGCTGTAACAGCATACTCACTTTCTAAACTTGGTCATAAAGTAGTAGTTTTAGAGCAAAACCCTAAATTTAATTATAAAAATATTTTAGACAAAAGGACAACAGCAATTTCAGAGGGTACGAAAAAATTTCTTGAAGAAATAAATATATGGAATGAAATTGGTAATTACGCAGAACCAATAAAGAATATTAAAATAATTGATAGAAACCAATCAAACAAAATTTATTTTGACAACCAAAGAAGAAAATCCAATCTTGGATATATAGTTAAGAACGAGTTTATTCTTGATTGCCTGTACAAAAAATTACAAAAACAAAAAAATGTAGAAATTTTTAACAATGTTTCTGTTAAAGATATTTTTTATCAAAGCGATAGGATTATAACTAAGCAAAATAATTTTTATGTTAATTCAAATATTCTATTTGCGTGTGATGGGAAATACAGCTCTATAAGAAAAATTTTTAAAACACCAATTTATAGAAAAGATTACAAAAAAAAAGCAATTGTAGTTAATTTTAATCACTCAAAGAATCACAATAATACTGCTTACGAGTTCTTCTTTAAAAATGGACCTCTTGCAATCTTACCAATGCAAAAAAATAAAAATCAGTTTCAAAGTTCTATAGTTTGGACAAATAATAATAAATTTATAAACTCTTTATTTTCTTTAGATGATAATAAGATTATATCCATTCTAAATGAAAAGACACAGCGAAGTGTGGGTGAGATAAAAAAAATAATCACCAAACAAACCTTTCCTTTAAAAGCTCATTTAAACTCTAAATTTTTTGAGAATAGAATTATTTATTTAGGTGACTCAGCTCACTCATTTCATCCAATTGCAGGACAAGGATGGAATCTAGGCATGCAAGATGTAGAATGTTTATATAATCTTGTTAAAAAATATAACTCTCTAGGTTTGGAATTGGGAGATGAAATATTTTGTAAAGAATTTCAGAAAGATAATTTTTTCAAAGCTTATAGGCTGTATCAAATAACTGATAAAGTTGATAGTGTGTTTAAATTAAATAATACAATTTTTAATCATGCAAGATTTTCAGCTATCAATTTAATAGAGAAAAGTAAAAAATTAAAAAATCAGATAAGTGATTTTGCGATGGGTGTTAATTAATAGTTTTACTATTATTATCTTCTACTATCTCAAGCTCTAAAATTGAATGAAGTTTTTTATAAAAATCACTTAAGTTTTTTGTTTCTAAAAGAACTTGTTTTTCAATGTCACTAAAAGGAGATATCATTGCTATAAACTTTATAATTTGATTAAAATCTATATTTTGAATTTCTTCTAAGTTTAGGTTAATTTTTTTGACTTTAATATATTGGCTATACTTATCTAAAAGATTATTTTTTTGTTTTTCATTTATAATTTTTTTATCTTCCTCAAAAATTAACTTTTCAGCTTCAACCAACCTAAACTTATATTTTTTTTCTAACTCTTTTTTGACTTTGAAACAATTAGTGCCTTGTAGACTAATTAAATATCGCCCGTCTGCAGTCTCGCTAAAACTATGAATTTTTCCAATACAACCAATATTATAGAGTTTATTTTTTTCGTCAGATTGTATCATGCCAATACACCTTTCTTTTGAAAGTGCATAGTCAACCATTTCAATATATCTTTTCTCAAATATATTTAGAGGCAGGCTTGTTCCTGGAAAAAGGACGGCACCGTTTAAGGGAAAGATAGGGATTTCCATGTTAAGAAAACATTATTTGTGAAAGTTTTTTTCTATATTGAATTGTGATCTGATCAGTATTACCAAGTACAGCAAAAAATTCTACCATCTTATTTTTTATACTATCTTTATTTTTTGGATAATTTTTTAGAAGCAAATCCATTCCATTTTCATATTCTTTAATTGAAAAATATTTGTCTGATATTTCTAAAATTAAATCGATATTATCTGGTTCATTCTCAAGTTTAACGAGCAACTCATTAATATTTGGTCCAGATGAATTATTTTTCACAATTTCCATCTTTTTTAAAACCTGTTTAACCTCATTCTTTTCTTGCACATTTTTTTCTAGTGAACTAATGAACACATCAACCTCTTCAAATTGTTTAAGTTCGATCAAACACTCTAAATAAAAACAAATACCTCTAATTTCATCTGAGTTTTTAGAAATAAATTCTAGAAGAGTATCTTTAGTTTCTTCAAACTTATTTTCAGCCATAGCACTTTCTATTTCATTGTAAAATTCTGTAAAATCTTCATTTATTTTAGATCCTAAACATTTTTCAATAAATTCAATAATCTGACCTTCAGGAATGACACCCTGAAATGCATTAATAATTTGTTTATTTTTAAATGCATAAACAGTGGGGATTGATTGAATTCTTAATTGAGCAGCAATTTGTTGATTTTCATCAATATTAATTTTTACTAAGGTTATTTTATCTCCTAATTTTGATATTATCTTTTCTAAAATTGGTGTTAATTGTTTACAAGGACCGCACCAAGGAGCCCAAAAATCAACAACAATTAATTTATTCTCACTTGCCTCAATAACCAGATCATTAAACTCTTCTTCATTAACATCGATTATATTTGTATTTTCACTCATAAAGATTTGATTATACTATAACTATCCAGAGAAAAAATATGAATTTTTTTATTATTTTCAAGGAGGAAGTTAATAAACTCTGAAGTTCTAATACTTATGGTTGTAGTATTAATTAGTGGGTGGAAATTAATTATTTCACTCTTAAAAAGTTTTTCATCTAAATAAAATTTAACAACATTATCCTTATCGTTTAGAAGGGCAAATGGCGAGACTGATCCGGGCTTTATTCCCAAAAATTGTTCTAAATATTCAGCATTAGCAAATGATAAATTCTTAGCATCGATAGATTTAGAAAATAGCTTTAAATCAACCCTTGCATTTTCATCACAACTAAAAAGGAAAAAATTATTTTTTTTATTTTTTAAAAATAAATTTTTTGTATGCGCCCCTTTAATTTCACCTCTTAGTTTTTCAGAATCTTCAACTGTAAATAAAGGATCATGATCGTGAATTTGAAAATCTTTATTTTTTACACTAAGTAATTCAAATAAATCTGTCTTTGTAAGCATAAATAATATTATATTTATTAAGAAATAAGGTATTTAAATACAATTACAAAATTAAAAATGAGAAAAAAAGCAGTAGTTATTGGAAGTGGTTTTGGAGGCATTGCGATTAGTTTAAGATTGAAAAAATTAGGTTATGACACAACAATAATCGAAAAATTAGACGACCTTGGAGGAAGAGCAAGAGTTTTTGAAGTGAATGGTTTTAAACATGATGCTGGTCCAACGGTCATAACGGCACCATTTCTTTTTGATGAATTATTTAGTTTATTTGGAAAAAAAAGAGAAGATTATTTGAATTTCGTTCCTCTTGAGCCTTGGTATAGATACTATTTTCATGATGGCAAGACATTTGATTATTGTTCTACGGTTGAAAAAACAAACAGTGAGATAAGTAAATTTGATAAGAGGGACATAAAAGGATATTATAAACTTTTAAATCAGTCAAAAAAAATATTTGATGTGGGTTTTACAAAGCTAGCTGACAAACCATTCATTTCTTTTTTTAAAATGTTAGTTGTTATTCCAAATTTAATTATTTTAAAAAGTTATTTCACAGTATCTCAACTTGTAAACAGTTATCTAAAAAACCCTTATCTTAGAAAAGCATTTTCAATCCACCCTCTTTTAGTTGGTGGTGATCCACATACAACAACATCGATTTATGCTTTAATTCATTATTTAGAGAGAAAATGGGGAGTATTTTTTTGTATGGGTGGTACTGGTAAAATTGTATCTGAATTAAAAAAATTAATGGCTGATAGTGGTGTTAAAATTAAAACCAACACAGAGGCTAAAGAGTTTATTGTTGAAAATAATAAGATTACAAAAATATTAACAAATAATGAAGAAATTACTGATCTAGATCTTGTAGTTTGTAATGCAGATCCACCAATGGTTTACTCAAAACTTTTAAAAAAACAAAATTTAAGTAGACCTATATTAAGAGAAAAAAACTTATTATATTCAATGGGTCTCTTTGTGCTTTTTTTTGGAACAAAAAAACAATATCATAAAGTCGCTCACCACACTATTTGGATGACTGAAAGATTTAAGTCTTTGCTTCATGACATATTTAAAAAAAAAATATTATCTGAAGATTTTTCTTTATATATTCACAGACCTACTGCAACTGATAAATCTTTTGCTCCAGAAGGTTGTGATAGTTTCTACGTTTTATGCCCAGTACCTAATTTACAAGGCAATATTAATTGGGATCTTGAATCAGAAAATCTTAAAAATAAAATAGTTAAAGAATTGTCTAAAACAATTATGCCAGATTTAGAAAACAATATCACCGATGTTTTTTGGATGAACCCTAAAGATTTTAAAAATGATTACAATTCTATGCACGGTGCTGGTTTTTCTATAGCACCAATTTTCACACAGTCAGCTTGGTTTAGATATCACAACAAGGACAAAAAAATTAAAAACCTATATTTTGCGGCCGCAGGTTCTCATCCTGGCGCAGGAATACCAGGCGTTCTTTCTTCAGCTAAAGTAGTTGAAAATATAATTAAATCTGAATTAAATTATTAATGATTGATCTAAAACTTAATTCCTCCACAGATCTTAAAAGAGAAGGAAAAAGTTTTTATTGGGCAAGTTTTTTTTTACCAAAAAGCTCAAAAAAAAAAGCAGGTATCCTCTATTCAATTTGTAGACATTTTGATGACATTGCTGATAAATATAGTGAGGATCAAACTAATTATCTTAAAGATACAATAGAAGAAATAAAAAAAAATAAAAATAATAAAGTAAATATTTTTTTACAAAAAAGTAAGATTAATAACTCAATTTTCATTGATTTGATAGAAGGGTTAATTTTGGATCAGCAAAAAATTAGAATTCAAAATAAGCAAGAGCTTATAAAATATTCATATCATGTTGCTGGCACTGTAGGATTAATGATGTCCAAAATTATAGGAGTTAAAAATGAAGAGGCAGCAAAATCTGCAATTGATTTAGGTATTGGTATGCAACTTACAAATATAGCGCGCGATGTTTATGAAGACTCAAAAATGAAAAGAATATATTTACCAGCAAATTGGATACCTAACATATCACTAAAAAATCTAAATAATCTTAATGAATTTAATTCAGAAAATGACGAAAAAATATCAAAAGCAATTCATAAGGTAATAACTCTATCAGAAAAGTTTTATAGAAATGGTTTTGCTGGTTTGAAATACATCCCTTTCTCTTCTAGATTAGGCATATTTATTGCAGCTAATGTTTATAGGGGTATTGGTATTAAAATAAAATATAATAAAAAAAAATATTCTAGAGAAAGGATTTATCTAAACTCTTTTGAAAAATTTATTATTACAATTAAATCGCTTTTGCTTTTTATTTTTATCCCTTTGATTGATTATAAGTACCAAAAAATAAGAGAAAGTCTTCCAAATGAAAATTTATAAAGCAGCTATAATTGGTTTAGGCCCTAGTGGTTTAGCAGTAAATAAAATTCTTTATGGAGATAGTTCTAACGAAGTTATTGCATTTGATAATGAAGATATAAATAAAAGGGACAATTATTTTGGTTTTTGGTTAACGGACTGGATGAAACCATTTGAAAACATTATTGAAAAAAAATGGTACCGATGGACTATTGGAAATAAAAATATCAACATAATACATAATAGTATCGATAAACCTTATTGTGTAATTAGTTTTAAAAAGTGGAAAAACTTCTGTTTAGAAACAAAAAATAAATTAGAAATTAAAAATAAAAAGGTTGCTAAATATTTTCCTATAAAAAATTTTTTTAAAGTAATTACAGATGACAACACTGAATATTATGCTGAAAAAATATATGACTCAAGATCTACAAAAGAAAAAAAAGGTGAGTTACTTCAACATTTCTATGGAATTAATATTACTGTACCAGATAATACTTTTAACAAAAATGAATTAACTTTAATGTATTTTACTGGTGAAAAAAACCTTTTACATTTTATGTATATTTTACCATTTAGTCATAACAAGGCTCTTGTAGAGTCTACAGTATTTTCAAAAGATATTTTTAACAACTCTTGGTATAGAGAAAAAATATATAAATACCTAAACGAAAAAAATATTATCGAATTTAAAGAAACTGGTGAAGAAAAAGGTATAATACCAATGTTCATGGCAGCAGAAAAAAATTCATCAAGTCCTAACGTTTTTAATATTGGTATTCGAGGAGGTGCGTGTAAACCTTCAACTGGATATGCTTTTTCATTTTTAATAAAACAAATCCAATTATTGAAATATTCTAAGAAAAATTCTGTAAATATCCATAAATTTTTAGAGAGAAAAATGGACAAAATTTTTATTAATTTTTTAAAAAATAATAATGAAGACGGTCAATCCTTTATTAAGCTTGCCTCTAATCTAAATGGAAATGAATTTCAAAGCTTTATGATGGGAGACTCTAATTTATTAACTAAATTTAAGATCATTAAAAGTATGCCTAAGATACCATTTATAAAAGAATTATTTAAGTAATATGATTGCCGATCTCACAATTTTAAATATAATTTCTTTTTTATTAATCTTTTTTATTGGCCTTCCTCATGGTTCATTTGATGGTGCAGTTGCTGCATTGGTAGGATTTAATAAGAGAATACAATTTATACAATTTCTTTTTTACTACATCTTTCTATTTTTATTAGTAATTTTATTTTGGTTATATTTTCCTATTTTTGCATTAACTATTTTTATAATAATGACTATTATTCATTTCGGATTATGTGATTGGACAAATTTTAAAATTAACAAATACAAGTATTCTGTAAGCTTTACATATGGGATGACTATTATTTTTGGAATTATATTTTTCAATGAAAATCAATCTTTTTTGATATTTGAATATCTTACTAATGATAAAATTTACTTAATTCAAAAATATTTTTTCATTCCATATTTTTTAACTCTACTATCAATAATATATTTTATATACTTATCATTCTTTGAAAATAAATTAAGAAGAGGAGTTATTGAAATTTTATTTCTTTTGTCAATTTTTTATTTCTTTGACCCACTTTTAAGCTTTGCAATATATTTTTGCTTTTTCCATACTTATAAGCATCTAAAACATTTGATTAAAAATATTTATTTAAATCTAACAAATAAAAAATTTGTTATTTATTCAACGTCAGTTTTTACAGTAATCTCTTGGTTTGGTGGTTTAGGGATTATATACTATTTAGTGCAAAATTTGTCATTATATGAGTCGATATTAAAAGTAATTTTCATTGGTCTTGCTGCGTTGACTCTTCCTCATATGTTACTAGTTGATGTTGTTTATAGAAAAAGATTCAAATAAATCATTTTCTCAAACATTGACTTATAAACTTAAAGTGATAATTGTGTAAATTAAGCGGGCGTAGCTCAGGGGTAGAGCGCAACCTTGCCAAGGTTGAAGTCGAGGGTTCGAATCCCTTCGCCCGCTCCAACAAATATACCAAATTCATATTATTTTAAAATCTCCGGGGACAATTGGGGGACACTCCATATATCAAAATAATATATCACCTTGATTTTAAACAAAATATAATAATTAATTTTATTACCAGATATAAATTTTTAAAATTAGTAATTATATTTATTAAAAAAAATAAATATTTAAATTTGAAATTTTTATTTAGAAATTTCTTTCTAAATATTTTAAGTGTTTAAAAATATTTTTTTGGCTTCATATCCTAAATCCGGCAATACATGGATGAGAGCTATAATTTCAAACCTTTATAATTTTGATAAAGAGTTTAATCTAAAAACCTTAAAGTCAATACCATTATTGTCAATTAAAAAAAACTTTGATGAATTTGAAAATAAAATCTATTCTGACAACAATGTTTTGGATTTTGACTGGGTATCAGAAAATATTATTGATTGTCAAAAAATACTAAATAAGAAATCAAATCACTTAAATATATTTAAAACCCATAGTGTTAGACATAAAAAATTTACAAACGAAAATGTAAATGCAGGTTTTATTTATATTATAAGAGACCCAAGGGATGTGGTCATTTCTTTTAAAAATTTTAGCGGCAAAAGTTTAGATAAAATAATTAATGAGCTTCTTTTTGAAAAAAAAAACATAGTTAATACAAATGGTGCTCATGAACTATTATCTACTTGGGAGCTTAATGTTTTATCATGGTTAAATTATAAAACTGTACCCAGATTAATTATTAGGTATGAAGACTTAAAGTTAAATATAAAGGAAGTAGTTATTAAAGTTATAGAATTCTTAAATAAAACGCACAGAATAAAGCTCAATTTAAGTGACACAGACATTGATCAAATAATAGAAAATACTAATTTTAATAATCTTAAAAAAATAGAAAATAAATATGGTTTTGATGAATCTTCAGAACACTCAAGATTTTTCAGATCCGGAACATCAAATCAATGGAAAGATATTTTATCAAAAACAAAGCTTGGGCTTATAGAAAATAATTTAGAAACGTTAATGAAGCATTTTAATTATATTTAGTAATCAGGACAAAGTATGATTATAAAAAAATAAGAATTTGCCTCTCTGTTGCCTTTCAGAATTATTACCTTCAATAGCTCAAAGATCTCTCTTTTGGGGGACATATGGGGGACACTTCGATTACAAAAACTAAACTTGTTTTAAAATTATTTCACATAATTTGAAGGAAATTACAAATTATTTCTATTTGGCAACCTTGCCAAGGTTGAAGTCGAGGGTTCGAATCCCTTCGCCCGCTCCATGTTTTCTCCCGAATATTGAATCATGAAGCGTCGAAGAAATCGTTAAGTAGCCCTTGCGTAGCCAATAGGCTAATTTTTTACATTTATTTTTGAATAAATCTTTTCATAGTATCAAAAACAACACCATGCTTTTCAGCCTCATTTTTCACTTCATCTGAACTAAGTACCTTGTCCATTTCTTCTTCATCTAAAACATTAAAGCATATTGAAACGTGATTTGAATTTTCGGTATCTACGAAATCTACAATATTATCAGCAAACTTTGAGAAAGTTTTTACTCTTTCATCATTAAAAGATAACCACTCGTCAACATTTTTTACTTCATGACTAATTATTTGTAACATTTTACCTCCTTGATATTTATTAAAATCTATCAAATCAAATAATTATAAAAAAGTGTAATATTTAATATTATATTGAAAAAGTATTTTTAAGTATCTCCTCAAGTAGCCTTTCGGATTCATATAAATTTATTTTTTACAAATATTTTTTTAATATTTGGTCAATAATAAACAAACAATGTATTTGGCAACCTTTCCAAGATTGAAGTCGAGGGTTCGAAACCCTTCGCCCGCTCCAAACTCAAACTTCACTCTTATTTTTTAAAATCCATTTGCAATATAGTCTCAATATAGTTTTATATAAAAAATAATTATGAAAATCTTTCTTACGCTCTTCGTTTTGTTTTTTTCATCTTCAGTGTTGTAAGAAGATATTTCGGACTTTCAGATTGAAGGAATGAGTCTTGGTGATAGTCTTTTGGATTATATGAGTGAAGAAAAAATTTTAAATAATCAATCTTTCATTATCATAGAAACATGTTAAATTCTTGAGCCCAAGATCTTAACATCCAGGAGATAATTTTTCTTTTCCCTGAAAACTCTCTTCCAATTTTTAAATTATCTAAATAATTATTTTCTGATATGATTTCTTTTATTCCATCGTCTTTGCTTATATCATTCAAAAATTTTTTTCTTAGGGGTTCATAACTATCTAACCAGTTCATTATTGGTGCGGACCATCCTGTTTTACTCTTTTCTAGAATGTATTTGGGAAGTTTATTTTTATAAGCTTCTTTAACAATATATTTTGTTTCATTTAACTTTGAACCAAATTTATATGAAGAATTGATATCTAAACAATATTGCATAAAATTTTTTGAGGAAAGTGGAAACCTTCCTTCCATTGAAAATGCCATACCAAACCTATCATTTCTTGAAAAAAAATCTTCTGAGACAGTAGTTATGCAATCTAGGGCCATTGCTGAGTTAGGAATATCTTCTGGGTTCCATATGTCTTCAGGTAAGGTTTTAATCAATAACGAATGTAAATCATCGAAATTAAACTTCATATTGAGTAATATAGGAGCTCTGAATTTTACCATCCACATTTTAATAAAATCACTCCAATCTTTTGGTTTTTTTTCTAAGTGATACATTTTTAAGTATTTATTATAACCTCCAAAAATTTCGTCTCCTATATCTCCTGCCATAGTAACAATAGTATTATTTGTAGAAAGAACTTTATTAGTAAAAAAATACATAGGTAAGCACCAATTATATCTAGGTTCTTCAATAAATCTTATTGAATCGTTCCAGTTTTCAACAAATGTTTCAGGTGTTATTGTTATTTCATTATGATTCAATTGAATTTCCTTAGCAAATTTCTTGGCTGCTTTTGCATCACTATTATAATCTTCTTTATCAATTACATTTGGCTTCATTAATGTTGTAAATGAATTTAATGATCCTAGTTTATTTTTTAAACTATATGCAACTAAAGATGAATCTAGACCTCCAGACAAAAACATACCAAAACTTCTCATACCTAGCGCTGAATTATTAATTGCAATCATTGTTTGTTCATAAAATTCATCAACATCATAGGCTTTACTTGAAGTTGGTTTAACAAGATTTCTAAATTTATATTTAACTCTTTTCGTATCAATATTGTAGATTATTGATTCTCCTGGAAGAACTTTATAGATGCCAGTAAACATTGTTTGCCTTAGAATATTTGCTCCAATTAAGCTTGTACAAGCTAATCCAATTCTATCAATTTTATTTGCATTAGGTAAAATTTCAATTAAACCTTTGATTTCTGAAGAAAAAATAATTCCATTTTTTACTTCAGAAAAATATAAAGGTTTTATACCTGCATGATCTCTTGATAATATTATTTCATTATTTTTTTTATTGTAAAAAACAAATGCATGCATTGAATCTACTAAATTACATATAACTTCTTCATAACTAAAATTATCTAATAACCAACCAAGTAATTCAGTATCACATGATGTTTTTGGTATAAATTTATCTTTAAATTTTTTTAATAAATTGTTGTAATTAAAAATTTCACCATTGTATGTTAAGATATTTCCTTTTTGAGTTGTAAATGGTTGGATACCATCTTTTGGTTTAGAAGTAATTGATAATAGGTTATGGCCAAAAGTAACACTTTCATTTGACCAAATAGAATTCCCATCAGGTCCTCTGTGTGAACACTTATCAATTATATTCTTTATTAGTTTTGGGTTCTTTTCTGTTATTCCAAATATTCCACACATTTTATATTAAATTTAAAAAAACTTTTAACATTAATCGTTAAAGTAAACGTATTGGTTAATTTTGGGATACTTTTTTTTAAAATTCAAAAATATTTCTGACCATTCTTTTTCTGATTTCAGACATAAATGAATATTTCTACCATCTTCAAAGTATTTTGAAGCTGGAATCGTAGCAATTACAAAAAAAATAAATTTATTTGAAAGATTAAATAATTTATCAATAAATTCTATTACATCAACTTCAGGAATATGTTCTATAACATCAGTACAGATTACACCATCATATTTCTTATTTGGGTATATTGAATATTCTTCAACACCTGGATCATATAAGTGTATATTTTGAATTTGCCAAAATTCAGATAAATTATTGTATTCAACTTCTCCTATTTGGAATTTATTTTTGTATAAAAATCCCTTACCACAACCAAAATCTATTATTGAATTACAGTTATTAATTTTTATTATATCCTTAATTTTAATTATCCACTTGGATAAAGAATAGCCCAAAAAAGTGCTAAACCCAGGTTGGTTTTTGACTCCATTTTTATGAAACGACTTATACTTCTCAATGATTTCATAATAATATTTAGAATAATTATCCATCTTCCTTACTTTATTATATCAATTTAACTATAGATATAAATGTAATTAATAAATATTAAATAAATAAAATATAATGACCTTTAATCCTGTAGCTGCTCTTAATGTCCTTGAATGCAAAAATATAATTTTGGATAAAAATCCTAAAGCAATTGATTTAGGTTCACAAACAGCTTCTATTAACAGCAAATTTATATTAAATCTATTAAATCAAAATAAATTGTTAAATGTTTACCAAAAAAAAATTTTAAAAAATTTATTAAATAAAGAAATATTTACTACAAAAGATTATTTTACTTCTATTGGATTCGGAGACTATAAATCAATCGATATAAATGGTGCATATGAAAGCTTTCAATTTGATCTAAATAAAAATATTAATGAAGTATATAATTTTGATAAGAAATATGATTTAGTCATAAATAATGGCACGGGTGAGCATGTATTTAACCAATATAGCTTGTTTCTAAATTTTCATAATCTAACTAAGGTTAATGGCATAATGCTTAATATCCTTCCATTTATTGATTGGATTAATCACGGTTTTTATAATTTTAATCCAATTTTTTTTGCTGACTTAGCAGCATCTAATAATTATAAAATTATCAAGATATCCCTTGCAAATAGAGATGGAGCAGAACTAAAATTAGATGGAAATAACTTTTCTGTATTATTTGAGCAAATAAAACCTTACAAAAATAATTCCAAATTTCAAAAAATGATTGAAATTGCAAAAGATAAAATAGGTAAAAATATTCTATTAGTTGTTATAACTCAAAAACTTTCTGGTGATATTTTCAAAATTCCTCTTCAAGGAAAATATCTGAATGATATTTCAAACTTTAAAACTGATTATAATTCACAAAATCTGGGAAGTGCAAATGCGGAAAACCAAGTTTCAGATAATAATAAAAGAAAAAAATAAATTTTTACTTCTCTAGAAAATTTCTATAGTTGAATAATTCAAAATTAAACTCTCCTATTATATTGATATATTTTCTATAGAAATTTGTTTTTGTTCTTTTTGTTACCCCGTGAATTGAATATGGTGAGTTTAAAAACATCACTAATCTATTTTGTTTATATTCAATCTCTTCTATTAAATTCACTTTTTCTTCTCTAACTCTAGACTTTCCATAAAAACTTGGATTACCTTTAAAGTCATATGTTGTTAAATTTCCACCCTCTGAGTCATCATTCTGATCTTTCATATATAAAAGTGCTGCATAAAATTCTACAGGATT
This sequence comes from uncultured Alphaproteobacteria bacterium, assembly GCA_902615745.1. Lineage (GTDB taxonomy): Bacteria > Pseudomonadota > Alphaproteobacteria > HIMB59 > CACPNW01. The sequence goes on along the minus strand of CACMQB010000003.1, from coordinate 136,963 downwards.
ATCTAAATGTGGCTCAATCACTTTTGTTTCACCGCTTGTAGGAGTATTTATGACAAATTGGCAGTCTAGATTAAAGTGATTTTTGCCATCAAATCTTACACCAATATTATCTTTTTTAAATAATCTCTCTTTTTCAACATTATAAATTTTTTTAATTGAGTCTCCAAAAATACTATAAAATTCTTCCAAAAATTCATAACTTGTATGGAATTTTATAAACTCTTTCCAGTCCTTACTTATCTCGTTATCTCTAAGTGAATTAAAAGCGTTATATCTGTACGCAAAGTTTTCTTTATATTCATTTCCCGCAATTATTTTTTCATATTTAGGAAAACTATTACTTAATTTCTTATAAAGGTCAGTAGGTAAAGCATCATCAATAATTAAATAAGGGAATTTTTCAAACTTAAATTTAATATTTTTTTTATTTTGTAAAACACTGTACATATAACTTCTATATTCCTATGACTAAATAACAGAAATGATTATATTTATAAAGTAACTTATTAGTTTATAATATTGACTAATGGAAAAACCTATCGTTATTTATACTGATCATATAATTAATAGAACACTATGCTATAATTTTGCAAAAGGCTCAGATTCACTTCTATGTCACGTTAAAAATTTTAGAGAATATGACAAAACAATTGCAACCTATGGGGTCTTAAGGGGAACTTTAGAAATTATTAGAAAAGTAAAAAATTATTTTTATATGGATCACGGATATTTTAATCAATCAAAAAGATTGTTTAATAATAATAGAACAAATGTAATAAATTTAGATGGTTATTTTAGAATAGTTTTTAATAATTTTATACACGATGGTAGAGGCAACTTTCCAAATGATAGATTGAAAAAACTTAATATTGAAATTTTAGATCAAAATAAATCTGGAAAAAATATAATTCTTTCTGAACCATCAGAAACAATGAAAAAATTATACAATACACCTGATTGGACTAAAGACACTATTAATAAAGTAAAAAAATATACTGACAGAAAAATTATTATTCATAATAAGTTCTCAAAAGAACCTTTAGAAAATTTACTTAGAGATGCTTGGGCTTTTGTAAGTTTACAATCTACTGCTGGTTTTATTGCAATGTCAAAAGGAGTTCCTGCATATTTTACAGAAATAAGTTTGAATCATATTGGTAAAATTCAAAATATTGAAAATCCTAAAATAAATTATAATATTTTTAATAATCTAGCTTACAGTCAATGGACACTCAAAGAAATTGAATCAGGAGAAGCTTGGGAAAGTATTTCAAAAAATAACTCTAAATAAATATATGTTTACGCTTGTATTGTAATATTGAAACTTATAACTATTCTTTCTTTTATAGATAAATTTTCATTTACTGAGTGATCAACATAACTTGGAAATAATATCAATCCACCTTCCTTAGGACTTATTCCATTAACTTGTGCATTAAGAAAATTAGAACTTATTGCCGTTGGATAACTAAAAACAGCAGCAGGTCTTGGATCATAAAACACAATATCACCACAGTTTTTTGGAGCTCTCACATAGTATGCTCCACTAATACTACTGTTACCGTGCTGATGTCTTGAATTTGTCGACCCACCTGTGTTTATAATAGCCCACATATTAGTTATTTTAACAGATTGTTTTTCTTTTTCCCAATTCATGTCTGTCATTACTTTTTCTATAGATGGAGAAATAAAATTTATAAAGTCTTTAGGTTCATTTTCTTTTAAATCAAAGTTTTGAGAATGCCACCCCTTCACATTACTCTTAGTTATTCCTTTTTGATCTTTAATTTGACTTCCTTTGATATAAGTATACATTTTTTCATTTATAGTTTCGTAATTATCTAATTGTAAAGTCCAAACAGGGGTTGGAAAAAGAAGATTAGGTTTGGTCATATTTTGTATCTATATCAAAATATACTTTCAGTAAACAAAACAAGAAATAACTTAAACAATTAATCATTTTTTAATGAATTATTTATATTAAAGTATTTTTTTATTATTTTAATTGATTTGAGAATTCTATCATGATGATCTTGAAAATTTTTTCTACCTGAAAAAATTTTAGGATATTCTTCTATTAGAATCTTAATATATTTTGGTATCTTAGCTTTTTTATTCAATGTTTAAAAAGTCTGTTTTTAATAAAATATAGAGATATATTTTTTTTAATAGAAAAAGATATTATTTTTTTATCATTAATTGATCCACTTGGTTGAGCAACAACATTACATCCTTTTTTCTTTAATAATTTTATACTATCAGTAAATGGAAAAAAACCATCTGATGCACAAACGAAGAATTTTTTTTTAAAGTATTTATTCATATTTCTTATCGCAAAATTTAATGCATCTATTCTATTTGTTTGACCATGACCTAAACCTAAAGTTTGTTTATTTCTAGATAACACAACAGCATTTGATTTTAAATGTTTTGCAACTTTTAAAGAAAAAAGTAAGTCAGAAATTGATTTAGTTGACCCAGCTTTTTTTGAGACTAACTTCAAAAATTTTTTGTTAATTGGTGTAAGATCTTTAGTCTGATAAAGATCACCAAAAATGGTTGATTTATATTCTATAATTTTATTTTTTGAACTTGGTATTTTTAATAAAATTAAATTTCTTTTCTTTTTTAATATTTTTATAGCATCTTCTTCAAAACTACTTGCAACAACCATCTCAAAAAAACTTTTAATTATTATTTTTGCTAGTCTATAGCTCACTTTTCTATTTAAAAAAATTATCCCTCCAAAAGCGCTCTTTGGATCACTTTGAAAAGACTTAACAAAAGCACTTTCAATATTTTTTGAAGAAGCTACACCACAAGGATTCGTGTGTTTTATAATTATTGAAGTAGGTTCCTTGAACTCTTCCAAACACCTCAAACCACTATCAACATCGATTAAATTATTATAACTTATTTTTTTTCCACTAATTTGATAGCTAAAAATAGATTTTTTTACATTATTAACTAGATACGCACTTTGATTCGGGTTTTCTCCATATCTTAATTTAATTTTATTAATCTTAGTTTTCATCTAACCAATTAGAAATAACTTTATCATAATTAGAAGTTTCCTTAAAAACCTTAAAGGCCATTTTTTTCCTAAAATTTAGGTCCGTTTCACCATTATTTTTTTTTAAATTTTGAATCAATTTTTTATAGTCTTTCGTATTTAATATTGCAGTGATGTATTTATAATTTTTTCCTGCAGCTCTTAATAGGCTTGGTCCTCCTATATCAATCATTTCTATTACTTGATCATAATTTTTTTCTTTTGAATATTTTTTGAAAGGATACAAGTTGACAACTACAATGTCTATCTCTGGTATTTTTAATAATAGAAAATCTTTAATATGAAATTTATTTTCTCTTTTATAAAGTATAGAGCTATATATTAATGGATTTAGAGTCTTAACTCTTCCCTCAAACATTTCTTTAAGTTTAGTTATTTTTGAAATATCTTGGCATTTAAATCCCATATCTCGTATTTTATTACCTGTAGCACCACTAGATATAAATTTATATCCTTGTTTATTTAAATTAGTACAAAGATAATTTAAATTGTTCTTATTAAACACTGATATTAATGCAAATTTATTTTTTAAATTTTTTCTAACGACCATTTTTCTAAAATTTTCTTATCCGACAATATACCTTTAATAACAATTTGTTTAGTAGGTTTTGTAAGATTATTATCAACCAATATGCTGTCCTCGATTATTAATTCTGTATTACTTTTAAACAACCAGATATTATTTTTTTTTGTTTTCAAAATTATATTTTTCTTATTATTTGTAAAATTAAGTGTCATCTCGTCTACTAAGTGGAATCTAATGTGATAAATCATTCTATCATTGCTATCTTTGTAAGATATTAAACTATCCTCACCTTCTATTTTATCTATATTTTTATTTATAATTAATTTTCTTTTAATTATTTTATTAAATTTTTTTAAGTATCCATTATGTGATCCTTCAAATATTTCTTGTTTATTATTTGTTTCTTTTCTAAAGACTACAGATTGTGGAAATTTTATATGTGGATTACCTTCTTTTATCTCGCTTATATTAGTATTCTGTAAAATTATTGTTGAGTGTGCAGCGCTATATCTTAAATATTCTGGATTTTTACCAAAACTTTCTGTACTTCCACAATTAGAAAGTATCTTTTCCCCAAAACCACTTACTTCAATTGATAAAGTTCCAGCACTTAGGTTAGTACTTGTCATATCTTTGTTTGGCTGAACTACATCAAAAAAAATCCTCTTATTTTTATCTGAATAAAAAGCAATACCATTTTCTACATTTAAAAATTTTCTTTTTTTTAAATAATGATCTTTATTTAAAGACTCATATACACTTTTTGTATAAATATTATTTGATCCATTAAATAATGGTATTGTGCCATCTGTGTGAAAGTACTCGTTTAAGATTGATGTCATTTTTAATATTACTTCGTCAAATATTTTTGATTCCCTAAACTCAAAAAAAAGTAAAATATTTTTAATTTCATTAAGATTATTTATAAATTTAGAATGCTCCAGTATATTATAGCTTTTATGCATTCCTAGTTTGTCAATCTGATTTTCTACAATAAATTTAACATACGCAATATTTTTTCTATTAATTTTCTTTATAATTGAGCATGATAATAAATATGCAATTAAATCAAATGATGTAATTTCTGTTATTTTTTTGTAATTAAAATCAAATAATATTCTTTGAATATGAAAATAAATAATTAAATCTAGTTTTTTCTTATCACTCAAAGATGCTGAAGAATTTATGTACTCATAATTATACAAAAGATTAACTAATCTTTTAGATGACAAATCTTCAGACCAAGGGAAACCCAATTTATTTCTATAAAATTTAAACCACCCAAAAATTGAATTTTTAGATAAATTTATTCCTATTTTTCCTCCAAGTTTATTAGAGAAATTTAAAAAATCAAAACTATGAATATTTTTATTTTTATTCAAATAAAAGTTTTTTTTAAAGATAAATGATTTTATCAGCTTGTAATTGGTAAAATCTATTTTTCTAAAATTAAGATCAAGATAGGATAAATTTTTTATTGATCTAAATTTTAAAACTATAAATATTAATATTATCTTTCTAAATAATATCATTGTCTTTTTTCTTTAAGTAGGCTGCAAAATATCCATCTATACTGTTATTCAATATATTATCCGGTAAGGTTATCATAAAGTTTTCTTTTATAAGTTTAGAGTAGTTAATGTTTTCTTTAATTAATTTAAAATTTAAAAGTAAGAAATTACTATTTTTTTTGAGAAATGAGTTTATTTGATCGACAGTTTCATTTTTAAAAAAAGAGCAAGCCATATATATTATGCATCCATTCTGATTTACTAAAACCGATGCTTTATCTAGCATATTTTTCTGTAAATAATTTAGCTCCTTAAAATTTGGTCCTTTTTTTTTAAATAGTATTTCTGGATTTTTCCTTATTGTTCCCACAGATGAGCAAGGAGCATCAATTATAATACAATCGTATTTTTCTACTTCACTAAATTTTGTAAAGTCCTTGTTTAATATTTGAGGATTATATCTTAAACGTTTTAAATTAGATTTAAGGATTTCAATTCTCACTCTACTTTTATCATTTAGAGTAACACTAAGATTTTTAGAAAGAAGCTGAAATGCTTTTCCACCAGGAGCTGCACAAGCATCAAGAAATTTTTGATTTTTATTTTTTTCTAGAAAATTATGTAATGGAAAAAAAGAGCTAAAATCTTGAACCCACCAATCACCTCTAGCAAAAGATTTTTTACTTGTAATATCTTTTTTATTTAATAAAAACCCTGATACATTTGATGTTTTAATTAATTTTTCTTCGAAATTCTCTAATTTTTTTTCATCTTTAAATACTATATGAATATTTGGTTCATTGTGAAAATATTTTAAAAATTGACGTTTTTCATTATCAGAAAAATAATTAGTTTCTTTTTGAAACCATGATGGAAAATTATCAAAATTTATATTTATTTTTTTTAACTCAATTTTATCTTTAGCTATATTTTTCAAACAAGCATTAATAAGTCCAGAATATAATTTTAATTTTTTAGCTATTTCTACAGAGCAATTAATAACGGCATATTCTTTAAATTCTAAAAAAACAATTTGAGTAATTGCGCTTATTAATAATATTTTTTCATGATCTCTAATTTTTTTTTTGATATATTTATCTATTATCTTAAGACAGTGTAAATGATATCTCATAGAGTTTAACGTTACACTATGCAATAAAGCAATATCTTTTCTTTTTTGCCTATTAATAATTTTTTTTATAGAGTTATTATTTAAAGTTAGGTTTAATTTATAAATTGAAAATAGTATATTATGAATATCAAGTCTTACTTTTTCACCTTTTATCATTATTATAAATAATTCATAATTTATCAAAATTAGTTATATAATAAAAAATAAAAATAAAATATATTGAGTTATGCGAGGTAATCTTGAAACTATCGTTGGTGCAATGTTTGCAGGCAAAACAAGTGAATTATTAAAAAGAATTCTTTGGGCAAAGCACCAAAATAAAAAAATTATAGTTATTAAACCTAGTATTGATAATAGATACTCTAATGAGAAAATTATAACTCACAATGATCTTAGTCACGAATGTTATGCAATGAATGATTGGGAAACGACATTAACTAAATTTAATTTTAATAAGAAATATGTAGATATGGTTTTTCTTGATGAAATCCAATTTATGGATACACACGATACCCTAAAAAATGTTGAGAATTTATTGAATAAAGGAATAGATGTTGTTTGTGCTGGTCTTGATCAAGATTCAAGAGGAAAACCTTGGGAAACATCTTCAATGCTTCTCGGTTTATCAGATAAGATTGTTAAAATATATGGTTTTTGTAATGTTTGTGGAGTTGAGGCAACCAAAACTTATAGAAAAACTGTAGGCGGAGAAAGGACTCAAGTGGGCGCAGCAAATATTTATGAACCCCGATGTCTTAAGCATTGGGAGCCTAGATAATCTCTATTTATTTTTTCTATTTTCTATTAAATTATTTACAACAGATGGGTCTGCCAAAGTTGATGTATCACCCAAGTTTTCAAAATCGTTGCAAGCAATTTTTCTTAAAATCCTTCTCATAATCTTACCTGATCGAGTTTTAGGCAATCCAGAAGTTATATGTATGAAATCAGGAGTAGCAATTGGTCCAATTTTTTCTCTTATTGTTTTTTTTAAGTCATTGACTAAACCATCTGATTCTTCGATGCCAGCCTTAAGAGATACATAGCAATATAAACCATTACCTTTTATGTCGTGAGGATAGCCAACAACAGCTGCTTCTGATACATCTTTATGTGATACAAAGGCACTTTCTATTTCAGCAGTACCCAAATTGTGACCTGAGACAATGATAACATCATCAACTCTCCCTGTTATCCAGTAATAACCATCTTTATCTCTTCTGCACCCATCTCCAGTGAAATATTTACCATCAAATTGTGAAAAATAAGTTTTAATAAATCTGTCGTGATCACCATAAACAGTTCGCATTTGACCAGGCCATGAGCTTTTTAAGCATAGCATTCCTTCGCATTCACCTTCTAATTCTCTACCTTCTTTGTTTACTACACACGGTTCTATACCAAAAAAAGGTTTTGAAGCTGAACCAGGTTTCAATTGCATTGCTCCTGTTTGAGGAGAAATCATAATTCCCCCAGTTTCAGTTTGCCACCATGTGTCAACAATAGGACATTTTGATTTACCAGGTACCTCAAAGTACCACTTCCATGCTTCTGGATTAATAGGTTCACCAACACTACCTAAAAGCTTTAATGATGTTCTTTGAGTTTTCTCAACATATTCATCACCCTCTCGCATTAACGCTCTTATAGCAGTAGGAGCAGTATAGAATATATTAACCTGATGTTTATCAACTACCTCCCAAAATCTTGAAAAATCAGGATAATTTGGAACACCTTCAAACATAAGAGTTGTAGCTCCATTAGCAAGAGGTCCATAAATAATATAACTATGTCCGGTAATCCAGCCAATGTCAGCAGTACACCAATAAACATCTTTTGGTTTATAATTAAATATATACTCATGAGTCATTGAAGCGTAGACTATGTATCCACCAGTTGTATGCATTACCCCTTTAGGCTTACCTGTAGAACCAGATGTATATAAGATAAATAGAGGATCCTCTGCATTTAGAACCTCTGGTTCGCAATAATCCTCAACATCTTTAACAAGGTCATCGTAGAAAACATCTCTATCATTTTTAAGTTTTAAATTTTCATTTGTTCTTTTTATAATTAAACATTTTTTAACTTCTGGACATGTCTCTAATGCTTGGTCAGTGATTAATTTTAAAGGAATTTTTTTTCCTCCCCTAATACCTTCATTAGCAGTAACAACAAATTCTGATCCACAATCTTGGATTCTTCCCGCAATTGAATCTGCGGAAAAACCTCCAAAAATAATGGAGTGAACAGCACCTATTCTTGAACACGCTAACATTATATATGCAAGTTCAGGTATCATTGTAAGATAAATTGTTACTCTATCACCCTTTTTAACCCCAATCTTTTTTAGAACATTAGCTGCCTTAGATACATTTAATAATAATTCATTATAAGTTATTTTTTTTGTTTCTTTTGGATCATCGCCTTCCCAAATTATTGCAACTCTATCAGGATTTTTTTTTGCGTGCCTATCGATACAATTATATGATACGTTAAGTTCACCATCTTCAAACCATTTTATACTGACATCCTTAGCTGAATATTTTACATTTTTTGTCTTTGTATATTTCTTGTACCAGTCTATTCTCTCTCCTTGGGTTTTCCAAAAATTCTCATTGTCTTCTATCGAGTAATTATAGAGTGAAGAATATGTCTCTGAGTCAATCTTCCCCTCTTCAATCCAATTTTTTTTAATTTCCATCATTCAATTGAGATTATTTCTAAAAATATAAAAATTCAACTTATTTATAGTTAAATTTGTTCATAACCAATTTAAATTTTTCTTCTATCTTTAATATCTGGTCTTTATTTAATTGATTTTTCCATTGATCTTTCGTGCCTTTTTTAAAAAATTTCCTACCCTCTTGTGCTTCAATAAAACCTTCGTTTGTTTCTTCTTTTTTCAAATTACTAAAACTTGTAGTTTTTAAAATATTAATAATTTTTTGATCCAAGTTATGAAATTTAAAACCATAATTATTGGTAAAGAAATTAGCTATTGTTCTTATAATATCTTCTTTTTTGTAAACTAAATCTTCAAACTTAAGTATTAATAATGGAAATTTCCAATTATTAGAAGTCCATGAAATTACATGCTTATCCCAACTTGATATAAATGAGACAGGTATATTATTTTTTTCAAAAAGATTATTCTTCCCTTTCACCCATAATAATGATTGTAATTCATTAGTCATAAAATCTACACTCTCATCATATGAGCAGCCAGTGTGATTTGACCATGAAATACAAACATCCCGAGGGTCTCTAATTATATATATAACACCCCTAATATTTTCTTCTGCAGTAAACGCATTATTGTTAATTTTAAAATTACCTGAATGAGTCTTAAAAAATTTAAAATCTTCTTTAAAGTCTAAAACTTTTTTTTGTTGTATCTTTAATAAATACTTATAGAAAATTGATACCTCATTTAAATTATATAAATCTTCTCCTATAAGCTTTTTGGCTTTGTAAACATTATAAGTGCTTTCAAATTGTCTAATATACTCTAAAAACTTTAAATTAAATACTCCATCAGGAGTAAAAAAAAGTGCTGATAATATTGCTCTTATAAGGGTGTTTCCACTTTTTGGATAAGATGCTAACCAAAAAATATGTTTATCCATTAGCTATTTGATATTTTTAATATTTCCAACCATTCTGATTTTAATATAGGCATAACAGACAGCCGGCTTTGTTTAACAAGCGAAATCTTAGATAATTTTTTTGTAGATTTTATTTCTCCAAGAGAAACTGGTTTTTTAAGTTTATTTTTTGCTTTAACATCTACAACCACGAATTTACCACTTGCATCTGTCGGGTCTGGATAAAATTCTTTAACTACTTCTACAATACCAATAATTTTTTTTTCGGATACTGAATGATAAAAAAAACAAAGATCTTTTCTCTTCATTTTCATTAAATTATTTCTGGCTTGATAATTTCTTACACCATCCCACATTGAAGGACCTTCTTTAACCTGATTGCTCCATGACCAAGTTTCAGGTTCGGACTTTAATAACCAATATTGCATTATATTATATTTTTAATTTAATAAATTATTATATGACAAAACTATAATATACTTCTAACGCTTAATCTAGGTTTAGGTTTAAAAAATAAGTCAGACCTACTTTTATCATAAAACTTTAAACATGCCCAAGCTATCATAGCTGCATTATCTCCCATCATCTCTTTCAAGGGATAATATATCTCAACACTTTTCTTTGTAAAAAAACTTTCTATTTTTTTTTGAATATATTTATTATTCGACACACCACCTACTATAGATATCGAATTTATATTTATTCTGTCATGACTTAATCTCTTTAACCCTCTTTCCAGCTTTTCAATTAATATTTCACTTATATTCCTTTGAAATGATGCCGATAAATCTTTAACAAATTTTTTATCAATTTTATTTTTTTTCGTTAAAAGATTTATATGTGTTTTAATACCAGAAAATGAAAAATTAAAGTTATCTTCTTTAATTAGTGGTTTTGGTAAAATAAATCTATCCTCGTTACCATCTAGCGCCTCTATTTCTATTTGTGCACCTCCAGGATAAGATAACCCAATTAATTTTGCAGTTTTATCAAATGCTTCTCCAATTGCATCATCTACACTTTGTCCTAAAAGTTCTATATCCTTTTCATTTCTCATAAGATAAACTTGAGTATGACCACCTGTTAACAACAAAATAAGATTTGGAAATTTGATATTGTTATTAAAACTTGTAGACAGAATATGACCTTCTAAATGATTAATTGGAACAAATGGTTTTTGAAAAGAAATTGCTAGAGATTTAGTAAATGTTGAACCAACTAATAAACTCCCTATGAGTCCTGGTCCACAAGTAGCTGCAAATACATCTATTTTACTAGGCTCGATATTTGTCCTTAAAAACAAATCACTTGTAATATTTTGAATTTTTTCCAAGTGTGATCTAGAAGCTAGTTCAGGTACAACCCCCCCATGTTTTTTATGAATTTCTTGGGAAAAAGTAACATGCTCTAAAATATTTTTATTTTGCATGAGGCATATTGATGTTTCGTCGCATGAGGTTTCGGTAGCAAATACAAGCATAATGTTTTGGTACAATATTTTACACTGTTAAACAACAATCTAATAATGCTAAAAAAAGGTAATGAAAAAGATATTTGATAGTTTTTATATTTTCTCTAAATTTTTCTTAAGTTTCTTTCTTTTGTCTTGTGTCCTTTTTTTAACATATCTACTTTATATAAATTATCAAAATGAAGATAAGATTACTAAAAATCAATTTGAATTAGAAAATGAACTTAGGTCAAATATTAATGAAAATTCTGAATATATAAAAGATATATCTAATAAAATATTAGAAACAAAAAAATCTTTAATAAATATAGAAAAAATTATGAAAGAGAATGCTAACAAAGAAACAAAAGTTGACCTAGCAGAAATCAATAAAAGTATTGCTTTATTAAATAAAAATTTTAATAATTTAAATTCTGAAATATCTTTAATAAAAAATAAAAATATTGAAAATCAACAAAATAAAAATCCTAAATTAATAAATCAATCTATAGATGAGATAGTTGAGTTAATAAAAATTAAATATGAAAATAATATGAATTTTGATAAAGAACTTAAGTATCTTCAAACTATCTTAGATAAAGAGAATATTCCTGTTTTAGAAAAATTATCAATCTTGAAAATTAATCCGTATAAAGGCCACATATTTTTAGAAAATCAATTTAATAATGAGGTTAATTCATATCTAAAGAGTATGATGAAACAAAATAATAGTTTTCTTAACAAAATTATTTTACCTTATATAAACCTTTCTCCTTCTTCTGAAAATATTATTGATAATGAAAAAATTTTAATATTAAAACAAATTAAATCTCATATTAAAAATAGAAATATAACTAAAGCTTATAACAATTTGAGCAGAGTCAAAAAATATGAAGAGTTTTTTAAAATTTCTTCAAATGAAATGAAAAATTATGATACTTTTATAAAGGAAATATCAAGGATTAGGTAATGTATAGATTTTTAATTTTTGTAGTTCAGTTATTACTATTAATAGTAGTGTTAACATTTATTTTTACCAATCCATTTATCATTTCTTTAGATATTAGAAGCATTAAATACTCTTTTTCATCAAATTTATTTGCAGTTATTCTGATATCATTTATTTTTCTTCTATACTTAGTGTTTTATTTATTTTTCCGCTCAAGATTATACTTTGGACAATACTTATTAAAAAATAAATATAAAAAAATTGAAAAAGGGTATTTGCACTTTGTTAATGCGATGATAGCGATTGCTAATAAAGATAATAAAACTGCCATAAAATCTCACAAAAAAATGTCACATTATCTAAATGATGATCCATCATTATCTCTTCTGCTAAAGTCTGAGGTTTTAAAGATAGAAAAAAAATTTCCAGAACTAAGCAATGTTTATGAAGATATGATTAAATCAAAAAAGACAGAAAGTCTTGGCTATAGGGGCTTAATGGAACAGAATTTGAAAAATCAAGATTATCATCATGCTTTTTTATATGGAGAAAAATTGTTTTCTCTTAACCCAAATATTGAAAAACTTTATCAAACATTGATATTCATAGCTGCTAAAACTAAAAATTGGAACCAATTAATATCACTATCAAAAAAAGCTTTCTCAAATAAACTTATAAGCAAAAACGATCTTAATGAAAATAAATCTATAGGATTTTATGAAATTGCTAAAATAAAATTTGATAGCGATATAAAAGATGCTCTAAACAATATTCATAAAGCAATTGATTTGAAGAAAAACTTTCCTCCATATATAAAACTTCATTTAGAAATAGTTGCTAATCTCAAAGATCAAAGAAGTTTATTTAAATTAATCAAAAAATATTGGAATCTAGTCCCAGATTCTTTACTTCGATCCATTATAACTAAAATAATAATTCAAAATAATTTAAGCGATATTAAGTTTATAAATGAATTAGTTAAAAATAATCTAAATTTAGAAGAATCAAAAAAACTTTTAATTTATTTTGCTATAAAAAACTTAGATTGGGATATAGCAAGAAAAAATATAGCTGGTATGATCGGTCCTAATCCTTCAAAAGAAATCTGTTATTTTATGTCTGATATTGAACTTGGAGAAAATAATGATAAGCAAAAAAGTGATGCTTGGATTTTGAGAGCTGAAAATGCTAGCACAGAATATACTTGGATTTGTGGAATTACAAATCAGTCACAAGAAGAATGGAGCACATTATCTAATTCAGGATATTATAATTCACTTGTTTGGACATCCCATAAAATGCTAAGACAAAATAAAATATAATATAATATGAAACTTCATTTCTTTATTGGCTATGACTCAAAAGAAGACATTGCTTATAGAGTTTGTAAACATTCACTTTTAAAACGTTCAACTATTGATGTTGATGTTGTGTCTTTAAAATTAGACGAACTTATAGCCAAAAATCTATATACTAGAAATGTTGATCCACTTGCTTCTACACAATTTACTTATTCACGATTTTTAGTACCTAAACTTATGAATTATCAAGGGTGGGCAGTCTTTTGTGACTGCGATTTTATTTTTTTAGGAGATGTTTCAAAATTATTAAATAATCTTGATGAATCTAAAGCAGCATATTGTGTACAGCATGATTATACCCCTAAAGAAAAACATAAGATGGATGGACAAAAACAGACTATATATCCAAGAAAAAATTGGTCTAGTTTTATTCTATATAATTGTTCCCATCCAAGTTCAAAGAATCTAACTGTAGAAAAAGTCAATAATGAATCAGGAGCATATCTCCATCAATTTAAATGGTGCAAAGATGATGAAATTGGCTCACTAGATGAAAGATGGAACTGGCTAGAGGGTTGGACCTCAGGTCACAATAATCAAAAACCTTATGCAGTTCATTATACACGCGGTGGGCCTTGGTTTTCTGAATGGCAAGATGTTGAATTTGCGAAAGAATGGCTATTGGAAAGAGACGAATATCTTTCTAAAAAATTTAAATCAAATTCTTAAAAAGTTTTTTAAAAATTTAGAATTTTGTAAGAAATCTTTCTTATCAATTAGTTTAACAGAATCATACCAAGGAGTATCATCTGTCTTTTGATTCCAGTAATGAAAAACAGCAAAATTTTCTGGCTTGATTAAAATTGTTTTTACACCTAATGCTCCAGCAAGATGAGCAGTGCTGTTACTAATACTAACAAAAACATCAAGTGACTTTAATAATGAAGCAATACCCTCAAAATCATTAAATAAATCTAATCCTTCTATATTTAGTAGTTTATTCTTATTTATACTATTAAAACTATTAATTTCATTTTTAACATCGCCATATTGTAGGTTAAAGATATCACAGTTAGTAAGATTAAAAATATTATTAAGATCTTTAAGATTTAGTGACTTGTCTTTAGCAAATTGGTTATTAAAACTTTTCCACGATAATCCGATTTTGTATTCTTTTTTATAAATTGACAATTTTTTTTGTATTTCCTCAAATTTCTTTTTGTCTACTTTTAAATAAGAATTTTTTTTAAAATCTTTAAAATTCTTACGATAATATCTTCCTAAACTTCCCGCATAAATTACATTATCAATTTCTTTAAATTTCTCTTCATGATTTGTAATAGTGCCATGACCAACAAATTTCTCACTATATTCCGGAAATGATCTTTTATAGAGATTTAATAAACGAGGGTCACACTCAATAATCGTATTATCGATATCACTTAAAAGATCTCCATACATAGAACTATAAAGTATTTCATCTCCAACACCTTGTTCCCGCACAATTATAAATTTACCTCTTTTATTCTTCAGATTGCTTGACCTATATAATTTGCTGTTTAATTTTTTTACGTAATTATTTTTTTCTTTAAAATCTTCTAAATCTAATCTGCCATCAAAATAATTCCAACCATTTTTAAAATCATGATCCTTTAAATATATAAAAGAAATTGTTTTTTTAATATCACCATCATTTTTTTTCATTTCTAAAGCTTTAAAGCTACTTTCTAAAGCTTCCTTATGATTGTTTAAATCAAAATAAATTTTAGCTAAATTGTTATAGATATAAGCATTATTTGGATTTACAGAAAGCGCCTGTTTGTAATAATTGATAGCTTTATTATAAGATGATTCTTCCCTATAAAAACCAGCAATATTATTTAATAAATAGAAAGATAATTTATTAATTTTTAAAGCCCTTAAATAATATTCTTCTGCCTTTGTCTTTTCACCTTTTTCTTGATAAGTTTTTGCTAAAGAATTTAATGCAGAGAGATTTTTTGAGTCTATTTGTAATATATTTTCAAATATTTTAATTGCTTCATCGTAATTGCCTTCATGTGCCAAGCATTGACCTATTACGCTCAGGCAACTTAAGTCTGCATTATTTTCTTTAAGATAAAACATGCAAATTTTTTTAGCCTCTACAATTCTATTTAATTTGTATAAAACAAAAGCTTTATCTTTATCTACATTTTCAATTCTCTGTATTTTTAAAATATTTTCTATTGTATTAAGTGCTTCATAATAATTTGATTCTACAATATCCATATTGTAAAGATTAATCATTGCCTTCAAATTTTTTTCAACTTTAATTAAATAAATATAATTTGTCCTAGCCTCTTTATTCAGATTTAAATTTTGCTGAATAACTGCTAAGTTATAACGTAATAAATTATTACCTTTATTTTTTTTAAAAATTCTCTGAAGGTCTTCGTAACTTTTTAATTTATCACCTGTTTCAAATCTTTTAAGAATATTATTAATTTGAGAAATTAAATTCATTATTTTTTTCTACGATGCTATTTATTTTCTTTATAGTATTACTTATTGAATCTTCTATTCCTAAAACTTTTATATTTTTATACCATATTGATGATCCACTACTAGTATTCCAATAGTAATACGTTGATGATTTTTTGGGACATATTAATATTGTAGGCACACCAAGAGCACCTGCAAAATGAGCTGTTGAATTACTAACTGTTATGAACAAATCTAAGTTTTTTAGCAAACCCATACATGATTCAATATCATTGAATAAATCTAAATCATTAAATATTTTTAGGTACTTTTTCTGACTTGATAAATATCTCTTATCATTTTCAATATTTCCATATTGTAGGTTTATAATAAGTCTATCATTAGTAAATAATGGCTCAAAATCTTTAATAGATAATGACTTTAAGTTTCCATAAATATTTATAATACTTTTCCATGAAATGCCTACTTTTAGTCTTTTTTTAGAATTAGATAGCTTTTCTTTGTATTTATCAACAATATCTTTTCTGGCTAATAAATAATTACTATTATTAAAGTCAGTTTTTCTTTTTCTAAAAAATTGGACCATACTTCCAGCGTATATTACATTGTCAAATTCAGATATTTTTGAGTCTTTTGAATAATATCCATCTTCAACAAAAATATCATTTTGAAAAGATCGACTAAAAACTGATAGTAGTCTTTTATCAGTTTCAATTTTAACATTTTTAAAATTGTCAATGATATCTTTATATACAGTGCTAAACAAAATCTCTTCACCAATTCCTTGTTCTCTTAATATAAGCAATTTATTTTTTGGATTTACCTTCAAATTTTCAAAAAGGTTATCCTTAACAAATTCAAGATTATTTAATTTTACTCTATTTTTTTCAATCAATAATCTTGAATCAAACAAGTCCCACGAATTGGAAAAATTATTTAATTTTAACTGTAAAGTACAATAGGCATATTTTAACTTATAATCGAATGGATTAATTTTAATTGCTTTATCATAGTAAACTTTAGCTTCTTTTTCTTTATTTTCTCTACAATAACATATTGCTATATTAGATAAAATTTCTTGATTTTTGGGATCTAGTAACAATGCTTTATTGTAAATTTTTATAGCTTCTAAAATATTATCTTGGAGACTTAATATATTACCCAAATTTATTAGAGTCTTAGTATTATTAGGGTGAATTTTATGAGCATTTTTAAATACTGTGTATGCTTCATCTAATTTTTCTAATTCAAGTAAACAAACACCTAAATTATTATAACTATCAATATATTTATTATTTATCTTAATTGCTTGTTCAAAATAATTTTTTGCTTCATGAAAGTTATTATTTTTTAAATATATTAAGCCTTTGATATTATAGCCAAAGAAATCATCCTCTTTCAATTTTGAAATATCGTCAATATATTCTTTTGCACTGTCGAAACTATTTTTTAAAAAATAAATATAAGCCTTATCACGTTTTGCCTCATAATGATCCTTATCTAATCTTAGAATTAAATTAATATTTGCTAATGATTCATCTAATAAGGATTTGGTTAAGAATAATTTATAAATTTTAGAAAGACATTCGATATTATTATTATCTATTAACAAAATTCTTTTTAAAGTATTTATTGTTGTATCTACGTCACCTATTTTTTGTGCTATCTGTGATAGTACACTTAGAACTTTAATATTTTTATGATATTTTATTGATAATTTTTTAATATCTTCATAGGCAAGATTTCTATCTATGTTATTAAAAGAATTAATTATTTTTTTAAGTTTATTTTCTAAGTTAGACATAAAAATACCCAGACTTTAAAAGACTGGGTATAATAAAAAGATATTTAGTTTTTAAAAGAATTATCTTCTTTGACCAAATAATTGTAGTAATAAAATGAATAGATTGATGAAGTCTAAATACAGTTTTAATGCACCCATCAATGCTTTTTTTGATCCTATTTCTTCGCTATCACCACCATAATACATATTTTTGATGTTTTGAGTATCATATGCTGTTAGTCCTACAAAAACTAAGACTCCAATAACTGAGATAGCAAATGCTAATGGGCCACTTTGAAACCAAAAATTTGCAATACTTGCAATTATAATTCCGATTAAACCCATAAATAAGAAACCACCAAGTTTAGTAAGATCTCTTTTAGTGGTATATCCATATAAACTCATTGCTCCAAATGTACCCGCTGTAATAAAAAATACTCTTGCTATGGAGGTTCCAGTAAATTGAATAAATATTGATGCCATTGATAGACCCATTATTGAGGCAAACAACCAGAATGTGATTTGAGCTGCGCTTGCCGAAATTTTATTAATTCTTGCGCTAAGATAAAATACAAAACCTAAAGGGGCTAACATTATTACCCAAGCAAGAGGTGATCCAAAAAGCAGCATCCCAATATCAGTATATCCGAGGATTTGTCCGTTATCTCCAGTTATGATTGATGCTTTACCAAAAAAATAAGCAATAAATCCAGTTAATACCAACCCTGTAGTCATATAATTGTAGACTTTAAGCATATACGCTCTCAAGCCTTCATCAATTGCCGCCTGATCTACTGATTTAGTATAAGATCGTTGATTAAAGTCTAAAGCCATAATTTCTCCTTTTAATTATTACTAATATCGCTATAAATCCGACAATTTCAAGGCATTTTGTAAAAATAGTATGAAGTATAGAAAACTAGGGACCACAGATTTAGAAGTAAGCGTTATTTGTTTAGGGACAATGACTTGGGGAGAACAAAACAACCAAGAAGAAGGTTTTAAACAAATGGACTATGCTTTTGAAAGAGGTGTAAATTTTTTTGATACAGCTGAGGTTTACTCTATACCAACTAGAGCGGAAACCTATGGCAAAACAGAGGAAATAATTGGTAATTGGTTTGCTCAAAACAATAAACGAAAAGATGTAATTTTAGCAACTAAAATTTGTGCAAAAAGTGAAGGGAATAGTTGGATTAGAGAAGGGGGACCAAATCTCATTTTTGATAAAAAAAATATTAATGCTGCAATAGATGGAAGTCTTAAAAGATTAAAAACTGATTATATTGATTTATATCAACTTCATGCACCAGAGAGAAAAGTACCAAAGTTTGGAAAACTAGATTTTGAATATGATCCTGAAGACTCATGGGTGGAGTTAGAAGAAGTTTTATCTTGTCTCCAAGATTTAATTAAACAAGGAAAAGTAAAACACATAGGTGTATCTAATGAAACACCTTGGGGTGTAATGAAGTATATGAAATTATCAGAAGAAAAAAATCTTCCCCGAATGATGTCTATTCAAAATGTTTATAGTTTAGTAAATAGAATTTTTGATATCCATAACTCGGAAGTTTCAATTAGAGAAAATTGTGGTTTACTTGCGTATTCACCTCTAGCTGGAGGAAGATTAAGTGGAAAATATTTAGGAGGTAAAAATCCACCTAATACAAGATTTACATTATGGGCTAATCGTTTTGATAGACATAATACAATGAGAGGAGAAAATGCTATTGAAAAATATGTTAATCTTGCTAACAAGCATGGCATAGCACCCTCAACCTTTGCTAACGCTTTTGTAAATGATCGTCCATTTGTTACAAGCAATATAATAGGTGCTACAACTATGGACCAACTTAAGGAAAATATAGATAGTATTGATATAACGCTTTCAAAAGAAATATTAAAAGAAATTGAGGACATACACTTATCTGATCCTAATCCTTGTGTTTAATCTTTATATTTTAATTTTATCTAATAACCTACGAACATCCTCAACATATCTTCTATCCCATAAATAAACATTTAATAATGAATAATACAATTGATAAACTGGTTCATATTCTAAATAATATTTATCAACTTTGATATGATCGTTGTATTTATTTAAAAAATTATTATCAATAAATTTCGGGTTAAACCACCTCAAATAAGAAACCTCTAATTCATTGTGACCATAAAATGATCCAGGGTCAATAAAACCTACAAATTTTTTATTTTTAAAAAGTATATTTCCTTCCCATAAATCACCGTGTAATAAAGATGCTCTTGGATTAGTTGGAATAAAATTATCCATTTTTTTTATCAATAAATCAATTTTAGTATTTATTGATTTATCCATAGGCTTATTTTTGTTAACTAAATCAAAAATGTAAGATAGTCTTTTGTCTGTATAGAACTCTTTCCAATTTTTAGATTTAGAATTTATCTGCTTCAAACCACCAATTTGAGTATCAAAATCAAAACCATAATCTTGATTCTTTATTGAATGAATAGAAATTATGGAATTTAACAAATCAACATTTGTTTTTTCTGGTTGATCATCATTATTACTTATGAATGACATTATTAGAAATCTATCATTATGGTTAATAATATTTGGAAAATAATTAAACTTTTTTTTATTAAAAAATACAAGATTATCTTTTTCAGCTTTTATAGCATTAAATTTATCATTATTTTTGTAATAATATTTAACAATAAACTCCTTACTGTCATTTGTAATAATCTTTAAACAATTAATACCAAAAGAGTCTGATAATAACTTGCTATCTATAATTTTTTTATTATCTAAAAGTTTTTCAATTTCTATAATGATACTTTTTTCAATCATACAAAATGTCCAAAAAAATTAATTTTCAGTTTCTAATTTCATATTTCGGATTAATACCATATGTTTTAACTTTTTTAGATAAATACTATTTTTTTGTAGTTGAGGAAGAAGATCTACTTAATTTTGTTACTTACTATAGTCTAATTATAATTGTTTTTATTGGATCAATAAACTGGAATTTAAAAAATAATCCGCCCACTCATATAGTAATATACGGTTTTTTGCCTAGCTTATTTGCTGTTATAATTATTATATTAAGCCTTCTTAACATTAATATTTTAATAATTTTTATTTTAATAATTTTATTTTTGTTATCTCAGTTATTTTTTGACTACATTATATTATTTGCAAACGAAACAAATAAACAGGCATTTTACTATCTTAGGCTACCTTTAACGATTTTGATTATCCTTTTTTTATTTTTTATTTTATTGTAAGGTTGATACGACCAATATTTCTACCTGCATGATTTTTTAACTCAAACTTTTCTTTTTTTTCTAGATTTTTTATTTCTACTTTACTCATAACTTTAAATTTTTTAAAAATATTTAGTATAGCAATTGGAATAGCTCTTTCATTTCCGTCTGTAATTTTAATTACTCCACTAATTCCCTTTTGGAAATCAACAAATAAAAAAACACCTTCAGCCCCACTTTTACAAAATATTTTTCCTTTTGAAGCTTTTATTACTTTTGTATCAAAACTCACTGTTCCTCCAATAAATTCAGGATTTTCTAAAATTGAATTAACCAAAGTTCTTACTTGATCAGTATACGCATAATTATTTTTATAACTCTTAATCAAATTATTTAATGCTTTTGATATAGATTTTATTTTAAATGAGTATTGTGGCGCACTACAACCATCTAGAGAGAAATTTTTCTTTGATAATTTGCTTTCTGTGAATTTATTAAAAATTTTTCTAATATTTTTTTGATGCGCATGATTATAATCAAGATAGTTTGTAATGCTCTGATTATTGATCAAACAGCTTGATAACATCCCTAAGTGTTTGCCTGCACAATTGTTATGTAGTTCATTAAATTTTTTTCTAGAATATATTATTTTTTTAGAGGCGTTTCTATCTAATGGCTCATGAATACCACATTGTAAATTTTTTGTTTTTATGTTTATTTTTGAAATCCATTTTTTTAACTCTTTTATATGAAATTTTTCTCCTTTGTGTGAAGCACAAGCTAAAGCTATATGTTTATTATTTAATTTATAATTTTTGATTGCATTTGACATTGCAAAAGGAATTGCTTGAAATATCTTAATTGATGATCTAGGAAAGAAAAATTCATTATCATTATTTGTAGATAATAAAATTTTACCATCGACACTTGTTACTAACACCTTAACTTGATGGGTGCTTTCAACTCTTTTACCCCTAACGAAATCTACGTGAATTTTAGACACGTATGAAGTTATACAATAATGAGTTTATTTTTACTTAAAAAAAGATTTAATAAATGTAAATAAGTTTAAGAAAGATCCATACTTACCAAAGAATATTACGTCTTTTTCGGTAATACTTAAGCATACACAACCTGTGTCTTTTGACGCTATTGGTGTATGTTTTATTTTTTGATCATTTATCTGAATATCGCCTTTAGAGTACTTACCATATTCGTCACAGAAACTACCTTCTAAGACTAATATATACTCTTTTCCACCATGAGAGTGCAGCGGTACAGAGACTCCAGGGTCCATTTTTATTAATTTCAGTTCATCTTTATCATCGATAGATGCAGTATACTCTTTGAAACCCTTATAAACTTGTTTCCAATCTAAATTATTTAGGTTTCCAAAAAAGCTAGTTACAGGATCTTTAAGATTTGAAACAGATTTAATATTTACATTATTCATACAGTCTGTGTACTTCAAATTTTTAGGATGAATGTTTTCGTTATCCATTAAATTTTCACCTAACATACTTTCAAATGTACTACCGATTTTAGAAGCATCTGAATTTAATTCTAAATATGTTGATGCAAATAGGGATTTTGCTGGACCTAATATACCAGAAGCAAAATCAAATATTAGCTGGTTTTTTACTACTGTTCCGTTCATCTTAAGAATTCCTGCATTTTTGTTAAAATTTGCCTTATTCTTGATTTAACTGTCCCTAATGGAATTTCAAGCTCATCTGCAATTTTTTTATGACTTTTGTTTTCAAAAAAGTTCATTTTTAACATTATTTTTTGCTGTTCATCGAGCTCATTATTTATTCTTTCTATCTGTTTTTTTGCCTCATTTTCTTCAATGAGGTCAATTTCTCTATCTTGGTACAAAAATTCTCTTATATCTTCTTCTTTAAAGTTTACTTTTGAATTTTTCCTTAAAAAGTCTATTTTTTTGTTTCTCGCAATAGTAAATATCCATGTTGAAAGTGCTGATTTTGTTGAATCATATAGGTTTGATTTTACCCAAACAGTACTTAAGACCTCTTGCGTGAGCTCTTCAGAGCTTTCAAACTTGATCCTATTTTGAATAAAATAGGCGTTAACTTTAGGGGCAAAAAAATCAAAAATTTGTGAAAAAGCTATTTCGTCGCGGTCTTTTTGAATCCGTTTCATCAAGTCATTTAAGTTTGATTTTTCCATAATTTAAAAAGACTCTAACATTGATTAAACGCTCTTAACTAATTGCATAAGATATACTAAAAGAAGGGATTGATGAAAATTTTTCTTAAGTTTTTAATAGTGCTATATGTAGCACTTCCTAGTACTTTAATGGCGCTAGAAGTTGGTAAATGGTCTTTTGAGAAAGCTGATGAGTATTGTTATATTGGTAGCTTAGCAATAGAGTCAGATTTGCCCAGTGATAAGAAGAGAGGAAACTTCTACGTTTTGGTTTATAAAAACATTGGCAATCCAGAAACTGTAGTACAGATAGAAGCAGGTTATAATTATAAAGTTCCATCTGATATAACTGTAAATATTGATAATGGAGAATATAAATTTTATACAACTAAAGATGTGCCTACCGCCGCTTGGACAGAAGAAGATAATAAAGTTATTTTTGCAATGAAAAAAGGTCTTGAGCTTAAAGTTAGCGGCGAATCTTCTAGAGGAACTATAACAAATGACACATACACACTTAATGGATTCACTGCAGCTTATAATAAATTAACTGAAGAGTGCTAAATGCCTAAAAAAATTGTTTTAGCTTATTCTGGCGGATTAGATACTAGTGTTATACTCAAGTGGCTTCAAAACAAATATAATTGTCCTGTAGTT
This sequence comes from uncultured Alphaproteobacteria bacterium, assembly GCA_902615745.1. GTDB lineage: Bacteria > Pseudomonadota > Alphaproteobacteria > HIMB59 > CACPNW01. The sequence goes on along the minus strand of CACMQB010000003.1, from coordinate 113,071 downwards.
ACATTTACTGCTGATATTGGTCAAGGAGATGAACTTTCACCAATTGAGTCTAAAGCGAAAAACTTGGGCGTCAAAGAGATATTCATTGAAAACTTACAAGAAGAATTTGTAAGAGATTATGTTTTTCCAATGTTTAGAGCCAATACACTTTATGAAGGGACATATTTATTGGGTACAGCTATAGCAAGACCTTTAATTGCAAAAAGACAAATTGAAATTGCAAAAATTGTTGGTGCTGATGCAGTAGCACATGGAGCTACTGGAAAAGGGAATGATCAAGTAAGATTTGAGTTAGGATACTATGCTAACAATCCTAAAATTGAAGTAATAGCACCTTGGAGAGATTGGGACTTTAAAAGTAGAAATGATTTAATCCAATACGCTGAAAAAAATCAAATTACAGTTCCAAAAGATAAACTAGGTGAACCACCTTTTAGTACAGACTCAAATCTTTTACACACTTCTTCAGAAGGTAAACTACTTGAGGATCCTTGGGTCGAACCACCCGAATATGTTTTTTCAAGAACTAGTAGTATTGAAAATTCTCCAAATAAAGCAGAGGAATTAACAATTGAATTTAAAAATGGTGATCCTGTTTCAATTAATAAAAAAAATTTAAAACCACACATGATCTTGGCTAATTTAAACTCTATAGCTGGTAATCATGGTGTTGGAAGAATAGATCTTGTTGAAAATAGGTTTGTTGGAATGAAATCAAGGGGTATTTATGAAACTCCGGGAGGAACAATACTACTTCATGCAAGAAAAGCAATTGAGAGCATAACATTAGACAAAGGAGAAGCTCATCTTAAAGATGAGATAATGCCTAAATACGCTGAAACAATTTATAATGGTTTCTGGTTTTCATCTGAAAGAATGGCGATGCAAAGTTTGATAGATTCTACGCAAAAGAAGGTAAACGGAAAAGTTAAAATTAAAGTATATAAGGGGAATGTAATTATTTTAGGAAGAAAATCAAATAATAGTCTTTATGATAACTCCCTTGTTTCATTTGATGAAGTTGGAGATTATAATCAGAAAGATGCGGAAGGTTTTATAAAAGTTAACTCAGTAAGACTTAAAAAAAATAATCGTTAATTCATGGGTTTTGGAGATGATTTACTGGTAACAAAGTTAGCTTCAAAAATAAAAAAACAATTTCCAGATAGACAAATTGTAATTGGTGATGCGAAAAACAAAAGTGCTTACCATTCACTTGTATATGATAATAATCCAAATATATCAGATTGTAGAAATCTTGAAAAAAATAGACCTACACATATTATTGATTATCACCCATATAATAGGCCTTATATTGATTATGAAAAAAGTACCAACACAAATTATATTTGGAGAAAATTTAAACCTATTCCTGGAGAAATATATTTTACAAAAAAAGAAAAAACAGATGCAAAAAACATAATAACAGAAGCAATTCAATTTTGGAGTAGCAGAAATAAAAAAAATTATAAAAAAATTATTTTTTTAGAAACTTCATCTACTAAAATTCACGATAGGCAATTTAGTATTAAACATCAAAACAAAGATTGGGGCTCAGAAAATTGGGAAAAATTAATAAATGTATTGATAAAAGATTTCTTAGTGATCCAATCAGTTCACAAAGAAAGTAAAAAAAATATATCAGCCTTTTCACCAAAGAACATGGATTTTCGTTTAGCATGTGCAGTTTTAAATGAGGCAGATTTTTACATTGGTCCTGAGGGAGGTTTTGGTCATGTTGCTGCAGCATTAAATAAAAAAGCAGTTTTATATTTCGGAGGCTGGATAACTCCTGAAGCTATTGGTTATGATTTTCATGAAAATATATATTATGAAGATGATCTATCTCCCTGTGGAGAATATAAAAAAATATGTAGTCATTGTGAGGAAGCTAGAAAATCTATAACAGTAGATATTTTTTTGAAATATATTAATAAAATTAGCTAGCTAATTAATTAATCTATTTTTACATGAAGTTGTTGTATTTCTTAAGAGACATGCAATCGTCATTGGTCCTACACCTCCAGGTACTGGAGATATTGCACTAACCTTCGGTTCTACGTCGTTAAATAATACATCGCCAACTAGTTTTGATTTCTTTTCATTTATTTTGACTCTATTTATACCAACATCAATAATAACTGCGCCTTCCTTTACCCAATCTTTATTTACAAATTCAGGTTTACCAATTGCTACAATTAGAATATCAGCATTTTTGCAAATACTTTCAATATCTACAGTTTTTGAATGTACTGTTGTCACAGTACAAGATTCTTTTAATAATAATTGAGTCATAGGTTTTCCAACTATATTTGATCTTCCTATTACAACTGCATTTTTACCTACTAACTCTATATTAAGTTCTTTGAGCAGTAGTAGACAGCCATAAGGGGTACAAGGTATCATTAAATTTTCATCATTCTTTGGGCTAATTGAGAGTTTTCCTACATTTAGAGGATGAAAACCATCAGCGTCTTTTTCTGGTAATATACTATTTAATACAACTTCTTCGTTTATTGTTTTGGGTAGTGGTAGCTGAACAAGGATACCATCAATATCTTCACTATTATTTAATTGATTAATTAAATTGATTAATTCATCTTGATTAGTTGTCGCCTCTAGGTGATGATCAAAAACGTTAATTCCGACCTCCTTCGCAGCTTTTGTTTTAGCCTTGACATACACACTACTTGCAGCAACATTTCCTACTTGAACTACAGCCAATCCGGGAACACAATCAAATTTAGATTTTATATTTTCAATTTCTATTTTCAGCCTATCTTTTAATTTTTGCGCTACTTTTTTTCCATCTAAAATATGTGACATAATTATCTTGGCCAATACTCAATTAGCAAACTTTTTATAAACCACAAACCTAGATAAACAACAATAGGAGATAAATCTAATGCTCCAAAATTAGGTAAATATCTTCTAACTAAATTTAAACTTGGTTCACACAATCTATATAAAGTGTCAAGGATACTATAAACAAATCGATTACCAGTATTAATTATATTAAAGTTTACTAACCAAGTTAAGATAATGTAAACAATCAAGATAAATTGAAATAAGTTAATAATTTGAATAATTAAATACAGTAGTGAGTTCATTTATAAATAGTCTTTGATTTTACATCCATATTCTAAAGGAATATGTTTTACTTTACCATCATCTTTAATAGTACAAATACAAATTACTTTTACTTCTTTTTGATTTTCTAATAAATTTTCAATTTTATTTGACCACCAGTTTGGTTTTTGAATATTTATGTGAGCATTTTTACCATCAGGTAATAAGGCAATCGCTTCATAACATGCTACATTAATAAAAATAAATTTTTTTGATATTTTTAAAAATCTTTGAAGTATCCATTCTATATCAGTTTCAGGAATATGCTCTAAGACATCTATGCAAATTGTTAAATCAAAAGTTTCATCTTTTGAAAATTTTGAATATTTTTCATAACATGGATCATATAATTTAATATCAATATTCCAAAATTTACTTAGAGCTGGTATTTTTTTATTTCCAAGATTAAAATCATTTCTATAAAAATTTCCTTTTCCGCAGCCGTAATCAATCATGTTGTTAATATTTTCATAAGTAATAATTTTCTTAATAATTGGTGCAAAAGCTAAAGTACTTTTTCCATCATATGCATTTTTCGCATCTCTTTTTCTTCCATCAATTAAACGATAGCCATTCATATGCATATCTTTGTAATAATTTAAATTTTTGTAATAATTTTCTGAGGGATAATTTTTAGTCATAAAAAAAGCGGTCTTGTTAGACCGCTTTTTAAATTAAAAGTTATTCAAATTACATAGAAATATCTCTACCAAACCACTCTTTTGTAATTTCTGCAGTAGTTCCATCTTTTGACATTTCAGTAATTGCAGCATTCCACATCTCTAATATTTCTGTGTCTTCTTTTCTAACAGCTCCACCAACACCATCACCAAAGACTCCGCCAGAAAAAGTTGGACCAGTAAATGCAACATCAACACCACCATCAGATTCCATAAAATCAATAATTGATCCGACGTCAGCTAGAACAGCATCACATCTCCCTGCAGCTAAATCCAAATTATGATCATCAACCGCTTGATATAGTTTTACTTCGACTGCACCAGACATGTGTTTTTCTAAAAAGTTTTGGTGAATTGTTGAAGATTGAACACAGACAGTTTTACCATCCATTGCAGCAATTAGCTGACCTATTGCAGCTTGTTCTTTTCCACCTGCATTATTAAGATTAACTTTAGCCATTCCTGAAATATTTAAATTTGCTAAACCACTATTTTTTAAAACAGCAAATCTAGCACCATCAGTCATGTATCCAGTAGTAAAATTAACTTTTTCTTTTCTTTCTTCAGTGATAGACATTCCAGCGATAATAATGTCGTATTTACCTTGAAGAAGAGCAGGTATTATACCATCCCAATCTTGAGTTACCCATTCACAAGTAACTCCCATTCGCTTACAAGCTTCGTTACCAAAATCTATTTCAGCACCCTCAAGTTCACCAGCTGAATTAAGATTATTCCATGGTGGGTAAGCACCTTCTGTACCAATTCTGATTGTTTGTGAATTTGCAATTGAAGCAACTCCAAACACACCAATTGATAATAAGTATATTAAAATTTTTTTCACGTTTCCTCCTTGAAGAAGTATTTCTAAATTATAGGTGAACCATATAAGCTAAATAAAAAAAAACAAAATAAATTGTTTCAGACCTTGTTTCGTTTGCTCTTAATTAATACAAAAAACAAGCCAATTATTAGTAATATAAAAGGAAAACTCCAAAGAAAGATATTATTATAATTCATTAATGGTCTAAAAAGAATGTATTCACCATATCTTTCAACTAAAAATTTCTTAATATCTCGCTCACTTTCTCCAGCTTTCAACTTATTTTTAACTATTTTTTTAATATCATTTGAGAATTCTGCATCTGAGTCATAAATGCTTTGATTTTGACACGTCATGCATCGCAACTCTAAAGTTAATTTTTTTACTCTCTCATCAATATTTTCAACTGCAAATATTTTTAAAGTAAAAAACAAAAAACTTAAAATTATTATATATAAAAATTTATAGAAGCGGCTCAATTTCATTTTTTAAAATATCCATTGTTATCGGACCCATAAATTTATAGATAATCTTACCATCCTCATTAATTAAATATGTTTCTGGTAGACCAAAAACACCAAATTCTAATGCAATTAAACCATCAGAGTCTAAACCAACAAAATCGTATGGGTTTCCATCATCCTTTAAATATTTTTTTGCATCCGAAGTTGGATCTTTGTGGTTAATTCCCAACAAATATAATTCAGGATATTTTTTACGTATTTCAAAAAAAAGTGGATGCTCTATTTTACAAGGACTACACCAAGAAGCAAAAAAATTAATTAAGGTCTTCTTATTTTTAATATCTTTTGTTTTGATTATATCCTTTTCATTATACAAAGAACTACTTTCAAAAATAGGAACATCTTTATTTAAGAGTGCACTCGGTGGTTTATTAGGGTCTTTACCGCTTAATAAATAAACTAGTGAAAAAATACATATGATTAAAAGTACTATTAATGGTGTTAAAATAAATATCCTGTTCATCTTCTAGAAACTGCTATTAAACCTGAATACATCATTATTATCACTCCAAGCCATATAAAGCTAACAAATGGATTAATTAAAACTTTTACAAACCATTCATTATTTTTTTGATCACCAAGGATAAAATATATATCCTTATTCCACTGATGTAAAATACCAGCTTCAGATGTAATCATCTTTGACACTGGATAATAATTTTTTCCAGCCTCTATTTCTTTTGATTGATTTTTTTCAATATCAAACAAAAATTTTCCTCTTAAAGATTGAAAATTAATCTCATTAGTTGTTTCTATTTTTTCAAACAAAACTATTTTTCCATTTACATTAAACTTATCTCCCTCATTAAGGTTAAAATCTAGCTCATTTTGAAAAACACTAGAACAAGTGATACCAATTATAGCAATACCAACACCAATATGCGCTACATGAGGATTAATTATTTTGAAAAACTTAATGTTAATTTTAATTTTATACGAAGAAAATATAGCAATAATTGAAGCCAATATTATCCAAAAACCTAAAAGTAACCCAACAAAACCCCATGTATTAAAATCCAAAAAATATGATTGAAGTATAACTAAAACACTTAAGATAATAAAAGCCAGCACATATTTTTTTGAATTATTTATCTTATTTGTTTGCCAGGATAAAATTGGTGCAATACTCATTAATAAAAAACCAGGGATCATTATAGGAATTACTGTTGAATTAAAATAAGGGCCTCCAACCGATATTCTTTTATTATACAAAACTTCAATTATAATTGGGTATATAGTTCCTAAAAGAATAGTTAAGGTAGCTATAATCATTAAAATATTATTTATTACAAGAGCTGAAACCTTATTGATAAATAACAAGTTTAAAGCATTTGATTTTTTTGGTTCTTTTAACAAAAAAACTAAAAAACCAAATCCAGTTACAATAAAAAAAATTAGCAATATAAATATGCCTCTGGATGCGTCTGCTGCAAATGAATGTACGCTTGTTAAGATTCCAGATCTTACCAAAAATGTTCCAAAAACACTTAATGAAAAGCAAAGAATTGATAAAAAAACTATCCATTTTTTAATAGCTTGCTCACCTCTTACCATCATGAGTGAATGAACTAATGCAAGTCCAGCAATCCAAGGCATCAGTGAAATATTTTCAACTGGATCCCAAAACCACCAACCACCCCATCCTAATTCATAATATGCCCAATATGAACCAAGAGCTATTCCACCAGTTAAAAAAGTCCAACTAATTAATGACCATTTTTTAGCAACATATATCCATTCATCATCTGTATTTTGAAATAAACCAGCTATTGCAATACTGAAAACTATAGAATAACCAACATAACCAGCATATAAAATTGGAGGATGAACAGCCAACCCAGGATCTTGTAAAATAGGATTTAAACCTAAGCCCTCGTTTACTAATATTGAATTAACGAGAAAAGGATTAGAAGTAAAAACTATAAATAGACCAAACAAAATATGAAGAAAACCTTGAATAATCAAAGTTAATTTTTGAAAGTTATCTTCTATATTTTTAGTAAAAGAAAAAAAGAAGCTAAAGATAGATAATATACAAAGCCACAGAAGCATAGAACCTTCATGATTCCCCCAAGTACCTGAAATTTTATATATTAGTGGTTTATTTGAGTGAGAGTTTTGAAAGACATTATAATTTGAGAAATCAGATACCACATAGGCATACATTAATGAAAAAAAAGATAACAAAGTTAATAAGGATGAAAAGCGGATAAATAAATTAAATTTCTGTTTTTGAAATTTGAATATGTATCTAGATAAAAATAAGTAAAAATTAATACCTATCGCAAAAACTAAGCTTAAAAAACCAACTAATGAACTCATTTATATTTTTTATTCCAATAACCTGTATCTTTCAGATCTTCTTTTATTGATGCCGGCATATAATTTTCATCATGTTTTGCAAAAACATTAGTTGCATTAAAAATATTTTTATCAACAAAAGTACCCTCTATGACTGCACCTTGCCCTTCTCTAAATAAATCAGGAAGAATGCCTTTGAAAGTAACAAGTATAGATGCTTTTTCATCAGTAATTTTAAATTTAAATGAACTTGAAGAAATTTTATTAAAACTATTGTTTTCAACAAAACCACCTATTCTTATTATTTTATTTATTATGATATCTGATTTATCAATTTCAGATGGTGTATAGAAATATGACACATTTTCTCTTGTATTATATAAAATAAGTAGGACTGCACTCAGCATAATTACCAAAGTAAGCAATATAAGTAGTAATCTTTGAAAGCGTAGGCTCATTTATTTTTTATTCTTCTAAATTTTAAGTAACTAAAAAATAATAATAAAAAAATTAAAAGAAAGGCTGCGATATAAGATCCTAAAATATACCAAAAATACATAGTTTCTAATAACAAAAATACTTAGGAATGATACTTAATCCAATGGACCAAAAGTCACAAATTAACTTAAATAAGATTTTCTTGAAATTATCTCTGTTTTTATTCTTAAAATGGCTATTGCTATTCCAATCAATATAAATGCAAATGTCATAATAATTAAAGGCGTCATCATTGTAGGATCAATGCTGGGTTTAGATAATTTACTTATTGTTGCAGGTTGATGTAAGGTATTCCACCAATCCACAGAAAATTTAACTATCGGAAGGTTTACTGATCCAACAAGAATAAATATAGCAACAACCTTTTCTCTAACAACCCTATTTTCAAAAGATAAATTCATAAAAATAATCATTAGATAAATAATAAAAAGTATAGCAACAGATGTTAAACGAGCATCCCATACCCACCAAGTACCCCACATTGGTTTTCCCCACAAAGATCCACTTATTATACATATTAAAGTAAAAACTGCTCCTATCGGAGCTACTGCAGTATTAAAAATAAAACCAAAGGGTATTCTAAAAGCAAGTGCCAAAATACTATAAAGAGTCATTATTGCATAAGTTAGTAAAGCCAACCATGCACTTGGAACATGTACATACATTATTCTTACTGTCGATCCTTGCTGATAATCATCTGGTGATAAATAAAAAGAAAACAATAATCCTAATGCAAACAACATGATAGATAAGATCAGTAATGGTCTAAACAAATGATCAGCCATCTCATTAAATTTACTAGGATTAACTAAGAACTTCATATTAACTATTTTCTAATGAAAGTTTAAGACACATCCCGCTTGCCCAGGGATTTATAGCAAAAACAATTAACAATATTCCAAATAATATATTTATAAGAGAATTAAAGCTTTCTTCCATATTAATTATACCTACTGAAAAAATAACTACTGGAACACTAAATATCATAACAACGACACTACCCAAAAGAAAGTTTCGTTGATTCATTAGGTTCATTGAAGATGAAATTGAACCTAAACAGGACAGAATAAGTGATCCTATGCTAAAACTAGCAAATAAGTAGAAGAGTTTATCATTAGCAATATTTAGTAAGATGCATGCAATCGGTATTGATAATAGAAAAGGTACCTGCACAAATAAAAAATGTGAAAATGTTTTCAAAATAGCAATAAAACCAAAGCTAAATCCATTTAAATGCATAATAAATAAATTTCCATTTTCAAAGTCTTCTTGATAAAATTTCCTTAAAGATAATGTTGAACTTAGTAATAATAATGTCCATATGATACCCACTCCTATGAAAGAAATTGTTTCCTTATCTGGGCCAATAGAAAAAATGAATATGAAAATCGATACAAAAAAGAAAATAATATTGGTTAAAATATCTTGAATACCACTAAGATTTAATTTGTATTCTCTGTAATAGAAAAAAATTATTTTTTTTAAAAATTTCATTTTTTATAGATGAATTTCTTCTGTTACATAGATCCCAGGATTCTGATGTGAGCTAAAAATTATTGACCCTTCTTTAGCACAATGATCTTCAAAAGTTTGTTTAATTAATTCAATTGAATCATCGTCTAAACTTGATAAAGGTTCATCAAGGACCCAAATTTTTTTGTTTTCTATTATTAATCTTAATAATTCTAATTTTTTAGTTTCTCCTAAAGATAAAGTTGTAACTTTTTGATTCAAATAGTTTTCTAATTTTAAAGTTTTTAAAGCAACTTCAATTTGAGAATCATTAATATTCGATAAAAAAATTTTTCTCCAAATATTAATATTATCTTTGACACTTAATTTTGTTAAGCTAGTTGTTTTATCAGCAATATATGTAACGTTATTATAAAAGTCGTATAAATTTGTTCTTAATAATTTTCCTTTCCAATATATTGATCCAAATGATGGCGCTATTAAATTTAATATTGTTTTTAAAAATGTAGTTTTACCAGAACCATTTTTACCCTTTAAAATAGTTATGTTTCCAGATGCAAGAGACAGATTGATATTTTCAAATATTTTTTTATCTAATCTTTCCACTGTTAAATCTTTAACAATTATCATAATTAAGATCTAATTACTTTTTGATTTAAAACAATAAAAAAACGGGGCAGAACCCCGTTTTATCTTTTTGAAAAAGATAAGAAAAAGAAAACTTTAAATTAAAGTTTTCTTGAAAATTTGAGATATTACTATCTTCTCTTTTTCTTCTTTTTAGCAGCTTTTTTCTTTTTCTTTTTAGGAGCTGCTTTTTTCTTTTTCTTAGGCGCAGCTTTTTTCTTTTTCTTTTTAGGAGCTGCTTTTTTCTTTTTCTTAGGAGCTGCTTTTTTCTTTTTCTTTGGAGCAGCTTTCTTTTTCTTCTTAGCCATAAAATACTCCTTGTATTTTGTTACCCCGGAGGAACCTCCCTCCATCATCGCCTAAGCGATAATTATAAAAGGCTATGCATTTATTCCCAAAACTTACGGTTAAAGTCAACAATATACCAATATTTAAAAATTAATTTGATTTAAGTTTCGTATTATTTCTTTTTAAAAATTAACAAAAAAAATTAGGAACTTAATTTTATATTTTTGGCAGAAAACTTATAATAAATAAACATTTTGCTATACAAAAATTTATCTTCATACTATTTAAATATTATAATTATTAATCAATTTAGCATGAAAAATATAAATTCTTTTAATACTGAAAATATAATTGAAATAAATAATCAAAATTTTAAATATTTTGATTTGAATAAATTAGCAGAATACTTTGATATTGATCTTAATAAAATTCCAATATCAATTAAAATAATAATTGAAAATCTTCTTAGGAATGAAGATGGAGAGAATATTAGTAAAGAGATGATTTCTAATTTGATCCCTTACTTAAAAGAAAAAAATAAAAAAGATGAAAAAATTGAAATAGCTTTTTTCCCAACACGTGTTTTAATGCAGGACTTTACAGGTGTCCCAGCTGTAGCTGATCTTGCAGCAATGCGAAATGCATTAAAATTAAAAGGAATTGAGCCAAAAAAAATAAACCCACTTTCTAGAGTAGATCTAGTTATAGACCATTCCGTTATGGTTGATAATTATAAAGATAAAAATGCTTTGAAAGAAAATGTAAAAAAAGAATTTGATAGAAATAAAGAAAGATACGAATTTCTAAAATGGGGACAAAGTTCGTTTGATAACTTTTATCTCGTGCCTCCAGGAGCTGGAATTTGTCATCAAGTAAATCTAGAAAATATTGCTAAAACAATATGGATTAAACAAATTGAAAATCAAAACTATTTATTTCCAGATTCAGTAGTAGGAACTGATAGTCACACAACTATGGTTAATTCACTCTCTGTTTTAGGATGGGGAGTTGGAGGCATAGAAGCAGAGGCTGCAATGCTAGGTCAAGCAATTTCTATGAATATTCCAGACGTTATTGGTTTTGAATTAAAAGGATCATTGAATGAGGGAATTACTGCAACTGATCTAGTTTTATCTATAACTAAAATTCTTAGAGACAAAGGAGTGGTTGGAAAGTTTGTAGAATTTTATGGAACAGGTTTAAAAAGTTTATCATTAGCTGACAGAGCTACAATTTCAAATATGGCTCCAGAGTATGGAGCAACTTGTGGTTTTTTTCCGACTGATGAAGAAACTATTGATTATCTTAAGTTAACTGGCAAAGATAATGATCATCTAAATATTGTTGAACAATATTCAAAAAAGCAAACTCTATGGGCAGATGCAAATTATGCACCTGAATATTCAGACAAAATATTATTAGAATTAAATTCAATTGAACCAAGTTTAGCTGGACCAAAAAGACCACAAGATAAAATTCTTTTGAAAGAGGTTCCAATTGAATTTAGTAAGATAGATAATAGTTCAAATAAAACTAAAAATAAGTTAAATACAGGTGATATTGTAATAGCTGCAGTTACTAGTTGTACAAATACTTCAAATCCAAATGTAATGATTGCTGCTGGCTTGGTTGCTAAAAAGGCAATTAATTTGGGCTTAGAAGTTAAGCCTTGGGTTAAAACAAGTTTAGCACCAGGTAGTAAAGTTGTTAGTGATTATCTAGATAAAGCTGATCTATCTACTTATTTAAATAAGCTTGGCTTCAATACTGTTGGCTACGGATGTACAACTTGTATTGGCAATTCTGGTCCTTTAGATGAATGGGTATCTAATGAAATTAAAAAAAATAATTTGACAGTTTGTTCGGTTTTATCTGGAAATAGAAACTTTGAGGGTAGAGTTCACCAAGAAGTGAAAGCTAATTTTTTAGCTTCACCACCCCTTGTTATTGCTTATGCAATTGCAGGTAATATTAATATTAATCTTACAACTGACTCTTTAGGTAAATCTAAATTTGGAAAAGAGATATTTTTAAAAGACTTATGGCCAACAAATAAAGAAATTAATCAAACACTAAGTTTATGTTTGACACCAGAAATGTTTAAAGACAGATATAAAGAAATTTACAAAGGTGATCATAATTGGAAGTCAATTAACAATTCCAAAGATACTACATATGATTGGAGCGATACTAGTACTTATATAAAACATCCTCCTTTTTTTGATACACAAAATAAATTTGAGTTAAAAGATATAAAAAAAGCGAGAATATTAGCTCTACTAGGTGACAGTGTAACAACAGACCATATTTCACCAGCTGGAAGCATTAAGGAAGATAGTCCAGCTGGTGTTTATTTAACAGATAGACAAATTAATTCTAGAAATTTCAATTCGTACGGATCCAGACGGGGTAATCACGAAATTATGATGCGTGGTACATTTGCTAACATAAGAATTAAAAACCAGATTCTAAATAATGTGGAAGGAGGCTACACAAAATCTTTTATTTCAAATAAACAAATGTCAATATATGATGCGGCTCAAGAATATATTAAGAATAATATTGATACAGTTATAGTAGCAGGTAAAGAATATGGCACTGGTTCTTCTAGGGATTGGGCAGCTAAAGGAACAAGACTTTTAGGTGTTAGGGCAGTAATTGCTGAAAGTTTTGAGAGAATTCATAGATCAAATTTAATAGGAATGGGAGTTTTACCTCTTGAATTTATTAATAATGAAAACAAAAAAAATCTTAATATTTTGGGTGAAGAAATCATCTCTATTCTTGGTTTGTCTAAAATAAAACCAGGAGCTATTCTTAATTGTGAAATTTATTCTAAAGAGACTAAAAAAATACATTTAAAGTGTAGAATTGATACTAATAAAGAACTTGAATATTATAAAGCAGGAGGAATTTTAAATTACGTTTTAAATGAAATAATATCAGAAGCTGCATAATTTGATGTCTAATGCAGACGAAAATTTGTTAGCAATACTTGGGCCTACTAATACTGGAAAAACTTATACAGCGTTTGAAAAACTGTTCACATATTCTTCGGGAGTATTCGGCTTTCCGTTAAGATTACTTGCTAGAGAGAATTATGACAAAGCAGTAAAAAGAGTTGGGATTAGCAATGTAGCTTTAATAACTGGTGAAGAGAAAATTATTCCTAAAGAAGCCAAATACTTTTTTTGTACTGTGGAGTCAATGCCTAATAATATTTCTGTAGATTGTTTAATAATTGATGAAATCCAACTTGCAGCTGATTATGAAAGAGGTCATATTTTTACAGATAGAATTTTAAATCAAAAAGGTAATTTTCAAACTATATTTTTAGGATCTTTAAACATAGAAAATATATTAAAAAAAATTTACCCTAATATTACTATCGAAAAAAAAAGTAGATTTTCACAACTTACTTTTTTAAGGAAGCAAAATTTTTCTAAACTTGAGCCTAGATCTGCAATAATTGCATTCAATATAAACAAAGTTTATGAAATTGCTGAAAATATTAGAACTCACAAAGGTGGAGCCGCAGTTGTTTTAGGCTCACTTAGCCCAAGAACTAGAAATGCTCAAGTAGAGGTATATGAAAATAAAAACGTTGATTACTTGGTAGCTACAGATGCTATTGGAATGGGTTTGAATCTAAATATAAATCATGTAAGTTTTTCATCATTAGAAAAATTTGATGGCAGATATAATCGAAATCTTGCTCCTAACGAAATTGGTCAAATAGCGGGTAGAGCAGGTAGATATAAAAAAAATGGAACTTTCAGTTATACAAAAGAAGCTGGTAATTTAGATCCATTGGTAATACAGCAAATAGAAAATCATAACTTTGATAGTATTCAAAAGATTTATTGGAGAAATAGCGATCTTAATTTTGACTCTATTGATTTATTATTATCATCATTAAAAAAATATCCAATACAAAGTTATTTTATTCATAAAAAAAATGCTTTGGATGAAATTAATTTTCGTTCTTTAATAGATGATAAAGAAATAAGAAATAATTTAGAATCAAAATTAAATTTAAAATTACTTTGGGATATTTGCCAAATACCAGATTTTGAAAAATTATTTAATGATAATTACTTATTACTTTTAAAAGATATATTTCTTACATTAATAGAAAACAATTACAAACTACCTGAAGAATGGATAGATAAAAAAGTAAGTAGACTTGATAACTTTGGCGGAGGTATACCTGAGTTATCAATAAAAATTTCACAAATAAGAACCTGGACATATATTTCTAATAATCATGACTGGCTCAAAAAGAAATATTTTTGGAAAGAAAAAACTCATCAAATAGAAAATAATCTATCAGATCAATTACATGAAAGTCTTACAAAAAAATTTATAGACTACTCATCTAAATATTTCATTAGCAAACCTACATTTCAAGATGTCGAAGATATTCTTATTAAAAATGACAATAAAATTTATCTCGATAATACAAAATATGGAATTATTAGGGGTTTTGATCTTATTGAGGATAAAAAAATATTTTCACAATCCCTTTTTTCGATTAGTAATATAAAAAAATCTGTAAGAAAAATGATTGATGAAAAAGTAAATAATTTTTTGAATGCACCATTAGAATCGATTAGATTTGAGGATATTAGTAAATCTAAAATTAAAGATGAAACTTTAATTTGTTGGGGAGAAGAAGCAATTGGAAAAATAAAAAAAGGTAGATCAATTTATAAACCTTTTGCCGAAGCTTTAAATTCTGAATATTTATCTTCAGAAAATAAATTATTGATATCTGCAAAACTTCAAAAATGGTTAGACAATGAAATAAATGATACAATTCATCCTCTTACAAAAAACTTAGATGAAGAAATGAATTCAGAAATAAGAGGAATTGTTTTTAACTGTTTAGAGAATTTTGGAAACTATCCAGTTGAAACATTTAAATATAACTTAAAAACAATTTCACAAGAGAGTAAACTTCAACTTTCGAAACTTGGTATTAGGATTGGAGCAAAATATTTTTTTATACCAAATTTATTAAAAAAAAAACCATTGGAGTTTTGTGCAATTTTATGGAAAACTTTCTACAAAAGTGAATTAGATAATTTTTTACCATTACCACAAAATGGAAGAGTATCATTTATATCAGAGATTAAAATGCCCGATAATTATTGGCAATCTATTGGTTATATCAATATTAAAGGTTTCGTATTTAGAATTGATGTATTTGAAAAAATTTTTTTCTTAGCAAGGCAAAAAATAAAAAAAGGTCCTTTTTTGGAATCTTCTGATTTGATGAACCCAATTGGATGTAATAGTGATCAACTTAAAGATATTATGGTTTTTTGTGGTTACGATTATTTAGCTACATATGATAAAAAAAAGTTATATTTTTTAAAAAATAATAAAAAAGAAATTAAAAAAATTACAAAAAAAAATAAAGTAAAAATAAATAATAAAAAAACTAAAATAAATGAAACTAAAAAAGACCCTAATTCTCCCTTTGCAGTCTTAGAAAAACTTCTTTAAATGAATAATAGGTAAAAATTGATAAATTTATTAAAAAATATTTTAAATAATCAAAGTTCTATAGAAGAAAAAGGAGATACTAAAAATCTTGAATTATTATGTGGATTGATGATTGAGGCAGCATATACTGACGGACAAATTGATGAAAATGAATTAAATAAAATTAAATCAAGTTTAATAAATATTTTTGAAGAAGATCCAAATGAAGTAAATTTGGTTTTGGATGAAGCTATAAAGAATAAAAATAATTCTAAATCTCTTCACCACTACACCTCATTTATTAATAAAAATTTCACTGCAGATAAAAAATTGCTTCTTGTTGAAGCTTTATGGGAAATTGTATTATCTGATGGAGAAATACATGATTTTGAGTCAAATTTGATTAGAAGACTTGCTGGATTACTGTATATAAATGACGTGAGTTCTGGAAATGCTAAGAAAAGAGCTCTAGATAAAATACTTAAATAATATGACCTACATAGTTGATGAAAAATGTATAAAATGTAAACATATGGACTGCGTAGAAGTCTGCCCAGTAGATTGTTTTTATGAGGGTGAAAATATGCTTGTAATCCATCCAGACGAGTGTATCGATTGTGGCGTTTGTGAGCCAGAATGCCCAGTTGATGCCATTTTCTCAGATACAGAAGATGGAATAGAAAAGTGGGCTGAAATTAATAGAAAATATTCAGAAATATGGCCAAATATAAGTGAAAAAAAAGACCCACCTTCTGATGCAGAAAAATGGCAAAATGTTGAAGATAAATTTAATAAACATTTTAGTGAAAAACCAGGAAGATAAATGAAAACAAAAAAAAATTCTGATTTTAAAATAGGTGAAACTGTAGTTTATCCCAAGCATGGTGTTGGAGAGATTGCAAAAATTGAAAATATGGAAATATCAAATATTAAGACGAGCTTTTATGTTGTAAAAATGGAGCAATCTAAACTAATAATAAGAGTACCTCTTGACAAAAAAAATGAAGTTGGATTAAGAAAAATTTCCTCAAAAAAAATTATAGAACAAGTTTATTCAACTTTAAAACTTAAACCAAAGATAAGAAGAATTATGTGGAGTAGAAGAGCACAAGAATATGAAACAAAGATTTTTTCTGGTGACCCTATAAAAATTTCTGAAGTTGTAAGAGATTTGTTTAGAAAAAGTAGTCAAGCGGAACAATCTTATAGTGAAAGACAAATGTTTCAAATTGCAATTGAGCGTTTAGCTCGCGAAGTTGCTGCGGTTGAAAAAACTGATTATTTTCAATCAACAGAAAAAATAGAACAAATATTGAATAATAAATAATATTTTGGAAACCAGCAGTAATTTTATAGAATTAAAAAAATTTAGCAAAATATGGGCTATAGGCTCAATTCATTCAAACTTAAAATCCTTTACTTCAATAAAAAAATTTATTTTAAATAATTTTGAATCAGACGACAAACTTATTTTTCTTGGAAATATAATAGGTCTTGGCGATAATTCAAAGGAAACATTAAATAGTGTTATTGATTTAAGATTTAATTTAATGTCAAAATTTAAACTTAAACCTGATTCAATTATTTTTCTAAGAGGAGCTCAAGAAGAAATGTTTAGTAAATTGTTACAATTACAACTTGCCCCAAATCCTAATGAAATCATAGACTGGATGTTTGATCATGGAGTAAATAAAACAATTGAATCATATGGATTTTCAGAACAAGAAGTAAAACACATAGCTTCATCTGGAACAATTAATATTTCAAAATGGACTTCTAATTTGAATAAAGTTTTACAAAAAAATCCAGGTCATACTCAATATTTTCTAAATTTAAAGCATGCTGCATATTCTCATACAAAAAAAATATTATTTGTTAACAGGGGTGTTGATATCACTAGACCTCTATCAGCTCAAAATGATTGCTTTTGGTGGGGTTTTCAAAATTTTTCAAAAATAGAAAAACCGTATAAAACTTTTTTAAGAATTGTGAGGGGATATCAATCAGAACATTCAAATCAACTAGAAATATCAAAAAATAATGTAGTCTGTACTTTATTTAAACAACCATTATCAAATAAAAGTATTCTATGTGGAATTTTCGCAGAAAATGGGGATATTTTAGATTTATTTGAAAATAACTGATCCAATCTAATAATTTTACGTATAATAATATATGACATCAAAAAATTATTTTTTTTCTAGTAATCTTATAGAATTATCAAAAAAAGCAGCAATTCTTGAAAAAGATGAAGAATTTTTTCTTATTAATGATTGGAGAGATAATAAAACTCCAAAATCACTTCAAAAAATTCTAAATTCTTATCTACGACTTGCAGTTTCTTATGCCAGAAAATACTCTAGCTATGGTTTGCCAATAGACGATCTTATTCACGAGGGTGTTCTTGGTATAATGCATGCCCTCGAAAAATTTGATACTTCCAAAGATTTTAGACTTTCCACCTATGCATCTTGGTGGATAAGAGCGTCTATACAAGATTACATTTTAAAAAACTGGTCTGTAGTTAGAACAGGCTCAACTGCATCTCAAAAAGCTCTGTTTTTTAATCTTAAAAAAATTAAACAACAAATTAATAGTGTTTCTAGGGAGTATATGGGTCAAGAAGAAATAAACAAAGTTTCTAATATGCTTAATGTAAAATCTTTAGAAGTGCAAAATATGGAATCAAGACTTACAGGTGGAGATGTGCATCTAAATCAAAAAGTCGACAACGAAACAGAAAATGATCTGATGAGTTTGCTAGCAGACGAACGTCAAAATCCTGAAGAAACATATGAAGATTTTAATGATAAAAATATAAAAAAAGATTTTATCAACCAAGCAATTAATACTTTAAATGACAGAGAGAAAACAATTATTCGTCTTAGAAAGTTTCGAGAGAGAAGCATTACATTAGATGAACTTGGGCAACAATTAAAAATAAGCAAAGAAAGAGTAAGACAAATTGAAACTAAAGCACTAGAAAAATTAAAAAAAGCTTTATTAGATATATCTCAGCAAAATAGAGAATTTTTTATTTGATAGCTTAATCAAATAATTATAATATAATATTACGATGAGAATTTTAATTCCAATAATAATTATTTTTTTTTCAAGCTCTTTAACCGGCAAAGGTTCAAATGTTTTTGGACTAGGTTTATATGATGTAAAATTTGATGGTTCAGAAAAAAATCAAGCTTTAGATTTTAGGTATGAATACAGAAGTGATAAATCATTACTAGATATTGGACCAGAAGAAGATAATTTTTTTTTCTTGAAACCTTTTTTCGGTGTTGAATATACTAACGACTCTGCTTCTTATTTTTTAACTGGTGTCTATTTTGAAGATAATCTTGGTGAATTATTTGAAGGATATAAAAGTAAATTTTTTTTTACACCAAGTTTTGGAGCTGGTATTTATGATAATGGTTCTGGAAAAAAATTAGGAAACGATCTGCAGTTTAGAACTTCATTTGAAGTAAGTTATGAATTAAAGAATAAAAATAGAATTGGTATTTCATTTAGCCACATTTCAAATGCAAATTTAGGTGATAAAAATCCTGGAGTTGAAATTCTTAGTTTTTCTTATCATATACCTTACTAAAAAATTTAACTTAGATTTTTCTCACTAACAAATTTTATCAATAAATCTTCAATTAAATTAATTTTTTGTTCTTTCATATAGTTGTTAATTTTAGACTTATAAGTTTTACTATGAGGAACTGAAAAAAAGATATTAAGTAGAGGACTTAATAATCTAAACATAGATTCAAAACCTAATTTTGGTTTTATATATTCAAAATAATTATTAATTATTGTTTCATCAATTAATTTATCTTTTTCTTTAAAAATTATTTTATCAACCTCTTTTAATACAAAAGGATTATTCTTAATTAATCTTCCAAGCATTACTCCATCGAATTCCTTTAATAGACTCTTTGCTTGATCAAGGTTATCAATACCTCCATTGAGGATAAATGTTATATTGGGATACTTATTTTTAATCTTTTTTACAAAATCATAATTAAGCGGTGGTATTGTTCTATTACCTTGTGGACTAATACCACTTAGAATTGCATTTCTAGCATGAACATAAATAAATTTAATTCCAGTTTTTGAAATCTCATCGATAAACTCTTCAAAGAATTCATAGTTTAATTCTTTACCTAATCCCAATCTGCATTTTAATGTAGCTTCAATCTTATCATTTTGTAAAGCTTCAATACAATTTCTAACAAGAATTTTATCTCTCATAAGACATGCACCAAAACTTCCTTTTTGTACTGCTTTGCTTGGACAACCAACATTTAAATTAATTTCATCATAATTGTAATCGATAGCTATTTTTGAAGATTTAGTTAATTCGTTTATTACAGAACCGCCTACTTGAAGAGCAACAGGATTATTAAAGTCATTATCAATAATATTCTCTCTACTCTTTGAATGAATAAGTGACTTTGTTGCTATCATTTCACTAAATAAAAAACTATTACTAGATAAAATTCTATAAAGTTTCCTAGCATACGGTGTTGTATAACCCATCATTGGAGCCACGCAGAATTTTCTACTAATTTCCTTTTTCATATAATTTTGATATATAAATAAACTCAAAAATAATAATATTATGGAAATACCAAAATTTTTAATTGAAAGATATCAATTCTGGAAAAAGAATACCTTTGAAGATTATAAAGAAATTTACCAACAAGCCTCTAAAACTCCACAAAAACCTATTGCTATGATTGTTACTTGTTGTGATTCACGAATTCTTGAAAATACGATATTTGGTGGAAGTGTTGGAGATTATTTTATACATAGAAATATCGCTAATATAGTACCTTCCAAAGATGATAAGGATCAAAATATACAAACATTATCCGCTATAGAATACGCATTAAAAGTTCTAAAAATTCCAAACTTAATTATTTTAGGCCATTCTAATTGTGGTGGAGTTGAGTATTCTTACAAAACATTATTAAATAAAGAAAATATTAATGATTTTGAATACATAAATAAATGGGTAGGTTGTTTACAAGATTCTTACAACAGTATCCCTAATGATTTTTCAGAAACTGAAAAAATAACTTTTTTTGAACAGGAAAATATAAAACAATCAATTAAAAATTTACGTGAATATGATTTTATAGAAAAATTAATTAATGAAAATAAATTGAATGTAGTTGGTTTGTGGTATCAAATTAATTCTGGTTTAATCAAGTTTTTAGATAATAATAACAGTTTTATAGATTTAGATTAATTGTAAGTAAATTTAGTACTAGGAAATTTTTTAAGCTTAACTTCTCGATTATATTTCTTCACTACATTGCTTGCAACTTTATTAAAATCAAAATAATTTTTTACAAATTTTGGTTTTTTATCATTTGTAGTTAGATTTATTAAATCATCAAATACCAAAACTTGACCATCACAATATTTTGAAGCACCTATACCTATTGTAGGTATCGAAATACTTTCTGTAATTAGTTTAGCTGTATCGGTTGTAACACACTCTAACAATACTGCTTTAGCTCCAAGTGCTTCAGAATCTTTTGCTAACTTTAACAAATTTTGTTTTTCTATATTAGTTTTTCCTAAAACTTTAATTTTATTAAAATTCTTATAACTTTGTGGTGTTACTCCTATATGAGAAATAACATTTACTTTTTTATCTACTAAGTGTTTTAAAACAACTAATTTTTTTTTACTAATTTCTATCTTTAATAAATCAGGTTTACAGTGATTTAAAAGTATTTTAGCATTTTTATATGCATCAATTTTATTATCATATGTTTTATAAGGCATATCTAACACTTTTAAGCTTTTCTTAATTGCTTTATTCACAGCTGCTCCATGATTTTTCATCATATCCATAGTAACTCCTTGAGTATTATTCATCCCATAGAGTGTTGAACCTATAGAATCTCCAACTAGTATTAAATCAATTTTTCCATCTAAAATATTTGCAATTGATGGAGAGTATGCAGTCAAACAGCTTATCGGTTTAGAAAATCTTTTGTGTAAAATTTTAATTTTCTTCATTTTTAAATTTCAATAAAACTTTTTATTAAGAATTAAACTTTTGATTTAAAATTCTTTATATCAACAATTTTATTTTCATAAAAATTATTAATTTTTCTGATTATTGATTCCGTATCCATTTTAATATCTTGATATTGCTCATCCGGTGTCATATGTTCAACAAAACGATCTGGAAAAATTAAATTTTTTATCACAATATTGTCCTTTTTTGATCTTATATTATGGACATAATGTAAAACATGAGATGAAAATCCACCTATAGAACCTTCTTCTATAGTTAAAATATACTTATGATTATTTAATAAGTCATCAATTAATTGTGTGTCTAATGGTTTTGCAAATCTTGCATCTGCAATAGTAGGATAAATATTATTTTGATTAAGAAACTTACTAGCTTCAATACATTTTTCAAGTCTGGTTCCTAAATTTAAGATTGCAACATCATTACCTTCAATTAGAATATATCCCTTACCTATGCTGATATCTGTAGGTTGATTATTAAATAGTTCTTCTGATCCTGTTCCTCTTGGAAATCTAAAAGCAGATGGTGTGTCATTAATCTCACAAGATAACTCTATCATACTAGATAACTCTCTTTGGTTGCTAGGCGCCATAACTATAAAATTTGGTAATGTGGCTAAATAAGTAATATCAAATGAACCAGCATGAGTAGGGCCATCTGATCCTACTAAACCTGCTCTATCAATTGCAAATCTAACAGGTAATTTTTGAATAGCCACGTCATGTACGATTTGATCGTAAGCTCTTTGCAAAAAAGTTGAATAAATTGCAACAAAAGGTTTGAAACCCTCTGTCGCCAATCCAGCTGCCATTGTAACAGCATGTTGTTCAGCAATACCCACATCAAAAAATCTTTTTTCAAAATTTTGTTGGAATAATTTTAATCCTGTTCCAGACATCATAGCGGCTGTTATTGCTACAATTTTTTCATCATTTTCGGCAAGTTTTGATAATGTTTCACCAAAAACATTTGAATAGGATTTTAAATTTGTTTTTTTAACTGAGTTCCCAGTGTTAATATCAAACTTTTCAACTCCGTGAAATTTATCTTCTGATTTTTCTGCAGGACTATATCCTTTGCCTTTTTTGGTTATACAATGAAGAAAAACTGGTTTATCAAATTTGTTATCTCTTATATTTTCTAGAACTGACACCATATCGTCTATATTGTGACCATCTATTGGGCCAAGATAATAAAAACCCAATTCCTCAAATAGAGTTCCACCAGTGATAAGTCCTTTAGAATATTCTTCTGTTCTATAAAGAGTCTTTGATAGATTTGATGGTAAGGTTTTAGATATTTTTTTAATAATATTTCTCAAACTTGAGTAAGATTTAGATGATAGTAACCTAGTTAGATAAGTACTCATCGCACCAACAGGTTTGTCTATTGACATTTTGTTATCGTTTAAAATGACAATTAAACCTTTTTTTTGTGCACCTGCATTGTTTAATCCTTCAAAAGCTAAACCTGCACTTAATGCACCATCTCCAACAACACATATAACTTTTGAGTTATCTTTATTTATATCTTTTGCAGCTTTAATTCCCAATCCTGCTGAAACTGCTGTTGAACTATGGGCTGTACCAAATGGATCATATTCACTTTCTGATCTTCTAACAAAACCATATACACCGTCTTTTTTTCTCAGCGTCTCGATATTTTTTTTTCTACCTGTTATAATTTTGTGAGGATAAGCTTGGTGTCCAACGTCCCAAATTAATTTATCATGTGGTGTATTAAACACATAATGAATTGCTACAGTTAACTCAACAACTCCTAACCCAGCACCTAAATGACCACCAGTTTTTGAAACAGTCTCAATTGTTTTAGCTCTTAATTCTTCTGAGATTTGCTTTAGATCTTTTTTTTTAAACTCTCTTAAGTCAGATGGAAAATTAATTTTATCTAAAAGTTCATAATCCATAACTTATTTTACTATTTTTGCTTAGATTTGATATTTTTATATCTAGAAAAAAACAAGAGTTTGTGGAAAGATTTTATAAAAGAATTTGTAATATTTAAGTTCCTTTCGCTAAAATTATTAAAGATAAATTTTAAAGTCAAAATCTCTAGACTTTTTAGAATATAAAAACTAATTATAATATTAATGTTTTACGAAGTAGATTCAAAAAATCTTGATAAACTTGCATATCTATCCATTAAAAGAGGAGTCGCACTTCAAAAAGGTCAAAACCTTTTAATAACAGCACCATTAGAATCTTTACCTTTAGTTAGAAAAATAGCTGAATATGCTTACAAAGAAGGAGCCGGACTTGTGACCCCACTTTTCAATGATTCTGATATTACATTATCTCGATTTAAATATGGAAATGATGAATCTTTCAATGTTGCAGCAAATTGGCTTTATAATGGGATGGGTGAAGCTTTTGATAACAATACAGCCAGAATGGCTATTGCTGGTGATGATCCCATGCTATTATCTGAAATTGATCCTGATAAAGTTTCGCGTGCAAATAAAGCTAATGCTGTTGCATATAAACCAGCTAGAGAAAGAATTACTGAATTTAAAATTAACTGGAATATAATTTCATGGCCAGGAAAAGCATGGGCAAAAAGAGTCTTCCCAGATCTTGATGATAGCGAAGCAATTAAAAAATTAGGAGATGCAATATTTCATGCTTCTAGAGTTAGCAATGATGATCCTGTAGCTGAATGGGACCAACATAATAAAAATTTAAGAGATAAAACAGATTGGCTAAATGCAAAAAATTTTCATTCTTTAAAATACTCTGGTCCTGGAACTTCTTTAACTGTAGGTCTTGCTGACGACCATGAGTGGATGGGAGGCGCGTCAAAAGCCCAAAATGGTATTATTTGTAATCCAAATATCCCATCTGAAGAAGTATTCACTACTCCTCATTCTAGTCGTGTTAGTGGTGAAGTTTGCTCAACCAAACCTCTATCGTATCAAGGAACACTAATTGAAGATATTAATGTTCGCTTTGAAGAAGGTAAAATTGTTGATGCAAAATCTTCTAAAGGACAAGATGTTTTATTAAAAGTTCTCGATTCAGATGAGGGCTCAAGAAGACTTGGTGAAGTAGCCTTAGTTCCAAATAGTTCACCTATCTCGCAATTAGGAATAACTTTCTATAACACTTTATTTGACGAGAATGCTGCTTCTCATATAGCTCTGGGTCAATGTTATTCAAAATGTTTCAAATCAAAAAAAGACTTATCAAAAGATGAAATCACTCAAAGAGGTGGTAATTCAAGTATGATACACATTGATTGGATGATTGGCTCAGGTAAAATTGATGTTGACGGTGTTGATAAGAATGGAGCTGTAACGCCAATATTTAAACAAGGAGAATGGTGTAACTAATTCTACTATTCTTTCAAATAAGGTCCAAAGCTAAGATCTAAACCTACACCAACTCTAGCTAATGAATAAATAATAACTAAGAAAAAAATTACTATAATTAAGTTTCGTATAATTTTTTTTTCATCCATAAAATTATGCTGTTTGTATATTTGTATTAGATAATGGTTTTTCTCTAATTGGTAAATGGATTATTGCAGAAAAGGCACCTACTCCTATACCAACCCACCATACAATACCATAACTTCCATAGATATCATAAAATAGACCACCTAACCAAACACCTACAAAAGATCCTAGCTGATGAGAAAAAAATACAATGCCATATAATGTACCCATAAATTTTAATCCATAAATATGGCCTATAATTCCTGAAGTTAAAGGAACTGTTGCTAACCATAAGGCACCCATAACTATTGAAAATATTGCAATAGATGTTGGTGTAATAGGTAGTAAGATAAATAAAATTGCCGCAACAGTCCTTCCGGTATAAATTAAAGATAAAAGATATTTTTTATAATGTCTCTTTCCTAAAGCGCCGGCAATCAAACAACCAATTATATTAAACAAACCTATAAGAGCCATAGATAATGCCCCTAAACCTTCAACAGAGCTACAAACCAAACTTATTAAACTTCCTTCTATAATTGGACTACTAGATTCAACAATAAATGCTGGAAAATGTGCAGTGATAAATGCTAACTGAAAGCCGCAAGAAAAAAAACCAAAGAACAACATTGAGTATGTTGGATCTTTTAATGCAACAAATACAGCATTAGTAATTTTTTCATTTTCATTATTAATATTTGTATTTGATAATTCTATTTTTAAAATTGGAACAATAATCAGTGTTATTAATAATATAATTGAAAAGATTTCAAACACTGAAGACCAAGGTAAAAATGATAATAGAATAGAAGCAAGTGGTGGACCAACCACTTGTCCAGCTGATCCTGCAGCAGTTGTAATGCCTAGTGCTAAAGATCTTTTTTCTGGAGACGTGGCTCTTCCAACTACTGCTAAAATTGGACCAAAACCACTACCAGCTATCCCAAAACCAATTAATAGGTTTAAAGTTTGATGCGCCTCTGGAGTTGTAGCAGTACTACTTATGAAAATTCCAATTGCATAAAGAATTAAGCCTAGCGCTATTGCTTTTCTATCGCCATATTTTTCGGCAAAAGCACTAAATAGTGGAGTGCCCACACCCCAAGCTAAATTTTGAATAGCAATAGCAAGAGAAAATTCTGAACGGTTCCATAAAAAATCAGACGCAATAGGAATTTGAAATAGGCCAAATGTTGAACGAATTGCAAAACTTATTAGAAGAATTAAGCTTCCACCAATCAGAATAGGAGTAAATACAGAATTAATTCTCTCATCTTTCATATTTTATTAGATAACAGGAAGAATTTTTATTTCTAGAATTTTTATTATTATTAAATCGTATTATTTAATTCTGTCTTTTCGTTTTCTTCTTTTTCAGGAACAACATATGCAACAGCACAATGATCTAAACAATAAGGCTTATCTTCAAATCTATCTTTACCACAAAAACGAAAGTCAGCTTCATCGGGATGACCTTCAGGCCATTCACAACCTCTCTTTGGAGCAGCTGTAAATATATTTTTAACCACCGGTTGGAAAACAGCAGGTTCTGTAGAGACAATCTCTGGTTCTTTGGTGCTTTCAAAATTTAATTTTGGCATTACTGGAGATCTAGCTTTTTTTCGATCAGGCTTAACAGCTGTTCTTCTTATAGGTGATGGTCTTCTCTCGAGTCCAATTCTATGAGCTTTTCCAACCACTGCGTTTTTGGTGAAACCTAATAATTTTCCAATTTGAGCTGTTGGTAGACCTTGGTCCCATAAATCTCTAAGTTTTGCTACATTATTATCATCCCAAGGCATAATCAAACTCCATTACTACATTTAGTAGCTTAAAAAAGGTTTAATATACTAAATATATGTATTAAAAAAGATAAAACTGCAAATTTTTAAAAAAAATCAATGATTTCTAGCATTTTTTTTATATACATGTGAATAGAAATGAAAGAATTAAGAGATCTAGACTGTAAAAATAAAAAAATAATTGTTCGAGTTGATTTAAACGTACCAGTTTTGGAAGGGACAATTACAGATCATTCAAGAATTCATGCTATTTTGCCAACACTAGAAAAACTAATTAAAAACAAAAATAAGATATTCTTAATTGCTCATTTTGGCCGACCTAAAGGTAAAGTTAATAAAACATATTCCATTGAGTTTTTATGTTCAGAATTAAAAAAATTTTTAAATTTAAACACAATTCATTTTTTAGCTAACTATGAGAAAAAAATAATTGAGACAAAAATTGCTGAAATGGACATGGGTGAAATTTGTCTATTAGAAAATATTCGTTTTAATGCTGAAGAAGAAAAAAATGATCTTAATTTTTCAAAATTATTAGCTTCTAGTTTTGACATATATATTAACGACGCGTTTTCTGCCTCTCATCGTAATCATGCATCTATAGTAGGTATTACTAAATACTTGCCTTCATACGCTGGTTTAAGTTTCTCAAAAGTAATTGAAAATTTAGATAAATTTTTAGAAAATTCAAATAAACCAAATTTAGCCATTATAGGCGGCTCAAAGGTTTCAACAAAAATAAAAGTTTTAGAAAATTTAGTTGAAATTTTTGACTCTTTAGTGATTGGTGGTGCAATGGCTAATACCTTTTTGCTATCAAATAATTTTAACGTTGGTTCTTCTCTGGTAGAAAATGATTTTATTGAACTATCAAAAAAGATACAAAAAAAAGCAGAATCAAAAAATTGCAAAATACTTTTACCAATTGATGCTGTTTGCTCAAAAACAATAAAAGATAGAGTAAATGTTAATACTTATTCAATCAATAATATTCCAAATGACCAAATGATATTAGACGTTGGTGAACAAACAACTAGACTAATCTCAGATGAAATATTAAAATCTAAATCAATTTTATGGAATGGGCCTTTAGGCGCATTTGAGTATAGTCCATTTGATAAAAGTACAATTTCAGTTGCAAATATTATACAAAATTATTCAAGCAAATCTCAATTAGATGCTCTAGCAGGAGGAGGAGATACACTTGCAGCAATAAAAAAAGCTAAAGCCAATGATGGATTTAAATATTTATCTACAGCTGGGGGTGCATTTTTAGAGTGGCTTGAGGGAAATAAATCACCAGGATTTATAGCATTAAGAGAAAACAATTTTTAACTTAATCTTCAATTTGATATTTTTTAATTAAAGGGAATTGTGTCATCGTAAAAATAAACGTAATTGGCAAGATGCCAAAAACTTTAAAATTTACCCAAACATCAGTACTTTGTGTTCTCCAAACAATTTCATTTAAAACAGCAAGTGCAACAAAAAAAGCAATCCATCTTTGAGTTAATATTTTCCATCCATCTTCTTCTAGTTTAAGCGCAGCACCTAAAAGATACTTTAAAAGAGGTTTTTTAACAATCACTCCTCCATATAAAATTAATGCGAAGACCATATTTATTATTGTTGGTTTCATTTTAATAAAAATTTCATTGTCAAAATAAATTGTTAGACCTCCAAATATTAATACAATCGCAGCCCCAAGAGTTGGCATAATTGGTATTTTTTTCTCAAGTATATATGAAATGATTACTGAAATTACAGTTGCAATCATAAGAGGAAGTATTGCCTCTTGAAGGCCACTTCTTGTATAAAAAATAAAGAATACTGCAAGCGGTCCTATATCAATTAATAATTTATAAACTGACTTCATTTTTGTTCTTCTAGATTTAAAATAGACCTAGCAAAGTTTTGAGAATTAAAGGTTACAAGGTCCTCAATACTTTCTCCAAGACCAACATAACTTATAGGGATTTCAAATTTATTTGCAATTGAAATTAATGCTCCTCCTTTTGCTGTTCCATCCAATTTAGTTATTATAAGGCTTGATACATTAAGTTCATTTCCAAAGATTTCCACTTGCTTAATCATGTTCGAACCATTCGTTCCATCTAAAACTAACACAGTTTCAATATTAAAAGAGGAATTAACTTTTGAGATAACATTCTTCAATTTAATTAGCTGATTAATGAGATTAGTATTATTTGATAATCTTCCAGCAGTATCTATAAGTAAAAAATCATAATTTTCTTTTCCAAATTCTTCAGTTGCCTGATACGCTACGCTTGCTGGATCTTGATTACTTTTTCCAGCAATAAAACCATTATTGTTTTTTTTCGCCCAATTTTCCAACTGCTCAACAGCTGCTGCCCTAAATGTATCACAAGCCGCAATCAGAATTTTTTTATTTGATAAAATTTTATTTGCAATTTTACCAATAGTGGTTGTCTTTCCACTTCCGTTTACCCCAACAAAAATTAATATTTTTTTTTCATCATTTTTTTCATTTATCAGAACATGTTCTCTTGGAAGTAATATATTTTCTATATTTTGAGCTAAGATTTCTAGTACATTTTTTATTCCATCATCATTTGAAATTTTTATTTTTTTTATAGAATCTATTAGCTGATTTACAACATCCAAACTAATATCAGATGAAATAAGAACATTTTCTAATTCTTCTAAAGTTAAATCGTCTATTTTTTTGTTTTTTAAAATCTCTACAATATTAAAAGAAAGTATATTTGAGGTTTTGCTTAACTTATCTTTAAATATTGAGAACAAACTCATGCTATTCTTGCTAATAACGTATCATTTTCTACGCCTGTGTATATACAGGAAATTATATTTCCCTCTTTAAACCCTTCTTTAAGTTTTACTTTTAAAAAATGCTGATCTTTTCCAAGTGAAAAATTTTCTTTTCTACTTTCAATTAAAATTTGTTCCTTCTTTCCAATATTTTTTTTTAAATGTTGTTTTAATTTTTCCATACCTCTTTCTCTAAGTCTTCTTGCTCTATCTTTGATAATATTTTTTTGAACTTGAGGCATTCTAGATGCAGGAGTGTTTTCTCTTGGTGAATAAGGAAAAATATGAAGATGAGTTAAATTACACTCATCAACTAGTTTAATTGAATCTTGAAACATCGTTTCTGTTTCTGTTGGAAAACCGGCAATTATATCAGCACCAAATGTTGCATCTTTCCTAATAGATAAAACTTTCTTACAAAAATTAATTGCCATTTCCCTTGAATGTCTTCTTTTCATTCTTTTCAAAATTAAATTGTTTCCAGCTTGTAAACTTATATGAAAATGAGGCATCAATCTTTCGTCCTTTAAAACATCCCAAAAATCTTCATCTATTTCAGCGCAGTCAATTGAAGACAAACGCAGTTGTCTTAATTCAGGTACTAATTTTAGAATTCTTTTAATTAAATTAGAAAAAGTAGGTTTTGCTGGAAGATCTTTTCCATAATCAGTTATATCTACTCCTGTTAAGACTACTTCATTATATCCATTGCTAACAATTTTTTTTATTTTATTTACTATCTCTCCAGCAGGTACACTTCTATTATTGCCCCTGCCAAATGGAATAATACAAAAAGTACAGCGATGGTTACAACCTTGTTGTATTTCAATATAAGCTCTCGATTTTCCTTCAAATTTTTCAATTGAATTAGGTACTGTTTTACTTTCTTCTAATATATTTCCTACTTTAAGATTTTTAGACTGATCGATATTTTTCCATGTTAAAGTTTCTAATTTTTCTGTGTTCCCAATTACTGAGTCTACTTCTTTTAAATCTTTATATTTTAATGGATTGATTTGAGCCGCACATCCTGTAACTACTATTTTATTATTAGGAAAATTTTTTTTTGCCTTTCTAATTTCATAAGAAACTTTTTTCTCAGCTTCTTCAGTTACTGCACATGAGTTTATGACTGTAACATTATTTAAATTATTTGTTTTAAGATGGTTTTTAATAATTTCACCTTCATAAATATTCAATCTACAACCTAGATTGACTACGTAGTTTTTATTTTTCATAAATTATATTTCTAAACTACCCCGATAACTTATTTCTGCAGGTCCTGTCATAATAGATTCATTATTAATTATATTTATGTGCAGTGAACCTTTTTCAAGTTTCACTTCGGCGTTATTTTCAATCAATCCTTTTTTCCACGCCGCATATACAGCCGCACAGGCACCACTACCACAAGCTAACGTGATTCCAACTCCACGTTCCCAAACCCTCATTTCAATTAAATTTGAATTAATAACTTCAACTATTTCAACATTAGTTTTTTTTGGAAAGAGCTCATTATTTTCTATTATAGGACCTATACTTTTAAGATCTGTATCTTTGATCGATTTTCCAAAAAAAACTACATGTGGATTACCTACATTAACAGCAACTCCATTACTATATCCATCAATTGAGATTGGTATATTCATTGTATCGACTTCTTTACTTAAAGGAATTTTATCCCAAGTATTTTTTATTGAACCCATATTGACACTTATATTGTTATCTATTTTTTTTGATTCTAATATGCCTGCATCAGATTGAATTTTTAAAATTTCTTTATTTGAATCTTCATCAAATAGTATTTTTGCCACGCAGCGTGTTCCATTACCACAAGCTTCGGCTCTATCACCACCAGGATTAAAAATTTCAATTTCAGCATCAGCACTTTGATTACTTGTATTATTAATTGTGATTAATTGATCACACCCTGCCCCAGTTCTTCTGTCACTGAGTCTTTTAATAATATCTTCAGTAATTGCGATATTGTTAGACCTTTTATCTATGATAACAAAATCATTCCCAAGTCCATGCATCTTTATAAAGTCTACTTTTTGCATATTTGTTTTATAACCTAATTTATCGATAAATCTCAGTAAATATGGGAAATTTAAGAATACTTGACTTTCAATTATTCAGCTAATAGAGGGACACCAACAAATCCTATATTTGTAAACGAATTGAGCTTGTTACAATTGTGATAGGTACTCTAGCCCACGAGTTTCGTGCCCTGGAGTTAAAAGGCTATTGGAGATTTATGTTTGATACACTGAACACAAAATTTGAAAAAATTGTTCAAAGTATTCGGGGTAAGGCTGTTATATCAGAAACAGATCTTGAAGTTACATTACGTGAAATTAGAATTGCTCTGTTAGAGGCAGACGTTTCCTTAGTTGTAGTAAAAGAATTTATAAATTCCATCAAGTCAAACATTTTAGGAAAAGAAATTCTCAAATCTGTTAAGCCAGATCAAATGATCATAAAGCTTGTGCAAGATGAGCTTGTAAAAATTCTTGGATCAGAAAATAAATCTCTAAATTTATCTTCGTCTCAATTAACTAAAATATTGTTTTGTGGATTACAGGGATCTGGGAAAACAACATCAATTGCCAAACTTTCCTATTTGTTAAAGAAGTCTTCAAAGAAAAAAATTTTACTAGCATCAGCAGACATTTATCGACCAGCAGCACAAGAACAATTAAAAGTATTAGCTGAAGAAACCGGATCAGATTTCTTTAATCACAATCTATCATCAGCCAGTAAGATCGTTGATGATTCCATAGACTATGCTCAAAAAAATTTATTTGATATTCTTATTTTAGATACTGCTGGACGACAAGTTATAGATAAAAAGTTAATGAGTGAATTAATAGAAATTGAAAATAAGTTTAAACCTGACGAAACATTATTAGTAGCAGATGCTCTAACAGGACAAGATGCTGCAAATGTAGCTAAAAGTTTTAGTGATGCAATAAATATTACTGGATCAATTTTAACTCGAATAGATGGTGATAGCAGAGGTGGTGCAGCACTATCAATTAAATCGATAACAAACTCTCCTATTAAATTTATAGGACTAGGTGAAAAAGTAGAAAATTTTGAACCTTTCCATCCTGAAAGAATTGCACAAAGAATTTTAGGTATGGGAGATATTGTATCGCTTGTCGAAAAGGCTGCTGAAAATATTGATAAAGAAGAAATGGAAGATATGGCAAAAAAGATCGCTAAAGGAAAATTTGATCTTGAAGATTTTGCCAATCAATTAAAGCAAATGGGTAAAATGGGTGGAGTCTCCGGTTTACTTTCTATGATGCCAGGTGTTTCAAAGGCACAGAAGTTAATGGCAGAAAATAAAATTTCTAATTCAATGATTGATAAACAAATAGCTATAATCAGTTCAATGACAAAAAAAGAAAGGGCTGATCCAGATATTATAAAGGCTTCACGTAAAATTAGAATTTCAAAAGGATCTGGAACAAAAGTTCAAGACGTTAACAGGTTATTAAAACAGTTTCTCCAATCACAAAAAATGATGAAGAGAATGAAATCAATGGGCAAAGGAGGAATTCCCAGTGATTTAATGCAAAAATTACAAGGAAATCTTCCTCCAAACATAAATTAGAAGGGAAATAAAATGCCAGTAAGAATAAGATTATCAAGAGGTGGTGCAAAGAAAAGACCATTTTATAGAATAGTAGTTGCTGATTCTAGAAGAGCGAGAGATGGAAAATTTATAGATCAAATCGGAACTTATAACCCAATGCTTCCAAAGGATAGCGCTGATAGAGTTAAAATGGATTTAGACAAAGCTAAGGAATGGATTGCAAAAGGAGCAAAACCATCAGATAGAATTTCTATTTTTCTTAGTAATCTTGGTGTGATGGAAAAACCAGTTATTACTGAAAAAACAAAAAAACATCTACCTAAGAAAAAAGCACAGGAACGTTTGGCTGCTGCTAAAGAAAAAGAAGAAGCTGCGAAAGCTGCAGCAGAAGAACCAAAAGCAGAAGAAGCAGAAGCTAAGCCAGCTGAAGATGCACAACCTGCTGAAGAACCAAAAGCAGAAGAAGCAGAAGCTAAGCCAGCTGAAGATGCACAACCTGCTGAAGAACCAAAAGCAGAAGAAGCAGAAGCTAAGCCAGCTGAAGATGCACAACCTGCTGAAGAACCAAAAGCAGAAGAAGCAGAAGCTAAGCCAGCTGAAGATGCACAACCTGCTGAAGAACCAAAAGCAGAAGAAGCAGAAGCTAAGCCAGCTGAAGATGCACAACCTGCTGAAGAACCAAAAGCAGAAGAAGCAGAAGCTAAGCCAGCTGAAGATGCACAACCTGCTGAAGAACCAAAAGCAGAAGAAGCAGAAGATAAAAAAGAATAAAATCAATTTTTGCTTTGAGTAATAAAGATATTATTCTTGTTGGTCAGTTTGGATCTCCTGTAGGATTAAAAGGTGAAATAAAAGTTAATATGATGACTACCTCGTTTGAAGTTTTTAAAAATTTAAAGAACTATTATAATTTTGATGGTTCAGTTGCTTGGAATTTTAAAAATATTTTATTCAAAAATAATAAGTGTGTTGTTCAAGTTGAAAAATACTTTTCTAGAGAAGATGTTTTAGAGCTTAAAGGTCAAAAAATTTTTTCAAATAAGAAATTTTTTCCAAAAACAAAAGATAATGAGTTTTACATAAACGATCTAATCGAATGCATGATTTTCTTGAAAGACAATACTAGTATTGGAAAAGTTTTAAGTGTTCAAAATTTTGGGGCAGGTGATTTATTAGAAGTCAAATATAATACCAAACTTATTCTTATACCTTTTGATAAAACAAATATTTTATCAGTTAATATTAATAAAAAAGAAATCTTAGCTGATCCAATACCTGGTATTCTTGATTAAAATGAGAGTAGTAATTTTAACTTGTTATCCTGAGATGTTCCCTGGTTCACTAGGATATTCTGTAATCGGAAATGCATTAAACAATAAAAAATTTTCTCTCGAGATAGTCAATCTACATAATTTTGGAATTGACAAAAGAGGAAGTGTTGATGATGAACCTTTTGGGGGAGGACCTGGAATGGTTATTCGTCCAGATGTGATTGAAAAAGCATTAAATTCAATCACTTTCAAAACCGATAATTACTGCAAAATTTTTCTAACACCGTCAGGTCAGAAATTATCTCAAGCCAAACTTAATAATCTATCAAAACATGATGAAATGCTTATTTTATGCGGTAGATTTGAAGGGGTTGACCAAAGAGCTATAGAAATTCTTGATTTTCAGGAAATAAGTATCGGTGATTACGTCCTATCTGGTGGTGAGATTGCTGCCCAGGTGTTAGTTGAAGGTTGTATTCGTCTCATTCCTGGAGTATTAGGGCAGCCACAAAGTTTATTAGAAGAATCTTTTTCTAATAATCTTCTTGAATATCCTCATTATACCAGACCGCAAACCTGGGAAGATATTCAGGGAAATAAACATGAAGTTCCAGATGTTTTAACATCAGGTCATCATGAAAAAATTGGTAAATGGAGAAAAGAAAAATCGGTTGAAAAAACTAAAGAATTAAGACCAGATCTTTATAAAAAGGAAATATAAAATGAGTAATTTATTAGAGACATTTGAAAAACAACAGATTGAAAAGTTAACTTCAAAAAAAAGAGTTCCTGCTTTTCGTCCAGGTGATACTTTAAAAGTTACTGTAAGAATTACAGAGGGAAGTAAGTCGAGACTTCAAGCGTTTGAAGGTATTTGTATTGCAAGAAAAAATAATTCAGTAAACTCTAACTTTACTGTGAGAAAAATATCTCATGGAGAGGGTGTTGAAAGAGTATTCCCTTTATTCAGTCCATTAGTAGAAAAAATTGAAGTTGTTAGAAAAGGCGATGTAAGAAGAGCTAAGCTATATTATCTAAGAGAATTATCTGGAAAGAAAGCAAGGATCGCAGATAAAGATAGGGGAGATGAAGCCGATCAATATGAATATATAGAGGAAGCTCCTCCGGTAGAAGAAACAAAAACTCCAGATACAGATACAAATGCTGCAGAGGAACCAAAAGCTGAAGAGGTAGAAGCAAAACAAGCAGAGACAAAAGCAGAAGAAGCAGAAGCCAAACCAGCAGAAGAATCTAAAGCAGAAGCTGCAGAGGAATCTACTAAAGAAGAGGAAAAAGCAGCCGAAAATAAATCGGATGACAATAAATAATCCTAAAACTCTTTTTGATAAAATTTGGGAACATCATCTTGTTGATAGACAAGAAGATGGAACTTGTCTTATATATATTGATAGACACCTTGTTCATGAAGTTACAAGCCCTCAAGCATTTGAAGGTTTAAGAAATAATAATCGTAAAGTTAGAAGGCCTGAAAGTACTTTTGCTGTAGCTGATCACAATGTTCCAACCTCAGATAGATCTAAAGGTATAGAGAATAAAGAAAGTAGAATTCAGGTTGAAACACTAGAAAAAAATTGCAAAGATTTTGATGTTACACTTTTTCCATTATTAGATAGCAGACAAGGTATAGTTCATATAGTTGGACCAGAACAAGGCATTACTCAGCCAGGTATGACAATAGTTTGTGGTGATAGTCATACAGCAACACACGGAGCATTTGGTGCATTAGCTTTTGGTATCGGCACAAGTGAAGTTGAGCATGTATTAGCTACTCAGACCTTAATTCAAAAACCTGCAAAGAATATGCGAATTTCTGTTGAAGGTAAGTTAAACTTAGGTGTTACAGCAAAAGATATTATTCTTCATATCATAGGAAAAATAGGAACGGCTGGTGGAACTGGTTATGTTATTGAATATGCTGGTAATGCAATTTCCTCTCTTTCTATGGAGGGAAGAATGACAATCTGTAATATGAGTATTGAAGCAGGTGCTAGAGCTGGTTTAATCGCTCCTGACGAAAGAACTTTTGAATATATTAAAGGTAGACCGTACGCTCCATCAGGAGATAATTGGAATAAAGCGGTAGAATTTTGGAAATCTCTTCCATCTGATGAGGGCGCAAAATATGATGAAGAAATTTTAATTAATGCTGAAGATATTTCACCACAAATTACTTGGGGCACAAGCCCACAAGACGTTGTTGCTATAGATGGTATAGTACCAAACCCACAAGAAGAGAGTAATCCGAATAGAAAGAAGGCTATGGAACGTTCTCTTGAATATATGGGTTTAGAACCCAAACAAGAAATACAAAAAATTAAAATTGATAAAGTATTTATTGGCTCATGCACTAATGGAAGAATTGAGGATTTAAGAGAAGTTGCCAAAGTTGTAGAGGGTAAAAAAGTTTCTGTAGACTCAATGATCGTTCCTGGTTCAGGTCTAGTAAAAAAACAAGCTGAAGAAGAAGGTTTAGATAAAATTTTTATTGAAGCAGGATTTGATTGGAGAGAGCCAGGTTGCTCCATGTGTTTAGCTATGAATCCAGATCAATTAAAACCGCAAGAAAGATGTGCATCAACATCAAATAGAAATTTTGAAGGTAGACAAGGTAGAGAAGGTAGAACACATCTTGTTAGTCCTGCAATAGCTGCTGCCTCTGCAATAAAAGGTTCTTTTGCAACAGCAGAGGATTTATAAATGGAATCATTTAAAACAATAATTGGTATCCCTGCACCACTACCAATGATTAATGTCGATACCGATATGATTATTCCAAAACAATTTTTGAAAACAATAAAGAGATCTGGTTTAGGAAAAAACTTATTTCATGAATTAAGATACGATATTCAAGGTAACATAAAGAATGATTTTGTTCTTAACTGGGACCCTTATAAAACTTCAACAATTTTAATTGCTGGGGCAAATTTTGGTTGTGGATCAAGTAGAGAGCATGCACCATGGTCACTTTTAGATTTTGGTTTTAAGTCAATAATTGCACCAAGCTTCGCAGATATTTTCTATAATAATTGTTTTAAAAATGGAATACTGCCAATTAAGTTAGATCAACAAAAGGTAGATATATTAATGAACGAAGCAGAAAATAAAAATGATGTTTCAGTTGATTTAGAAAATCAAAAAATCACTTATCAAAATGATAAAACAATAGAATTTGAAATTGATGCATTTAGAAAAAAATGTTTGCTAGAGGGTTTGGATGATATTGGTTTGACGCTCCAAAAAAATAAAAAAATTGATGTTCACGAAGAAAAAATACACAGTATCCAACCTTGGATAGTGTAGTCAAAAATGAGTAATAAAAAAATTTTAATTTTACCTGGTGATGGAATTGGCAATGAAGTTATGGCTGAGGTATTAAAGATCATTGATTGGATGGAAAAAACTAAATCTTTATCTTTTGATATTTCTGAAAGATTAGTTGGTGGTACGGCATACGATAAAGAAGGTAATTCTATAAGTGATGAAACAATGCAAGTAGCTACGGATTGTGATGCAGTGTTATTTGGTGCTGTGGGAGGCGCTAAATGGGATAACGTAGAAAGAGATAAAAGACCTGAAGCAGCCTTATTAAGATTAAGAAAAGACCTAGATCTCTTTGCTAATCTAAGGCCAGCAGTTGTTTTAGATGCTCTTTCAGATTCATCATCTTTAAAATCTGATCTTGT
Organism: uncultured Alphaproteobacteria bacterium; assembly: GCA_902615745.1. Classification (GTDB taxonomy): domain Bacteria; phylum Pseudomonadota; class Alphaproteobacteria; order HIMB59; genus CACPNW01. Next base: position 74,531 of record CACMQB010000003.1, on the reverse strand, counting down.
TAAAGGATTAGATATTTTGATAATAAGAGAGTTAACAAGTGGTGTATATTTTGGACAACCAAGAGGTATATCAAAAATTAGTGAGACTGAAAGTAAGGCAGTTGATACTCAACTATATACCACATCAGAAGTTAATAGAGTTTCACGAGTAGCATTTGATCTAGCAAAGTTGCGTAATAATAAAGTTACATCAGTAGAAAAATCAAATGTAATGGAAACAGGTTTATTTTGGAAACAAACCGTAACAGATTTACATAAAAAGGAATATTCTGATGTTAATCTGGAACACATGCTTGCAGATAATTGTGCAATGCAGTTAGTTCGTTATCCAAAACAATTTGATGTTATACTTACAGATAATTTATTTGGCGATCTTTTAAGTGATACTGCAGCTATGCTAACAGGATCTTTAGGAATGCTTCCTTCAGCAGCTCTTGGACCAGTTAAAGAAAATGGAACTAGAGCAGCAATGTATGAGCCCGTTCATGGTAGCGCGCCAGATATAGCTGGGCAATCTAAAGCAAACCCTTTAGCAATGATCATGAGCTTTGCTATGATGTTGAAATATAGTTTTGATATGCAAGAAGATAGTCAAATGATTGAGAAAGCTGTACAGAATGTATTACTAAAAGGTTTAAGAACAGCTGATATAAAAGATGGAGCAGAAAAAATTATCTCAACTCAAGAAATGGGTAATGCTGTTATTGAAGAATTAAAAATTCTATCTGGAAATTAAATGACTCAAAAATATAACATAGCAGTAGCAGGAGCAACAGGTGCGGTAGGAACAGAAATAGTTCAAATATTAGAGCAAAGGGATTTTCCAATAGACAATTTATATTTACTTGCATCATCAAAATCAAAAGGCAAAAAAGTAGAGTTTAAAGATAAAGAAATTGTTGTAGAAGACTTATCAGAATTTGATTTTTCAAAAGCTCACATTGGTCTATTTTCACCTGGTGGTAAAATTTCTGCAGAATATGCACCAAAAGCAGCTAAAACAGGATGTATTGTTATAGACAATACCTCTCATTTTCGAATGCAACAAAATATTCCTTTAATCGTTCCTGAGGTAAACGCTAGTGCACTTGATGAATTTTTTGATGATGAAAACAGAACTAATATTATTTCAAATCCTAACTGTTCAACTATACAAATGGTTGTTGCATTAAAACCACTTCATGAAAAAGCAATTATAAACAGAGTTGTTGTATCAACATATCAAGCTGTTTCTGGAGCAGGTAAAACAGGTATGGATGAATTGTTTAATCAGACTCAAAATGTTTATGCAAACCAAGAATTAAAAAAAGAAAAGTTTACAAAACAAATTGCTTTTAATGCCATTCCACACATTGGAGCTTTTTTAGAAAATGGTAATACTGAAGAAGAGCAAAAAATGATTGATGAAACAAAAAAAATTCTAGACGAGGGAATTAATGTTTCAGCAACTTGTGTTAGAACAGCTGTATTTATTGGCCATTCAGAGGCTGTAAATATAGAGTTTGACTCACCATTAGATGAAAAAGAAGCTAACGAAATATTATCTAACTCTGAAGGTATTTCAGTAATTGATCATCGAAAAGATGAGGGTTATGTAACTCCTGTTGAAATTGCAGGAGAGGATAAAGTGTATATTAGTAGAATTAGAAATGATCAATCAATAGATAATGGTTTGAATTTATGGGTGGTCTCGGATAATTTGCGCAAAGGAGCAGCGCTTAATGCTGTTCAAATTGCTGAGTTAATAATTTCAAAGTATTCAGAAAAAATAAATATTTAATTGGCGGTCTCGTAGGGACTCGAACCCCAAATCCATGTTCCGAAGACACGTGTGATATCCATTTCACCACGAGACCATTTATTATAATTATTTATTATTGAAATTTTCTAATTTTTGAATGAAATCTTTTAGAATAGGATCTCTTTTTATTTCATAGACAATTTTAATTGGGTGTCTATTTTTATCTGAAGCCCACTTCATATCATCTAAAAGAATTGGAGATGGAATTGTGTTAGTTGGTGCCCAGTCTTCGTTTAAGACATAACCAACAGCTGCCATATCCCAAATTTCTTTTGACCAACCTTTATGGATACTATTGTACTCTTTAAATCGCATTGCAAGAAATTTACCGATTTCACCATGAGGTTCGATGTATTTTTCTATTTCTGGAACTGTTGAAATAAGATGCGAAGTTACTCCCTTACAAGGAACCATAACCAGAGAAACGCCGCTATCAAATAAAACTTGAGCACCTCCAATATCTTGCTTTAGATTAAATTCCATATTTTGTGGCCAATAAAGCGCGTTACCTCCCAACCAAACTACAACAATTTTTTTTATAATTTCTGGCTCTTTTAACAAAGCAGAGGCAACATTTGAAATAGCGCCGATAGCCAATACGTATAGAGGATCTTCCTCAGAACATTTTAAAGCACTTTCTATGATATTATCTGCTGCAGGCGAATTAATTGGTTTTTTTTCAAAACCTACATATTTTGTTGATCCTTTAAAAACAAAATTATTTTTTTTAAAATTTATTTTTTCTAACAATCGAAAGATTTCATCATAACTAAGCTCCATTCCCTTTTTTGGATTATCCGAACGATTATTCATTGAAAAAGGAGCGGCATTTATACTTTGCACTTCAATTTTTTCTTTTGAAAACAACATTTGCACTAAAGCAAATTGATCATCAATTTCATTGTAGGTATCTGTATCAAGAATTGCTTTAATTTTCCCTTTTTTAAACTGAAGTTGTTTTAAAATATCTGAAAAATTTCTTTCTAAAAGCATATCTTAATTTACCAAGAACTATTCGGTTGTGTTAAAAATAACTCTTCTTCATTTGTTGATTTTCTATTTAGTATTTTATTTCTATGCGGATACCTTCCAAATTTTTTAATTGCCACGCTATGATCATTCCAAGCTTTTTTTATATTAGTATATTCTGGATGATTATTTAAATATTGATCGACTAATTTATGACCAAGTTCATGATCCATGATGTCCTCACTATGAATTAATGGCAGTAATAAAAAATGTATTTTATCAATTTCTAGGCTATCTAAATATCTTTTATTTATTGCTTCTTTAACAATTAAAACACACTTAGTATCCTGGTCATAAGCTTTTGAATTATTTCTGAAAAAATTTCTTGATAGTTGATCAAGTAATATAATCAAAGCTACACATTCTTCAGCATCATTTCTCCAATTATCATACTCATTATTAATAGCCTTAATGTAATCATCCATAAAATGACTTTTCAATATATTATCAAATTCATCATCTTTTTTAAACCACTGTTCAAGTGGAGTTTTGATGAAACAAAATTCTAGAATAGCTTTAGCTCTTTCATTAATCACAGAGCTGTAATATAAATATATATCTTCCAAATGACATTAAGTAATTTAAACAAATCCATTATTCATTGCAGAAAGTGTGAACGCTTAGTTAACTTCCGTGAAAAAATTGCTAAAGAAAAAAGAAAACAATATATTGATCAAAGTTATTGGGGTAAGCCCATTACTGGCTATGGAGATGAAAAAGCTAAATTATTAATGGTAGGTCTTGCGCCAGCAGCGCATGGAGGCAATAGAACAGGTCGAGTTTTTACAGGGGATAAATCTGCAGATTTTTTATTTTCCTGTTTATATAAAACTGGATTTGCAAACCAACCAGATTCAGTAGATAGAGGTGACGGTTTGGAACTTCAAAATATGTACTTAACTACTGCTCTTAAATGTGTACCCCCAGAAGATAAACCTACTTCACAAGAATTGAAAACATGTTTTAATTTTTTTAATCAAGAAATTGCTTTCTTAAAAAAAATAAAAGTCATTGTTGCCCTTGGTAAAATTGGTCATGACGCCTGTGTAAATTATTATAAGCAACAATATGAAATACGAAATAAAGATTTTATTTTTTCTCACGGATCTATGAATATTTTACCCGATAAGAAAATTTTAGTTGGTAGTTATCATCCAAGCCCACGAAATGTTAACACAGGAAGAATAGATAAAAGTAAAATGGTAAAGCTTTTAAATAGTATTAAAAAATTGCTTTAAACTATAATGAAAAAATTTTTTTTAAATGATCCTAATCTCTTAGTATACGGATTTGTCATGGTCTTCTTTGCAAGTTTTGGACAGACTTTTTACATTGCATTATTTAACGATGATATTCGAAATCTATATAAAATAACTGATGGTGAGTTTGGATTAGTTTATGCTATAGCGACGCTTGTAAGTTCATTTTTATTTATAAACTTTGCTAAATTAATAGATAAAATTGATTTAAGATTATACTCCATAGGTATTATTCTTGGTTTAGCTTTTGCTTGCATTGGTTTTTATTTTATTTTCAATAATATTTTTCATCTTTTTCTTATTTTATTTTTATTACGTTTTTTTGGACAGGGAGCTATGACACATGCCGGCTCAACTTCAATGGCAAGATATTTTTTAATTGATAGAGGTAAGGCAATATCTGTTGCAACACTTGGAGGAATGTTAGGTATAATGTTTTTACCAAAGATTATCGTTAATTTGGACTCATACTTTAATTTTAAAACTCTTTGGTTTTTAACAACTTTGACTCTTTTGATCTTAGTACCAATAATATACTTTATTCTTCATAATCAAAAAAGCAGGGATGCTGCTCTTAAAAAAAATATTGATAATGAGAAAACACATAAAAGTTGGACCATTACAGAAATTTTAAAAGACCGAGTTTTTTTCATTTATTTTCCATTAGCTGCAGCCTTTCCATTTATTGGTACTGGGCTAATGTTTCATCAGATTTATATTTTTGATGCTAAAGGATGGACAATGGAAATGCTTGGGAACGGTTATATATATTTTGGATTATTTTCTATTTTAGGTTTATTAATAGGAGGACCCTTAATAGATAAGATAAATACAAAGAAAGCAATACCTTTTGTGCTATTACCTTTGTTACTCTGTATCACCATTCTTTTTTTCTTTAATAATTATTGGTCATTCGTGCTTTACATGTCTTTATTTGGATTTAACTTAGGTTTATCAGCACCGTTTATGGGATCACTCTGGGCAGAAATTTACGGAGTGAAAAGTATTGGAACTGCTAAAGCTTTACTGCACGCAGTAGGGGTTTTCGCGAGTGCCTTATCGCCTGTAGTTTTTGGTTATATTATTGATTGGGGTTATGGAATATCAGTTATATTTTTAATCAGCTCCATTATGATTGTTGTATCATCAATTTTACCTATAATTTATAAAACATGAATAAACAAATAATGGAGAGTCTTAATTTTCTAATCAAGGAATATAAAAGATTAAAAAAGAAAAAAGAAAATAGAAGCATCAGCAGCGGTGAACTAGAAACTTTAAAACAACTTGAACAGTACTTAGGTAAAAAATAATGTTTAATGTTATTGATCAATACAATAGTTTTGTTGAAAATAATTTTATTAAAAAAAATAAAGATCAAATTGAATTTTTAAAACAAGCAGATAATGTATGGTCATCTTTTAGTAAAACAAAGTTATTTTTTAAGGATAAAATTTTCGAAGGAATTTATCTTTATGGTCAAGTTGGAACAGGAAAAACATTTTTATTAAATTTATTTTATCAAAATACTAAGATTGGAAAAAAAATTCATTTTAATAACTTAATGAATGAAATCCATGAACAAGTTAAAAAATCAGAAAATAAAGAACTTGCAATTGAAAACTATGTAAAAAATTTAAGTAAAGATTACAAAATAATATTTATTGATGAATTACATATTTTTAATATTGTTGACGCACTAATAATAAAAAAAATATTTAATTATTTTTCTAAATATAAAATATTTGTATTACTGTCGTCAAATTTTCATCCAGATAATTTATATAAAGATGGTTTGCAGAGAAATGACTTTCTGCCATTTATTGATTTAATTAAAAAAAATTTTTTTCTTTATGATATTAGTATTAAAACTGATTTTCGTCGACAAACCTTAAATCAATCAAAGACATATTTCACACCTATAACAACTGAAACGTCAAATGAATTTGAAAAATTATTTAATCGCTTTGTTGATCCATCCCATTTAACAACTGTAAAAATAAAATCTAAAAGTCGTGAACTAGAGTTTGATAAATCCACATCAAATCTAATGATGATAGATTTTGAAAATCTTTGTGAAGTAAATTTTGGTAATGAAGATTACAAAAATATTGCAGATAAATTTAAGTTGGTATTTTTAAAAAATGTTCCTGAATTTGATAATCAGAAAAAAGATGCGTGCAGGAGATTTATTGGATTAATTGATATGTTATATGAAAATAATTGTTCAATAGTAATTTTAGCGTCAAAACCTATAAATTCATTAAATAATATAAATACTCTAGCAGAAGAATTTAAAAGAACTGCTAGCAGATTATATGAAATGACTATAGTAAAACCAGATTGATGAAATATATAATCAGATTTTTAGTAAGCACTGTAGTTTTATTAACAGTAGTTTATTTTACTGCAGGTTTTTATGTTGCTTATCAAATTTTAAAAATAGATCCAACTTGTGGTTTACACGAAGGATCTCTTCCTAATTCATGGAGTACAGCAGTTGACTCACATGAATATTCTATTCTTGCACGACAAAAAGTAAGAGAAAATTTTAACTTTAAAGACTATTATTTAGATGAATGGCAAGATGTATACTTTCAATCTCGTGACCCAGACATTAAGATTAATGGATGGCTGTTTAATTATTTTCCAAATAGACCAATTATAATTGTAACACACGGTATAAGCCCGAATGGTAAATGTAAGTCTGAAGCAAATCTTATTGCAAGTTTTTTAGTTAATAAAAAATTTAATGTTCTTACGATAGATTTAAGAAACTACGGCCAAAGTGATACTGTAAGTAGTTATGATGATTTAGGTTTAAAGTCATATAATGATATTCTTGGTGCATTTGATTTTTTAAAAAAAATTGGTTTCAAGTCTAATAGCATTGGATTACATGGAATATCTCTTGGTGCAAGCACCTCTATTTTTGCAGCACATGCAGAACCGGAAATACGTGCAGTGTGGGCAGATAGTTCACTTGCTGAATTTAATATGATTTTAAAAGATGAAATAGCAAGATATGGTCTTGCTATAGAATTTGGGCCAGTAGTTAGTTTAGCTGGAAGAATCTTAACTGGAACAGATCCAAGAGAATTATCTCCAGCTAAAAAATTATCAAAGAACCAATATTATTTTTTTACTCATGGCGACTCTGATACAAGAATGTTAACAAGACACTTTAATTATTTTAAAGAATACACAAATCAAAATAAAATTAATGCTGAGTTTTGGTTAGTTGAAAACTCTTATCATGTAGATGCTATGTTTAAATATCCAGAAGTATACTCTAAAAAGATGGAAGAATTTTTTAATAAAAATTTAAAGTAGGCCGGACTCTAAAACTAGTTTGTACCTTGGCAGACACTTCTCTAGAATAAGAAACTCAACTAATTATCAAACGGCGGGTAAGATAATTAAAATTCTTGGCGTTCCTCCGAAGCTAAGAAACGAGTATTATCCGGCTTATTAAGAGTAATATCTATCTATTTAAAATTCAAGATTTTTAGTTAAATTTGGCATTAAATTTGGATGATTTTGATAAAATTTGCCACTTTTTATCAACATTTTACAAACTTCCGTGATAGTAAGAAAAAAATAACTAAACCATTAATATTTTGAAATTTGAAGAAAAACACTTACTTATGGAACATAAAAAAAATGAAAAAAATGACTGATAATAGACCATTATCACCTCACCTATCTATTCACAAAAGAGTACTTACAGCAGTATTTTCAATTTTTCATAGGATATCTGGAATAGGATTAAGTGTGGGTGCACTATTAATTTCAATTTGGTTTTTTTTAATTAGTTTTGGTCCCGAATTTTATATTTATTTTGAAACTCTTTCTAAGAGTATTTTGTTTAAACTAGTTCTAATGATTTGGACTGTCGGTATTTTTTACCATTTATTTAATGGATGTAGAAAATTATATTGGTCATTCGGTATTGGAATGGAATTATCTCAAGTATATAAATCGGGTTATGCTGTTATATGTTTAACTTTAATTTCTAGTTTAGTTGTCTGGTACTTCGCATGAAAAATTATGCTTTTAAATGGTTAACCCAAAGAATTACTGCTTCAATTTTAATACCATTGACGTTTTGGTTTATATACTCTGCAATATCATTATCAAAGATGACTTATTCTGAAATAGAAATTTTTTTTCAGTCTTATGTTAATGCATTCTTATTTTTTGTGATGATGCAATCTATGCTTCTACATTCAAAATTAGGACTGCAAACAATTATTGAAGATTATGTCACATCGAAAAAGACAGCCAAATTTATTAAAGTAGCAATTAATTATCTTATTTATTTTATCATGATTTTAATTACTGTAAATTTAGTGAGAATGGTGTTTTAAATGACTAATTCATACAAAATTATTGATCACCATTATGACGTTGTAGTTGTTGGAGCTGGTGGGTCAGGTCTGAGAGCTACGCTTGGATGTGCTGAATCTGGATTAAAAACAGCCTGTATATCAAAAGTGTTTCCAACAAGAAGTCATACTGTTGCAGCACAAGGTGGAATTGGAGCAGCACTAGGTAATATGGGTGAAGATAATTGGAAGTGGCACATGTATGATACAGTTAAGGGTTCCGACTGGCTTGGTGATCAAGATGCAATTGAATACTTATGTTCTAAAGCCCCTGAAGCAGTAGTTGAACTTGAAGAATATGGCATGCCTTTTAGTAGAACAGATGATGGCAAGATCTATCAAAGACCTTTTGGTGGACACTTAACCAATAATGGCGAGGGAGCTCCTGCTATGAGAGCTTGTGCAGCAGCTGATAGAACGGGACATGCTTTACTCCATACACTTTATCAGCAATCACTTAAAAATAATGTAGAATTTTATATTGAATATTTTGTTTTAGATTTAATTTCTGATGATCAAGGTAATTGCATTGGTGTGGTAACATGGTGTTTAGAAGATGGATCAATCCATCGATTTTTATCTCATCAAACAATTCTAGCGACTGGTGGATATGGAAGAGCTTACTTCTCATCCACGAGTGCTCACATTTGTACTGGTGACGGTAGCGCAATGGCTTTAAGACAAAATCTACCTCTTTCTGATATGGAATTTATTCAGTTCCATCCAACAGGAGTTTACGGTGCAGGAGTGTTAATCACTGAGGGAGCAAGAGGAGAAGGTGGATATTTAACTAATAGTGATGGTGAAAGATTTATGGAAAGATATGCTCCAAATGCAAAAGATCTAGCATCAAGGGATGTAGTAAGCCGAGCAATGACTATTGAAATTAGTGAAAATAGAGGCTGTGGAGATAATGCCGATCATGTGCTACTTCATCTTGAACACATTGATGCTGATACATTACATAAAAGATTACCTGGTATTTCAGAAACTGCAAAAATATTTGCTGGAGTTGATCTAACTAAAGATCCAATACCAGTTCTTCCAACAGTTCATTATAATATGGGTGGTATACCGACAAATTATAGAACAGAAGTTTTAAGGCCAACAAATGAAAATCCAGATAATGTATGTGAAGGTTTAATGGCTGTTGGTGAGGCTGCATGTGTTTCTGTGCACGGTGCAAATAGATTAGGCACAAATTCATTAATCGATCTTGTTGTTTTTGGCAAAGCAGCTAGTCTAACATGTAAAGAAAAAGTAAAACCAAATTCAAAAAAAATTGAAATTAGTAAATCAAAAACAGATAATATTATTGAGCGATTTGATAAGATTAGAAACAGCAAAGGAAACTCTACAACTGGAGAACTACGTACTTCCATGCAACATATAATGCAGCAAAAATGTGCAGTATTTAGAACACATGATCTCATATCAAAAGGTATTGAAGAATATTCAAAAGTTGAGAGCTCAATGGATGACATAGATATTAAAGATAAATCATTAATCTTTAATACGGACTTGGTCGAAGCTTTAGAATTACACAATTTAATGGCACAATCAAAAGTTACTCTTCATTCTGCGTTAAATCGAACTGAAAGTAGAGGCGCACATGCAAGAGAAGATTATAAAGAAAGAGATGATAATAATTGGTTAGTTCACTCTTTAGCCTGGTTAAACGATAAGGGAGATGTGAGTATGGGTTCCAGAGGTGTTCATATGAATACTCTAACTAATCATGTTCAACCAATACCACCTAAAAGAAGAGTTTATTAATGGCTCAGTTTACACTTCCTGCAAATTCAAAAATAACTAAAGGGAAAACTCACCAACTAAAAGAACCTGCAAACGATCCAAAGAAACTTGCAATCTACAGATGGGATCCCGAAGATGATAAAAATCCTAGGATAGATAATTATGAGATAGATCAAGAAAAGTGTGGCCCAATGGTATTAGACGCACTTATGAAAATAAAAAACGAAATTGATCCAACTTTAACATTTAGAAGATCTTGCAGAGAAGGAGTTTGTGGTTCCTGCGCTATGAATATTGATGGTGTTAACACATTAGCATGTTTGAAAAGTATGTCTGATGTTAAGAATGAAATAAAAATTTACCCTCTTCCACATATGCGTGTAGTAAAAGATTTAGTTCCAGATCTTAGTAAGGCTTATGAGCAACTGGCTTCCATTAAACCTTGGTTGCAGCGTGAAAAAACAAATGAAGAAGAAAACTCAGGAGACGAAAAAAAACAATCACCAAAAGATAGAGAAAAACTAGATGGTAAATGGGAATGTGTCTTATGTTTTTGCTGCACTACTTCTTGTCCAAGTTATTGGTGGAATGGAGATGAATATCTAGGACCTGCAGTCCTTTTACAAGCAGCAAGATGGGTAAGTGACTCTAGAGACTCGGAAAGAAAAGAGAGATTAAAAGCAATAAATGATTCATTAAAACTTTATAGATGTCATTCAATAATGAATTGTACTAGGTCTTGTCCTAAAGGTCTAAATCCAGCCAAAGAAATTGCTGGACTTAAAAAGGCTATTGTTACAGAATTGTAATTAAAGTATAAAACTTAAATGAGAAAAAAAATTGCTCTTATTGGAGCAGGCAATATCGGTGGGACTTTAGCACAACTTGTTAGTTTAAAAGAATTAGGTGATGTAGTTTTATTAGATATTTTTGAAGGGATGCCTAAGGGCAAATCTTTAGATCTTGCTCAGTCATCTTCCATTGAGGGATTTCATACAGATTTTAAAGGTACTTCAAGTTTTAGAGATATCAAAAATTCTGATGTAGTAATAGTTACTGCAGGTTTTCCAAGAAAACCAGGCATGTCCCGAGATGATCTTGTAGAAAAAAATTCTATTATCATTCAAAATGTAGGGAAAAATATTAAAAAATATTGTCCAAAAGCATTTGTTATATGCATTACTAATCCACTCGATGCAATGGTAAGTGTCCTTCAGAAATCATCAGGCCTTAAAACAAATATGTGTATTGGTATGGCAGGTGTTTTGGATAGTGCAAGATTAAAATACTTTTTATCCCAGGAGTTTAATGTTTCAATTAATGATATCAGCGCTTTTGTCTTAGGCGGTCATGGAGACACGATGGTTCCGCTTATGCGATACTCAACAGTATCAGGTATTCCTGTCCCTGAATTAATAAAGATGAAGTGGACAACAAAAAAAAATATCGACAAAATTATTCAAAGAACACGTGATGGTGGTGCAGAAATTGTAAAACTCATGAACACATCTGCCTATTATGCACCAGCTTCTTCAGCTATACAAATGGCAGAGTCATTTTTGTTAGATCAAAAAAGATTATTACCATGTGCTGCATATCTTAATGGTGAATATGGAGTAAAAGGACTATATGTTGGAGTTCCAGTTATTATTGGCAAAAAAGGTGTTGAAAAAATTATTGAATTAAAACTTAATAATAATGAAAAGAAAGAATTTAATCATTCCGTTAAAGCAGTAAAATCATTAACTACATTGTCTAACAAGCTTCTTAATAAGAAAAATAAAAAATAATTGTATTTTTCATCTAATCTAACTATTACCTTTTTATCAAAATGAATTTGCATGAATACCAAGCTAAAGATCTACTAAGAAAGTACAATCTACCTATACTTGAAGGCAAAAGTTACATTGAAAATGTTGATGATTTAGAAAAAGATTTACAAAATATAAAAGGACCACCTTGGGTTATCAAATCACAGATACATGCAGGAGGAAGAGGAGCAGGGAAATTTTTAAAACCATTTAATACAAAAGGTGGAGTACAAATAACAGAATCAATTGATGATGCACAAAAAATTGCAAAAGGAATGATGGGTAACATATTGATTACAAAACAAACAGGTAATGAGGGAAAGTTAGTAAATAGAATTTATTTAGAAGCTGGATGTGAAATTGATAGGGAATATTATTTAAGTATTCTTCTTGATAGGAATCAATCAAAATTAATGATGATGGTTTCTGATGCTGGTGGTGTAGACATAGAAGATGTAGCTGAGAAAACACCAGAAAGAATTCAATATGTTTATTTTGATAACTTAGAAGATTTTACAATTAGTGATAGTCTTCAAAATAAATTAAATTTTTCTATTAATGAGTTTAACCAATTTAAAGAAATTGTTTCAAATTTATGTAAGGCCTATGTCGAAATAGATGCTTCTTTAATTGAAATTAACCCTCTTGTTGTGACAAAAGATGAAAAACTAATTCTTTTAGATGCTAAAATTAATATTGATGATAATGCTCTGTATAGACAGGCTGACATTGAAAAATTAAAAGATACTTCAGAAGAAAATGATTTAGAACTTGAAGCTTCTGAAAACGATATGGTTTACATTAAACTAGATGGAAAAATAGGCTGTATGGTTAACGGAGCTGGGCTAGCTATGGCAACTATGGATATTATTAAACAATTTGGAATGGAGCCAGCCAATTTTTTAGATTTAGGTGGTACAGCAAATAAAGAAAGAGCCATTAAAGCTTTCAAGATTATTCAATCAGATAAAAATGTGAAATCTGTCTTCATAAATATTTTTGGAGGAATCATCCATTGTGATATGATTGCTAATGGCATCATTGATGCAATTAAAGAATTAGATTTTAAACTTCCTGTTGTTGTACGTTTTCAAGGAACAAATTCTAAAGAGGGAAGAGACATTATAAATAATTCATCATTAGGATTAATTTCAATTGATGATTTTTCAAATGCAGCTCAGAAAGCTGTGGAGTTGTCAGAATAGTGTCAATTTTAGTTAATAAAAATACAAGACTTATTTGCCAAGGCTTTACCGGTTCACAAGGAACATATCATTCTGAACAAGCTATAGCATATGGTACAAACCTTGTAGGTGGTGTAACGCCTGGTAAAGGAGGGCAGACCCATTTAAATTTACCGGTGTTTAATACCGTTGCTGATGCAGTAAAACAAACTGAAGCAAACGCAACAGTCATTTATGTGCCTGCTAAGTTTGCTGCTAAAGCAATCCACGAAGCTTTAGATGCAAACATTGAATTAATTGTATGCATTACGGAAGGTATTCCAGTCTTAGATATGATTGATATAAAAAAAAGAATTATTAACAATAAAACATATTTGATTGGGCCAAACTGCCCAGGTTTAATAACACCTTCCGAATGCAAGATTGGTATCATGCCTGGTTTCATCCATAAAAAAGGCAAAATAGGTATAGTGAGTAGATCAGGAACATTAACTTATGAAGCTGTTGCACAAACAACAGAGGTAGGATTAGGTCAATCAACTTGTGTTGGTATTGGTGGAGACCCAATACATGGTATGGATTTTGTAGATTGTATAAAGTTATTTTTAGAAGACGATGAGACCGAGGGAATATTAATGATAGGTGAAATTGGTGGCGAGGAGGAAGAAAATGCGGCAGAATTTATTTCAAATTCAAAAATAAAAAAACCAGTTTCAGCATTTATAGCTGGACAATCGGCCCCTAAAGGAAAACGTATGGGTCATGCTGGTGCTATCGTTTCAGGCTCAAAAGGTACAGCACATTCCAAAATTAAATCTTTAGAAAATGCTGGAGTTTTGGTGTCAAAATCCCCGGCATCATTGGGAAAAACTATGAAATTAGCAATGCAAAATGGGAATAATTAGTTTCCATTAGTATGATTGTTATGCGAAATGGTTTTAGTTTAATAGAAATCTATGAATGATACTTTCTTAAATAGTGCTAATGCTCCATATGTAGCCGAACTATATTCTAAATTTAGAAATGACCCTGAAAGTGTGGATACAACTTGGAAAGATTTTTTTAATAATTTAAATGAAGATGATTACTCTGTTCTTAAAGATTTTGGAGGACCAGAATGGAAAGAACGTCCGTCAAGTATAATAGATAAAAATTACATAACCAAGGTCATAAAATCAAATGCGAATTATAATTCTGAGGAATTTAAAATATCAACTTTAGACTCAATTAGAGCATTAAGATTAATTAGAGCTTTTAGAATTAATGGACATTTAATTGCAGATCTTGATCCTTTAGGAATATCTGAAAGAGAGTATCCTCAAGAATTAGATTATAAAAGCTATGGTTTCATTGAATCAGATTTAGAAAAAGAAATATTCATTGATGGAAGTTTGGGTTTAGAAAAAGGTAAATTAAAAAATATTATTAAAATATTAAAAGAAACTTATTCTGCTTCAATTGGTGTTGAATTTTTACATATACAACAAGCTGATCAAAAACAATGGGTCCAAGAAAGAATTGAAGAAGTAAGAAATAAAACAAATTTTACAAATGAGGGAAAAAAAGCAATCTATAAAAGATTAGTTGAATCAGAACTATTTGAGCAATTTTTAGATAAAAAGTTTTTAGGTACAAAGAGATACGGTATCGAAGGTGGTGAAGCGATGATACCTGGGATAGAGCAAATTGTTAAACAGGCATGTTTGTCTGGAATTGAAGATATTATTATCGGAACAGCTCATCGAGGGAGACTAACACTTCTATCAAGTGTTTTGGAAATGCCTTACAAAAAAATATTATCAAAATTCCAAGGATCTTTAAATGATCCAAATGAGGTACTAGGTTCGGGTGATGTAAAATATCATTTAGGAGTTTCTGCTGATCGTGAATTTGAAAAAAAGAAAATTCATTTATCGCTCACTTCTAACCCATCACATTTAGAAGCAGTTAATCCAGTTGTGGCAGGAAAAGTAAGAGCTAAACAAACTTTAGCTAAAGATAAAACAACAGATAAAGTTATAGGTTTATTAATTCATGGAGATGCAGCAATAGCTGGACAAGGAGTTGTGGCCGAAACATTTGCTATGTCACAATTAAGAGGGTTTAAAACAGGTGGTACCATTCATTTTGTAATTAACAATCAGATTGGTTTTACAACTATGCCACAATATGGACGATCAGCACCTTATTGTACTGAAATTGCAAAAATGGTTCAGGCACCAATATTTCATGTTAATGGCGATGACCCAGAAGCAGTTGTTCATGTTTGTAGACTTGCAACGGAATTTAGAAATAAATTTAAAGTCGATGTTGTTGTAGATATGTTTTGCTATAGAAGATCAGGACATAACGAAGCTGATGAACCTTCTTTTACTCAGCCACTAATGTATAAGGCTATCAAAAAACAAATTACTACAAGAAAAAAATATGAAAAAAAATTAATTGAGAATAATACTCTTTCAGAAGAAGAATCTAGAGACATTGTAGATTCTTTTAAAAATTTTTTAGATAAAGAATTTGAATCAACTAAAAATTATAAACCAAATAAAGTAGATTGGTTAGAGGGAACTTGGACAGGTTTATCTACAGCAACATTTGATGCAAGAAGAGGAAAAACATCTGTAAAAGAAAAAACATTAATTAACGTTGCTAAAAAAATTCATGAAATACCTGCAGATTTTAATGCTCATAGAAGAATAAAAAAAATTTATGGGGATCGATTAACAAGTGTCATCAACGGAAGAGGTATTGATTGGGCAACCTCTGAAAGTTTAGCTTTAGCAACACTTCTTGATGAGGGATATGGTGTTCGAATATCTGGACAGGATGTTGGAAGAGGAACATTTAGTCATAGACATGGTGTTCTATACGATCAAGAAAACGAAAATCGTTTTGTTCCATTAAGACACTTTCAAAACAAACAAGGTTACTTTGAAATTATAGATAGTTTTTTATCTGAGTTTGGTGTTCTTGGTTTTGAATATGGATATTCACAAGTTGATCCTAAGACACTTGTTATATGGGAAGCGCAGTTTGGTGATTTTGCAAATGGCGCACAAATTATGATTGATCAATTCATTAGTTCTGGAGAAAGAAAATGGTTGAGAATGTCTGGTTTAACGATGCTTCTTCCCCACGGACATGAGGGTCAAGGTCCTGAGCATACAAGTGGAAGATTAGAAAGATTTTTACAGATGTGTGCGGAAGATAATATGCAAATTGTTAATTGCACAAGTCCTGCTAATTATTTTCATGTTTTAAGAAGGCAACTACATAGAAACTTTAGGAAACCTCTAATTATATTTACTCCAAAATCTACACTTAGACATAAATCTAATGTTTCTAATATTGAGGATTATATTAATGGATCAACCTTCCATAGAATTCTTACTGATAAATTATCTGTTAAAGAAAAAAGGAAAAATAAAAGATTAATCATTTGCTCTGGTAAAATATATTTTGAACTTGCAGATCACATAGCAAAAAATAAAATTAAAAATCTCTCCATAATAAGATTGGAGCAGATTTATCCATTTCCTTATGAAAACTTTAGAGATGAATTAAAACATTATACTGATGCTGAAATTATCTGGGCACAAGAAGAGCCAAAAAATATGGGTGCCTGGGGTTTTGTGAAAGGTAGATTGGAAAGTGTTATGCAGGAAGCCAAAGTTAAACAAGAAAAAATATTCTATGTTGGTAGAAGTCCAGCTGCGTCTCCTGCCGCTGGTTCTTTAGAAAGACACTTAAGTAACCAAGAAACTATTATAAAAATGGCAACTGAAGATTCGATTAGCAAAATTATCAAATCTTGGGCAGGTATTTCAACAAAATTAAAGACTAATCTGCCAATTGAATAAATTGACGTAAATGTTATTAAGCATTTAATTAATGAGCACTGAATTAATAGTTCCAACACTTGGAGAGTCAATTACTGAAGCAACTGTTTCAAAATGGCTTAAGAATATAGGCGATAATTTTGAAGCAGATGAACCTTTAGTTGAAATTGAGACAGACAAAATTACAGTTGAAGTACCAGCACCTCATGCAGGTTCTCTAAAAGAAATAAAAGTTTCTGAAGGCACTGACGTTGAAATTGGTGGTATTTTAGGAATCTTAGATGAATCAAAAGGCAAAACACCAAGTCCTAAAAAAACTGAAAATAAAGAAGAAAAAATAAAAGAAGAAGTAAAAGCAGTTAAGGTTGAAACAAAATCTTCTCCTGCCAAATCTTCACCATCTGCAAGAAAAATTGCTGAAGAAAATAATATTAAACTTGAAGATGTCACCTCATCCCGTTCTGATGGAAGAATTAATAAAGAAGATGTAGTTTCTCATCTTTCTTCTTCAAATAAAACAGCCACTAACAAAGGTGAAAGAGAAGAAGTTGTTAAAATGTCTAAAATCAGACAGACAATATCTAAACGTTTAAAGGAGGCTCAAAATACAGCAGCCATACTTACTACTTTCAATGAAATTGACATGTCCAAAGTTATGGAAATTAGAAAATCAAAAAACCAAGAATTTCAAAGTCGGTATGAGGTCAAATTAGGTTTCATGTCATTTTTTGTAAAAGCGGTAGTAAAAAGTTTGCAAGAGTATCCAGCTGTGAATGCCGAAATTAAAGATGAAAATATAATTTATAAAAATCATTTTGATATAGGTATAGCTGTTGGAACTGAAAAAGGATTAGTCGTACCAATACTTAAAGACGCCGATCAATTGAGTTTTGGAGAAATAGAAACTAAAATTATTGACCTTAGTACAAAAACCAAAGATGGAACGCTGACCATGGACGATTTGACTGGTGGAACTTTTACAATTTCAAATGGTGGCGTTTACGGATCAATGCTCAGTACCCCAATAATCAATAGACCTCAATCTGGAATTTTAGGGATGCATAATATTCAAAAAAGAGCAGTAGTTGTAAATGATGAAATAGTAATTAGGCCAATGATGTATGTTGCATTAAGTTATGATCATAGAATTATTGATGGAAAAGAAAGTGTTGGATTTTTAGTGAAAGTGAAAGAACTTCTAGAGGATCCATCCGAATTAGTATTAGGAATATAAAATGGAAGATTTTGATTTAATAGTAATTGGTGCGGGACCTGGCGGATATGTAGCTGCAATCAGAGCAGCTCAACTTGGAATGAAGGTTGCTTGTATAGAAAAAGAGCCATCACTTGGTGGAACTTGTTTGAACATTGGATGTATACCTTCTAAAGCATTATTAAATTCATCTGAAAAATTTGTTGAAATTTCAAATCATGCTGCAGAGCATGGCATAAAAACATCAAAGATAGATTTAGACCTAAATGTTTTGATGGATCGCAAAACTAAGATTGTAAAAAAACTTACAACAGGGATCGGTTTTTTATTTAAGAAAAATAAAATCACGCATATTCCTGGCGTGGCTTCATTTTTAGATAAAAATACTATTTCTATTACAAATGGAAAAAATGAAATTACTGCTAGTGCTAAAAATTTTATTATCGCAACAGGATCATCTTCGATTGAGATACCAAATATTCCTGTTGATGAAAAACAAATAGTATCTTCAACAGGTGCTCTTTCTTTATCTAAAATACCAAAATCACTCCTAGTTATTGGTGGTGGATATATTGGATTAGAGATGGGATCAGTATGGAGTAGATTAGGTTCAAAGGTAACAGTTGTTGAAGCTCTTGACAGAATTGTTCCAACTATGGATGGTGAAATTGCTAAAGAGTTTATGAAAATGTTAACTAAACAAGGGTTAGAATTTAAATTATCGCATAAAGTGAGTTCTGCAAAATCTGGTAAGTCTGGTGTTGATGTTGAAATGGAAACATCAGATAAAAAGAAAATAAAAGAAAACTACGAAATAGTTTTAATGTCGGTAGGAAGAAAACCAAACACAGAGGGACTGGGTCTCGAAAAAATTGGTATTAAATTAACCGAAAAAAAATCTATTGAAATTAAAGATAACTTTCAAACTTCTGTTGAAGGAATCTACGCCATTGGTGATGTAGCACCGGGACCAATGCTAGCACACAAAGCTGAAGAAGAAGGAGTTGCTTGTGTTGAATTTATAAATGGTCAAAAACCTCATATAAACTATGACGCTATACCAGCGATTGTTTATACCAATCCAGAGATTGCATCTGTAGGTAAAACAGAAGAACAACTCAAGCAAGAAAAGAAAGACTTCAAGGTTGGAAAATTTCCTTTTATGGCAAATGGTCGTGCCCTAACCACTTCTGCATCAGAGGGATTTGTTAAAATTTTGGTTGATAAAAAAACAGATGAAATTTTAGGTGCTCATATAATCGGTCATGATGCTGGACAACTGATTGCTGAAATTGTTACCACAATCGAATTTGGTGGAAGTGCAGAAGATATTGCTAGGGTATGTCATGCTCATCCAACAACTAGTGAAGCGGTAAAAGAAGCAGCTTTAAGTGTTGATGGCAGAGCCATACATATTTAAATTTTAGCTAGATCCATTCCTTTTTTATATTTTTTTGATGACTGTTTTACAACTGCTTGACCACACCTCATAACTTTTCTTTTATGATCAAATGTCATTTTTGGCTCCCCATGTAATTTCCAACCATTAGATAATGCTTCTGTTACTCTTTGACAAAAATCAACAGTATCATCATCAGTAATAAATCTATAACCTTTCATGTATGCTCCTTTTTGTATTAATTTATTTGATCTAGAATTTTTAATTGTTCCTTTGATTTTAAACCAATAAATATTTCAAACTCTATGAGAAAATCATCATAACTCATATTAAAATTTTTCCTAAAAGATTCTCTCCATCCTTGGTGGATTTCTCCTTCTTCTCTTTTTTCTAATTCGATTTCAGCAATATCTTCATAAAAATCAAAGAATACTTTTTGATTAGATCCACTTAAAGAAGCAAGGTACGCTGTTGCCCACATACCACCATCATATTCGAAGCCTTGATCACATTTACTGCGTAGTTTTATGGCATCTTCTTCTCTTTCTACATCTTTGAGTTTAATTCCTTTTTTTGCACATTTGCGAAAGGATTTTAGTGTTTGTTTCATAATTTTTTTATAATCAGCTAAATTATTTTTTCCAATAATATAATAACCAAAATATTCTGCCCCACCTTCTTCAATCCACATTGGCATATCATCATTAAATTTATATTGGGCAACACCAAAACGTTTTTCATCTTCAAAAAAAATTTTTTTCATATTTTGATAAACATGAAAATATTCATGTGCTACTATTTTTGCAACACTCCACGCTTCATTCTTATAACCCCTCCACCAACATTTATTACCCTCAATACTTCCTTTTAATGTTTCTGGTGAAAAATAGGCAGACGCTACACATTCTTTGAACCATTTTTTGTTATCACCACCACCTACTTTTAAACATTCTTCGTTGAAATTTTCCCCACGATTTACTTCACACCAATTTTGAGCAACTTTTTTTAGATTAGATTTCTTTTCATTCCAGATAATAACATGAGTTTCCGCAATGGGTTTTTCACCAAGCTCAAGGTAGGAATATTCAAGGGTTTCCATAAATAAACTATGAAGATCATCAGGGACTCCTTTATATTTAGGAAATATAATTTTTTCCTGTCCATACCAGTCAGGTACTCTATATTCATATTCAACCATATTGGCTGAATTGTCATACTCTCTTTCTCCTTCATCATTTGTAACAAAGGCAATATTTTCCCAAATAATTTTGTCGTTAACAGCAAAGGGTTCACACTTACCTAAAATATTATTTTCGTTTCTCCATTTCTCACAATCTTTAAAAGCTGCTTTTTTAGCTTTCTCTTCTGAATTTTCACCAATAGTCATTCCGTATTCACATTCACCATCGTTGACTACAACATAAAATGCAGCATGTTGATCTTTTGCCTCTTCTTGATATTCTTTAAATGGTTCATCCATTATCCAGCCACATATTTGAGGATTGGCAAATAAATTCTGAGAATTAACTAATAAAAATAAAATTATTAGCAAGATTTTCATTTTATGTTTAGCAAATTTACTTCTATAATTTTAATTAAGTACTCAACAAGATCAGTTTGCATATCAACTGTGAATTTATTTTTATCTTTTGATCCCATGGCTAATATTAGACTATCTTCACGAAATTTAACTTTTAATAAAATATATGATTTTATCGTTGCTGATTTATTAGGAAAAAATAAAAGTAAACCTTTAGGATTTTGATTTAAATTTGTAACCATTTTGTTTTTAAAATAACTATTTGCAATTTTAATATCCAGTTGTGATAAATTTTCTGCTCTAATATTTTCATTTGTAACAAAACAATTCATTTCATCACAACCTAGAATTGTCTTAAGATCATTTTTAATTAAACTTATTAATTTTTGTAAACTTTTTACATTTAGAATTCTAATTGTAGATTTAAGAATTCTTTTTTGAGCATTTAAATGGCTTTTTCCTGCTAGCAGTACTTTTGTCATTTGATTTTGTAGATCTATATTATGTTGAGATATTTTTTTATATCTATAAGCCTCTAAATCAACCACCTTATCTGAACTATTATCTACGGTTGGAAAATTTAGTTCATTAACTAATTCTGAATTTTTAATAAAAAAATTTTTATTTTTTTTTAAAAAATTTATTATTTGTTTTTCACTAATTTCATCTTCATGCGCCATTACGATTATTTTGGCAAGATTTGCTGTCCTGTTTTTGCCCAATCATCAAGAAATGCTTTCAGCCCTTTATCTGTGAGAGGATGTTTATATAATTCGTGAATAACTTTAGGTGGTAGGGTTGAAACATGGGCACCAATCACAGCTGCATCAATAAGATGTTGAGTATTTCTTATCGAAGCAACTAATATTTCCGTATCAAATCCATAATTTTCATACATTATTACTATGTCTGAAATCAGATCCATTCCTTTTTCACCAATGTCATCTAATCTTCCCACAAAAGGAGAAATAAATGTTGCTCCAACTTTAGCGGCTAGTAATGCTTGAGCAGCACTAAAACACAACGTTACATTTACCATGATATCTTTTTCTCTAAGAGCTTTGCATGTCTGAAGACCAGCAGGTGTAAGAGGAACTTTTACAGCAACATTCTTAGCTAATGATGCTAAGTACTCACCCTCTTCAAGCATTTTATTATATTCCGTTGCTGTCACTTCTGCACTTACTGGACCAGATACTATGGAACAAATTGTTTTAATTGTTTCCCCCATATCTTTACCACTTTTTGCAATGAGAGATGGGTTTGTCGTAACACCGTCTATTAATCCACTAGGCATTAACTCTTCAATCTCAGGTATATTGGCAGTGTCTATAAAAAATTTCATTGTTTGTTGTATACCATATACAAGTTATTTAGAAAGTTAACATATAAAAAATACATAAATATAATGTTGTACGATGTAGTTGTAACAAGACCTTTTGACAAAGTTTTCACTTATTCTTCAACAAATGAGCAACTTGAAATTGGTCAAGTAGTCTTAGTTCCATTTGGAAAAAAAATAGAAGCTGGAATTATTTGGAACAAGAATGTTAAAAATCCTGGATACGAAATTAAAGAGGTTACAAAAATTTGTAATGATCTTATCTTTCAGAATTCTTCAATCGATTTTATAAATTGGATCGCAAGTTATACTTTAGCTCCACTAGGAGCAGTATTAAAATTATTTCTTATTAATAATGATATAGTGGAATTTGATAAAGAAAAATTAAATAGTTTCAATAACACCAAACCTTATTTAGTGACCTTGAGTGAAGAGCAAGCAAATTCATTCAAAGAAATTACCCAATCATTTAATAAATCAAATAAACCTGTTTTATTAGAAGGTGTAACAGGCTCTGGTAAAACTGAAGTATATTTTGAAATAATAGATAAATTTTTAAAAGAAAAAAAACAAATATTAATAATGGTTCCAGAAATTAGCCTAACACCGCAATTAGAGACAAGAGTAAAGAAGCGTTTTGGAATGGAAGTGTGTTTGTGGCATTCTAAAATTACAAAAAAAAATAGGCAAAAAATTTGGCATAAATGTTTTGCTGGAGATCCAGTCATTGTTATCGGCGCTCGTTCAAGTTTGTTTCTTCCTTTTACAAACTTAGGAATAATTGTTGTCGATGAAGAACATGATTCTAGTTATAAACAAGAGGACAATATACGTTACCAAGCAAGAGATCTTGCAGTTGTAAGAGCTAAAATTGAAAAAAATTTTATATTATTAGCTTCAGCAACGCCGTCTTTAGAAACAATAAATAATGTTAAAATTAAAAAATATGATCAAGTCTATTTATCAAAACAATTCTCCGGAACTCCGTTACCTGAAATTTCTATAATTGATTTAAATAAAGATAAACTTGATAAAGATAAATGGATATCACAAACAATTATAGATTCTATTTCACAGTGTTTAGATAATAAGGAACAAACTCTTATTTTTTTAAATCGCAGAGGATACTCACCATTAACTTTGTGTAATAGTTGTGGGTTCAGATATGAATGTGATCAATGCTCATCATGGATGGTTATGCATCAACAGAAAAAAGTTTTTTTATGTCATCAATGTGGAACTATTAAAAAATTAAATTTAGATTGTCCTCAATGTAATGAAAAAGATAGTATAAAATTTGTTGGCCCTGGTGTTGAAAGAATTGCAGAAGAGCTAAAGGAATTCTTTCCTGGTAAAAATATTTCCATCATGTCTAGTGACAACGTGAACACACCAAACAAAATTAAAAAATTTATTACTGATATAAACAACAAAAATATAGATATAATTGTAGCTACACAAATTATGGCAAAAGGATATGATTTTCCAAATTTGTCATTAGTAGGAATAGTTGATGCGGACGCAGGTTTATTTGGCGGTGATCCTAGAGCTATAGAAAAAACTTTTAACCTACTTCAGCAAGTTGGAGGAAGAGCTGGTAGAGGAAAAAAAATTGGTAAAGTTTTTCTTCAAACATATTTTCCAGATCAAGAAATAATTAAGTCGATTCAACTTCGAGAAAGAGAAGCTTTTATTGAAAAAGCTTTAGAAGAGAGAAAGAATTTTAATATTCCTCCTTTTGGTTTTATGACTTCAATAATTCTTTCTAGTCATACAAAAGCTTTAGTTCTTAAACAAGCTTCAAGACTAGCTCAACAAGATCAAAATAGTGAAAATATTAAAATTCTTGGTCCAGTTGAAGCTCCAATTTCTTTGCTTAGAGGACAATATCGATACAGAATATTATTGAAGAGCAATAGTAGAAAAAATCTGAATAAATTCACAAAAAAAATTGTCGAAAAGACTAAATTACCTTCTTCTGTAAAGTTAATTATTGATGTCGATCCCTACTCATTTATGTAATTTACCCACAATTTTAAAAATATCTTCGATTTAACTCATTTGACGCACAAACTGACAGTTTACCTACTTTTTCTGATGTGTTAATAGCCTATCTCTAAACTTCTTATGAACTTAATTTATGGCATCTAATACATTATCTGGAGATCTTATATCGGAAAGGTACGGAGCTGCTCTCTATGATCTTGCTTCTGAAAAAAAATGCATTGATGATATTCTAAAAGATTTTGAATTAGTGAATAAAGCATTGAAAGAAAGTTCAGAATTAAGACAGGTTATTAAAAGTCCATTAATAAATTCAGATGAGAAACTTAATATTTTATTAAAGTTATTTTCTGAAGCAAATTTACATAATCTTACGACAACTTTTTTAAAAGTTCTTGATAACAATAAAAGAATTTCAAATATCGCTTCTATTATTTTACAATTTAAAAAAATAAACTCCGAAAAAAGAGGTGATATTACTGCTGACATAACATCAGCAAACATATTATCTGATGATGAAAAAAATAATATTACAAATCAACTTAAAAAATCTTTAGGTGAAAAATTATCTTTAAATTTTGATGTCGATGAAGACATTATTGGTGGTTTAATTGTTAAGGTTGGTTCCAAAATGATTGATACATCTATAGCGAATAAAATTAATAAACTTAAAATTGCAATGAAGGGGGCATAATGGAAATTAAAGCTGCAGAAATATCGTCTGTAATTAAAGACCAAATAGCTAATTTTGAAACTAAAGCGGATGTTGCTGAGGTTGGGACAGTACTAAGTGTTGGAGATGGAATTGCACGTGTGTATGGTCTTGATCAAGTACAAGCTGGAGAGATGGTAGAATTCCCAGGCGGCATTAAAGGTATGGCCCTCAACCTTGAAATGGATAACGTTGGTGTTTCAATCTTCGGTGATGATACTGGAATTAAAGAAGGTGACACAGTTAAACGTACAGGAGAAATTGTTGACGTTCCTGTTGGAAAAGAATTGTTAGGACGTGTTGTTGATGGTTTAGGAAATCCTATTGATGGTAAAGGTCCTATTCAATCTTCTGAAAAGAGAAGAATTGAATTAAAAGCCCCAGGTATTATTCCTCGACAAAGTGTATCCGAACCTATGCAGACAGGTATTAAAGCACTAGATGCTCTTGTTCCAGTTGGAAGAGGACAGCGTGAATTAATAATTGGTGACAGACAAACAGGTAAAACTGCTGTTGCTATTGATACAATCTTAAATCAAAAATCTGTAAATCAATCAGACAATGAAAAAGAAAAGTTATATTGCATCTATGTTGCAATTGGTCAGAAAAGATCAACAGTTGCTCAAATTGTAAAAACTCTAGAAGATAATGGCGCAATGGAATATACAATTGTTGTATCTGCAACTGCATCAGAGCCTGCACCGTTGCAATTTTTATCTGCTTATACTGGTTGTACAATGGGTGAATATTTTAGAGATAATGGTATGCATGCATTAATTGTTTATGATGATTTATCAAAGCAAGCTGTTGCTTACAGACAGATGTCTCTTTTATTAAGAAGACCTCCTGGACGTGAAGCATATCCTGGAGATGTATTTTACATTCATAGTCGTCTTTTAGAAAGAGCTGCCAAAATGAGTGATGAACATGGTGGTGGAAGTTTGACCGCCCTTCCAATTATTGAAACTCAAGCAGGGGATTTATCTGCTTATATTCCAACGAATGTTATATCCATTACTGATGGACAAATATTCTTGGAAACCAACCTATTCTTTGCTGGTATTCGACCTGCGATTAACGTTGGTCTTTCAGTAAGTCGTGTTGGTTCTGCTGCGCAAACAAAAGCAATGAAAAAAATTGCTGGTCCTGTAAAACTAGAATTAGCTCAATATCGTGAAATGGCTGCTTTTGCACAGTTTGCATCAGACTTAGATGCTTCTACAAAACAATTACTTGATCGTGGTGCAAGACTAGTTGAAATTTTAAAACAAGGTCAATATTCACCACTAACCGTTTCAGAGCAAGTTGTATCTATTTATGCAGGTGTACGCGGATATCTTGATAAAGTTGCAGTAGGCGATGTAGTCAAGTTTGAAACAGAAGTTTTAAATGAGATTAGAGCTAAGCATAGTGATTTATTAGATGCAATTGCCAATGAAAAAGAATTATCTAAAGATAATGATGATAAATTAAAATCAATCTTAGATGATTTGGTTGGAAAGTTTGCAAGTAACTAATCTATGCCAAGTTTAAAAGATATCAAAACTCAGATCAATTCAGTTGGGTCTACAAAAAAAATTACATCAGCAATGAAAATGGTTGCTGCAAGTAAGTTACGTAGATCACAAGAAAAAGCTGAAGCGGCAAGACCATATTCATCAAGACTAGAGGAGATGCTTTCCTCTCTTGCATCATCTGCCGCATCTGGGGAAGGTATAATTAAACTCTTAACAGGCACTGGCAATGATCAGAATTATGTCGTAGTTCCAGTAAGTGCTGATAGAGGTTTATGTGGTGGATTTAACAGCAGCATAAATAGAGAAACTTTTAAGTTAGTTAAATCACTTGAGGGTAATGGAAAAAAAGTTCAACTAATGCCAGTTGGGAAAAAAAGTAGAGATTTTTTTAATAGGGTAATGAAGGATCAAATTATAGAGAGTTTTGTCGACTTAAATGTTTCAAGTACTGGTTACGAGTCTGCATTAAACATTTCTAATAAGCTTCAAGAATTATACTTTGATGGCAAGTTTGATAAATGCATATTAGTTTTTAACAAATTTAAATCAGCTATTTCGCAAGAAGTAACACAACAACAATTAATACCATTAGACGTTTCAAATTCTGAAAAGGAAGAAGAAAAAGAAAATTCTTCAAATGCAATTTATGATTATGAGCCTGATGAAGAAACAATTTTAAAGGATTTACTTCCAAAAAATGTTTCTATTCAAATATTTAAAGTACTTTTAGAAAGTGATGCAGGGGAACAGGGGGCAAGAATGGCCGCAATGGACAACGCAACCCGAAACGCAGGTGAAATGATAGATAGTTTAACGTTAAAGTATAATAGAACGCGACAAGCGTTCATTACAAAAGAATTAATAGAGATTATTTCTGGAGCTGAATCAATATAAAGGGGGATATATGGCTAACAATTTGACTGGAAAAATATCACAAGTTCTTGGAGCTGTTGTTGATGTAGAGTTCGATGGTGAACTTCCTGCAATCATGAACGCTCTAGAGGTTGACAACAACGGAACAAGATTAATGCTAGAGGTTGCTCAGCATTTAGGAGAAAATGCTGTTCGTACAATTGCTATGGATACAACAGATGGACTAGTTAGAGGTCAAACAGCTACTGATACAGGTGCCCCTATTTCAATGCCTGTAGGTCCGGAAACTTTAGGTAGAATTATGAATGTTGTAGGAGAGCCAGTTGACGAAAGAGGCGATATTGGAACGAGTAAATCTTATCCTATTCATAGACCAGCACCAGAGTTTGTTGATCAATCTACAGAAACAGAAGTTCTAGTAACAGGAATTAAAGTAGTTGATCTACTAGCACCTTATGCAAGAGGTGGTAAGATTGGATTATTTGGTGGAGCTGGAGTTGGTAAGACAGTTTTAATTATGGAATTAATTAATAACATTGCCAAGGCTCATGGAGGATATTCCGTATTTGCTGGTGTAGGTGAACGAACTCGTGAAGGTAATGATTTATACCACGAAATGATTGAGTCAGGAATTATTGATCTAAAAGGTAAGGACTCAAAAGTTGCACTTGTTTATGGTCAGATGAACGAACCACCAGGAGCAAGAGCAAGAGTTGCTCTATCAGGATTAACCCAAGCAGAATATTTTAGAGACGAAGAAGGACAGGACGTTTTATTTTTTGTAGATAATATCTTTAGATTTACTCAAGCTGGATCTGAAGTGTCAGCTCTTCTAGGACGTATTCCATCTGCAGTTGGATATCAACCAACACTTGCAACTGATATGGGTGCCCTGCAAGAGCGAATTACAACTACAAAAAAAGGATCAATCACATCAGTGCAAGCAATCTATGTTCCTGCGGATGACTTAACGGATCCCGCACCCGCTACATCTTTCTCACACTTGGATGCAACAACAGTTTTAAATAGGGCCATTTCTGAAAAAGGAATATATCCAGCAGTTGACCCACTAGATTCTACTTCAAGAATTTTAGACCCACAAGTTGTTGGTGATGACCATTACAGAGTAGCCAGAGAAGTGCAGAGAGTCTTACAAACATATAAAAGTCTTCAAGATATTATTGCTATTTTAGGAATGGATGAACTTTCAGAAGAAGATAAGCTAACAGTTGCTAGAGCAAGAAAAATAGAAAAGTTTTTGAGCCAACCATTTTTCGTAGCAGAAGTTTTCACAGGTTCACCAGGTAAATATGTTGATCTTGAAGATACCATTAAGAGTTTTGATGGACTGGTAAAAGGAGAATATGATCATATGCCAGAAGCTGCATTTTATATGGTAGGTGGCATAGATGAAGCAATTGAAAAAGCTAAAAAATTAGAAGCTGAAGCCGCATAATGGCAACAATTTCTTTTGATTTAGTTTCTCCAGAAAACCTTGTCTTCAATGATGAAGTTGGTACTATAATTGTCCCTGGTAAAGATGGCGACTTAGGTATTTTACCAGGACATAGTAAGGTCATGTCCTCTCTTAGACCAGGAAGAGTTATGGTATACAGTGAAGATAAAAATTTAATTAAATCCTTTTTTGTTTCTGGTGGTTTTGCAGAAATCAATCCCGAAAAATGTATTGTTCTTGCAGAAAGTGTTGTTGAAGTTAATTCTTTAGAAAAAACATCAATTGAAAAAGAAATACAAGAATTAGAAAATAAAGAAGGTAAAGAATCAGAGGAGCAACTATCTGTAGCTAAAGCAAAATTAGAAGCAATAAATGTAAATTATTACCATAAAATTTAATTTCTTTCTAAATTAAACTTTAACTAAATTACTTCTAAATTCTTTTTGAATTTTTATATAAACATTTCTTTTAAATGGTACTGCGTTTTGGCTAATTTCATCATAGTCCATCCATTTCCATTCACTAAACTCAGGATTTTCTGTTCCTACATTTATGTCTTTATCAATTCCTGTAAAACGAAATAAAAACCACTTTTGAATTTGACCTATGTATTTATCACCCCAAGGTAATGTATTGAGTGTTTCTGTAGGTATGTCATAAGAGATCCATTCTTGTGATGAATTAATCAAAGATGCATTATTCGTACCAATCTCTTCCATCATTTCTCTCCAAACTGCTTCTTCAGGATTTTCATTTTCATCGATACCACCTTGAGGCATTTGCCAATATCCACTTGGATGATCTAATCTTCGACCAACTAAAATTTGATTTCTTGCATTGAGAATCATCATTCCCACACATTTTCTATATTTTTTTTGCATTATTATTCTTGAGTTTCATTAAAGAGACTTACACCTTGCACAAGATCAAAGGCTCTTCGAAGTTGATAATCAATCTCTAAACGTTTTTCAAATTCACTTAATTCATTATCTTCATTTTCTTCAACATCTTCTTCATTATCTTTATCAAGAGAGTCTTTTAGATCTGATTCAGAAAATCTTTTATAATCAAAAGATTCAAATTCTCCTTGTTCAATGATTATATCTGGTACGATCCCCTTACCTTGGATTGATTCACCTGAAGGAGTATAATATCTGGCGGTAGTTAATCTTATACCAGTTAGATTATCACTATTTGAAACTTGAAAAGGAATTATTGTTTGAACTGAACCCTTTCCAAAAGATTGTGTACCTATAATGATTGCTCTTTTATGATCTTGAAGTGCGCCTGCAACAATTTCAGAAGCTGATGCAGAACCACCATCAATAATTACAACAAGTGGTTTTCCATTAGTTCTATCAGATTTTTTTGCACGATATCTTCTTATGTCTTTTTTATCTCTACCTCTTGTTGAAACAATTTCTCCTCTTGCCAAGAATATATCCGTTACCTTAACTGCTTGTGTAAGAAGACCGCCTGGGTTTGACCGTACATCTAAAACATAACCTTTTATTTTATTTTCTTGTCCAATCTTTTTTATAGCATTTAGAAGACCACTTTCTGTTTGTTCATTAAAAGATGTTATTCTTAAGTATCCAATATTGTTAAGCACTTCACTTTTAACTGATCTAATTTTGATATAATCTCTGATAATTTCAATCTCAAAGGGTTCAGTATTTGCTCTTGAAATAGTAATTACTATTGACTCCCCTTTTTTGCCTCTCATTAATTCAACAGCTTCATTTAGAGTTAGACCAAAAACAGGTGTTTCGTCTATTTGAATAATATAATCACCTGCAAGAACTCCAGCATCATATGCAGGCGTATCTTCTATCGGAGCAATGACTTTCACAAAACCTTCTTCCATAGTAATTTCAATACCTAATCCACCAAATTTACCCTCTGTATCCATTTGCATTTCTTGAAATACTTCTTCATTCATAAAACCAGAATGAGGATCTAAACCTGACAACATTCCATCAATCGCTTTTTCAATTAATTCTTGATCCGTAACCTCTTCCACATAGGAAGATCTTACCCTGTCAAACACTTGTCCAAATAGATCTAAATATTTATATTTTTCTTCATCTGAAGAAGATCCATATGTTTTAGGTGCAAGAAGTGTAATGAGGGTGAGCAGTAGTATTACTTTTAAAAAAACATTTTTTGAAATTATCATATATTTTAAGCTAGTTTAGTTTGTGAAGAATCAAAGCTTACTTCCCATAATTTTTCTAATGCATATAATTCTCTAATTTCTTGTCGAAACAAATGAACAATAATCTCACCTGCATCAACAATTATCCAGTCACATTGAGGTCTTCCTTCAGGATTTGGACACTTTATCCCTTCTTTTTTTAATTTTTTTACTATTTCGTCTGCTGTAGCATCTGAATGTCTAGTTGACCTACAGGTAGCAATTACAAAGGCATCAGCAACGGATGATTTATTAGATAAATCAATAATTTTTATATCTTCAGCTTTTGCATCACTTAGTATTGATACAATATTTTCTGTCAATGAAGTAACTTTATTAATATTTGCCTCTTAATTTATTTCTTTGATTTCTAATTTCAGATGATGAAATTTTAATTTCTTTATTTTGAATCAAAGTCCATGCAGGAATTTTTTTTGAAACATGTTCTATGTCTTGAGCTATATATTTATGATGAATAAATTTTTTTGCTGCAACACTTTTCAAAGCACTCGTATTATATCCATGTCTTCTAAAAATAACAATAGAGATAATATGAAAAATTGATTGCCATTTTTCCCATTCGTGGAAATTAACTAAATTGTCTGCACCCATTAACCAAACAAATTTAATATTTTTATAATATTGAATTAGAAATTTAATTGTTTGATAAGAGTATTGAGATTTAATTTTTTTTTCTACTTCTAATATTTTTATAGGAAAATTTTTTGTAATTTGTCTACAATTTTGTAATCTCTCTTCGTATGTTGCGGGCTTTGAAATCTTCAAGGGGTTTTGAGGTGTAACTAGCCACCAAATTTCATCTAGCTGTAATACTTTTTTAGCTTCATTTGAAATAAATAGATGCCCTCGATGTGGTGGATCAAAAGACCCTCCTAGAAGTCCAATCTTTTTCAATTAAGGTCTTTCCTGGCCATTACCATTAACTACATATTTAAATGTAGTTAAATGTTTTGTTCCCACTGGTCCTCTCACATGTATTTTGTCTGTTGAGATTCCTATCTCAGCACCAAAACCAAATTCACCGCCATCCGCAAATTGTGTAGATGCATTTTTAAGTATTATTGCGCTGTCAATCTTATTATAAAATTTTTCAAAGGTTTTTTCACTTTCTGTAATTATACTTTCCGTATGTCCAGAAGAATAATCATTTATATGCTTAACCGCTTCATCAACTCCTGAAACAATTTTTACTGATAAAATTTTATCTAAATATTCTAATGACCAATCTTCTTCACTTGCCGTTTTAAAATCACTATCTAAAGACTGAATATATTCATCACCTCTAATTTCACAATTTACTTCTTTTAGAGGTTTTAAAATTTTCATTGCTTCGTCTTTAATTTTTTCATCAATTAAAAGTGTTTCTGCAGCACCACAAATTTCAGGACGTCTCATTTTGCTATTAAAAACTACTTTTTCTGCAATACTTAAATCAGCATCTTTATCTACATACACATGACATATACCATCTAAATGTTTGATAACGGGTATTTTGCTTGCTGAATTAATTTTTTCAATCAAACCTTTGCCACCCCTAGGAATAATGACGTCAACATAATCTCTCATGCTTAGCAAATGATCAACCGCTTCTCTTTTAGGTGTATTAATCATTTGGACACAATGTTCAGGGAGGCCAGCTTCTGTGAAAGCATTTGTAATATTATTTACCAATTCCTTAGAGGAATGAAAACTATCACTACCACCTCTTAAAATTATACAATTGCCAGATTTTATAGAAAGACAAGACGCATCAACAGTGACGTTCGGTCTGGATTCATAAATCACACCTAATACTCCAAGTGGTGTTGAAATTTTACGAAACTGCAAACCATTAGGTCTTTCCCATTTTTCTAATGTAATTCCAATTGGATCTGGTATTTCGATTATATCTTCAATTGATGTAATCAATCCATCAATAGATTTTTCAGTTAATGTAAGTCTATTTATTAAAGGCTTAGCTAAAGATTTTTTTTCACCATTTTCTAAATCTATTTTATTAGATTCAAGAATTTTACTTCTATTTTTATCTAAATTTTTAGTGAGTTTTTTTAAAGCAAGATTTTTTTGATCACTGCTACAGACTTTCATATTTAGAGAGGCAGATTTTGCTCTTTTGCCTAATTCAATAATATTATTTTCAATACTCATGTAGAAAGCTTAACTAAATTATCTTTATGTACCACTTCATCTCTTCCTTCGAAACCTAAAACTTTATAAATTTCTTTACTTTTCTTTCCAATAATTTTTTTTGCATCATTAAAATCATAAGCAGATATGCCTATTGCTACCTTTTGACCATTCTCAACTAAGATAGATATTACATCGCCTCTTTTGAACCTTCCCTTGATATCTATTACACCTGCAGGAAGAAGACTTTTATTTTTTAAAATTGCATTTTTAGCTCCTGCATCAATAATAATGGATCCTGATGGTTTTAAATGATTTAATAACCATTTCTTTTTGGACGAGTTTGTAGAAGTTAAGGGATAAAAAATTGTTGAATTTTTTTTATTAATATCACTAATTGGTTTGTTTTTATCACTATTGGTGATTATCGTAGCACAACCGTTTTCAGCACTTATCTTTGCCGCTAAAATTTTTGTGGCCATTCCTCCACTACCTAGCTCAGAAGATTGATAATTTCCAAGTTCTTCAATTTTTTTATCAATTTTAAATATCTCTGAAATTTTTTCGACATCCTTATCTTTTTTTGGATTACCTTGATACAACCCATCAATATCACTTAATAAAATTAATAAATCAGCTTCAATCATCTGTGCTACTCGTGCTGCAAGTCTATCATTATCACCATAGCGAATTTCCTCAGTAGCAACAGTGTCATTTTCATTAATGATTGGGATTATGTTTTTGCTTTGTAATGATGATATTGTATTTCTAGCATTTAAATATCGTCGCCTTTCTTCACTATCTTCTAATGTTAATAGAATTTGAGAAACACCTATCTTGTATTTTCCTAGTTTATTTCGCCATTGATGGGCTAATTCAATTTGACCAACTGAAGCTGCTGCTTGTTTATCTTCTAATTTTCTTAACTTTGTATTTGAAATACTTTTTGCACCTAATGCAATAGCGCCAGAACACACAATCACAATTTTTTTTGTTTTATTCAATTCCGCAATATCTTTACATAAATTATCTAACCATTTAGATTTGATTTTTTTTGTTTTCGAATCAACAATTGAATTTGAACCAATTTTTACAACTACTTTTTTATATTTTTTAATCATTTGTGATTTCATTATATTTGAATAAATAATCAATTAGATCATTTATACCTGCATGATTAAAACTTGATATAAAAAGAATCTCAGAATTTAACTTTTGATTAATTTTAATTTTTTTTTCTTCTAAATTTTCATTGAGTAAATCAACTTTGGTAAAAACAATTATTTCTTTTTTTGAGGAAACTTTTTCACTATATTTTGAAATTTCGTTTCTTATTGTATTATAGTTTTCGTACCAATTGTCGTCATTTATATCTACTAAATGAAGTAAATATTTACATCTCTCAATATGTGCTAAAAATTTATCTCCCAAACCTTTTCCCTCATGCGCACCTTCTATCAAACCTGGGATATCTGCTAATACAATTTCTTTATCAAAGCGCTTCACGGTACCAAGTACAGGATGTAAGGTTGTAAATGGATAATCCCCAATTTTTGGGTTAGCATTAGAAATTGTTGATAACAGAGTTGATTTACCAGCATTAGGTAAACCTATTACTCCTATATCTGCAAATAATTTGAGTGATAACCATATCCATCTCTCTTCTCCTAATTCACCTTTTGTAAATTTTCTTGGAGCTTGGTTAACTGATGATTTAAAATGATTATTTCCTAAACCACCATTACCACCCTTTAATACAATGTATTCTTCATCAATTTTTGTTAGATCAGTTAGCAATACCGTTTTATCTTCATTGTAAATTTCTGTTCCAGGTGGAACTTTAATAACCATGTTGCTTCCATTTGCACCTGTTTGATTTTTTCCCCTTCCATTTTCACCTTTTTTTGCTTTAAAATGTTGTTGGTATCTAAAATCAATTAGAGTGTTTAAATTATCGTCGACTTTAAAAATAATATTGCCACCTTTGCCTCCATCGCCTCCATTAGGGCCACCAAACTCAATATATTTTTCCCTACGAAAACTAGCGCAGCCATCTCCACCATTACCGGATGCAATATATATTTTTGCTTGATCTAAAAATTTCATAATAAATTTTTAATTAATTGGGATTATTGTTCTGTGGGAACAACTGATACAAAAGTTCTTACTCTTGTTTTTTTAAAAGCTACTTTTCCATTTATTGTAGCAAATATTGTGTGATCTTTACCTATGCCAACGTTATCACCTGGATGAAACTTTGTGCCTCGTTGCCTAATAATAATGTTTCCTGCTATTACGTTTTCACCACCAAATTTCTTAACTCCAAGTCTTCGACCCGCGGAATCTCTTCCATTTCTTGAACTACCACCTGCTTTTTTCGTTGCCATTATTTATCTTCTTTTTTAGTTTTAATAGTCTTTTTAACAGTTTTCTTTACTGATTTTTTCTTAGTAGGTGAAGCTTTATTTACTGCTTTTTTTGCAACTGTCTTCTTTTTTGTGACTTTTACCTCTTTAGGCTCAATTTTTTCGTTAGTAGCTTTAGTTTCAGTTTTTTTAACTTTTTTTGTTTCAGGTTCAGCAGTGGACTTTTTTCCACCATAAGAAATTGATTCTATTCTTAATACAGTCAGATATTGTCTATGCCCTTGTGTTAGTCTGTAATTTTGTCTTTTTCTTTTTTTAAAAACTATTATTTTTTTATCTCTGATTTGATCAACAATTTTTGCTTCAATTGAAGCATCTTTTAGTAATGGCTCGCCTAAGCTATTTGTGCTTTGATCACTGATCGCTAATACATCAGTAATAGACACTTTATCACCTTTGGATCCCTCAAGTTTTTCTACTTTAAGTATCTGACCAGCTCTTGCTGAGTATTGCTTTCCACCAGTTTTGAAAATTGCTAACATATCTTTTGATGGCGGGGTTTATAGTGAACTATACTAATAGTCAAATTAAAAATATGGCGCAAATACCGGAAATAAAGACCTTAAAAGCTATCCTTTGCTTTTCGCAAATAAGCAAACAATTCAAAATCTGTAAAACCTAGCTCTTTCTTAATTATAGTACCTAATTTTGAATTTTGATTCAGGAATAAGTTATATTGTTTTTCATCTTCTAATAAAAAAGGTACAGATTTTCCTTTATTATTTAAATCATCATTAATTTTGTTTCTAACTGTCAAATAAGCACTTTCTTTTTTGAGAGTTTTCTCAAGAAAATTTAAATTGCTTATTGTATATTCATGACCACAATAAATAATTGTATTTTTATCTAACTCATTAATTTTTTTTAAACTGTTAAACATTTCATTTAATGTTCCTTCAAACACACGACCACAACCAAGTCTGAACAGTGTATCACCACAAAATAAAACACTATTGTTTTCATCATAGTAAATTATATGATCTAATGTATGCCCGGGTGTTTTTATTATTCTAAAAGTATTTAAGCAGGAGTTGATTTCATCTCCATCACGTAAAACAAATCTTGTATTTTCAATCTGGGTACTTGGAGAGTGTATATTAACTTTTGGAAAAGCATTAAGTATTCCTTTTACGCCTGATGTGTGGTCTTTATGATGATGTGTAATAAATATATCTTCTATGGTTAAATTGTTTTTAAGAGCAAAATTTAATATAGGATTACTATCAGCAGGATCTACAACACAGCTCTTAAGCGTATTATTATATAAAACAAAAGAGTAGTTATCTTTTAATTGATTTATAATTTCAACTTTCATCTAATAACTAATTTGCAATAACAGAATTTTTTGCAAAAACTTTTTTTGACGATTTAATTTTTATTGGTTCAAAATTTTTATAACTTAATAAAAAGATAGCTTCGTGAGTGAAAAAATTAACTCCAGTAACTGATTCACTTATATCAAACTGCTTACCTTTTGATGTTAATCCAATACTTTTTTCAATCACAATATTCATTTCATTACACAAATTCAAAAAATCCTTAATTGTAAAAAAATGAATGTTAGGTGTGTCATACCATGTATAAGGTAAACTTTCTGTTACAGGCATTTTTCCAGATATTAAAAGCTGTAATCTTATTTTCCAATGTCCAAAGTTAGGAAAAGAAACTATTGCTTTTGATCCTATTCTTAACAATTCAGACAGAATATCTTTGGGTTTCATCATTGCTTGTAAAGTTTGACTTAAAATTACATAATCAAAACTATTATTTGAATATTGGGATAAATCTAATTCGGCATTTCCATGTACAACATTGAAACCTCTTGCGATAGCATTTGCAGCTAGATCTCTATTTAATTCAATTCCATGAGTTATCGCATTACGATTATTTTCTAATTGTTCCATAAGACCGCCATCACCACATCCAATATCTAGGATTTTTCTATCTTGTGCGATAAGTGTTTCAATAAGAGACCAATCTTTTCTTATGCTATTAATTTTATTCATCTATCTTAGTAAAGTTGTTTGTTAGGAAACCTTTTATTACATCATCTAACTGTGGTTCCTCTAATAAAAAACTATCATGTCCTTTATCAGTATCTATTTCTAGAAAGCTTACTTCTCTTGATAGAGAATTTAATTGATTTACAATCATTTTACTTTCTATTGTAGGGAATAACCAATCCGAGGTAAATGAGACAATTAAATATTTTAAATGGTTATTTGGATTATGACTAAACTCAATATTTTTTCTAAATGTTTCATCATGATCAAAATAATCC
Organism: uncultured Alphaproteobacteria bacterium; assembly: GCA_902615745.1. Lineage (GTDB taxonomy): Bacteria > Pseudomonadota > Alphaproteobacteria > HIMB59 > CACPNW01. The sequence goes on along the minus strand of CACMQB010000003.1, from coordinate 36,357 downwards.
ATAGCCCTTGTTAAATAAAGATATGAATTTGCATCAAATCTTTCAACAAATGATTTACCTTGATATCTCAGATAACTCTCAACTTGAAAATCAGCATCAAATCCAAAAGAAATAATATCTCTTGATTGAAGCTTTCTTCCAAATTTTCTATGCATCGCATTTTCTGATAAATATGTGATATGTGCAATCATTCTTGCTACTGATAGACCTCTTTCTGGCACTTCATTATTTTCAAAATACTTTCCATTTTTCCAAATAGGATCACTCATTATTGCCTGTCGCCCAACTTCATGAAATGCAATATTTTGAGCCGAATGTTTTAACGCGCCCGCAATATGTATTATATTTAAAATTTTATCTGGAAAATCGATTGCCCATTGAAGCGCTTGCATTGCTCCCATCGAACCACCAATGACAGAAAATAACTTCCCTATATTTAAACTTTCAATCAATAAAGATTGAGCCTTCACCATATCTTTTATTGTTATGGAAGGAAAATTACCACCATATGAAACATCACTTCCATTTTGTAATTCTTTAGGACCCGTTGAGCCAGCACAACCGCCGAGTACATTTGAGCAAATTACAAAAAATTTGTTTGTATCAATTGGTTTATTAGGCCCAACCATTCTAGACCACCAACCTTCTCTCCCAGTAATGGGATTATTCCCAGAAACATATTGATCTCCAGTTAAAGCATGGCAAACAAGAATAGCATTAGTTTTATCAGCATTTAATTTGCCATATGTTTTGAATGCTAGTTTAAAACTATCAATTATATCTCCTGATTCTAGTTTTAAATTAATATTCTCGAAATAGGCTATTTCGCTTTCAAGTTTTGTGTCAGTAGTAAATTTTGTTTTCATATCTTTTTAGTCTAACACTATTTGAAAGAATGAAGGGGGAGTGTAAACGCTTTAGCTGATTATTGCTCCACCCGCAAGCTGTCTCAAATCGGTGATAATCGGTCTTATATTTATATATCTTTCTAAGTCAATAAATCGTCATTTTTTAAATTAAATACTACTTTATTTTGATTTATCGTAAGATAGTTTGTAAAGAAACGTCAAAATTATGAAAAATAAAGAATTAGACAATTTAAGAAGCAAAATTAATAACATTGATGATGAAATTTTATCTTTATTATCTAATCGATCTAAAATTGTTTTAGAAATAGGAAAACACAAAAAAGATAATTCTGTTGTTGATCTAGATAGAGAACAAAAAATTCTCGACAGATTAAGCTCTAAATTTACAGGATCTTATCCGAAAGATACCATTGTTAGACTTTGGAGAGAAATTTTTCAATCTTCTGAAAAACTTCAAAAGTTAACCAAAGAAAATATTCAATCAAAAAGATCTATAGAAAACATTAATGTTTATAAAGGTGGTAAGGCAAAGTTAAATAACAATAAAAGAGTTATCAAACTTTCTTCAAATGAAAATCCCTATGGTGCTTCACCGAAAGCAATTGAATTGTTAGAAACAAAAAATATTAATAATGATTTACATAGATACCCAGAAATTGATGGATCATCATTAAGAGAAGCAATAGCTAAAAAATTTTCTATTGATAGTAATAGAATTATTCTTGGCTCTGGCTCAGATGAAGTTTTATTATTTGCAGCTTTGGCATTTTGTCAAGATGGCGATGAAATTCTCCACGCAAACCACGGCTTTGAGATGTATTCAATTGTGAGTAAAGTAGTTGGTGCAGTTCCAAAAAAAATTAAGGAAGATGTAAATTTCAATTTAAATATTGAAAATCTCATAGATCAAACAAATGACGCTACTAAAGTAATTTATATTGCATCACCTAATAACCCAACCGGAACTTATTTGTCTAGAGACCAACTTGTTAAATTAATGAATAATATTTCTAAAAATATTATAGTTGTTATAGACGGAGCATATGTCGAATATGTGCAAAAAGAGGATTACGATAAAGGATTTAGTTTAACGGATGAATATGAGAATATTATTTTAACAAGAACATTTTCAAAAACATATGGACTTGCAGCTTTAAGAGTAGGCTGGTGTTATACCAGTCAAAAAATAGCTGATATAATTAATAAAATAAAACCTCCATTTAATACGACAACTATTTCACAGTCTCTTGCAATTAAAGCTTTGGAGGATAAAGAACATATTGAAAACTCTGTTAAATTAAATTCTGAAATTAAAGATTGGTTTGAAAAAGAGCTCAAACTTCTAAATATTAAAACCAGACAAACTGAAGGGAATTTTACTTTAATTGAAACTTCGGAAGAAGAAGCTGAGAAAATTAGTAATCATCTTATGAATGATGGCATTATTATAAGGCGTTTAAATAGTTATAATCTGCCCAATTTTTTGAGAATTAGTATTGGTACAAAAGAAGAAATGAATTTGACAGTTAAAAGTTTGAAGAAATTTAATGTCTAATATAACTTATGATTCAGCTCTGGTCATTGGTATGGGATTAATCGGATCATCCATAGCAAGGGCGCTAAAGGAAAAACAATTATCAAAAAAAATTTTTGCTATTGATAGAGATGGTGAGGTAATAAATATTTCAAAAAAATTAAATCTTGTGGATGTAATAGAGAGTGATTTAAATAAATATAATCAACAATTTGATATTATTTTTATTTGTACGCCTTTGAGTTCATATAGGGATATATTTAAGCAATTGAATAGCTATGTTAATGAAACAACACTAGTAACAGATGTTGGTTCAACAAAAGTAAGTGTTATAGAAGATTTTAAAGAATCAATTAATAATAAAAAAATATTATTTGTTCCTGCCCACCCTATTGCTGGATTAGAGAAAAGTGGGCCAGAATTTGGTTTCGCAAAGCTGTTTGAGAATAGATATTGTATTTTGACCCCAATAGAAACTCAGACTGAGATAACAAGATCAGTTTCAGATATTTGGGAGTCATTTGGAATGAATATAGAAATCATGGAACCTAAACGTCATGACAGAGTACTAGCTATGACATCTCATATTCCACAACTCATTGCATATTCTGTCGTAGGAACTGCAACAGAGCTTGAATCCCAAATGAAAGATGAAGTAATTAAGTATTCAGCTGCAGGTTTTAGAGATTTCACAAGATTGGCAGGTAGTGATCCAGTAATGTGGCGTGATGTTTATGAAAAAAATAAAGAAGCCGTTTTAGAAATGCTTGGTCGTTTCAGTGAAGATCTACTTACTTATCAAAAAGCAATAAGAAATAATGATTTAAAATATTTGGAAGAAAAATTTATAAAATCAAAAGAAATTAGAAAAATTATTGAAGAGATTGGTCAAGCAGGAACTTTTGATCCAACAGAAAAGAATTAGTTATCCAATAATAAATTTGAAGCAGTTTCTATTCTATTTTGAACTTCGTTTAATAAAATTTTTTTATCTAAACCTTCATCAATTGTCGGTAAAAATTTTATAGTAATTAATCCTTTTTCTAATACCCATGATTGTTTTGGCCAACATAAACCTGAATTTAAAGCTACAGGAAGGATTTTTCTTTTTGTATGATTATAAATTCCAATAAAACCTGTCTTATAATCAGGTTTACTACCAGGCAGCTTTCTTGTTCCTTCGGGGAAAATAATAATTGAAGATCCAAAAGATAATTTTGATTGAACTTTTTTTAACATATCTCTCATAGCTTTTGTTCCACCATCTCTATTAATCGCAACCATATTAGACTTGAATAAATATTGTCCAAAAATTGGTATAAAGAAAAGCTCTCTTTTATGGACAAAGAAACAATCTTTTAAATAGTAATAGAGTGCGAGTGTCTCAAAAGCGGACTGATGTTTAGACGCAATTAAGACACTTTCATTTGGAATATTTTCTAAACCCTCAATTTTATGTTTAATATTACATATAAGATTAAGAAAAACAAAAATAACACGTATCCAAAGTTTCGTTGGATATTTAAGTAAATAACTTGGTAATAAGAGAAAAGGTAAACATAAAATACCCATCAACACAGTCCATATAACCAAGGAAATATAAAATATTATACTTTTTAAAATTAACATACTTAATGATTTTGTTTTATATACTAGCCTGACTGATCTATATATAATTTATGTTCATTGTTTGCTCTAATTGTGAATTCAAGTATTTAGTAAATTCTGCAGATCTTAAACCAAATGGTAGAATGGTTGAATGCGCAAATTGTAATCATCAATGGTTTCAAGAATTAGATGATACTGACATTACATCATCAGTACCGTCTACAAAAAAAGAAGCATTAGATCAAAATTTAAAAAATAATAAACAAAAAGAAAAATTAGAAAAAGGTCCAGTCAGAAATTTACCAAGTACAGTTGTAAGACAAGAAAAACCAAGTGTTATTAATTCAACTATAGTAATTATTCTAGCTATAGTTGTAATTTTAGCAATATGGATTTATCGATCCTACGGTTTAAATACTTTTATCATTATTGATTTCTATATTAGGGAATTTTTCTTTAATTTAAATTTGATAATTTCAGACTTAGCTAAAATTATACACAATACTTTAAATTAGTTACAACCAACTCGGAATAATATCAGCTTCAATTGTTTTCTCAATTTTCTCTGGAGAATAAATAATTGCATAATTATCATTGTGTACTAAAATTTCAGAGGGCAATGGCCTGGAGTTATAATTTGAAGACATTACTTTTCCATAGGCTCCTGTATTTTTTATAACTAGTAGATTACCAATTTTTTGTTTAGCTAATTTAATATTTTTTAAAAAAACATCTGAACTTTCACAAATAGGACCAGCAATAGCATAATCCATAAATTCCTCTGAGTTTACATTTATCGCTGATATTTCATGATGTGCACCGTACATCGCTGGACGTATCAATGTATTCATACCAGCATCAACAATTAAATAATTTATACCTCCATTATTCTTAATTGTAAGAATAGAGGTAACTGTAATTCCAGCCTCAGCAATTAAATATCGACCAGGCTCAAAGGATAATTCATAGTTTGTTTGCGTAAAACAATTATCAAGTTCTTCTTTTACCATCTCAATATTAAAGTTAGGATCAGAATCTTCATATTTAACATGAAAACCTCCACCCAAATCTACATGCTTGATATTAATACCTGATTCAATAAACTTATCTGCAGCCATTTTCATTTGAGAAAATGAATTTTTATAGGCCTCATTATTACTAATTTGACTTCCAATATGACAACTTATACCAATTAAATTTAAACTTTTGCAACTTTTAACTAATTTGATAATTTTATCTATGTTATCGAATTCTATACCAAACTTATCAGTTTTTTTTCCTGTTGAAATTTTACTTAAAGTTTCACCATCAACATCTGGATTAAGTCTAACACCAATATCAACGATTTTATTTTTTTCATTTGCTAAACTATCGAGAAGTTTTATTTCTTCTAAAGATTCAGTATTAATTAAACGTATATTTTTATGTATAGCATAGAGTAAGTCTTGTTCAGATTTTCCAACACCTTCAAAAATTATTTTATTTGGATTGAAACCAGCTTCCAAAGCTCTTTTTAATTCACCAACTGACACTACATCTGCTCCAATATCTAACGAGTTCATTAATTTCAAAATAGCTTGATTTGAATTAGACTTAATTGAATAAAAAATGTTGTTACCTAAAATTTCTTTAGTTTTATTAACTTGATTAATAATTTTTTGTTGTGAATACACATAAAAAGGTGTCTGACAAACTTTAACTAAGTCATATAAAGAAGTACCCTCAATATACGGGTCATTATTTTTATAAGTGAGCATTTATTCAGTATTTATAATAACGGATTGTTGACGTTTTTTCTCTTCTTCTAATTTCTCTAAGCAGGCTTCATCACATGGATATGTAATTACCGATTTGTCTACTTGATCTTCTGGTAAACTTAAAGGACCAACTTTACCACAGCTAAAAGTAAACAACAAAAATGATAATAATATTAATCTAATCATTATATGTATTTTTTTATAACAAGTTTTATCATTTTTTTAGTAATTTCAGGAGCCGTACCCCCAAAACTTGATTTTAATTTAACACTGTTAGTAGTTGATAGCACTTTTTTTGCGTCAGCTGTTATATTTTTGTCAAATTTTTTTAATTCTCCAAGAGATAATGAATCTATGTTTCTATCTTGTTTTGAACAATAAGAAACAATCTTTCCTGTAACAACATAAGCATCTCTAAATGAATATCTAAGATTTTGAACCAACCAATTAGCCAAATCGGTAGCGGTTGCATTTGAATTATCAATCAACTCTTTCATTCTAGTTTTGTTGAATGTAGATTTTGATAAAATTTCATTCATAACTTTTATACACAAAGAAACATTGTCGTATGAATTAAATGTTATTTGTTTATCGTCTTGTAAGTCTTTACTATAAGAAAGTGGTAACCCTTTAATAATATTAAGCATTGAACTTAAATTACTAATGATAATACTTGTTTTTCCTCTAACAAGCTCTGCACCATCTGGATTTTTTTTCTGAGGCATAATTGAACTACCAGTTGAAAGATCATCTGGTAAATTGATAAAATTAAATTGTTGATTTGACCAAAGTACTATTTCCTCTGCTATTTTTGATAAATGAACAGAAATTAGTGATAGAACAAATAAAAATTCTATTACAAAGTCTCTATCTGAAACAGTGTCCATAGCATTTTTTGTTGGTTCTCTAAATCCCAACTCCTTAGTTGTATATTTTCTATCAATAGGAAAAGAAGTCCCTGCAAGTGCAGCTGCACCTAATGGGTTTTCATTAAGACGATATAAACAATCTTCAAGTCTTGTTCTGTCTCTACCAATCATTTCAACGTAAGCTAAAACATGATGAGCCAATGTTATTGGTTGAGCAATCTGTAAATGAGTGTAACCTGGCATAATTGTTTCAGTATTTTTTGTTGCAATATTAATTAAAGTTCTCTGAAATTTTTTTAGTTCGCTATCTAAAATTTTAGATTCTTTTTTAATCCATAATTTTAAATCAGTTACTACCTGATCATTTCTAGATCTTGCAGTATGAAGCTTTCCTGCAATTTTTCCAATTTTCTTAAATAATAAACTTTCAATATTCATATGAATATCTTCAAGTTTTTTTGAAAATACGACCTTGTTTTTTTCAATATCTCTTTCTATTGCTTTAAGTCCAGAGACTATTGCACTTTGTTCTTTTTTATTTATTATTTTTTGTTTACCGAGCATTCTAGCATGCGCTATAGACCCAGTTATATCTTCTTTATACAGACGTTTATCGATATCTATAGACGTATTAATTGCATCTAAAATATCACTAGGTCCTTTTGAAAAATGGACATTTCTTGAAGGATTTTTTTTCATTTTGCGCGCCTATAAGAGATATTTATATTAATTTCCACCCTTATGCTTAAATTATTTTCATACGGCAAATTTTTCTTATATAAGCTCACCTTTATAGAACTCACATGAATATTAAAAAAGTAGTAGTAATAGGATCTGGCACTATGGGCAGTGGAATTGCAGCCCAAATAGCAAATGCTAATATTGATGTTACACTTCTAGACTTACCTTCAAAAGAAGGATCTAGAAACCAAATTACAGAAAACGCTAAAGAAAGAATTAAAAAATCACGACCTCCACTTTTAGTAGAAAAAAACAAAGCAGAATTAATTAAGGTTGGAAATATTGAGGATGACTTTAATGAAGTTGCGGAAGCTGATTGGGTTGTGGAGGCTGTTGTTGAGAGAATAGATATTAAACATAAAATTTATGATAAAATTCAGACTACAAGAAAGAACAATTCTATAATTTCATCTAATACATCTACAATTCCATTGAAAATCTTATCTGCAAATATGTCAGATGAAATGAAAAAAAATTTTTGCATTACCCATTTTTTTAACCCAGTTCGATATATGGCATTGCTCGAGATAGTAACTGAAGAAGTTAATGACATTGAAAAAATAAATTTATTAAAACAATTTTGTGATGAAAAACTTGGTAAGGGTGTAATTATTTGTAACGACACTCCAGGATTTATCGGAAACAGAATTGGAGTTTATGCAATGCAAGTTGCTATGACTGAAGCTTTTAAAATGAAGATATCAATTGAAGAAGCTGATGCAGTATTTGGAAGACCAATGGGTATACCAAAGACTGGAATTTTTGGACTATACGATTTAATTGGTATTGATTTGATGGCTGATGTTTTAAAAAGTTTTATAAAAGAACTCCCAAAAGAAGATCCTTTCCATGAGGTTGCACAAGAGATTCCATTAGTCAGAAAACTTATTGAAACTGGTTATACAGGAAGAAAAGGTAAGGGTGGTTTTTATAGAATGAATAAATCTGATGGAAAAAAAATTCTTGAAGCTATTAATTTAGAGACTGGTGAGTATCACCCAAGTCAGAAAATTAATTTAGGTATGGGAGATAAAATTGACATAAAAAAACTTATTCAAAGAAAAGACAAATACGGTGAATATGCAAAATCAATTCTGACAAAAGTAATTAGGTATGCTGCATATTTAATTCCTGATGTATCATCAAAATATATAGACATAGATGATGCACTAAGATTAGGTTTTAATTGGACTATCGGCCCTTTTGAAATGCTTTCAAATATTGATACGAAAAATTTTATTGATCAAAATACTGATATTAACTTCTTTAAAGATCTAAAGGGAGTTTTTGAATTTTATAAAAGACCTGGATATTTAGATTCAAGTATTGATAATTTAAGATCGTTAAATTTAAAAAAAACTTTTGAGAACCCTTCTGCTAATATTAAAAATGCTTCATCATATCAGGTTGTTGAATTTACTACTAAGGCAAACGCTTTAGATACTGACTCTATGTTAGCTTTAAAAGAAGCTGCTCAAAATAATAAAAGCACAATTGTGATTAATGATGCTATGCAATTTTCTGCTGGTGTAAATTTAAATTATGTCATGGAATTTGCTAAAAATAATGAATGGTCTAAAATTGAAAAATTTATAATTGATTTCCAACAAACGTGTAAAACAATAAAATATGCAGATAAGCCTTTTATTGCTGCGCCATCAGGACTTGCTATTGGCGGTGGTTTTGAAGTGGTATTGCATTGTGATTATAACGTTGCTCATACAAATGTTGTTCTTGGACTAGTTGAATCTTTAGTTGGACTCATTCCTGCTGGTGGGGGTTGTAAGGAAATGCTGTGGCGTTGGTTACAAACTCCAGAAGGTAAAGAAAATTCTGAACATGCGTCTATGAAAGTTTTTGATCTTATTGGTTATGCTATTACTGCTACCTCACCAAATGAAGCGCTACCAAATCATTTCTTTTTAGAAAAGGATAAGGTGGTAATAAATAGAGACAGACAATTATCAACGGCTATCGATTTATTAAATAATATTGAGGGAGTTTATGAAAAACCATCTCAACCTAAATTCAATTTAGGCGGTAGTGCTGTCAGAGATAAAATGTTTGAAAAACTTGAAGCACTATATAATGAAAATAAAATTTTAGACCACGGATTAGAAGTAGGTAAGCAAATTGCTTTTGTACTTAGTGGTGGAAATACAAATATTGATAATGAATTAAGTGAAGATGATCTTTATAATCTTGAATTGGAAGCTTTCATGAGACTTATCCAGATGCCTAAAACTCAAGAGCGAATAAAACATACACTTGAAACTGGAAAACCATTAGTAAATTAAATTAATTTCTTGTAGTATTTGATCCTTTTAGGAAACAGATGAGTAATTTTGATACAAACCTAGATAAAAATTCAGCCAATTTTGTTCCACTATCACCATTAAGTTTTATAACTCGCGTGAAAGATATTTATCCAAACTATGACTCTTTAGTTTATGGAAAAAGAAGTTACACTTGGCTTGAAACCTATAATCGATGTACCAAGTTTGCTAGTGCATTAGCAAAAAAAGGAATTACAAAAGGAAGTACCGTTTCAATCATAGCGGCAAATACCCCAGAATTATTCGAAGCACATTATTCTATCCCAATGACTGGCGGAGTTATTAATACGATCAATACTAGACTTGATGCAGATACAATTGCGTATATTCTAGATCATAGTGATGCAAAACTTCTTATAACTGATACTCAATTTTCACCTACAATGAAAAAGGCTTTAAAAATATATGGGAAGAATATTCCTATTATTGACATTCATGATGATCAGGCAGTTTTTAAAGATGGTGAGGGTGAACAAATTGGAGAAATGGCATATGAAGAATTTTTACAAACAGGTGATGACAATTATAATTGGTCTTTACCTGAAGATGAATGGCAAGCAATCTCACTAAGCTATACATCAGGCACAACCGGTAAACCAAAAGGTGTGGTGTATCACCACCGTGGATCATATTTAATGTCTACAGGAAGTGTTACGGCATGGAACATGCCTAATAAATTAACATTTCTTTATACTGTTCCAATGTTCCACTGTAACGGATGGGGCTACCCTTGGACAGCCGCTTTAATAAATGCAAAGATTATTTGCTGCAGGTACATTGTTGCAAAAGATATTTATAATTTAATAGATAAATACAAAGTAACTCATTTTGGAGGCGCTCCTATAGTTTTAAGTTTAATTGCTAATGCTGATGAAAAAGATAAAAAAGAAATAAATCATAAAGTATATGTATTAACTGCTGGTGCTCCACCAACGAGTGCAATTCTTGAAAAGATGGATAACTTAGGTTTTGAAGTTATGCATGTATATGGATTAACTGAAACATACGGTCATATCCTTCAGTGTGCTTGGAATGAAGAATGGGAATCACAATCAAAATCTGAAAAAGCTGATATTAAAGCAAGACAAGGTGTTCGTTACCCAAATACTGAAGAAGTATGTGTTGCTGATCCAGAGACCTATGAAAAAGTTCCAATGGATGGAGAAACCATGGGAGAGATTTTAATTCGAGGTAATGTAGTAATGAAAGGATATTATAAAAATAAAGAGGCGACTGAAACATCCATGAATAATGGATGGTTTCACTCTGGTGATTTAGCGGTTGTCTATCCTGATGGATATATTCAAATAAAAGATAGATCGAAAGATATCATAATTTCTGGAGGAGAAAATATTTCATCTGTGGAAGTGGAAAATGTAGTTGCTAAACACCCAGCTGTTTCCTTGGTTGCAGTAGTTGCCAAGCCAGATGAGAAGTGGGGTGAAACACCATGTGCTTTTGTAGAACTAGCTCCTGGAAAAAATGCCACAGAAGAGGATATAATTCAGTTTTGTAAAGAAAATATGGCTGGATTTAAAAGACCAAAGCATGTAATCTTTGGTGAATTACCAAAAACATCAACTGGGAAGATACAAAAGTTTGAATTAAGAACAAAAGCAAAGGAGTTATAAATGGATCCAAAAACTTATAAATTTGACACACTAAGTCTACATGCTGGTTATCAACCAAGTAAAAACGCTGGCTCAAGGCAAGTACCAATTTATCAAACAACTTCATATATGTTTGATGATGTTGATCATGCGGCAGCACTTTTTAATTTAGAAAGAGGTGGTCATATTTATAGTCGTATGTCCAACCCAACAGTACAAGTTCTAGAAGAAAGAGTTTGTGCACTTGAAGGAGGAACAGCTGCTCTTGCAACTGCATCTGGAATGAGTGCAATATTTTTAACTATTATGACCCTTTGTAACGCTGGTGATCACATGGTTGTTTCTTCTCAGCTTTACGGTGGAACTGTAAATTTATTTAGATTAACGCTTCCTAAGTTTGGTATTAAAACAACTTTTGTAAAACCAAGAGATACAGAAGGTTTTAAAAAAGCAATTCAACCAAATACCAAAGGTATTTTTGGTGAGCTTGTTGGTAATCCTGGTAATGAATTGATGAACATGCCTGAAGTTTCAAACATAGCAAAAGAAGCTGGTATCCCACTAATTATTGATAGTACTTATCAAACTCCTTATTTGTGTAGACCTTTTGAACACGGAGCTGACCTTGTTGTCCACTCACTAACTAAATGGATGAGTGGTAATGGTTCTTCTATGGCAGGAATATTAGTTGAAGGTGGAACTTTTGATTGGATGCAAAATGATAAATTTCCTTCTATGACAGAACCTTATGAGGGCTATCATGGATTATCATTTGCAGAAGAATTTGGCCCAACAGCTTTTACAATGATGGCAAGAGCTGAGGGTATGAGAGATATGGGGCCGTGTTTAGCACCACAAAATGCATGGAATATTTTACATGGTTTAGAAACCCTCTCTCTTCGAATGGAAAAACATTGTTCTAATGCTTTGAAAATGGTTGAGTATTTATCAAATCATGACAGTGTTGCGTGGGTTTCACATGCTAGCGCACCAGGACATCCAGATAAGGAACTTGCTGAAAAAATTCTTCCTAAGGGTACTGGCTCAATGATCGCTTTTGGAATTAAAGGTGGCAAGGAGGCTGGAGCTGCATTTATTAACAATGTTAAACTTGCATCTCATTTAGCAAATGTAGGTGATGCGAGAACACTAGTTATACACCCAGCATCTGCAACGCACTCACAAATGGATGAGGCAACTTTAAAATTTGCTGGACTATCTCATGATATGATTAGATTATCTGTTGGCTTAGAAGACTTTGAAGATATTGTAAATGATTTCGAAGATGGATTCAGAGCAGCCAAAAAACCTCGTTTAGTTGCAAACAAATAAATGAAGTTTAAAGTTCGCGGTACTGATACGTTTGCCTCCACTGGAGGCAGACCTTTTGATAAAAATAAACCTCTTATTATTTTTGTTCACGGTAGTGGACTAAGTCACATGGTTTGGGTTTTGCAAACACGTTACTTTGCATTCCGTGGATACAGTGTTTTAGCAGTTGATTTACCAGGTCACGGATTATCTTCTGGTGAAAGTTTAAAAACTATTGAAGAAATGGGAAACTGGGTTGGTGATGTTATTGGTGCAGTTGGATGTAAAGAAGCTTCACTAGTTGGACATTCTCAAGGCTGTCTTGTAACAATGGAATGTGTTGCTCAACACCCAGAAAAAATTAAAACTTTAACTCTTATGGGCGGTGCGTCTGCTATTCCCATGAACCCAGAATTACTAAAGCTAGCTGAAGAGAGTAATCCTAAGGCTGTTGATCTTATGATGGATTTTGCGCACGGTCCAGCAGGACATTTTGGAGGTCATCCTGTTCCAGGTTTATATCACCTAAATGTTGGTTCCATGATTGTTCAAAATAAAGAAATTAAAGATACTCTAGGTGTCGATTTTAGAGCATGTGATAATTATAAAAATGGACCTGAGATTGCTAAGAAATTGGATTTACCTACTCTTTCTATATTAGGTGCACAAGATAGAATGTGCCGTTTAAAAGATGGAAAAATTCTTGCTGATTATATCAAAGGATCGGAAGTAAAGATTATTGAAGATTGTGGGCATATGATGCTCTTAGAAGAAGCTGATCAAACATTAGAAATTTTAAAGAAGTTCATAGCTGAACATTATCCTTTACCCAGTAAGTAAATTTTAAAATTTTTAGTAATTAATATTTCTACTATTACTGATTTTCTTCTTTATCAGGCCTTGTAAGCTCTTCAAGTTTACGCATTTCCTCTTCCATTTTAAGCCTTTCTTGCTCTTCACGTTTCTTTTTACGTTCCTCAGCTTTCATTTTAAGCTTTAGTTCTTTTTGCATTTTGCGGTCCCCCGCTTTAGACTTGTGATTAAAGTGAATGCCCATATAAACCTACCAACTGTATACTAAATATTATAAAATTTTTCTAGAGTCTAAATACTAATTTCTTGCTAGCCAGACAATTAGTACAAAAACAAATATAGCTAAAGCTTGAAAAAGTACTCTTAAACGCATTAGTTTATTACTATGATTTTTATTAAGTTTTCCATTTACTGCCATGGCTATTACACCAATGACAACAACCGCTAAAGTTGCAGCCATAAATAAGACAAGTACTATCTGCATTGTGCTCATATTAGTATCTATATAAAACTTTTCTTGAATGAAGCAAGAATTCATACATAAGATCAATATGGATAATATATTAGTAGGCCCATCAATATCAAAACACGATAAACCTAAGAAATTAATGGTAATGCTTCATGGTTATGGTGATAATGCTGCTAACTTTATTCATTTGGCAGAACCTTTAGATCAAGATGAATGGGGAATGCATTATGTAGCTTTAAATGCACCAAGTATTATGCCTGGCAATCCAATGGGTTATCAATGGTTTGATTTATACCTAAACGGTGTTTATATTTCTGAAGTTGGTCCAAAAGATTTTGAAAATGTTAAAAATTTAATAAATGAAAATGTTAAAAAAATTTCTAATACAATATCTCTTCTTACAAATGATTTAAATATTGAGATGAGTGATTGTTTTGTTATGGGCTTTTCCCAAGGAGGAATAATGGCGTTTGAATTGGGTCAATCTCTTAATAAAAAATTAGCTGGCATAGCAATTATTTCTTCAAGAATAATTTCAAGAGAATTTGTTCCTAAAAATTCATTTTTAGAAACACCAATATTTATTTCACATGGTGGACTAGATAATGTACTGCCTGTTTCGAATTTTAATCAATCAGTTGAAATCCTAAAAAATTATAATTTCAAATTTGAATCTCACCTTCTACCAAATGATGAGCATACTATGTCGCAAGAAACAATAACTTTATTCCAAAATTTTATTAAAAAAAATATTTAAAGTAATCGAATCTTAATATTATATTACTATCTGAATAATATGACTTGGGTGAGTAGAAACTAAAATGAGTACGGCAGAAAATCCAGCTTTGGTCCTTAATGCTGATTTTCGGCCACTATCCTATTACCCACTTTCCTTATGTTCATGGCAAGATGCCATCAAAGCCGTTTTTCTTGAAAGAGTTTCAGTAATTGAAAATTATGAGCATGAAGTTCATTCTCCAAATCTGACTTTCAAGTTACCAAGTGTAATTGCACTTAAAGATTATGTAACACCTCAAAGAAGACCTGCGTTCACTCGTTTTAATGTATTTTTAAGAGATAATTTTACTTGCCAGTATTGTACTAATCGATTCCCTGCTAATGAACTAACATTTGATCACTTAGTGCCTAAATGCTTAAATGGAAAAACTACATGGGAGAACGTAGTTTCTGCTTGTACATCATGTAATTTAAAAAAGGGAAGAAAATTAATTCACAATACAGATATGAAACTTTTTAAAAAACCACTTCGACCATCTTCTATTCAACTACAAAATAATGGCAGAAATTTTCCTCCTAATTTTTTACATGAAACTTGGAGAGACTATTTATATTGGGATACAGAATTAGAAAATTAAATTTTTTTTGAAATTGCAATCGCCGTCTTGCATCCAAGCTCAATTACTTTTGACATAATTTTATAACCTGGGGCTTTTTCCGCATCGTGTTCTATTCCAATATCATGGTGCTCTAGTTCATCATCTCGGAATTTAGAAATTGTTTTTTTTAAATCTTTGTGATCATCTCCTAAAAGATCTAACTGTTCTTGATAATGTTCACCAATAACTTTTTCTACAGCAACTGTACAAGCCATAGCAGCTTTTTCACCCATTAAGGCAGTGGATGCGCCAAGCGCGTATCCTGCAACATTCCATAAAGGAAGGAGAGCAGTTGGTCTAACTCTATGTTCCAATATTAATTCATTAAATTTATCAATATGCTCTTGTTCTTGGTCAGCCATATGTTGAATTGTTTTGCCAAGTTTTGAGCTTTTCCCAAATATTGCTATTTGGCCATCATATATTTTAGTGGCACCATATTCACCAGCATGATCAACTCTTATGATTTCTTCCAAAACCTCCCTATGAGTAGTTTTATTCAACGAAGATTTTTTTTTAGACGCTTTTTTCTTTTTTAATGCCATAGTATTTAAATAAATAAATAGCATTTAAAATAAAAATAACTAGTAAAACAAGCGTATTAATTGAAGCAGCAGAAATTCCAAAAAAACTCCAAATAACTTCATCACAACTGATTACCTGCTTTGATAAAATCTGTGCTTTGAGATCTGAAGCATTCTCACTGTTTGTTAGCATTGTTGAACAACCTGCTGGTCCTTTAAGAATTTTATTTTCAACTCCTACGTGCCATATAGAATAAAATAACCCATAAACTGATGCAAACTGTATTACTAAATAAAGCCAAATTTTATTAAAATTTTTTAATAAAAATATCAAAATTAAACATATTAAAATTAAATAATACGGATGTCTTTGCTTTAAACATAATTCACATGGCTGAAGATTAAAAAAATATTCTGCAATTAACGCTGATGATATCGAAATAAGCGCAATAAAAAATAAAAGTGTTGTCCAATTACGAATTATCATAAAAATCTAATTATAAAAACACTACCAACAAGTAAAATAAAAAACACAATAGTTAAAATATTAAAATATTTATCAATAATTAACTTAATTTTTTCACCAAAAAAATAAAGAAGTATTGCAATTAAATAAAATCTTAATCCTCGACCAATAATTGAAACAATAATAAACAAAAAAATATTTAATCCAAATACACCGCTTGCAATTGTAATAAATTTATAAGGAAATGGAGTTATTCCAGCGCCAAGAACAATCAATATACCAAATTCTTTGTAATAATTTTCAAAAATATTAAAAGAATTTTCCAAATGATAAAAGTCTACAATATAAATACCTAGTGAATTATAAAAAAAATATCCTATTGCGTATCCTAGTATTCCACCTAGAACTGAAAACAGTGTACACATAAAAGCATAAAACAAAGCCTTTCCTTTGGAAGCTAATGCCATAGGTATCAAAAGTATGTCTGGGGGAATTGGAAAAAATGAGCTTTCTGCAAATGATATTAAGCTCAAATACCACTTTGCGTTTTTATGTTGTGCTTTTTCTAAAGTCCAATTGTAAGTTTTTTTAAGAAAATTCATTTAATTTATTTTTTTTAATAATTTGATTTATACTATTAATGATTTTAAATCTAAATTATCATAAATATTACCTAAATGGAAAATATAGAAACTAAAGAATTAAAAACTGCATTTTATGCAACCTTTTCACAAGGGTTCTTTGCAACACTTACCTTCAGTATGTTCATGGTAAATTCACCAATTCTTTTTGATTTGATTGATATGACAAAAACAGAATTTTCTATAGGATTTATTATTTTTGGTATTTGTAATGTAATTACAAATCAACTAACAACCCGGTTTTTACTCCCAAAAATAGGAAGCACAAATTGTTTAATAATTGCGAGGCTATTGTACGCATTTATTCCATTTTCTATTTTTTATTTCTCTTCTTATATTTTTTTTATTTTTGTATCTATGTTGTGGGGGATTTCTATCGGCATACAAGCTCCAAATATTTTTACGCAAGTTGCAATTATAGAAGAGAAAACAAAAAAAATTCTTAATCCAATATTTAAATCATCCTTTAATTTTGGATTTCTTTTTGGTGCAGGAATATCTAGTTTATGCCTAGGTTTAGAAATTGACCCTGTCTATACTACTTTTATTGTAGGTTTTTTTGTTTTTATATCAACTTTCACAATGTATTTTTTTGGATTGCATGTAAAGTATGATGTAGTTAACAAAAATCCAAGATTTTCAATTCCAAATTACAAAATTATTATGTTTGCATCAATTAATATGTGTATCATTGCTTTTATGGGAATAATAATTCAATGGTCACCGCTATGGCTTGTTACCGATCTTTCTGCGCCAATTTTTTTAGTCGGTTCAATAGTTATTTTTTTTAATTTAGGTGAGATCATAAGTAATATGTTTGCGTCTAAACTAATTACAAAACTTGGTGAAATAATTGTAGGTCCATGTTTTGCAATGGTTGGATCTACAATATTAGTGTTAAGTATTTTTACTCAAAATATAATTATCATTTTTATAGCCATAACACTTTTTGGAATGTTAATTTCCAATGTTATGCCCATAGTATTTAGACAGGCAGTAAAAAATTCTCAAAATCCAATTCCAGTTACAATTTCTCATGTATCAAGTATTGCTTTTGTTGGAGCTATATTTGGACCCGCTGTAGTTGGAATTTCAGCTGAAACTTTTGGTTTAACATTTAATATGTATGCATTAGGCGTAATAATGTTTTTGATTGCTTTACTAATGTTTTTTATAATGCGTGAAGATAAATTGGTAGGAGTAGAGGGAATCGAACCCACACCACCGAAGTGACCGGATTTTGAATCCGGCGCGTCTACCAGTTCCGCCATACTCCCTTGTCTATTTTACTTGCATATAGAAATGTCAGTATATAACAATAATATAAAAATTATGAACTTTATTTCTTTTTTAAACAATAATGAAGAAAGATTCGGTATAGTATTTAATAATAAAGTAACTGACCTTACAGGACAAATTAATAATATAAAATCTCTCAAAGAATTAATTCAATTTAATTGCCTTGAAGAAGGTAGAAGTTACGCAAAAAATAATCCCGGAGATATTGATATTAATTCTATAAAACTTTTACCAGTTATACCCAATCCTAGTAAGATTATATGTGTAGGATTAAATTATCATGAACATGTCAAAGAAACTGAAAAAACTATTGCAGATAATCCAGTAATATTCCAAAGATTTAATGATAGTCAGGTAGCGCACATGGAAAATATGATAATACCTAAAGCTTCAGATAATTTAGATTTCGAAGGTGAAATGGCACTAATAATGAAGGATTCTGAAAGTCATTTAAGTGAAGATGATGCTCTAAAATATATTGCTGGTTATTCTTGTTACAATGATGGCTCTGTAAGAGATTGGCAACGTCACACTAAATCTACATTTGGAATGGGAAAAAATTTTAAGAAAACTGGAAGTTTTGGTCCTCATATGGTTTTGGCTCAAGACATTGATGATTATAAACAGCTTACAATTAAAACATATTTAAATGGTGAAGTGATGCAAAGCGCTTCTTTAAGTCAACTAATTTTTGATCTTCCCTTTTTAATATCTTATGTTTCCAAAGCACTTCCATGGAGAGCTGGCGATGTTTTAGTTACAGGAACACCCGGCGGCGTGGGTTTTAAAAGAAATCCTCCAATTTATCTTAAAGAGGGTGATAAAGTTGATATCACTATTTCTGAGATTGGTACTTTATCTAATACTCTGCAAAATGAAGTTCTATAATAAAAACAAATGCCAATAAGTTCATTAAGCTACATAGGTGTTAATTCAGATAAGATAGAGGATTGGTCAGAGTTTTCTCAAAAATGCTTAGGCATGCAACAAGTTGATCGCGCCAAAGGTGCTCTTAGTTTCAGAATGGATGATCATAAACAAAGGCTTGCTATTACTGGTGATACCGGTGAAAATATGGCATTTATGGGTTGGGAAGTTGAAACTAAAAATGACATTGAATTTTATGCAAATAAGTTAGAGAAAAACAACATAGAAGTTGTTTATGCTGATAAAAATTTATGTGATAAAAGATTTGTTGAGGAATTGATTTTTTTTTATGATCCTCAAGGTAATAGAATTGAAATTGTTTACAATCCTATGAAGGATGAAGAGCCTTTTGTTCCAGGGCGTCCAATATCTGGTTTTAAAACAGGCCCTTATGGAATGGGGCATATTGTTATTAATGTTAAAGATGTAAAATCCCTAATCCCTTTTTATAAAAATATATTAGGTTTTAAAATCACTGATTATAGTAATACTCCAATATCACTTTGTTTTTTTCATGTTAATGGAAGGCATCACAGTTTCGCTTTTTTTGAATCTGGTAAAGAAGGATTTCATCACTTTATGGTTGAGTATAATAGTTTAGATGATGTTGGTCAGGGCTATGATCTTTTACAATACAAAAAAGATGCAATTGCTTATACCTTAGGAAGGCATACAAATGATTATATGACATCATTCTATTCTAACACCCCATCTGGATTTTTTGTTGAAAATGGTTGGGGAGGAAGAATTATAGACCAGAATACATGGAAACCATTAGAAACATTTGATGGTCCAAGTTTTTGGGGTCATGAAAGACTTTATATGTCTGACGAAGATAGAATTAAATTCAGAGAAAAAAGATTGGATACAGCTTCAAAAGGTAAGCAAGCTCCATTATTAATTGATTGTCCTTGGCTTTATTCAAATATTCAAAATAAAAAATAATCTTTAAGGATGAATAATTTCTTTGATGTAATTATCATAGGTTTTGGACCAACAGGTGGAACGCTTGCAAGTTTGCTTGCGAAAAGAAATTTATCAATTCTTATGTTAGAGAAGGAAAAAAATTTATATCCCTTACCACGAGCTGTTCACTTTGATGATGAAGTTATGAGAGTATTCGAGACTATTGGTATTAAAGAAAAATTTAAAAATTATACTATAATTAATAAGGGAACTAAATTTGTTGATAATAAAGGTAATGTTTTATTAGATTGGCCCAGACCAAAAGAAATAACTGAAAATGGATGCTATCCAAGTTACCGGTTTCATCAGCCAGATTTTGAACGTGTAATACGCCATAACTTAAAGTCATACAAAAAATTTAAATCTATACAAAATGCAAATGTAAAAAAAATTATAAATTCAAAAGATTTTGTTAAAGTAGTTTTCCAAGATACCGAAACTTTGAAGATTAATATATTTAAAAGTAAGTATTTGGTTGGTTGTGATGGTGCTAACTCAATTACAAGAAAATCAATCAAGTCTAAATTCAGCAATTTAGGTTTTACTCAAAAGTGGGCTGTTATAGATCTTATTCTTAATAAAAAAAAAAATCTTCCTGATAGAACAATTCAATATTCTAACCCAAAAAGACCAGCAACATATTGCAGAAATGTTGGAAAAAGGAGAAGATGGGAATTTGCATTAAAAAAAAATGAAAATGAAAAAAAAGTTCTAACAGATAAATTTATTTGGAAATTTTTGCAGCCTTGGTTAAAACCAAATGAGGCAATAATTGAAAGAAAGGTAATTTATACATTCAAGTCTGCTATTGCAAATAAATGGCGTAATGGAAGAGTATTTATAGCGGGTGATGCTGCTCATTTAATGCCACCTTTTATGGGACAAGGAATGTGTGCTGGTATAAGAGATGTATCAAACCTAAGTTGGAAAATAATTTATTGTGTTAAAAAAAAACATAATGAAAAAATCCTTAATTCTTTCCAAAAAGAACGATTTTCAAATGTAAAAGAATATATTGAAACTACAATGAAAATGGGTGAATTTATAAATGCAATGCGGTCTTATAAAATATCAAATACAATATCTGATCAGAGCAATGGTTCTAAAACTATGAAATCTATTAAACCAGAACTTGGTCCTGGATTAGGCTCTACATTGGATAAAAATAGAGGAAGAATTTTTCCTAAATTTAATATTTCAAAATCAAAATCTTTTGATGAATTATTTTCATTTGAACCAATATTAATAGTTTCCAAAAAGTTAAAATTAAAAAAAATGTCAAACAAAATTAAAATAGTTAAAGAAAGTTCATACAAGGAATTAACTAAAATCTTAAAAAAATTTAATGCAGATGCAATCCTTGTCAGACCTGATCGATTTATATTACAGACTTTCAAGAAAAATAATTCTTTAAATAATTTTATTATTAGTAATTTAAAAAATTTTAATTAATATATTCAAATACTTCTTTTACTTTTGATTCATTATTAAGAGCTACGCTACCATCAAACATATTAATAGAGTTTTCAAAACCTACTCTTATGTTACCATTTAGATTAATTGCTTTTTTAATACATTCTTTTTCTTCAACACTAAAAGCACAAACAGCCCAATCACCATTTATCTGATTTTTTTTCTTATGATCTAAAAACATTGGAATTAGGTTTGGATCACTTTTACGTCCTGTGTAATGACCAATTGTAAACATGCACCACGTATTTTCATTTGGAAGTTCTGCTACTTTTATTAATTTTGAAAGTATTTCTAATTCTTCAGGGAAGTAAAAAATATGTTGAATTTTAGTCTCTTTTTCAACTAAATATTTGTAAACTTTAATATCTTCATTTGTTGGATTCCCAGAAGGAATCATTTCTTTAATTCCTATTGAAATTCCCGGCGTATCAACATTGTAAATTAAATTTCGCATATGCTCTGGAGAGTAAATTCCAATTGTCTCAGTTGTAATTTGTAAATGCATTTTTGGAACAATCAAATTAAGCTCTGCTAGAGCTTCTTTATAAAGTCCAGAATCCAAAACATGCAAGCCATCATTATTTCTAACGTGAAAATGTAGAGCTTCAGCACCTGAATTATAACAAGCTTTAGCTGTGCTACAAATTTCACTAATTGTTATAGGAATACTTTCATGATCTATTTTCATTCTTTTTGATCCGTTTGGTGCAACCATTAATTTTGGAAGATTGAAAGGTTTATAATCACTCATTTTTCAATTATTTTAAATTGTCTAATTGATACCTATTCAAACATTATGAGCAAATGTTGAAATATCATTTAAAGTTGAATGGCATATTTCCGGTATAGCTTTTAAACACAATACATCTGCAGCATGAAAAGTACCATTAACTGTCCTGCTATAAACTTCTACTCCTACTTTACTAAGCTTCCTATAATAAGCTAATCCTTCATCCCGTAGTGGGTCAAGTTCATTTACTGAAATAACGTGAGGTTTCAAGTTTTTTAAATTTATTTCATCTGCCCAATATGGCCAAGCAAGAAAATCATCTTTGTAATTAGAATCGACATTGTAAACAGACGCTAAAACTGCACCAAAATTTGTATCAATAAAATAATTATCATTTTCTGTAAGTGATGGAAGTTTTGGATCAGGATTTAAGTAATCTCCATAAATAAATGGACATAAAGCATAAGTACCTTGCACTAAATTATTTTTGTTTTCTTTATTTACCTTTAGAGACAATGCTAAACTTAGATTACCACCACCAGATTCACCAGATATTATAACTTTTGATATATTAAGCTCTTTTTTTTTATTGTTAACCCAATTGAGAGTGCTCATACAATCATTTAAACCACTTGGGTATTTATAATTACCAAGTCTTCCTGCAGAATTTCTAAAATCTACCCCGACAACTAAAAGATTTTTTGAAGCTAAATAATTTCTCCAAAATTTATAACATATAGTGTCAGCTCCCATTAAACCCATACCACCTCCATGTATATGTAATATACAAGGCAAAGAAGAATTATAAAGTTTTGGTTTACTAATATAAATGTCTATTTCATTTTTATCTTCACCAATTATTGATATTTTATCTTCATCAATATTTTCAAGTAGTTCAACATCTTCAAATAGATTTGCCATCATCTTTTCAACATTTGGTTCCTGTTCAGCTATATTTTCATACTTTTCTTTTAAAGATGATGAAGGGGAAACTTTTATTTCATTATTATTTTGCTCTCCTAAATTCTGTTCAATAATTAATTTTTTTAATCTATAATCGAGTCTAGAATCGTTTTCTAAAATTTGATTTGGATTCAAAAGTTTTCCAGGTAAAAGCAATTTATTTTCAGTCATTTACCTAGAAACTAACATAAAACTTTATAAAATAAAATCATATTAAAATACTGTTTATGGCCTTCTTAAGTTAAATTTTGAAGATACTGTAGTATATTCTGAGTAACCCATACGAGAGACATATCGCATTGAAACACTATCTATTCTTCCATTTTTTATAAATTTATTGTTAATATATATTCCAATAATCTCCCCAATAATCATGGTAGAAATTTTTTTAGTATTTGTTTTAAGTTTTAATGTTTTAAGTAACTTACACTCTAAATTAACTGGACTATCATTAACTGATGGAGGTTTTACAAGTTTAGATTTTCTCTTTTTTAACTTTGCAGCAACAAATTCATCTTCATTAGGTTTATAGTTTGACGAACTTATATTCATCGCATCCCTCGTCTTTGCAGTTGCAAAATTAACAACAAACTCTTTTGTTGAAAGTATATTTGTAAGTGAATCCTTATAGCCACCATAGGCAGAATCTCCATTTGAACAAAACATTACTTGCGGAGGTTCATCTGCTACAGCATTGAAGTAAGAGTAGGGAGCTAAGTTTGGAATTCCTTTTTTACTTACTGAAGAAATCCAACCAATAGGTCTAGGAAAAACTAAAGCTTTGTATGGATCTATTTTAAATGGATGACCATTTTTAGGTTCGTAAAACATTCTAATTATTTGAGTATGACTTTGCGTACTCTTTTATTTTTTCTAGCATTGAATACACACCATTTCTTCTTCCCGGTGTTAAGAGTGTATCCAATTCAAGAATATTTAGCATATTAAAATCAGAGTTTTTAATCTCAACAGGATTTCTATCACCATAAATATCACATAAAATAGTCACCATTCCTTTTGATATAAAAGCATCAGAGTCATAATAAAAAGAAAGAATATTTTCATTTAATTTTGGAACAAGCCATACCTGTGCTTGACACCCAGAAACTTTAAAAGTTTCATCTCTAAATTCCTCAGGAAATTTCTTTGCATTTTTTGCTTGGTCTATTAAAAATTTGTACTTATCCATTCCATCATCAAACAAATCTAAGCTTTCTTTGTAGTAATTTATTTTTTCTTCTATTGTTTTCATGACATAAATTTTCTTAACACTTTAGCAGAATCTTCAGGCAATACATCCATTATAAAAACACCAGCCATTGATTCTGATCCAGCTAAAATTTTTGGTTTATCCCCATGTCGTAAAGGCGGATAAAATTCTACATGAAAATGAAAGTCATTATCATTTAATTCAGGAGATGCGTGTAAACCCATTATATATGGACATCTTTTATTAAGAAAATTATCATATCCCTTAACGACTTGCTGAATACATTTAGAAAAATCTTCAATTTGCTCATCATTAAATTTCCAAGGACCTTCAACTCGATTTCTAGGTATTATCCATACTTCATAAGCATATCTAGCAAAAGGTGGTACAGCTGCAATAAAATTTTTATTTTGATACACATAATATTTTTCTTCTAGTTGACTCATAATATTAAATAAAAAGTTTTCTTTTTTAAATGACCTTATTTCTTTTTCTATTGCAGGAGGAATAAAAGGGTATGCATATATTTGACCATGGGGATGATGTAAGGTAACGCCACATTCCTCACCTCTGTTTTCAAATGGTAACACATATTTAACATCTGGTTTTTTTTGTAACTCCATATACCTATCTATCCAAACTTTAGTTAACAATTGTATTCTTTCTAGAGGCATTTCAGAAATTGTATCAAGATGTTCCGATGAATAGACAACTACTTCACATTCCCCTTTTGAGGGTTTACTCAAAATATTTTCTAAAAATATATTTTCACCTTTATGATTAAAACTTGCCCAACGATTTGGAAAGACTGCAACTTCGAAGTTTGAAAATGGTATTTCTGTTGGATAATTTAAATTTGCTCCTGGGCATAGTGGACAATATTCTTTTGGCGGAAATGATGTTCTATTTTTTCTTCCCGCAGAATAGGTAACCCATTCTTCCCTTGATGGGTTCCATCTCATATGAGGTTTTGGAATTTCTGATACCTCAAGTTGTTGGCTAGGGGAATCTATATGTTCTTTATACCCATAAAGATAAAGTTCCTTGTTATCATTTCTGATAAAAATTCTTTTATGTATTTGATCCATTAATTTTTTCTTCCCACTTAATTGATGAATTAATAATTTCGCTTAGATCATTATATTTAGGTTTCCAATTAATATGTTTTAATATTTTTGAAGTTTCTGCAATTAATTTTTCAACATCTCCATCTCTTCTTTTTGTAAATTTATAATTAATTTTATTTTGTGTGATTTTATTTGCAGTATTTATAACATCCAAAACACTAAAACCATTTCCATAACCACAATTAAATAAATTAGATTCTGAATTTTCTATTAAATATTTTGCTACTTCTAGATGGATATCAGCAAGATCAGAGACATGTATATAGTCTCTAATAGCTGTTCCATCAGGCGTATCATAATCATTTCCGTATATTTCAATATGATCTCTTTTACCTACAACAACTTCAGATAAAATTTTAATTAAATGTGTCGATCTTTTAGATATTTGTCCTGCTCTTAATTTTTTATCTGCACCAGCAACGTTGAAGTATCGTAATATTATAAATTTGAAGTCATTCTTATTTTCAAATAAAAAATTTTCTGTTTTTATTTTAGATTCAGCATATGGATTTTGAGGATTTAAATTTGTATTTTCATCAATTAATTTATTTTCATTTACCGATCCGTATGCAGCAGCTGTTGAAGAAAATACTATTTTATTTAATCCATTATTTTTACAAGTTTCAAATAGTTTAGTTGCATTCTCAGTATTATTATCAAAATATTTCCGTGGATATTTAACAGACTCTTCAACTTGAATAAAACCAGCAAAGTGCATTAATAAATCAAAGTTATTAGATTTTATAAGCTCAGAAATTACTTCTTCATCATTAATATTACATTTTGTAAAAATTGCATTTTTAGGAATAAGACTTTCGTTTCCAGTAGATAAATCATCAATAATATGAACACTATGACCAGCATCTAGAAGAGAAAGAGCGGCATGACTTCCGATATATCCTGCGCCACCCGTTAAAAGAAAATTCATATTAGTATCTAATAAATTATTATTAATTAATTTAAAATTGATATATTTTATAAATGACTAATATTATGAGCCTCTTTATTTATTGAATTCAAAATAAAGTCTGTTAATGCTAAAAATAGACATATTGTGCTAACATATGAGATTAAATAAAAAAAATATTATAGTTACTGCAGCTGCACAAGGTATTGGAAGAGCAACCGCCCTTAAATTCGCAAATGAAGGGGCTAAAGTTTTAGCAACTGATATTAATGAAGATAAGCTAAATGATTTAAAAAAAGATAATGACAGTATCCAAACTATGAAATTGGATTCAACAAACAAAAAAGATGTAGAGGCCTTTTGTTCTTCTGTAGACAAGATAGATGTTTTATTTCACGCAGTAGGTTTTGTACATCACGGAACAATTCTTGATTGTGATGAAGATGAATTTTCACGATCAATCAATGTTAATATATTTTCTGCATATTTAATGACATACAATCTTTTGCCGAAAATGTTAAAAGAAAAAAAAGGTAATATCGTTATTGTTTCTTCTGCTGCATCTAATGTTAAAGGTGTGCCTAATAGGTTTATCTATGGAACTACAAAAGCAGCATTAAATGGTTTTGTAAAAGCCATAGCTATTGATCATATTAAAGATGGAATTCGCTGTAACGCTATTTTACCAG
This sequence comes from uncultured Alphaproteobacteria bacterium, assembly GCA_902615745.1. Lineage (GTDB taxonomy): Bacteria > Pseudomonadota > Alphaproteobacteria > HIMB59 > CACPNW01. The sequence goes on along the minus strand of CACMQB010000003.1, from coordinate 9,121 downwards.
GAACTGTTGAAACACCTTCTTGGGAGGGTAGAGTTAATATGGCCGATGATCCTGTTAAAGCAAGATCAGACTTTATAGCAAGACAGGCAATGGGAAGATTAGCACAACCAGAAGAAATAGCATCTCTTGCAACTTATTTAGCAAGCGATGAATCAGACTTTGTTACTGGAACATTAAACTTAATTGATGGAGGGTGGACTTTATAATGAAAACTTTAAGATACAGAATTGCAAATGAAGTTAAACCAGGAATACTTGATCAAGAAGGAAATATTCGAGATGTATCATCTCTAGTTAAGGATTGGGATAATAAAAATGTAACTATTAGCAAATTGAATGAAGTGAAAAAAATTGATCCTACATCTTTACCTCTAGTTGAAAACAGTAATGGATATGCACCTTGTGTTTGTAAAGAAAGTATTGGAAAATTTATTTGTATCGGCCTCAATTATTCTGATCATGCTGAAGAAACAGGTCAGAAAGTTCCACCTGAACCAATTATTTTTGCAAAAGCAACAAGTGCCGTTATTGGACCAAACGATAATGTTGAGATTCCAAAAAAATCAGTAAAGTCTGACTGGGAAGTTGAACTTGGTGTTATTATTGGAAAAGAAGCAAAGTATATTTCTGAGAACGAATCACAATCACATATTGCCGGTTACTGTGTTATCAATGATCTAAGTGAAAGAGAATTTCAAATAGAACATTCTGGTCAATGGGTTAAAGGTAAGTCTTGTGACACCTTTGGTCCAATTGGACCATATTTGGTTACTACTGATGAAGTACCAGATCCTCAAAACTTAAAAATGTGGCTGGATGTAAATGGTAAAAGAATGCAAGATGGATCTACTAGTACGATGGTTTACGGTGTAAATTTTTTAATCAGCTATCTAAGTCAGTTTATGTCATTGCAACCAGGTGATATTATTTCGACCGGGACACCCCCTGGAGTTGGAATGGGAATGAACCCACAAGTTTTTTTAAAAGCAGGTGATGTTATGAAGCTTGGTATTGAAGGTTTAGGAGAACAAACTCAAAAAACTATTCAAGCCTAATGTTTGGCAATATTAATAACTGTCATAATGTTAAAGACTTTAGAAACTTAGCAAAAAAAAGACTACCCAGTCCAATATTCCATTACATTGATGGCGCTGCTGATGATGAGATAACTTATAAAAGAAATACTGATGCTTATGAGCAGTGTGATTTAATTCCCAATGTTTTAAGTGGTGTTGATAAAGTAGATATGTCGACCACAGTAATGGGCCAAAAATTAGATATGCCTTTGTATTGTGCACCAACTGCTCTTCAAAGATTGTTTCATCATGAAGGTGAAATTGGAGTTGCAAAAGCTGCAGAAAAATTTGGAACAATGTTTGGAATTTCATCTTTAGGGACAGCTAGTATTGAAGAAATATCAAATTTAGTCAAAACACCTAAATTATTTCAACTCTACGTTCATAAAGATAAAGGGTTAAATAAAGCTCTAATTGAAAGGTGCAAGGAATCAAATTTTGAAGCAATGGCTGTAACAGTAGATACTGCAGTTGGTGGTAATCGTGAAAGAGATTTGTATACTGGTTTTACTATTCCTATGAAACTAAAACTCAATAGTGTTGCAAGTTTTATGCTTCACCCAAAATGGGCAATAGATTATTTTACAAAACCAAAATGGGAATTAAGTAATCTAAAGGATCACATTAATGAGGGCACAACAGTAATGACAACCATAGGAGATTACTTCACTAAAATGCTTGACAATTCTATGAGTTGGAAAGATGTGGAAAATATTAATAAAGAGTGGGGTCGTCAATTTGCCATTAAAGGTGTGATGTCTGTAGACGATGCAAAAAAAGCTGTTGATGTAGGCGCTTCAGCCATAATGGTTTCAAATCATGGAGGGAGACAATTAGATGGTTCAAGGTCACCATTTGATCAACTGGCTGAAATTGTTGATGCTGTCGGAGATAAAATAGATGTAATCTGTGAAGGAGGCATTAGAAGAGGCACACATGTTTTAAAGGCATTATCACTTGGTGCAAAAGCCTGTTCTGGTGGAAGAATGTATTTATACGCTTTAGCTGCTGGAGGACAAAAAGGGGTTGAAAAAAGCTTGTCTAATCTACGTAATGAAATTGAAAGAGATATGAAATTAATGGGAGTTTCTAACGTAAAAGAACTCACAAGAAAAAATCTAAAATTCAGATAAATTAACAATTTTATAAAAAAAAATATTTATTCTAACTTAATTTTATTTTACAATTTTTTTATGAATGATGAAATAGAGCCAATCTTAATAGGTGAAGTTGACGATATTGATGTTGGTTCGGTTGAAAATTTTGAATACGAGGATGTAAATTATGCAATTTATAGACTTGAGTCTGGCTTTTTTGCAACTGAAGGAAATTGCCCTTGTGCAGAAAAGACTTTATTAAGTGAATCTAGTATTGAAGGTGAAGAACTAGAGTGTCCAACATGTGGAAATAAATTTAGTATTGTATCCGGAGACTCTATCTCTGATTTAGAACAAACCCCATTAAAAATATTTGATGTTACAGTAGAAGACGGAAATCTTTACCTTAATATTTAATCAAAAATATTAAGATTTATAATATTACTTTTATTTAATTTTTTACTTTTTGTTAAAAAATCAAAAACATTTTCACACGATTCCACTGACATTCTTTTTCTACATTCTAAAGTTAAAGCAGCGTTATGAGGAGTTAATAAAATATTATTTAAAGAAAAAAGTTTATGATTTTCTATAGGTGGTTCTTTTTCAAATACATCAACACCAGCACCAAAAATTTTTTCATTTTTTAAAGCTTCATATAAAGCGTTTTCATTAATTATACCTCCTCTTGCCGTATTAATTAAAATCAAATTTGATTTAAAGGCTTCAAATTGATCAAAAGAAATTAAATTTTTTGTTTCTTCATTTAAAGGTAAATGGATACTTATATAATCAGCAATTTTAAAGCCTTCGTCTTTATTGATTGGAATACAGTTAAGATTTTTTATTTCTTCATCCGAAAGAAAAGGATCATGTACATAAACTTTCATTTCAAACCCACTACATCTTTTTGCTAAAGCTTTTCCTATTCGGCCAAAACCAAGAATTAAAATTTTTTTATTATAGAGTTCAAAGTAGTTGGGAAGATTACCTTTTTCTTTAAATTTACCTAATTTCACCAATTTATCTGATTCAAAAATATTCTTTGTCAAACAAAGCATCATAGTCATTACATGTTCAGCTACACTCGTTGCATTTGCTGTCCCAGTAATGGCCATAGCTATTTTATTATTATTTAAATATTCAGTATCTACATTGTCATAGCCAACACCATGTCTTGCAACAATTTTTAGGTTCTTTGTTTGAGAGAGTATATTTTTATTTATTTCTGCCGTTCTTACAACAATTCCATCCACATCTCGTAATTTTTCAATTAGGTGATCTTCATCAATATTATTAGTAACAAAATATTCAATATTATTTTTATCAAATATCTCATATCCACTTGGATGAATTTCACCAACAATCCCAACTTTCATGATTAATTTTATATTCTAAAATATTAGAAAAATAAATTGTTTAACTCTTTAAATTATTTTTTTAATATAATATTATCTATTTTATTTGGGAAAGGAACATATGAAAGCAGTTAGAATGTCATGTTCACATGCATTAATTAAGTACTTAACTATGCAAAAAATTTTAATTAATGGAAAAAAAGAACCACTATTTCCAGGTGCTTTCGGCATTTATGGCCATGGCAATGTTGCTTGTATTGGACAAGCTATGGAAGAATATCAAAATGAACTTCCTGGATACAGAGGTCATCATGAACAAAATATGGCACTAACAGGCATTGCATATGCTCGTGCCAAAAGAAGACAACAAATATTTGTTGCAACTTCATCTGTTGGACCTGGCTCAACTAATATGGTTACAGCTGCTGCAGTTGCTTTAAGTAATAGACTTCCAATTTTACTTTTACCAGGTGATACATTTTCTAGTCGTTTTCCAGATCCTGTTTTACAACAAGTAGAACATTTTAATTCTCCTTCAGAAACTCAAAATGATTCATTTAAATCTGTATCAAGATATTTTGATCGAATTACCAGACCTGAACAAATTTTAACATCTTTACCTCAAGCAATTAATGTAATGCTTGATCCTGCAGACTGTGGCCCAGCTGTAATTTCTATGTCTCAAGATGTTCAAGGAGAAGCCTATGATTATCCTGAAATCTTTTTTGAAGAAAAAATTCATGAAATTAGAAGAATTCATCCTGATCCAAATCAAATACAAAAGGCAGCCGATAAATTAAAACAATCTAAACAACCAATTATTATTTCAGGTGGAGGCGTTTTATATTCAGAAGCAGAAGAGGAAATTTCTGCTTTTGCAAAAAAACATAATATTCCTGTAACAGCAACTGTGATGGGTATTGGTTGTATGAATAAAGATGATCCCTATTATATTAGTGCAATTGGATGCTTAGGAGAAGGCTCATCAAATAACCTTGCTACTGATACAGATTTAGCTCTAGCTGTGGGAACAAAATTAGGAGACTTTACAACTGGTTCTTGGACTAATTTTGAAAATGAAAATTTTCAACTTGTATCAATAAATACTTCACGATTTGACACTACAAAACATCGCGCTACTCCTGTTGTAAGCGATGCAAAAATTGGACTTCAAAAATTATCAAAGGCATTAGGAGATTGGAAAGCACCAGATAATTGGTACCAGCGTTCAATTGAGGAAAGAAATAAATGGGACGAATATGTTGCCAAAGAAAGTGGACCAACAAACCAAGAATTACCATCCTATGCTCATGCTGTAGGTGCAGTCTATAGAAACTCAGACCCATCAGACATTGTAGTCACTGCAGCTGGAGGGTTAGTTGGCGAAGTGGTTCAAATATGGAAACCTAAAGAACTAAATACTTTTGAAACTGAATGGGGTTTTAGTTGCATGAGTTATGAAATATCAGGTGCACTTGGAATCAAAATGGCAAAACCTGATCAAGATGTAATTGTATTTGTAGGTGATGGTTCATACCTCTTACAAAATAGCGATATCTACAGTTCAGTCTTATATGATAAAAAATTAATTATAGTTGTTTGTGATAATGGTGGTCACATGGTTATTAATAGATTGCAACTAGCAAAAGGTGGGAATGAATATCTTTGCAATCTCAATGCTGCAAGAGCGACAAACGTACAGTTTGTAGATTTTGAAGCTCACGCAAAAAGTATGGGGGCAAATGGTGAGACTGTTAAATCCATTTCAGACCTAGAAGCTGCTTTCAAAAGAGCAAAAGAATCAGACAAAACATACGTAATTTCTATGAAAACAGATGGATATGAATGGTTAGAAGGAACAGCTTTTTGGGAAAACCCAACACTTGAAGTAGATAATACCGAAGGTAAGAAATCAGCTCTTAAAGAATTTTTAGAAGGAAAAAATAAACAACGTAAAGGCGTATAAAAAAATAAATTTCTTTTTCTAAAATTTAAAAAATTGTATGAGTCAAAACAAGCCTATAATTTTATTAGATCCATATCCAAGAACAATGGACCTACTTTTTTCTAAAGAAAATTTAAAATACTTAAAGAATAATTTTAAACTTATTACTGCCCCAAATAAAAATAAAAATAATTTTTATGAAAAAAATCTACCAAAGGCAGATTATATTTTTGGACAACCCGCTTTACCTTCATCTTTGATTTCTAAATCCACAAAACTTAAAGCAATATTTAATGTAGAGAGTAATTTTATGGACAATATGGACTACGATTATTGTTTTAGAAAAGGAATACATGTTTTAGCAACATCTCCTGTGTTTGGCCAACCTGTTGCTGAAATGGCAATGGGTCTTACTTTATCTATAGCCAGAAGTATTCATATTGCTCACTCAGACTTTATTTCAAAAAAAGAAAAATATGGAGGAGCAATTAGTCAGAATAATTTTTTAATAAAAAATAAAACATTTGGTTTAATTGGCTTTGGTGATTTAGCAAAATCGCTTACTCCTATACTAAAAGCATTCTCTAACAATATCATTGCCTATGATCCTTGGATTCCCAATAAAGAAATTGAAAAATTTGATGTTAATCCTACTAGTTTAAATTCGTTACTCAAAAACGCTGATATCATTTATGTATTAGCTTCCATTACTTCCTCTAATGAATCCATGATTAATACTTCTAAACTTAAATTAATAAAAGATGGATCAGTTTTTGTCTTAATGAGTAGAGCAGCTATAATAAACTTTGATGATTTTTTTAAATTTTTAAAGACCAGGAAAGTTTTTGCCGCTATTGATGTTTTTCCGCAAGAGCCGTTTCCTAAAAATCATAAATTAAGAAAACTCAAAAATGTAATTTTTTCTCCACATAGAGCTGGCGCATTAGACAGTGCATTTAAAGAGATGGGTGAATTAGTTATTCAAGATTTAAAACTTATCTCAAAGGGTCTTCCGCCCAAATTATGTAAAAAAGCTGAGAGAGAAACTGTTAAATATTTACGCTCAAAACCAGTTGATATTAATTAAAATTTATTTAAAAACACAGTTATGTCAGATCAATTAGTACTGGAAGCTAAATCAGTTTCAAAATTCTTTGGTACTATAACGGCTCTTCAAAATGTAGATCTTCATTTAAATAAAGGTGAAGTTCTTGGTGTCGTCGGCGATAACGGTGCTGGTAAATCCACATTAATGAAAGTTTTATCCGGATTATATAAACCCAGTGAAGGCTCACTTTTTTTTGATAAGGAAAAAGTAACTTTAAATAGTCCCAGAGACTCACAAAATTTGGGTTTAGAAATGGTATATCAAGATTTAGCACTAGCTGGGAATCTCCCTATTGGTGATAATATTTTTCTAGGAAGAGAACCAACAAGAAAAGTTGGCCCTTTCAATTTTTTAGATCATAAAAAAAGAAAACAGTTAACCGAAGAGCATCTTGCAAAACTAAAAATAAATGTAAAAAGTGCTGATCAAAAGGTTGAAGAATTATCAGGTGGACAAAGACAAGCAGTTGCAATTGCTAGAGCTACAGCTTTTAATGCAAAAATTGTATTGATGGATGAACCAACAGCAGCACTTGCTGTTAAAGAAGTTGGAAAGGTTCTAGATTTAATTTTAAATCTAAAAAAATTAGGTGTTAGTGTAATAGTAATTAGTCACCGAATGGATGATATTTTTACTGTTTGTGATCGCGTAATGGCACTTTTTCAGGGAACAAACTTCGCTGAATCAGAATTAAAAAACACTTCAAGAGACGAAGTGATTGGATGGATCATGGGGAAAAAAGATTAATGGATAAGAATCAAGAAACTTTATTTGTCAGACTTATTCCTTTTTTTGAGAGATATGGAATTTTATTACTGATCCTAATAATGATTGCTGTCCTACATTTGTTGCAACCTGATGTGTTTTTATCTTGGAGAAATGTAACAAATATTTTTAAACAAGTTTCTTGGCAGTCTATGTTAGCGCTTGGTGTCTTTATGGTCATTGTAACTGCAGGTATAGATCTATCAGTCGGTTCAATTATTATGTTATCATTAATGGGACTCGCTATTGCTTCGAAGGCAGGAATGCCTTGGTACGTTGTCATGTTAGTTGCACCAGCAATTGGATTTTTGTGTGGTATGTTTAATGGTATTGGAATTACCTTACTTCGAATGCCTCATCCGTTTATTATGACGTTAGGAACGCTGTACATATTTAGAGGAATTGGAAACCTTATTTCTGGAGGAGTGCCAATAACTGGTTTTGCCGAACAGATAAGAGTTATCGGAAATGGTAAAATTAAACTGGATGTTTTTTTCGGAGAAGGGGCGCGAGAGTACATTCCTACAAGTTTAATTTTAATGATTGTTATATTCTTTATCTTTTGGATATTTTTAAATCATACAAGAATAGGTAAATGGATTTATGCGATTGGTGGTAACCCTGGAGCAGCAAGAGCAGCAGGTATAAATGTCGATCGTATTTTAATCATAGTTTACACCCTTTGTGGTTTCTTGGCTGGTATTGGAGGTTTAATTTTAGCTGGAAGAACGAATTCTGCTTACCCAAATGCTGGTTTACAATCTGAGTTAGATGCGATTGCAGCAGTCATTATAGGTGGTGCAAGCTTCTTTGGGGGCAGAGGAACCGTTTTAGGTGTGTTTGCTGGAGTCATGATTATGGGTATACTCCGAAATGGTCTAAATCTAATGAATGTTAGTGTTTTCTGGCAACAAGTTCTTATTGGGTCAATTATTATTTTGGCTGTTTATATCGATGTTCTAAGAAGACAACTTGCGACCAGAACATAATATTAAAAAATAACTACTTTCTGACAAACAGTCACTTGATTAGATTTTATTTTTGATTAATGGTTGAAAAAAAATTTTAGGAGGAAAAATGAAATTTTTTATTTCTTTAATTACTACTTCTATATTGTTTTTTTCAGGTAGTCTTTTAGCAGGCTCACATGCAAAAACAATAATGCTAAGTACTAAAGGACCAGGTGCTGGAAACCCTTTTTGGGCTTCAGTTGAAGCTGGTGCTAAAGATGCTGCTGAAGAGTTTGGTGTAAACCTAATCATTCTTTCACCACCACAAGAAAGTGATGTTATGGCTCAAGTAGCTCAAATTGAAGACCAAATTGCAAAAGGTGTAGACGGTATTGCGATTGCACCAACTGACCCTAACGCAGTTGCACCAATTCTTGATGATGCAATGGCTTCAGGTGTTCCAGTTGTATACATTGATACTAATGGAATTAATGAAGGTGTAACTTTCATTGGTACAAATAATATCAATGGTGCTGCTTTAGCTGCTCAATACATTTGTGATAATGTTCCAAGTGGTTCTGATGTTGCAATTCTTCAAGGAATGATAACTCAAACTACTGGTCAGCACAGAGCTGAAGGATCTAGCAAAGGTCTTAAAGCATGTGGCATGAACGTTGTTGCTGAACTTCCAGCTAACTGGGATACTGCACAAGGTATGTCAGTAACTGAAGATATCATTACTGGTAACCCAAATCTAAAAGCAATCTTTGCTTCTAACGATAATATGGGTCTAGGTGCTATCCAAGCATTAAAAAATGCTGAT
>CACMQB010000002.1 GCA_902615745.1 uncultured Alphaproteobacteria bacterium | reverse complement strand
TTAGGGGTATAGATTCCTATGATGAAGATGCTGATGGAAAAACAAATGATGAGAGATGGAAATTAGGAGATATTTATCACTCTCAAATAGCAATAGTTGGTCCACCGAGTGCGCATAGTACAAACACAAATTTATTTACTGAAAGCTATTATAGAAAATCAAATCAATATGATAATTTTAAGCAATCAAATAAAAATAGAAAAACAGTTGTTCTAGCTGGAGGGAATGATGGAATGCTCCATGCATTCGACTCTAGTAATGGTAATGAATTATGGGCTTTTATACCTCCATCTGTAATTCCAAATCTACGGAATGTAATTTCTTCAAAATCAAATTCTTCTAATAGTATTTATGGAGTAGATGGTTCGCCTGTCGTTAAAGATATATATTATGATAATAAATGGCATACTGTAGTGATTGCAGGTTTAGGAAGAGGTGGGCACTCATATTTTGCTTTAGATATCACCGACGTAGACAGCCCAACACATTTATTTACATTTGAAAACGATCCTTCTCAAAAGATAGTTCAATACTGGGATAAAAATGGAAACAAAACACGATATGCCTATGGATCCTCAATACCATCTGAATATGATTTCTCAAAATTGGGTGAAGCTTGGTCAACACCTAGGATTTTAAAAATCAAAGTAAATTCAAAAGATAAATGGGTTTCTGTATTTGGTGGTGGTTTTAATAATGGTGTAAACCCCAATTATGGGAATGCAATATTTGTAATTGACATGGAAAATGGTGGTAAAATTTTAAAGAAAATAGATGTTTCTGATAAATCTGGAAATAATGTTGTTAATTCTGTTCCAGTGAGTGTTGTTCCTATAACTGCTGATGGCACTAGTTTAGCAAATTATCATGGAGCAATTGCATATTTTGCTGATTATGAAAACAAACTTTGGAAATTAAATTTAACTGAAAAGGGGACACTATACAGTTTACAAGAAATCTTTGATGGTGAATCTACATCTACTAATGGTAGAAGAGCAATGCACGATATAACCGCATCAATAGATACAGATAATAAACTTTGGTTATATTATGGTACAGGTGATCAACAACAACTCCAAAAAGAATCCAGTGATATTAAAAATAGATTGTATGGATTAAAAGATGTAGATTTTCCTAATTACAATAGTTCAGTTTCAAAATTTACTGTTGCAGAATGCAGGAATGTGACTTCAACATCTGCAAACTGTCCTACAAATAGTGAAAAAGGCTGGTTTATTGAATTAAGTGCAAATGAAAAAACAACAGGACAAGCTACCATTTATAATAGAACAGTATATTTCCCAAGATATATACCTAATAAAAATAATCCTTGTAATCCAGGTGAAGCAAATATTACTACACATGATTACAAGTGTGGAAACACATTATCACAAATTAAATTGGGTGGGGGTGTAGCTTCAACACCCGTAATTTATAAAGGAAGTATTTATGTGGGGCTTAGTGGTGCAACATCATCATCTGGTTCATCATCAGGATCTGGTAGTGGAAGTAATACTGGAAATGTTGGCAATCAACTTCCTCAAGGATGGACAATTAAGGATAATTTAGTTGTTGGAACACCTCCATCAGGAAGAGGAAGTGGGCAAATTACAGTGGAGTCTTGGAGACATGTTTTTTAAAATCTTAAAATTTTGATGATTAAAAATAAAGGTTTTTCATTAATTGAACTTTTAGTCGTAGTTGCGATCATAGGTGTATTGGCAGCTGTAGGTATTGTATCTTATAATGGTTTTATAGGAGATTCAAAGATTACAGCGGTAAAGTCTAATTGCTCTTTAGCAAAGAAACATATTATTACTCAAATGACTAGATGTGAAATTGGTAATAAAATACAATATTGGCAAGGAGGCTCAACATCAAATCCAATTGATAGAAATTGTGATACTACAAATAACAAATTTGTACAAAACTTTGGATATGCGATGAGTGCATTAAGTGAAAATACAAATCTAAAAAATCCATTTAATAATAAGGATCGCGCATTTGTAACTGATTGGGATGTGCCATTAACATCTAATGTCGGAAGAGTAAATTGTGGTATCAAAGGTAATATAAAATCAAATCCTATAGTTTGTTATTGTCGATATGGAGAAAATAATAATGAATATGATACTTTACTCGTTTTATCTCCACAATAATGAAATTTAAAACAATACAAAAAGGATTCTCTTTAATTGAGCTTTTAGTTGTTGTTGCTATCATTGGTGTGTTGGCAGCTGTTGGTGTTGTTGCGTTTAGTGGTTTTTTAGGAAATTCTAAAATTGCCGCATCAAAATCTAATCATCAACAAGTAGTTAAATTTATTACAACAAGTATTACAAAGTGCGATACAGGTGGTCAGTTAATATTGAAACAAAACTCTACACGAAATACTAGTGACTTATGTTCATATGTTAGAAGTGGTAACATTCCAGCGTTACAATCTGCATTTGGTAATCATTTTAATACTTTAGGCTGGTGCAATCCACACGGGTTAAAACATACATCAGGAACATGCCAAGAGGCAGTTGCAAATGGTGGAAGTTTAGGTAACGGAAGAGTAGGGGAAACACAAATTATAGGTAATAGTAGTAAAAAAATTTTTTATGTGGACACAAAAGTAGATGATAATACTGTCTTAACCAATTCAATTAATGTTATTAATTAAAAATTAAAATGAAAAATTTATTTAATTTTAAAAAAGGTTTCTCTTTAATTGAGCTTTTAGTTGTAGTTGCAATAATAGGCGTGCTAGCAGCTGTAGGTGTTGTTGCCTTCAATGGCTTTATAGAAAATGCAAAAGAAACAGCAACTAAAGCTAATCATAATACTGTAACTAAATTTATTAATACAACTATGGTACAATCGACAGTAAATGGAGGGTATTTTCAAAATATGTGGAATAGTAATTGTACATCACAAACTAATCAAAGAATAACTCCAACTAATATAAGTGGTATACATAAGAAATTTGTTAATCATCTAAGGTGTGTTATAACAGAGCATCCTTACAATAATTCTGTTTATCCCGCTGTAAATAATGGCCCTAGAGGAATATTGGGTTCAGTAGAATTTTATAACAGATGTACAAATTCAAAACCAATACTTCATATTAATACAGTGTATAATAATAATGGTGATGCACTTAAAACTCAAATTGATATGACAGAATATGGTGTTACATGTTAAAAAATGGTTTTTCTCTAATTGAACTTTTGGTAGTTGTAGCTATCATTGGTGTATTAGCTGCTGTTGGTGTTGTTGCTTTTGGTGGCTTCTTAGGTAACACTAAAGAAAAAGTAGTCTTAGCTAATCACAACAGTATAGTTAAATACTTTCAACTCAAAGCGGCCGAGTGTGATTTGAATGGTAAAATTTCAATCAAAGTAACTAACAATAGTGGTCAGACATGGCAAAAAATTGAAAGAAATTGTAATTATAATAATGGTTGGAGTTTAGTAATGGATTTAGGTTATAATTATTTCAGAAGAGAATTTTATAATCAATATCACCAACAAGACAATTTTATAAATCCTTATGAAGGAAAAGTTGGATATGAAAATCCAGGATGGAATAATGGTTGCTCAAATGTTCAAGGTCGAACAACTTTTTATGGAATAAATACTGGCACTTTTAAAATCTGTACTAATACAGGAAGTGAGCAAATTTGGGGTTATGTTCAGTTTCCAGTTAATTAAAAATAAAAATAAAATAAACTTCAATTATCTGAAAGGTTTTTCATTAATAGAATTATTAGTTGTAGTAGCTATTATTGGTATTCTGGCTACAGTAGGAATAATTGCCTTTGATGGGTATACAACTACAGCAAAAAAAAATAGTACTGATATGCTATGTAAAAGAATAATAAATGAAGTTAAATCAAAATGGACAGCCTGTCAGGCAGGAGTACCTCTTTACTTAAAAAGTTCAAATTCTGGCATTTTAGATACAAAGTCTGATTGGTGTACTTTTAATTCTGGCAGCCCATCTATAACTAATACACGTGCACAAGCATTTGTTGGTCATTATGGCACTCACTCTCAAACTGGAAACATGTGGGGACCTCGAAACCCATACAGACCTAATGTAGCTGCTGTTAATACTTCTTGTCCTACCAATCCTGATTATCAGCCAGGATGTATTGAAATTTTTGGTACAGACAAAAATAATTCAAACTGTGGTCATTGTAACCCACCCATAAAAGCAGGAGAGTTTGTGTTTCAATGTTATAATTTGGATGGTAATAATCAAGTAACTAAATATAGGGAACATTTTCAAACTAAATGAAAAACTCAACAATAAATAAAGGCTTCTCACTAATCGAATTACTAGTTGTAGTAGCCATCATAGGTGTATTAGCTGCAGTAGGAGTTGTATCGTTTAGTGGTTTTCTTGGTGAGTCAAAGTTAAGTTGTAGTAAAACTAACCATAAGACTATGGTTTCTTATACTAAAACTGTTTTAACTCAATGTTCAATACAAAGTTCGGTAAAACTTAGTGATAGAAATGGAAACAGTGTTAGTCGAAGTTGTAGTCAACCATTTAGTCAATGGGATGGCTATATGAGAGATCATTTTGTTGGTACAGGTTTTAAAAGTTGTCATGATAATTCTCAATCATCTCCAATTGGTAGAAGTAGCTCACCAACTGAGCCTGGAGTTACTCATTACTGGGCAGATAATATAGCAAATAATCCTTTTTATATACAAACTTGTTTTGAAAAACCTTGTAATCCTAATTCCAATCCACCTACGGCAAAGCATGATATTGTATATTGGACACCTTAAGAATTTTATATGAACCTTTTTTTATTTATATCTATAATTTTTACAGCATTAAATATCCTACTATTTGCATATTGTTATTCATTAAATTTTTTTAGCGAAAAAATTAAGAAAAAATGGAACCAAGATTTACTAGTTGGTTTATCAATTATTTTTTTTACTATGATTACGTGTTTCTTATGGGTATTCTATTTTTATTTTTTAATATTTAATCAATAGATCTTTAACATCAAATTCTAAAAAAATATTTAAAGTCCAAATTAAGATTGCTGTTAATCCAATAAAAGTTCCATAGGGTATATGATCATATCTGTTCATTTTTTTGATAAATATCAAAAGTAATCCCACAATTGATCCAAAAAAAGCTGAAAGAATAATTATAAAAATTGTGTTGGGTAATCCTAACCAAAAACCAATCATTGAAATCATTTTAATATCACCCATTCCCATTCCTTCAATTTTTTTAATATAAAAAAATATTTTTGATGAAATAAATAAAATTAACCCAGATACCAAGCCTCCAATTAAACATTCATAAATAGATAAATCAATAATTGAGTAATTAGTTAACGATACAAGAATGCCTAAGGGTATAAAAGAATACGTGATTTCATTAGGTATAATAAAATGTTGATAATCAGTAAAAATTAAAATTATTAGGGAAATAATAAATAAAAAAGAAAATATAGCTACAATAGTAAAATCAAATTTTAAATATATTAACACTGCTATAGAGCTGATTAATAGTTCTATAAATGGATACTGGATTGAAATATTTTTTTTACAATTTCTACACTTTCCTGTTAAAATTAAAAAAGATATCAAGGGTATGTTATCAAAATATTTAATTTTATTTCCACAGAATGTACAAGAAGATGATTTATTTATATTTTTATTTAGCGGCAATCTATAAATACAAACATTAACAAAACTGCCTATAGAAAGACCAAAAACAAATATTATCAATAGCTCAAAAGTCATATTTACCTAACAATAAATTTTAAAATAAAAGTAATAAAAAAAATTATCAATAAAATTCAAAGTTATCAAAGTAATAATCTCAATTTAGAAATAGAACCCTAAAGTTTATAAGATTTATTGAATACTATAAAATGCTTCTTTTAAATAGTTCTCTTTAGGTATCTTAGTTTTTTTCTCATTCCTTCTCAATTCTATGAGACAGTGATCAATGAGATCAATTTTAGCATTTAAAAATTTAATATTTTGCGGAATAGGGATGTGAATAGGGTATCCCTTAATAAACTCTACATGTAAGTCATATCCACCCATATAGAATTCTTTTAAGATTTTACCTTTATTTAAGAGATAATTATTTGATGACTCATGGATAATTGCACTTGCTTTGGAATTATTTCTTTCAAGAGACTCAAATAAAGTATTATTTTTTATAATTTCCATGGTGTAGGGATAGAGTTCTAATTTTTTCATATCACTAAAGGATAATTCTTTATCAAAAGGCGTTAATTGTAATGTTTCTAACCGTACATAATTTATAATTGCTGGTGCATCATCAAAAAGGGCTGCGTAAAGGCTTACAACAATCCTAGTTCCTGTGAAATCAACCGTAGTAAGCTCATAACCACATAAACTTACCTCATCTTGTTCATCAAAAACAACTAAAGGATCAAAATAAAATGTTCTTTTAGGATATTCCTGTGCTTCAGTAATAATGAGTTTGTCATTTCCCTGGTCAAGAGGAAGTTCTTTTTTAATAAATTCTTTAGAACTTAATAACTGATCACCTTTAGCAGCACCAGCTAGAAGGAGAACAATAATAAGGAGGGATAATAGAAAAATTATAACTCTTTTGATAACTGGTGCCACTAAAACTTCTATAAAAATAAATTTTGATAAAAATGAGAAATGATTAAGGTAATATTAAGAACAAATCATAATTTCAACCTAATAGGGTAACACACATGTATCTTCATCAGATTCATTATCTGTTATTTCACAATTAGAACAGACAAAGCAAGGAATTGAATCTCTAATTTCAATTTAAAATATTCAAAAATTAATAATATATGATAGAAAAAATCAAAATGTCAAAATCATTGAGAATTGCTGATTTATTTTGTGGAGCAGGCGGATTATCCCTGCCTTTTTATAAAAGAGGTCATAGTATCGACTTTGCAATAGATATAGACAAATATTCAATAGAAACTTTTAAACATAATCATAAAAGTAAAACTGCAAATATCTTAAATGAAAATATTAAGAGTTTATTTAAAATTAAATCTAATTTAGTTTATGATAATAAATTTGATTTAGTTATGGGCGGACCTCCTTGTCAAGGTTTTAGCACGGCCAATAGACAAAATATTATTAACGACCCAAGAAATGAATTATATAAATATTTTTTGAAATTTATCTCTAATACTAATCCTAAATTCGTAATAATTGAAAATGTCGTTGGCATTAAAAATAAGGCTAATGACATCATTTCTGAATTAGATGATATAGGATATTCTGCAGATTACAGAGTTTTGCAGGCAAGTAGTTTTGGTATACCTCAAAATAGAAGAAGGGTTATTTTTTTTGCAGTAAAAAAAAAATTAATATCAAAAGTTGAGAAATTTTTTAAGTTAATTGACGATAAAGAGAAAGAGAATAAAAAATATTTTCTTAAAGATGCATTATTTGGTTTAAGACCGCTAAAACCTCATCCTAAAAAAAATGATACTAAAAATGAGATTGGGATATCTGGTTATTTTGTTGAAGATATTAAAGAATTTAAATCTAATAAATATTTAGATTTAATTAATTATGGACAAGTACCAAAATCAATTTTTAATCATAAAGCTCGCTTTAATAACGAAAGAGATATTGAAATTTTTAAAAGATTACCACAAGGTGCTGATTCTACTCATAAATCTATATCTGATATAATGCCTTACACTTCAAGAAATCATATTTTTAAAGATAAGTATTACAAATTAGTAGAAGATAAAATTAGTAAAACTATTACTTCTCATATGAAATTTGATTGTAATATGTATATTCATCCAACACAAGCACGTGGCTTAACACCAAGAGAGGCTGCTCGAATTCAAAGTTTTCCCGATACATTCTTCTTTTGCGGCCCTTTATCAAAAACCTATATGCAGATAGGTAATGCAGTCCCACCTTTAATGGCTAAAGCTCTTTGCGAAGCTGTAGAGAGTTTAAATAATGATTAAAGTATTTGATTTGTTTGCTGGAGTAGGAGGGTTTAGAGTCGGAGCAGAAAAAGTCTTTAAAAAAAATAAATTAGATTTTGAGTTTACTGGTTGGAGTGAAATAGATAAATATTGCCAATTAACTTATAAAGCTAACTTTAATACGAATAATGAATTTTTTATAGATGATATAAAAAAAATAACCTCCTATAAAAAAGTAGATTGCAATATTAATAATTTTACTAATAAAAATAGATCTACACATATCAAAAAACATATTCCTAAATTTGATTTATTATTCGCAGGGTTTCCCTGTCAATCATTTAGCAAGATGGGCAATCAAAACTCCCTAAATGATGATAGGGGAGCATTGTTTTTTGATATTGCTGCAATTTTACATTCCATTAAACCAAAATATTTTATTTTAGAAAATGTAAATAGAATTTTAACAATTGATAATAAAAAAACTATTATGACAATAATGAATACTTTAGAAAAACTTGGTTATAAAACTGATTTATTTAAATTGGATAGCAAAGATTATGGTGTTCCACAAACAAGACGTCGTGTTTTTATTTATGGATGCAAAAAAGAGTTAGACATTAAAATAGGATTACCTAATCCTAAAATAATTAAAAGTACAAAAACAACAAAAAATATTTTGTTAAAAGAAGTAAATCCTAAATATATTCTCTCTAAACAAATACTTAAAACAATACTTAGTCATGGAACGGGTGGATACTATCAAAAATCAGAAATAGATCTTGAAATAGCAAGGCCATTAACCAAAACGATGGTTAAGATGCATAGAGCTCATCAAGATAATTATTACTCTAATAAATTTATTTTGGGAGACAAAAAACAAAAATGGATAAGACGCCTTACACCTTTAGAAGCTTTCAGATTACAAGGTTTCAAAGATAATTTTGTAAAAAAAGCCTATAACGCAGGCGTATCTGATACTCAATTATATATGCAAGCTGGCAATGCTGTAACTGTTAAAGTAGTTGAATCTATATTAATTCTATTATTAGATAATAATTGGTTTTTGAAATGAAATTAGTAGTAGATCGCATAACATATAAAACTGTTAGTCAAGCAGAACTTGGATTAACTAATAGCCATCAAACTCACATTGGTTTATCAGAAAATTTTATTGATAAATGGAAAATTCCTCAAAAAATACCTACAAGTTTACAAATTTTTTATTCTAGAAATAACTCAACAAAAATTGATACAATATTGTTTAATGACCCAATTATTGATCCAGAAAGAGGTGCAAGAAGCCCTAAGTTTAGAAGTGGATATGAACACGAGTTACCGTCATTAAGGGACACTATTGTATATTATTATAAATTAAATATGCGTGGTGAAAAAACACCTTTGTTAATATTATTTAATATTAAAAATTCAAATAATTTAAATGCGTATTTAATATCATCTAATCATATTTTTTATGATTTTTTTATGAATAATCTTAGTGAAAAATTAGTAATAAGAAATAAAAATAAAGAAATTAATTCTAAATTAATTTTACCTAAAGAAGATGATTTTGAAATAATCTTCAACAAATTAAGAAAAACAAAATCTGATCTAATTTTTTCAGAAAATGATGAAACTTTTGATAAAGGAGATTTAAAAAATAGAGAAGATAAAATACAAAATAAAAATTATAGAAAAAAACAAAATGAATTTAGAATTAAAGTTTTATCAGCATATAAATTTAAATGTTGTATTAGTGGTTGTGATTTACCAGAGGCTATTGAAGCAAATCATATAGATCCATATGTAAATAGCGGTGATAAAGGAAATGATATTAAGAATGGTATTCCCTTAAGAGCAGATCTACATCGTCTTTGGCATTCTGGTAAATTAGGTATAGATGACAATTACAATATTATACTTGATGCCGAAGCATTAAATTCAGAAAGTTATAGAGTATTTCATGGAAAAAAAATTAATGTTCCAGTAAATGATGCTTTTAAACCAAATAAAAAACATCTAATGGATCATTGTAATTTAAAACATCTAATTTAATTTTATCTTTCCATCAATAAAATCTCTACTCAACTAAAAAAACTAATTCCTGGCTATCTAAATCAACACCAGCATCAGTTCTAAGTTTTGCTAATTCTGGATCTTGCATAGCCTGTTGCATTTTTTCCATCGATTCAATCTCTAAAACCTGATAAATTTTAGTTTCATCATCTTTCGGATGGCCATATGCTAAAACTTTTATTCCATATTTTTCTCTATGAGTATCAACACTGAGAAAAAGATTTTTCCATTTTTCATAACCTTCTTTTAATTTAACATTCATGATTATTTTCATAATACGTCCTTTATTATATTTCTTTTATTTGAATATAGATGCATTTATTTATATTTAACTATTTAAGGTGCTTCTATAATTACTAAATTTCTTACAACAACATCCTCTTTATTTTCACCTAAAAGTGCTAAAGCTTCTTGGTATCGAGGATCATTGTAACCATCTATTGCGTCCTGCACGCTATTAAATTCAACAACTGCAGAAAATAATAAATCAAAATTCTTTTGAACATAGTGCTTTGGTTCACTACCAGCAGTAAATACAAAATTTCCTGATTTCTTTTCTGCTTCCTCTGAAACAATATTCATAAATTTCTCTAAATATTGTCCCCATTTTTCTTCATTTTTAATTTCTTTTACTTGTCCTACCCAATATCCTTTTTTCATTTATCCTCCAAAAGTAATAATTTTTTTAAATAAATTAATAATTTTAAATGAAAAAACTAGATTAAATTTAAATAAACTTAATGACGTGAATAAATTAGTTATTATTATTACTTAAAAGTAAGTTTTTAAATTCTTCAACAGCAGCTGTAGCTGGTTTATGAATTGCAAAATCAAATTGATCTTGATTACTTGATGGCTCCAGATTTAACTCAATTGTTGGTTTGCGCATATCTTTAAACATCGAAACGAATCCAGCAGCAGGGTAGACTTGCCCTGAAGTACCAATAGAAACAAATAGACTAGATTGTTCGACTAAATCATGAATTTCATCCATTTGCATCGGCATTTCACCAAACCATACAATGTGAGGTCTCATTTGAGATCCGCATTTAGGGCATTTATGAGTCTCATTTAGGTCTTCTAGCCACTCAAATACATGATTATCATTCATTATACATCTCGCTTTATTTAGCTCACCGTGCATATGAATTATTGATGATGATCCTCCGATCTCATGCAAATTATCGATATTTTGTGTAACTATATGAATTTTATATGTTTTTTCTAATTCATGAAGAAGTATATGGGCCTTATTTGGCTTAATTCCTGAATTTAGTTCTTTACGACGTTTATTATAAAAATCATAGACAAGAGTAGGGTTTCTATAGAATCCTTCTGGACTCGCAACATCCTCAATCCTATGATTATTCCATAGTCCATTAGAGTCTCTGAATGTTTCAATCCCAGACTCTTTACTTATACCAGCACCGGTTAATACAAAGATCTGGGAATCAGCTGAAATCTGCGGTAATTGTTCCATTTAATACACTATATACAGTATTTTATTACACGTGAAAATCTATATCTAGTTTATAATATTATAAATAGAGTTAGATAATATATATAAATAATTGATTTGTAATGATTATATTTATCACTTGACTATTATTTACGATAACTGTAATTATCGTAATATATAATATGGTTAAAATATCACTAAATGAAAACGTAAGTAAGCTAAAGGAAAAATCCAAAGCTAAAAATACTCAGGATAAATATCAAGGAGATTGGTTAAAGTTTATAGATTATTGCGAAAATAAATACAATTGCAGTCCTTTAGATGTTGATGATCTAGATAGTGCTTACGCATTAACAGCCAATTATATGGACTGGCTACATGAAGATCCAGAAGCGAAAATACTCAAAGGATCGAGCAACATACCAGGTAGAGAAAATGTAAATAACAACCCCTACTCCTCTACTGCCTATAAAGCTTCCACTATACAAAGAATCTTAGCATCTATTACATATAAATATAGAGTTAACGGATTTCAATTTGATAGAAAAAATCCTAATATTTCCGAAACAATTAGTGCAATTGTAAGAGATGAAAAAAATAATAAATCTGGTCAAGCAAGAGAGTTGTTAAAAGCAGATATTGAAAAAATTATTGATAAAATTCCAAATGATAACGATGATTTTAGAAATATAAGAGATAGAGCTCTTATTTTAATTGGTTTTTATAGTTTTTGTAGAAGATCTGAGCTTTTAGGCATGAAATACGAACATCTAAATTTTGAAGAAGATGGTGTTCAAGTATTAATACCTTTTTCTAAGACTGATCAAAAAGGTGAAGGAAGAATGATCTATTTACCTAAAAATAATTCACCTTATTGCCCCGTATCTGCGTTAAAGAATTGGTTAGAGGTAGCGCTAATTGATTCAGGTCCACTCTTTTATAAAATTAACAAAGCTAATAATATAGAAAAATATATTCTTAATAATAAGAATCAAAAAGTAAGTTTGACTGACACAAGTTTTGTTTTAATTTTAAAGAAAAGAGCTGAGGACGCAGGTATAGAAAATTGTGATAAAATTTCTGGTCACAGCTTAAGAATAGGTTCGATTACTCAAGCTAGAATGAATGGAGTACCTACTCATGAAATTATGGCTCAAAGCGGTCATAAGACAACGCAAATGATAGATAGATATACGAAGCTAACAAATATAAAAGAAACTAGTGCAGCAAAAAAATTATAAATTAATAAAATGCAATTGCTGCTGCAATTAAAACTATTACTAACAGCCCTCTTCCACTCATTGTAGCTATTTTCATTATAGATTTGTTAGGTGGTAAATTATTTTTAGAGCAATTAAAAACGTGAAAATTTACATAAGCAGATAGGCCTAAAAGAAAACCTGCAGCAATTAATTTGATTGTAAATGCACTATTAATAATAAAGCCTCCATATAAATTAATTGAAAGAATAATTCCTGATATCCATAAGATAATAAGAGATATCAAACCTATGTAACCAAGTAATTTTAATATCTTTGCTGTATTTAAATCAGGAATTTGATTTGCTTTAGCATAAACAGACTGTATTACGCCACCGCCAACCAAAACACCGCCTGAAAAAACTATTGCAAGATAATGTATGAACTTTAGTATAATTATTATTGTCATTAAAATTTAATATTAACTTACTATTTTTATAGTATTATGATTATGTATGAAAATAAAAAAAGGAGATAAATTAGAAGAAATTACCCTACCCCGACATGATGGTAATCAATTTAATTTATCAGATACTAAAGGCAAAAAAGTTTTATTGACTTTTTATAGAGTTGCTGGATGCACTTTTTGTAATTTAAGACTACTTGAGTTTAATAAAAGATTTAATGAATTTGGTCCAAATTTCACCCACGTAGGAATTTTTCATTCAAATGTTAATCTTTTGAAATCCAATATGAAGAAGCACGGCCCCATTCCATTTACAGTTTTAGCAGATGAAGAATTTAAATATTTTCAAAAATATTCAATAGAGCGAAGTTGGTTTAAGTTATTTTTGGCAGGAATTTATAAAACATTCTCTATCTTTCCGGCCTTAATAAGAGGTTTCATGCCCATTCCTCTTGGAGGATATTTTAATACTGCAGTAACAGATATAATGATTAATGAAGAAGGTATTGTGGAAGAAGTTTTATATGCAAAAAAACATGCTGCGGATCATTTTGCATTTAATAAAGTAAAAGAATTTTCTTTAAATTGATAAAAGCTGGGAATTGAATCCCAGCTTTTAGTTACATATAAATTATATCTGACATATTATAAATAAGATATATTGATACAAATAAAAATACATGCCCTATTACTTCATCAGCGACATCACTTTTTGCATCCGGGTCTATAAATTTTAATCTTTGGGCCCAACTTAAAATCACTTGAGCAAAAGAAAGTAAAAATCCGTTTACAAAAAATATCCAGCAAGATTGAGGTCCATTTTCTCTAAATAATATCCAAATTCCAATTATTACTATTGGCACAATAAATGTCCCTATGATTCTTACAATTGGCAAAGCTTTTTCTCCTAAATCATATCTTGT
This sequence comes from uncultured Alphaproteobacteria bacterium, assembly GCA_902615745.1. GTDB lineage: Bacteria > Pseudomonadota > Alphaproteobacteria > HIMB59 > CACPNW01. The sequence continues at coordinate 208,359 of CACMQB010000002.1, read as the reverse complement.
AACAAGTGAATTTGGTGAAAATACAGTTAGGAAACCATAGTAAGATATACCTAATAAATTAAGTAAAAATAAAACTAGATTTAAAGTACCTCCAAAATTTTCAACCATAATTACTCCTTTTAAAATTATTATAGATAAATTTTATCAGATAAACCATAAATTATAATTAAGTTTAATACTAGAACTACTGCTGATACAATTGGCTGTTCTATTGTCGAATTAACCTTATCTCTTCCGAATAGGAAAGCTATTTTAAAATGAAAACAAAAATTGTAGACAGTTGCCATTGCAAAGACAATAACGTTAATTATAAAGAAAGGCCAAGTACCTTCAGGTCCAGTAAATAAAATATAAAGACCAACAAAGAAAAAAGCAGTAACCCAAAAAATTCCAAAATTCGCTGCAGGTGCAGCACTTGAGTCAGTGTTATATTTTGCAAATTCTTTTTCTTTATTAAATAAAAATGTAAATGAGTAATAACCAGCTAACGCAATGTTAATTATGTATAAAATCAAATAAAAAATTCCATTAAAACTCTCAACCATAAAAGCCTCCTATAAAAATTGTTTAAATATATATATATTTGTTTTTTAAGATTCTGTGACAATAGTTACCAAATTTGGCTGGTATTTTAAAAAAAATTTAGTTAAAAAAAACATATGAATTCTGAAAGAAAATTAGCAACCATTCTTGCTACCGACTGTGTAAATTTTAGTAAACACATGGAGGAGAGCGAAGAGCTTACACTCACCAACCTTAACGAATGCAGAAAAATAATTGATGAAGTTATAGCTAAATTTGGTGGTAAAATTTTTTCAACTGCTGGTGACTCTGTTGTTGCTGAATTCCCAAGTCCTGTACAGTGCGTAAAAGCTGCTATTGAATTCCAGGATAAATTATATGAAAGAAATGAACATTCTTTAACTAAGTTACAATTAAACTGGAGAGTTGGTATTCATGTTGATGATGTGATTGTAGAAAATAATAATATTATGGGCTCAGGAGTCAATATTGCTGCAAGACTAGAAAGTCAAAGTGAGCCAGGTAAAATTCTTGTTTCAAAAATTGTCAAAGATCAAGTTGATAAAAGAATTGATTATTCAATAGAAGCTGATGGTACAAGAAAACTAAAAAATATAAGCGATGAGTTCGAAGTTTTCAAAGTAAAAGGTTTAAAAATTGATGAAGATGATTTTTTCTCTGAAGAAGTAAATGAGGAAAAGAATGAAGATGAAAATAATAAAAAAGATGATAATGTAACTATTTCACGAAATTCTTCACAACCAAAAATAGCCATACTTACATTTAAGAATGTGAGTAAAAATGATGATAGTGAATTTTTGGTAGAGGCTATTACAGGTGATTTAATTATAGAGTTTTCCAGAATGAAAGAATTTGATGTTGTATCAAAAAAAACATGTGACGATCATGATAAAAGTAATGAAGACGCACTTACATTTGCAAAAAAACATAAAATAGACTTTTTAGTTGGTGGAAATATTAGATCAGCTGGTAATAGATTAAGAGTAGCAGTAGATTTAACTAATGCAAAAGATGGTTCCATTATATGGGGAGATCGATATGATAGAGTTCTTGAAGACATTTTTGATATTCAAGATGAAATTGTACAAAAGATATCAAAAGAATTATTAGGTAATATAGAACTTACAAATTTACAAAATATAAAAAGAAAACCTACTGATAATTTAAATTCATATGAAAATTTAGTTATTGGAAGATATCATTGGCTTAGACAATCATCAGCAAAAGAACATAATGATAAGGCTTTATTTCACTTTGATAAAGCTATCGAACAAGATGAAACAAATGCAAGAGCACACTCCCTTAAAGCTTGTACAATTGGTGGTGGCCTAGGTAAACAATATTATGAAGATAATGATAAAATGATGAAAATGATTTTTCATCATATTGAGAAAAGTTTAGAGCATGATGAGAACGATTATGAAGTAAGAAGAATTAGCTCAGCTATTTCCTTAATGCAAAAAAAATATGAGGAATCAGAAGAACACGGAAAGATTGCCTACTCTATGAATCCAAATGATCCAAGAGTACTTGCAGTTTACGGTGAAATATTAGTAAGAAATAAAAAAATTGATCAAGGATTAGAATTACTTCATAAAGCACTTGAATTAGATCCTATACCTGCCGGTCAAAAAACATCAGATAACAGATATAGAGATCTTGTCTTAGGTTATTTTTGTAAAAAGGATTATGATGTTTGTATAACTCAAGCTCAAAAAATTAAAGAGTTGGAACCACGATCTTGGGTATTTCTCTTATTTTCATTGAAAGAAAAAGATAATGAAATTAATTTAAAAGAAAATGAATATTTTGTTAACAAATATGATGACTATTCAAAACTAGATTGGAAAGAGACAATTAAAAGTTTTCATCTACCAGATGAAGAAATGAATAAAAATTTAGAAAATTTTACAAATCAGGTTATTAATTAATCTTTATTTTTTCTATCTGTAAAAGCACTTGCTAATATACCAGCTGGTAAAGCAACTGCTCCAATTCCAAACAATGCAGTGCATACTGCTGCAAATCTACCTAAAAATGTAATAGGTGTATAATCACCATAACCTGTTGATAGTAAGGCTGCAGAACTTACCCATAAAGCTCTTGGGATTGATCCAAAAGCTTCAGGTTGCAAATCTCCCTCTACAACATAAAGTAAAGTAGCAGACAATAACATCAAACTTAGAGTAAGTAGTAATGAAAAAATTAATTCGTGTCTCCTGTCATATATTGCATGAAGTATAAAATCTACTGACTCACTAAAACGTCCAAATCTTAAAATACTAAATATTCTTATAGCTCTTAATAATCTTACTAAAAAACCTTCATTTATACCTATTAAAAATAATGGGATAAGTGCAATTGCATCAATTAGAGCAGGTAATGTAAAAATATACTTAAACTTACCTTTAAAACCTTTAAATTTGTCAATTTGATCTACTGCAATTAATCTACAAATATACTCAATTAGAAATACTATACCAAAAAAAAGTTTTGCTGAGTCAAAGAGTTGATAATATTGCTCATAAATCAATTTTTCTGACTCAATAACAACAAAAACACAGTTCAATACAATAAGAAAGAATATAATTTTTTCAATTAATGTAAAATCCTTCTCTTCTAAACCAAAATGTAAGTGTTCGAATAAATACTTTGAAAATGAATTCATTTTTATATAAATTCTTTATAGCAAAAATTACAAAATGAAAATTAACATTTTTTACCTACTGTCTAAGATTAGTATAATTTTAATAAGCTTGTTATGTATTTTATCTATTCTATTAATTTATAATAATGCGGTTACTTTAAATTCTTTATATATACTCATTTCTGTATTTATTATTGGCTCCGTAATACAGCTTAACAAATTAAAGAAATTTACACGAGTACTATTTACTATCATTATACTTCCCATTTTATCATATCTAATGGTAAATTTTTCCTATGATATAGTTATTCAAAAAGAATTTTTGTTTATTAATGAAACTATAAGTAACGTTACAGATAAAATCTTACTGATAACTTTATATTTTATTCCATCAATATTCATAATGATGTTTTATAAATACGAAGTATTATCACTAAATGATAAATCAGGAACAACAATACCTGAGATAATAACATTTCTTTTTCAGTTTTTATTATTTGCGATACCTGCATTTTTAGTTTTATCCTTTGTTTTTAATTTAGAACTTACAAGTATTCTTGCTGCAGGTGGTATAGTTTTTGCTGCCATTGCTCTTTCCCTGCAGTCAAGTTTATCAGATTTAATTAAAGGAATTTTTGTAAATATTGAAAGACCATTTGCAATAAATGACTGGATTACGGTTGATGATAAAACAGGTTATGTAGAAAACATTACCTGGAGAAGTACAAGAATAAGGACATTTCAAAATACCGAAGTAATCATTCCAAATGAAATCGTTGCAGATTCAATTTTAACTAATTGGAGCAAACAAGATAAAGAAAAAATGAGTGAAGGATTTCATATTTTTAATAAATTATATTTTCATCCATCTCATGACCCAGAAAATATCTCTAAGTTACTCTATAATGCTCTTAAAAAAGCGAAACCGGTTGATGGTAGAGAGCAATTAAATTTACAGTGGGTTCGTTTTATAGGTGCTAATGAGTTTGGATTAGAATTTGTAGTTGCTTTTGATTGCACAAAAAGGATTTTAAAAAATTCGATGCAAGATAGTGTGATGATGGAAATACATAAAACTTTAAGACATGCAGGTGTTCAAATGTCTGCTGGAAAACTTTATGGAAAACTTGAAGAAGATACAGGGCTACATGCTCTTGACACGCACAGAAGTCGAGAGGATTTTGAAAAAAGACAGGTTAGTGAATTTAATCCTTATAATGAGTCAGTAAAAAATAGGGTCCTACTCCAAAAAATTCCTATTTTTATGTCATTAAATTCTGAAGATTTAGATGAGATTGCTGAAAATGCAGAAAGACTCCATTTTGAAAAAGACGATTACATTATTAAACAAAATGATTCTGGTGATTCTCTATACGTTATAAATGACGGGGTAGTATCTGTTTATTTAGATAATGAAAATAAAGATAAAGTATTTTTAGCTAAACTTGGTGTTGGGGACTTTGTTGGTGAAGGAAGTCTTCTAACTGGTGAACCAAGATCTGCTAATGTTATAGCTGAAACTCCTTGCATAGTTATAAAAGTAAGCAAGGATATAATAAAAGATATATTTTCTAAAAACCCTAATGTGTATGATTATGTTGCAAATATTTTAGCACAAAGAAAATTAAAACTTGATAAGAAAAAAAATGAAAGTCAATTAACCAAAGATGAAAATAAAAATCTTGTTAATGATATTAAGAATGCAATAATAAATTTTTTAAAATAGAATAAATCCCCTACTCTTCGTCAATTTCTTTACTAAAATCTTCTTGTAATTTTTTCAATTCTTTTATTGCAGCTTTCATATCAGAACTATCAAATATTTGAATATCCACGTGGTTACCTTTTTTCGAATATGATTTTTTTGTTTTGCTATTTTTCTTATTTTTAAAATCAATTACCTTGTAAGTTTTAACAGGTCTTACAAAACCTTTAGGAGTTATTTCTTCATACTCTTCGCAGTTTATTTGATTTTTAACTAAATTATATGTTGTATCAGAAATAATAATTTCATTTTCAAGAGCAATGGATTGTAATCTAGAAGCTAAATTTACAGAAGAACCTATTGCTGTATAATCACTCATTACGCTAGATCCAAAATCTCCAACATTTGCAAAACCTGAAGAAATTCCATATCTTACCTTTAATCCACCTTTAACACCCTGTCTGATCCAGAAAGATTGCAGCTCTTTAACTCGTTCTTTCATTTCTAAAGCCATGCTTATACAATTAATAGCATCATTCTCATCTCCTAGTGTTTCAGGAGCTCCATGAAAGGAAAGAATTGCATCTCCAATAAATTTATCAATTGTAGCATTTGAATTTATTGCAATTAAACTCATTTCACTTAGATAATTATTTAAGATTAGAGCAAGTTTTTCTGCTTCTAAGGCATCAGATAAATCAGTAAAATTTACAATATCAGAGAAAAAAATTGTTAAATTTTTTCTTACGTAGCTTTCTTTTGTTTTTTTCCCTGACTCTTCTTCATCAAAAATAGACTTATATACTTGAGGTGAAAGATATTTTGATAACCTATTAGCAATATTTTCTAATCTTTTCGTTTTTTCTTCAATCAATTCTCTATCTTTTAATTTTTGATCAAGTAATTCTTCCTTCTCCCTTCGAAGATTATATTCATCTGTTCGATCAACAAATTGTCCTTGAATACCATTTAAAAAAGGGAAATCTTTATTTTCAGTATAAGCAGAAAGTAAAGAATATACTTTAATTTCATCACCAATTTTGATTTCTATTTTAGGAATAATAACAAAACCATTTTTTTCTAAATTTTGTTTAAAATTTTTAATATATTCATCACCAACTCCAAGCTGTTCTAAAATACTGGTAAAGGGAATATTATTGACAGTTTTAAGGATTGGAAAAAATTTTTTAAAATTTTTATTTACTCGCAAAACTTCTAAGTTACGGTTGGCAAAATAAGCTGCTGTGACAGCATTAGAGAAATTAAAAAAACTTAAATCTATGACAGTTTTTTCATCAAAAAACTTATCAAGTTTCATTTTTTATTTAATTATGGGTGATGTTTAGTAATTCCGCTAATATAATCCATTATTGCTATAACTAATCCTGATAAAATAAATACAGCATGAATAAATATCATTAAGTATATTTCTTCTGATGTTTTTGATCCAACATCAATAAAAGCTTCTAGCAAACCGATACTTGAGATAGCAACAATTGAGGCAATAAGTTTTAATTTTAAACCTGAAAAATCTAGTTTACCCATCCACTCTGGTTTATCTTCAGACTGATTTGCGATATCAATTTTTGAAACAAAATTTTCATATCCTGCAAATATCACCATTAAAACTAAATTTCCTACAAGAGCTAAGTCAACAATGTGTAATACAAATACAAGGAGTTCATTTAACGTTAATTCATTTAAGTGTGTGATTTCATAAATGAATAATGCAATAACTTTGTATGTAATAACTAGTAGAGTAAGACATAGAGCAACGTAAACAGGAGCTAATGCCCATCTACTAGAAAACATGGCTCTTTCAAGTAATCCTTCAAAAACTCTACGCATAACTTATAAGTAATTTTTAAATAATATTTGTCAATTAAATTTTATTATTTACCCCAATTGTAAGTAAGTAAATCATATCTTTTTGCAAAATTGAGTAATAAATTTTTTGTATCTAAATCTAACGGCTGAATAGGATCTCTACAAAAATCTGATTTTATTACACCACCCTCTTTCATTACTGTTTTAGTAGCTCTGAAACCACATTGTCTATTTTCAAAATTTATTAAAGGTAGAATATTATTATATATTTCTTCAGCTTTATCTTTTTCATTATTCCAAAAATGATCAATTACTGGAGCAATTTTTTCGGGAAGCAAGGCTGAACTCATACTACCAGAAATTCCAGCTTCTAAATCTGCATACAAAGTGATACTTTCTTCCCCATCAAAAGGTGCATCTAGTCTTTCACTACAATTTTTAATAAGCGCTCTTATTTTTGAAGCAGCGTTAGCACTTTCAATTTTAAAGCAGGTTAAATTCTCAATCTCATTTATCATCTTTGTCAGTAAGGAAACTGAAAGTTCAATACCCGATAAAGGTGCATCTTGAATCATAATTGGTATACCAACTTTTGAAATTTCATTAAATTGCTCAAATATTTGATCTGGATTACCCTTTAACAATGCACCATGATAAGGAGGCATCATCATAATAATATCTACATCAAGTGATTTTGCTAATTCTGCTCTAGGTCGTACAATATCAGTAGCAAAATGACTAACTGTAACTATTGTTTTAACTCTTCCATCAATTTTTTTCATACAGAGTTTTGTTAATTTTTCTCTTTCATCATCAGAAAGTAAAAATTGTTCAGAATAATTTGCAAGAATGCATATTCCTTGAACTTTTTGATCCACCATACAATCCAATACTCTTTCCATACCCTCGTAATCAACTTCACCATTTTCATGAAATGGCGTTGGAGCCACTGGCCACATTCCATAAAATTTATATTTTTTGTTATTCATATTTATATTTTAGAAAAAAATTATAGTTAATTAAAGTCTTATTTTATTGAATATAACCTTTTTTAAGTTTTAAAGACATATCTTTAAAAATATTGCTTAGTTTTTTAACATTAAATTTATTAGTTCTATCATATAGATAAACACCATTTGTTTCTTGTTCAACATCAGTTAGTTGAGTGTAACAGAAACCTTGTATGTGTTTTGTTTTTAAAACTACCTCGGTAAGTTTTTCCATTCTTTCGTAAACTTCTTGAATAGTTTTGGGCCTTACTTTGTCACCATGTCCCCAAGATTTAATTTTTTTTCTTAAATTTATTGGTAACCACCAAACACCTCCATATTCATCAACAATATAAGGCTCATTTTTATAACTTGTTTCAAATTGTGGAAAATTTCTGTACACACCTTTTTTTGGATTAAGAGCTTTATTTAAAATTTCAGGAACTGGTTCATAGTGATGAACTGTCCAGATATCTGTTTTTTGATGTTGATAACCACTGGTTTCATTTACAGGCCTTGTTGGGTCTAGTTTTTTTGTTATACTATAAGCCTTTCTCATTAAACTTTTATGTTGAGAATTACATTCTAGTGTATTTGTTTCATTAAAAGGTGTCCAAGTAATAATTGAAGGATGATTTTTTAAATAATTTACTATACGAGGCCACTCTTTCATAAAAGATATCTCTGAACCTTTAGCATTTTCATTTAATCCCCAGTTAGGAAACTCCGCCCATGTTAAATAACCAAGTTTATCAGCCCAATAATGAAAACGATCTTCAAATACTTTTTCATGTAATCTGGCACCATTAAATCCAGCTTTCATTGATAATACAATATCATTTTTTAAATCTTTATCTGATGGTGCAGTCCAGATACCCTTTGGATAGAAGCCTTGATCTAAAACAAGTCTTTGATAAAGAGGTTTTCCATTTAGATAAATTTTATTTCTTTTTATTTCTATAGATCGCATCCCTCCATAACTTTCAACGACATCAAGAATTTTTTTATCTTTATTTAATAATGTAAATGTGAAATTATAAAGATTTGGTTTACCAATAGACCACAACTTAGGTTTAGAAATTTTGATAGAAAATTTTTTACTAGAAGTTGGTTGAATTGTTGAAATTATTTTTTTATTATTAAAAGTAACATCAATTTTTAAATTACAAGATAAATTTCTTGAGTATTCCGGAATAAAAATAAAACTTGATGATTTAAAATTTGACTGAATTGTTATATTCTTAATATTGTCTTTATTTACAGCTTCCAACCAAACGGTCTGCCATATTCCTGTAGTTCTGGTATAATAACATCCCCAAGAATGTTGATGAGGTGACTGCTTCCCTCTTGGTTGTATTCTTTTTTTATTAAGAACCCACTTTTTAATTAATTTAGCATTATCAAAAGTACCGTCACCAAAATACCATGGTGTAGGTCCTAAGCTACCTTGACATCTTTTATCTATAACATGTAATTTTAAATCATTAGATTTATTTTCCACAATTGCATTAGTAATATCAAAACTAAACGGTGTAGAACCGCCTATATTTGACCCAACTTTCTTTTTATTAACAAAAACTGAAGTCTGATAGTCGACTCCGCCAAAATGTAGAAGTATTTTTTTATTTTTCCATGATTTAGGAATAACAAAAGATTTTTGATAATACATCTCTTGAATAAAATCAGTATGCCCAATTCCTGATAATTTACTTTCAGGACAAAAAGGTACATTAATTTTTTTTGAAAATTGTTTTTTATTTAATTTTTTTTTTGAGAAACCTTTAATATCTTTTGAAAATTCACAAGACCACTTACCATTTAAATTCAACCAGTCTTTACGGTAGAATATAGGTCTTGGGTGTTCTTTTCGCATAAAATTAATTAAGTTTTAATCTAATAAACAAATATGATAATTTAGGTATATCAGTTGATAACTTATTATCTTTAAGTTTAACTATAGATGTCTCTTTAGGTTTAATTACATGAGGATTGTCCTTAGTGTTAGCTGCATACATATCTTCATTATTAATTATCTGTTGATCAATAATACTATCCACATTGAAATCTTTTAAATCAAAATCAATGTTACAATTATCATTTTCTGATCTATTAACGATAAAAAAAGATACTTCATTTTTTTCTTTATTCAAAACAGCAGAAGCATCAATATACTTAACATCATCTGCTATTTCTGAAGAATATTTAGGGCAATCTACTTTGAGTTGTAAAGAATCTCCTCTTCCATACAATGATGCAAAATATAATGGATAATAAATACTTTGGGGCCAGCTAATACCTTGTTTTACAGTTGAAATAGCAGGTATTACGTTGACTAATTGAGCCATACAACCAATTTTTACTATGTGAGAATTATTAATGAATGTATTTAAAACTGTTCCAACTAACAATGTATCTAATATATTATACATATCTTCATACAAAGGTGGTGCCTTAGGCCAATCAGATAAGTTTTTATCTAAATAATTTTGAGTTTGCATGTCTCTAGTGTGATACCAAGGATTCCACTCATCAAAACTTATGTTAATTTGTTTTTTCGACCTTTTTTTTGCTTTTACGTAATTAATTGTACCTTCAACAGTTGATATATATTCTTGTAAAGGAACACTACTTGATAAATATGAATTAGTATTTTTTTCATAATTAGTCCAATATTTATGAAGCGCTATATAATCAATTGAATCATAACTATGTTCTAATATTTCTCTTTCCCAGTCCGGGTAAGTAGGCATTGCCTCATTTGAACTCCCAGCAATAATTAACTCTAAAGAAGAATCAAATTTTCTCATAGATTTAGCAACTTCATGGACCAATCTGCCATATTCAGTAGCAGTTTTGTGACCAACTTGCCACTCACCATCCATTTCATTTCCTAAACACCACATTTTAATATCATGTGGCTCCTTATATCCATGCTTAATTCTTAAATCACTCCAATAAGAACCACTTGGATGATTACAATATTCTAATATGTTCCTAGCAGCATCTATACCGCGTGTTCCAAGATTGATAGCATACATTGGTTCAATATTTGTTTTTTTACACCAAGTAATAAATTCATTTAACCCAAACTCATTTGTTTCTCTTGTCTTCCACGCAAGATCAAGTCTTGTAGGTCTCTCTTCTATTGGACCAATTGAATCTTCCCAGTTAAATGATGATATATAATTTCCACCAGGATATCTTACCGTTGGCATATTTAAATCTGTGATTAATTTCATTACATCTTTTCTAAAACCATTTTCATCAGCTTCTGGATGATCAGGTTCATAAATACCTTCGTATATTGCTCTTCCTAAATGCTCCAAGAAGGAACCATAAATTCTTTTATCTATAGTAGAAATAGTAAAATCTTTTACAGCTGTAATATTTGCTTTCATCACTAACCTTTAATTCCAGAAGTTAACATTATTGCTTGAGTAACGCGTTTTTGGAAAATTAAGAAAAATGCTGTAACAGGTAAAGCGGCAAGAATGGCAACTGCCATGTCTCTCGCTAAGAATATTCCATAAGCATCACTAACAGATGTTATTGCTACAGGAACAGTGAACATTTCAGCTTTAGTTGTCATTATAAAAGGCCAAAAGAAATTATTCCATGCTCCAATAAATGTAACTAAGGCTAAAGCAGTTGTGATGCCCCAGTTTAAGGGCATATACACTTTTATTAAAATTTGAAATTCAGTTGCTCCATCAATGATACTTGCCTCTCTTAATTCTTTAGGAACTTGATCAAAAAATTGTTTATAAACTATGACACAAACTGGTGAGAGAACTTGAGGTAATATAACTCCAGACCAAGTATTGATCATATTAAAATCTGAAATGAGAACAAATAGAGCAATAACTAATGCTGTTCCAGGAACCATTATGCTTACTACTACTGCTAAAAGAATAATTTTTCTTCCGACAAAATCAATTTGAGATAAAGCATAACCACATGGCATACTAATCAAAATAACTAAAAGCGTAATGCCAATTGAAGTGGCAATTGAATTTATATACCAAGTACCAATTGCAGATTTTGTTAATACATCTAGATATGCTGCTAATGATAAAATTCTTGGAAAAATAGACCAGTTTGGATCTATAACTTCAGTTTCTTGTTTTAGTGAAGTAACTGCAGCCCAATATAATGGAAACATAAAAATTAATGCGACTATCAAAGAAAGAATTGTTAAGACTGTCCAAGATATTGTAATTTTTTTTGTCATTATTTATCTTTTTCCTTATCTCTCAAAACATAATATTGCATTATAGACACAACTATAATTATTAAGAAAAGTACCATAGCTATAGCGGAAGCATAACCTCCTCTATTCATTTGAAAACCTTGTTTGTAAACTAATTGTAAAACAACTAATGTTGAATTAAACGGACCGCCTGCAGTTAATAAATACATTTGATCAAAAATTTTAAGTTGAAAAATTAATTGCAATGTTAAAACAAGAGCTGTGATAGGCCAAATTAAAGGCCAAGTTATATATCTGAACTTAGCCCAAGAATTTGCTCCATCCAAATCAGATGCTTCGTAAATTTCTGGATTAATTGATTTTAGACCAGCAATAAATAATAAAATATTGAAACCTACGGTCCACCAAATTGTTACAATTGCTACAGCTGGCATTGCAAATTGTTTTTTCTTGAAAAAAGCAATTTTTGCATAACCCAAAAATTCTAAGAATTCTTGAATAATTCCGTATTGTTTAGATAACATCCAAGACCAAACTTGAGTTACTACCGTAACAGGTAAAATGTGTGGTATAAAGAAACAAGCTAAAAGAAATGCTGCAATATAAGGATTTTTAAGTCTATTGATCATCATTGCACACATCAGACCAATTAAAGTATTTGGCACAACTGTCCAAAAAACAAAAACAAATGTATTTTTTAATGATTTAAGAAAAAGTTTATCATTAAGAAGCTTAAAATAATTTTCTAAACCTACCCATTTACCCCATCCAATTAAAGGAGAGTCAGTGAAACTGAATAATAAAGTATAAATTGTAGGATAAAGTAAAAATAGAACATAAAAAAATATAAAAGGGAAAGCAAGCAAGAGGCCCCAAAAATTTGAATTACTATATTTTTTCATATTTTAAATTTAAGCTGCAGTAAAGTACTGCAGCTTAGTTTTATAAAAAGATCTTAACTCTACATTAGAGCTTCAAGATCATCTCTCATCATTTGAATTGCTTCTTCAGCACTTAATTCACCATTAACTGCCGGAGCAATATAGTTACTAAAAGCATCATAAGTTGGTGAAGCAACACCTGCGATAGGTAAGAATGGATCTACAACCATATTTTCACCAATATTAGCATAAGTGCTATTTGGCTGCATATTTTTATAGAATACACTATCTACAACTTCTGTATTTGCAGGTATATGACCAGCTGTTCCCCAGAAGAGACTATTATCACTCATCCAACCCATAACTTTTAAAACTGCTTCCAGTTTCTCATCGGATATTGGATTTTTATCACTGTGAGGAATAGCAAATGCATGCGAATCAGACCACGTAGCCATTTTAGGACCAACTTGAGGCATATCTACAACACCAAATTTGAAACCTAATTCATTATTTCGCATTAAATCAACCATAGTAGGAACTTCCCATACGCCGTTGATGTGAATTGCCGACTCACCACTTATAAACATACCTTTTGCAGATTGGTAATCGACGTTACTTGGCATATATCCTTTTTCAACAAGATCGATTAAAATTTGTAAAGATTTTTCACATTTATCTCCAGGACAAATACTACTTCCGTCTACAAAATCTCCTTCCATCATGTTAAGGATCGAATACCACCATCTCCAAATCATACCTCCGTTATCAGAAGCGAAACCAATTGGAAATTCCATCATTTCATCTAGTTTAGCTAGACCATTCATAAAATTATCTACACCATCTAATAATGTTGGATGACCATTTTCATCAAGTAAACCAGCTTCACCTAACACTTCTGCATTAAAATACATAACGTTAGCATGAATATCTAGTGGAACACCATGCGTTGCACCTCCAAAGTTAGCTGCTTCCCAGTTAGCAGGAAAAAATCTATCAGCTGTAATTCCAACACTTGCTAGTTCTTCAGCACTTATTGGTCTTAACACTCCAGTAGGTACTGCTAGAGGGAATCTTGATAAATGATAAGTCATAATATCAGGTTGCTCTCCAACAGCTGCAGATGTTTGAACTTTAGTATAAAATGGAACACCCCATTCTAAAGTTGTAGCATTAATTTGGATATCAGGATGAGCTTCATTGAAATTATCAATCATTTGCTTCATTCTAACACCATCTCCACCACCTAGAAAATCCCACCAAACAACTTCAGTAACTGCAGATGCACCAAATGAGTAAATGGAAATTACTATTCCAGCGAAGAAAGAAATAATTTTATTTTTCATAATTCCTCCCAAAATTATTTAATATTTAAATTTAATACCATTTAATATTCTTTTTCAAGTGTAATCGGATTGAAAAATATATTATTTTTCAGTAAGTTAATTGAATTGTTATTTAATAACAATTTTTATTATAATGTTTATAAAATATGACAAAATTACCAGATATCGACAATTATTATAACTTAGAAAAAGAAAAAATTGATTTTTTTTGGCAAAATGGGTTTGTAGTTTTAAAAAATGTTTTATCAAAGAATGAAGTTTCTAAATATAGAGATGAAATAAAAAAAGTAGCAGAAGAAAGAAATAAAAATAAAGATAAAGAATTTGGTGGTGCTTTTTATCAAGCACTTAATATTCGCTATGATTCAAAAGGTGTTGAAAAATTTTGTTTATCAAAACGTTTAGGGAAAATTGCTGCTGATTTAATGAAGGTTAATGCTGTTCGAATTTTTCATGAACAAGCAATTTTTAAACATCCAGGAGATACAAAATCATATTGGCACCAAGACCAATTTTTTTGGCCCTTAGATACTAATTTACATATTGGAATGTGGATGCCTTTGATCGATTGTACAAAAGATATGGGTATTATGCGATTTGTAAAAAATTCTCATACAATGGGTGATTTAATGGGTATATCAATAAATAAAAAATCAGAAGATCATTATGATAAAATAATTGAAGAAAAAAATTTGGAAGTTGTTGAATTGGACTCAATAGATGCTGGTGATTGTACTTTTCATTTTGGATGGACTATTCATGGAGCTGGATTAAATAAATCAGACAAAATACGTGAAGCAATGGTTGTAACATACTATGCAGATGGATCTCGTGTAGGCAAACTTGATACAAAAGATAGAAAAGGAGATGCTGAATTATTTCTTGGTGGAAAAAAAGCTGGAGAAATAGCCGATCATCCGATGAACAAAATTGTTTATCAGCGCTAAATATTTATAACTTTTTTTAATTTAAAAGATTTAATTGATGCAAGTGCAAGTTCTAAAGCTCGTTTTCCAGCTTCAGCATGTATTGGCGGTTTTTTGCCTTTAATAAAATTATTAATTACTTCTTTATAATGCTCATCAAATGTTCGTAAAAACTCTCTTTCGTAATCATTAAAAAATCCTGCTTTCCACACTTCAGCGGTTTCACTATCTTTCTTATTAAATGTATATTTTTGTACCTGATCCTCTATTAAAATTCTTCCCTTTGAACCATTTATTTCTACATAATGAGAATTAGGATATTGATAAGATGTATCATATGATCCAAGCAAGCTTCCAATTGATTTGTTTTTGAAATTCATTGATACAACCATCGTACTAAAACCTTTTTTTGTTTTATCTGTCATAAACGAATGAACTGATTTTATTGGTCCATTTAAATATTCAAGCATATCAAATCCATGGCATTGAGTTTCAATTAAGTTCCCGTTAGGATCTAAATTTTTTCCACCTCCTCCACCACCAAATCTCCATGTAATAAAATTAATTTCTCCTAACTGATTATTTTTAATAGCTTTAATCGCTTTTTTTACTGGAGTAGAATAATGCCAATTAAAATTAATTCCAAAAAAGAGATTTCTTTTTTTAGCTTCAGTTAAAAGTTTATTTGCTTCACTCATTTTAAAAACAAGAGGTTTCTCAACAAATAAAGGAGTATTAGATTTAATCACTTTCATTGTCATGTCGTAATGATGCTCATTTGGAAGACTTATATTTATTAAATCAGGTTTTTGATTTTTTATTAGTTCTTTGAAATCAGTATAATATGGAACATCATAAAGTTTGGCTCTGTTTTTAGTTCTTTCTTTATTTCTTCCTAAAATGCCACAGAACTCCACTTGAGGGCTTTGTGAAAGAATACGGCAATGTTGTAAAGACCAATTACCAGTTCCAATAAGTGCAACTTTTATCTTTTTCATAAATTATTTATGAACAACAGCTATTTTACCTGCATCAGATTCAGGAGAGAAAAAATGTTCGTAAGATTTTTGAACATCTTCAATATTATATTGATGTGTAATTATTTGAGATAAATATTCTTGGTTATTTTTAAGTAATTCATGATTTGCTTCCATCTCATTGTAAGAAAAATATTCGCTACCAAGAATGCTTCTTTCAGGACCTCCCATATCTGGATATTGTTCAAATTCCAAACCTTCACCATTACCAACCATAACTAGCACACCTCTTTTAGCTAAAGCTTGAAGAGCATTTTTTCTGGCTATTGCTTTGCCTGTGGCATCAATAGCAACATCTGGGTTTTTAATTCCGTGTTGTTCCATTCCCTCTTCTAAAGATTGTTTTGATAAGTCTATAGGTAAGCCGCCCATCTTTTCCGCTAATGGCAATCTAGATGATTTAACATCATTAATCAGAACAGGTAAATCTTTTGCAAAAGTTAATTTACTCATCGCTAAAAGTCCAAGACCTATAGGCCCTGCTCCATTTATTAGTACAGATTGGATATCTTTATGAATTAGTTGAGCTCTTTTTGTAGCATGACCACCAGTACCCATTACATCTAAAAGCAATGTCGCATTGATTACATCTACACTTTCATCAACTGGAAAAAAAACATAATCATTTACAAGGTAATATTCACAAAAAGCACCATCAACGTTAAAACCATAATCACAGTTTTTATGTAAACATTGATTAGTTAAACCTAATTGGCAACTTCGACATTTATGGCAATAATCATACAAGTACACAGCGCCTTTCATGCCAATATCAAATTTAGCATTTTTACCTTTTTCCACAATAACTCCTGCTCCTTCATGGCCTGGAATGCATTGAGGACTTCCATTGTAAAATTGATTTCTGTCAGAACCACACAATAAATTTGCTTTTGCTTGAATTAAGAGTTGATTATCTCCAGGCGTTGGAATTTTTCTTTCTTCAAAATGTACTTTACCATCTCCTGAAAAGATTGGCACATTCATAAATTCATTTTTCATATTTCAAGATGATGAAATTATACTCTTAAAATAGAATTTTTGAAGCAAAATGAAAATAATCATGAAAGGTAGGTAAGAAATTACATATCCAGCATATGGATAAATTGACCTAAACCCAATTTTAGAAAGAGTAACATTTAACATTTGCATATCAGCCGAGTTCATAATAATAAATGCGAGCAAATAATCTGTCCAAGAAATATAGATAGCAAATATAATTAAAGTAATTAAACCAGGGATAGCTAATGGAAGCATAATTGAAAAAAGTATTTTTAATTCTGAACTATCATTTAAAATTGCTACTTCTCTTAAAGATTTAGGAATACTATTAAAAGAATTGAACATTAAAAAAAATCCAATTGGAAGAACATAAATAGTATAAATGAAAATTAAACCTAAATAACTATCATTTAAATTAATTTTATAGAGCAAAATATATAAAGGAATAATTATTGAATAAACTGGAATTAAAAAAGGTAAAATTAATAAAATAAATATAAATTTTTTATAGGGTATTTTTAGTAATGAAATGGCATAGCCTGCTAATACATTAATAACTAATGATAATATGACAGTTCCGCTTGTTACAACTAAACTATTAAAAAAAGATTGTTTGAAAGTATTTTTATTTGTTCTTATTTCTAAATCCCAAATAGTAAAAAAATTATTCAAAGTAAATTTACTTAAAAAATTATCAAACCTAATTTCAGTTGTAGTTTTAAGAGAAAGAATTAATATTATTAGAACAGGAAATAATATTAAAATAGATAAAACAGTATTAATCGTATAGTACCAAAACTTGTCCTTAAAAATAAAAGACATAGCTTTTATTCTTTAACGGCACTTCCTGTAATACCTCTAATAAAGTATCTTTGTAAAATTGAATAAATAATAATAATTGGTATAAAACTTATAATTGAACCTGCTGTTAAATTACCCCATTTCATTTCAAATTTAGCACCTCCGAGTGCTATTTTGGCAAGTGTAGTATTAAGCATAATATTTTCTGGACTATTTATATATATGAAAGCCAAGATGTAATCATTCCATGAAATATATAAGGCAAAAACCATTACTGTTAATAATCCTGGCACTGCCAGAGGTATCATTATTGTAGTCATAATTCTTAATTCTGAAGTTCCCTCTAACAAAGCTACCTCTCTCAATGATGAAGGAATACTACTAAATGCATTTCTCATCATAAAAACACCAATAGGCAGCATACCTGTTGCATGTAAAAATATTAATCCAATATGAGTATCTGTTAAGCCAAGAGATTTAAGTAATTTATAGATTGGTATAATCAATGAAACTGCAGGAATTAATATCGGTAAAATTAATGCTATAAAAATTGCTTCTTTAAATGGTATCCTAAAAAAAGTTAAAGAATAACCAGCTAGTGTTGAAACGATTAAAGATAGAACAATAGTTCCTAATGTGACTATACTACTATTAAAAAAAGCTCTTTCAATACCTGCTGTTATGGTTGTACTTCCAGATATTTTTTTTTGCAGTTTAGTTCTCATTTCATCATCGAAGTTCCATGTTGTGTCATAGTACTCCCATGTCCAATTATGAGGATAGAAAGTTGGGTTACTTGTAATTAATTCATCTGGAACTTTAACAGAAGAAATAAAAGTCCAGTAAATAGGGAATAATATTATAACTACTAAAGCATAGTTTATAACATAATACCAATACCAATCAGATGAATACCTTTTCATGTTACTCTTTTACGGCACTTCCAGTCACTCCCCTAACAAAGTATTGTTGAAGAAAAATATAGAAAATTATAATTGGTACAAAACTTATTATTGCTCCGGCATTTAAAAGCCCCCAAAAAGTATCAAATTGAGATCCTGCAAATGTTAATTTCATTAGGAAAACATTTAACATTTCCATATCAATCGTATTTACAAAGAGAAAAGCTAAAATAAAATCATTCCATGAACCATAAAGAGCAAAAACCATGAGTGTTAAAAGACCTGGTATGGCTAATGGCAACATCACAGTAAACATAATTCGTAACTCACTAGAACCCTCTAACAAAGCTACCTCACGTAAAGATGTTGGTATACTCATAAAAGCATTTCTCATTAAAAAAACACCTAAAGTTAGCATGCCTGTGGAGTGAATTAAGATTAAGCCTAAATATGAGTTCATCAATCCAAGCTCTTTTACTAATTTATAAAGAGGAATTAGGAGTGATATTCCAGGTATTAAAATTGGCATAATTATAAGTAAAAAAATAAAATGTCTAAATGGTGTTCTTAAAATAGTAAGAGCATATGCAGCTAAAGTAGAAATAACTGCTGAAACCACTACAGTTCCAATTGAAACAATTGCACTATTTGTAAATGCAGATCTTACATTACCTCTAGAGCTAGTGGGCTCTAAGTTCCAAATTTTTTCATAACTTTCAAATGTTGGATTTATAGGAAAGAGTGTTGGGGTATTTGTTATTAATTCATCAGGTGGTTTTATAGATGAAACAAAAGCCCAATAAATAGGAAATGAAACAAGAATAATCAAAGTGACATTTATAAGATAATATAAATACCAATCTGTTTTATATTTTTGCATCAATTAAACTAATTAAAATTAATTTTCATTAACCCATACTAACATTTCATTTTCGCCTCTGTTAGACCAGCAATAATATGGAATAAACTTGAGTGATGTTTCCATCATATCAGGTTTATCTTGAATATATAAATTATCAGTATCTTTAAATTTAAAACCTTTAGTTGTTAAAGAAATAATATCTTCAGAATTTATTTTTTCATTTTTTTCATCAAGATTATTATTTGTATTTAAAACTAATTTATTTAAGTAATTACCATTATCATGTTCTTCTAGACAATAAAGAACAGGGCCTCTAAATAAACATGCTCTTCCTACATTGTATCTTACATTGGGATTAGTTCGAACATACCTTGGTGAAAAATCAAAATGTAATTCAATAACATCATTTTTTTTCCAAATTTTATTTATTTTTGCATACCCATTAACAACTTCATAATCGACTTTAGATCCATTAAGATTAATTTGCATGTTCTTATCCCATGAAGGAATTCTGAAATAAATGGCAGTTTCTTTATTAGCTGAGTCAGTTATTTCAATTTTTGAATATCCTTTATGAGGGAATTCACTGGTTTGATTTAGTTTTATACCCTGAGGCTTATTCATAAAATTAGTTTCTGATGAAATATACTGATCAATTACTAATGAATCTTCAAATTCATTGTAAATGTACATATCCATACTTGCAAATAGACGTGTGATATTTGGAGGACAACAAGAACACTTATGATATTCATCTCTTACCCCATGTCTTCTTTGTTGCGAATGTAAATAACCAGGATTACATTCTAAATAATTGTCATAGAAAAATCCTTTTCCATCAAGTGAAGTGCTAGCTAGTAATAAATTATACAAACTATTTTCAACAATATCACCATACTCACTATTTAATTCTATCTTTGACATTCTATTAGCAAAATAAATTAGCGCTATTGTTGCACATGTCTCAGCATAAGCCATGTCATTAGGTAAATCATAATCAAAAGTAAATCTCTCACCTATATGAGCACTTCCAACACCACTGTGTACATACATTCTTTTATCAACAATATTTCTCCATAAAGTTTTACAAGCCTTTAACATTTGCTCATCATTATTTAATCTTGCTAAGTCCGCCATGGCAGTAAACATGTACAGAGCTCTTACAGAATGTCCTTCAGCTGTCTTTTGATCAACTGGCCTCTCATGAGCCTGCCAATAATGCAAATCTCTAAATGTTTTACCCATGAAATCTTGATCGAAAGCTGCAAAATCTCTCATTGCTGACGGCAATAATGAAAAATCAATTTCACCTTCTTTTTCCATTAATTTCTTTTTTTCTTTTACATAATAATGATCTTCGGGTTTATCGTGGGTTCCACGTTCGTCTATAAAGTAAGTTGCAAGATCAAGAAATTTTTTCTTATTTGTATGCTCATAAGCTTTTACAAGTGCTAATTCAATTTCTTGATGACCAGGATAGCCTCTCATCTTCCCTTCTTCTTTTCCAAATTTAGAAATAATATGATCAACATATCTTTCCATAGCATCGAAAAATTTTGAATTTCCTGTCGCTTTATGATGTTCAACTGCAGATTCCAGTAAATGTCCTGCACAATATAATTCATGTCTATCTCTTAAATTCGTAAATTTATTATCTGGTTCATGTTTTGAGAAAAAATAATTTAAATAACCATCTTCCTCTTGGTTAGCGATAATTTTATCAATAATTGAATCACATATTTGTTCTAATTTTTCATCCTTTTCTTGCTGCATAGAAAAGAAGGCACCTTCCATTAATTTTGCTAGATCTGACTCCCAAAAAATATGTGGCCTTTCTTTCACAGGATCATTGTCACCAGTCAGCGCTCTAATTCTTCCAGTATCTTCAAATGATTTTAAAACTGCATATAAAGAAACGCTTTTGTTTAATTCTTTTCTCTCTTTCCAAAAACCGTTATTTATTTTTGTATCTGTAATGTTCATATTCTCAATCTCTCCTCACTATTTATATCAAAAAAGTAACAATCTTCTTTATTGAAATTTAATTTTAAAACGGAATCAATATCATAATGTGTATTTTTATCTGTTTTGACAATTAGATTTTGATTATTTGATTTAAATGTTACTAGATTTGCTTCACCGGTTAATTCGACAGAATAAACTTTTGCAGATCCATTATTTGTATCAGTATCATTAACTATTTGAATTTTATCAGGTCTTACTCCAAGTGTAATATCACCTTCATAATCAATATCAAAAGATGTGGTAAGACTATCAGAAATAAATTTTTTGTTTTCTACACGGCCATCAATCAAATTCATTGCAGGTGAACCAATAAAACCAGCAACAAATTTAGAAGAAGGATCATCAAATATTACCTGTGGTTTATCAAACTGCAAAAGTTTACCGTGATTCATAACAGCAATTCTATTTGCAAGTGTCATTGCCTCTACTTGATCATGTGTTACATATATTGTTGTTACACCAAGTCGGTGATGTAGATTTTTTAATTCTGCTCTCGTCGTAACTCTCAATATAGCATCAAGATTTGAAAGAGGCTCATCCATTAAAAAAACACGTGGTTGACGAACTATTGCTCTTGCTAGAGCAACACGTTGTCTTTGACCACCTGATAGTTCGGCTGGTTTACGGTGTAATAAATCTTGCAATTCAACAAGTGAAGAAACTTCTTTAATAAGTTTATCATGTTCTGAATTAGGAATTTTTTTCATTTTTAGAGGATAAGCAATATTATTTCTAACAGTCATGTGGGGGAAAAGACTATAATTTTGAAATACCATTGATACATCTCTTTTTCTTGGGTCAACATCATTTACAATTTCGTCACCAATTTTTATCTCACCATCAGTTATATCTTCTAATCCAGCAACAAGACGCATCGTAGTTGTTTTACCACATCCTGAGGGACCTAAAAGTACAACGAATTCACCTTCATTAATATGGAGATTTACTTGATCGACAGCAGTAACATCTCCCCATTTTTTTGTTACATTTTTTAAATCTACAGAATACATATAACCCCCTATTCTTTAACTGCGCTTCCTGTAACTCCTCTAACAAAATATTGCTGAAGAAAAGTATAAAAAATTATTATTGGAAGAAAACTAACAATTGAGCCCGCTGTTAGACTTCCCCATTTCATTTCAAATTGAGATCCACCTAATGCAATTTTCATTAATGAAATATTTAACATTGTATTTTCTGGTGAATTTATAAATATAAAAGCATAAATGTAATCATTCCAGGAAACATACATTGCAAAAACCATAACTGTTAAAAGACCGGGAATTGCTAACGGCAGCATAACAGAAGTAATAATTTTTAATTCACTTGATCCTTCAAGCATTGCTACTTCTCTTAATGAGGAAGGAATACTATTAAACGCATTTCTCATCATAAAGATTCCTAAAGGCAACATGCCACAAGTATGAATTAAGATTAAACCTAAATGAGTATTAGTAAGGCCAAGGTCTTTTAATAATTTATAGAGAGGAATTATTAGAGAAATACCTGGTATTAAAATTGGTAATATTACTAATAAGAAAAAAAAATTTTTTAAAGGAGTATTTAAAACAGTCAGTGCATATCCGCCTAAGGTACAAACAATAATAGTTAATATAATTGTTCCAGCTGAAACTATTGCACTATTCATAAAAGGTCTTTTGACTCCTTCACCATCAAGTCGAAATTTGCTCTCAATTTCAACACCAGATGATTCTGAATCTTCAGACTCAGTATCTTGAAGTCTTTTAAGTCTATCAAAATTCCAAATTTGATCATAATACTGCAAAGTTAAATCATGAGGATAAAAAGTAGGCTCACTAGTAATTAGCTCACTAGGTTTTTTAAATGAAGAAATAAGTGTCCAATAAATTGGAAAAATAATTATTATAACTAAAGTATAATTAATTGCATAATACCAGTACCAATCCGATGAGTAACGTCTCACTTAGTAATTCTTTCTAAATAAACGTAATTGAATTACAGTAAGTACAAAAAGTATTATCATTATAATTACACCAAGAGATGCAGCTGGACCTAATTTGAAATAATCAAATCCCATATCAACAGTATGCATAACAAGTGTTTTAGTAGAGTTTGAAGGACCACCTCTTGTCATGATTACAAATTGTTCATATGCTTGAATTGAACCTGCTATCGATAAAATTAAAGCAAGGGCAATTGAAGGTCGAAGTAGAGGAAGTGTTACATTCCAAATTGTTTGCCATCGTGAGGCTCCCATTAATTTAGATGCTTCGTAATAATCATCTCTAATAGCTTGTAATCCGGCTATCAAAATAATCATTTGGATACCAGAAAACTTCCACGTAACCATAGCATTAACGGCCCACATTGAAGATGTTCCTGTTTTCCACACATTAAGATTTTTATTTTCTCCACCAAAACCGAAAAATTCTAATGCATAAACGATAACTCCATACATTTCACTGTAGAGCCATAACCATACATAGCTAGCTGTGGCAAAAGACATAACTACAGGTAAAAAATAGATACTTCTAAAAAAAGTTGTTCCCCAAGCTTTTGCGTTACATAATAGTGCAGTTCCAATAGCGACAACAAACAACATTGGTGTAACAGTTAAAGTATAAACAAAAGTAAATTTCAAAGACTCCCAGAAGCGTTCATCCTGGAACATAAAAATATAGTTATCCAGACCTACCCACTTAGGTTTTCCAAAAAGTGGCCATTTGTGAAATGACATGTAAAAAGAATTTACAAGAGGATAAAGAAAGAAAACTGCAAGTAAAATTAGTGCAGGCGAAACCATTAAAAGACCAACGAGTTGTTCTTTTCGTAATCTACTCATAAGTTTCGCCTACAATGTTTTATCTATTAATGACCAGCATCAATGATTTTTTGCATGATTGCATTTTGTTCATCAAGAACCGTCTGCACATCTTCACCAGCAAAAATTCGTTGATTTGCTACTTGCCATGGATCCATTAACTCCTGATAAACAGTTGTATAAGGAACATCTCCAACAGTAGATGCATTTGCAAATACCATGTGATCATCAGTTAGGTATGGATTACCTTCAAATAGATCTGCTCGAATTGGTATACCACCGTTTTTAGTATATACTTCGATTTGACCAGCTTCAGATAATACATATTCAATATATTCAAGAGCTGCTTCTTTAGCGCCAGTTGTAACTGGGATTGCGATTAAGTCACCTCCGATAAATGCTGAATTTCTTGAACCATCACTACCCATAAATGCTGTAAATCCAGCATCTACTTTTTCTGTGTGATCTTTAACAACATTAATCATGAAGTTACCTGTACCAATCATTGCGATATCACCTGCTAGGAAACCATCTTGTTTATCTGGCCAATCCCAAACATCTACGTTTTCTGGCACACAACCAATATTAATTAAATTTTGGTAATGCTTAAACCATTCAACTGTTTTTGGATGATTTAACTCAGCTGTTTTACCATCTTTACTTACCCATGAACCGCCATTTGCCCAAGCAACTGGCATACCTGTAAAGATCATACCGCCATAACTTTTTGAAGGCCAAGCCATCATTAGTTGTCCTCTAGCAGCAAAGTCTTCACACATACTTGTCATCTCAGCCCAATCTTTTGGTGGGTTTGGCATAAGTTTTTTATTATAAACATAACCAGACACATCAGCAGCATTTGGTGCAGCAAAGTGTGTTCCATCATAAGATCCTAAAGCAAGCATTGGACCATTTAATTGATCATAATATGGTTGTGACTTTAAAAAGTCAGTCATATCTTCTAATGCACCTATTGCAGCATAATAAGGTACGTTAATTAAGTCGATGTTTGCAACATCAACTCTTTCACCAGCAGCAAGTGCAGCTGTAAATTTAACCTGAAAGTCAGCATGACCAATAAGGTTGTTAATAGCAACGATATCTTTTCCTTCGTCAGCCATTTTTTTATTAAACCCTTCAACCATCCAGTCTGACCATCCACCTCTACTCCAAATGATTAATTCTTCTGCAGAAGTAGTTTTAGCGAATGGAAGAATAGTTAAAGAAATTAAAAATAATTTTACTAGTAATTTCATATTACCTCCCAATAATTAAAAAATTCTACAAAAATAATGATTGTATTTCAATAGTTTCTGAAAATTAAATTTATGATGAAATTATGTAATATTGCTGTTTTCTCGCATTTTTTTTGAGTCTTTTTCTCTATAAGTAATCAATAAAACCGAAGAAAATACTACAATACCGCCAATCCATGTCCAAAAATCAGGATATTCATTAAATGCAAAATAACCAAATGCAGATCCAAAAATTAAACCAGTAAACCAAACAGGTTGAGTAACAGAAAGATCTGCATATTTATAAGATAATGCTAGAGCCAAATGTAAAATTGTTCCAGAAATTGCTGCCACAAAAACGTATATAAATGAAGTTAGAGAAGGCATTTGCCAAAAATATATCGCAAGAGGTAATGCAAAAATAGTCATTAATGTATACTGATAAGTTACCATCGTGATAGGTGAATCATCTTTTGAAACAAACTTAGATAAAATAATTATAAATGACCAAAAAATTAGAGCAGTCAAAACCATAATTGTCCCAATATTAAAATCAACATATCCAGGTCTTATAATTATTAACATACCAATAAAACCAATTACTAATGTTAGAACACGAAACATATAAATTTTTTCTCTAAAAATTATGAAACTTAATAAAACTACAATTATAGGACTCAAAAAATTTAGAGCTTTGAATTGCTCAAATGGAATATAAATTAATGCACCAAAACCCAGTATCATCATGGGTAAATTTAAAAGACCTCGAATTAAATAAAATTTAAAATTTTTTGTTTTATATGTGGTGAATTTATTTTTTATTAAAAATGGGAAAATAATTACAAATCCAAAAAAAAATCTTAAAAAACCTATTGTGTACACATTTGAATCATATTGAGCTGCACGAATAAGTGCCTCCATTAAAACTGCAAAAAATGATCCGGACACAGTTAATAAGATTGCTCGAATATTATTATTCATTAAAAAATTAAAGTTTAACTGGTATTGATTGCTTTGCTATATCTTTTTTAAGATAGCTTTCTCTGTAAGTGATTATTAAAATTGATGAAAAAATAATTAAGCCTCCAATAATAGTCCATACATCAGGTATTTCATCAAAGATGATAAACCCA
The DNA here is from genome assembly GCA_902615745.1 of uncultured Alphaproteobacteria bacterium. Lineage (GTDB taxonomy): Bacteria > Pseudomonadota > Alphaproteobacteria > HIMB59 > CACPNW01. The sequence goes on along the minus strand of CACMQB010000002.1, from coordinate 181,491 downwards.
AAAAATGATGCTATTAATAGTCTCGAGAAATTCACAGGTTGTAATACTGATAGATCAGTTAGTTTATATGCGGTATTAATACAAAGATGAACAATCGTTCCTGCTATACCTGCAAAAATTAAATAAATTAATGTGACTGAAGATGGAGATTGCCAAAAATATAAAGCAATAGGGAAAGATAAGAAAGTAACCAGAGTATATTGATAAGATAAAATGGTAAAAGCACTATCAACTCTAGCGGCAAATTTAGTAATTATAACAACTACTGACCAAATTGAACATGAACACAAAACTAAATACGCACCTATATTTATTGGAACAATGCCTGGCCTTAAAATTACAAAAACTCCAATTAAACCGATTAACAAAGCTCCAATTCGTATTAAATAAATTTTTTCTTTTAAAAAAATTACGCTCAACACGACAACAATTATAGGAGTAATAAATGAAATAGCCTTAATTTGTTCTAAAGGTATGAATTGCAGCGCTGAAAAACCAAGTAACATCATAGGAATATTTAAAACACCTCTGGTTAAATGTATTTTAAGATTAGGTGTTTTGAAATTTTGAAATTTAGAATAAAAAATAAATGGAAGAATAAGAATAAAACCAAATAAAAATCTTAAAAAACCAGCAGTAAAAACATTAATATCTTGTAAAGAAAACTTTATAAGCACATTCATTGTTACTCCAGCTACAGAAGCAACCAAAGCTAAAATTATAGCTTTAACATTACTACTCATAATCTATACGAATGGAATATCGCAAATTTCTCCTGTATATTTTTTTGAATCAATAATTATATCAAATTTATCTTTAGATAAAAAATATGGTTTATTTATCATTGCAATGCCAATTACTTTATTAAATGTTGGTGAGTATACTGCAGATCTTATTTCACCAATTACAGAATTATTAATAGTTAAATTTATAGAAGATCTTAAATTAATATTATCTATGTCTATCTTTACACCCATTAATTTTTTTTCTATTCCATTCTCTTTAATTTTAATTAGCTTATCTTTTCCTAGAAACTCTATATTATTATCTAGATGAACAAACTTATCTAAACCACATTCTAGAGGATTATCATTTATATCCATATCATTTCCATAAGATAACAATGCACTTTCAATTCTTTCTATAAGATGGGGACATCCTGGTTTTACATTAAACTCTTTACCTTCTTCAAATAACAAATCATATAACTCAAGACCAGATTTTGCATCCTCAACATAAATTTCTACTCCGCCCTGCTTTGACCAACCTGATCTAGCAATTAAGTGTTTAGAATTTTTAAAATTAAAGTATTTAAAATTATAAAATTTTAAATCTAAAATTTCTTTACCAAAAATTTTTTCTAGTAAATTAAATGCTTTGGGACCCTGTACGGCCATAATATTTACATCTGGTTCAGAAATAGAAACTTCTAAGTTTTTTCCTATTGCAAGACCTTTCGCAAATAACATTACATCTGAATCAGCAATTGAAATCCACCACTTTTCATTATTAAATTTAAGTACAACAGGATCATTGATCATTCCTCCATTTTCATCAATAATTGGGCAATAATAACATTTACCTTCTTTGGTTTTACTTAAATCTCTACATGTCATTAATTGAACTAATTGATACGCATCCTTCCCTTTGATCTCTATTTGTCTCTCTGCTGCTACATCCCATATCTGAACATGATTTTTTAAATGGTTATATGTTTCTTCTAGACTTCCCTCAAAACCAGCAGGAAGTAGCATATGATTATAGATGGTATAAGAAGTAACACCCTGATTTTCAATTCGAGAAGAATAAATAGTACTCCTTAACCTTCTTGATTTAGCAACATATTGATTGGGCATTAAAAGCTCGTATAAATATTTGTATTAAGTTAGTCTACATATAATTAAATTAAATATATGTAACCGTTTTACATAAAATAATTATAGGCAAAGTAAAAAGATAAAACGACTAATACAATAGCTACCCAAATCGATAAGTTAGTAAAAAAGGTTTTAAAATTACTATTAGAGCTTAAGAAAGAAGGTAAGACCAATAATAGCACCCCAATCATATAAATAATTGGAACTAGCTTATCCATTTATTTGTATTTTTCCTTATCAATTAATTCACTAACAAGTAAATTACCAAATCCTTTTATTGACGCTTGTTTATAAAATGACTTAGCCATTTTTGAGAGTTTATTAGCATTAGGTAAATCAGAGACAAGATCATTAATATAATTTAAATCTTTATATGTATTATCTACTGAAAAAACATATCCTTTATAATTACCTTTTATAGCTTTATCAGCAATTCTATCTAAAGCGCCTGAATTTCCTGAACCTAATCTAGCAACATCACATAACAGTTTAATATCGATTTTTAGTTTTTTTGCAGATTTAAAAAACTCTATGACACTAGTAGTTGTCATTAATGATAAAAAGTTAGATAATAATTTTGCAGATGATGCTTTTGATACATCACCAAAATTAAAAACAGACTTACAAAAAGAATTGAGAAATTTTTTACATTTTAAAAAATTACTTTTTTTACCACCATAAATACCACCTAATATACCCTGCTCACTTTGAACTGGGCCTCCCATTACTCCACAAAAATTATAACTTATTTTCTTTGATTTAAAAATTTTATCCATTTTTAAAGCACCATTTTTGTTATGCGTTGTTAAATCTATTACAAGTGTTTTACTATCAAGTTCTTGTTTAATTTTTTTTGCAACATTTAATGCTACAGGTGTATTTGTTACACATATCATTAAACAATCAAGTTTTTGTTTTTTTATTTCATTATATGATTTTAATTCTTTAGCCCCAATCTTTTTTAATTTGTTTATTGGTTTTCTATTTTTATGAGCAAATATAAATACATTATGCTTTTTTAATAAATTTTTTGCCATACCATAACCCATGTAGCCTACCCCTATAAATCCAACATTGCTCATAGAAATAACTATAGTGAAAAAATTATTATTTAAAAGTGAATTTTCAAACTTAATTATGCCTAGATGCAAACAAAGAAACTACTAAAACAATAATTAAAAGTGGAACACATAAAAGATTTATAATAGTCCAATTTGAAAAATATAAAAGAAAACCAGCAGATAGCGATCCTATACCTTGAGTTGAAAAAACAATAAAATCATTTAGACCTTGTGCTGTAAATTTATCCTTTTCTTCGTAAGAAACAACCAGCAAACTTGAACCAGAAACAAATAAAAAATTCCAGCCTATACCAAGTAATGTTAAACCAAGCATATAAGAATAATAAAAATCAAAGAATGTATTAGTTAATATACTTAAAAACAAAATAACTACTCCTGCATATATAATATTTGTATTACCAAATCTTTTAATTAAATCTCCAGAAAACAGTGAAGGTAAAAACATACCAATGACGTGAAGTTGAATTACGATACTAGTTTCAAATAAAGTAAATTTATTAACAAGATGCATATGTAAAGGGGTAGCAGTCATAATTATAGCCATTGTAAAATAACCAAGACCAGCGCTTACGATTGATTGTATAATTTTAATATTTTTTAAAAGTTTGAAAATAGTTTCAATTTCAAATTTACTTTGATTATTAGAAGTTTTTGTTTCCTCATAAAAAAGAAGAACAAAGAAAGGAATGATTGCTGTAAAAGATAAGAAAATATAACTACCAAGAAATAAATAACTTGGAAAAAAATCTTTAAAATATTCTGCAAAATTAGATGAAAGTAGTGCAGAAACTATACCTAATAATAATATAATTGAGATAGATCTTGGAATAAATTCTTTTTTGACTGATTCAGATGCAGCAAATCGATACTGATGAATAAAGGCTTGTGAGCTACCAATTAAAAAATTACCTAATGCAAAAATAAAAAAATTTTCCAAATAAATTGCAATTGAACAAATAATTAGAGCTAAGCAACTTAAAAGAGATGAAAATAAAAATCCTTTCTGCCTCCCCCAGATGCTCATAAACCTAGATGCAATAGGCGCACTTATTGCTATACCTATAATCATTAAAGTCATTGGTACTGTTGCTAATGAATCTTTCATCATTATCTGGGATGTAATTATTCCACCTAATAAAACTACAGCCATAGGTGGAAAAGCTGCAATTGTAGAAGATATACAAATAACAATAAAATTTTTATTAAACATTACAAAAGATAATTTCTAATTGGTTATATTAATTTGATCACATGTCACTCTTTGATTTACAATAAAAGTTAATAAAATTATTAAGTAGACAATATTTGCTATTAAGATAAAAATAATTATGGTTTCAAGTCATGATTTTGTAGATGATAAAAGAAATAAAAATATTAAAATTTATATAAACGGAAAATTTTATAAAAGAAAAGATGCCAAAATATCAGTTTTTGATTCCTCTACAATGCTTGGGGATGGTATCTGGGATTCTTTAAGATACCATAATGATAATTTCATTTTTCTAAAAGAACATCTAGATAGGCTATACAAAGATGCAAAGCTTATTGACTTAAAAATACATTTAACCCGTAAAAAACTTTCAGAAGCACTAATAAAGACTATCAAAATAAATAAAATGAAAACAGATGTTCATTTAAGAATAATTGTTTCTAGAGGTATTAAATCAACACCCTATCAATCACCTAAAGTTACAATATCCAAACCAACCATAATCATAATCCCTGAATATAAAAAACCAGATATTAAAGCATATAAGAAAGGATTAAAATTGGTTACAGTAAAAACTATTAGGGGGCCAATTAATGTTCAAAATCCACAAATAAATTCTCTTAGTAAATTAAATTGTATACTTGCATGTATTGAAGCTAATAAAAAGAATGCTGATGAAGCACTAATGTTTGATATTAACGGAAATGTCGCTACAAATAATAGTACGCATTTCTTCTTTGTAAAAAATAATACTGTTTTTACCTCAACAGGGAAATATTGTGTTACAGGAATTACAAGACAGAAAATTATAGATCTATGTAAAAAAAATAAAATAAAAGTAAAAGAAAAGAATTTTAAATTAAAAGAAGTTTTAAATGCAGATGAAGCATTTTGTACTGGATCTTTTGCAGGAATTGTTCCGGTAAATCAGATAAATAAGAAAAAATACTCATTAAAGAAAAATCCTATTACTAAAGAATTAACTAATTACTATAATAACTTATTTTAAATGATTAATTTATTTGTTTGGTCTGGACCTAGAAATATTAGTACTGCATTGATGCGATCCTTTGAAAATAGAAAAGATACTAAAGTTTACGATGAACCTTTTTATGCATATTATTTAAAAAGAACTAACTTAAATCATCCAATGAAAGATGAAATTATAAATCACTATCACACCAATGAAGATGAGGTAATTAAATTAATTACTAAAGATGATGATAATTATCAAATATTTTACCAAAAACATATGACTCATCATATTTTAGATGAAACACGTTTAGATTGGATCGATAAAGGTATAAATTGCTTTTTGATCCGTGATCCTGCTAAAGTAATTGTGTCATATTTAAAAAAAAATACTTTACAATCAATTCAAGATGTAGGTTTTAAAAAACTTTATGAAATTTTTAAAAAATTAAATTCAAAAGATCCTATAATAATAAACTCTGATTATTTATTAGAAAATCCTGAAAAGTATTTAAAAATTTTGTGTCAAAAAATAAATTTAAACTTTGACCAAAACATGCTTAGTTGGCCAAAAGGTTATAGAGATACCGATGGTATTTGGTCTAAAGTTTGGTATCAAGATGTAATTTCCTCTACTACTTTTAACACCAAAAATACTAAAGAATATATTGTACCTAAAACTTATGAAAATATTTATAAAGAATGTTTAGACATATATGAAGAAATTAATAAGTACGCAATTAAAGTATGAATAAAGAAGATATTCAAGAAGCTTCAAAAATTTTATTTGAACATAGATTAAATAAAACTGGCTTAAGTTCTTTAAAAAATCTAGAACCTAAAACAATTGATGAGGCTTATGCAATTCAAGATAATTTAAAACTTAGATACTTAGAACTGAAAGATAATACTTGTATTGGAAAAAAAATTGGCGCTACATCTCTAACTGCACAAGAGGTTTTAAATATGAACGAACCTTTTTATGGAAATTTATACAGTAGATACAGTTTAATTAATGCAAAAAAGTTACATGCTAAAAATTTTTTTGAACCATATGCTGAACCAGAGATAAGTTTTAGAATTAAAGAAGATATAGATATCTCAAAGGCACCCTACTCTATAGACGATATAGATTTATTATTAGATGGATTAGTATGCTCAATTGAAATTAACGATTTTAGATTTGCAAAACCTTTACCGGAAATTGGCGCAAGAAATGTTATCTCGACAAATGGAGCATCTGAATTTTGGTTACGTAATAAAAAAATATATAATATTAATGATGTCAATCTCAATGATCTTGAAGTTACTTTATACATAGATAACAAAATAATGGACTCAGGAAATACTAAAAATGTTTTAAATAATCCTTTAAATGCTGCTTTATGGTTAATTAATAATATGGCAAAAAAAGGTGAGACATTACTTAAAGGTCAATTTATTTCTTCTGGTTCATGTACAAAACCATCAAAAATTTACTCTGGTAATCATATAAAAGCTCAATTTGAGCAATTAGAGGATATTGAATTTCAATTTATTTAAATTATTTTTCTTTTATGGCTACTAAAGTTTATTTTAATAATTCATGCAGCATTTGTAGATTTGAAATAAATCATTACAAAAAACTAGAAAATAATCTTGAATGGATAGATATAAGTACTGAGAAAAAATCAAAAAAAGATACCGCCAAAAATGCTGAAGAATTATTAAGACGTTTACACACTGTAAAAAATAACAAGGTTTATAGTGGAGTTGATGCATTTATTGAAATGTGGTCTGAAATACCAAGATATTGTTTTTTGGCTAAAATAATAAGAAAACCTGTGATTTATCAAGTTTCTTGGTTTTTATATGAAGTTTTTGCCTTAATTCTATTTTACAAAAACAAGAATCAACTAAATAAAATAGAAAGAATTTAAATGAATAATTATTTTGAGTTATTAGAAAAAATAGTACTGTCTTTACTTATTGTTTGTACAATCATTGCGATTGGAATGGAAGTGCAAGGTATGATTGCAGTTTATAAAGTAACACTTGCAGACATTCTTTTGCTGTTTATTTACATTGAAATTATTGGAATGATTAAAGAATACTGGGTCTCTAAAATGATAAGAATGAGTTATCCGCTTTTCATTGCAATGACAGCTCTAGCTAGAATGATAATTATGCAAAGAAAAGATGTGGATCCATCCGCTTATGTGTATGAGTCTGTAGCAATATTAATATTAGCAATCGCAATTGTGGTATTAAGAGTTCGTCACATGGAAATACTTAATAGGCGCTCTAAAAAATTACCTGACGATTAATTAATACTAAAATGTTTAAATCAAATATCAGCTTTGCTGAAGAGCAATTCCTGTCTTATTTGCATAAAACAGGAAAATATTATGAAGCAAATAGAAATTACAGTGAAGACAGTTCAAATAATAACACTACGTCTCTATTATCTCCCTTTATAAGATACAGGCTAATTTCTGAAGAACAAGTTCTGGAAAAAGTATTAAAGAAATATGAACTTAGAGAATGTGAAAAATTTATCCAAGAAATTTATTGGAGAACTTATTGGAAAGGTTGGCTTGAACATAGACCATCGGTCTATTCTGATTATTTAGAAGATAGAAATAAATTGATTGAACAATTTTCTAATAAAAAATTTTATTTAAATGCAATTTCTGGAAATACAAATCTCTCATTTTTTAATAATTGGATAAATAATCTAAAAGAAAATGGATACTTGCATAATCATGTAAGAATGTGGTTTGCCTCAATTTGGATTTTTACTCTTAATTTACCTTGGCAACTTGGTGCAGATTTTTTTATGCAGCATTTATTGGATGGCGATCCAGCTTCTAATACATTATCTTGGAGATGGGTTGCCGGTATACAGACTAAAGGTAAAAATTATTTGGCAAGAAAAAGTAATATAGAAAAATATAGTAATATTAAAATATCAAGTAATGAAATTTTAAATGAAAATGCATATCCTTTAATTGAAGAAAAAATTTATAATGTAAATGAACTACACTTAAATTCTGATTATAATTTAGAGGAAATAAAATATATTTTAATACCAACTGATGAATTAAATATTCTAAAAGATTTAAATCATAAAAAAGTAAATGTTTTTACAGGTTTACCACTAGAAGATTATAATGATCATAATTTCTCTGAAAAAATAATCAAACATATAAGAGGTATTTGTATTTCATGTTTTAATGATGATGATTTTTATAAAAATATTAAAATTGATATTGAATTTGAAAATTATTATGAAGATTTAGATAAATGGATAAAAAAATTTCAAATACAAAAAATATATTTACCCTATGTTACTAAAGGAAATTGGAAAAAAATTTATAAAAAAATAATTTCAAAATATCCATCAGTTAATTTTATAATTTTTAATAGAAAATATGATGTTAATAGTTGGATTTTTTCAAAAAAAGGTTATTTCAAATTTAAACAAAATATTCCAAATCTGATAACAAAAATTTAAATTATGAAGAATATACTTGAGATAAATAATGTAACTAAATTTTATAAAAATTCAGTTAAAGCATTAGAAAATGTAAATCTCAACATTAAAGAAGGAGAAATATTTGCTCTACTTGGACCAAATGGTGCAGGAAAATCAACACTGATAAACTCAATTTGTGGAATAGTAAATTTCAATACAGGAACAATAAAAATTAATAATATGGATATTGTAAAAAATTATCGAACTACTAGAAAAATAACAGGTATTGTTCCTCAAGAATTAAATCTTGAATCTTTTGAAACTGTCTGGAACAATGTTAATTATTCTAGAGGTCTTTTTGGTAAGAAGCCTGATCACAATTATATAGAAAAGCTTTTAAAACAACTATCCTTATGGGATAAAAAAGATAATAAAATTAAAGAACTATCGGGTGGAATGAAAAGAAGGGTTCTGATAGCTAAAGCTTTATCTCACCAACCTAAATTATTATTTTTAGATGAACCAACAGCTAGTGTGGATGTGGAATTACGCAAAGACATGTGGGATGTTGTTAAAAAATTAAATAAAGATGGAGTAACAATTATTTTAACAACACATTATATTGAAGAAGCGGAAGAGTTAAGTGATAGAGTAGCAGTTATAAACGATGGTAAAATTATTTTAGTGGATGAAAAAGATAAATTAATTAAAAAACTTGGAGAAAAAACAATTAAAATTGAATTATTTGAATCTGTAAAAAAAATAAATGGTAATTTATCAAAATATAATTTTACTTTAGATCAAACAAATAAAATTATCTCACATACCTATAATTTAAACTCAAACACAACTGATATTACTGAGCTATTAAATGATGTAAAAAAAGATGGTTATAAAATAAAAGACATTAATACAGAGCAAAGTTCACTGGAAGAGATTTTTATTAAACTTATACAGGAAAATAATAATGAATTGGTACGGAATTAAAGCAATATATATTCATGAAATGGAAAGGTTTAGAAGAACCTTATTTCAAAGTCTTGCCTCGCCAATAATTACAACTTCTCTTTACTTTGTAGTTTTTGGATCTGCAATTGGTTCAAGAATTACAGAGATAGATGGAATTAATTATGGCTCTTATATTGTACCGGGAATGATTATGTTAACTATCTTAACTCAATCAATTTCTAATGCTTCTTTTGCTTTTTATTTTCCAAGATTTACAAATACCATATATGAAATACTTGCAGCACCATTATCTTCGTTTGAGATAGTGCTTGGTTTTGTAGGAGCGGCAGCATCAAAATCATTAATAATTGGATGTGTTATTATATTAACTGCTAATTTTTTTGTAGATGTAAGAATAGATCACCCTCTTCTAATGATGTTTTTTTTAATTCTAACATCCATTACTTTTGCTTTATTTGGTTTTATAATTGGAATGTATGCAGAGGGTTTTGAAGGACTACAGATTATTCCAATTCTAATAATTACACCGTTAGTTTTTTTAGGAGGAAGTTTTTACTCTATTAATATGCTTCCAGAATTTTGGCAGAAAATATCATTACTTAATCCTGTTTTATATTTAATAAGTGGTTTCAGATATAGTTTTTATGAAGTTTCTGATGTTTCATTACTTACAAGTACATTAACTATCCTAACAATTTTAATTGGATGCATAATATTTATCACATATACATTTTCAAAAGGATATAGAATTAAAGATTAAATGATTGAAAAAAATATTAGTAATGAATTTCAGAATAATGGAGTTGTATTACTAAAAAGAATTATTGATCAAAAATGGATTGAAGAACTAAGAAAGGGTGTTGAGCATAATTTTCAAAACCCAAGTAAATATAAATGTGTTTATGAAGAAGTAAATAATCAAGAGGTATTTTATGATGATTATTGTAATTGGCAAAGAATAAAAGAGTATAAAAATTTTATTTTTAATTCTAATATTGCGAAAATTGCTGGCTCATTAATGAAATCTAAAAAAGTAAATTTATTTCATGAGCATGTTTTAATAAAAGAAAAAGGATCTAAAAAAAGAACACCGTGGCATCAAGATCAAGGGTATTACTGTGTACAAGGAAGAGATAATGTAAGTATTTGGATACCACTTGATAAAATTGATATTAATTCATCAATGGAATTCATACTAGGTTCACATAAATGGAATAAAATATTTTTACCTACAAAATTTAAAGGTTATGATTATGATCATAAAGATAAAGAATTTGAAAAAATTCCAGATATTGAAAATAATAGAAAAGATTATGAAATTATATCCTATGATTGTGAGCTAGGAGATGCCATAGCATTTAACTATGCAACAATTCATGCTGCATATGGTAATAATTCAAATAATAGAAGAAGAGCTTTTTCAGTTAGATTTACTGGTGATGACGCAAGATATATTAAGAGGAAAGGCGAAATGTCTCCTCCATTTCCAAATATTAATCTAAAAAATAATGAAGTTTTAGATAGTGTAACTTTTCCAGTCTTAATTTCTTCTTAAGAAATATATTAATGGTAGAGCTGTTGCATACATTATTAAGCTATAAATAGCAGCAGGTATCAAATAAACAGTGCTTGCAAAGAAAGTATTAGCTACAACAATTGCTAATGTTCCATTTTGCAGCCCAACTTCCATCAACCAACATCTGAATGTTTCTTTTGAGGATTTGAAAGTATTAGATAATAAATAAACAATAATCATCATTATTATATTTAGAAATAACATAACCAAACCTGCTTGAGCAAAGTAAGTAATAACATTTTCTCTTTGAGATAATATTGCTCCAATAAGAACTAAAACAAATAAAATTATTGATATATTTTTTGCTATTTTTTCAAATGAAGATAACACTCCACTTAATAAAACTCCAACGATAACTGGTATTGTAACAATTAAAAACATTTGTGATGCAATACTAAATAACGACTGCCCCTCATTAATACTACCCATGTCGAGAACACTTAATGATATCATTAATATTAATGGAACTGTAATTACACATAAAATACTGTTTATTGCCGTTAAAGATATTGAAAGAGCAATATTTCCTTTTGCAAATGATGTTAAAACATTACTGGTTACACCGCCAGGTGCTGCTGCAAGAATCATCACTCCAATAGCTAGCTCTGGAGATAAAGGCCAAAACATAACAATTAATAATGCAACTATTGGAAGAATAATAATTTGAAAAAATAATCCAATAAGAAAATCTCTTGGTTTAAAGAAAACTCTAGTAAAATCACTGAGACTTAAACCTAAACCCAATGAAAACATAATGAAAGCTAGAGAAAGCGGCAGTATTACGTCAGTTACAATTCCCATAAAATTTATTTAACATTTGTTTGCTTATAAAAAAATATAAATTTATTTAGATTTTTGATAATTGCAATTTATCAAGCATTTCAATAGGCATTTTTACGATTTTACCTTTATCATTTACAGGAGTTATTAAAATCTTCGAATCAATTAATAAATTTTTTTCTCTATATATATACTGGTTAAAAATTATTTTTACTTTTGAAATTTCATGAATTTTTGTTTCAACATCTAAGATATCTTCAAAATATGCAGGTAATTTAAAATCAATATCGATATGTTTAACTACAAAGTAAAAATTAAGTGATTGGAGTAGGTTTTTATGATTATAACCCAATTTATATAAGAATTCTGACCTACCCCTCTCTAAATATTTTAAATAATTTGAATGATAAACTCTACCTGATGCATCGGTATCTTCATAGTAAACTTTAATTTTATAATTCATAATATTGATTTAGATAATTTTTTGATATTTCAGAAAGATTAAAACCGATACCTATTGATGAATTTAATAAAAGATAACCATCTCTTATTTTTATGGTAGGTTTCAAAATATCCGTTCTTAGTGCATTTTCGTTAATATCATATTCTAAAAAACCACTTTGATTAATTGCAGACATTAAATGTGCTGAAGTAACCAAACCTACAGCACCACCTAAATAATGTAGATATAATTTATCAGTAACTATTTTATCTTTTAAACTTATTATTTGAGAAATACCTCCATACCTAGCAATATCTGGTTGTAAAAATTTAATTGAAGAATCATCATTTAATTTAACAAAGTTATTTATCTGAGTAATATTTTCACCAAAGGCTAAATTTTTATGATTATTTATTAAATTAATAATTTCATTTAAAGAATTATCAGCGCTTATTGGCTCTTCTAACCAATAATATCTGAACTGATTTAATGCTCTAATATTTGAGTTAACTTTATCTATTTTCCAAGCTTGATTTACATCAATCATATAATCTTCAGAATCACTTAAAATTTTCTCAATTGATGCTAAACTTGAAATATCATCATTTAAATCATAACCAATTTTTATTTTAAATTTTTTTATTCCTAATTTTCTTGATTCACTAATTCTTTCTTGATGTTCGTCTCTATTAATTCCACTAGCATAAACTTGGATCTTATCTGAAGAATTACTATTAATTAATTTGTTTAATGGTATTTTTTTATTTTTTGAAAATAAATCCCAACAAGCACAATCTATTCCGGAAATTATATTACTAAAAGCTCCATAATCACCACTTTGAATTTTTATTGAATTAAACTTTTCATAAAAAAAATCATAAGGATCAGTCGGGTTTTCAAAATTAAAATTTTTAAGTAAATTTACAAAATAATCTTTAAAAATTTCAAATCTATATCTACCAGCATGATTTGGGAAATTACACCATATTTCCCCAAAACCACTGTTGTCATTTTGATCAATTAATTCAACTATTAACGATGATCTAAAAGTCATTCTGCCAAATGAAGATAAAACTGGATTTTTATTCTTATACTTAAATAAATGAATTTTGATTTTATTTACTTTAATCATCAAATTAGTAAATCATATATTGATTATCTTTTTTCTACATAAACTATCAATAATTGACATAATTAAAATCATAAATTTTAAAGAGAAATCCTCGTTACGTTGAAAAAAATGCAATAATCACTAAATAGCATTACGAAATGACTGATTATTTAGACTCAATAATTCAAAGAGATCCAGCTGCAAGAAGCAAGCTAAGTATCGTGCTTACATACCCAGGAGTGAAGTCTGTTTTCTTTCATAGAATAGCAAACAATCTATGGAATTTAAATCTTTACACTCTAGCAAGAATAGTTTCCCAATTTAGTCGTTTTTTAACAGGAATTGAAATTCATCCAGCAGCTAAAATAGGTAAAAACCTATTTATTGATCATGGTATGGGAACTGTAATTGGAGAAACAAGTATAATTGGAGATAATGTTACATTGTATCATGGTGTTACACTTGGAGGTATTAGTCCAGCAGAAAATTCCAGTGATCAAAGAGATACAAAAAGACATCCAACAATAGAGGATAATGTAATCATAGGATGTGGAGCAAGTATTCTTGGCCCAATTAATATTGGGAGTTGTGCAAGAGTTGGAGCTAATACAGTAGTATTAAAAGATGTTCCCCCTTATGCAACAATGGTAGGAAACCCAGTTAAAAATATTAATATTAATAAGGATACTTCATTTAATCCATATGGTGTAAGAGATATTGATGATAACAAATAATGTTACTCAATTAATTGGTAACACCCCCCTAATAAAATTAAAATACCCTTCAGAGATTTCAGGTTGTGAAATATACGGTAAAGCTGAATTTATGAATCCAGCTGGTTCAGTGAAAGATAGAACAGCACTTGGTATTATCGAGGATGCAGAAGAAAAAAAATTATTGGAACCAGGTGGAACAGTCGTTGAAGGTACTTTTGGGAACACAGGAATAGGCTTAGCATTAGTTTGTAATGCAAAAAATTATAACCTAGAAATTGTAATGCCTAACATAACCGTTCAATCTAAAAGAGATATACTAAAAAATATGGGAGCAAAACTTCATTTAGTTGATGCAAAACCATATTCTGATCCTGGTAACTATCAAAAAGTCTCGCAGCAATTAGCTAAAGATATTGAAAAACAAACAGGTAAAAAAACTTTTTGGGCTGGTCAATTTGAAAATTTAGCAAACTACAAATTTCATGAAAAAACAACATCTACAGAAATATTTAAACAAACAGATGGTAAAATAGATGGTTTCACATGTGCAATTGGAACTGGTGGAACTTTAACTGGTGTGAGTGTTGGGCTAAAATCAAAAAATAAAGAAATTATTATCGCTTGTACTGACTCACAAGGATCATCAATGTTTAATTATTTTACTAATGGTAAACCAGAAAAAAAAGGAGAGGAATCAATTACAGAAGGTATTGGACAAGCCAGAATAACAAAAAATTTAGAAAATTGTCTTGTAGACCAATCATTTTTTGTTTCTGATCAAGAATGTATGGAAATGCTATTTAAAATTATGAAAACAGATGGATTATTTCTAGGATTAAGTTCTGGGGTAAATATATGTGGTGCAGTAAAATTGGCAAAATCAATGGGTACGGGTAAAAAAATAGTAACAATACTTTGTGATGATGCAAATAAATATTATGATAAAATGTTTAATAAAGAATACTTATTATCCAGAAATTTACCTTATGCTGATTGGATGTAATTATGAATACTAAAGATAAAAAATTTAATTCTAAAGTAATTCATTCAGGTCATGGCGCTGATGAAACCACAGGTGCAGTAATGCCCCCTATTCATCTTTCATCGACTTTCAAGCAAAATTCACCTGGGGATTTTACTTATGAATATGCAAGAACAGGAAACCCAACAAGAGATATATTAGAAAAGTTATTAGTTGAATTAGAAGATGGTAAATTTGCTTATGCTTTCAGCTCAGGTATGGCTGCAATTTCTGCATTATCAGATGCTTTAGGTAAAAATTATTCAATTATTTGTAGCGATGATGTTTATGGTGGAACAAGAAGAATTTTTGATAAAATTAAAACAGTAAATCAAGATGTGGAAGTAACATATACTGATCTTAGTAAAGAAAATAATTGGCAAGGTCATCTCAAAGAAAATACAAAAATGATTTGGGTAGAGACACCCTCTAACCCATTACTAAAAATTATAGATATAAAGAAAATTAGAGAAAGCTTAAAAGATGATAATATCATTATAGTTTGTGATAATACTTTTGCATCACCTTACAATCAACAACCAATAAATAATGGGGCTGATGTTGTTATACATTCGTCAACCAAGTATCTTGGAGGTCATTCAGATATAATTGGAGGTGCATTAATTATAAATGATAATAAAATTTTAGCTGATAAAATTAAATATATTCAAAATGCAGTTGGTGCTGTTCCCAGCCCTTTCGATTGTTATTTACTTATTCGTTCAATCAAGACACTTGCGGTTAGAATGGAAAGGCACAATAATAATGCCTTAGAAATTGCTAATTATTTATTAAAACATCCTAAAATTAATAACGTTTTTTATCCTGGATTAGAAAATAACCCAAGCTATGACATTGCAAAAAAACAAATGACTGGATTTGGCGGAATATTATCAATTGAATTAATGGGTGATATTAATTCAGCAAAAAAATTTCTTGAAACAATTGAAATATTTACACTAGCAGAAAGTTTAGGCGGGGTTGAAAGTTTAATTGAGCATCCAGCTATAATGACACATGCATCAATAGATAAAAAAATTAGAGATGAATTAGGAATTTCTGATACCCTAATCAGACTTTCAATTGGCATTGAAGATATTTCAGACTTAAAGAAGTCTTTAGATGATGCTCTAAAAAATATTTAAATTATTTTTTTCAAATCTGGAGGTGAATAATTAGGACCTTTCATAACTTTACCAAATTCATTATAAATTGGCTTACCTTCTTCTGAAAGTTTACTCATATTACTACGATGAACTTCGTTAAAACATTTATCTAGATCTATACCAAAAGCAGCTCCCGCACCGTATGTTACAACTAAAATATCAGTTAATGCATCAGCAACTTCAACTATATCATTATCATTAATTGCATCTTTTAATTCATTAAATTCTTCATCAATTAATTTTTTTCTTAATTCAACAATTTTATTTTCTGGAAATTCAGCAGTAGTTTTTACTTCTTGACCAAAAGTTGTCATAAATTCTTTTACTTTTTCAAAATTTGTCATTTTATCTCCCAATAATATTTATTTATAAAAAATATCGTTGTATGTCACAACTATAAATAGAAAAGATATTATTGTTATCCCCACAGCTAAATAAACTCTTGTTATAAACTCAGGAAGAGAGTTCGAAAAAATTCTTCTAATAATAAAATAGATTATATGACCACCATCTAAAAGAGGAATAGGAAGCAAATTAAATAACCCTACAAATAAAGAAATTATTATAAATAAAAAAAGTACTCCCCTTACTTGATCAAGCATCATTTGATCTGCATTTTTTACAATTCCTATAGGTCCGGCTAACTGATCTCCTAATGTATTTTCTTTATAAGATTGTTGAAGAAATGTAAAAGAAGCAGCATAATATGTAGGTATAAATAAAGAAGAGTTTTTAATTGAATCAATTAAATTATACTTATCAATAATAGGATTTTGAGGTGAAGATATTCCGATAATGTACCTATTTAATTCTTCATTAAACTTAAGATCAAAATTTTTTTCAATTATCTGATTATTTCTTTCTATTAAAATATTTATACTTTGGTTATTTGCAATTGCTTTTGGGATATCAG
Organism: uncultured Alphaproteobacteria bacterium; assembly: GCA_902615745.1. Taxonomy (GTDB): domain Bacteria; phylum Pseudomonadota; class Alphaproteobacteria; order HIMB59; genus CACPNW01. The sequence goes on along the minus strand of CACMQB010000002.1, from coordinate 164,199 downwards.
AAAACTCTTCAATACTAATATTGTTTATCTCAAGTATTTTATCACCTTCTCTAAGATCATTTTCAAAAGCAGATGAATTTTCACTCACTGATCCAATAATTGGCATTAAACTAACAATTCCAAAAAAGAAAAATATGCAGAATAGAGCAAACCATGCACTAAAAATATTAAAAATACTTCCTGCTAAAAGTACTAATATCTTTTGAAAAAGTGTAAGAGATTGAAAGGATCCTTGTTCATCGTTAGGGTTTGGAGAAAATATATTATCAAGACCTTTGATTTTAACATATCCACCCAATGGAATTGGTGATAATTTCCATGTAGTGCCATTTCTATCAGTATATTTTAAAAGAGGCTTACCAAATCCAATTGAGAAATCAGTAACTTCAGCTTTAAACAATCTCGCAACTATATAATGACCATACTCATGTATTGCGACCAGGACTAAAAAAACTAAAATAAGATTAATATAAATCATAATTGTTATTAAATTAGTGTTTTAATTTATTGATATATAGTATTTATCCAGTTTTAGCCTCTTCGTATTCATCAATTGGAGGACAAACACAAAATAAATTTCTATCCCCATATACATTATCAATTCTACTTACTGGACTCCAGTATTTATTATTTATTAAATAAGCATGAGGGTAAGCAGCTTCTTTACGAGTATATTTATGATCCCAATTATCAGAAGATACTTCTTCAATGGTATGAGGGGCATTTTTAATAGGATTATCTACTTTATCAAATTTACCATCTCTAATCATAGTAATTTCATTATGAATAGAAATCATTGCTTCACAAAATCTATCTAGCTCCTCTTTTGATTCACTTTCAGTAGGTTCAATCATTAGAGTACCTGGAACCGGAAATGACATTGTAGGAGCGTGAAATCCATAATCAATTAGTCTTTTAGCAATATCTTCATCTGAAATATTTAATTCTTGTTTAAACGGCCTGATATCAATAATAAATTCATGTGCTACCATATTATTTTTACCAGTATATAAAATAGGGTAATAATTTTTTAATCTTTCTTTAATATAATTAGCATTTAATATTGCTACTTGAGTTGCTAATTTTAAACCATCGTCACCCATCATAGAAATATAAGAATATGAAATAGGTAAAATAGATGCACTGCCCCAAGGCGCTGCTGAAACTGCCTCCTGATTGGTTAAACCTATTTCATTTTTAAATATAGGATGCCCGGGAGCAAAATCTGCTAAATGTTTTTTTAATCCTATAGCCCCAACTCCAGGCCCACCTCCTCCATGAGGTATACAGAATGTCTTATGGAGATTCATATGGCATACATCCGGTCCAAATTTACCTGGTTTAGCTACACCAACCATTGCATTATAATTTGCGCCATCTAGATAAACTTGCCCACCAGCATCATGAATTTTTTTACAAATCTCAACAATACTTTCCTCGAATACTCCATGTGTTGATGGATAAGTAATCATTAAAGCAGACAGTCTATCGCCTGCCTCTTCTATTTTTTTATCTAAGTGAGTTAAATCTACATTACCTTTGTCATCACAGTTTACAATTAAAATATCCATACCGCACATCTGTGCACTGGCTGGATTAGTTCCATGAGCACTTTTAGGAATTATACAAATATTTCTTTTAGTATCTGAATTTTTCACATGATATTTTTGTATAGCTAATAAACCAGCAAACTCACCTTGTGCTCCTGCATTAGGTTGGAGTGAAACTGCATCAAAACCAGTAATATCTTTTAACATCGATATTAATTCACTCATCATTTCATTATATCCCTCACGTTGATGGGGCTCTAAGAATGGATGCGCGTTTGAAAAACCTGGTAAAGTAATTGGAAGCATTTCTGATGCTGCATTTAATTTCATAGTACAAGATCCAAGAGGTATCATTGATCTATTTAAAGCAACGTCTTTATTTTCTAATTTTTTTAGATATCTCATCATTTCTGTTTCAGAATGATAGATATTAAATACAGGATGAGTTAATATTTTGTCTTTTCTATCTAAATCACTTTTGAAAATCGAGTCTTCAATTTTACTTTCAATTTCTTCTGCGTATATTTCATTATTGTTTTCATTAAAAAATTTAATTAAATTATCAACATCTTGTAGTGATGTAGTTTCATCTAAGGAAATTGAAAAATGATCATCATTTACAAATCTAAAATTGATACCATTTTCTATAGATTTATTTACCCAGTATTTAGATTTTGAGTCTTTTACTAATAAGGTATCAAAATAATTTTTAGATTTTACTTCAAAATTTAATATCTCTAATGATTTTTTTAGATATCTAGACTTATAGTGAATGTCATTAGCAATATTTTTTAATCTAGTTGGACCATGATATATAGCATATGAAGCAGATATAATTGCTAATAAGGCCTGTGCAGTACATATATTACTTGTAGCTTTTTCCCTTCTAATATGTTGCTCACGCGTTTGAAGAGCCATCCTGTAAGATCTTTTATTAGTACGATCAACTGACACACCAATTAGTCTTCCAGGTATCATTCTTTTGTATTCATCTAATGTTGCAAAATATGCTGCATGAGGACCTCCTAGACCCATTGGAACACCAAACCTTTGTGTACTCCCAACAACTATATCAGCTCCAAAATCTTTTGGTGATTTCATAACTACCAAACTCATTATATCAGCTGCTATGATCGATAACGCTTCGTGAGATTTATTTATATTTATTAAATCGTTGAGATTTGCAATTTCTCCGTAAGTGTCTGGATTTTGAATTAAACAACCAAATGTATCATTATCTGGATTATCAAAAATAATTTTTATACCTAGAGGTTTAGCTCTAGTTTTTAAGACAGATAGTGTTTGTGGATGGCATTTATTTTGAACACAAAAAGTAAACTTTGCATTTTTTTTAATTTTAAAAGCCATCATCATAGCCTCAGCTGCCGCAGTACTTTCATCAAGTAAAGATGCATTTGCAATATCCATTCCCGTCAAATCAATTATCATTTGTTGAAAATTCATTAACATTTCCAACCTGCCCTGACTTACTTCTGGTTGATAAGGTGTGTAAGCAGTATACCATCCTGGATTTTCAAGAATATTTCTTAAAATAACGCTAGGTGTAATAGTATTATAATAACCCATTCCAATATAAGTTTTTTTGAAATTATTTTTTAAAGATAAAAGTTGAGTATTAATTTTATTAAACTCCTCAGACATACCAGGTCTAAATTTAAGTTTGTCTTTAAAAATAATATGATTAGGTACAGTTTTTTCAATTAATTCATCCAATGAAGAGCAATTTATTAATTTGAGCATTTCTCCAATATCTTCATTTCTAGGCCCTATATGTCTGCTAACAAATTTATCTATTTCAATCATCTATTGTTCCAAAAATTGTTTATACTCATCTTCTGACATAAGTTCAGAATATTGATTTGAATCAGAAATTTTCATTTTAAAAATCCATCCCTTGTTTTCTGCATCTTGATTAATAATAGCAGCATCATTTTCTAGATTATTATTAACTTCAATTATTTCACCATCTATTGGAGCATAAATATCAGAAGCTGCTTTTACAGATTCAACGACGCATATTTCATCTTTTGCTTTTACCGAATTTCCAACTGATGGTAATTCAATAAATACAATATCACCAAGAGAATCTTGGGCATGATTGCTAATACCAATCGTAGCAATTTCATTTTCAATTGAAACCCATTCATGATCTTTTGTGTATTTTTTTTCACTCATATATGCTCCCATTTTTTTTATAATTTTTTTTTACAAAAGGTAGATTATTAATTTTTACTAATTCTAATTTTTTTCTAATTTCACAAAAAATTGGATTATCAGTATTGAATTCAGATATAATATACCCAATAGCAATAGATTTATTTAGATTAGGAGAAAAACATCCACTTGTAATTTTGCCAATTTCATTATTATTATTATCAAATAATGTCATTCCATCTCTTAGCATTGATTTACTGGTAGAAATTAAACCTATTTTTTTATTAGATAGTTTATTTTTTAATTGATCAGATAAAACTTTATTTCCATTTAAATTTTCATCTTCTAATCTTTCTTTATCTAAAGCCCATGATAAACCAGCTTCAATTGGTGTAATATTTTCATTTAATTCATGACCATATAAACTCAATCCAGCCTCGAGTCTTAATGAATCTCTAGAGCCTAACCCACAAAGCATTGTATTTTCATTTTTAAGTAAATGAGTAATTAAATTTTCTGCACTTTCATTTGGAATAGAAAGTTCAAAACCATCTTCACCAGTATAACCCGATCTACTTACTATTATTTCATTGTTATTGTATTTACTTATTAAAATATCAAAAAAATTCATATTATTTGGAATATCAATAATATTTTTTAAAACATTAATAGAGTCAGGTCCCTGGATTGCAAATAAACAATTTTTGTTATAAATTTTTTCTGCATTAGGAGCGCAAGAAATAAAAATTTCTTCATCTTCTTTTTTTCGAGATGCATTATAAACAATATATAAATATGACTTATCTTTGATATCAATGTTTGAAACAATTAGATCATCAATAACACCGCCATCTTTATTGAGCAAAAATGAATAATGCGATCTATTTTTTATTAATTTATTTAATTGTAATGGAATATATTTTTCTAATTTATGTAAATAAGATTCATTATTTTCAATTAAAATTTGCCCCATATGACTAACATCAAAAATACCAGAGTGGTTTCTGACATTTTTGTGTTCATTAATTATCCCAGTTTTATAATTAATAGGCATATTAAAACCTGCAAATGGCAATATCTTTGCACCATTATTTTGATGAAAATTTTTCAGCGGAATGTCTAATGGTAACTGGTTCAAATAAATTCTCCAAGCTACCCCTCTGTCTTTTTACCTGAGAGCTTTTCACCTTCGGTAGAGCTAGATGCTCTTTTCCAGAGTTTTTTTTTAACGGTCCATTGTGCCTGAGAGTTTCCGGGTCGTTGCTCCTTCGGCTCTGAAATTTCAGTATCTCCCGCTAATTATTTGTATACTTATTTTTATAATTTAACAATTAATTTAGAGGAATTTTATTATCAATTTTTGATTTTTGATAAATTTCTGACATTTTTTGGTACTCTTCTTTGATCTGATAAATTTTATCTGATAATGAGCTCTCTATACCTAATCTTTTAATTTCTGATAAAATTGAGTAACTCTCCCAATAATCGTTATTAATATTGTATTTACCATCTTTGATTTTAAATACCTCCATCAAAATTTTAAGATCGTGCGGAATATGAAAACCTTCCTTTGTGTCGGTATAGGAAAAAAAATAGTAAAAATTGTCAAATCCAGCCCAAGTTATAGCTGATAAACACATAGAACAAGGCTGATGTGTACTTATGAAGTAATAATCTTTTGTATTAAATAGTTTTTTTTCAAATAAATTAAAAAGAGTTGAAATTTCTCCATGAAATAAAGGATTTTTGATTTCCTGGTTTATACCTAGACAAATAAGGCTTAGGTCAGATTTTTTAACAATAAATCCGCCAAATATTTTATTTCCTTCATTAATTGAAATTTTTGTTAATGGGATTAGATCATCTAAAATAATATCTAAAATTCTTTCATAATTTGTTATCATTATGAAATGTCTGATACTTTATTTATTAGATTTGTCCATAAAACAAAAAAAAGGACCCAGCAAGCTAGGTCCCTTTTGTGTATCGTGCATTTCCTCCCGATACAATTTAATAATCGTTTCCTTTTATTAAATTGATTATTACCTTTGCGTGTAATAATTAAAAATAATTTATCTATTTGTTATTTATCAATCAATAAAAAAATGTATTTTTAAAAGTAAATAATCTTTTTTTGTTGATATGTTTGTTAATAAAATGTGCAAAATTAAATTTGATTAAAAATGAGTAAAAATTCAAATCTTAATGTCTTAGGAGTTATGACAGGCACATCAATGGATGGCGTTGATATCAGTTTGATTAATACAAATGGCACTGACTTTGTAAAAATTAAATGTGAAGAATCATATAAATTTGATAAAAATTATCAAAATATAATAAATGATCTAATATTAAATAAACCAAAAAATAATAATAAAATTAAAGAATATTTTTTAAAAAAAGATGATTTCGTTACAGATATTTTAGAAAAAAAAATAATTTTATTTCTGAAACAAAAAAAAATTAATAAAAAAAATATCGATTTAATATCAATTAGTGGACAGACTGTTTACCACGACCCATCGAATAAAATATCTATACAATTAGGAAATGGAAAAAAAATTGCAAAAAATCTTAAAGTTAAAACTATAAGTAATTTAAGAGATAATGATATTAAAAATGGTGGTCAGGGAGCACCAATTGGATCATATTATCATAAGTTTTTAATACAAAAATTTAAGGAAAAAGCGATTATAGTAAATCTTGGAGGTATAGCAAATTTTTCAACTTTAGTTTCAAGAACATTATTATCATCGGATATAGGGCCTGCAAATTGCTTAAGTGATGATCTTTGCAATTATTTTTTTAAAAAAAAATTTGATAATGATGGAAATTATGCAAGAAAAGGTAAGATTGATAATAAATTAATCGAAAAATTCAAAAAAGATAAATTCTTTAAGAAAAAGTTCCCAAAATCATTAGATAGAAATTATTTTAGAAATTATTTTAATAAGCTAATTAAATTGAACAAATATGATGCGCTAATGACTGCTAACTACATGACTTATATTGGATTTAAAGAATTATTAAAAAATAAAAAATTTAAGATTGAAAGAATCTTACTTACTGGAGGAGGAAGAAAAAATAAATTACTCAAAGAAATATTAATGAATAAACTGAATAAAAAAATTGAACTTATTGATAAATATAAAATAAATGGTGATTTAGTAGAAGCTCAAATGTTTGCGTATATTGGCATGAGATCATTTAAAAATTTAGAAATAAGTAATAAAAATACTACAGGTGTGAAAAAAAATTTAAGTGGTGGTATTTTATATTTTCCAGATTAATTAGTTAAATCTGACCATGTTTTTTTATCAATATTTGAGCCACACAATATCACCATTGTATTTTTGCCAATAAGCTTATTACTGATTTTATATTTTAAAGCAGCAAGTCCAGCAACACATGCGGGCTCAAGAAATAACTTAAATTTTTTATAACAAAAAACCATAAATTTTTTCATTTCATCATCAGAAACAGTTACCATTTCATCAATTACTTCTTTTGCTACATCAAAAGAATATTGCATATGTAAAGGTGCTGAAAGACTGTCAGCAATACTATTTACATTAACATTATTTAGTGGTTTGTTAGCTCTTAAACTTTGATTTAATCCATTAGCATTTTCAGGTTCAACACCAATAATTTTAATCTTAGGATAAAATTGTTTTATATACGATGAAACTCCACTTATTAATCCCCCTCCTCCAACTGAAATTAGTAAATTGTCAATTTTAGTATTAATTAACTTTAAATATTCTACAATTTCTAATCCCAAGGTAGCACTACCTTGTAATGTCAATGGGCCGTCAAAAGGGTGAATAAAATAGTAACCTTCATTTTTAGCATTTTCAGCATCAAGAAAAGCTTGTTTTGGATTTGTAAAGATAATGTTAGCACCATAATTTTTACAAGTTTGAACTCTATATTTATTTGCACTTTCGTATAAGAAAATTTTATTTTTCAATTTAAATTGATTGGCCACAAATGAAGCAGCTATCGCATGATTTCCAGCACTAACTGCTGTAATTCCTTTATTAAATTTATTGTGATCTTGAGATATTATATTATTAATAGCACCTCTTGCCTTAAATGAACCAGATTTTTGTAAAAATTCGCATTTAAAAAATAAATTAGTAGAAAAATAATTATCAATATCATTAGGACACTTTAAAAAAGGGGTTTGATTAATAAATGGTCTAATTTTTTTATAAATTTTACTAATATTATCGACAGATAAATCTTTAGGTATCAAGAAATTCCTCTAGTTTCTTTAATTTTATCGTAAGCAATATTAATAGCCGCTAATTCTTTATTAGATTGTTTAATAAATTCCTTAGGCATACCTTTAGCAATTAAATTATCTGGGTGATGTTCTTTATTTAATTTTATCCATTTTTTTCTTATCTCATTATCAGTACTTGATCTATTCACACCCAATATTTTGTAAGGATCAGATTCACTATTTTTTAAATTTGATTGAAAAATTCTTTGAAAATCTTTTTCAGTAAATTTAAACGATTTAGAAATTGATCTTAAAAAATCTATTTCACTAATAGATACCTTTCCATCAGATGCAGCAATATAAAATAAATTATTTAATAATTCTTCCAATAAAATTTTATTAGCTGAAAATAAATCTCCTACTTGATTTGCTATTTGTTTATAGCCGTACGTATCTTTTTTTGCCTCATTGAATATTTTTGCAACTTTAGGAATTTCAGATTTTGGAACTTTAAATTTTTCTTTAAATGCTCTGATTTCATCATCTGATACAATGCCATCAGATTTAGCTAATTTTGCAGCTAGAATAATAAAACTTAATGTAAAAATTTGTTGTTTTTGATTATTATTTATTCGATTGAAGTTAAATGATGATTTTGATTTAGATCTTCTGTCAAAAGCACCGCCAGCCATTACACCTAAGATAGCCCCTATAGGTCCTCCTAAAGCAAATCCTGCTGCTCCGCCTATAACTCTTCCCCAAATACTCATCTTAAAGATTCAATTATACCTTTTAATTCATTTAACTCATTTTGAGAAATTTTATTATCTTGATTCAGATCTATAATTTGAAAGAGAAGATTTAATGATTGTTTAATTTCTTCATAAGAAATAACTCCATCATTATTTAAATCTACAAAATTAAAGTACATTTCTTCTTCTTCATTTAACTTAGCAGAATGTGCAATTGAAGAATAAAAAAGTAAAAATAAAAAAAATATTTTTATCCAAACCATCTGTACATTCCTATAATACCTGCACCTGCATAGAAAAATTGTAAAAACAATATTCCATTGTGTTTTAGTTTATATGCCCAGATTCCAATTAACACTGCTGATAGCAATAATAATGAAAAGCCAATAAATTCTAATCCAATGTTAAATGCAACTAGTAAGGAATAAAGGATGGCTGTAGTTACGCCAATCCATTCTAAAAGTTTGTTTGAATTCAATTAAATATTATTTTTTCTTAATATTAATAGCGTTTTCTTTTCCACGGTTTTCACCGATTTCAAATTCAACTGCCATACCTTCTTCTAAAGTATCAATACCGGCAGCCTCTAAAGCTGAGACATGAAGAAAAACATCCTTTCCTCCATCATCATTTTCTATAAATCCATAACCTTTGGTCGGATTAAACCATTTAATTTTACCACTTGGCATATTGTATTCTCCTTATTTATTATTGGGGGATTAAATTTATTTAACTTATATAAATATTGTATATTGATTAATTAAATACTTTAAATAACTAATAACAAATTAATTTCAACAATTTTTTTTATTTTTATGCTTAGCTATAAACACGGATATCATGCTGGAAATCATGCAGATGTTATGAAACACATTATAATGCTTTACTTATATAATCTTGAAAAAAAAGTAAATAATTCAATAAGTTATGTTGATACTCATTCTGGTAATGGAATTTATAAATATATATCAAAGTATATGGATAAAAATAAAGAGTATAAAGAAGGAATTAAAAAGATACAAAATTACAAAGGTAATAATATTTTAATTAGAAATTATCTTTCAACTATTTCTAAAATTACTGGAAAAAATAATTTTTATCCTGGATCACCTATATTTATTTCGTCCATAGCTAATGAAAAAGATAAATTATTTTTTTGTGAACTACACAATAATGAATATGAATTATTAAAAAAAAACTTAAACAAATATACCAATGCTAAAATTTTAAATGCTGATGGATTTAACTTTATTTTTAATAAAGTTAATAAAGAGAAGAATTATTTCGTATTTATAGATCCATCATATGAAATAAAGGATGATTTTGAAAAAGTAGAGGAGATACTAAATAATATTGATAATTTATTTTCAAATTCCAAAATCATAATATGGTATCCAGTTTTGAATATTTTGGAAAATGACTCCTTTATTCAGAATATTAGAAAAAAAGGTATAAGTAATATTATCAATGTTGAAGTTCCTATTATGAAATATGGAGACAATGCTGGAATGCAAGGAAGTGGCTTATTATTAATAAATTTTTCAAATAGATCTATAATGAAAAACCTCAAAGAGGTAATACACGAAATTCAAAATATTTTAAAACAAGAGGAAAATAGTACTAGGTTTAAATTAAGATATTTATAAATATGAAAAAAATTAATTTACTTGATGAAGATATCTATAGGTTATTTATAAAAATTGCTTTGCCAGCCTCAATTGGAACTATATTTAATAATCTCTATTCTTTAGTTGATACTATTTTTGCAGGTAGAATGATATCTGCAACAGCTTTAGCAGCTATTGGTCAAACATTTCCTGTATATTTTATAATTATTGCACTTGGAATAGGACTAAGCATAGCTACAACAAGTAATGTTGCTAATTCTTTAGGAGAAAAAAATATTAAAAAAGCAAGTCATGCATTTTCACAATCTTTTGTCGTAACAATCTTAGTAGGCTTAGGCATAACAATTTTTGGACTTTATTTTGGAAACATAATTTTAGAATCTATAAATGATGATCCAGAAACTCTTAATCTTTCATCATTATATATGAACGTAATTTATTTAGGATCAATCATAATTCTTTTACTCATGGTATGTAATTCTTGTTTATCAGCTCAAGGAGATACTAAAAGTTATAGAAATATTTTAATTTTTAGTTTTTTTCTTAATATAATTTTAAATCCAATATTGATTACAGGAAAAATAATTAATTTTGAATTATTTGCACCAATGGGTATAACTGGAATAGCAATAGCTACCATACTCTCTCAAATAATTGGTCTGTTATATTTACTATATAAAATTTATAAAACAGAGATTTTTGAAAACTTTAAAGATAATTATTTAATTCCTAAATTAAGTTTAATTAAGGAAATTTCATTTCAGGCTATTCCAGCAGCATTAGGATTAATGATGATTGCTCTTGGATCATATATATTATTATTTTTTGTAAGTCGTTTTGGTAATGATGCTATTGCAGGTTTTTCCTCAGCTGGAAGATATGAACAACTGCTTTTCTTACCTTTATTAGGATTAAGTACAGCAGTAACCGCCATTGTGGGTCAAAATTTTGGTGCTAAAAACTATGAAAGAATTTTAGAAACTTACAATAAAGCCATGATTACTGGGGTAATAATATTAACTATAGCAGGATTGATTTTATTTTTAACTGCAGAAGATTCCATGAGATTATTTACTGATGATAAAGAAGTAATTTACTATGGATCAATATACTTAAAAATTTACGCACTTGGTTTTCCAGCTTTTCCATTTTTCTTTATTTCCAATGCATCATTCCAAGGACTGAAAAAAGCAATAATAGTAATGTATATGGCTATACTTAGGTTTGTATTAGTACCTATAATTGTAATATTATTTGTAAATAATTTTATAGAAGAAAACTACATCTATATGTTTATTGGTTTAACTATTGTTCATTGGATAATTGGTATCTTATATTATTTTTATTCTTCAAATAAAATTAGAAATATTCAAAGTAGTTATACTACACCTTGAAGATTTGGAACAAATAAAACATCATCATATTCTTCAGAAATAATTTTATTATTTTGTTTTATATATTTTACTAGTATTTGCTTGTTATTTTGAACAATAGGACAAACAATAATTCCCTCATTTTCAATATGAGAAAAGATTTCATTATTTATTTTTTTTGATGCTGCTGTAAATATTATTCTATCAAAAGGTATTTGTTCAATCCAACCATTATTTCCATCATCATATTTTGAAACAATATTGGTTAATTTTAATTTCTCAAAAATATAATTAGAACCTTCATGTAAATTTTTAATTCTTTCAATCGTGTATACACGCCGTGCTAAGATTGATAATACTGCACACTGATATCCGCTACCAGTACCTATTTCTAGCACCTTGTGGTTACTTTTAACATCAAGCAGTTCAGTCATCCGAGCTACAACGTAGGGCTGACTAATTGTTTGATTATTTTCAATTGGTAAAGCTATATTTTCATAAGCTTGATTTCTGTAAGCTTCACTAATAAACTTTTCTCTTGGAATTTTTTCTATTGCAGAGAGAACTTCAGCATTACTAATACCAGACTCTCGTAACTCAAGTATCAATCTTATTTTTCTAACATCAAGCACTAGATAAGAGTATCAGAATTATTGAAATATTTTTTCAAAACTTCTGGAATTTTAATATTTCCATCTTTCATTTGATAATTTTCAAGAATAGCAATTAGTGTTCTTCCTACTGCTAATCCTGATCCATTAAGTGTATGAACAAAAATATTTTTATTTTCTAATTTATATCTTGTATTCATTCTTCTAGCTTGAAAATCATTGCAATTAGAACAGCTTGAAATTTCTCTATAAGTATTTTCACCTGGCAGCCAAACTTCAATATCGTATGTTTTTGATGCTGAAAAGCCCATATCACCAGTACATAAAGTCATAATCCTATAATGAATATTTAAATCTTGCAGAATACTCTCAGCGCATTCAAGCATTCTTTCTAATTCATCTTGTGAATGCTGCGGCTCTACTATTGAAACTAATTCAACTTTAGTAAATTGATGCTGTCTTAACATACCGCGAGTATCCTTACCAGCAGCACCAGCCTCTGATCTAAAACAAGGGGTATAAGAAGTTACTCTCATGGGTAATTGATTTTGGTTAAGTATTTCCTCTCTAACCATGTTTGTTAAAGGAACTTCAGCAGTTGGTATTAACCAATGATCTTCCCCGGCAGTAAATAAATCTTCACCAAATTTAGGTAATTGCCCTGTTCCAAAAAGAGCAGAATTTTTAACCAAAAAAGGTAAATTATATTCAATATAACCATTTTCATTCGTATGCTTATCTAACATAAAATTTGCTATTGCTCTTTCCAACTTAGAAAGTTGATTTTTTAATAAAACAAATCTAGATCCTGATAATTTAGATGCAGTTTCAAAATTCATTAAACCTAAATTTTCCCCTAATTCAAAATGAGTTTTAGGATTAAAATCAAATCCTGGTTTTTCACCCCATTCTCTATATTTTGTATTGTCTGCTTCATTGCTTCCTATGGGTACAGTCTTATCAGCTATATTTGGAAGTCTTGAAAGGATAGTTTTTAGCTCCTCATCTTTAATTGTCTCAAGTTCCTTTAAACTATTAATTTTATTTTTAATTTCATCAACTTTACTCATTTCTGATGAAGCATCTTTATTTTCACTTTTAAGTTTACCAATATTTTTAGAAATAGAGTTTCTTTCTGCTAAAAGATTCTGAAGAACGGTCTGAGTTTCTCTTTTAACTTTATCTAGTTCTAATATTTTATTTGATATTGGATACTCACCTCTTTGTTTCATATAATTATCAAACTCTGTTGGATTTTCTCTGATAAAATTAATATTATGCATTACTTATCTTTATTTTTTTGTATTAGTTTTGCAATATAAATTGAAACTTCGTATAAAAATATAATTGGCAGAGCCAAACTTATTTGACTAAATGGATCAGGTGGAGTTAAGAATGCTGCTGATAAAAATGCTAATACAATTGCATATTTTCTAAATTTTTTAAGTGATTCATAAGTAACCATCCCAACTCTCGCCATTAAAGATAAAACAACAGGAAGCTGAAATGCTAAACCAAAAGCAAAAATAAATCGCATCATAAGGGATAAATATTCTCCCATCTTAGCTTCTAATCGAATAGGAACTCCACTAGAACCAAGGTTTTGATAAGATAGAAAAAAAGACCATGCCAATGGCGCAATGATATAATAAACCATTGATCCACCTGCAAAAAATAAAATTGGTGTCGCAACTAAATAGGGTAAAAAAGCTCTCTTTTCCTTTTTATATAATCCTGGTGCAATAAATCTCCATATTTGTATTGCAATTAATGGAAATGAAAAAAATAAAGCAAAGAAAAAAGCTATTTTTAATTCTGTAAAAAAAGCTTCTTGTAAAGCTGTATAAATAAAACCTTGACCTTTATCTTTATCAAATAGTTCTACTAGAGGACTAGCTAAAAAGGCAAATAATTCATCTGCAAAGTAAAAACAAACAATAAAGATTAATAAAATATATAAAAAACTCCATAAAAGTCTTTTACGTAACTCAGTGAGATGACCAATTAGAGACATTTCTTCAAATTTTTCTTCAGCCATTACAAAAATAATAAATTAATTTTTTTTTGAAAATTCATTCTCGGTCATTTTTACTGTTTCTTGAACTTCTTTAATCTCATTTTCAAAATTTTTTTTGATATTAATGCCGTCTTTTATTTTTTTTACTTCTTTAACTGATTTAGCTAATTCCTTAATTTCTTCCTCTTCAGCAATTTCATTTATGGATGATTTAAATTCAGAAGACATTTTTTTAATATATTTAGTAAAAGAGCCAACTTGTTTAATGAATTTTGGAAGATCTTTTGGGCCAATAACAACAACAACTATTATCCCAATTAAGAAAATTTCACTCCAACCAAAAGTAAACATTATATTTACTTTTCTTCGTCGTTTTTATTCTCTAAATTTTTATCTTCTTTTTTTTCTTCGTCAGACATTCCTCTCTTGAATGATTTGATTCCTTTTGCCATATCACCCATAAGTTGAGGTATTTTACCTCTACCGAAGAGAAGTAGAACAATAACGAGTACGATTAATAATTGCCAAATACTAGGTGTCATAAGGGGCTTATACGGAAAGTATAGGAAAAAAACAAGAAGTAATAAGTTAACTAAGTATTTTGAATAAAATCATCAATATTATTTTCATCATCCTGTTCAAAATTATCATTACTTTGTAAACTTTCATCATTTTTAGCAAGATCACTTATAGTTGCAATCGCAGCACGTTTATCTAGAAAACCACTTGCCTTTAGCTCCTCTTTATTAGGTAAATTAGATAAACTATTCAATCCAAAATGTTCCACAAACAAATCTGTGGTAGACCATAAAGTAGGTTTACCAGGTATACTTTTCCTACCTGAAGGACGTATCCATCCTATTTCCATCAAATGATCTAGAGAACCTCTACCCATTTGAACACCTCTAATATTTTCAATTTCTGATCTTGTTATTGGTTGTTGGTAAGCAATTATAGATAATGTTTCTAGTGCTGCTCTTGATAATTTTCTTTTCTGTGTTTTAAAAATAGTTAATTCATCACTGAGATCCTCAGCAGTTCTAAAAGACCATTTGTTGCCAGTTTTGATTAAATTAATTCCTCTATTTTTATAAAAATCTTTAATTTCTAGTAATAGCTTACCTATATTATTTTTATCTTTAATCTTTTCTTTTAAATCATTTTCATCAAGTGGCTCTCCCGATGCAAATAATATTGCTTCTAAAATTTTAATATCTTTATTATCCATTTTGATTAATTTTTATATAAATATTCCCAAAACTTTCATCTTGTTTTAAATCAATAAATCCATTTTTTGATAATTCTAAAGAAGCAACAAAGTTAGATGAGATAATGGATTTATTAATTGTTTTATTAGATTTAATTAAATTTGGAATTACATTTAAAAAATTAGTCCATTCTGTAATATTTCCAAAAATACCTTTTAATCGTTTAACTGCTTGATCAACTGAATAAAGTTCTGAATACTCAATAGTTAATTGTTTTACTTGTTCATTAGATTTAAGTATTTGACTATATGATTTTAGTAAGTCATATAAATTAGAAGTATAATTTATATTATATTTAACTTTGAGACCTTCAGATGACCCTCCATAAAACACATCTCTATTAACAAGAGGTCTTGAGTATATAATTTTAGAAATATTTTGAAAAGCCTCTAGTCTCTGTAATTGATATTTTAAAGCCTCTTCTAACTCATCCGCTGTATATTCATCTGTTTTTTCTTCTTTTGGTAATAGTAATCTTGATTTCAAATACGTTAGCCATGCTGCCATCACTAAATAATCTGCAGCTATTTCAATATGAATATTTCTATATCGATTAATAAAATTAATATATTGATCAGCTAATTCAGATATAGATATATCGGATAAATCAACCTTCTGTGATCTAGCCAAAACCAACAAAAGATCTATGGGACCCTCAAAATTGTCTAATAATAGGTTAAATTGACCTTCTTTTATTTCTGTATCTGGAACATTTAACACAATTTTTTATATAAAATTATTGAGATTCTCTCAATATTATTAATTTTGTAAATTAATTATTAAGCAACTCTTAACAAAAGTTAATAAATCACAAGCTTCAGAAGCATTTTTCTTAGAAATGTAATTTTTATAAGTAATAAAATATTGAGTACCTATTTCAGTTTTTTTATAAAAAACAAAAATATCTTCATGATCAATAATTTCTTTTTTATTTTCTAATAAATTATTCAAGTATTTATTAATTTTTTCAAAATTATCATTGCTATATAATTGAATTGTAAAATCAACTTCGCTTGTATTTTTAAAATCAAAATCTTGAATTTCATTATCTACGTTATTTAAACTTTTCTTGTCTAAATAATCAACAACTTCACCTTCTTTATTGGCAGGAATAATAAAATATTTATCAGTAAATTGAGGAATGATAAAATACTCCCTATTACTAAAATAATAAAATGAGATAAGATAAAGAATAATAATAAATAGCAATAATAATAAAGAATATTTTAATATGTAATTATTTTTTCTTTTAAAAATAATTCTTTTAATCATTACATTTTTTCAGGAGCACTTATATCAATTATTGAAAATATATCTTTTAAAACAACTCTAAATGACTCCAACCAAAATATTTTTGAAATTGTCTTTTCTGTATTTTTTTCATCTATAAAACGAAGTGATTCATTATCTTTACCTTTATTCCAAATTGAATGAAAATCAGCCGATATTTCTTCTAAGTAATTAATTAGTCGATGTGGTTCATTATAGTATGATGATTGATACAATAAATAAGGATAAGAAATTAACTTTTTAATTAATTTTAATTCCTCATCAGATAAATTTTGTATTTCAGTAAGATTATAATCATTTTTAATACTTATACCTAATTCGTTTGCTTTATTAATTACGGATGAAGCTCTAGCATGTGCATATTGACAGTAAAAAACTTTATTATCTTTATTTTTTTCAACAACAGCATCTAAATCAAAGTCAATTGCTGTCTCATTTTTAGTAGAAATCATGTAATACCTTATAGGATCTTTACCAACTTTAGAATGAACATTGGCTAATGTCACAAAATTTCCAGATCTTTTTGACATTTTAATTTTTTGTTTATTTTGAATTAGACTTACAATCTGACAAGTTAAAATATTTAAATAAGCTTCATCATCTTTGATAGCTTTTATTAACGAGTTCATTCTTGGAATATAGCCAATATGATCAGATCCCCAGATATTGACTAACCTATCAAAATTTCTTTTACATTTATCTAAATGATATGCTGCATCATTTGCAAAATAGGTCCATTCGCCATTTGATTTTTTTAATGCTCTATCTTCATTGTCTAGTAATTTAGAGGATCTAAATAATAATTGCTCTCTTGGTTCCCAATCAGAGTCGTCACCTTTTGGTTTTTCTAAAATACCTTCATATAATAGTTTTTTTTCTTCCAAAATTGTAAAAAGTTCATCAATAATTTTACTTTTTTCTATTTCTGTTTCGTAAGTAAATTTATCAAATTTTATATTTATTAATTCTAAATCTGATTTTATGTTTATAAGTATATTTTTTAATGCAAAATTCTTAAAATATTTAATAGTCTCTTCATGTTGAAAATTTAACCATTTATCACCGTCTTCGTTTTTAATTTTTTTGGCAATATCTACTAAGTATTCACCAGGATACTCGTCTTCTTCTAACTCAATTTTTTTATCAAATAATTGTAAATATCGTTTCAAAAGAGAGTTTGATAATTTATCAATTTGAGAACCTGCATCATTAACGTAATACTCTCTAGTAACATCAAAACCTGTTTTAGTATAAAGAGAGCTTAATACATCTCCAAATACAGCACCTCTTATATGAGCTATATGCAATGGTCCAGTTGGATTAGCTGAAACAAATTCGACATTTATTTTTTTATCTGAACCATAATTAATATAATTTAAAAAATTTTTACTATAAATTTCTTTTAGACTTCTTAATACAAATTCATCTTTTAGAAAAAAATTTATAAAGCCATTTTTTGAAACTTCAAAATAATCTATAAATCCAATTGATTTAGTTCTTTCATTTAATTCTTTTTCAATATTAAAATCTTCATTAATTATTTTTCTTTTAACTATTAAATAAAAGTTTGTCGCTAAATCGCCTTGTTTATTATTTGAAGAATAATCGATGCTTATTTGTTTTTTATTGATTGGAGATATGAATTTATTTCTCTCTAAAAAATCTGTAAAATCAATTAAAAAATCTGAAAGGTCTTTTATAAAATTATTCACTAATCTCCTTGTACAAATTTAGAGCAAATCTATCCGTCATCCCTGAAATATAATCACAAATTAATCTTTCAATTTCAATATTTTGATTTCTCCAATCTACTGGTAGTTTATTATTATTTTTTACGAAATAAGTAAACAAAGTAGATATAACCTTTTTTGAATACTGCCTCTTATCTGATAAATGACTATGATTATAAACTCTTTCAAACAAAAAATTTTTAATTATGTCGCAATTTTTCTTCATTTCATTTGAAAACGAAACAATGAAATCATTTTTTTTATGAATATCATCAATAGAATTGATATTATTTTCAATTAAATTTTTTTTTGTAGTTTCATATATATCATTTATCATATTAGATATGGAGCTTCTTAAAACTTGATACACTAGAAGTTTATTTGGAATATCTTTGTAGTGATCCTTTAAATTAATTATAATTTTTTCAAAAAAACTTAACTCTGCAATATCATCTAATGATATTAAGTTTGCTCTAATAGCATCCTCTACATCATGATTATTATAAGCAATATCATCAGATATACTTGCTATCTGTGATTCTAAATAAGGTTGATCAGTTAGATTTAGATTATGTAATTTTGAATAATTATCTAAGTGATAAGGTAAATGATCACTCAAAATTCCATTATGTTTTATTATTCCCTCTAAGCTCTCCCATGTTAGATTTAATCCATCAAAATCAGGGTGTCTTTTTTCTATAAATGTTAAAACTCTTAAGGTTTGATCATTATGATTAAACCCCCCAAACTTTTTCATTGAATTATCAAGTGCATCTTCACCAATATGACCAAAAGGAGGATGGCCTAAATCATGTGCGAGGGCAACTGTTTCACCCAGATCTTCATCTAATTCAAGTAATCTACAAATTGATCTTGATATTTGGGCAACTTCCAAAGAATGAGTTAGTCTAGTCCTAAAATAATCACTCTCACTTTCAATAAAAACTTGGGTTTTGTGTTTTAATTTTCTAAAAGAATTAGAGTGAATAACTCTAGCTCTATCTCTTTCAAATGGATTTCTCAAATCTTCATCTAGCTCATTATATAATCTTCCATTTGAATTATCTGGATTGGAAGCTAAATGTTTGAACATAAGAAAATTTATATTATAGTCGTAAAAAAATAACTAATAACAATATTTAGATAAATGGACAATATAATTGAAGTAACTGAAAGTGCTCAGAATCATATCAACAAGATACTTCTCTCTGAAAAATGTAAATATTTCAGAATTACCGTATTAGGTGGTGGTTGTGCTGGATTTCAATATAAATTTGATTTTTCTGATAAACCAAATGATGATGATTTAATCTTTAATTATAGAAATGCTGATGTATTGATAGATAAAACTTCAATTGAATTAATAAAAGGATCTAAAATTGATTATGTTAATGAATTGATTGGATCGTCATTTAAAATTTCTAATCCACTAGCATCTTCATCATGTGGGTGTGGCACTTCTTTTTCAATATAAATGAAAATTACTACATGGAATGTAAATTCAGTTAATGCAAGAATAGAACATTTAATAAAATTTATAAAAAAAGATCAATCAGATTTATATTTAATTCAAGAATTAAAATGTACAAATGAAAGTTTTCCTAAAGAGGAATTAGAAAATATTAATTATAAATGTTATGTGAATGGGCAAAAAGCTTGGAATGGGGTAGCAATACTCAGCAAAGAAAGTATTGAAATTTCAAACTTAAAAATTCCTAATTACCAAGATGTAAATTCCAGATTTATTGAAACAGAAATATCTTTAAAAAATATAAAAAATAAAATTAAATTAATAAATATTTATCTTCCAAATGGAAATCCAATTGAAACAGAAAAATTTGATTACAAAATTGATTGGATGATAAATTTTAATAAATATATTAAAGAATTAATTAATAATAATCAACCAATTATTATAGGTGGAGATTTTAATGTAATACCTAATGATGAAGATGTGTATTCACCAGAAAATTTTAAAAATGATGCTTGTGCCCATCCATTAACAAGAGAAAAATTTAGAAATCTTTTGAATTTAGGTTTTGTTGATACGGTAAAATATTTTGTTGATGGAAATACAAACTGGACCTTTTGGGGTTATAGAGGTGGAAATTGGCAAAAAGGCAATGGTCTTCGAATTGATCATTTTCTTACTACACCAGAAGTAACTGATTTGATTAAATCAGTTAATGTTAATCGTGAACCAAGAGGATGGGAAAAAGCTTCTGATCACACACCAGTTACGATTGAATTAGTTAATTAATATTAAATATCAGCGTATGTATGCGTTTCGTCTTTTGCTCCTGGTTGAGTAACAGCACCCTCGTAAGCTGGCCCAACAGTTTGAGAATATTTCCATATAGATCCAGAATTATGATTAGTTTTTCTTGGCTTCCAATCTTTTTTTCTCTTTTCTATTTCTTGATCTGAAAGCGTAACGTTGATTTCGCCTTTAACAGCATCAATAATAATCTCATCACCATCTTTAAGTAAACCTATCATACCTCCTACAGCTGCTTCTGGTCCTACATGACCAATGCAAAATCCTCTTGTGCCGCCTGAAAACCGTCCGTCTGTAATTAAAGCAACAGTTTCACCTAGCCCTTGCCCATATATTGCACCTGTTGTTGAAAGCATTTCACGCATACCTGGTCCTCCTTTAGGACCTTCATATCTAATTATTACCGCATCTCCGGCTTTAATTTCATTTTTTAAAACTGCGGTTAAAGCATCTTCTTCTGAGTCAAAACATTTAGCTTTTCCTTTAAAATTTAAATTTTTTAAACCTGCTATTTTTGATATACATCCATCTGGTGCAAGATTACCCCACAACCCTACGACTGAACTATTTTCACTAATTGGATTATCACATTTATAAACAACATCTTGATTTGTAGGAAATATTACTTCTTTATGATTTTCAGCTATTGTTTTTCCTGTAACAGTTATACAGTCTCCGTTTATATAACCACCATCTAATAAAGATTTTATAACAACTGGTACACCTCCTACATCATATAAATCTTTAGCA
The DNA here is from genome assembly GCA_902615745.1 of uncultured Alphaproteobacteria bacterium. Lineage (GTDB taxonomy): Bacteria > Pseudomonadota > Alphaproteobacteria > HIMB59 > CACPNW01. The sequence continues at coordinate 142,549 of CACMQB010000002.1, read as the reverse complement.
ACGTACTTTCCACCAGGTTGCATATCTCCGATATAAGGAGTCGAATTATAAATTTCTACAACATCTCTTAATGTAAATTTTAAACCCGCTTCATTAGCTATCGCAGGAAGATGGAGTGCTGCATTAGTTGAGCCTCCAGTAGCTGCAACTACTCTTGCAGCGTTTACTAATGAATCAATAGTTACTATATCCCTTGGTCTTATATTCTTTTCTAATAAATTCATTATAGCTTTACCACTCTTTTCACCATAAGCTTTTCTTTCTTCAGTATTTACTGCTGGAGGCATAGCTGAATTTGTTAGAGCTAAACCAACTGCCTCTGAAATACATGCCATCGTATTTGCTGTAAACTGACCTCCACATGATCCAGCAGATGGGCAAGCAACTTGTTCAATATCTTTTAAATCTTGATCTGAGATAGTTCCCGCAGCATGTTTTCCAACTGCTTCAAAAACATCAATAACAGTAACATCTTTACCCTTGTATTTTCCTGGTAAGATTGAACCTCCATAGATGAATACAGATGGTACATTTAATCTAACCATAGCCATCATTAAACCTGGCAAAGATTTATCACAGCCAGCAAGTCCAACTATTGCATCATAACAGTGACCTCTCACAGATAATTCAATGGAATCTGCAATAACTTCTCTGCTAATAAGAGAGGATTTCATTGCCTCATGGCCCATGGCAATTCCATCTGTTACTGTTATAGTTGTAAATTCTCTTGGTGTGCCTCCAGCATCTTTAACACCAGTCTTCACATGTTGCGCTTGATCCTGAAGAGTAATGTTGCAAGGAGCTGATTCATTCCAGGTGCTAACAACACCAACAAATGGTTGATAAATTTCATGTTCTTTCAAACCCATAGCATAATAATAAGATCTATGAGGTGCACTTTTAGGACCTACACTAACATATCTACTAGGTAGATTAGATTTTCTATTTGAACCTTTATCTTCCATTCTATTTGATAGTATTTATTATTTGATCAATTTTTTCAATAGAAGATTTATAAATATTTGCCTCATTTTTAAATTTATTAATAATTTCTTCTGAAGCTTTATTCATGAAATTATCATTTTTTAATTTGTCATTAACTTTATTAAATTTTTCTTGCTCAACTTGCTTTTTCATATTTAATTTTTTTAATTCTGCTTCCGAGTCAATAATACCATCTAAAGGGATTAAAACTGATAATGATGTTAACACAATTAAAGCTGAATTCTTATTAGGTTGAATTTTATCAAAACTAATATCTTTGGTTTTTAAAAAATTACTTATTTCATTTTTATACACAATTAGAAAATTATTAATTTCTTCATTTTTTGCTTCTATGGAGATATTAATTAATTGTTTATAGGGTATATTTAGTTCTGATCTCAAATTTCTTATAGATGTTATGAATTCAATAAATATTTCAAAGTTTTTTTTAGAATTATTAAAAGAATTATTTGTTGAGTAATTTTGAAAAACTTGGTTCATTAAATATGATTTATCGTCAACTAAAGATCTCCATAGTTTTTCACTTATAAATGGCATAACAGGATGTATTATCTTTAAAACTTGAATAAATGTCCATCCAGAAACTTTTTTAATCTCATCAGCAAATTTTTCATTTTTAAAATTTTGTTTAATAATTTCAATGTACCAATCACAATAAGTATGCCATACGAAATGATAAATTTTATTAGCTATTTCATGAAACAAATACTTTTTAGTTAATTGATCAAGTTGAGTGTTCAAATCATTCAATTCTTTTATTATCCATTTGTTTGCATCAAAAATAATTGAATCAATTGATATATCATCTATAAAAATTGAATTATTCAATTGTAAAAATTTTCCAGCATTCCAAATTTTATTTGTGAATGATTTATATCCTTTAACTCTAGCTTCAGATAATTTTACATCTCGTCCAGGATTTAATAGTGCTGTTAGTGTAAATCTTAATGTATCAGCGCCATATTTATCTAATAACTCTAAAGGATCAATTATGTTTCCTTTTGATTTAGACATTTTTTGTCCTTTTTCATCACGTATTAAAGGATGAATATAAATATCTTTAAATGGAGTTTCCTTCATAAAATAAGAACCCATCATCATCATCCGCGCAACCCAAAAAAATATGATATCAAAACCAGTAACCAAAACATTACCAGGATAAAATTTATCTAGTTCATACGTTTTATTTGGCCAATCTAAAGTAGAAAATGTCCATAGAGCAGAAGAAAACCAAGTATCAAGAACGTCTTCATCTTGTCTTAGCTCAACATCCTTTCCATAAAATTTTTTTGCCTGATTTTGTGCTCCTTCTAAAGTTTCACTAACAAAATATTTATTATCTGGACCATACCATGCAGGAATTTGATGTCCCCACCATAACTGTCTTGAAATACACCATGGTTGTATGTTTTCCATCCAATTATAAAATGTATTTTCCCATTGTTTGGGAATAAATTTAGAACTATTATTTCTAACAGCTGATATTGGATCAACTGATAATTTTTTTGCATCACAAAACCATTGGTCTGTGAGCCATGGCTCAATAACAACACCTGATCTATCACCATATGGTATGACCATTTGCTGTTTTTCTTCTTTAATTAATAAATTCATTTCATCTAATTGTTTTAAAATTAGTTTTCTTGCATCAAATCGATCTAAATTTTGAAATTCTTTAGGTACATTTGAGTTAAGTTTAGCATTTTCATCAAAAATATTAATAAATTCTAAATCATGTCTCTTTCCTACCTCAAAATCATTAAAATCATGTGCAGGAGTAATTTTAACTGCACCAGAACCTTTTTCAGGATCTGCATATTCATCAGCAATGATTGGTATTTTTTTATTTGAAATTGGCAAGTTACAAAATTTACCAATTAAATTTTTATATTTTTCATCATCTGGATGAACGGCAACTGCAGTATCACCTAACATCGTCTCAGGTCTTGTTGTTGCAACTATGATATGATTTTTTTCATCTATAGGATATTTAATATGCCATAAACTTCCTTCACTATCTCTTTGCTCTACTTCTAGATCAGAAATAGCAGTTAAAAGTTTTGGATCCCAGTTAACTAATCTCTTATCTTTGTAAATAATTCCATCATTGTATAAATTAACAAAAACTTTCTTAACTGCATTAGAAAGACCTTCATCCATAGTAAATCTTTCTCGTGACCAATCTGCAGAAGCACCAAGTCTTCTTAATTGATTACTTATCTGACCACCCGATTCTTTTTTCCATTCCCATACTTTTTCAATAAACTTTTTTCTACCTAGAGATCGTCGATCTAGGTTTGACTCACTTAATTTTCTTTCAACCACCATCTGAGTAGCTATTCCTGCATGATCTGTCCCTGCTTGCCACAATACTTCCATACCCTTCATTCTATGATATCTGATTAATATATCTTGAATAGTGAAGGTTAAAGCATGACCCATATGTAAGCTGCCTGTAACATTAGGTGGTGGCATCATTATAGAATAAGGCTCACCTCCTTTTTGTGGTTTAAAACAATTTGATTGCTCCCATTGCGAATAAAGTTTTTTTTCATCTTTTAAAAAATCAAAAAATTTATCAAGCTGCATTGTAACTATTTTGTATCGAAATAATTTTTTAGTAATTTTGGGATTCTTTCATCAAGTATTTTTTCAATTTTATTTTCTACAAGATAGGAAAGTTTTTGGTCTATAATATCATTAATTTCACTATTGATATCTTCGTCTTTTTGAAGTAATTTTATTGTACCATCACTATTAACCTTTTGGTTAAGTATCAAAATATTGGATGATAAATCATTATCTGAAATATTTTTTTCATCTTCGAGTGCTCTTCGTATAACTTCTAGAGATTCATTGATAGAATTTTTTGTATTCATATAGGTATTATAAATGTTTAATTAAATTAATAAAACTCTAATTATAGCTAGGAAGATACTCCTCAAATAATTTAATCAGTGAACCATCTAAAGCTAGTAAATTAAAATAATTAATCAGATAGTTTTTATTTGCATTAAAATATTCAACATTTACGTTTAAAAGATTAGTTTCTGCTTCTATTAGATCAGTGATAGATTTTGTCCCGAGGTTGTATTCCTCTTGAGTACTTTCTAGAAGAGTATTTGCATACTCTATAGTTAATAGCGATGTATTTAAGTTTGATTTACTAACTAAATAGTTTTTATAATAGTTTGATACCTCAATATTTAAACTTTCTTTAAGATCCTCTAGCTCAATTTCAGTTTGTAAAATTTGAGAATTTATTTTTCTAATGTCTGATTTGTCAATATTTTGCTGAAATATAGGAATTGTTAAAATTAACCCTAATGTTGCATTAGTATTTTCACTTCCTGCATCTATTCTTGAACCATCCGAATACTCAGTAGAAGCTGTTATATCTAAGTTAGGTCTATTAGTACTTTTTTCTTTTGAGAGATCAAGTTCTTTAACTTTAATATTATTTTGAGCAATTAAGATATTAAAATTATTCTTATAAGCTTCAGAAAGTATGTTATCAAAATTCAAATCATCTTCTATATTTACATAATCTTCTAAATTAATAGCTTCTTTACCAACAATTGATTTAAATGTTTTTAAACTGACTTTGTAGTTTTGTTCGGCTGAAAAAAGATTTGTTTCAGCAATTGAAAAAGCACTCTCAGCATTTTTCAATTCAGTTATGGTTGCTGATCCCAATTCATATTTTAATTTTACTTCTTCTAAAAATCTTGAAACAGAATCAAAATTTTTTTTGGAAGCCTCTAATAATTTTTCATAATTTATTACTGTTAAATAACCTTCTACAGCTGTTAGCGATAAATCTTGAACTGTTTTATAAAAGTTTATAACTGCATTTTCGTAAATAATTTTTGATCTTTCTATTTCTAAACTTTTTTCACCACCATCATACAAATTTTGAGTAATACTAATTTTATATTTATCTGTAAAAGTCTCTGGTGTTGTTGATACACCAGCTGCTGATGTTGTTTCGCTATTACTATATGTACCAGAAATTGTGCCAGTAACTGTTGGAAGTTTTTTGCCTATAGCTACCTCAATAGTTTCTTTGCTTTCATTCAGTTTTTCAAAAGCAATTTTTACTTTCAAATTATTTGCAATCGTACTTTTTACAGAATCATCAATCGATAGAGCAAATATAGATTTAGAATAAATAAGTAATAAAAATAATATAAATAATCTCATTTAAAATTTAAAATCCTCTTGTTGTTCTTGAATTTGATAACTACTCATTACATCAAATAAATACTCAGATGAATATAAATCTTCATTTCTTATAATTTTATAAGCTTTACCCAAATTATCATATATTTTTTTAATATATATTAACCTTCCGCCATTCATTGCTAGTTGATTCATTAACTTATCAGTTATTTTATATATAGGTCCATCAATAATTATTAAGCTAAATGGAGCTTTATCAGATAATCCATCTAATAAATTATGATTAAATAAACTAATATTAGTTTTATCAGTATTGTTAATATTATGTTCTAATAATTTAAATAGTTCTCTATTTTCTTCTACAACATGAAGTTCTTTACATAGTGAGCTAATTAGAGCAGAAAAATAGCCCGTTAAGCCGCCTATATGTAATACCTTATCATTAGGTAAAATTTTCGAATATTTTATAATTTGAGCTAGGTGTAAATTTTTAAGATATCCTCTTTTCTCAGTTATATCTAAATTATTATCTAGGTAACAATTCTTACCTAAGCTGACATCTAAATAATTTTCTTTAGGAGTATTTTCAAATATTTGTAAGATATTTTCTTCATTAATTTTGTTTGGTCTTAATTGATTAACAACCATATTTTTTCTTGCAATTTCGAATGTTTCACTCATTTCTTAAAGGATGCTTTATATAAACCTATTATTTAATCAATTATTTAAATTATATTATTAATCTTTAGAATTTTTTTTCATTAATTGACTAGAAATAATATAGTGATAATTGTCATTTTTTTTAGGCTCGGTGGCAGAGTGGTGATGTAGGGGCCTGCAAAGCCTTGCACAGCGGTTCGATTCCGCTCCGAGCCTCCAAATTTTTCTTGTTTTTTAATTTTTTTTTATTATCAACAAAATTGTGTTCCTCGGTAGCTCAGTGGTAGAGCAATCGGCTGTTAACCGATCGGTCGCTGGTTCGAGCCCGGCCCGGGGAGCCATTTTTTCTAAGCCTTAACTTCCACCAATTCTTCAAAACGTGTTGTGTAACATGGGGATACGTTTTCTCTTTTCATCTTCCATATTTTTTCTATACCTTCAGAGGCTATCTTTAACGTTGAACTTCCATATCTAGAATTAATATTATCAATAGTATTCATTATTCTATCTGATGTATCACGATCATAATCAAGCAATCCTCTAGTTACATTGTGCCTGCTAAGACCACATAATATAATTCCAGCTTTTTTATAACGAAATCCTGGTCGGTATATTTTTCTAATTCCTTCAAGAGCTCTTTTAACAATTTTTATGCTATTATTTGTTGGGAAAGGTAAGTGTAGTTTTATTGAATTTGAATATTGTTTCTCTCTTCTATTAAAATGATTTGTCAAAACAAAAATACTCATCGACTCAGCGACTAATCCCTCTTCTCTTATCTTCTCTGATACTCTTGATCCATAAGTTGATATTGATTCCTCCAAATCAAATAATTTTTCTATTGGCTGACTAAATGATCTTGAGACACAACAACTTTGTTTATCACTTGAAACCAAATCAAGGTCTAAACACGATACACTATTTAATTCTAGGTATGTCTTCTCTCCCACTACACCCATATTTTTTCTTATCCATCCTCTGTCCATTTGTGAAAATTGATAAGCATTATGAATATTATATTTTTTTAGGAAAAGAGATAATCTTCTTCCAATGCCCCATACGTCTTCAATGGATGTTAATTCTAATGCTTTTTTTATTTCTATTTTGTTTTTTAGTATGCACACACCTTTATAGTCTGGTTGTTTTTTTGCTAAATGATTAGCTATTTTGGATAGTGTTTTTGTTGAGCCCACTCCAATACTAACTGGAATGCCAACCCACCTCTTAATTGTTTGTCTAATATGTCTGCAATAAGTGTTTAGCTCATAGTTCTCAAAACCATTTAAACCAAGAAATGCTTCATCTATAGAGTAGATTTCTACCTCTGAAGAGAAACTTGATAAAGTCTCCATTACTCTCTGGGAAATATCACCATACAAAGAATAATTAGATGAAAAAACTTTAACATCATTTTTTTCAATAATATTTTTTGCTTTAAAATAAGGTTCACCCATTTTTATACCTAATTTTTTTGCTTCTTTTGATCGTGCAATGATACAACCATCATTATTGGAAAGTACGACAATTGGTTTTCCTATAAGTTTGGGATTAAATATTCTTTCACATGATGCATAAAAATTATTGCAATCTATCAATGCGATAGATTGATTTACTGAGTTATGATTTCTATTAAGTAGTTTTGTGTATGACATATGTCACTACCCCCCATATAAAACACTCCATTTCTTCTTTAACTTGAATACTAGGATACTCACTATTGGCAGAAATTAAAAATAGTGACTGATCATCTTTCTTTTTCAGTTTTTTAACTGTTAGGTCACCAAAGATTGAGGCTATAACAATATTGTCGTTACGAGGTGTAATACTTCTATCAACAATAAGTAAATCACCTGATAATATGCCTGCATCGGTCATAGAAGGGCCATTAGCTTTAACGATATAGGTTGCTGTTGGACGTTGAACCAAATATTCATTAAGATCAAGTTTGTTTTCCATATAATCAGTAGCTGGAGATGGAAAACCTGCAGACACTGTATCAAGAAAATAAGGCGTTATTTGATCTCCTTTGGATTCAGCTTTAAATATTAAGTTTTCTATTTTTTTAGACATAATATTAGAAAAAATATTTAAATAATTGATAAATAATAATTATATTATTTATAAAATTATTTGTTCTACTTTTGTTCTAATTTATTCAGAATGAAAAAAAAGTCAATATAATATTTTTAAAATACTGTAAAAAAACGCTATGACAAAATTATTCGAAGATGATGCGTACATTAAAGAATTTAAAGCAAAAATTATAGGTATTGTGAAAGAAGAAAATCGTATTGAATTGGATAAGACAGCATTTTATGCAAAAAGTGATGGTCAACCTGGAGACACAGGGACAATAGAAGCTGAAAGTATAAAAATAGAAGTTTTAGATACTATTAAAGAAAATAATAAAATAATAAATATTGTAGATGATCTCAAAGATATTGAAGAGAATGTTGACATAATTGGAAAAATAAATTGGGATTTACGATACAAGCATATGAGAATGCATACTGCGCTGCACTTGTTATGTTCTATAGTCCCCTTAGGAGTAACTGGTGGTCAAATTGGTTATGAAAAAAGTCGATTAGATTTTAATGATCCAGATAAATTAATAAATAAAGAAGAATTGGAAGAAAAAATAAATTTGTTAGTTGAAGATAATCATACCGTTACTAGTGAAGTAATTGAAAGAAGTATATTAGAAGAAAAACCTGAACTTGTTAGAACCATGTCAGTAAAACCTCCACAAGTAGATGGTAAAATAAGATTAATTAGAATTGGTGATGTTGATTTACAACCTTGTGGTGGTACACATGTAAAATCAACTAATGAGATAGGTAAAATTCAAATAGGCAAAATAGAAAACAAAGGTAAAATGAATAGAAGAGTTAATTTATTGTTATCTTCTTAAATTACTGATGAAGAATTTGACTTAAAAATAACTTTGTTCTATCACTCTCTGGATTATTAAAAAACTTATCTGGGCTAGCTTCCTCAACAATTTTACCTTCATCCATAAACACCATTCTATCAGCAACTGTTTTAGCAAAACCCATTTCATGAGTAACAACAATCATGGTCATTCCACCATTTGCCAAATCAACCATTACATCTAAAACTTCTTTAATCATTTCGGGGTCTAGAGCTGAAGTTGGTTCATCAAAAAGCATGATGTTAGGATTCATTGCAAGGGATCTTGCAATTGCTACTCTTTGTTGTTGACCGCCAGATAATTGACCAGGATACTTGTTGGCTTGTTCAGGGATTTTTACTATTTCTAACTGTCTCATAGCCAGTTCCTCAGCTTCTGCCTTTGGCATTTTTTTAACCCAAATTGGAGCAAGTGTTATATTTTCTTTTACAGACAAATGAGGGAATAAATTAAATTGCTGGAATACCATTCCAACTTCTTTCCTAACATTATCAATATTTTTTAAATTTCCAGTTAACTCAATTCCATCAACAACAATTGAGCCTTCTTGATGTTCTTCCAATCTATTAATACATCTGATCATTGTAGATTTACCAGAACCAGAAGGACCACAAACTACGATTCTTTCTTTCTTCTTAACTTCAAGATTTACATCTTGTAATACATGAAAATCTCCAAACCATTTGTTAACATTTTTTAATGAAATTATTGATTCTTCACTCATTTTAATCAGCCCCCATATTAATACCTGTTTTTAATTTCTTTTCCAAATATAAACTGTATCTAGACATTCCAAATGTGAATATAAAAAATACCAAACTAACAAAAAAGTAAATTTCATAAGATAAGCCTAACCAATTAGTATCTGCTAAAGTACCTCTCCCAATACCTAATAAATCTAATATTCCTACAATTATAACTAAAGTTGTGTCCTTAAATAAACCTATAGATGTGTTGACAATTGGGGGTATAGAAATTCTAATAGCTTGAGGAAGAATAATTAATAAATTCATTCTCCAATAGGACATCCCTAGTGATTTAGCAGCCTCATATTGACCAGGAGGTATTGCTTGTAGCCCTCCTCGTATAACTTCTGCCATATAAGCTGATTGGAATAATGTAACAGCTACTAGAACTCTTACTAAACCATCCATATCTATTCCTTCTGGTAAAAATAAAGGTAGCATTACCATTCCAAAAAATAATAAAGTAATTAGCGGAACCCCTCTGATAAATTCAATAAACAATGTACACATCATGCTTATAACTGGTAATTTAGATCTTCTTCCTAATGCTAGCATAATCCCAATAGGAAAAGCTAAAGCTATTCCAGTACAGCCTAGGACGAGTGTTACTAGAAGACCACCCCATTTGTTAGTAGAGACTTCAGTAAAGCCTAATCCTCCATTAAGTAAAAAATAAGCAATAACAGGAAAAATATATGTAAAATATAAGAAGTACTTTCTATATGGAAGTTTAGCATACAAAAGAGGTAGCAATGCTAATGCTAACATTGCATAAGCTATATTTACTCTCCAAACTTCAACCTTTGGATAAAATCCATAAATAAATTGATAAAACCTTACATATATAACTGCCCAACAAGCTCCACCATTTTCAGGATCTAAATTTCGTGAACACATTTCTTGGTTAGTAATTTTTTCACCAAGATAATTATATTTGAAGTCAGCTGAAAATATTGTCCAATCTAAAATCCAAGGAATAAACTGATACAAACAATAAATAACAAATAAAGTTATTAATGAGTTTGTCCAATTGAAGAATAAATTTATTCGTAACCAACCAATAATACCTGTTGTTGCTACTGGTGGTTTTCTAACTTCATTCATTTCGTTCATTACTTTTCCTTAAATTGTATACTTCTATTATAAATGTTCATAAAGAAAGATATTGTCAGACTAATTGACAAATAAGTTGCCATAACAATTGCCATACATTCAATAGCTTGACCAGTTTGATTTAAACTTATTCCTCCAAAACCGTGAACAAGGTCAGCATATCCTACAGCAATTCCTAAAGAAGAATTTTTAGTTAAGTTTAGATACTGACTTGTTAGTGGAGGGACAATCACTCTAAGAGCTTGGGGTATAATAATTAGTCTCATTATCCATGTTTGTTTTAAGCCTATAGCAGCAGATGCCTCTCTTTGTCCTTTTGAGACGGACATTATACCTGCTCTAACAATTTCAGAAATGAAGGCTGCAGTGTAAATTGATAATGCTAAAAACATTGCTATAAATTCAGGTCTAATGACTAGACCACCTTTAAAGTTAAAACCTTTTAATTCTGGATGCTCAAAAGACAAAGGTGAACCAATAATAAAAAATAAAATTAATGGAACAATAAATATTAACCCGATTGAACTTGAGAATACTGGGAATTGTTGACCTGTCTTATCTTGTCTTTTTTTTGCCCATCTATTTATTAAGAAACTTGAAATTAAAGCCAACACAATTGCAATTGATACATATGAAAATCCACTTTCAAATATTGGTCTTGGAGAATACAATCCTCTGTTTGAAATATAAAACACATCAAGAACTTGTAATGATTGCTTAACACGAGGAAGTTGAATTAAAATACTATACCATAAAATTATTTGAAGAAGTAAGGGTACATTTCTTGAAAATTCAACGTAAATATAAACTAATCGACTTAATAACCAATTTGAAGATAGTCTTACTATGCCCAATATAAAACCTAAAATTGTTGCGGCTATACAACCCGTAATTGATACCAAAAGAGTATTTAAAACTCCAACAAAATAAACTTTTAAATGTGTATCTGTTGATTTAAATTCTAAGAAGGGTGAAAAACTTATATCAAAGCCTGCTGGATTTTGAAGAAAACTCCAACCAGTTGCGATATTTCTTTTTTCTAAGTTGTAAGAAGTTGTATTTATTACAAAAAATAAACCTAGGGCAAATAAACCTACAACTAAAGTTTGAAAAAAAATGGATCTAAATTTTTCATCAGAAAAGAAACCTAAGTTAGATCGCATCACTAGTATATACAAAAAAAATGGGGGGTTTAAAACCCCCCGTTTTAAATTTAATTAAGATTTATCTGAATGGAGGTGCGTATAAAATACCACCTTGAGTCCATAGAGCATTTAAACCTCTTGCAATTTCTAGAGGTGTGTCTGGACCTACGTTTGCTTCGTATGATTCTGAGTAGTTACCAATTTGTTTGATAATTTGGTAAGCCCAATCATTACTTAGCTCAAGCATTTCTCCATAGTTACCTTCAACACCAAGAAGTCTTAGTACTTCAGGAACATTAGAGCTCAATTGAGCATCAACGTTTTCAGATGTAATACCTAATTCTTCAGCAATAATCATTGCATTTAAAGACCAACGAACTACGTCACCCCACTGGTGATCACCATGTCTTACAAGTGGACCAAGTGGTTCTTTTGAAATAATTTCTGGTAATACAACCCATTTATCTGGATTAGAAGCAGCAGCTCTTGTTGAAGAAAGACCTGAAGCATCAGTTGTGTATACGTCACATCTTCCAGCAAATAAGTTTTCTTTACCTTCATCATTAGTTTCAATTGGAAGTGCTTCGTAGCTAATTCCATTTAATCTAAAGAAGTCAGCAAGGTTTAACTCTGTAGTAGTACCAGTTTGGATACATACAGTAGCACCATCAAGCTCAGTTGCACTTGATACACCGAGAGCAGATGGAACCATGAAACCTTGTCCATCGTAGAAGTTTACACCTACGAACTCAAAACCAAGATTAACATCACGGCTAATTGTCCAAGTTGTATTTCTCGCTAACATATCAACTTCACCAGAAGCTAATGTTGGGAAACGAGATTTACCTGTAGTAGTAATAAATTCTACTTTTGAACGGTCTCCAAAAACAGCTACAGCAACTGCACGACACATATCAGCATCTAGACCAGCCCATTCACCGCTATCATCTGGAGCAGCAAAACCAGCAAGACCAGTTGTTACTCCACATTTTAGAAAACCTCTATTTTTAACATCATCAAGGGTTCCAGCATGTGCTGAAAAAGCAAACGCTACAACCGCAAAGATAGATAATAGTTTTTTCATATTATTTTCTCCGTTTAAATAATTATTTAAATATCTTTTTTCAAAGATTGCTTCCCTATAACAAATTAATAAGTTAATCCCAATAATAGATTTGTTAAGCTTAAAATTGCCTACTATAATTTGTGTATAAAGATTTTGCTTATACAATATTTAGTTTGTTTATGAAAATAAAAACAAAATTAACCAAAATAGGTAGAAATCCTCTTAAACAAAAAGGGTTTATCAACCCTGGTACCTATAAGGGCTCTACAATGATCTTTAATACATTTAAAGATTACTTAAACGATATTAAAAATTTTGACGATAGAACAACATTTTATGGAATAAATAAAAATCCATTTCATAAGCAGTTAGAAGACAGTATTTCTTTTTTATATAACTGCAATGATACAGTACTATCACCATCAGGATTGGCCTCTATAGTAATTCCTTTTTTTACCTTTTTAAAATCTGGTGATGAGGTTTTAATAAATGATAGTGTTTATAGTCCTACTAGAACTTTTTGTGAAAATATCCTTAAACAATATAATGTTAAAATAAAATATTTTCATCCAACAAAAAATATTAATAATTTTCAGAAATTAATTAATAGTAAAACAAAGCTAATTTATTTAGAATCACCAGGAACAGCAACTTTTGATATTATTGATATACCTTTCATTACAAAAATTGCTAAAAAAAATAAAATACCAACTGTTATGGATAATACTTGGGCCTCACCTTTATTTTGTAATCCAATTAAATTAGGTATTGATATTATTATAGATGCAGGAACTAAATATATAAACGGTCACTCAGATGTATTAATTGGTTTCGTTTCGTCTAATAAAAAATATTCCAAAAAAATAAGAGCATCTTCAAAAACTTTAGGAATATGTCCTGGTTCGGAAGAAGTTTATTTAACAATTAGAGGATTGCCAACACTTGAAATTCGAATGAGAGAAATTGAAAAAAATGCATTGTTAATGGCAAAATATTTATTAGAACATGATCTTGTATCTGATGTTTTCCATCCAGCATTACCGCATACAAAAAATCATAAAATATGGAAAAGAGATTTCTCTGGTAGCACAGGCTTATTTTCATTTATGATGAAAAAGAAATACTCAAACAATCAAATTGAAAAATTTTTTAATAAACTAAAAATATTCAAATTAGGATACAGTTGGGGTGGATTTGATAGCCTTATTACCTTTCCTCCATTAGATAAAAGAGAGTTTAAAAATAGAAATACTGGAACTTTAATTAGATTATATTGTGGATTGGAAGACATTGATGATCAAATAAAAGATATTAAAAATGCATTAAAAATTTTAAATTAAATGGATTTATATTTTTATATTTTTGCATCATTGGGAGTTTTTGTATTTGGTTTATCTAAAGGTGGTGTTCCAGGACCTATCGCGATGCTAGCAGTGCCAGTTATGTCGTTTGCAATGAGTCCTTTGCAAGCTGCAGGAATATTATTGCCACTTTTAATAATAATGGATTTTTCGGCAATCTATTTGTATTGGAAAAAATGGATAAACAGTATTTTAAAAATTGTAATCCCAGCATCTATAATTGGTATTTTATTTGGAACTTTAACTTTTGAGTTTACAAACGAAGATCAGATAAGAATAATGGTCGGTGTTATATCAATTATTTTTGTTCTAGTTTCATTTATTCAGAAAAATAATTATTTACTTAAACCAACAAAACTTAAAGGATACTTTTGGTCATCAGTTGCTGGATATACAAGTTTTTTAATTCATGCAGGAAATCCACCAATTAATTTTTATATGCTGCCTTTAAAGCTAGATAAAATTTCATTTATTGGAACAATGACATTGGCATTTATGGTTATAAATCTTGTTAAATTAGTTCCATATTATTTTGTGGGATTATTAGCGCCTTCTAATCTTATGATTTCTCTCTATTTACTGCCACTAGCTTTTATTAGTGTTTTACTTGGGTACTTTCTACAAAAAAGAATTCCAGAAAAATTATTTTTCAATATTGTTTATGTTTTACTTTTTTTGAGTGGATGTAAGTTAATATATGATGGAATAATTTAATTTATATAAATAACTATATTTTTGTTTTATAATCAGCTCTTTTAGTTTTTCTAAAACCAAAAGGTCCAGGAATAAATAATGTCATTGTGTTTGTATTAGGTTTTAAGTCAACTCTGTGCAGATGATCAGCGGACCTAAAACCAATGTATCCAGGGGGTCTCCAAAATTTTCCTTTTTTTGTTGTTTCCCAATAACCACCTTTTAAAATAATTGTTATATAAGGACAAAGATGATTATGAACTCCTTCACCGTGATCATCATCTAACATTTTATGAATCAGGATATTAAATGGAAACCATTTTGGTCTTTTTCTAAATAATAGGTAGTATCTTTCCATCCATGGTTTTGCTTTATCAAATTCTGGATGAGATGGTCCTCTATCTAGAACAATTTTCTTTCTTCCAAGTTTTTCTAAAAATTTTAATAGCACCTATCTTAAACTAGCCTCAATATTACCCCCATCAACAGTAATAATATTCCCAGTTGTTTTTTCCAAGGATAATTGAGCAAAAAATGCTTCAGCAACATCTTCTGCAGTTACTTGCTTTTGAAGTAAATTATTATTTAAATATTCAGTTGAAGACATATTTCTAGCTTTTGCTCTTTCTTTAATAAACTTATCAGTTAATAAACCACTTTTTATACGATCAGCATTAATTCCATTAACCCGAATGTTATATTTTCCAAATTCTAAAGCATATTGTTTCATAGAAAATAACGAGCTAGCTTTTGCAATACCATATGGTCCAAAATCCTTACCAGGATTTATAGATTGTTTTGACAAATTAAGAGAAATGGAACCTCCAAAACCCTGTGATACCATAATATTTGCAATTTTTTGGACTATGTTATGATGACTATAAAAATTTACCTCTAAACTTTTTTCCAAAATATCTTTTTTTACATTTAGCATACTACCTTGAAATGCAGCACCAGAGTTTGCTATTAGAATATCTATACCACCGAATAATTTTAATATCTTATTTAATGCTTTATTAATTTGAGAATTATTAGTTAAATCACATACGATACATAAACATTTCTTTTTAATATTTACATCAAGATTTTTAAAGTTTTTATCTAAAAGTATAACTTCAATATTTTCATTTATAAATTTATTTGCAATCGCACTTCCAATTTTACCAGCTCCACCTGTAATTACTGCAACATTTCCATTAAATTTTTTTGTATTTTGATTATTTAATTTTGCTCTTTCTAATGGCCAGTATTCCATTTTAAAAATATCTGTATTGTTAATTGATTTAAATTTTGAAACTAAATTTGCTTTAATTATAACTTTTTTCATTGCATCAAATATATCATACGAAACTTGCATTTCTTTTTTATTAAGACCTATTGATAGAAAACCTATTCCTTCTAAAATAATAATTCTTGGTAAAGGATCAGCAATTTTGGAATTTGTAATATTTTTTTTATATTTTTTAAAATAATTTTTATATTTTTTAATATATGCGTTAATATGATTAGATATCATTTTGCTAGATGATAAATGTTTATTGGGTATTATTAATGGTTCTGATTTTATTCTAATAACATGATCAGGCGTAACAGGTCCTTTATTAAATAAATTAAATAAATCTTTTCGATTTGTAAATTTTATATCTTCAACCTTATTATTAAATTTTATTAACCATCTTTTGTTTGTAAAGGAATGGTATAAATTTCTAATACATAGCTGAACATCAGTAATATTTATTTTTTTGTTATTAATATTATATTTTATTAATTTTTTTTGCTTGTTTAAAAAATTTTCAGCTAATGTTACAAGCTTAATCATTCTATCATAACTTTGTTTTGCTGAACTTCCAAAAGTGAAAATGCCATGATTTAAAAGCATTAATCCTTCAACTTTATGATTTTTTGAAATTACCATATGACATAATTTAGCAAGTTCAAATCCTGGCATTACGTAGGGAACTATTGCAATTTTATCTTTATAAATTTTATTTAATATCTCTTTTGAATTATCTAGATTGACTAAACTTAAAATCGCATTTGAATGTGTATGATCTACATATTTAAATGGTAAATAAGCATGTAAAAGAGTTTCAATTGATGGATTAGGAGAACTGGAGTCAAGTAAGTTTGATCTCAAATAATTAACCATCTTTTCATCACTCATTTTTTTTAAGGATAGAGTTTTGAGTAAAGGATCAAGATACAGACCTGGTAATCCTCTTTCATTTAGGTTTGACATATCCCATCCACTTCCTTTTACAAAAATTACATCGTTATCTTTTCCAAATAAATTTTTTTTAATTGATTTTACAGATGTATTACCTCCTCCATGTAAAACAAGTTCTGGATTATTACCTAATAAATGCGTTGAATATATTCTTAATGCTAAATCTGTGCTGACTTTCTTTAACTGATATTCTTTAATATATTTTTTAGCTAAACTTTCTTTCCACTCATTTTTCATATTAATTTTTTAATCCACCTATAGATTCTTCGTTGCTATCTACAACTCCTTTTTCTGTAATCAATTTAGTAATATATTTTGCTGGAGTAATATCAAAAGCATAGTTTTTACAGTTGGAACCTTCAGGTATAATTTTAATTTTTTTTCTATTATTATTTTCGTCAATACCTTCAATAATGGATACTTCGTTTGGATCTCTTTCTTCTATAGGTATTTCTTTAACTCCATTTTTAATATTAAAATCTATACTAGAAATTGGTGCTGCAACGTAAAAAGGAATATCATTATCTTTTGCAGCTAGAGCCTTTAAATATGTGCCAATTTTATTACAAACATCACCATTCAAAGAGGTTCTATCTGTGCCAGTTATACAAAGATCTATCATGCCATTTTGCATTAAATGACCGCCAACGTTGTCTACGATTAATGAATTTTCTATATTTTCATGCATTAATTCCCAAGCTGTAAGACTGAAACCTTGATTTCTAGGTCTGGTTTCGTCAATCCAAACATGTATTGGGATTTTTTTTTGATTTGCAATAAAAATTGGCGCTAAAGCAGTTCCCCAATCAACAGCAGCTAACCACCCAGCATTACAGTGAGTTAAAATATTTACTTTTTTTTGAGTTTTTTTGTAAATATTTTCAATAAGTCTAGACCCATTTTCACCTATAGCTTTACAATTAATTATATCTTTATCTCTGATCTCATTAGCTATTGAAAGAATTATTTCTTGGAAGTTGGATTTTTCCATATCTTTAATCTCAGTAATAATTTTATTTACTGCCCAGGATAAATTTACTGCTGTAGGTCTAGTTGACTTAAGACTATTACCTGCTTTTTTTAATTCTGAAAAATTTTTAGTAGTTTTAGATGCTGCATACATCCCATAAGCAGCAGTAACACCTATTAGAGGAGCACCTCTAACTTGCATTTCTTTAATAGCAAAACAATAATCTTCTAGTGTTTTTAATTCTACAATTTTTAAATCAAATGGTAGTAATCTTTGATCTATTATTTTTACTACATCTTTAGCATTATCATACCAAATAGTTGTTAAATGTTTATCATTTACTAGCATTGGAATTTTTCTTAAATCTTTTTAATATATTAGTTAATTTATTTTCTAAATCTTTATCCCAAAACTCTTTCTTTGTAATTATAGATGTATCTAAAATATTTGATGTTTTATCATTTTCAAAAGATATACCTTCATAATATTTTGTGCTAAAATTTTTAATAAAATTTTTTGAATTATCAACATTATCATTTAAGGTTTTTATAATCATACTTAAATCTACTTTATCATGATCTGGATGCCAACAATCATAATCTGTAACCATGGAAATAGAACAATATCTAATTTCCGCTTCTCTTGCTAATTTTGCTTCTGGCATATTTGTCATTCCTATAACATCGCAACCCCAATCAATATAAAGATTTGACTCAGCATAAGTTGAAAACTGAGGTCCTTCCATTGCTAGATATGTACCACCAAATGAATAATTGATTTTAATATTTTCACATGTATCTTTTGATAAATTCATTAAAACGTCGCATGTTGGATAAGCCATAGGAACATGGGCAACTATTCCTTTATCAAAAAAACTTTTTTTTCTGTTTATTGTTCTATCTATAAATTGATCAACAATAACAAATGTACCTGGTTTTAAATTATCTTTTAAAGAACCCACTGCAGAAAGAGATATCAAATCGGTTACACCAACTTTTTTTAAACAATCAATATTGGCACAATAGTTAATTGAAGATGGTGACAAAGTATGACCCTCTCCATGCCGTGATAAAAAATATACAGTGTTATTATCTATTTTACCTTCAATAATTGGACCTGAGGGCTCACCAAATGAAGATTTAATTTTATGTTCTTTTATATCAGTCAAGAATTCTAATTTATAAATTCCACTTCCGCCAATAAAGCCTAAGATGTTCATTTTACAGGTCCAATATTTTTTATTACTTTTTTGGTATGTTTTTTTAATTCTATTATTGAGGGTTTTATTATTTCTATTTTATCAAAACTTGATTTTTTTTTATTATAACTTTTTCTTAAACTTTTACATGCAGTAATTCTTAACTCAGTACCGATGTTAAATTTAGCTACTTTCGTATTTCTTGCGATTTTTTTTCTCATCTTAGAATTTATACCGCTACTACCATGTAAAACTAAAGGTAGTTTAGATATTTTTTCAATTTTTAAGATTTTATTATAATCTATTTTTGCTATCTTTGATTGTTGCAAGTGTGTGTTACCAACTGATATTGCCATAGCATCTACTCCACTCTCTAAACTATATTTTTTTGCTTCTTCAATATCTGTTCCAAAAGATGTATTGCCATTATGATAGCCTACTATACCTACTTCACCTTCAACTGAAATATTATGTTTATGCGCAATATTTGATATTTTTGAACTAATTTTGATATTTTTATTTAATGGAAGTTTTGATCCATCGAACATTATAGATGTAAATCCAGATTCTATTCCTTCGATACATTCATCATATGAAAATCCATGATCTAAATGACAACAAATAGGTGTTTTAGTTTGTTCAGCAAGATGTCTAAACATTTTTCCCAAAATAGAAACAGGAGTATATTGTCTACAAGAAGGTCCTGCTTGTAAAATAATAGGAATTTTTGTTTCATGTGCTGCCTCTGTGTAAGCAATAGCATCTTCCCAACTAATTACGACTAATCCAGCTACAGAATAATTATTACGATTAGCTTTAGTTAGTAAAGTTTTTAAATTTACTGCTGTCATTTATATTTAGCAATCATATCTTTAATACCAGGAATGGTTTCAACTTGATATGCATGTTCAGGCTGAAAAAATTGCACAAGAGATCTTTGAGATAGCCCCCCAAGAATTGTGAAATAATACATCTCATACCCTGGTGCCACAACACAAGGATGGTATCCTGTTCTAATCATAATTGTTGACCCATCAATTATATGTTCAGCTTTACCAACTTTATCACCAACTTGCTGAAACATTTGAAAGCCAAATCCATTATTAGGTTTAAATCTGTAATTATATGTTTCATCATGTCTAGTTTCATCAGGTAAACGATCTGTATCATGCTTATGAGGTGGAAACCCTGACCAACCTCCTTGCCCTACGGTATAAAGTTCATTACAAAGTAATCTTCCAACTTTATCATGATGTTTAGCACCTAAAATATGTTTAATTTTTCTATGAGTTTTTGTATCATCAGAGCCATACTGAACTAAATCAATTTCATTTGTTCGAACAGCAAATGGTTCAAGAGTTTTATTATACTTTGCACCAGCAATAAAAATTTCTGAATTATCTACTAAAGATGTAAATTGAGCTTTTGTATTAGACGGAACATAAACACCTTCTGGCTCTCCATCCCACACATCAACTGTTCTTGTGCCTAATGACTCAACCTTTATTCCTTCAATTTCTACATTAATTGTTCCAGTAGCAGGTACTATACATGTTTCATAACCAGGTGTTTGATATTCAAAGGATTGATCTTTATTTAATTTTACTATGTTAAAATAATTTAAAGGGACTCTACTGTCCTCAATATCTACAATTGGCTTGTTCTTATTATCAAATGGTGGAATATGCATATTATTCTCCTTCATTAATTTTATTATATTTCATAAATTCTAAAATTTCATTTAAATCTGGCATTGCTGGCGCACAACCAACTTTTGTTACTACAATAGCTGCTGCAGCTGAACCTATTTCTATAGATTTTTCTAAATCATTAGTCTTTAAAATTGATCCAATTAATGAACCCATAAATGCATCACCGGCTCCCGTAGGTTTCAAAGGCTTAACAGGAAATATTCCCTTTTTAATTTCTTTGTTCATTGCAAAAGTAATAGAGCCTTTTTCACCTTTTTTATAAATAATTAAGCTTACATTTTTAGCTAATTGTCTAGCATGATCCAAACCATTGCTGTAATCACCAGCTAATACTCCAAACTCATCATCATTTCCAATTACACCACTACATTTACTTGCTGCTAAATTATAAACTTCTTTTGCTTTCCTTGATGACTCCCAAGTATATGGTCGATAATCAACGTCCATAATTACAGGAATATTATTTTTATTTGCTATATCTAAAGCATATAAAGTAGCACTTCTCGAAGGCTCAGCTGCTAAAGAAGTTCCAGTAACTAATAAACAATCAAAATTTTGTATATTAGCATTTTCAACATCATCTTTATTTAAAAATAAATCAGAAGCTTTATGTCTATAAATAATTGATTGATGATCTTTAACTGTGGTTTCAACAATAGCAAAAGAAATTCTTGATTCATTTTTTTCAAAGTCTACTAATTTGTTTTTAACGCCATAATGATTTAGTTGATTAATAGCTAGTTTACCTAAAGCATCATCAGATACTCTCGTCAGTAAATTACAATTACCTCCAAATAAAGTTAATTGGACGCCCATATTTGCTGAAGATCCTCCAAGATGAGTGACAAAGGATTTGGCGTTTTCAGTTTTAGTCCCCGGAGGATCAGGATAAATATCAATCCCAGCTCTACCTATGAGTAAAAAATTATTTTTTTGAATTTTCGAAACTAAAAATTCAAACGACATAAAATTATTTATTTTTCATATCAATAAAGTCAGCATCATATTTAAAAGGATCAATTGAATCTATACATCCAATATTTATTGCTGCTCCATTTGGATCACTTCTCCTATGATGATGAGTATAGATGCCACAAATCTTACAAAAAAAATGTTCAGCAATCATTGTATTAAATTTGTAAGAAGTTAAGTTTTCTTTTCCTTTAAGAATATTTATTGCTTCTTTAGAGACCATACACATTTTAGCATTTTTTCTTATACAAATAGAGCAGTTACACTGTTTAATGATTTCTAAATCTGTTAAAACTTCTAATTGAACCGCGCCACAGTGACAGTTTAAATTATATTTCATTTTATTTATCTATATTATAATATTTAATATAATTAAAGTTAATAAAATATGAACGAAAGCTTTATTCAAGGTCAAATTATACGACCATTTTCACCAGCTATAGGCAAATATAAATTATCAAATGATACAATAACTACACTTAACAATCATATTGATGAAATATTGAAAGATGAAAATAAAATTGATGAATTATACCATGGCAAACAATTAGCAGGTGAAATTAAATATGAAATCAGATTAACAAAAGAATTTCTTGATCAAAATTTAAAAGATGTTCTTTATAAATTTGTATTTAATTTTGTTAAATCAACATTACAAAAAGAAATTAAGAAATTTGATTTAAAATCTAGTTGGGCTGTTTGTCAATTTGAGAGTGATTATAATCCAATTCATTGGCATGATGGCCATCTGTCAGGAGTAATGTATACAAAAATGCCAAAGGACTTAGGCTCGTCATACAAAGATAAAAATAAGAATGGAAAAATTGCATTTATTCATGGATCAACACAGCTTTTAGTATCCTCCGTGTATGATATTAAACCTGAAGTTGGAGATTTATTTATATTTCCTAGTTATATGATGCATACAGTCTATCCGTTCTTTTCTGATGAGGAAAGAAGATCAGTTTCCTTCAATGCATATATAGATGAGGAGGCAGCAAAATTTTAATATTTGGCGCGCCCGAAATGATTCGAACATTTGACCTACCGCTTAGAAGGCGGTTGCTCTATCCACTGAGCTACGGGCGCATTATTTGCATGTATCATAGTCTAAAAAATAAAGAAAGAAATTATCCTTAATGAGTCCAAGGCTCTTTTCTATTTATATCAAAATTTGAAGCATAACTTTTAGGTTTAATTTTTCTTTGCTTTGGTTCTTCAACAAAATATTGATAATTATTTTTTCTCGCCCATTCAATAGCTTGTTCTTTAGTATCAAAAAAAAGTTTAATCTGAGATTTGGTATCTAACGAACTATTCCATCCCATTAAAGAATCTTTTACTTTTTCTACTTCAGAAATATATTCAGCTAACCACAATTTAGTTTTTTTAAAACCTGACTGCATAGAAGTTTTTGAAGGTTTATAAATTTTTATAGTCATTAGATTGCTGTTTCAAAATATTTATCATTATAATCATTATAGTATTTTCCACCAGATCTTATGTTTTGACAAAGAAGTTGTGTTTCACCTAATAATTTAGTTAAAAAAAAGTTACCAGTTTCAATTTTAGATTTATAAAAACTTTCATCATTCTGTTCTAATTTTACTAATGAAATTTCTATATAGTGTAACCAAATATAACCTAGAGAAATCAAAGATGATAAATTTAAAAATTCTACAGCATGAGAATTAATCTCATTTTCATCATTTAACAATTTAATATATTCAAAAATACTTTTGTAAGAATCATATGAAGGCATAAATAAATCAATATATTTTTTCATATTTTGATTATTAGAAATTTTAACTTGATAATTATCAATCATATTAAAAAATTCATTAAATAATGCACCATTATCAGTTTGTAATTTTCTTCCTATCAAATCTAGAGCTTGAATACCGTTTGTTCCTTCATAGATTGTTGTAATTCTAGCATCTCTTACTAATTGTTCCATTCCATGATCAGTAATAAAACCATGACCGCCATAGATTTGCATAGCTCGATTTGTATTTTCTACAGATTTGTCTGAAGCATATGATTTAATAATTGGTGTCATGAGTGCTATAAAATTTTCAGATAATTTCTTTTCTTTTTCATCTGAAGAATTTTCAATATTATCAAAGTGATTTCCAGCCAATAAAGTTAAACCTCTAACTGCTTCATTAATCGATTTTATATACAATAAGTTTTTTCTTATTTCAGGATGAACAATTATAGGATCAGCAACTTGATTGCTGGAAGATAATTTTCCTTGTAAACGTTCTTTGGAATAATAAAGTGCTGATTGATATGCAGTTTCTGATAAACCTAAACCTTGTATGCCTACAAACAAACGAGCTCCATTCATCATTATAAACATTGCTCTCATTCCTTTATTAAGATCGCCTACTAGCCACCCCTTTGCTTCATTGTAATGCATTACGCAGGTTGGACTAGCATGAATACCCATCTTCTTTTCTATTGATCCACATTCAACTTTATTTCTATCAACAAAATCACCACTTTCATTTGGTAAAAATTTAGGAACCAAGAATAAACTTATACCTTTTATACCAGGGGGCGCATTTGGTGTTCTTGCTAGTACTAAATGAATAATGTTATCACTTAGATCATGCTCTCCACAGGTAATAAAAATTTTGGTACCAGTAATACTATAACTTCCATCATCTAATGGTGTTGCCATTGTTTTACTTAATCCAAGATCTGTTCCACATTGAGGTTCAGTTAAATTCATTGTTCCTGTCCACTTACCACTAGTTAAATTTGGCAAATAAGTATTTTTCAAATCTTCATTAGCACTCTTTTCAATTGCATCGATTGCATTTGCTGTAAGACCTGGGTAAAGACCAAATGACATATTAGTAGAGCTTATCATTTCATCTAAAATCATATTCATAATATAAGGTAGGTTTTGGCCACCAAATTCTTCTTTTACTTTCAGTCCTTGCCAGCCATTTTGAGAAAAAGTTTTATAAGCTTCTTTAAATCCTTTTGGTGCAGTCACAACTCCATTATTAAAAGAACATCCTTCACTATCTCCACTTTGATTAAGCGGGAGTAAGGTTTCTTCACATAGTTTTGCTGCTTCTTCAATAATAAGCATTAGATCGCTTGTTTCTAAATCTAATTTTTTTAATGTTTGACTTTCCTTAAGATTTAAAAAATCTTCAATTAGAAATTTAAACTCACGTAGCGGTGTTTTATAAATTTGCATGATATTTAATTAATATTTTCTAACACAGTTGCAATACCTTGACCTAAACCTATACATTGTGTCGCTAATCCATACTTTTTATTATTATTTTGTAATAAAGTTGCAACTTTACCAGTAATCCTTGCTCCAGTAGCACCTAAAGGGTGGCCTAATGCTATTGCTCCACCATGTATATTTACTTTATGTATGTCCATCTTTAATTCTTTAATACATGCTAAAGATTGAGAAGCAAATGCCTCATTTAGTTCCACAATATCAATATCGGAAATAGATAAATTAGCTCTTTTTAAAGCTTTTTTAGATGCATTAATTGGGCCAAGACCCATTAATTCTGGTGGACAACCAACTACAGCTGTAGATTTAATACGAGCTAAAATATTTAGATTATTTTTTTTTGCATACTCTTCCTCACAAACAATTACTGCTGATGCTCCATCTGTTAATGGTGAGGCTGTACCAGCTGTAACTGTTCCATTTTCATCAAAAGCAAGTTTTAACCCATCTAAAATTTCATGTGAGGTGTTAGGTCGAATTCCACCATCTTTATTAATTTTCTCATCATTATTTGTTATAGAAACTATTTCATTGTCGAACAAATTTGATTCTCTAGCTAAATTAGCTTTAGAATGGCTGCTAATAGCAAAATCTTGTTGTTCTTTTCGAGAAATATTAAATTTTTTTGCAACATTTTCAGCTGTAATACCCATTGACATATATACATTTGGATTATCTTTATTTAATTGAGGATGAGGATCGTATGTCAAACCATTCATAGGTATAAATGTCATACTTTCTACACCACAACATAAAAAAACGTCTCCAGAGTTAATTGCAATCGCACCAGTTGCATCATGAATAGCTTGCATTGAAGAACCGCACCATCTGTTGACTGTCATACCTGCTACATGTTCTGGCATATCTGTCATGAAAGAAACAATTTTAGCAATATTATTACCTTGTGCTCCTTCTGGATACGCACAACCAGTAATAATATCCTCTATGTCATTTTTATTAATTTGAATTTCATTAAGTAATTGATTTATTGTTTGTGATAGAATGTCTTCTGGTCTTATATTAGCCATTTCACCTTTACGAGCAAAAGTGAAGGGTGATCTTTTGTAACCCACAATAACTGCATTTCTCATTTAAAACTCCATTAAAGAATGTATTTCAATTCCTTTTTCAATTAGTTTTTTATCACCACTTAAATCTGGTAAATTTATTATAAAACCTGCACCAACAATATTTTTGTCTTCAAACTTTTTAATTAACTCTATCGCCGCAAGTGCGGTTCCACCTGTTGCTAAAAGATCATCAATAATTAGTAAATCTTTATGACCATCTAAGGCATCTGTATGAATATGCATTTCAGTTGATCCATATTCTAAGTCGTATGAGGTTTTGAAAGTATCAAATGGGAGTTTATGAGGCTTTCTCAAAGGAACAAATGCTGCATTTAAAAAATAAGCTATTGCACCTGCCATAATAAATCCACGTGATTCTATGCTTAAAACTGCATCTATTTTTTTATTTTCCCATGGTTTTACCATGTCATCAATGACTTGTTTAAAATGTCCTGCATTTTGCAACAATGTTGTAATATCTCTAAATTGAATTCCTTCAACAGGATAATCAGCAATTGTTCGAACGTATTCTTTCATTAGTTTTTTTCAATGTCTTTTATATCAAATAAAGTAACAGGTGCAAAATTTGAAGAACAATCGTATGTTTTAGTACAAGGGAATTTTAAAAATGATTTTGAGATTTGATTGCTAACATCTAATTTCTTTTCAAAGTGATTTATCAATAATTTATTTGGGTTTGCATGTGGTGCAAGATTACGAATATATTTAATTGTATTTTCAATATTAGTTTTGTTTTCTCTACATAGTAAATAAGTAGCTGTTGCCATTGATCTTGAGACACCACACCAACAATGAATAACAATATCTTCATCATAAGCATAAGTAGAAGTAAAATTAGCTATTGAATTTACATGCTCTTCAGCAGGTAGAATTTGTGGTATTTCATCAGTATTCAATCGAAATATTTTATTATTGCTACTAATTTCAATAATATCGTCAAATCCTAGCTTTAAATGATTTTTTACACCCTTAGGTGTTTCTGGTGCATATCCTGGATCAATGACTGATACAAGATATTTGGGCTGTATGCTTTCACACACATGAGGTAAATCATTAAGAGAACAAACAATTATCATAAAAAAAGGGTGGTATAAACCACCCTTAATAAAAGTAAAATAATTAAACTACTCTGCAGTTGCATCAGCTAATATTGCATTAGCATCTTCATTTAATTGATTTAATGTTGAAATGATATCATCACCATTAATGATTGCTGCATAAGCTTTTTCAACCTCACCTCTAACTGAATAATAGCCAGGCACAGATGGTTCACCTTTTCCGTATTGAACCATTGTTAATGATTTATCATATTGAGGTAATTCTACTCTTTTTTGAGCAATTAATGGATGATCTGCAGAAGAAGTTCTAACAAAACCATATCCACTTTCAGTTGACCAAACTGCTGAGTTCTCAGTATTAGAAATATATTTCATCCACTGATATGCCGCTACCATTCTATCAGCATCGCCTGAATTTCCCATAATTAAACCACCGCCATATAAGTTAAGCACTGGTTCACTAGTGGTGTATGATAATGGAGCTACATCCCAATTACCATTGTAACCCTCTTCAATGGCTTTCTGGAAATAAGTGATACCAGAAGTAGATCCTGCAGCAAATAAAACAGAACCTTGTCCTAAGTATTGCTGGTCAGTGTATTTACCTCTTGCAACTATTGCGCATCCTTTCTTAGCCATTCCTTGAATGAATTCCATAGCTTCAATAGCTTTAGGTCCATTGTAAATATACTGACCATTATCATAGTCAAATACATCACCTCCATGAGCAAATACCCATGCTGCAAAGTTACTTGCATCAGTATCTATTTCATATCCATAACTTGGAACGTCTTCACCCATCTTACCACTGTAATCTTGATTGGTCGCAGCACATGCTGCTTCCGCAAAATCAGCAGGAGTTTTAGGAGCATCTAAACCTAGTTCCTTTAACCAATCTGCATTGTAGTAAAGGATCTCTATTGATTTTCCAACTTCATGTAAAAGTTTTGGATTTCCATCAAAATATGGTGAAAAGCCAACAGTCCAGTTTGCACCCCAATCTGCTATATCATCTTGAGAAACACCCCATTTTTTACTATTTGCTAAAATATTTTGATCAATTGAAGCGCCAATTAAGTACATATCTGCAGCAGCGTTACCATAACCTCTTGCAACATCTGCTATATCTTTTGTTCCAGCAGCAGACATCATAGCAGATTGAACTTTTCCATAATGTCCTTTGTGAACAACATTAACTTTTATTCCTGTTTCAGCTTCAAATCTTTCAGCTCTTGCCATCATTGCATCTAATCTTTCATCTGAATATTGAACCCAAAATTCAACAGTTTGACCTGAAGGATCTGCATTTTCAATATCTTGTGCAGTAATTGCGAATGATTGCGAGGAGATAAAAAATAAAGAAGCTAAGAAGAAATTTAAAATATATTTATAAAATTTCATAATCACCCCGTAAAATATTAATTAATATAGAGGTAAAATTAAAGTTTTGTTACAAAAAATTTACTGATTTATTCTTTTAATCCAAAGTTTGATATACTTTCTATGAATAACTTCTGAGTAAAAAAGTATAATACTAAAATTGGAAAAATTGCAATTAAGCAGGCAGCCATCAATAAATTAAAATTAGGTCCCACTTCTCTTACAAAACTATAGATAGAAACTGTTACAGGATACCAATCATCTCTAGTTAATATAAGTAAAGGCCAAGCAAAACTATTCCACGCTATAATAAAAGTAAATAAAGAGACTGTAACAATAATAGGTTTACTCATTGGGATTACTACCTTGAGTAAAAAATTCAAATGAGAAGATCCATCTAGTCTTGCAGCATCCCATAATTCATTTGGTATCTTTTTAAAATATTGTCTTAATAAGAAAATTACAAAAATATTTCCCATAAATGGAACTGTTAAACCTTGAAGACTATTCATCCAAGAAGGTCCAAATGGCAATGGAATAATTTCCCCTCTAATAATTAATAAATGAGGTAATAATGTAATGATTTCTGGAATCATCAATGAAAGTAACAACATGTAGAATATGATATTTTTAAATGGGAATTCTATTTTAGCAAAAGAGTATGCTGCTGGAATACTAGTTAATAAAACTCCAATGACAATTATTGAACTTATTATTAAACTATTAAATGTATAACGTTGGAATCTATTAGATGTCCAAACTTCATAATAATTTTCAAACATCAATTTTTTTGGAAATAAATATTGATTTGACGCTTCTCCAGCTGTCATCAATGATGTTGATATCATGTAAAAAAATGGGTAAATTGAAATAATAAAAACTATTAATAAAATTAAATAAGGTATCCTTGTTTCAGCATTAATAATTCTAGTCATAACTTAACCTTTTTCTAAAAATTACATATTGCGATATTGCTAAAATATTTAGCAGTATAAATAAAATTACTCCTTCAGCTGCAGCATAACCATATTTCACCCTACCCCAAAAATGATCAAAAATTTCTATTGTAACAACATCCATTGTGTCTCCAGCAGAAGAAGTTTGCATAACAAAAATACTATTGAAAGCTTGAAAGGTATTTATAAAACCAGTCAACATTAGAAAAAAAATAATAGGCATTAATAGTGGTATTGTAATTTTAATAAATGTTTGCCATCTACTAGCGCCCTCTGCTTTCGCAGCCTCATATAAATCAGAAGGTATAATTGATAAACCCGCGAGTAAAATTATTGCATAGTAGCCAGTATAAGACCATATTCCATATATGATTGATGACATTAGAGCTAAACTTGGTCCAGCTAGCAGACCTTCTATTTTAATACCAAATAAAACTTCGGTAATGGGTCTTTTATCAAATAACCACATTTGAGGCTCAAAACCAAATACTCCTATTAGCTGATTTAAAAAAGAATTTTCAGCTTTACCAAATATTAAAAAAAATACTGCAGCACCCATTACTGCCGGAGTAATGTAGGGAAATAGTAAAATCATTTGAAAGAATTGTTTACCGGCTAGTTTCTGGTACAAAGCAAATGCTATTATTAATCCTAATCCAACCTCAAAAATTATAGTGAAAAATGAATAATAAAAAGTGTAAATAAGAGAGTAAAGATAGTCTTCATCACCTGTTAAAAGCATTTTTTCCCAGTTGATATTAATTAAAATTATTCCAATAATTAATATTGCTATAGATAAAAATGCTAAATAGATTTTATTTTTTACTTTATTTTTAAATTCAGTCCACAATCCATAAGCCAATATCAATAATAATAATCCTAAAACAAATAACCAAAAAGCTGGTATGTCTCCAAGTATTCTTTGGTAATTCTCAAATCCTAAAAATCTCCCTTTAAAAACTTTCCACTTGTGTACACTCATGTACATTCCAAAAAAAACGGGAAAAATACCAAATAGGCTGATTATTAAAACAGCAGGAAGAATTAATAGATATCCTGTAAGTTTTTCTGAATGATTTAATAAGAATTTATTCATTAATTTTTATAAGATCACCTTTATTGATTTTACCATCATTTAAAGGATCTAAATATATTCCTAAATTAATATGGTTGTATATTTTTTTTAGATTAAAAGGGATATTAAGATTTATATCAGAAGTTTTGGGTTTTATATTGGTTGCTGAACATCTTGGAATTTCTTTAATTACCTTAAATTTTGAATCATTAATTGATAAAACTTTACCTACTAAATTCCTTTCTTCCCATTTATCTAAATCCTCTACATATATATTTCCTCTAAAACGCTCATGTTCAACTTGATGCTTAGATAATTTTTCAAAGTCTTTAATACTGTTTAAATTTATTAATGATATTGATTTATTTGGCATTGTATCAAAAAAAGGATTCATATTATCTTTTAACAAATTGATATTATTTATATTTGGTAAAATATCCTCAAGTTTACTACATAAGATTTTTACTTCACGTTGATTATCAATATCTGTCTTTAAAATTATATTGTTTTCAAATTCTAGTATTAAAAAATTATTTTCTAATAAAAAATTATATTCATTTAATTCAGGATATTTTTTTAATGATAAGAATTTATAAATTTCTCTTTTTAAAGGGTTATTTTTTATTAATTCTATATCTTTAAAATTAAGATTATTAGTGAAAGCAAATATTCGATCATTTTTTATACCAATATTTTTAATTATTTCTAAAGTATCTACATTATTGAAAGAAAGAGATTTTACAGGTGAAAAATATAGGTTTTTAATTTTCACTTATATTTGCATTTAAGTTTTTTTTAAAAAATACTGATCTAAAAATGAATCTAACCAATTTGATATATTTTTATTATATTTGTAACGATAATAAAGTTGAACAAATATATTTTGAGCACCTTTAACAAATAATTTTTTTGGATTCTTTAATAACACTAAATACAGCCATCTCATATGAAGTTTAAAATTTACTTCTGGATGAAATTGGAGCGCATAACAATTTTGATATTTAAAAGCTTGATTATTAAAAATGTCACCCCTTGCTAATAACTCACAGCCAGTAGGAAGAGAAAATCCTTCAGAATGGAATTGAAAAAAAATCTTTTGAGAATTAAAAAGATTTTTTGCATTTTCAGTTGGTTCAATTTTATAAAAACCAATTTCTGAAAGTCCGTCTTTATTAGTTGTTATTTCTGAGCCTAAACATTTAGCTAATAATTGTGCACCAAAACAAATTCCAAGATAAGGAATGTCAGTTTTTATAACCCTGTTTATCCATTCTAATTCTTTACTTATATAATCATCTTCATCGTTTATGCTTCCTGGTGCGCCAAATACTACTATAGCTGAATATTGATTAATATTTAAAGGAAGTTCTTCACCTAAAGGCGGTCTACATATTTCAGTAACATACCCCCTATCTCTAAATTTATTTCCTACATCTCCTGGAACCGAAGTTTTTTGATGTAATACAAACAAAACCTTATTCATACTAAATTATTAATAATAAATATTTTATTAATATGAAAATATTATTTCATAAAAATTATAACTATTTTGTATATTAATCTAAGTTGATAATTATGTGACAAAATAATCAATATCTAAAATCTTTATGTAAAACATAAGAGTAAAATACCCAAAATTCATCATTACAACAAAACTAATGAGCATATTGATTGATTTAGGGAGTGAATTTCCTAAAAAATCATCCCAAAAAACTTTTTCTAAATATAAAGCTAATTCAAAGAAGATTAGTGTAATAATAGCTGCATTAAGGATTATTAATGAAGTGACTCCTATTAAACTGGTTAGATAATTAACACTTGTGAGTAATACAAATGAAGTATTGTATATTAAGGTATTTATGAATATTTTTTTAT
Organism: uncultured Alphaproteobacteria bacterium; assembly: GCA_902615745.1. Classification (GTDB taxonomy): domain Bacteria; phylum Pseudomonadota; class Alphaproteobacteria; order HIMB59; genus CACPNW01. The sequence continues at coordinate 109,861 of CACMQB010000002.1, read as the reverse complement.
TTTTTGAAAAATTTTTAAAAAATATTAAATATTTAGTATTTAAAAATAATAATATTAATATTGAAGAAAAAAAAGAAATAATTAGAATTTTAGTAATTTGATATTCCATATTAAACTTAAATTTATTCTGGAAGTCCAGCTTTCTTTAAACCCTCTAGAAGAATATCTTTTATCATATCTACGGCTACTTTTTCATAATCTGCAAGTTTCTTAATTTCTGGTCTTTGTTTTTGAAATTTTTTTAAGAATTCCTTTGAATCATCAATTTGATCATTCAACGCAAGTACTGCAGATTTCCAACCATCTAGTCTAGAATGTGGCATTCGATCATAAGTGTTGTTTATCCAAAAAAGTGCATTTTCCCAATCTTTTAAACCAATATATATCCAGGTCAAAATTACCCCAGAGTTATTTTTTCTATAAGGATCTATTTCAATTGCTTTATTAATTAATTTTAATGCTTCATCAAATTTTTTGAATTGCGCTAGAGAAAAACCATAATTGAATATTGCGTTGGGATGATTGGGATTTAAATCAAAAGTTTTTTTCATAATTTCATGACTTTTATTAATATTATTGGTTATCCTATAATAGTGGCCTAAAGCATGTAAAGCTAATGGATTTTCTGGATCTAAAGAAACAGCCTTTTCTGAAAGAGTAAGATATAATTTTTCATTTTCTTTTCTTTCTTCTGTTTTTTTTGGATCATAAATTTCCAAAGTTAAACAATCACAATATAAAACATATGAATCACAAAAATTAGCATCTAAATCTATTGCTTTTTTGCAATGCTTAATAACTTTATCTCTAATTTCAGAAGTATTTGGATTATTATTTATTATGTTTAAACCTTGCATATATTCATCCCATGCACTTATATTTTTTTTTGGTTTATTTTTCATTTTACTAATTTCTTGATCTTTCAAAGCTGGAGAAATTAAACTAGCTACATCTAAAGAAACTTCATCTTGAACTTCAAAAATATCTTCCAATGAACGATCCCATCTTTTAGACCAGATTTGTTTATCATCAGCTGCAAAAATTAATTGAGCTGAGATTCTAACTTTATTACCTCCTTTTCTAACACTTCCTTCAACCAAATAATCAGCACCAAGTGAATTTGCAACTTGTTTAGTATTTTCCGTAGTTCCTTTAAAACTAAAACTTGAATTCCTTGAAACAACTGGGAAGGTTTTCCATTGAGATAAATTTGAAATTATATCTTCAGTGATACCATCGGCAAAATATTCTTGTTCTTCATCATTACTCATATTTTTAAATGGCAAAACTGCAATAGTAGGTGGTTTTATTACATCTTCCATGCTGCTAATGTATTCGTCATTAATACCTTTATCATACTCTTCTATATTTAATGAATATGCGTTTAAATCAGTATTTTTTACTTTTTGATGACCAAGTTCATTAAATATCAAATCAGTTTTTTGTGCTACTAAGTCATATATAGTTTTTGATAGACATACACCACCGGGAGTAGCAAGAGCTTCTAATCTTGAAGCTATATTCACACCCTCTCCATACAAGTTTGTCCCTTCCACTATAACATCGCCCATATTAAGGCCTATTCTAAATTCCATTTTTTTATCTTCATCTATATTTTTATTTCTTTCTTTTATTAATTTTTGAAATTCAGAAGCACAAATTACTGAAGATACTGCACTTTGAAATTCAGCTAAAATTGAATCTCCAGCTGTATTGAAAATTTTTCCACCATGTTCTTTGAATAAATTTTCTAAGATTGATTTACAAGAATTTAAGTTTTGAATTGTACTATTTTCATCCTTTTCCATTAGAGTGCTATAATTAACAACATCTGTAACAAAAATAGCTGCAATCTTTCTTATTACTTTTTTATCATTCATCTAATTAAATATATATTTTGATTGTATTTATAGTATATCTAAATTTATATATAATAAATAATATCAAATAAAAAATTTACAAAATGAAATTTGATAACGAAACAAGTATTATTCAACAAAAAATAGCGAATGGTTATGCTGGAGTTTCACGAAGACTAGCTATTGTAAATGCCTTAGATTTAGAAACTAATGAAACTGTTATTGATATTGGTTGTGGCGGTGGTCATTTAGTCGAAGAAATTTCATTATCTGTAGGAGAACAAGGCAAGGTAATAGGAATTGATCCAAGTCAAGATCAGTTAGATGTTGCAAGCGGTAAATGTAAAGATCAAAATAATGTGGAACTTATTTGTACTACAGCTGATGATATCAAGATAGAAGATTCTTCATGTGATAAAATTACAGCTACTCAAACATTAGAATATATCGAAGATATAGATACATCCTTAAAGGAAATAAAAAGAATTTCTAAAACTAATTCTAAATTTGTTAATGTATCAATTCTCTGGGACTATTTTAGATTTTATGGACCAGAAAAAGAAATTAATGATCTTATTCATGAGGCATTTAGAGCACATTGTTTTCATCAAATGCTTCCACTCGATTTAAATGGTAAATTAAAAAAACTTGGATATAAAAATATAAGTTCTCAAAATTTATCGTATTTAATTACAAATAGAGATAATAATTCACCAGCAATTTTTTATGAAACTATGTTAAGTAAGTTTGCTTTAAGCCAAGGTGTTTCAGAAGACAAAGTAGATGATTGGAAAAAACAATTAAATAAATCTGAAAAAGTAGGTAATTTCGGATTTACAAGTTTTCCAGTATTAACAGCGGCATATTTAGGTTAATTTAAAAAATGAAATTAAAAGTTTATTTATCCGGTGAAATTCATACTAATTGGCGAGATGAGATTATAGATAAATCTAAATCTAAGAATTTAGAAATAGAATTTTCAAGCCCAACTACTAATCATGAATTATCAGATGATGTTGGTGTAAAAATACTTGGTGATGAAGAAAAAAAATTTTGGCACGATAACAAAGGAGCCAAAATAAATGCTATACGAACTAGAAATTCGATTGAAAAAGCAGATATAGTTGTAGTACGTTTTGGTGAGAAATATAAACAATGGAATGCTGCTTTTGATGCAGGGTATGCATCAGCCTTGAATAAATCTCTCATAATAATGCATAGTGATGAACATCAACATGCTTTAAAAGAAGTTGATGCAGCAGCTCATGCTATAACAAAAAATACTGATGAAGTTGTAAAAATTTTACAATATACTTTACAAGGTAAAATATAAATTAATTATTTTCTTTCTCTGACAGTCTTCTTAAGCTCTCTTTTGGCCAAGTTGATTCTCGATCATACATGGCTTCATGGCAAATATCTTTGTTAATAATTTCAATCCAAGGATCTTTATCTTTCACAAAAATATGTGCTTGCGGTGTTATTGGTTGGTCGAGTGTAGCTGTTCTTATTGCAATTCGAGATTTTGCAACATTGTATTTACAATATAAATAAACACCACAATTATTACAAAAATATGCTCGATAACCTTTTCCACTGCCTGTAGGGAGCAGTGTAGATTCAACATTACCATTTAATTCAAAATCATCTTCAAAAATCATTGTATGTATAACAAAAGAAGAGCCTGTAGAAATTTTACAGTTATTACAATGACAAGCTTGAGTGAACAAAGGTTTATCTTTTATTTTATAATTTACTGAACCGCACGCGCATTTTCCGATAAGAGTCATTTCTACTAAACGTTATATTTTGGAATTTAAAAAGCAAGAATTAATTATTTACCAAATATGCCAAGCTTAACACTATAATCTACAGCTATACCGTAATCTGGATCATCATCACTATCAACTATCAATTGACCTGTTTTTCTTAAAAGACTGTGGCAGTCCTTCGTAAGACGTCTTAACTTTACTTGTTTGCCTAATTTGGAATATCTTTCTGCAATATCCTCAATTGCTTTTAAAGCAGATTGATCAATAACTTTTGAATTTGCAAAATCTATTATTACTAAATTAGGATCTTCTGCAGGTTTAAAAATTTCTAAAAAACTATTAGTTGAGCTAAAAAAAAGAGGTCCTTCAATTTCATATACCTTAGCACCCTTTTCTGTTCTCGATTGTCTTTCAATTGCTCTAATTCTTGAAGCAGATTTCCAAGCAAATACTAACGCATTAATAATAACGCCAGCAACTACAGCAACTGCTAAATCTTCTAATACAGTTATTAAGGTAACTAAAACAATTACCAATGCATCTGAACGAGGAACAACAAATAATAATTTTAGTGAATTCCAAGCAAATGTTCCAATTACGACCATAAACATAACCCCTACTAATGATGCTATAGGAATAAGTTCAATTAAATTTGATGTATAAAGAATAAAAATTAGTAAAAAAATTGCTGCTGATATGCCAGCAATTCTTGTTCTGCCTCCTGATTTTACATTTATCATTGATTGTCCAATCATTGCGCAACCACCCATACCGCCAAAAAATCCTGTTATACCATTAGCGACACCTTGCGCTAAACACTCTTGTCTTGTCCCACCCTTTTTGTTCGTTATTTCTCCTACAAGATTAAGAGTTAATAAACTTTCAATTAATCCAATTGCCGCTAAAATAATTGCGTAAGGAAATATAATAAAAAAAGTATCTAAATTAAGTGGAACTGTTGGAATAGAAAAATTTGGAAGACCTCCTGCTACACTTGCTAAATCACCCACTCTTGGAACAGGTAAATCTAAAAGTAAAACTAAAAAAGTCACAAGAAGAATTGCAGCTAATGTAGATGGTATGAATTTAGTAACCCTAGGCAAGTACCATATGATTAACATGGTTAAGAAAACTAATACTAAAGAATATGTAAGCACCTCCCCTGACATCCATGTAAATGTTCCATCAAAATTATATATTTGAAATTGATGTAATTGAGATAAACCAATTACAATAGCTAAACCGTTTACAAAACCTAGCATTACAGGTTGAGGAACCATTCGCATAAATTTTCCTAATTTAAAAATTCCTGCAAGAAATTGTAAAATTCCCATAAGTATTACTGTGGCAAATAAATATTGAACTCCATGTTCCGATACTAATGAAACCATAACAACAGCCAATGCTCCTGTTGCTCCCGAAATCATTCCAGGTCTCCCACCAAAAATTGCAGTTACTAATCCTACTATGAAAGCTGCGTACAAACCTGAAAGAGGTGCTACACCTGCTACAAAAGCGAATGCAATTGCTTCTGGAACAAGAGCGATTGCAACAGTTAATCCTGATAGAATTTCAATTTTAAACAGTGAAAAGGAAGCTCTGCCCTCTGGAATATATTCATCTTTGTTTAACCCAAGAGAATTTGAAAATTGATTAACTGTTGATTTTATCATTAAGGTCTATTTTATTTAAATAGGTAAATTAAGTTATAAGTAAACAAAATCTACCAAACAGATTTGTATATATTAAAAGCGTCAGATTCTTCAATTTTACGCGGATTATTAACTAATAATCTAGTTTGTTTCATTGCTTCACTAGCCATCAATTGACAAGCTTCCTCAGGAATTTCTAAATCTCTTAGCCTGTAAGGTAATTTAAGTTCCTTAGACAAACTTTCTAAACTGTCTATAAAATTGTTACACACAATCTCATCACTTTTGCTATTATCTAAATCTTTAAATACAAATGGTGCAAGATTAGCGTAATTTTTTTTTGTTTCTTTATTTATGGAATTGAATTTCATAACACTTGGAAGAACTAACGAGTTTGAAAGTCCATGAGAGATATTAAAGAGACCTCCTATAGGATATGCCAAGGCATGTACTGCTGCTACTGGAGAATTTGCAAAAGCTTTACCTGCTAACATTGATCCATATAGCATATTTGATCTGGCATTTATATTATGCCCCTCAAATACAGCAGTTTTAATTGATGATCCAAGAAACTTGAGTGCTTCTATAGATAACATTTTTGAAATAGGATTGTTGTTAGGATTTATAGAAGTGTAAGCTTCGATTGCATGAACCATAGCATCTATTCCAGTTGATGCAGTTATATTTGGAGGTAGATTAATAGTTAATGATGGATCTAAAATAGCAAGATCAGGTAAAATAAGTTTTGAAGAAACACCTTTTTTTTCTTTGTCATCCATCGTAATTATTGAAATTGGTGTAACTTCTGAACCAGTTCCTGCTGTTGTAGGAATTAGTACAAGTGGTATTCTTGGACCTTTTGCATTATTAACCCCCCATATCGTATCGATATTCTGATTAGACCCAAGAAGTAAAGATATAAGTTTTGCAACATCCATAGATGAACCGCCTCCAAAACCTAAAACTCCAGTTGATTTGAAATCTGCTGCTTCATCAAATGCTTTTAATAAAGTAGATTTTGAAGGATCAGACTCAACTTTATTAAATATATTTATATTTGAGTATGATTGAAGTTTTTTAATTGTTTTATCGTACAATCCTAATTCTGTTAATACTTCATCAGTTATTAAAAAAATATTTTTTCCTAACAAATTTACAATTTGATCAGTTGAATTAACTGCTGTTTCATTACCAAAAATCAAGCTAGCTGTTGAATGAAAGTTAAACATTTTTCTATGGTCGGGGAGAAAGGATTCGAACCTTCGACCCCCTGGTCCCAAACCAGGTGCGCTACCAGGCTGCGCTACTCCCCGAAAAAATTTGTTATATTCATAAATAACCTAAAAACAATCTTTTATGTTTGTTTTCTAAAATAATATTTATTATAATTAAAATAGGGGTGCTTAAATGCTGAGATTTATACCCTTTTAACCTGATCTGGATAATGCCAGCGGAGGAAACATGAAAACAATACTAATTTTTTTTACTACCTTATTTATATCTTTTTCAATCTATGCAGAGAAACTAACTATATACACTTACGACTCTTTTGTTTCAGAGTGGGGTCCAGGACCCATAATTGAAAAAATATTTGAAGAAAAACATAATGCAGATGTAGAATTTGTTGCTGTAGACAGTGCCGCAACATTATTGAATAAAGTTATTTTAGAAGGTGATACTTCAAAGGCAGATATAGTTTTAGGTCTTGATATGAATTTATTTGATTTAGCTGAACAATCTGAGCTTTTTACAATTCATAATATCAATGACATTAACAACTTAATTAATTTACCATTAAAATGGGAAAGTAGTAAATTTGTTCCATATAATTATGGATACTTTTCTTTTGTGTATAATGAAGCAAATTTAGCTACACCTCCAAAATCAATGGATGAGTTGATTAATTCTACTAATGCTAGAATTGTAATTCAAGACCCGAGAACCTCTACTCCTGGTTTAGGATTATTAACTTGGATGAAAGCATTATATGGAGATAAAGCCGGGGATGAATGGAAAAAATTAAATAAAAAAATTATTTCCGTTACCAAAGGATGGACAGATGCATATTATAATTTTTTTATGGCAGGAGAAGCTGACATGGTATTAAGTTATACTACATCTCCAGCCGCACATATAATGTTTGAAGAAAGGTATGATATTCTTGCTACAACTTTTGAAGAGGGAAATTATATAACAATTGAATTTGCAGGCATTTTAAATAATTCACAAAATAAAGATTTAGCAAATAAATTTCTTAACTTTATGTTATCAAAAGAATTTCAATCAGTCATACCATCAACAAATATTATGTACCCTGTTACAAATATAAAAGATTTACCTGAGGCATTTGATAAACTAGATGTTCCTAACTTTATTCAAATGGATCCAAAAGAAATTAATAAGAATAAAGAAAAATGGATTGATGAGTGGCTTAATGCCTCGTAAATAAATTGTATTATAAATATAATTATTCAGTATTATTTTTTTTTGGATTAATAATCCTATTGCCTTTCGTAGGTATTTTTTCAAAAATTAACTTTGATTTAGAGGTAATTTATAATTTCTTTCAAAATTCTTATACACATCGTCTAATTTATTTCTCACTCTATCAAGCTTTTCTTTCAGCACTATTAAGTTGTTTTTTAGCTATTCCATTCGCATTAGCATTGAATAGACATAAGAATTTAAAAATTATTAAATTTATCATTTCTCTTTGTGGTTTTTGCTTTGTAATACCGACAATCTTAATTGTGTTTGCAGTAATTAAACTCTTTGGAAATAATGGTTTTTATAACTCGTATTTTAATTTGTACGAGAATTTATCGATAGAGACAATTTTTGGAATAAAAGCAATTTTAATTGCCCATATACTTCTAAATACACCATTTGCTACCCGATTATTTTTTCAATCCTTAAATAGTATTCCTTTAAAATATTATGAAATATCTATCTCTCTAAACATTACTTTTTTTGGCAATCTTCTAAAATTAGAGATGCCTTATATAAGACAAAATTTTTTTACTGTGTTCTCAATAATATTCTCTCTTTGTTTTTTAAGTTTTGCAATAGTAATGGCGTTAGGTGGTGGACCTATGTATTCTACAATTGAGGTGGCAATTTATCAATATGCACTTTTTGAACTAAATTTTAATAAAGCAATATTACTCAGTTTTTTACAAATTTTTATCTGTTTATTTTTTTTATTTATTGGTTTTTACAAATTAAAAGGTTCAAATTTTTTTGAAATAGATCAAATTAATTTTATTCATCCTCATCAAGAATACAAAGCTATAAAAATTATAGATTTTTTAATAATTGTTTTTTTTTCGATATTTCTTTTTTCTCCAATAATTTCTGTAATTTATCATTTTATAAATAATGGTATTTATTTATCTTTAATTAATGAAAAATTTTTAGGATCTTTTTTTAACTCTCTTATTATTTCAGTTACTACAGGAATAATTGTTAGTATATCTGGGTTTATAATTTCATCTATACTTGTAATAAATTATAAAAATATGATTTTTCAGCAATCAATTTTTTTATTAAGTTCTTCAATAATAATTATTTCTCCAATTATATTTAGTCTTGGTTATTTTATTGTGTTAGGTGAATTAAGATATCTGCAATTTTTCAAATATTTTGTGATAGTTTTGATAAATTGTCTTTTCTTATTACCCTTTTCTATATTGATAATTTTTAATAATCTGAAAAATATATTTTTAAATTTTGAAAATTTTCAGCAAACTTTCCGAATAAGCATAAGAAATTATTTTATTATCTTGCTCCCAATGATTAAGAAAAATATAATTTTTGTTTTTGCATTTTCGACAGTTATTACTTTTGGTGATTTTACAATAATATCATTTTTTAAAGATCAAAACTTTGATACCTTACCATCTTACTTATTTAAATTGATTAGTGTTTATAAATTTAACGAAGCTTCTTTTGTTGCTGGTGTAATTTTAATACTAAGTATGATTATTTTTCTATTAATTGATAATTTAAATTACCAAGGCAAGTCAGCCATTAAAACGTGAAGATAAATACTTGCTACATAACCAATAAATATAACTGGAGTCCATTTTAAATGTCCAAAAAATGTATAATATCCTCTAGCTTGTCCCATAAGTGCTACACCTGCAGCTGAACCAATTGACAATAGGCTACCACCCACTCCTGTTGTTAATGTAACGAGTAACCACTGATCAATTGACATTTCCGGTCTCATAGTAATTACAGCAAACATAACTGGTATATTATCTACGATAGCTGAAAGAACACCTACCATAGAATTAGCCATTGTTGGGCCAAGACCAATATATAAGAACTCCGAAACAACAGTCAGATAACCTATAAATCCTAAACCGCCTACACTTAGAATTACTCCAAAGAAGAATAACAATGTGTCCCATTCGGCTCTTGAAACTTTTCTAAAGAAATCAAATTTTTCATCTTCAACAGATGGATCATGTGTAATTTGTAAATAAAAAGAATATAATCCAAGAAGACCAAGACCAAACATCATGCCAAGCATTGGAGGCAAGTGAAGAATATTATGGAAGTTTACAGCACTAAAAATTGTAAGCAAACCTAAAAAGATAATTACTCGTCCGCCTCTTTTCATATATTCTCTATCAGAACTAATTTGTGGTTTTGCATTTGGAATAAAGAAATACATAACTGCTGCGGGAATTATGTAATTAACTACAGAAGGAAAAAAAATTTTAAAAAATGTAAAAAATTCGACAATACCAGCCTGCCATACCATTAAGGTAGTTATATCTCCAAATGGACTAAAAGCACCACCTGCATTTGCTGCAACAACTATATTAATACAACCAATTGATATAAATTTTGTATTACCTTTACCACAGGCCATGACTACAGAGCACATGACTAGTGCAGTTGTTAAGTTATCAGCTATAGGAGATAAGAAAAAAGTAATTATACCTGTGAATATAAATAATTGTCTAAAGCTAAATCCCCTTGATGTTAATTGGTATCTGACTACATCAAAAACTTTTCTTTCTTCTAGAGCATTGATGTAAGTCATAGCAACGAGAAGAAATAGGAAAAGTTCTGCAAATTCTAAGATATTATGCTCTAACGCATACTCAATTTCTTTGGCATATTGCTTATCAGAAGAAAAATGGAAAGCTATAATCCCCCATATTACAGCAGCTGAAATAATAACTGGTTTAGATTTTCTTAAATGGCTAAATTCTTCAGCCATTACAACAGCATATGCAAGAACAAATACAATAAGACTTAAAATGCCTACATATGATGTTGTTAGATCTATTTCCATAATTTTAAATTAAAGCCAATTACGTCTTTTTCAATCCCGAAATCATATAGATTATTGTGTATTGCTTCGTCAATAAAAACACTCTTTTTTATTACTTTTGCTTTATCATAAAGCTTAATACTGTGTTCATGTGGTACAATTTCATCCTTTTTTCCACTAATAATAAGTAATGGTGAGGTTATTTTATCAATTTTACTGAAGTTATCGAACTTATCTTTAACTAAATATTTTGTTGGAAATATTTTATATCTTTTTTTTTGCAATATCATTGATTGATGTAAATGGTGCCTCTAAAACAATAGATAAAAATTTATACCTTGTACCTAATTCTACTGCAGCACCAGATCCGAGTGATTCTCCATAAATCACTAATTCTTTGAATTTAAATTCAGTATTATTTTTAATCCATTTTAATACTGCTTCTGCATCTTTATATAAATTTTTTTCTGTTGGATTTCCTTCATTACCTCCAAAACCTCTCCAGGAAACTAAAAGAACGCTCCAATTCTTTTCAATATACCTCTGGATTCTGTTAGCTCTGTCTCCGATATGAAAAGAATTCCCATGAAAATAGACAAGTAAAGGGAGTGAATTATTTCCTTTATGGTACCATGATAAGAGTTCTAAGTTATCCTCAGTCTTAATATAAACTTCTTGTGTATTATCCAGGTTATAATCATTTGGTGTGCCTGGATGTCCTGATTTATTAAAAACAATGCGCCTTTGAAAGATATACAAGAGAAAACCTAAAAAAAAATATAGAAAAATTGCAGAAAAAATGTAATTCATTACTTATTATAATATTATGAGAATAGAAAACAAAGTAATTGATCCTCTAAGTCCTTACAGCCGCGCACTGAAAAAAATAGAGAAAAGCGGTATAAGACCAACAAAACAAAGAAGAATTTTAGCTAAATTAATTTTTGAAAAAGGTGACAGGCATATTTCTGCTGAAAATCTTTTTGATGAAGTAAAAAAAGAAGATAGAAAAATTTCTATGGCTACAATTTATAACACCTTAAAACAATTTACCTCATTAGGATTAATAAGAGAAATAGTTGTTGATCAAAATAAATCACTCTATTGTAATAATAATAAATCTCATTATCATTTGTATATTGAAGATGAAGGTAAGATTCATGATATACCTACAAAAAATATTAATCTTGATATACCTTCTATTCCTGCTTGTCTCTCATTGCATAATATTGATGTTATTGTCAGAGTTAGATCTCTTAAAGAAGACCAAAAAAAGAATTAAATTGTTATGCACAACATAAAGTTGTGGTCTCCAAATAATAAAAAAACAAACCTCCACAAATTTATTAATCAACTAGATAAAAGTTTAAATATAAAAAATTATGCTGACTTGCATAATTGGAGCATAAAACGTAAAAATGAATTTTGGACCAATGTATGGGATTTTACAAATTTTGTTGGTGAAAAAAAAGGTAAAATTTTTAAATCAGCACCTGAATTTACTAATAATAAATTTTTTGATGAATGTAAGATAAATTATGCTGAAAATTGTTTAACAAGAGATGATGATGATGATGCAATAATATTTCACTCTGAAAAAAAAATTAAAAGAAATTACACTTGGAGAGAGCTTAAAAGTGCAGTTTTGAAATTTGCAAATTATTTAAAAAATAATAACATTGAAAAAAATGATAGGATAGCTGCTATACTTCCTAATATACCTGAAACTGTAATTTCATTTTTATCAACAGCACAATTAGGTGCTATTTGGTCATCATGTTCATCAGATTTTGGTAAAAAAGCAATTATAGATAGATTTAAACAAATTGAACCAAAAGTATTATTATTTTCAGATTATTATTTTTACAACAATAAAAAAATTGATACGACAAAAATTATAAAAGATGTTGTATATAATATCCCAAGTATAGAAAAAATTATTTTAATACCATATGAATTTAATGAAAAAAATTATCAATTAGATTTTGAATACGATAATTTGTGTAAGATTTTACAACAAGAAATTGCATATAATAAATTTGAAAAGTTTAATTTTAATCACCCACTGTATATTCTTTATTCGAGTGGAACTACTGGAGTACCAAAATGTATTGTTCACAGTTCTGGCGGAGCACTAATACAACATAAAAAAGAACATGTACTACATTGTGATATTAATGAAAAAGATAGAGTTTTTTATTTCACTACTTGTGGGTGGATGATGTGGAATTGGTTAGTTTCTGCTTTGGCATCAAAAGCAACAATAATTTTATATGATGGATCCCCTTTTATTCCCAATAATAAACATCTTTTTGAAATAGCAGAAGAAGAAGGCATTAATTTTTTTGGCACTGGTGCAAAATATTTAGATACTTTAAAAAATAATAAAATTAAAATTAAAGAAAGTTTTAAATTAAATAATTTAAATACATTAGCTTCAACAGGATCTCCTTTGGTTAATGAATCATTTGAATACGTTTATGAAAACATCAAATCAAATATTCATCTTGAATCTATAAGTGGTGGTACTGATTTAGTTTCGTGTTTTGTTACCGGTAATCCGTTAATGGATGTCTATAGTGGTGAAATTCAGTGTAAAGCTCTTGGAATGGATGTTGATGTATTTGATGAAAAAGGAAATTCAATTGAAAATCAAAAAGGAGAACTAGTATGTAAATCCTCTTTTCCATCAATGCCTTTATATTTTTGGAACGATCATGATAATAAAAAATATTTTAATTCTTATTTTAGTAAATATGAAAACATTTGGTATCATGGAGATTATATTGAAAAAACTATAAATGACGGTTATGTAATTTATGGCCGATCAGATGCAACTCTAAATTCTGGAGGAGTAAGAATAGGTACTGCAGAAATTTATAGAGTAATTGAAAATATTACAGAAGTTCAAGAAGCTGTTGCAGTGGAATATAAATTAAAAAATGATACACAAATTATACTATTTGTTGTCTTGAATAAAAATTTTGAATTTAATGAAAATTTAAGGTCTAAAATAATAGATGAAATAAAAATTAATCTTTCTTACAGGCATATTCCCTCACAAATATATGCTATAAGTGAAATACCAAGAACTAGAAGTGGTAAAATAGTTGAAATTTTAATTAAAAAATTAATTAATGGTGAAAGTATTGAAAATGAAGAATCATTGGCTAATCCAGAATGTTTAAAAGAATTCGAATTAGTATATAAAAACTTAAAGAATAATTATGCCAAATAGAGTTGTAGTCAGTAAACTAGGTGGTCCAGAAGTTTTAAAATATGAAAACTATGACTTACCTAAAAATGTTGAAGAAAATATGGTTAGAATTAATCAAACTTCAATTGGTATTAACTACATAGATACGTATCATAGAACAGGCATATACCCACTACCTGTAGAAATCCCTTTTTGTTTAGGCGTAGAAGCAGCAGGAAATGTTATAGAAATTGGAGATAATGTATCAAACTTAAAAGTTGGTGATAGAGTAGCTTACTCCTTTAGCCCTCCAATTGGCGCTTATTGCGAAGTTAGAGATTTTGATGCCGGAAGAGTTGTAAAATTACCAGAATATATTTCAAATGATGAAGCTGCTTCAATATTATTGCAGGGAATGACCGTAGAATATCTTTTTGAAAGATTGTACAAATTACAAAAAGATGAAGTTTTTTTATTTCATGCAGCTGCAGGAGGTGTCGGCTTAATTGCTAGTCAATGGGCTAAATCCATAGGAGCTAAAATGATTGGTACTGTTAGTACAGATGAAAAGGCATCTTTAGCAAAACAAAACGGATGTGAATTTACTGTTAATTATAAACAAAATGATGTTCATAGTAGTGTTTTAAAATTGACAAACGATGAAGGAGTAAATGTTGTTTATGATGGAGTTGGTAAAGATACATTTGATATATCTATAAAATGTCTAAAATTTAGAGGACTAATGGTATCTTTCGGACAATCATCTGGAATGATAAATGATGTCAATCTTCATAGTACATTTAATCCTAAAAGTTTATATTATACTAGACCAACATTAATGCATTATATCCGTAATTCAGAAGAATTAATGAAGTGCAGTAACAAATTATTTTCAAAAATTAAAAATAAAGAAATTAAGCCTAATATATTCAAAAAATTTAAATTATCTGAAGCTAGTGAGGCTCACGAGTTAATTCAATCAAGGAATTCGGTAGGATCAATAATTCTATGCCCTTAAATTAGTGGCATCCCCTAGGAGAGTCGAACTCCTCTTTTCAGGATGAAAACCTGATGTCCTAACCGATAGACGAAGGGGACACGTCGTTGGTATATAGTAGATATTTTGATTTTTTTCAAATTATTTAATTGATTACTTTCACATCATGGATCAGTATTTGAGGCATCTGACTACTAGAGAAGTTATCTTTTTTAATAGAACACAAAATATGAAATTTAAATTTATTAAACTTCATAAGATAATCACCAATTAGGGTATTCATAGTGTTGAATGATATGCCTTTTAAATTTTCACCTAAATCATTTTTAAAAAAAATCAAAATATGTTTATTTTTTAAATTTTTTACCTGATCAATCACTATATCTTTGATTAAAAATTGAGGCTCTTCATTACCTTTGCCGTGAGGTTCTAATAATTCTAAATTATCTAAAAAATCTTTGTTTATTTGATTTACAGAAATTTCACTGTCATAAAATATTTTTTTTTCGAAAAAATTATCGTGGTATGAATCAAATTTTTTAACTAAGAATTTATCTATTTTATCTAATTTTTTTTTATTTATTTTTAAACCTACTGCCATTTTATGACCACCACCATCTTCGATTAAATCATTGGCCTTAAGCTCAAGGATAATACTTCCAATATCAATTTGATCTATAGATCTGCCTGAGCCTGATCCAATATTATTAATAAAAGAAAATACAAATGTTGGCTTGTTATAGAGAGCTACTATTTTACTGGCAACTATACCTAGAACACCTTGATGCCAATTCTCTTTAAAAACAATAATAAATTTTTTATTTTCTTGATCTTTTATTTGCTCAATTGCTTCATTAAATATATTTTGTTCAATTAATTTTCTTTTTTCATTAATTAAAAATAATTTTCTAGAAATAGTTTCTATTTCAGAATCATCATTTGATATCAGAAGTCTGGAGGATAAAGAAGAGTCATCAATTCTACTCGCAGCATTAATTTGCGGTCCTAAGACAAAACCAATATCTTTAGCTAAAGGTTCATGATTGATATTAGAGTTATCTAATATTTTAGTTATTGATTTATTTTTTCGACTTTTAATGAGCTCCAAACCTTTACTGACAATTGATCTATTGTAATTATTAATATTAACAATATCGCAAATTGTTCCAACAGCAACTAAGTCTAAATATGACATCAAATTTGGTTCTTTTATATTTGGAAATAATTTTAATTCTCTAATTTGCTTTCTTAAACCCATTAAAAAAAGAAAAGTTACTGCTACTGCAGCAAAATCTTTATAATCATTGTTTTCATCAAATCTATTTGGATTAATTACCGAGTGAACTTTTGGCAGTTTAAATTCACTTAAATGATGATCTATAACTATAACTTCAATATCTTTGTAATTTGGCAAATCAATCGAGTTAAATGCTGATGTACCACAATCCAGTGTAAACAAAAGTGTAATTTTTTCATTAAGCATTTCATTCATAAGCCTAACATTTGGACCATAACCCTCCAATAATCTATGCGGAATTTTACAAACAATATTATTGGTAAAATTATTTAAAAATTTATATAAAATTGAAGCAGAAGTAGATCCATCAACATCATAATCAGCGATTATTCCAATCTTTTCATTATTTTTTAGAGCCTCAATACATCTTTCAATTCCTTTTTTCATATCTTTAAGTTCAAAAGGATCCGGAAGATTATTTAAAAGATTGGGATTTATATAGTTATCATAATTATCTTCGAAGACACCTCTTGAAATTAGAAGTTTTGAAAAAATTTCAGATATTGATTTTTTTTGTGAAAGAGCTTGTATGTGCTTAAAGTCTATTTGCTTTTCTTCCCAAAATTTATCGGATAATGATTTTTCAATATTCACATTAATTAATTATCATGAATAGCAAGAACAGTAATTTTTTCTTTTACAAATTCTAAACCCTCAATTTTATTAATTACATTACTTAATTTTTCTTTCTGAATATTATGAGTAGTTATTATAATAGGTATAGGTTTATTTTCTTCAGAACTCTCGGGAAGTTGAAGTATTTTTTTAACAGATATATCAAAATCACTAAAATAATTAGTAATTGATGAGAGAACGCCAGGTTTGTCTTCTGTCATTATTCTTAGGTAATAACTATTAATTATATTTTCTGCTGAATATTTTTCAAAGTTTTTTAACTTATCAATTTTAAAACCTAAATTATCAAATTTTTCATTCTGAGATATATCATATAAATCAGACAAGACAGAGCTGGCAGTTGGTTTTCCTCCTGCTCCTTCACCCTCTAAAAATAAATTTTCTAGATGTATAGTTTCTATATTAATCGCATTAAGAGCATTATCAACATTTGCTAAGGGATGATCCATTGAAACTAATTTTGGTGAAGTAAAGTTTGAAATCTTTCCTTCAATTATGCAAGATTCAGATATTAATTTTATCTTATACCCTAATTTTTCAGCAAAATTAATATCTTCAATTTTAATATTTGAAATTCCTTCAATATAATTATTATTAAAGTTTAAATTTGATTTAAAACATATAGTTGATAATATTGTTAACTTGTGCGCTGCATCATATCCACCAATATCTAATTTTGATTCCTGATCAGAAGTAAATCCTTTATCTTTAGCAACTTTAAGAACTGCATCAAAGGACAAATTATCTTGCTGCATTTTTGTTAAAATGTAATTTGTAGTTCCATTTAAAATCCCAGAAATTTTATTAATTCTATCTAAACTAATAGAATTTTTTATTGTTTTTATTACTGGTATGCCACCTGCAACAGCAGCTTCATATGATAAAGCTAGTGAATGTGTATTAGCTAATTCAAATAATTCTTTTCCATGATTAGCTATTAAAGCTTTATTGCCTGTTACAACATGTTTTTTATTTTTTAATGCTGTTTCAATTATTTCATAACTAATTCCTTTTTCTTCACCAATTAATTCAACAATTACGTTACAATTATCATCTTTAGACATTTCTCTTGGATCATCATACCAAGTATAATTTGATATATTAAAATTTCTTTTCTTATTTTTTGTTCTTGCAGATATTCCAACTATGTTTAGTTCTATATCTGTTTTATCAAAGAAATAATTTTTATTTTCTTCAATTGTTTCAACTAGTGCTGATCCAACATTTCCCAATCCCGCTATACAAATATTAAGTTTACTCATAACTAAATTTAACTTTTATAATCATTAATACATTTATCTATATCTTTTTTATCAGTATTAGAAATACTACAATAATCTAATAATTCTTCATTAGTTAATTTGGTGCCTTTAAAATCAGGTACATTATCAATATCAGGATATCCACATGAAACTATAAAAAGAGAAAGTAGGAAAACTGTAAAATATTTAATCATACTAAAGATACTGTTTCTTGAATATTTTCTGCTATATTAAAGCATTGTACTGCTTGACCGGCAGCACCTTTGATTAGGTTATCTATTGCGCTAACAATGATAATTTTATCCTCACTATGATGATTAAAAATTTTTATTTTACAATAATTAGAATTTTGAACAGAAAAAAAATCAAGGGTTTGATCATTATCTATATATTTTATAAAAGGATGAATTTTTTGTAAGTCTTTAAATAAATTTATGACATCAGTTTTTTTTATACTATTATTGAGATTACAATAAATTGTAGAAATCATACCTCTAAAATTAGGAAGAATGTGAGGATTAAATGAAAACTTTACTTCATTTTCTGAACTATGTTTATTAAGTTCTTGTTTAATTTCTGCAATATGTCTGTGATTATTTGTATTATAATTGTAAAAATTATAATCATTTTTTGATTTCATTTTATTGAAATCAAATTTCTTTCCTGCTCCACTATAACCTGATTTAGAATCAATAATTATATTCTTGGTATCAATTAATTTATTTTTAATTAAAGGTATTAGTGGTAATAAAATAGAAGTTGGATAACATCCAGGTACCGCTATATTTTTTGAATTTTCTATTTTATCTCTATTTATTTCAGCGAGACCATAGATAAAATTGTTTAAATGCTCTTTGCACTCATGTTCATTGCCATAGTTTTCTTTATATACATGAAAATTATCTAATCTAAAGTCAGCAGATAAATCTATAATATTAATTTTATTAAAATATTTTTTTACATATTTATTAGATACCGCATGAGGTAAAGCTAAAAAAACATAATCACTATCTTCAGTATTAAAACTATTATTCGGACTTAAAAGAGGAAGTTGATTATATTCTTGTGTATTATCAATATTATTAAGATAAGTGTTATGAATAGTTTCTGATCCTAGAAAATTTATATCTACGTAAGAATGATTTGATAGGATTTTTACTAACTCCATTCCAACATAGCCCGTTGAGCCTAAAACGGCTACTTTAATCTTATTTTTCATGAAAATTTATCTTTTAGAGAATTGGTAACTACGTCTGGCTTTAGCTAAACCAGCTTTTTTTCTTTCAACAACTCTTGAATCTCTAGTAAGAAAACCAACTTTTTTGAGAGGTGGTCTATTTGATTGATCGTATAAACTTAATGCTTTGCTAATACCATGTCTTATAGCACCAGCTTGACCTGAGAGGCCACCGCCTTTTACTGAAGCCATAATCTCATATGCATTGTCAGCTTTAATGACATCTAAAGGCTGGTTAACTATCATTTGTAGTACGGGTCTTGAAAAGTATTTATCTAGAGATTTGCCGTTAATTTTAATTTCACCACTACCTCTTTTTAACCACACTCTTGCAATAGAATTTTTTCTTTTTCCAGTAGCGTAAGCTCTTTCTTTATTATCTAGGATATTTTCAGTTTGATTTTCTTGATTTTCCATAATTAAATTTTATTTTTAATATTCATTGATGCTATATCAATTATTTTAGGATTTTGAGCTTCATGTTTATGATTTTCATCTCTGTAAATTTTGCAATTAGATAATTGTTGCCTTCCTAATGGACCTCTAGGGATCATTCTTTTTATTGCAAGTTTGATCATTTCATCAGATTTGTTTTTTTCTTTCATTTTATTAGGAGTTGTCTCTTTTATTCCTCCTGGATATCCAGTGTGTCTGTAATATATTTTATTATCAGCTTTTTTGCCTTTTAGATGAATTTTATCAGAATTGATTATAATCAAATTATCGCCACAGTCTTGGTTAGGGGTATATTCAGGCTTATTTTTACCTCTAAGGATATTTGCAGAAATAACAGCAAGTCTTCCCAAAACTGCGTCTTTAGCGTCAATTAAAACCCACTTTTTCTTAATATCACTTTTTTTCAAAGAGAATGTTTTCATCGCGTGCCCAAATACATATATTGAAAAATTAAGTCAATAATTTAATAAAAAAAACCCTCTATTTAGAGGGTTTTTTTAAGTTTTATAAGTATTTAATTATGCAGTAGCTGAGTCTTTAGCAGCAGCGTTCCAAATAATTAAACCGAATAAGATTTTATTAATAAAATCAGCAAGGTTATAGATCCAGTTTAGAGTATCAGCATCAACCGAACCCATCATTAAACCGAATACATATCCAAGAGGATAAATTGCCCAACCAACTAATACAATTAATCTCATTGCATTAAATGCTGAAGTTACTGATTCTTTAGTTGTAGCAGCTTGACTTGCTTCACCTCGGAAAATTTCCCAAATGATTACAGCCCAACCGATCATACCAATGATGAAACCAAGTAATACTGAAATATGACCTGCTTCTCCAAGGTAACCACCAACTATCATGACGAGTGTACCAATGAGCAATCTATAGAAAGCGCCACTAGATACAGCTGCGCCGGCAGCAACTAGAATTAAAAAGAATTCAACCATTTGAAGTGGAACAGTTAAGATCCAATCAATATATCTATATACTGTTGGTGACTCTCCTGTAGCAACCCAAAAGTCTCTCATATACATGTAGTGTACAGCAGCTATAAAAGTAATTAACCCTGCAACAACCATTGAAGTTCTCCATTTAGAAGAAACTCTCATACCTTCATAAAAGAAGAAAATAGTAGATGCCCACATTCCAATTGAAACAATCCAAAATGTAATACCTACAAAATCACCTTCACCTAAGAAAGTATCGGCAGCAAAAGCTGGAACAGCTATAAAAGCTATTGTTGCAGCAATGATGCCTATTAGACTAGTCTTATTTAACATAAAAACTCCTTATAGTTTGTTTCCTTACTAATAAGATGAAGTTCATATATTTTAATTGACGAACAAATTAAACATTAAAAATAACTTTTTTTTTTTAATTTTTTGTATAAATTATTAATTTAAATTACTGATTTATATACATTTTTTTTTAAAAAAAAATTAATTATTATTATTTTTCAACAATAATCTCATTTTATTAAGAATCTGTTCTATTTTTTGATCATTATCATAATATTGATTATCCGTATCTTTATTGTATTTTTGATAAGATTTTTTGTTATTTGCTGTTAAAATCTTTTCAGCCAAATGAATAGAATAATTTTGTTTTTTACCGTCATAAAGGATACTTTTTAACATCTGAAGTTTTTTGATATTTTCTTTGTTAAAATATCTTGTTCCACCTTTACTTTTAGTTGAAATACCCTCAATTCTATATTTATTTGTTTTAGGATCTTTCGAGTCCCAATACCTAATTTTATGTTCTTCAATTTTTAGCATTTCAGATACTTCTGAAATATTAAGGTATTTTTTATTATTCATTAAATTGGTTATTAATATTTTTTAATAGAATTTTACTAGCTTTAAAAGTTATGACATTTCTACTTGGAATATTGTGTTCTTCCTTAGTTTTTGGATTTCTGCCTATTCTGCTATTTTTGTTATTAAGTTTAAAGGTTCCAAAATTATGTATTTTGACTTTTTTATCAGATTGAAGCCCTTCTATTATTATATCAATAATATCATTAACTATATCCAAACATAATTTTCTATTAAAGCCAAATTCATTTTTCATTGCTTCAGCAATTTCATCTCTTGATATGTTTTGCTTATCAATCATTTGTTTGTCACTGACTCAACAATTTTTTTATTAAGATTATTAGTAATAAAATTATGGCACTGTTTCAACGCATAACTAAATGCAATTGGATTTGCATTACCATGGCTTTTAACTGAAATACCATTTAAACCAATTAAAGTTGCTCCATTGTAAATGTCTGGATTAACTTGATCTTTTAATTTTTTTAAGTCCTTCTCAATTAGTTTATAAGAAATTTTATTAATTAAAGATTTATTAAATATTTCTTTTAAATTGGTTGTTATAAAATTTGAAATACCCTCTGCTGATTTAAGCATAATGTTTCCAGTATAACCATCAGAAACAATAATATCACAATCTCCAGATGTTATTTTATTTGGCTCAATAAAACCTATGAAGTATTCTTTTAAAAAACTTGATTGAATTAAATCAGCAGCATCTTGAAGAAACTCTAAACCTTTATTATTTTCAGTGCCAATATTTAAAATACCTATTTTTGGCTTAATATTAGAATTGATTATTGAATAGTAACAATAACCCATTAATGCAAATTGAAATAAGTTCGAACCACTAACTACAACATTAGCTCCCAGATCTAACATAAGTGAAAAATTTTTTTTGTTTGGTACTAATGAACAAATTGCTGGTCTATCAATGCCATCAATCATTCCCATATGTAATCGAGAAAGAACCATAATTGCGGCTGTACTTCCTGCAGAAACAAATCCGGAATTTAGATTTTTTTTTGCAAATTCTAGTGCTTTATAAATACTACTATTTTTTTTTGATCTTAAAATTGTATTTACACTATCTTCATCATAAATTGTGTCTTGAGTATTGATAACTTTATAATTAAAAATATTTAATTTATGCTTCTTAATATTTTTGTTAATTATTAATTCATCTCCAAAAAATATTATTTTAGTATTTTTTTCTTCTTTTAAAAAAATTTCAGTACCTTTTAAAACTTTGTAAGGACTATTTTCTCCTCCCATTGCATCAATGGCAATATTAACTTGCCCTTCAGACATAATTTTAATTATTTTCTTTTGTTTTCTTTTTTAGAATTTCTCGACCCTTGTACATGCCTGTGGAAAGGTCAATTTTATGAGATAATCTTGGCTCACCAGAATCCTTATCTAAAATGATATTTATTTTTTTTAGAGAATCATGAGATCGCCTCATATTTCTTTTTGAAACACTTGTTTTTCTTTTCGGGACAGCCATTTTTTCCAATTATTAGTTTTTAAAATTATTTCAAGATAAATCTTCATAATTTTGATCAATATTTAAGTTATCAATTTCTAGAATTTATAAAATCATCAAATTTTTTATTAAATATTCTAGAAACATTAGCATAATCATCATTTTTAATTAAATTTGTTATTTTAAGATACTCTATAAAAGATTTATTATTATAGAGATTGTTGTCAGCAGGAAACTTACTTATCCTAAAATAGAATTTTTTAACATAAGACTTTACATATTTTCCAATAGACATATCTCCAATTCCTTTTTTTCTTAAGGATTCATCAAGATCTGCAATAAATAACGACACTAAATGATCGTTAACTTTTAAATATTTATTTTTATTAATTTCCAATAAATTAATACGAAAAAACATTATCAAAAAAATTGAAACGATTTCAAAAGATGTTTTATAATCTTTTATTTTAAAAAAATTGTTTTTATTTAAGAATATAGTACTTTCATATAAAATTGTTTCATATTGTTTAGTTGCAATTATTTGCTCTTTATTTTCTTTTTTTTTAAAGTATTGTAATATCATCTAATGTATAAGCTGTTTATTTATATATTTATTTTTTTTATTTTAGCAAATTGTTCAAATAAAACGACCTTTTCCGGAAAAATTATCAATCAAGATGAATTACAAAATATCAATTTTGAAAATAAAAAAAAATTGATAAGCAAACTTGGTAATCCAAGTTATATTGACCCTATAGAAAATAAATTTTTTTATTTTTCAGAAGTAAGTGAAAAAAAGTCAATTCTAAAAAAAGAAATAAAATACAGTTATGTTTTTGTATTTAAAATAAATAATAATGATCAAATCGTAGATACAAAAGTATACAACACTAAAGAAATTCGAAAAATAAAATTTACAAATGACAAGACTAGTAATGAAATAGTAAGGAGAGGATTACTTGAAAAAATATTTGGAGGAGTTGGTACTCAACAAGAGATACCAACTACTCCTTAAATTTATTATAAAGATATTGCTGCTAAAAGTAATAGAGCTACAATATTAGTAATTTTGATCATCGGGTTAACAGCAGGTCCAGCTGTGTCTTTGTATGGATCTCCAACAGTATCTCCTGTTACTGCAGCCTTATGAGCTTCACTACCTTTACCTCCGTGGTTGCCATCTTCAATAAATTTTTTTGCATTATCCCAAGCTCCACCTCCAGCAGTCATACTTATTGCAACAAACAAACCTGTTATAATTACTCCAAGTAATAATGCACCTAAACAGGACAAAGCTGCAGACTGTCCAGCAATAAATAATATAACGAAATAAACAACTATTGGTGACAGAACAGGTAACATTGAAGGTATAATCATCTCTTTAATTGCTGATTTAGTAAGAATGTCAACACATGTACCATATTCAGGTTTACCTTTACCCTCCATAATACCAGGAATTTCTTTAAACTGTCTTCTAACCTCTAATACTACAGAACCTGCAGCTCTACCTACTGCAGTCATACTTAAAGCTCCAAATAAGAATGGCAATAATCCTCCTAATAACAATCCAACAACCACATAAGGATTAGATAAATCAAAGGAAACTTCTATTCCATACAATGGACTACTTGGGTCTTTAGCAAAATGATCAAGATCTTCAGTATATGCTGCGAATAAAACAAGTGCCCCTAATCCTGCTGATCCAATTGCATAACCTTTTGTCACTGCTTTAGTTGTATTGCCAACTGCATCAAGTGCATCGGTTGTTTTTCTTACATTGTCATCTAAATTTGACATTTCTGCAATACCGCCAGCATTATCTGTTACAGGACCATATGCATCTAAAGCCACTACCATACCAGCCAAAGCTAACATCGTTGTAACTGCAATTGCTATACCGAACAATCCAGCAAGGGAATAAGTTGAAATAATTCCTGCAACAATAATCAAAGCTGGTAGAGCAGTTGCTTCTAAACTAATTGCAAGACCTTGTATTACATTAGTACCATGACCGGTTGTTGACGATTGAGCAATACTTTGAACAGGTCTATAATTAGTCCCTGTATAATATTCAGTTACCCAAATTATTAATCCTGTAATTATCAATCCAAGTAAACCACAAATAAAAAGTGACATTCCTGTGAATTGAGTAGATGTTCCTTCAACAGTTAGAACATTATTTAAACCAACTATATAATCAGTAACAAAATATAATAATACTGCAGATAAAATAGCTGATACTGCAAACCCTCTATAAAGTGCCGCCATAATATTATTATTTTTACCAAGTCTAACAAAATAAGTGCCAATTATACTTGTTAATGCACAAACTCCCGCAATAGCTAGGGGAAATATCATCATTGTATAAGAGTTTTCTATAAAGAATATTGATGCCAAAACCATTGTTGCTACTACTGTTACAACATAAGTCTCAAAAAGATCTGCAGCCATTCCTGCACAATCTCCAACATTATCTCCGACATTGTCTGCAATAACAGCAGGATTTCGTGGGTCATCTTCAGGAATGCCAGCTTCAACTTTACCAACCAAATCTGCTCCAACATCAGCACCTTTTGTAAAAATACCACCACCTAGCCTTGCAAAAATTGAAATTAATGATGCTCCAAATCCAAGTGAAACTAAAGGAGCAACAATCTCTCTACCAGGAAATGAACCAGAGTTGTGCAAAACAAAATAAAAAATTGCAATAGAAAGAAGTGCAAATCCTGCAACAAGCATTCCAGTTACAGCACCTGCTTTGAATGATACAGATAAACCTTCCGCTAAGCTTTTACTAGCAGCATGTGTCGTACGAACGTTAGATCTAACCGATATATTCATGCCAACATAACCTGCAGCACCAGAGAAAAATGCTCCAATCAAAAAACCGATTCCAGATGCCAAATCAAAAACTATCCATATAAGAGCAAAAATAACAACTCCCACAATTGCTATTGTCATGTACTGTCTGTTTAAGTAAGCTCTAGCACCTTCTTGAATTGCTCCAGCAATTTCTTGCATTTTATCATTTCCAGAACCAAGTGATAAAATTTGCCTAGATGTCACTAGACCATATAAAACGGCTGCTAGACCGCATAAAACTATTAATACCTGCAGTGTTGTCATTGAAAACTCCTTAAAATTTTCGCTGATATGTCAGAAACTATTGAAAAAATCAAGTTTTTAGGAGAAATGATCAAATTTCTTGATATTCTTCATATCTAAATGTGAATCGAAATGAATTCCTTTTTCACTTATTACTTTACCTATCAAAGTAACATTAATGTTATTTTTATTAGCAATATTAAAAATTTTATTTCTATTTTTTTGACTAGATATGATTATCAACCCATAATCATCACCAGCGTTCAAAAGGTCCTCTAATCTAAAATTATTTTTATTGTTGAGCATTTGTTTTGTTTTAACACTCAATGGAATTTTATTTACATTAATTAATGCACCATATTTATCATTTAGCATATCAGTTAAATCCCCGATTAGACCATCAGAAATATCTTTCATTGAATTAACATGATTTGCAATCAGTGGTCCAAGTTTACAAGGTATTGGATATGAATATTTTTTAATAAAATATTTTTTCAAATTTATATTTGATGAAATTTTTTTTTTTAAAATTTCTAACCCAATCTTTGACTCACCAATACTCCCAGTTATTAAAATATCATCTTGTAAATTAAATTTATTTTGGAATATTTGTAATTTCTTTTTTATAAATCCAAAAAAAGTTGATGAAACAATAAGTTTATTTGATTTTGATAAATCACCACCTAAGAGATAAAATCCATATTTATGTTGTATTTTCTTTAATTCATTTGAAAATGAATTTAACCAATTTTCATTAATATGATTTGGTAAATGTAAATTCAAAAGATAAGAATGAGGAAAAGCTCCCATTGCAAAAATGTCTGATAGATTTACTGTTGTAATTTTTTGAGCTATAGACTTGGGGTCGTCATCAGAAAAAAAATCTATATTTTCAGAGATATTATCAGTCGTAACAGTAAGTTTATAATTTTTATTTTTTAATTCTAAATAAGCTCCATCATTTTCAAAATTAAATGTGCCCTTTTTTTTTAAATTTAATTTTTTAAAATATTTATTAATTATTAATTTTTCAGATAAATTATTTTTTATTGATTTCATTTTTATCTATATATTTTTGAATTATAGCATTAATTAATTTAGTTTCTTTTTCAGAAACAAGACTTTTACTTATATTCAAATAGTCATTAAGGACAATTTTAAATTTATTTTTATCAGTAATTTTTAATTCAGTAATAATAGCAAACATTATTGATTTTAAAATACTATCCCATTTTTCAAATTTTCGATTAATATTAATAAAGTCATTCAAATCATCAATTATTTTTTTTTTATCAATATTGTTTTTAAGGCTAGAAAAAAGTTTATTTAAAAAATTTTTATTAAACTTGAGTCTAAATTCTTTTTTCTCATCAATTATAGCAATATTAGTATTATAAAAGTGCTTTTGAAAGTCTTCGATACCCACTGAAGAATCTGCATTTAAAAATTCATTCTGAAAAATATATTGAACAAATGCAAGTCTTGTTTGTGACTTGGTATAATTTTGCATTTTTATTTTAATAATTGTATGCAGGCTAAAGCAGCTTCTTGACCTTTATTTTTTTGAGTAGTGTCGCTTCTGATTTTTGCTTGCTCTAAATCGTAACAAGTTAAGATACCAAATCCAATTGGTATATTAAAGTCAACTGATAGATCCATAATTTTTCTAGTTGTTTCATTAGCAATAACTTCAAAATGATAAGTATCACCTTTAATAATACATCCTAGAGAAATAAAACCATTAAAATTATCAATATTTTTTTTAATTAAATAAGGAATTTCGAAACAACCCGGTGCATTAATGACTTCATATTCATAACCATTGTCTTTAAGGGTATTGATTGCACCTAACTCAAGGTTTTTCGATATTTCTTTATAATAATTTGCTGAAACTATTAGAATTCTATTTTTCATATTTTTTTCTGATCAACTATTTCAATATTAAATCCATCCAAGGCAATAATTCTTTTCCTACTGTTTGTTAATAATATAATTTTATTTATTTGTAGCAATGATAAAATCTGAGCACCTACACCATATTCTCTTAGTTCTAATTTATTTTTTGATCTTTTTCTTTTATTGAACATTTTAAGTATATTTGGTGACATATCACTATTTATTAAAACTATAGCTCCTGATCCATTCTTCTCTATAAGTTGAAAGGCAGACTTAATTTCACTTCCAAAAATATTTTTTTCTTCAAATATATCCTTAGTGACATCCAATCTGTGCATTCTAACAAGTACAGGTTCATTTATATCACTTAGATTTTTTACTAGAGCGTAATGCTTTTCACCAGAAATAGAATTTTGAAAAACATTTAATATAAATTGCGAGCCCATTTCACTTTCAAATGGTCTTTCGGCGATCTTTTCGACAATTTTAGTTTTTTTAAGTCTAAATTTAATTAAATCACTAACCGTTCCTACTTTTAAATTATGTAATTTTGCAAACTTAATAATTTCTGGTAATCTCGCCATAGAACCATCTTCACTCATAATTTCACAAATAACACCAGAAGGATTTAGATCTGCTAGTTTTGAAATATCAACTGCTGCTTCTGTATGACCAGCACGTACTAATACTCCGCCATCCCAAGCCATAAGAGGAAAAACGTGTCCAGGATAAACAAGATCATTCTTGTTTCTATTATTGTTTACAGCAACCGATATGGTATGAGCTCTATCAGTTGCAGATATTCCAGTGGTCACCCCTTCTTTTGCCTCAATAGAAACAGTAAATGCAGTTAAATCATTTTTTATGTTACTTGGATTCATTAAGGGAAGTTCCAATTCTTCTATTCTATCCTTAGTTAAAGCTAAACAAATTAATCCTCTTCCGTGTTTTGCCATAAAATTAATAGCTTGTGGGTTCGCATATTGAGCGGGAATGATTAGATCGCCTTCATTTTCTCTATCAGGATCATCAACAAGAATATACATTTTTCCATTTCTTGCATCTTCAATAATATCTTCAATAGAAGATAGATACTCTTCAATATTATCTTTAATCATTGTTAAGGATAAAACGTGCAAGATAATCAAATTCAATATTAACTTGATCACTTTTATTTAAATATTTTAAATTAGTATGATTAAATGTATGATCAATTACAGATATCATAAATGTATTATTTTCTACTTTTGCAACTGTTAAAGAAATACCATTTATTGAAATAGATCCTTTTTCTACAACAAACCTATTATTTTTATTAAATTTTTTTTCAAAATAATATTCCCAACTATTTTCAAGTTCTAAAATTTCACTGACAATAGTTGTGGTGTCAACATGACCATAAACAAAATGACCACTAATTTCATCACCTATCTGAAGCGATTTTTCTAAATTAATTTTTTCATTTTTTAAAATAGAATTAGCTAGATTTGTTCTTTGAAAGGTTTCTTCTCCTATATTCACATCAAAGCTAAATGAATTGTTGTTTGATGGAGTTATATTTTTTGCTGTAAGACAAACTCCATTACAAGAAATTGAAGAACCTTCCTTACAATTACTCAAATCAAGATTCGTAGATATTTGGTAAAGACCCAAATCTTTGTTTTTTATTGTTCCTAAATCTTGAATAATACCTGTAAACATTAATTTACCTGATAATTTGTATATATGTCTTCTTTGAATTTTTTTCTTTCATTTAAAAATAAATTTAATTGACTAAGTTGTTTTCCAACAATTGCCGGTTTGCCATGTTTTCCTATAATAATTTTGGATTTAAATAAATGAATTTCATCTACTAAATTATTATTTAACAATTCTGTAAAAAAAATACCGCCTGCTTCAACTAATAAATCTGATATTTTTAATGAGTATATTTTACTAAAAATATTTTTTAAATTTAGTTTTTTGTTTTTATTTAATTTACAAAAAATAACTTCACATCCAAATTTAATTAAATTTTCAGATTTTTTATTTTTTTTAGAAGTAAAGATAATAATTCTTTTTTTAGATATATCTTTTAATATTTTTGATTTCATTGGTATTTTTAGATTATTATCAATTATTATAATTGGAATATGTTGTTCTAAAGTTTTTTTTAATCTTATAGTTAATCTTGGATTATCTTTTATTACAGTTTTTGAAGTAGTTAAAATAGCTTGACTCATTGATCTTAACTTATGCGCATATTCTCGACTTGATTTATTTGATATCCATTTACTTTTATAATCATGCCATGCAATTTTTTCATCTGCAGAAGTTGCAATTTTGACTTTTGTAAATGGTTTTTTCTTTAAAACACTTTTAAAAAAAAATTTATTTAAATTATATGTTCTATTCTTTTCTAAGCCTACATTTACAATTACATTATTTTTTTTTAACTTTTTAATACTTTTATAATATGTTCTCACATCTGGATCAGGCGCAGATATAAATATTTCTTTAATTCCTGATCTTAATATTTGATCTGTGCATGATCCATCTTTTGAACTATGAAAACATGGTTCTAAAGTAACATACATTGAAGCTCCTTTAGCTTTATGACCAGCTTTAGCTAGAGCTATTTCTTCGGCATGAGGCCTTCCAGATTTATTCGTTACAGCTTTAGAAATGATTTTTGAATTTTTTGCAATTACACAGCCCACTGTGGGGTTGGGGAATGTTTTTCCAAATTTTTTTTTAGCAATATCATGCGCTAAGTTAATCATCTTTACATTTTGTTGAGACACTAAAAATTATTTATCTTCTAAATTACCTAAGAAATCTTCAAAATCTTTTGCTTCTCTAAAATTTTTGTAAACAGATGCAAATCTGACGTATGCTACCTGGTCTAAATGCATTAAAGCTTCCATAATGTATTGACCGATAATATTAGATTTTATATCAGTTTCACCAGAGTTTTCTAATTTTCTTACAATAGCATTCACAATTTTTTCAATTTTTTCATTATCAACATTTCTTTTTCTTAAAGCTAAAGAAAGAGATCTATACATTTTATCTCTATCAAAATTTTCTTTTTGACCGTTACTTTTCATTACGACCAAATCTCTTAGTTGAATTCTTTCAAAAGTTGTAAATCTAGAGCCGCAAGCATCGCAAACTCTTCTTCTTCTTATAGCTGTATTATCTTCTGTAGGTCTTGAGTCTTTTACTTGTGTATCTTCATTACTACAGAAGGGGCATCTCATTTAAAATGCCTCACTATAAATTGGATATTTTTTGCAAAGATCAATTATATCTTTTCTTGTTTTATTAAAAACTTCAGTTCTTTCATTTTCTTCAAGTAAAAGACTATCCAAAATATCAGCAATCATATTTCCAACTTTTTCAAAATCTTTCTGATTAAAACCTCTGGTCGTAGCAGCAGCAGTTCCAAATCTAAGTCCACTGGTTATTTTTGGCGGGTTAGGGTCATATGGAATTGCATTTTTATTACATGCCAATCCAACTTCTTCTAAAATTTTTTCAGCTTTATCACCAGTTAAACCTTTTGGTGTTAAATCTAACCAAACTATATGTGAATCTGTACCCCCAGTAACAATCCTAAATCCTCTATCAACTAAAGTTTGTGCCATAACTTTAGCACTAGCAATTACATTTTTAATATATTCTTCGAATTCAGGTTTAAGTGCTTCACCAAAACAAACAGCTCTAGCTGCAATTACATGCATTAGTGGGCCACCTTGTAATCCAGGAAAAACAGCTGAATTAATTTTTTTATATAAATCTTCATGATTAGTTAAAATCATTGCGCTTCTTGCACCTCTTAAAGTTTTATGTGTTGTTGAAGTTACTACATGGGCATGCTCAATCGGATTTGGATATTGTTTACCAGCAACCAGACCAGAATAGTGAGCCATATCAACTAAAAAATATGCTCCTACTTTATCAGCTATTTCTCTAAACCTTTTCCAATCTATTGTTCTAGGATAAGCGGAGGCTCCAGCTATTAGCATTTTTGGTTTATGCTCTAATGCTAAAGCTTCAACTTCATCATAATCAATTAAATCTTTATCATTGCCATCTTTTTTTACACCGTATTGAACAGCATTAAACCATTTACCAGATAGATTAGGTTTTGCTCCATGAGTTAAGTGACCACCAGATGCAAGAGACATACCTAATATAGTATCATGCGGTTGAAGTAACGCTAGAAAGACCGCTTGGTTTGCCTGTGCTCCACTATGAGGTTGTAAATTTGCAAATTTACAATTAAAAAGTTTTTTAACTCTTTCTAAAGCAATCTCTTCAGCTTGATCAACAAATTCACACCCGCCATAATATCGTTTACCAGGATAACCCTCTGCATATTTATTTGTCATGACAGAGCCTTGAGCATTTAAAATTGATCTTGATGCAATATTTTCAGATGCTATCAACTCGATTTGGTTTTGCTGTCTTTCTAGTTCACGGCTTAATGTTCCATAAACCTCTGGGTCTGCTTCTTTAATTCCTTTAGTAAACAAATCTGAAATCATAGTTTTTTAATCCTTCTTTTATGTCGTCCTGACTCAAACTTTGTAGAAAGAAAAGCCTGAACACTTTTTTTTGCCTCGCTAGTATTTATAAACCTACCTGGTAAAACAAGTACATTAGCATCATTGTGCTTTCTTATCAATCTTGCTATTTTTGAATTATTAGCAAGACCAGCTCTAATTCCTTTTTTTCTATTAGCTGCAATACTCATACCAACACCAGTTCCACAAATTAAAATACCAACGTTTTTCTTGTTCTTAAGAACCTCTTTTGTTAATTTGTGTGCAAAATCTGGATAGTCAACACTTTCATCTGTCTTTGTTCCTAAATCATTAATTTTTGGAAAATTCTTTAACAATTTGGTTTTGAGATCAAATCCAGCATGATCTGAGGCTATATATATATTCTTATTTTGCATAATAATTTTTGTGGTTATTTACATCAAAATGATGATATTGCCTAATATTGTATGAAAGAAAATAATTGGTTTGATCCATTTTATATTCAAAGTCATTTAAATGAAGAAGAAAGTAATATTCAGAAAAATGTAAGAGATTTTTGTAATAATGAACTCAAACCTATAGTAGTTGAAAGAAACAGAAATAATGTATTTGATAAAGAACTCTATCCAAAATTTGGATCACTTGGAGTTTTAGGACAAACAGTTAAAACACATGGTGGGTCTGGTACATCAAATTTAGCGTATGGACTTGTAGCATATGAATTTGAAAAAATAGATAGCAGCTATAGATCTTCAATATCTGTTCAATCTTCTCTTGTAATAAATCCAATAAATGAATTTGGATCTGAAGAACAAAAAGATAAATACCTTCCTGCATTAATTAAAGGAGAAAAAATTGGTTGCTTTGGTTTAACAGAAAGTGAAGCTGGTTCTGATCCTACTTCAATGAAAACTTCATTTAAAAAAACTAAAGATGGATATATTATAAATGGATCTAAAAACTGGATTACGAATGCACCAATTGCTGACATATTTATTATTTGGGCTATTGAAGAAAACAAAGATCATAAAAGTATAAAAGGTTTTATAATTGAAAAAAATACTGAAGGATTAAATACTTCAACAATAGAAAATAAAACAAGCTTAAAAATTAGTCCAACAGGTCAAATAATTTTAAATAATGTTTTTGTTCCAAATAATTTGTGTTTAGAAAATACCGAAGGATGGAAATCAGTTTTTAGTTGTCTCAATAAAGCAAGATTTGGAATTAGCTGGGGTGTATTAGGTTCAGCCTCTGAATGTTGGTTAATTGCAAAAGAATATGTAGAAAATAGAATTATGTTTAAAAAACCTTTAGCATCAAATCAATTAATTCAAAAAAAATTATCTGAGATGCAAATAGAGATAAATTTAGGATTAGCATCATGTCTTTTAAGCTCTAAAGCTTTAGACGAAGGAAAAGATATCATTAATGCAATTAGTATTTTAAAAAAAAATAACTGTAAAAAATCTTTAGACATAATTAGAAATGCTCGAGATATGCTTGGGGCAAATGGCTTATTAGAGGAATATCATATCATGAGACATTTGGTAAATTTAGAAACTGTTAAAACTTACGAAGGCGCAGAGGATATTCATTCATTAATTTTAGGGAAAAATCAGACAGGAATTTCTAGTTTTTAATAATTTTCTTATTATTTATATTATTTAAAATTGATAGATTTTCTATTTTTGTATAATTCTATTAATAAATTAATTAATTTATTCATATAATCTCGGGAGGACATATGAAAAAAAACTTTAAAAGACGTGACTTCCTAAAAAAAGCAGGAATTGGTGCAGCAGCTGCAACAGCCGTTTCATCTTTCCCAGCTCCAGCTATTGCAGCTGATAGAATAGAAGTCAACTGCGTTGCTACTTGGGGTAGAGGCTATCCTGGATTAGGTACAGGCGCAGAAGCTGTTTCTCAAAGAATATCAGACTTAAGTGATGGTCGTATTGTTGTTAATCACTTTGCTGGTGGAGAAAGAGTAGGACCATTAGATGTATTTACAGAAGTTACATCTGGAAATGCTCAAATGTATAATAGTGCTGACTACTATTGGGTTGGACAACATCCCGGTTGGGGTTTCTTTGCTGCAGTTCCTTTTGGAATGATAGCAACTGAAATCAACGGATGGATACGACATGGTGGCGGACAAGAACTTTGGGATGAACTAGGTGATGAATTTGGTTTGAAAAACTTTATGGCTGGAAACTCAGGTGTTCAAATGGGTGGATGGTTTAATAAAGAAATTAATTCTCCAGATGATTTTAAAGGTCTTAAAATGAGAATTCCTGGATTAGGTGGAATGATGATGTCTAAACTTGGTTTATCTGTTGTAGGTGTGCCTGGTGGACAAATATATGAAAACTTGATCAATGGAACAATCGATGCAACAGAATGGGTAGGACCATGGAATGATGAAAGATCAAGATTCTACGAAGCCGCAAAGTATTATTACTGGCCTGGATGTCATGAACCAGGAACATTAATAACACTAGGTTGTAATAAATCTTGGTTAACAAGTTTAAGCAAAACAGATCAAATGATTATTGAGCATGCTTCAACAGTTCAAAATGAAAGAATGTTGACTGAATATAATGCAAATAATGGAGCTGCATTGCAGAGACTTGTGAATGATCATGGTGTTGAACTAAGAGAATTCAACGAAGATGTTATCGATGCAATGGGTGAAGCAGCAGAACAACTGTATGAAGAACTTGCTGAAGGTAATGAATTAACCGGAAGAATTCTTGCAAGCTTTAGAAAATCAAGAAATGAAATAAGTGGTTGGTTAGAAAAAGCTGACTCCGCTTTCTTTACTCAAAGAAATAGAGTACTTGAAGGTTAAATTTTAAATCATGTGGGGAGTTTACTCCCCACTTATTTTTATGAATATCTCAAATATTTCTAAATTTTTATCAATTTGTTTAATCTTAATAGTATTTGCATTTTTAATTAATAACTATTTAACTTTCGCAGGTGATTGGCCTGGAGCGTTTACAATATATAATTCAGCAAATATATATTCATCGATTCAATTTTTTCTTTATGTATTAGCAATTATTGTTCCATTAATATTGATTAATTATAATAAAAAATTGGATAATCTGACTCTAGCCAATAACCTTGAAAGAGTGAATGATTATATAATTAGATTTGGCTTTTGGTCAGTATTAATAATAGGAATAATTGACGCCATAATTTCTTTTCTAATAATTGAAGGTTTCCTTGAACAAATGATTGGAAAAAGTTGGAACATAAAATTTTCAAATAATTCTTTTCGAGCTCCATATGTTCATTTTCCTCTATTATTTGTTTCATTAATATTTGCATATTACTTGAGAGCTCTCAATTTCTACTGGTTAGCATTTCTTGTTGTAATAGCAGAATTTCAAATTGTCATTTTAAGATTTGTTTTTTCATATGAACAAACTTTAATGAGTGATCTTGTAAGATTTTGGTATGGAAGCTTATTTTTATTTGGAAGTTATTATACTTTAATTAAAGATGGCCATGTTAGAGTTGATGTTTTGTATACTAATTTTAGTGAAAAAAATAAAGCAAGAGTAAATCTTTTTGGAAGTTTATTACTGGGTATTCCACTTTGTTTAACTGTGTTCTTTCTTGGGATGTACTGCAAACAATGTGTTTTAAACCAACCAATAATGAATTTTGAAACATCTCAAAGTACTCAAGGAATGAATATAAAATATTTAATGGCGGGTTTTTTAATAATATTTGCTCTTACAATGCTGATACAATTTATAATTTATTCATTAAGAAGTTTAGAAGTAATTAGAAAGAATTAATAATGGAATTATTTTTTCTTTTTTTATTAATATTTTTAATGGCATTTGCACTTGCTTCTGGATATCCATTAGCATTCGCTCTTCCTGGTTCAGCTATAATATCAATATTTTTAGCTGGTTTAGCAGGATATTTAATTGAAGGTAACCCAAATGAATATTTTATATCTGATGGTCCTTTTCAATGGCTAAATGCAGGAATAACAAATTTTCGAGGAGTATATTGGGAGGTAGAAAGAGATACATTGATAGCAATACCTCTTTTTATTTTTATGGGAATAATGCTTGAAAAATCAAAAATTGCAGAAGACCTATTGATCAGTATGGGGCAATTATTTGGACCGATTCCGGGGGGATTGGGAATTTCTGTAATATTTGTTGGTGCATTATTAGCTGCTACGACAGGCATTGTAGGGGCAACAGTAGTTGCGATGGGTTTAATTTCTTTACCAGCAATGATGAAAAATAATTACAATAAATCACTTGCGTCTGGAATTGTTTGTTCTTCTGGCACACTTGGTCAAATAATTCCACCTTCAATTGTTCTTATTATTTTGTCAGACCAATTAGCATCTGCTTCAGATGCAGCTGATAATATGAGAATTGAAAATTATAAAAACGTAACTGGTTCTACAAATATACCAAGTCAATTTAGTGTAGATTCAGTAAGTGCTGGGAATATGTTTTTAGGAGCTTTCTTACCTGGTTTAGTTCTTGTTGGTCTATATATGTTATATGTTTTACTGATTGGAATATTTAAAAAAGAAGCTGTACCTCCAGTAGAATATGAAGGAAATTATGACAGAAATTTCTTTAGGATAGTTTTTCTATCACTTGTCCCGCCATTAGCATTAATTTTTGTAGTTTTAGGTTCAATATTACTTGGTATAGCAACAGTAAATCAAGCAGGCGCCATAGGTGCTGTGGGTGCAGGTGTTATGGGTGGTTATAGATTGTATGATAAAAAAAACAAATATACACCAGCTTTGATAACTATAATTTCATTAATAGTAATAACTTTTATTGTAATAAATTTTCAACTTAATGTTAAAAATATTTCATCAACATCAGAAGTGTTAGCTTTAGTAATTGCAATATTTGCAGTTATATTTTTAATTGTTGGTGTTGTTTGGAGTTTTTGGAGAACATTTAAAATTAATAATGTTTTAAAAAACGTAATGATTGAAACAAGTTTAACTACTTCAATGGTTTTTATAATTCTGATTGGTGCTGCAATGTTGACAGCAGCATTTAGAGGTTTTGGAGGTGAAGAGATAGTTAAGGATTTTCTTACTAGTCTTCCAGGAGGTTTTTGGACACAATTTATAGTTGTAATGGCAGTTATTTTTGTACTAGGTTTTTTTTTAGATTTCATAGAAATTGCTATTGTTGTTGTTCCTATAGTTGCACCAATACTATTAGCTGAAACATCAGCAAATGTTACTGCAGTTTGGCTGGGTGTAATGATTGGTGTAAATATGCAAACTTCATTTTTAACTCCACCATTTGGATTTTCACTATTTTATCTAAGAGGGGTAGCACCAAAATCAATAAAAACGACTGAAATTTGGAAAGGTGCAAGCGTCTTTATTGTACTTCAACTAGTTGGTTTAGGAGTAGTTGGATATTTTCCGCAATTAGTAAATTATTTACCTCTTAGGTCTTATTATGCATCAGAAGTTTCTCCTCCTCCAATTAATCCTAAACTTCAAGAATGTTTAATAGATTATTCTTATAATAAATATGAAGAAAATTTTTCTGAATCAATTTTAATTACAAATGACCTAATGTCATATAATATTGATTTTTTACCAGAGAAACAAAATAAAAATTTTTCTAATATGATTAATAACATCAATGATTCAAAGAATTTGATAGAAGAAGTAAAATTATCACGTAAAAATTTTAACAATTACTCTATTAATTATAAGCCACTTCACACAAAAGTAAGGAATATTGAAAAAAATATTTATAAAAAATTATCAAAGATAGAAAAAATTAAAAAAGAAATTAGACTTGAAACTGAACTTAATAAAATCCAGAAGTTTGAAGAGGAAATTTTTGAATTAGAAAATGAAATTGAGAGTATAAAAATGACAATTCCTCCAAATTGGAAAGAGGAAAATAATAATTTTAAAACAATATTAGATAATTTTAAGAAAAAGAAACTTAGTTATAATAAATCAGTAGATAACTCATTTAATGATTTACAAAAATTTATCAAAATTTTTCAAAATGCTGAAGAATTTTCAAAATTAGAAATTAATTTTAATGAGTTATTAAATAATGTTAATGAAGAGAGAGATGGAATTGAAGAAATAATTAAAAATTTTGAGAGATTATTTAATTCTTTCACTGACACTTCAAACATCACAAAACCAATCAAAAAAGCAAGAAAATTGTTGAAAAAAAATTACAATAAGAAAACAGAAGCATTAGCTTTAATTAATGAAGCAAAAAAAATATACAATTTGGAAAAAAATTGGAGATTGGATGGTAATAAAATTATCTTAAGTGATTTAATTAAATTATCTGAAACTGGTAAAGAGACTTTTGGATTAAGAAAACAAGAGAAACTTAATAAAGAGCAAGCTATTTATTTAGCTTCATGTAAATCTGTACATGAAGATATTTCTTTATATTTTTAGTTAATTTTTTTTTCTATATCCATTACTATATGAATATAATCCATTGCATGACCTGAGGGATTTACTGTTACTTCCTCAAGATAAGCATTATAAAATTGATCGACAATTTGATTTATCTCATTAGGATTTCTTTTTTCTAATGCTGTTTTAAATACAGTTTCTGACCAACTTCTCATTGTTGGTATTAATGTTTCAGCATATTCTCTTGATGACATAGTAGATTTATTTTTATTATAATGAACTTTAAAAGGGCAATCGGTAAACATAGTTTCGCATCTTTTAAGAATCAACCCAGATTTTGATATTTCTGAATTAGGGTCATCAAAAGGTTTTCTAAATTCTTCAACAGTTCTATAATGTTGAGTAAAAGTAGCATTAATAAATTCTTCATTTGTAATAATTCCTTTTTGCTCTAAATTTTTCCAATGTTTAGAAAAATTATTAAACATGTTATGACCGCCAGTGTTACCTAAATATCGACCCTTTTCATCTATTCCAAAATTTATACAAATGAACCTTCCACCTGGAACTAATTCATTTGATCTATTTAATAAAATTGTTTCCCAATCTTTTAGAGCTTGGTTTTTAAATTGTTTTTTTTCTTCTTCATTTGAACCTACCATATGAACATGGTTATTTATCAAACATGGTCTTTCTGAAACATAGTGCATTGCAGTCGCAGAGAATCCTAAGGATAAACTATTATTAGACATCAATTGTTTATGAAAACCTGTACCACATCCGTGCACGAAAACATTTTCAAATTTATTCTGGTAAGCAAAATTATCATTACCTTGCATTCCTTGCATCATTTTAAATAAAACTGAAAAGTCATTAGATGCTAAATCAGTATACAACATTTCAATTTCTCTATTATCTCCAGATTTTTTTATTTTTTCAATAATATTAAACCACATTTCTTGACTTGTACCGCCATCAGCACTGCCAAAATCAGCTATTCTAAGTTTGTCAACTTTAGGAATATTTTTAAAGGCTTCTTCAATTAATACTTCCATTTTATCTATAGCATTTTTTGCCCCAACAGTTTTTTGAGAGTAATAACCCTCACCTTTCATTGATAAAACAGATTGTGTATTTAGATTAGGTTTGTTCATATAATAATTTTAAACCTATTGAATTATAATAAAAGTATTTATTAATCAAATTTAAGATTTTTATTAAAATATTTAGGGACTTTTTTTCCCGACTGAGCTCTTTTTCCAATCCAAAACTCAACATCTTCTAACTTTCTATTTTTAGAACCAGTGCTCCATTCTAATCCATCTTCGATAGTTAACTGAGTGACATCGGATAAAAAATCATCTTTCTTAATTTTAATTAATTGAACTCCTCCACCCTTTTGTAATGTTGGCAAAGCATCAATTTCAAAAATTAACATTTTTTGTAACTTTGTAACGCAAGCTATGTGTTTTTTTGAAATATTTAATACTTTAATAACTACATCATTATTTTTTAAATTGAATAATTGCTTACCTTTCTTTTGGTTTGTTACCAGATTCTCAGTATTACTAATAAATCCTTTGCCATTTTTTGATACAATTAAAAGTTCTTGATCGATTGATGAAAGTAATCCAGCAATTTTATCTTTAGGCATACTATCAACAAAATAAATAAATGATTTGGGGTTACTATTTCCACCTGGTAAAATATTTGGATCTATCGTGTAAACTTTACCAGAAGAAACAAACAAAAGTATTTTTTGATTTGAATTTAAATTAACTGAAAATAGATTTTCTTTTTTTATTTTTTCAATTTCCTTTTCATCAGTTATTTCTTTAATTCTCTTGAGCTGAAAATCTTTATTTATGATAACAGTGAATTTTTCAATTTCTTTAAATTCATCAATACTAATATCAATATCATTATTTTGTTCTGATGAAATTAAAGATTTTCTCTCCTTTATATCAGTATCTAAATTATTTTTTATAAGATCTAGTTCATTTACTATAAATTTATCTAATGTTTTTTTATCTTTAATTAATTTATTAAGATATTTTAACTCTTCATTTAGTTTTTGGATTTCATCTTTAATATTTTTTTCATCAATCTTTCTAAGAGATCCTAAACGCATACTTAAAATTGACTCACATTGTAATTCTGATAATTTATATTTTTTTATTAATTCTTTTTTGGGATTATCCTTAGTTCTTATTATTTTAATTATTGAATTTAAGTTTTTAAAAACGATTTGATAACCCTTAAGAATTTCTAGTCTCTTTTTAATTTTTTCTATATTAAATTTTGATTTTCTTTTAATGGTAACTTTTCGATGTTCTAAAAAATTAGATAATATTTCAATAATTCCAATTTGTTTCGGTTCTATACCATCAATTAATACATTAAAATTACAAGAGTACTTAATAGATAAGTCAGTTAATTTAAAACATAAGCTTATTAATTTTTCAGAATCAATATTTCTGGTCTTTGGTTTTAAGACTATTCTAATATTTTCATCTGACTCATCAACAACATCATCTAAAGGTAATTTTTTATTATTGATGTTATTAGCAAGTTGTTCGATTATCTTAACTTTATTAACTTGATATGGAATTTCAGTAATAATGATTTGATACAAACCATTTTTCAATTCTTCTATTTGGTATTTAGCATTAATATTAAATGATCCCTTGCCATTCTTATAAATTTGTTTTTTTTCATTACTGTCTAAAATTATTTCACCACCTGTGGGAAGATCTGGTCCGTTAATAATTTTTAAAATTTCAGTTAGGGAAGTTTTATTTTTTTTTATTATTAATTTTAATGCATCTATTAATTCAACAATATTATGAGGAGGAATATTAGTGGCCATTCCCACGGCTATTCCCATTGCTCCATTAATTAGAATATTAGGAAGTTGAGATGGTAGAACCACAGGTTCTAAATTTTGGCCATCGTAATTTTCTTTAAAATCTACAGAGTTCTCCTCGATACCATCAAAAAAATAATTAGTATAATCTTGCAATCTTGCCTCGGTGTATCGCATTGCTGCAGGATTATCACCATCAATATTACCAAAATTACCCTGGCCATCTACTAATGTAATTCTTGTGGAAAAATCTTGAGCCATCCTTACTAAGCTATCATAAATAGCTTGATCTCCATGGGGATGGAATTTACCCATCACATCACCAACAATTCTTGCACATTTTTTATAACTTGAACTTTTGAAAAGTTTTAGTTGATACATTGAATAAATTATTCTGCGGTGAACAGGTTTTAATCCGTCCCTCACATCAGGTAATGATCTTGAAACAATAGTTGATATTGCATAAGAAAGATACTTTTCACTAAGTATAGTATCTAATTTAGACTTAATTGTTTTGTTCATTCTTTTCTAAAAAACTGATTATATTTTTCTTAAATAAAATATACTGATTTGGCAATTTATGATTTAAATTTGATAAATGATTTTTAATAAAAATAATTTCAAAAATTTTAAAAAAATTATTTAAAGAGTTATAATCGAATGCAATATTTGAATTACTCACAAAAAGATGATGAGGAAAATCAATAGTATAGTTTGAGTAATTTTCTTTAAATTCTAAAGTATCTGTATCAAAATATTTCAATCTATTATTATTAACATAATCTAATTCGTATCCAATATATTTAAGTAAATCAAATAAGTAGATACAAAAGAAATTTAACCATTTTTTTTTACTAATCATAATTTCTAAAAACTCTTTAGAAATTTTATATATTTGGTTTATTTTCTGTCCTTCAATTACTGAGGCATTTATTAAAGATACAACGGAAAGTAGACAGCTTAGTTTATATTTATCATTAATAACACTCGATAAATAAGGTTTTGATAATTCAGCTTTTATTGATGGTGGACGATTGCCAATGTATGTCACATCCAAATTTAAAAAAAAACCAAGTTGCATTATATTTTTCTTATTTTTTGAAAGTCCACCGTATACAATTCCTGAGAATACTTCATCCGTATCTGATAAAAATTTAATTAATAGATCATTATCTTTGAAAACTTTTGAATGTATAAGTATTCCGTTAAATTTTTTTTGCATCTGATGAAATAATATTAATATAAAGATGAGTTTTTACATCTAAAATATTAGAAATTTCTTTTTGACTTTTTATTCTAATATCTTTTATTTTAGATCCTTTTCTGCCTAATAATATTTTTTTGTATCTATCATTTTTAATAATAATATCTTGCTTTATTTTTAGCTGTCCATTTTTCAAATACTTAAAAGTTTTATTAGTTACTTCTATATTATATGGAATTTCTTTATGAATTAATGTAAGTATTTCATTTCTTGTGCATTCATTGGTGATAAAAATATCATCTTTGTCTGTGATTTCATCATCCTTATATAGCCACCTTCCATATTTTGATTTCTTTAAAAGATAATCAATTAAATTTTTAAAACCTAATTTTTTTTTAGCTGATATGTTAAAAAATTTCTCTATTTTATATTTTTCTGTAATTAATTTTATATGCTTAAGTAAATTTTCAGCTTTTATCAAATCGGTTTTATTAAAAATAATTGAAATATTCTTTTTTAATTCATAAAGTTTAGGAAAGTCATTTTGTAAATCATTTAATTCTATCCTTTTTGAATCAATTAAATACAAAATAATATCTGATTGATTTAGACCTTCCCA
Source organism: uncultured Alphaproteobacteria bacterium (assembly GCA_902615745.1). GTDB lineage: Bacteria > Pseudomonadota > Alphaproteobacteria > HIMB59 > CACPNW01. Next base: position 66,258 of record CACMQB010000002.1, on the reverse strand, counting down.
TAAATTTTTCTTCAATTTAGTTTTTTGAGATTTATTATCTCTAAGAAAGCTGATACCAGGTGTATCATATAGAACTAGTTGAGTATTTTTAATATTAACAATACCAATTACAAAATCTTCAGTAGTGTTAATTTTTTTGTTTGTTATTGAAATTTTCTCACCAACAAGGTTATTTAATAAAGTTGATTTACCTGCATTAGTCTTACCGACAAGACTAATTTTTAATATTTTTTTTTTCATTAATTTTTTTTAATATAATTTCTGCTGCATTTCTCTCAGCATCTCTTATTGAAGAACCTTTTGAATTAATCTTATTTAAATTTACAACTTTAACTGAAACAGTGAATGTGGGTGAATGAGGTGGCCCCTCTTTTTTGATTAATTTATATTCGGGAAGTTTTTTATAAAGTTGTTGTGATATTTCTTGTAATAAAGTTTTTGGATCTAAGGTTTTAGAAACTTCAATATCTAGATGTTTTGACCAAAATTTATTTATAAAATCAAAAGAAGAATTATATCCTCCATCTATAAATATTGCTCCAATTAATGACTCTACTGAATCTGAAAAAATTGAATTTAACATTTTATTATTTTTTTTCTTATAATTATATTGAAGCACATCTTCTATTTGTAATTCTTGAGAAATTTTAAACAAAAATTTTTTTTGAACTAAATAAGAATATTTTTTAGATAAATCACCTTCATTAAACTTTTTATATTTTGAAAATAATAAATTTGCTATAATTAATCCTAGTACTCTATCACCTAAAAATTCAAATCTTTCAAATTCATTTATTTTAATTTTTTTTTCATTTTCTAAATAGAAACTTGGATGAGTTAAGGATTGAATTAACAATTTGCTATTTTTAAACTTATAATTTATTTTTTTTTCAAATAGTTTGATTTTTTTAATTTCTATCATTGAATTTTTTGAAAAATTCTTTCATATCTAATTGAGTTAGGCCATTTCCATATCTGTAAAAATCTTGCATTTTCCAAAGAAAAGAAAATAAACTGCGCTTTACCTACTAAATTTTCATAAGGAATGAAACCAACTGTACTTATAAATCTACTATCTTGTGAATTATCTCTATTATCACCCATTACAAAAAAATGATTTTCTGGGACATTAAATAACTGAGTATTATCCACTATACCATTGTCTGTAATATCAAGAATGTTGATTTCTTTGTTAAAAAAATATTCATTATACATTCTAACTCTTTTGTTACTCGTGTTGTTATCTGTATCTATAAAATCATTTAGTTTTTTTCTTAGAATTTCTGATCCATTAATAAAAATAATACCATTTTTAATTTCTATTTTATCACCTGGCAGACCAATAACTCTTTTAATATAATCAGTTCTATTATTTTCAGGAGTTTTAAAAACTACTACATCTCCTCTCTCTGGCGTTTTTGAAAATATTTTACCGGGTATTATAGGAATGGAAAATGGAAGAGAGTGTTTTGAAAAGCCATATGAATATTTTGAAACAAAAATAAAATCTCCAACAAGAAGATTAGGTTTCATTGATCCTGAAGGTATATTAAATGGCTCAAAAATAAATGATCTAATTAGTAAAGCTATAAAGATTGCTATAAGTATTGATTTCAAATTAGCAAAAAAACTATTTTTTTTTGATTTATTCATAAATTGTCACATTTGCTATTGCATATTTTTTTTCATCAGAAAGAGATACTTCAATTTGTGTAGTAGAATTTTTATTCATATTATTAAAAATTTTCTTTGCTTTACCATGAAGTTTTATAAATGGTTTACCATATTGATTATTAGTAACCTCAATATCTTTCCAATATATTCCTCTAGCTAAACCTGTACCTAAAGCTTTTGCGCAAGCTTCTTTTGCAGCATATCTTTTTGCATATGATTCAACAGAGTTTAATCTTTTTTCTGATCTTTCTATCTCAGAAATACTAAAACATCTTTCTTTAAATCTTTTACCATATTTATCTATTACTCTTCTTATTCTATTAATATCAATAATATCTATTCCATTACCAAGAATCATATTTAACCTTTTAATCTCTCTAAAGAAGATACTTCTTTTTCCATTCTTAATGCTGCAATTATATTTTGTAAATGATTAGCGTCACGAACTTCAATGTCGATTATAATCTCAAAAAAATCAGGTTTCCTGACGGAAAAAAGAATGTTTGAAATATTACCATTATTTTTTGCGATAACTGTTGTAACCTTTCCAAGACTTCCCGGCTTATTAAATAATACAACAACAATTCTTGCATTTGATACTGTTTCTAAATTACTTTTATTATCCCAAGAGATATTTAGCCATCTATCTGGAGCATCTTGATATGAAGTAAGTGTGTCACAATCAAGTGTGTGAACAGCGACACCAATTCCAGCAGTTACTATTCCTACAATACTATCTCCTTTTAAAGGAGAACAACAACCAGCCAAATGATATGACATTCCAGCTGTTAATCCTTTTAATTTTATAGGATTTTGAATATTTTCATTAAACTTAGAAACTGGAATATAATTATATTCAGGATAAATTTTTTTAATTACAGAAAGTGCTGTAATTTCTCCTGAACCTATTGATGCATATACATCATCTATCGATTTGTAATTAAAATCATTGAGTATTTTTTTTTCAGTATTTTTATTAAATTCATAATTCTCTTTTTGGAAAAAATTAAGCAATATTTCTCTTCCAAAAATTATATGCTCCTCTTTCTTTTTAAATCTAAAAAATCTTCTTAGTTGTGATTTGACTTTTGTTGTTACTGCAAATCTTTGCCATAGAGGGGAAGGTTGTGAAGACTCTGAAGTAATAATTTCTATTTGATCGCCATTATTTAAAATCGTTTTTAATGGCTGTAGTTTATCATTAATTTTAGCTGCTACACATTTATCACCTATCTGACTATGTATCGCGTATGCAAAATCTACAGGAGTTGCATTTTTAGGCAATTCTATAAGATCTCCTTTCGGAGTAAAAACAAAAATATCATTCTGAAATACTTTTAATTTTGAGTTTTGAATTAATTCATCTTGAGTAACTGATGAATTCATTGAATCTACTAAATCATATACCCACTTATATTCTCTTGCGTCTTTTTCTTTTATTTTTTTTGGATCTTTATATTTCCAATGAGAAGCAACACCAAAATCAGCAATTTGATTCATTATGTTTGAACGAAATTGAATTTCAATTTTTTTATTTTTTGGCCCCATTACTGATGTATGTAAAGCTCTGTATCCATTTGATTTGGGAGATGAAATAAAATCTTTGAACCTTCCTTGAATATAAGGATATTGTCTATGGATTATGCCTAAGCATCTATAACATTCTCTAGTTGAATTAGTAATAACTCTAAAAGCCATAATATCTGAAAGTTGTTCGAAAGAAATATTTTTATTTTTAATCTTATTCCATATTGAATATGGAGATTTAATTCTACCTTCTACCTTACAAAATAAATCCTCCTGAAAAAAATTGTTTTTTAACTCATATCTAATTTCATCAACAATATTATCATCCTTTGATTTTAAATATTCCAATCTTTCTTTAATTGTTTTTTTTGCATCAGGATTTATTATTTCAAATGCAATATCTTCTAATTCATCTTGCCATTCCTTCATACCTAATCTTTGAGCTAAGGGGGCAAATACTTCGAGTGTTTCTAACGCTATTTTAGTTTTTTTATTTTCGTCTTTAATAAATTGAATAGTTCTCATATTGTGTAATCTGTCAGCTAACTTTACTAAAATTACTCTCAAATCTTTTGTTGTTGCTAAAATTAATTTCTTATAGTTTTCTCCAAATTTTTGATTGTTTACTTTCAATGAGTATTTATTTATTTTTGTTAATCCCTCTACAAGCTCTACTATCTGATTTCCAAAATTTTTATTAATTTCTTCAATATTTAAATTTGTATCTTCCAAAGTATCATGAAGTAAGCCAGCTACTATAGAGTCAGCATCTAATTTTATTGAAGTTAAAATTTTTGCTACCTCTAATGGATGAGTTATAAAAGGATCTCCAGACTTTCTAAGTTGATTACTATGAGCTGCCTCACTTAATATCAATGCATGTCTTACTTTATCTTTTTCTGAATTACTGAGATATGATGTAATTGACTCTATTTCTTTATGAATTTCTTTAGTCATAAATAATATTTAAATTATTTATTTTATTTACTGTTTAGTTTTATTATGAATCGTTCTTTTTTTCATCTTCTGATGAATTTTCTATATTATATTTTGCGGTATCAATATATGTATCTTCTGAGGAATTATTAGTATTTTCAATATTTTGCTTTAAGTCATCACCATCTAATTCATTGGTTCCAGACTCATTTTCATCACTGTTATCTTCTATTTCATTTATTTCTTCATCTTCGCTAAATGTATTTGTTTGATATTCCTGTATTAATTCATTTTTTAATTGTTCTGTTGTAAGAGTTTCTTCAGCTATCTCCCTGAGTGCAATAACAGTGTTTTTATCATTGTCGATTTCGACAGTCGGATTTTCTCCAGAGTACAATTTTCTAGCTCTATTTGAAGCAACTAAAACTAATTCAAATCTGCTAGGAAATTTATCTATACAATCTTCAACAGTAATTCTTGCCATAATAGGCTTATAGTTATCAATTTTTAAAAGTAAATAGTTAATTATTCTTAAGCAATCTATGCTTTTTTATATTCCAATCTCTTAGTTTTATGGACTCTCTTTTATCAATTTTTTTCTTACCTTTAGCAATACCGCAAGATAATTTTGCGAAACCTTTATCTGAGAAGTATAAAGATAGTGGTATTATTGTAAAACCACCTTGTTTAATAGATCCTAATATTTTGTCATATTCCCTCTTTGTAACTAATAATTTTCTTTTTCTGGTTGGATCATATTTATGATCTGAAGCATTTTGATACTTTTTTATAAAAGAGTTTGAAAGCCAAAGTTCGCCATTTTGTTCTATAATATAAGCACCTCTAATTGAACCAGTATTTGTTCGTAAAGATTTAACTTCTGATCCAGTTAATACAATACCAGCTTCTATTTTATTTGATATTGTAAAGTTGTAATTAGCACTATTGTTAGCAGCAATAATTTTCATTTACAAAAGTTGTAATTCTTGAAGGCAATTTTTGACTATTTTTTTTGTGTCATCTTTAATTTCCGTTAAAGGTAGTCTAGTATTTGCATTACATAAACCTAATAATGATGCAGCATACTTAACCGGGCCAGGACTCGATTCAATAAATAAAGCATTATGTAAAGACGATAATTTAAGGTTAATTTCTTGAGCTTTTGAAATATTTGACTCCTGCCAAGCAATATGCATTTCTGAACATAATTTTGGAGCTACATTAGCTGTAACTGAAATACAACCTTGTCCACCTTGTGCTAAATATGCAAGTGCGGTTCCATCTTCCCCAGAAAGAAAACAAAATTCATTTTGCATTTTTTTTCTAGTAAGTAATGGTCTAAATAAATCATTAGTTGCATCCTTAACGCCTATTATATTCTTAATTTTTGATAATTCTATCATAGTGTCAATGCTCATATCTACAATTGATCTACCTGGTATGTTATAAATAATTATAGGAATATTTGTTTTTTCAGCAATTGTTTTGAAATGCTCATATAATCCAGATTGTGTTGGTTTATTATAATAAGGTGTAACGATAAGAGCAGCATCAGCGCCTGAATTTTCAGCATGATTTGTATACTCTAAAGCCTCTAAAGTATTATTTGAACCAGTACCGGCTATAACAGGAATTCTTTTATCAGCAATTCTGATTGTTTCTTCAATTATTATTTTATGTTCATCATGAGATAAAGTTGGTGATTCACCAGTTGTACCACATGGTACAAGTCCATGAGACCCATTATCTATTAAGTAAGTTAAAACTTTAGTTAATGAAACATAATCAACTTTATCATCAACAAATGGTGTAATAACAGCGGGTATACTTCCTTTAAACATTTTTATATGGCGGAGAGAGAGGGATTCGAACCCTCGGAAGGAATTACTTCCTTCGCAGGTTTAGCAAACCTGTGGTTTAAGCCACTCACCCATCTCTCCTGTTGTCTATTCATAGTACTTATTATGATGTAATAACGAAAATAGATTGGAATCTCAACATTATTTAATCAATATTTAAAATATTGTTAACAATGAAGAAATTATCAAAAAAGCATTTGTTAGCATAAGTTATCTATTAATTGTTCCCATAGTGTATCTAAAATTTTATTAAAATTAGAGGTTGTTAAATCTTCTTTCTTTAGTTGTTTGATAATTTGAACTCTGGTAAATTTAATTAAATAAAATTAATTCTTTCAAAAAACCAATATAGCCCAATACTAGAAATAAATATAGAAGATGGAACTTGAAATAAGATTCTGTAATTTTTATTTTTTGCAAAATTTAAAGCAATCAATAGATATAAAACCAATACTATAGATATTTGTGCTACTTCAATACCAATATTAAAAGATACAAGATTTATAAATAAGTCTTTACTCCTATAACCTATATCGCTCAAAACTAATGCAAATCCTAAACCGTGAAGTAATCCAAAAAACAAAATTACAACATATCTTAAATATTCTTTTATATATTTTTTAAATATATTTTCTAATCCTATATAAACTATAGAAAGTGCAATGATAGGTTCAACAATTTGAGGATTGATTCTCATTAAAGATAAAGAAACAAATATAAGGGTAATTGAATGAGCAATAGTAAAGATAGTTATTTGAGAAATTAATTTTTTTAAAGATGATGAAAATAAAAAAAGTCCAAATATGAATAAAATATGATCCAATCCTTTTGGAATTATATGTTGAATTCCTAATACAAAAAATTTTGTGAAGCTATTAAATGTTTTACTAAAATTATTTTCATTAAATGAAAATTGACTTGATTCAATTCCTGATTGCAAATATTCTGTAACTAATTCATCTTCTAATTTGTTATTATTATTCTCTCTTAGAATAATTGGGCCGTAGTTTTTAACCCAACTAAATGTAAATTGTTCAGAATTTTCATCCAATAAAACTCTAAAATAAATATGCGTATCTCTACTTATTTCAAAATTTTTTATATCTTCAACTTCAGTTTTGATTAAATTTATATTCTTTGTTTCATTATTAATTTTAATATTAATATTAGAACTTATTTCACTCCAAGAATTTTGGAACATTTCTTCAAGGTCTTTTTTGCTTAAAATTCTAAATTTATCATAAATTTCAGTTAGTGATGAAGAGTCTGTATTAGAAATAGTAGATGCATCAATATTAGATAATATCAATTCAGCGTTTAATCTTATTTTAAAATTCAAATAACTTTCATCATAAGTAAAATCTGCAATAGATGGCTTGATTTCATGACTAATAGAAGATGTTGAAAATAAATTTAAAAAACATACTAGAATTAAAAATAGATATAACTTTATAATTTTTATATAAGAGAACATGATGAAATTTACTTTAAAAAGATTAATATTTATTATTATCTTAACTTCAATAACAAAAATCTCCTTATGTCATGAATTTTGGATTGATCCAAAAAATTATCACTTATCAAATAATGAAAAAGCTGTGGCGAATATCTTTATAGGAGAAAATTTTGAAGGATCACCAATACCGTTTACAAAAGAATATTTTAAAATTGCATTCCTGTATGCTGAAGATAATAAATTAAAAATTAAAGGTAGATTAGGTGATATTCCAGCTCTTAATATTAAAAAAACGTTCAAAGGATTAAATGTAATACAAATTGAATCAGTTACCAAATATGTTGAGTATGAAAAATTAGTAAAATTTGAAATATTCACAAGAGAGAAAGGATATCCAAATTTAGCTCAAAAACATAAAGAAAATAACTATCCAGAAAATTTTTTTGAAAGTTATAAAAGATATGCAAAGTCATTAATTAGCGTCGAAAATTTTGATGGTAAAGATATCGATACAAATATGGACTTTGAATTAATTTTTTTAGATAATCCTCTTAAAAATTTAAATGAAAGTAAAAGAATTCAATTAGAATATAAAAATAAAATACTAGCTGATCATAAGGTTTCTATTATGAGTTTAAATAATGGTTATTTTAGAAAAGAATACGTTAGAACAAATAAGAGTGGATATTTTGATTATCTCTTTAAAAAAAATACAAAATATCTAATTGAAAGTGTTGTTATAATTGAAGGAAGTAATAAGAAAAAAGATAATTATGCTAAATGGCATTCTTTGTGGACATCCTATACTTTAAAAACACCAGATAAATAAGTTTACTTATGATATTTAAGAATTAATAATTTAGGATGATTAAAATTAACTTGATACAAGATTTTTTTGAAGGAAAAATAAAGCTATGGAAATCTTTTTGGATTTCAGGTGAGTTAATTTATGGATTTCTTTTATTAGTGTTATTACAATTAGATAAGTATCTTTTTTCGGAATTATCAGAAAGATCTAATTATTTATCAATCTTTAATTTAAATAATCTTAGCGTCATCTCAAAATTATTTTTAATTTTAATAACAATTTTTATATCTATTGGTGTTTGGAGATCTGCAGAAAATTATAGGGGAAGTATTTTTATTATATTATTTGTATTTATTTACTATGGATATAGAGTATCTTCTCTACTATTATTATTTTAGTTTACTTTTTAAAATATCATTTAACATTTTTGGATTTGCTTTTCCCTTAGTCAATTTCATTGCTTGACCAACAAAGAAACCTAATAGCTTATCTTTACCAGCAAGATACTGTTCGACCATTTTTGGATTTTCTGCAATGACCTCATCAATAACTTTTGCTATTTCATCTTGATCTGTAACTTGTTGCAAACCTTTTTCATCTACGATTTGTCTAGCTGTTTTTCCTGAAGAAAACATATCTTCCAGTACATCTTTTGCAATTTTGCCAGAAATTTCATTTGTAGAAATTAACTTTATAAGTTGTCCTAAGTTTTCAGGTGATACTGGAGAGTTATTTAAATCTAGATTATTTTTGTTTAATAATGAAAACAATTCAGAAGTAATCCAATTTACAACTATTTTTGCATGATTTTTTAATTCTGAATCTGAATTAATTGTTTCATTAAAATAATCAGATGTTTGTTTCTCAGCAGTTAATACTGAGGCGTCATAGTTTGACAATTTATAAGTCTCAATAAATCTATTCTTAAGTTGATCTGGAAGCTCTGGTATTGATGATTTAATTTTTCCAATTTCTTCTTCAGAAATTTCTAGTGGTAATAAATCTGGATCAGGAAAGTATCTATAGTCATGAGCTTCTTCTTTATTTCTCATAGGTCTAGTTTTACCAGTGGATGTATTAAAAAGCATTGTGTTTTGTTCAATAGAACCACCAGACTCCAATATTTCTATTTGTCTTTTTGCTTCATAATTAATAGCCTGCTTAATAAACTTTATAGAGTTTAAGTTTTTAATTTCACAACGAGTTCCATATTCTTCACCAGGTTTTCTTACTGAAATATTTACATCTGCTCTTAATGAGCCCTCTTGCATATTTCCATCACATGTATTTAAATACATTAATATTGATCTAATTTTGGATATATACATTCCAGCTTCATCCGGTGTTCTAATGTCAGGCTCACTAACAATTTCCATTAAAGCAACACCAGATCTATTAAGATCTACATATGTTTTTGAAGGATTTTGATCGTGTAAACTTTTACCAGCATCTTGTTCTAAATGTAATCTTACAATTCTAATATCTTTCGATGTTCCATCTTTAAAATCAATTGTAACTTTTCCTTCTCCAACAATTGGATATTTATACTGGCTAATTTGATATCCTTGTGGAAGATCAGCATAAAAGTAATTTTTTCTATCAAAGACAGAATAATTATTTATTTTAGCGTTTAAACCAACTCCAGTTTTTACTGCCTGTTCCACGCAATACTTATTAATTACTGGCAACATTCCTGGCATAGCAGCATCAACTAAAGACACTTGACTATTTGGTGAAGAGCCAAATTTTGTTGATGATGAAGAAAATAATTTCGAATTTGATTTTACTTGAGCATGTATTTCAAGACCGATTACCATTTCCCAATCATGATTTTCACCTTTTATTAAATTATTCATATGATCTTTCTAAAGATAGAGCGGTATTAAAAACTTGTTGTTCATCAAAGTGTTTTCCTAATATTTGAATACCTAGTGGTAAGTTATTTTTATCTTTCCCAAAGGGAATGGAAATACCAGGTAAGCCTGCTAAAGAGGCAGGTACCGTGAACACATCATTTAAATACATTTTAATAGGGTCACTTTGTTTTTCGTTTAAGGGAAATGCAGCACTTGGTGCAGTAGGAGTAACTATAAAATCACATTCTTTAAAAGCCTTGTTAAAATCATCTGCAATTAATTTTCTTACTTTTTGTGCCTTAAGATAATATGCATCATAATAGCCTGCAGATAATACGTATGTTCCTATTAAAATTCTTCTTTTTACTTCTCTTCCAAAACCTTGAGCTCTTGTATTTTCATACATTTCATCAAGAGAATTAATTTCATCAGATCTAAAACCATATTTTACTCCATCATAACGAGCTAAATTTGAGGAAGCTTCAGCAGGAGCAATTATATAATAAGTGGGAAGTGCATATTTAGTATGAGGAAGTGAAATTTTTTTAATTTTAACACCTTTTTTTTCTAAAAATTTGATAGCATCTTCCCATATCTGACTTATTTCCATTGGTGTACCATCAATAGAATACTCTCTTGGTATACCAACAGTTTTCCCATTTAGATCATCATCTAAATTTTCAAAATAATTTGGAATATCTACTTTAGCACTTGTACTATCTCTTTGATCAAACCCAGCAATTGATTGTAATAATATTGAAGCATCTTCAACATTATGAGAAAAAATTCCTGCTTGATCCAAACTAGATGCAAATGCAGCTATACCCCATCGAGAACATAAACCATATGTTGGTTTGATACCAACAACACCACAAAAGCTAGCTGGTTGTCTTATTGATCCGCCTGTATCTGTTCCAGTTGCCCCTAAACATAAATCTGCAGCAACTGCGGCTGCGGAACCACCAGAAGAGCCCCCAGGAGCTAAAGGCTCATTCTCTTTTGATAAGGGATTAATTGTATTGCCAAAAAAACTTGTATTAGTAGCTGAGCCCATTGCAAACTCATCTAGATTTGTTTTACCAACAAAAATAGATCCTTCATCTAATAATTTTTGAGTAACAAATGATTCATAAGTTGGATTAAAATTTTCTAAAATCTTTGAAGCTGCAGTTGTAGGCATACTTTTAGTACAAAATAGATCCTTGATTGCAATCGGAATACCTTTTAATTTTTTTGCTGAATTATCTTTCTCTAAGTTATCTATCTGCTTTAAAACATTCTCTTCACTAAAATGAATAAATATATTTAAGTTTTCTTTTTCCTTGATTCTTTTTAAATAATCCTGATTTAATTCTCTTATTGATATTTTTTTTGTATCGAGATCTTTTAACGTTTGTTTCAAAGACGATTGAGACATTATTCTACCACCTTTGGTACTGCAAAAAAACCTTCGAGTTTATCAGGAGCATTTTCAAGAATTTCCTCACTAGAATTAGCATCATTAGATACATCTTCTCTTTTAGGTAAAATTGATGATGATATGTTACTTAACGGTTCTACATTTTCAGTATTTACTTCATTTAAATGCTCTACCCAGTCTAAAATGGAATTAAGATCCTTAATATAATCTTCAGATTCTTTATCATCTAACTTTATTCTAGATAGACGGGCAATTTTATTTATTGTATTTTTATCAATCTTCAATTTATGAGCTCCATTATATGAATGATCAAAATAATTTAATCGAACGCCTTAATACATCACAAATACTTGTAGGTCTAGACCTAGGAACTAAAACAATTGGTGTTGCGGTAAGCGATAGATCAAAAATAATCGCTACACCTCTTTCAATTATCCAAAGAAAAGGAACTAATAAAGATTTAATTATCATGGAAGATATTTTGAAAGAGTATGACATTGGTGGATTTATTCTTGGTCTGCCGATTAGCCTGGATAATAGTGAAAACAAACAAAGCCAATTAGTACGAGATTTTAATATTAATCTTCAAACCTTTTTTAAAAAACCTACAGCTCTTTGGGATGAAAGATTTTCATCAGATGTAATCTTTAAAGAAATGAGAAAAACCGATTTAAGTAAAACAAAGATAAAAAGTAAACTTGATCAACAATCGGCTGCTTATATCTTACAAGGATATTTAGATAGATATAGAAATAATTAATAAATTAGTTTACACATACTTACACATTATTGACACATATGAATACAAAGCTACTTAAATCAGGACACATCAAATTATATAAAAGAGAAAATTCAAAATATTGGCAAATGAAAGTGAAATTGCCAAAATTAAAAGCTATCAGGTCGTCTACAGGTTCAAAAATTCTTAATGATGCAGAAAAAATAGCTTTAAAATATTATTCATCAATTTCTTCAAAAACAAATATCAAATTAAAAAGAAGTAAAAATGTTTTTAAAAAAATTCATCTAGTAGAAACAGCTGATTTAACCAAGAAAGAAATTGAGCACATCTTAAATGAATCTAAAAAATATATAACTTTTAATAAAAGGAAAGTTAAAAAAATTAATGTTCTAGAAGGAAGAACAATATTTAATCTTTTTTTTGAAGATTCAACAAGAACAAGAACAAGTTTTGAAGTTGCTGCTAAAAGGCTAGGAGCAGATCTCATTAATGTAGTGGTAAAAGATAGTTCTATAAATAAAGGTGAAACCTTACTTGATACTATGACTACAATTAATTCAATGAATCCTGATGTTTTAATTGTGAGACATCCAGAGGAAGGAATTAGTAAAAAAATTTCAGAAACAGTAGATGCGTCTGTTATTAATGCAGGTGATGGAAGTCATGAGCACCCCACACAAGCATTATTAGATGCACTTACTATAAAAAATAAATTTGAAAATTTTTCATATTTAAAAATTGCTATATGCGGGGATATTTTACATAGCCGTGTTGCTCGATCAAACATAATCATACTATCAAAGTTAGGTGCAAAAATAAATGTTATTGGGCCTAAAGAATGGTTACCAAAAAGTTTAAATACACTACCTGTGAACGTTTATACAGAAATGAAAAATGGATTACGAAATTGTGATATTGTTATGATGCTACGTATTCAAAAAGAAAGAATAGTTGGGAAAATAATGCCAAATCAAAAGACTTATTTTAAAAAGTATGGATTAGATTACAATAAACTTAAATATGCAAAAAAAAATGCTTTCGTTATGCATCCAGGCCCAATGAACCGTGGTGTAGAAATAGACTCCAAACTTGCCGATGACGTCACGAGGAGCTTAATACAAGAACAGGTCGCTATGGGTGTTGCAGTACGAATGGCATGCTTAGACTTAATTATTAAAAACAGAGATGACTTTAGTAAGTAGTTTATCATTAATTATATTGTTTTATGTAATAGGATCATTACCCTTTGCATTGATTTTTACAAAATTATTTGGCTTGGGAGATATTAGAAAGGTTGGTTCTGGAAATGTAGGTGCAACAAATGTTTTAAGAACAGGAAATAAATTTGTAGCATTCATTGTTCTTTGTTTTGATATTTTTAAAGGCTTTCTTCCATTCCTCATTTTACAAATGTATTTTCAAGATATTTCTTTATTGAATAAAATACTTCTATGCCACTTTGCCATATTAGGTCATATTTATCCTGTTTGGTTAAAATTCAAAGGTGGAAAAGGAGTGGCTACGTATATTGGTTTCTTATTTGGTCTTAATCCTTACATTGCAATTTTATTTTTATTAGTATGGCTTGTTACTGCTTTTGTAAGTAAATACTCTTCTCTTGGATCTTTAATTGGAATTTTTGTAGCACCAGCTTATTATATTTTTATTAATTTTAATTTTTATATTCTAATTTTCTTTATTTATTTAACTTTAATAATTTATCTGAAACACACAAAAAACATTAAAAGACTCATAAACAAAACTGAAAGTAAAATTAAATTATCCAAGTAAAAATATACTTTTTTTCAAAATTTCTTGACGAATTATCTTTAAACTGAAATTTGGGGCCAAAATTTATGAATGTATTAATTGTTGAATCACCATCGAAGGCAAAGTCAATTAATAAATATTTAGGCTCTGACTTCAAAGTTCTAGCAAGTGTTGGGCATGTCCGAGATTTATCAGCAAAAAATGATGCGATAGATACTGAAAATGATTTCCAAATGAAATGGGAAACCAGTGATCGTGGAAAAAAAGTGATAAAGGAAATAACAGATGCTGCAAAAAAATCTGAAAATTTATATCTAGCCACTGACCCCGACCGTGAAGGTGAGGCCATAGCTTGGCATGTAGAAAAATTACTTAGAGATAATTCATCACTTTCAAAATTAAATATTCACCGTGTTACATTTAATGAAATTACAAAAAACGCAGTTCTTGATAGTCTTAAAGAGCCGAGAGAAATAGATGAAAATCTAGTTAATGCTTATCTTGCAAGAAGAGCTTTAGATTTTCTTGTCGGTTTTACACTTTCTCCAGTACTATGGAGAAAATTACCAGGATCAAAATCAGCAGGTAGAGTTCAATCTGTTGCTTTAAGAATAATAAGTGAAAGAGAACTTGAAATAGAAAAATTTATTCCACAGGAATATTGGTCTTTACAAGGCGAGTTTAGAAATAAAGAAGATAAAATTATTAATTCTAGACTAACAGTTTATGATGGGAATAAAGTAGATAAACTTGATATTAAAAATGAGAGTGAAGCGACAAAAATTTTTAATGATATTAAAAATTCTACTTTCACTGTTGGAAATATCACAAAAAAAGAAGCTAGAAGAAATCCCTACCCTGCTTTTACTACATCAACAATGCAAATTGAGTCTAGTCGTAAACTTGGTCTTAGTGCGAGTCAAACAATGCGTACAGCTCAACGCCTTTATGAAGGAACAGATATTAAAGGAGAAACAACTGGATTAATAACTTATATGCGAACAGACAGTGTCGTCATGTCAAAAGAAGCTATTAACCAAGTTCGAGGTTTTGTTACTGATAATTATGGTGCAAACTATTTACCAGAAGCACCAAGAGTTTATAAATCTAAAGCTAAAAATGCCCAAGAAGCACATGAATGCATTAGACCAACAAATATTTACCTAACACCAAAAGATATTAAGCAATACATTACTTTAGAAGAATACAAGTTATATGAAATTATATGGCAAAGAGCGGTAAGTTCACAAATGGCAAGTGCTGTATTAGATCAAGTAGCAGTTGATATTACAAACGAAGATAAAAAAATTGTTTTACGAGCAAATGGATCAACAATTAAGTTTCCTGGGATGTACAAAGTTTATCAAGAAGCTAAAGATGATGACAAAGATGAAGAAAAAGAAACAATTCTTCCTTCCATGAGTGAACGAGAGAGTTTAAATCTCAAAGAAGTTGAAAAGACACAACATTTTACCTCCCCTCCTCCTCGTTACACCGAAGCAAGCTTAGTTAAAAAACTTGAAGAACTTGGTATTGGCAGACCATCTACTTATGCTTCTATTATTAAAGTTCTACAAGATAGAGATTATGTAATCTTAGATAAAAAACGTTTTAATCCTCATGATAGAGGAAGAATAGTATCAATATTTTTAGAAAAATATTTCAATCAATATGTCGAATATGATTTTACCGCTGATCTTGAAAATCAACTTGATGAAATTTCTGATGGTAAGCTTGATTGGAAAGAAGTTCTAAGAAAATTTTGGGAAACATTTAAACAACTTTGTGATGAAACTGTTGGCAAATCAAATAGAGAGGTCATTGATGTGTTAGATGAAGCATTAGGTCCGCATTTCTTTCCGCCAAATGGAGCAGATGAAAAAAGGAAATGCCCAACCTGTGATAATGGAAGATTAGGAATTAAAGTTGGAAAGTTTGGAGGATTTATTGGCTGCTCTAATTATCCTGATTGTAAATATACAGTTCAGTTTAATCAATTAAACGATAAAGATGGTGCTGCTCTTAGCGGACCAAAAGAAATTGGTGTTTATCCTGAAACAGGTGAAATGATTACTCTTCGAAAAGGTCCTTATGGATTTTATATGCAAGTTGGTGAAGGGACAAAAGAAAAGAAACCAAAAAGAGTTTCTATTCCTAAGAATTTTGAGCCAGATGAAATAGGATTAAACACAGCTATTCAATTACTTGGCTTACCACGTAAATTAGGATTTCATCCTGAAACAAATAAAACGGTTAGTGCAGGTATAGGAATGTACGGTCCATATATTCTGCATGATAAAAAATATAAAGCTCTTGAAAAAACAGATAATATTCTTGATATAGAACTTGAAAGAGCCATTGAATTAATTGCTAAACCTACACAGAGAGGTAATGCTACATTAAAAACATTTGGAGAGCATCCAACAGAAAAGAAAAATATTACTGCTCATGATGGAAAATTTGGACCATATGTAAAATGTGGAAAAATAAATGCATCAATTCTTGGTGATCAAACAATAGATAGCTTAAAACTAGATGATGCCATTAGGTTAATTGATGAAAGAAAAGCTAAAATGGGTCTCAAAAAAAAGAAAAAAACAGTTAAGAATTGAATTAAGCTGAAATAGTTTTAAATAGAGACTATGGCAAAAAATATATCTCTATCAACAATCAAAACTTTCAAAAATAAATTTTTAAGAAATAATAAAAATACAGCTTCACGAAATGCATTAATTAAAAATGATTTAGCCAATGTTGCACTCAATTGGGAAAACTTTAGTCAAATCAATCATAATTTTTCTAATCTAATAAAAAAAGAACTACCCGCAACAAACCAAATGGCATCAGGTAGATGTTGGGGATTTGCAGGATTAAATCTTATGCGTTTGCAAGTTGTTGATAGCCTTCAACTAAATACATTTGAGTTTTCACAAAATTATTTCATGTTTTGGGATAAGTTAGAGAAAGCAAATTATTTTTTAGAGAATATCATCAAATCAAGAGATGAATCATATGAGAGCAGATTAATTACTCATCTTTTAAAAGCACCTGTGCAAGATGGCGGTCAGTGGGATATGTTTGTAAACTTAATTAATAAGTATGGTGCAGTACCTAAAGATGTAATGCCTGAAACAAATCATAGCAGTAAATCTGGTGCCATGAATTATATTTTGACCCACAAATTAAGAGAGTTTGCTTCTATACTAAGAAAGAAACCAGCTAAAAATTCTGCAGCTCTAAAAAAAGACATGATGGAAACAATTTATAATTTACTAGCAATGTTTCTTGGTCAACCACCAGATGTTATCAATTGGTCTACTCGAAATAAAGATAATAGACACATTGTCATTTCAGATATGACACCTATTGATTTTTGCAAAAAATATGCTGATATCAATATTAAAGATAAAGTTTGCTTAATTCATGCTCCAATGAGTAATAAAAAATTCAATACAATGTACACAGTTGAATATCTTGGTAATGTTGTTGAAGGTCAAATCATTAAATATTTAAATGTAGATATTAAAGAATTAAAAAAATCTGCGATGGACTCAATTAAAAACAATGAAGCTGTATGGTTTGGTTGTGATGTTGGTAAACGTTTTAGTCGCGATATGGGTGTACTTGATATGGGTATTTACGATTATGAAAATGTATTTCAAACATCTTTTAAGATGAATAAACAAACACGTTTAGAGTACGGTGATAGTGAAATGACTCATGCTATGCTTTTAACAGGTGTAGATATTAAAAAAAGAAATTCAACTAAATGGAAAATTGAAAATAGCTGGGGAACAAAAAGTGGTAATCAAGGATATATGATGATGACAGATGAATGGTTCGATGAATATACCTATGAAGTTGTCATTGATAAAAAATATCTTAACAAGAGACTTTTAAAATATTTAGATATGGAACCAGTTGCGCTAGCGCCTTGGGATCCTATGGGAGCTTTAGCTAAATAATTAAGTTTTTGATATTTTGGAAATATCTACTCTATAATAATCGTCCGAATTAAATGCCAACTTTATAAGATAAGGTAATGTTGTTTTATAGAAATGAAATAATCCATAAAATGGCTCAGGTAATTCATCTTTAATCTCTTTGCGAAGTTTTTTAAGATTATAAGAAGGCACCATTGGAAAAAGATGGTGCTCTAGGTGATACTCCATATGCCAATAATAAAAACTTAATATTGGATTTAAAATAATTGTGTGAGTACTTAATCGATGGTCATTGGTGTCAAATTTTGCTGCTAGGTGCTGAGTAACATTTACAGCAAAGTGAATAGGTCTGCCAACAAATGGTGGTAAAAAATAAAAAATAAGTAACCATAACGTTTGCAAATAAATTGAAGAAATAATGATTAAAATCCAAAAGAATAATAGAATTCTAGCATTACGAATAATTTTGTCCCACTGGTTTTTTGGAGATGATATTATATTACTTGGGCTCATTATTCCAAAAGCAAGCTTAGTTACTGTAACAAAACTTGACTGATGAATATAAAACAAATCAGTTAAAGGAATAAACTTAAGAAAAAATTTAATTAAATCTGTAGGTCTTGAAACTTCAATTTCATGATCATATTCTCCTTCTGTTTGTAATGTGTTTGAATGATGAAAAGTATGACTCCATCTAAAACTTAATGGCTCTGAATGTAATTGAAAAAAAGAAATATAACAGAACACTTCATTGATCCATCGAGATTTAAATGCTGTCCGATGAATTGTTTCATGCCCATTAGCTACAGCAAATGTATAAATTGTAGAGTAAATAAAAAAAAATATTATAAAAAACCACGTTCCCCAATAAATAAATGAAAGGTATCCGAAAATCATTAGAGATAAAAAGTAAATTGCAAAATGAAAAAGTCCTGGAATATCACTTCTTTTTGAAAGTTCTTTTAATTTATTTTTATCAATTTTAGGCTTAAACCAAGTTGATGAATCTACGTGCATAGTAATTAATTATATTTTAATATTAATATTTTTAAATATGAATAAAGAAAACGCAAGTAAACTCTGGAAGCTAATTCAAGAAACAGGAGATTTTTTAAGAGGCAAATTACCAGACCATCCAAATCATCCTAAGGGCAGAAATCCTTATGCTCATGTTGCTTTAGAAGTAAAAAATCATTTTGGTATGACATATAAAGATATACCAGATGATAAATTTAATGATGTTATTGATTATCTTGAAATATTAAAATCTAACCCTGAGTAATAATATTATTTTTATTTTGAATTGGTAAAAAAATAATAAATATTGAAACTAAAGCCATCATTACTGCATTAATTAAAAATAAATATGTAAACTCTAGAGTAATTGAATATATTTCTGAAATTAAAAATACTGATATTGGCCCTGAACCAAATGCTAAGATGAATTTTATTCCATATACAACACCATGATATTTTTGTGGTGTAAATTTACCAAGTAAGAGGTTTTCTGTAGGAAGAATACTAGCATTGAATACGGCTGCTAGAATACATAATACCACAAGGGAGTAGCCGGATATGTAGGCTATGCCTAGATAGCATGGAAATTGTAGAAATATACCAATCAAGTAAATAGTTTTTAGATTAAAACGATCAGCAAGTAATCCTCCCACAAATGTTGTAGCACCAGAGATAAAATAGATAATTGCTATCATAAATCCAATTTGAATAGAGTTTAAATTATCAATGCGTATTTCAAAAACTTTTGGTAAGGCTGTTTGCATATTATGAAAAGATAATCCAAGAGCAAACATTGACAATAGCATTATTAAAGCAATCAGAATCATTTCGTTACGTGAATGATCTTGCTGATCATCTTTAATAAAATAATTTTTGTATGATATTTTATCAATTAATATTAAGTAAATAAGAATAAATCCAATAATTATAGATATTAAACCTGGTAAAATAAATGCTAGTTGCCAATTAAGTAATTCAGTCAGAGTACCAGCTACAAATGCTCCAGATCCTATCCCTACTCCACCAAAAATTCCATTTACGCCTAAAGCTCTTCCCTGTTTGTTGGCTGCATGTATCACCCAGGGAATTCCAACAGGGTGATAAATTGAACAGAAAAGTCCAAGAAGTGATAATGAAAAAAATAAAAATGAAACTGATGTGCTCAAGCCACATAAAATGGAGGCAAATCCCATTCCAATAAACATAATTGTCATTGTTCCTGAACGGGACCATTTATCACTCAACCACCCAAAAGGAATTGCCCCTAAACCAATTAGTAGAGCGCCAAGAGACCATAATTTAATTAATTGATCGTAAGAAATATTCCATTCTTTTTCAATGGTCAGAACAATCACAAAATAAAATGCTGCAAACATATGCATGAGTGCGTGACCTATTGATGAAAATAGGAGTGTATAAAAAGTATTATTCAAACTCTTCGTAATTAATAGAAAGAGAATTTACACAATATCTTTTACCCGTTGGCTCTGGACCATCATCAAAAATATGACCTAAATGGGCATCACATTTGGCACACATAATTTCAATACGCACCATTCCATGAGATCGATCAGTCTCTGTTTTAATTGCTTCGGGTGATATTTGTTCAAAAAAACTTGGCCATCCGCAATAAGAATCATATTTTGTAGAACTATTAAATAATTCATTACCACAGCATTTACATTTAAAAATACCACCATTAATAATTTCAAAATTTTTACCCGAGAAAGGAGGTTCTGTTCCCTTTTGTCTTGTTACGTAATATTCATCTTCTGTGAGAAGTGATTTCCATTCCTGATCAGTTTTGATTATTTTGCTCATTTTTAAATCTTATATTAGATAATATAATCCCTGTAATTATAAAAAAAACACCAAAAATATGAAATAATGCAAAACTTTCATTTAAAAAAGTTATTGCCCAAATTGCAGCAAAGACAGGTATAAAGTGCAAAAATAAACCAGCTCTATTTGGTCCAATTAAATATACACCTTTATTCCAAGCAAAATAAGCAGCAATACTTGCAAAGATAGCAACATAAATAATAATAAAAAAATCATAAGAAGATGAAAGTAAAAAGGTACCATTAAAAGATTCAAAAAGATAAAATGGAATAATAAAAAATAAACCAATAATAATCATTACTTCTAAACTTGCTAATTGTGGAATTGATGTATCCATTTTTTTTAACAGTACTGAATACAAACACCAAGATATTACAGCTGCAAACATCCATATATCTCCAATAGTAAAATTTAGGGTATATAAATTATTTAAATTTCCTTTTAAAATTATTGCTAAAGCACCTAATAAAGATAAAATTATACCAATTAATTGCAGTTTTGAGATTTTAGTTCGAAATATTAACCAAGAAAAACCGATCATAATTACTGGTGCAGTAGATGCCATTATAGTAGAATTTAAAACTAAAGTAGTCTGTAATGAAATATATGTAAAAGAGTTAAATATTGTAACACTTAAAATACTTAATGTAGTCATCAGTAAAAAGTTTTCTTTGTAATAATTTAAATTTTCCAAAATACTTTTAAGAGTGAAGGGTAATAATAAAAGCAAAGCTAAAGACCATCTAAAAAAACTTAATTTAAATGGCGAAAGATCAGTTATATGAGCAACTTTTCCAAAAAAAAAATTTCCTGACCAAAATAAAGAAGAGGCTGTTAACAATATTACTGCTAACATTAAGTTTCTTGACATTTATTTATCTAAAAGAGTCATGAGGGATGATGTATCAAACCTATTGCCACCATTTTTTTGAACTTCTTCATAGTATTTATCAACTATTTTTGTAACAGGAAGAATTGCACCATTTTTATCAGCTTCATTAAAACAAATTAATAAATCTTTACGCATCCAATCTACTGCAAACCCATAATCAAACTTGCCATCAAGCATTGTTCTATATCTATTTTCCATTTGCCATGATTGAGCAGCACCCTTAGATATTACACTAAGGACTTTTTCCATATCTACATTTGATTTTTTTCCAAAAGCCATTGCTTCAGATAAACCTTGAACTAATCCAGCAATACAAATTTGATTTATCATTTTAGCTATTTGACCTGATCCAGATGCACCTATAAGTTCAACCGCTTTGCCATAAGATGTGAGAACTGGTTTGACAGTATTATAATCTTTTTCATCTCCACCTATCATAATAGAGAGAACACCATTTTCTGCACCTGCTTGACCGCCGGATACAGGTGCATCAAGAAAACTTAATTTTTTATCTTTAAGTTTTTGATAGTAATTTCTAGCTATCTCTGCGGAAGCTGTTGTGTGGTCAACAATAATTGATCCTTCAGCTACTTTTGAAAGAATTCCACTTTCACTTTCCATAACTTCAATAATATCCTCATCACGTCCAACACACATAAAAACAATTTCTGAATTTTGAGAAGCTTCACCAGGACTTTTAGCCATGCTACCATTATATTCTTCTACCCATTTTTCTGCTTTAGCAGTCGTTCTATTATAAACAGTTACATTATAACCATTTTTTTGAAGATGACCTGCCATTGGATAACCCATTACTCCTAGGCCGATAAAAGAAACATTTTTAATACTCATTAATATTCTCCTAATTTTTCTAAAATTTTAAAATTCAAATCTTCTGAATTACTTACAATTAAATTCTTATTTTTCTTTGTAAAGTCATATTTATTTTTATCAAAATCAATGTCATCACCACCTGCTTCTCTGACAAAAAGAATACCTGGAATATGATCCCAGGGAGATAGTTTTGATAAAATAGCAAAATTCCTAATGCCAATACCTATATCTATATATTCAAAACCAATGCATCTATAAGAGTTAACTTCTTTAAATATGTTTTTAAATATTTTTAACTTATCTTTAAATCCTGGTTCCCAATACTTTGTACTTATCGACCCTATAGTTTCTTCAATTATATTTACCTCTTTTGTAATAATTTTATTGTTATTAATATAAGCACCTTCATTTACAATAGCCGAGCACATAGTTTTTTCTAGTGGCTTATATATCCAAGAACGCAAAATTTTTTCTTTAAATGTTAAGGCTATCATAATTGCAAATTTATCCCTACCATTAGCAAAATTTGTTGTTCCATCTATTGGGTCAACAGTCCAACAATATGCATCTTCATTATAAAAATTTAATATATTTTCATTTCTAGAATATTCCTCTTCGCCTATGAAATTTGAAGTTGGTAAAATTTTTATCAAATTTTTTTTTAATTCTTTTTCTGCCTCTATATCAGCTGCTGTTACTAAATCAGATCCATTTTTATAATTAATGTCATCGTCTGATAAATTTTTAAATTTTGGTAAGATAATATTTCGACTTACGTTAAAACAAATGTCCTCTATGTCCTCTTGCTTTATATTATCCATTTAAACATGTTTCAGTATACATTTCTGCTAGTTTCAATGTGATATTGCCAATTTTACCATTATTAATTTTTTTATTATCAATTTTTAAAATAGGAGTAATAAAACTTCCAGAGCTTGTTAAGAAAACTTCATCAGCATTAATTAATTGCTTTTGAGTAAATTGTTTTTCTATTAGTTTAAGTTTAGTTTTTTTTATAATTTTTAAAAGAGATGTTCTAGTTACACCTTTTAAAATATCGGAATTAGCTGGATGAGTTATTAAATTATTTCTTTTTATAATCCAAATATTAGAAGATGTACCCTCAGTTACTTTTCCATTTTGTATTAAAATTGCCTCATAAGCATTTTTCTTTTTGGCCATATTTGCCGCTATAATGTTTGGAAGTAAATTTACTGTTTTGATATCACGTCTTTTCCATCGAAGATCTTGGTATGTAATTGTATTTACTCCTACAAATTTTTTTCCGGGTAAATTAAAACTTTTATTTCTTGTGTATACAATCAAACTTGGGATTAAATTTTTTTGATATTTGTGTTCTCTAAATTGAATACCTCTTGTAATTTGTAAATAAATTATACCATTCCTTGTTTTATTTTTCTTTATTAGATTGAGAAAAATATTATTTAAGTTTTTTTTATTGATTGTAAATTTAATTTCTAATTCACGAAGAGAATATTTTAATCTCTTAAGATGAAAATCTAAATCAATTAAATTATTGTTCAAAACTGCGATAACTTCATAAACACTATCAGCAAATTGCAATCCTCTATCCTCTATATGAATTTTTGCTGATTTAAAATTTACAAATTTATTATTTATAAAAGCAAAATTTGGCATTAGGTTAAACTTTTGATAAAAGTTTTTCTAGTTTTTTTATGCAGTTTGTTTCAGCAAAAAAAACAACGTCATCATTCTCTTTAAAAACAGTTTGGCTATTAGGGATTATAATTTTTTTATCCCTTACAATAGAACCAATACGTATACCTTTTGGTAATTCTAATTCTTTAAGATTTTTATTACAAAGAAATGATTCTGATTGAATATCTGCCTCTATTACTTCTCCAAAACCTTCACCTATAGAATAATCGTTTCGTATTTTTACGCCTCTAACCTTTTCTAAAATTTTAGAAATTGTTATTATTTTTGGATCTATGGTCATATCAACACCGATATTAGATAACAAAGATGAATAATTACTATTATTAATCAATGTTATTGATGTATCAGCTCCTGCTCTTTTAGCTAGTAAGGATGATAGTATATTAACTTCGTCATCTTCTGTAATTGATATACAGTAGCCTGAATCTGCTATATTTACCTCTTCAAGTATTTGATTATCCAGACCGTCTCCACATGTTACAGTGATATTTTCTAAATTTGACGCAAGAAATTCTGCGCGTTCTTTATTAGCTTCTATTAGTTCAGTTTTTATATATGTTTCAGAATTTTCAATTAATTGTGCAAGTGAAAATCCTATATTTCCACCACCAATAATGACAGCTTTTTTTGCCTGTAATTCTTGATGGCCAAATTCAGATAACACGTCTGTCAAATTATCAGTTTCCACAACTAAAAATATGGTATCTTTTTTTTCAATTTTAGTTGAAGAATTTACTGTAAATTTTTTATCACCTCTAAATATGAACATTATATTAGCTAAATAGTTAGGAAATTTTTCTGACAATTCTCTTACAGATAGGCCTGAATGTAAAAAATTATCCTCACATTTTAATCCAATTAATTTCAATTTTTTATCTGATAATTCAACCATGTCTATTGTGCCAGGAGAAATTAATCTTCTAAATATACCTTTAGCTACTTCTTGTTCAGGAGAAATAATTGCATCTATTGGAAAATTTTCATCATTATATAAATTTTTCCAATCATTTTTTAAATAATCTTGTTGTCTTATTCTTGCAATTTTCTTTTTTATTTTAAATAAAGAATGACCAATTTGACAAGTAACCATATTAGTTTCATCGCTCTTAGTTACTGCAATTAGTATTTCACAGTCATTTGCGCCGGCACTCTCTAAAACTGATGGCATACTAGGAATACCATTTATTGTTTTCACATCCAACGTTTCAGATACTTTATTTAATCTATTTTCATCTTCGTCAATAACTGTAACTTCAAAATTTTCACGTGATAGTTTATCAGCTATGCTATATCCAACATCTCCAGCACCACAAATAATTGTTTTCATTGATTAGTTATTCTACTTTAATATCTAGTGATTTAAATTTTCTATAAAGAGCAGTTCTTTCCATTCCTGTAAATTCAGAAACTTTTGTAATATTACCATTAAATCTCTTAATTTGCGATATCAAATAATTTTTTTCAAACTCAGATCTTGCTTCTTTAAGAGATAAATCCAATGAATTATTGGAAGAATTTGACGCAGTTTCATCCCCCATTTGTAGGGCTAAATCATCAACCTCTAGTTCCTTTATATTTTGATCTTGGTTAAGTATAAGACTTTTCTCTACGTAGTTAATTAGTTGAGAGATATTTCCTGGCCAATCATACATTTGCAACTTAGTTAAAGCTCTAGAAGAAAATTTAAAATTTAAATTTCCACCACTTTTTTCATTTAAATAAAAATCTAGAACAGGAAGAACATCATCTCTCCTATCAGAAAGAGGTTTAAATTTGATAAAGTCTGTCGAAATTCTATCAAATAGTCTTTTAATAAAATTACCTTTTTCAATTTCTATTTCTAAATTTTTTTCAGTAATTGTAATAATTTTATAATTTAATTTAATATCAAGATCTTCAAAAAATTTTTTATTTTCTAGAAAATTTAAGAGTTTTTTTTGATAAATATTTGGTAAAGTTTCAATATTAAGCAATATTAATGTATTATTGTTTGAGCGATAAAATATATTTTCATTAATTGCATCTTTATTTTCTGCAAACATCTTTTCCAATGCTTCGTTTGTTAGTTTTTTAAAATCAATTGATATAGGTAGCTTATCTTTATATTGTGAATTTTGATGTATTAAATTTGTAAAATGTTTTTTTCCTGTTCCAAATGGTCCTTCAATTAATAATCTAGAATTACTTGAGCTCTGCTCAATTAAATGTTTATTTATTTTTTTAATAAATTCTGAATTCCCTATTAATGGTATAGTTTTAATTAAGGTATCTTTTAAGTTTTTATTTTCACTCAGTAATGATGAACTTTCTATTGCTCTCTTAGTAAGAATAATTAATTTATCACTATTAAATGGCTTTTCTAAAAAATCGTAGGCACCGTTTTTTATAGATTTTACTGCAAGATCAACAGTTCCATGGCCGCTTATGATAATAATTGGGATATTGCTATCAATCGACTTAAACTCTTTTAAAATCTCAATACCGTCTAATTTACTGTTAGATAACCATACATCTAAAATAACTAAATCGGGTTTAATTTCATTGAATTTACTAATTGCTTCATCTGAATTAAGAGCAAATGAAGTGTTATAATTTTCATCTTTTAAAATTTCTGAAATAAGAAAACAAATATCCTTTTCATCATCTATAATTAAAACTTTATGCATTGTATTCAAAATTAATTAGTGATGTTGTTCCAGCCATATTTTTGTTTTTCTCAATTTTTATTTTACCACCATGATCTTCAATAATTCTTTTTACTATAGATAATCCAAGACCAGTTCCTTTTGTTTTAGTTGTAAAATAAGGCTCAAATATTTTACTCAACATTTTTTCATCAATCCCTACACCATTATCTTTAATTTCAATTTTTATATTTTTAGCATCAGTACTCATTAATACTTCAACAGCAGGATTTGGAATTTTTTCTACAGCTTCAATAGCATTTTTAATTAAGTTATTAAAACATCTTGAGATTTGAAGAGTATCAAAGTGAAAATAAATATCATTTTGAGGTTTGATTAAATTAAGCTTTATATCCTTCCTTGTATTGAAATATAGAAGATATGCCTCTTCTAAACATTTTGATAGGTTATCAAGTTTGATTTCTGCTTCAGGCATTCTTGCAAAAGATGAAAATTCATCAACTAACTTGCCAATATCATCTACTTGCCTTGATATTGTTTTAGTTAAAAGTGAAATATCCTCCTTATTTGTTTTTGTATCTAAAAATTTCTTTTCAATTCTTTCAGCAGAAAGTTTAATGGGGGTGAGTGGATTTTTAACTTCATGGGCTATTTTTCTTGCTATATCAGACCAAGCTGCATGTTTTTCAGCTAAAATTAGAGATGTAGCATCATCTAGAGCAACAACATATCCTTCAATTTTATTATCATTGATTTCTTTGATAACTCTAATATTAAAGTTTCTTTGGTCATCATTTAATGTAAAATCATATTGAAAATTTAATAATACTTTATTTGAGTATTCAAAATTCTCAAATATCTTTTTCCATTCAGGGAAATAGGATAAAAAATTCTCATTTATTTTAAAAGTTTTAGTGCTTTTAAATAGTTTTGTTAAAGTTTTATTAAATAACAAAATATTAAAATTTTTATCTAAAGAAATTACGCCTATTGTTAAAAGACTTAAGATCGCTTCTATAAAAATTCTTTTTTCTTCATCTTCTTGACTTTTTGAAATTAACTCATTTTGTTTATTCTCAATTTCAGAAATCATTTTATTATAAGACGATAGTAATACTTTTATCTCTTGAAATTGATCTGTTTCACTAACTTTAGCATCAAAATTTCCCTCTGATATTTTATTTGCTGATTTGATTAAGTTTGTAATTGGTTTACTAAGATTACTGGCTAGATTGAACCCAATCAAAATTGCCACTAATATAAAACAAATTGAGAAAAGAACAAATATCATTGAATAAGTTATTTGAATTCCTGAGCTTTCCTCTTCTTTCAAAGTATAAATTTCAAATGCCTCTTTTGTAGCACTAATATGATCCCAAATATTTGTATTCAAATTTCTATTAACTTGCATGTAAACATTATTTAAAAAATTTATTTTTTTATATGCAGTGATAGAATTTTTATCTAATTGAAAAATGTAAACTCGGTTTTGATTAACAACTTTAAATATTTCATTTGAAGGGAGAGAAAAATTTTCATTATTAGGATCTTTAAGGCTTAAGTAGATATTCCCTTCAGTATTAAAAATATAGATACTTGAAATTGTTCTCAAATTAATAAACTCACTTAAAGCTAATCTTATTGATTGAATATTTACTTCATTATTTTGAGAAACTTTTAATATTTCTCTCATAATTAACTGAGTATCAGAAACTATTTCGGCCTGAATCTCATTTTCGTAATTTTTTGCTACAATGTTTGAATTAACAACCGCATCTCTTACAGCATCCCCATACCAAGTTCTTAATTCTAA
Organism: uncultured Alphaproteobacteria bacterium; assembly: GCA_902615745.1. Classification (GTDB taxonomy): domain Bacteria; phylum Pseudomonadota; class Alphaproteobacteria; order HIMB59; genus CACPNW01. Next base: position 37,522 of record CACMQB010000002.1, on the reverse strand, counting down.
ATTGAAAAAAAGTGATGTAATAATAACTAATCCAATGGCTGGTCCCAAAGCCATTGCAGCAAATAAATTAACAAATTTTATATATAATCGAGATTCATCATAACTTTTTCTTCTTCTCACTAAAATTAGGACAATTTGCCTAACAATTATTGAAATCAATAAAATAACAAAAATAACATCAGCCAATAAAAAAAATTGTAGTCTTCTAGGATCTTTTACTAAGTCGTTATTTGGAAGCATTAAGTAGAACGTAATCGAAAAACTTAATATGATTAAAAAAATTAAAAAATAAAAAGATAATCTTGATAGATGAATAGATTTAAGTAATTTTGTTAGGTCAAACACTGTGTACTTTAGTTAATTTTTCAAATAATGATAATAAAATAATATTATTTATAAATTAAAATGATGAAAAATGCACTTGTAATTCTTGCTGGCGGAAAAGGAAAGAGATTTGGTCAAAAAATTCCTAAACAATTCTTAAAAATTGGGAATACAAATTTTTTAAATTATTTTGTTTCAAATTTAGACTTATCAAACTTTGATATTATAAATATTTCAATAGATAAAAAATATCAAAATACTTATTTTAATCTTAACTTTGTATCTGAGAAAATAAAAATCATCTTTTCAAAACCTGGCAATACAAGGCAAATTTCTTCTTTTAATGCTTTAAAAAATTTGAAAAAATTTAAAATTAAGAAAGTACTCATACATGATGCTGCACGGCCTTTGTGTAGTAATAAATTAATTAAGAAAATTATTTCTAAATTAGATAAAAATACTAATGCAATTCCATATGTTGAATATAATGACAGACAATTAATAAAAAAAAGTAAATTGGAAACAAAAGCAATCAACGTACAAACACCACAGGGGTTTAATTATGATCTTATATTAAAAGAACATATCAAATATAAAAATTTTGAATTTAATGATGATGCTGGTTTATTACAAAAATCAAAAATGAAAATAAATTTTATCAAAGGTGAAAAAAATAATATAAAAATTACTTATCCAGAAGATATTGAGTTATTTAATTTATATAGAAAGCCAACAACAAAATATGGTATTGGTTACGATATTCATCAAATTGATAAAAAAACTAAAAATGGATTAAAATTAGGAGGCATTAAAATTCCTTTTTCTAAATTAATTGGTCATTCAGATGCGGACGTTGTACTTCATGCAATTAGTGACAGTATTTTTGGAGCACTCTCTATGAGAGATATAGGTTATCACTTTCCCAACACAGATAAAAAATGGAAAAATGCAGATTCATCAAAATTTATTATTTATTGTAGAAATAAACTTAAAGAAAAAGGTTATGCCATTATAAATCTAGATATAAATATAATAGCTGAAAAACCTAAAATTAATAAGTATGTTTCAAAAATGATTAAAAATATTTCAACATTACTTCAAATTAAAAATAACTCTGTGTCTATTAAAGCAACTACAAATGAGAAGATTGGTTTTATTGGAAATGGCGAAGGAATTGCAGCTGAATCAATAGTTCATATAACAAATGATAAAATTAGCTAATTTTTTTGTATCGTTATCATTTGCTGGATATATTAAAATAATACCACCAGGAACCTTTGCATCTTTTTTATCAATAGTTATTTTATTTCCTATTGTTGAATACAAAATTATTTCTTTAGAAATATTTGTAGTTATTTTTATTGTAATTTTTTTATTATCGTTATTTTTTATTGATAAATTCTCTTCACACACAAAATCGCATGACTCAAAAATAATAGTTATTGATGAATTTCTAGGAATTTACTTAATTTTAATATTTTATGATCAAATTATCATAATAAATCCTTATGTCACAATAGTATCAATTTTTATTTTGTTTCGTTTTTTTGATATTTTAAAAATATTTCCTGCAAATATTGTCGATAAGAAACTTAGATCTTCATTTGGTGTAATTCTTGATGATTTAATAGCTGGCATATATACAACAATTATTCTTTATATATTAAATGCCTATTATTAAAAAAATTATAGATAAATTAATAAAAAAAAATATCTCAATTTCGGTTGCTGAATCTTGTACTGGAGGATTAATATCAAATACTATTACCAAACATAGTGGAGTTTCAAAAATTTTCTCTTATGGTATTATTAGTTATTCTAATAAAGCTAAATTTAAGTATTTATCTGTTTCTAAAACTAATCTCTCTAAATATGGGGCTGTGAGTAAAGAAGTAGCTGAAGACATGATAAATGGTCTTTATAAAAATGAAAAATCAAAAATCTGCATTTCTACAACTGGTATAGCAGGTCCTAATGGTGGGACAAAGTTAAAGCCAGTAGGATTAGTGTATATTGGAATTAAAGTTAATAAAAGTAATTATATTTTCAAGAAAATATACAAAGGGAAACGATTGGACATACAGAGAAAAACTAGAGATTTTATATTTAGCAAAATTAATCAATTAATCTAAAATTTCATCAGCACGAACTTTAAATGATTCAATCATTTTGTTTTCAATTAAAGGAAAAAAAGCTTCAGCAATTTTTTGGTGAAAAAATCGTTTAAATTCAAATTCAACATTAAAATGAATTCTTGTTTGATTTTTTTTTAATGATTCAAAAATCCAATTAGTTTTAAGGTCTTTTAAAGGTCCTTCAATATAAGTTGTACTTATTGAAAGTTTTTTTTTATCAAAAGTGACGTGAGAACCAAAAGTTTGGGGCATAAAATATTTATACCATACGACCATATCAGCGTATATTTCATTATTATTTTTTGAATGAATTCTCATTGCTGAACACCAAGGAATAAAATATGGATAACTTTCAATATCTAAAACAATATCAAAAAGTCCTTTTGCGTCGTGATCGACTATTTCCTCTCTATTTGAAGATTTCATTGAATTGAATAAAGTTTATTTTTCCTATTTTCTTGCATGATTTTAAAATCATCAGAAGCATGATAACTTGAACGAGTTAGAGGTGATGATGCCACCATTAGAAATCCTTTTGCGTATGCCATTTTTTTATATTCATCAAATTCTTGAGGAGTAATAAATTTTTCTAGCTTAGCGTGTTTCGGTGTAGGAGGTAAGTATTGCCCTATTGTAATAAAATCAACATTAGCTGCTCTTAAATCATCCATTACCTGATATACTTCTTCTTTAGTTTCACCTAAACCAACCATTAGACCTGATTTTGTGAATATACTTGGATTTTTTTCTTTAATTTGACTAAGTAAATTTAAACTTACAAAGTAACGTGAACCTGGACGAATTGATGGATATAATCTTGGCACTGTTTCTAAGTTATGATTGAAAACGTCAGGTAAATTTTTTGATAAAATATCTATAGCTTTAGGTTTATTCTTAAAGTCAGGAGTTAAAATTTCAATTGTGCAACTTGGATTTAAAGATTTTATTGAATCTATTACGTTGATAAAATGTAGTGCTCCACCATCTATTAGGTCGTCTCTGTCAACACTTGTTATTACAACATGTTCTAGATTCAATTGCTTAACTGACTCAGCTATTCTTATAGCTTCACCATGATCTATATAATGGGGTTTGCCAGTTTTAATATTACAAAATGCGCAAGCTCTAGTGCATATATCTCCGAGTATCATAAATGTTGCATGTTTTTTTTGCCAACATTCAGCTATGTTTGGACATGCAGCTTCTTCACATACAGTTACAATTTTTTTTTCTTTTAAAAGCTTATTTGTTTCTTTAAAAAATTTTGAAGTTGGTGCTTTTACTCTAATCCAACTTGGTTTTTTAGGAATTGGATTTGATTTATTTTTAACTTTTTCAGGGTGACGTGGTCCACTCATGAAGGTTAAATAACTTCCATATCCATGCTATTCAACCATATTTGGAAGGGATCTTCCAAAATATCGCTAAAATCTTTGAGTAATTTTGCCGCAACGGCACCATCTAGTGATCTATGATCTGCTGAAATAGTAGATTTCATTGTATGCCCTATTTCAATACTGCCAGATTTCACAACAGGTTTTTCAATTATAGATCCAATTGCAATAATACTTGATTGTGGTGGATTAATAATTGCTTGAAATTCTGTGATTCCAAACATGCCTAAGTTTGAGATAGTTATAGATCCTCCACTATATTCTTCCGGTAATAATTTATTTTGATTAGCTTTTTTTACTAATGATTTAATTTCTGTTGAGATTTCAGCTAATCCTTTTGTATCGGCTTCTTTAACAATAGGTGTAATCAATCCTTCTTTTAACGCTACCGCTATAGCAATATCGATATTTTTATATTGATGAATTTTACCATTCACCCAAGAAATATTTGTTTCTGGATTTTTCACTATTGCCATTGCGCATGCTTTTACAATGAGATCATTAAACGAGATTTTGATATTACTATTTGAATTTATTTTTTTTCTTAAATTTATTAGCTTATCCATTCTTGTTTCAATAGTCAGATAAAAATGTGGAACCTCATTCTTTGTTTGTGTTGTTCTTTCAGCAATTATTTTTCTAATACTAGATGGCTCAATTACAGAAATATTTTCATCATTGATATGAAGTTCAAAATTTTGAATATCTTTTTTTATTATCCTACCATTAGGTCCAGACCCTTTAATAAGAGTTAGATCAATATTGTTATCTTTCGAAAATTTTTTAACAAACGGTGAAGCAAAATTAGTATTTTGTTTAGTGTTTGAATCTTTACTTTTTTCTATTATTTGACTGTTATCTACTTCAGTATTTACTTTAGGTGTTTCTGAAACTTCATTTTTTTCTTCACTTCTTACAGTTTGATCTTTATCATTATAATCTTCTAATCTTTCATCTTTGCTACCATTGATTAGAGCAATGACAGAATTAACAGCAATTTGTTTATCTGGTGTTGTATCAATTAAATGTGTAATTTCTCCCTCATCAACTGCCTCAACTTCCATTGTTGCTTTATCTGTTTCAATTTCAGCTAATATATCTCCAGCTGAAACAGTATCACCAATATTAACTAACCACTTATTAATTACACCCTCTGACATTGTGGGTGATAATGCAGGCATTAAAACTTTAATTGCCATTTATTTTATATAACTTACTTTTTTTGCAGCATTTATAATGTCATCAACTTGAGGAAGATATAATTTTTCTAAGCTCAATGCGTATGGCATTGGAACATCCGCACTATTAACTTTTATCACTGGTGAGTCTAAATAATCAAATGCATCCCTTTGAACAATATTTGCAATTTCAGAACCAACACTACCAAATGGCCATGACTCTTCGACAGTGATTATTCTATTAGTTTTTTTAACTGAATTTAAAATTGTTTCTGTATCCAAAGGTCGTAAAGTTTGTAAATCAATAATTTCTGTATCTAAATTGTATTCCTCCTTTAGTCTTAATGCAGCTTCTTTTGATTTCTGTAACATTATTGAATACGTTACGATCGTTAAATCTTTTCCTTCTTTTTCTATATTTGCTTTTCCAATTGGTATTGAGAAGTTAATATCATTATTAACGGGACCTTTTAATCCATAAAGAATTTCATTTTCTAGAAAAATTACGGGATTTGGATCTGATATTGCAGATCTTAATAAACCTTTTGCGTTATAAGGAGTAGATGGCGCAATGACTTTCAAACCTGGCACTTGAGAATACCAGGAAGAAAAATCTTGACTATGTTGTGCAGCAACTTGGGCCGCAGCACCATTAGGTCCTCTGAAAACAATAGGGCAATTAATTTGTCCTCCAGACATGTAAAGTGTTTTTGCAGCTGAATTTATAATTTGATCAATTGCTTGCATAGAAAAATTAAAGGTCATGAATTCTAAGATTGGTCTCAATCCCTTAAATGCTGCCCCAACTGCTAATCCTGTAAATCCATGTTCAGAAATAGGAGTGTCTAATACTCTTTCTTTACCAAATTCCTGAAGAAGACCTTGCGTTACTTTATACGCACCTTGATACTCGGCAACTTCCTCTCCAAGTATGAAAACTTTATTATCTTTTCTCATTTCTTCGGCCATTGTGTCCCTTAGTGCTTGGCGCATAGTAATTTCTTCTGAACTCAAATTTCTATCTTCTTCTATTTTAGGTGATGGTGTATCGATTATATCAGCTTTCTTATTCTCAATTTTTGTCTCAATATTTTTTTCAATTTTCTTTTCTTCAATCACTTTTTCAATAGGAGTTTCTTTTTTTACTTCAACTTTTTCATTTGGATCGCCAATAATCGCTATAGCTTTATTTACTGGAATATTGACTTCTCCTTCTTTAAATAAAAGATCAAGAACAACACCTTCATCTACCGCTTCTACTTCCATTGTTGCTTTGTCAGTTTCAATTTCTGCAATCAAATCACCAGCTTTAACAGTATCTCCTTTTTTAATTAACCACTTAGACAGATTCCCTTCTGTCATTGTTGGAGATAACGCGGGCATTAAAATTTCTGTGCTCATAATTTATAAATAAACATCCGTATAAAGTTCGCTATCCTTTGGAAAAGGACTATTGGTTGCAAATTCTGCTGCATTTTTAATTTCTTCTAAAGTATCTTTATTAATTTTTTCAATTTCATCATTAGTTGCAATTTTTTTCTTTAAAATTTCAGCTTTGACTATTTCAATAGGATCGGTTTGCTTATAATTATCTAATTCTTCTTTCGTTCTATATTTTGCAGGATCTGACATTGAGTGTCCTCTATATCGATATGTTTGTACTTCAATAATATAAGGCCCATTCCCTTCTCTGACATACTTACCTGCTTTATCTGCTGCTTCTATAACAGAGAACACATTCATCCCATCTACTTTCTCACCAGGAATACCAAATGCCTCCCCTCTTTTATATAAGTCTAATCCCGCTGCCGCTCTATCTACAGATGTGCCCATTCCATATTTATTATTTTCAATAATGTATAAAACAGGAAGCTTCCATAAAGCAGCTAAATTAAAAGCTTCAAAAACTTGTCCATTGTTCATTGCTCCATCACCAATATATGTTCTGCATATATTTTTTTCTCCATTATATTTATGCGTGAATGCTATACCGGTTCCTATTGGTACTTGAGCTCCTACAATACCATGACCGCCATAAAAATTATTTTCCTTAGAGAACATATGCATTGAACCACCCTTACCTGCTGAATAACCATCCTCTCTACCAGTCAATTCTGCCATAATACGTTTTGGATCTAATCCCCTAGCAATCATATGACCATGATCTCTGTAAGTTGTTACAACTGAGTCATTCTTATCAATTGTCATTAAAATACCAACAACAACAGCTTCTTGGCCAATATACAAATGACAAAAACCACCTATTTTACCCATTCCGTAAAGTTGAGCTGCTCTTTCCTCAAATCTTCTAATTTTGAGCATAAAAGAATACATTTTAATATAATCGGCTTTTTGAAGTTTCTTCATATGATAATCTTTAATTATAATTAGGGTGATTTTTTGTCAAATAAATCAATCTATTCTGTAATTATAACTGTTTCGTTTTCTGAAGTAAATCCTGTAACTTTCCTAAATGTCTCATCTAAATAGTCCAAATCTATAGTATTTGGTTGTAATCTTTTAATTCTATCTAGGTAAAATTCATTTTCTTTTTTTAATGACATATATTGTTCATTGTATTGAGCATTAAGATTTTTAAGACTAAAATATTTCAGTAATCCCCTCTCACCATTTATAAGAAAATAGAGAAGATAAACAAATAGAAAAAAAGTAAACAAAAAGGATAAATAGAAATAAAATTTATTTTTTAAAACTAAAGATTTATTCATTTATTATACAAATAGCATATTTAAGATCGAAACTGTCAATTATTTATTATTTAAGATAGATGATCCAGCATAATTTGCTTTACCTTGTAATGCTTCTTCAATTCTTAACAATTGATTATATTTTGCTGTTCTATCTGTTCTAGATAATGATCCTGTTTTAATTTGACCTGCTGAAACACCAACTGATAAATCAGCAATCGTCGTATCTTCGGTCTCACCTGAACGATGTGAAATTATAGTACTAAAATTATTTTCTTTAGCTAATTTAATTGATTCTAAAGTTTCTTTTAAAGTTCCAATCTGATTTACTTTAACTAAAATCGAATTCCCCGCACCCTCTGCAATACCTCTTTGTAATCTTTTTTTATTTGTAACAAATAAATCATCACCAACTAACTGAACTTTTTTTCCTATTGTTGATGTTAAATTAGACCAGCCGTCCCAATCATCCTCTGACATTCCATCTTCAATAGAATAGATAGGATAAGCATTTACCAATTTCTCTAAATATTTTATCATCTCATCAGAAGACAAAACAATTTTTTCTCCCTGTAAATCATATTTATTATTTTTGTAAAATTCAGTTGATGCAACATCAAGAGAAAGATAAATATCCTTTCCAGGTTTAAAACCTGCATCCTCCACTGATTTCAAAACCGTTTCTATGACTTCACTAGAACTATTTATGTTAGGAGCAAATCCACCTTCATCACCAACATTTGTGTTTAAGCCTTTTGATTTTAAAAGTGATTTTAATGAATGAAATATTTCGCAACCATATTGAAGTGCTTCTGAAAAATTATTTGCACCTATAGGAGCAACCATAAATTCTTGTATATCAACGTCATTATCTGCATGTGATCCTCCATTAATAATGTTCATCATTGGAACTGGAAGACTCATTGTATGTTCTTTACCAAGAAAAGAATAAAGTTCATGACCTTCAGAAGAAGCTAAACATTTTGCAAAAGCTAAGCTTGCAGCAAGTGTTGCATTAGCGCCTAGGTTAGATTTATTTTCCGTACCATCAAGTTCTAATAAAAAATCATCAAAAGAAGAAATATCTTCAAATGATTTTCCTACTAGTTCGTTAGAAATTGTATCATTAATATTTCCTACTGCTTTCAAAACTCCTTTACCTTTGTATTGGGATTTATCGTTATCTCGCAATTCTAGAGCCTCATGCACTCCAGTAGATGCTCCACTTGGAACAGCAGCTCTTCCAAATGTAGAATTTTCAAATTCTATATCACATTCAACAGTAGGATTTCCTCTACTATCTATTATTTGTCTTGCTTTTATATTCGTTATTTTAGGCATTGTTTTTCGCTATATCATCAAATTTTTTAAGTTGAACTAATAAATTTTTTAAATCTTTTATATTAATCATGTTTGGTCCATCACTAGGAGCATTATCTGGATCATTATGTGTTTCTAAAAATAAACCAGCTACACCAATAGATATAGCAGCTTTGCATAAAGAAGGGATATGTTCTCTTTGACCGCCACTTTTATCACCTAATCCTCCTGGTTGTTGAACGGAATGAGTTGCATCAAAAATTACCGGGTATTCATATCTTTTCATAATATCTAAACCTTTAAAATCATTTACTAGTGTGTTGTAACCAAAAGATGTTCCTCTTTCAGTTATCATAATGTTTTTATTGTTTGTAGTTTCTATCTTCATGAATATATTTTTAACATCAGTTGGTGATAAAAATTGACCTTTCTTAACATTAATAATTTTATTTGTAATACCTGCAGCTAGTAATAAATCTGTTTGACGGCATAGAAAAGCAGGAATTTGGATAATATCAATAATACTATCTTGTTTTAATTGACTACATTGATCTTCATTATGGACATCGGTTAGTATTGGTAAATTAAAATTAGTTTTAATTTTTTCAAAGATTTTTAATGCATCATCTAGCTTAATACCCCTATCACTATTAATACTTGATCGATTTGCCTTATCAAAACTAGATTTAAAAATTAAATTAATACCAACATCATTACAAATTTTATATAGCTCTTCTGCAATCATCAATGAATGACTTTCATTTTCAATTACACATGGGCCTGCAATTAAAACAAATGGGGAATTATTTGAAATAGAAAAATTTTTTAATTTGATATTAATCATTAATTGCAGCCTTTATGAATGATACAAAAAGAGGATGAGGATCTAATGGTCTTGATTTTAACTCCGGATGAAATTGAACTCCAATAAACCATTTATGTTTTTTACTCTCCAGTACCTCAGGTAATAACCCGTCTGGTGACATACCGCTAAAATAATAACCTTTGTTTTCAAATTTTGATAGAAATTTTTGATTTACTTCGTATCTATGTCTATGTCTCTCACTAATTACTTTACTTTTATATATCGAAAAGATTTTTGAATTTTTTTTCAAAACAGCTTTGTATGCTCCAAGACGCATAGTTCCACCCTTATCACTATTTTTATCTCTTTTTTCGATCTTATTTTTATTTATCCATTCTGTCATTAATCCAACTACTGATTTAGTAGTTTTCTTAAATTCTGAAGAATGAGCGTTTTTAATTTTTAGTACGTTTTGTGCAATTTCAATAACAGCTAACTGCATGCCAAGACATATTCCAAAAAAAGGAATATTGTTTTCTCTAGCATATTTGATGGCATTAATTTTTCCATTAACACCGCGAATACCAAAACCACCTGGAATTAGAATTCCACCACAACCTTTTAATTTTTTCATTAAACTTTTGTTATTTTCTTTTTCAGAATTAATCCATTGAATATCTACATCAGCAGAATTTTCTATACCGCCGTGAATCAATGCTTCATTTAGTGATTTATAACTATCTTTAAGATTTGTGTATTTTCCTACTACTGCAATTTTTACTTTATGTTTTCTTTTTTTAATTTTTTTTTGAAGATCGATCCAAGGTTGTAAATTTAATTTGTGATTTTTTGGCTTATAACCCAATTGTTTAAGCAAAGCCTCATCCAAACCATATTTTGAATACAATGAAGGAACTTCATAGATTGATTTAGCATTCAATGCAGGAATTACGGACTCTTTTTTAACATTACAAAATAAAGATATTTTAGAAATTGAATCATTATCTATTGGTTGTTCAGATCTACACATAATTATATCGGGTTGAATACCAGCATTGAGAAGTTCTTTAACTGAATGTTGAGTAGGTTTCGTTTTTAACTCACCTGCTGAACTTAAATATGGAATATAGGTCATATGAATTAATGCTGATGAAATATTTTTATCGTTTCTAATTTGTCGTATTGCTTCTAAGAAAGGCAGAGATTCAATATCTCCAACTGTTCCCCCTATTTCATAAATTGCGATATCTTCATTTTTTAAATCGCTATTAATAAATGATTTTATTTCATTGGTAACATGAGGAATTACCTGAATTGTTGAACCAAGGTAATCTCCCTTTCTTTCTTTTAGCAGAACATTAGAATAAATCTTACCTGATGAAACACTATCTGATTGTTTAGCGGACTGATTTGTGAATCTTTCATAATGACCAAGATCTAAATCTGTTTCTGCTCCATCATCAGTAACGTAAACTTCTCCATGTTGATATGGACTCATTGTTCCTGGATCCACATTTAAATAAGGATCTAACTTTCTTATTCTTACTTTGAATTTTCTACTTTTTAAGAGAGTTGCTAGAGAGGCTGAGGCTATACCTTTTCCCAGAGAAGACGCGACACCGCCCGTAATAAAAACAAAATGCATTACGGAATACCGTGATACATAATAGATCTATTTATAGCAAGATATAATTAATTATTTTCTGGTATAGATGGTTCTTCAGAAGTTTCTTCAGTATTAATTGAAGGAAGTGACTCTAATACATTTCGATCTGATCCAACTGATGCAGTTATTGTTAGCACAACACTCATGATCATAAACAAACCAGCAGTTATAGCAGTTAGCCTAGAAAGTAGGTTTGCAGTACCTCGAGCTGACATTAATCCAGTCGAGGTTCCACCACCAAGGCCCAAGCTATCATTATCGGAACCTTGCAATAAAACTAATATAACTAAAGCAATTGCAAGTATCAGCTGAATTATTACTAGAGTTGTCATATCTGCGCTTTATATTAAATTGATTCTATTTATCAAGAAATAATTGTATTGAATTCATCAACTTTTAATGATGCTCCACCAATTAAGCAGCCATCTACATGACTTAATCCAGTAATTTCTTTTGAATTTGAAGATTTAACAGAACCTCCATAAAGAACCTTAAAACTTCTAAATTTAGTATCAAAATTTTTGATTAATTCGTGTACCTGATTTATTTCATCTAAGGTCGGAGTTAATCCAGTTCCTATTGCCCAAACTGGTTCATAAGCAATTAATGCATTTTGATGATTAGCTGATTTAGGAATACTATCCTTAATTTGTGTCGATAAGATTTCTTCCGTTAAGTTTTTTTCTTTTTGCTCTAAGGTTTCACCTATACAAATCACTGGTATAATATTTTCCCCAATAAGGTTTGAGCTTTTAATGCTTACGTTATCATTCGTTTCATCAAAGTATTGTCTTCGCTCTGAATGCCCAACCAAACAAAAATTTATATTATTATCTTTTAGCATTGAGGCAGATAATTCTCCGGTGTATGCACCCTCTTTATAAGAGGAAACATCTTGTGCTCCACAAAACAAGTTTTCATTATTTCCTTTTAGTGATTTTAAGTAAATTGAAGGTGAGCAGATAATTGTACAATTTTTAGAATTAACTTTTAATTTTTCATAATAATCTTTTAAAAATGAGGAATTTCCATTTAATTTCCAATTTGCTATGAAAATTGAGGTATATTTATTAAGATTTACCATAATTACTTTTATTTATAGAAACTAATATTATAGAAGCAATAGAAATTTTATGAGATTTTTTAGAAATTCTTGGATTGGAATTGGTTTAGCTATTCTTTTTGGAGCTAGCTTGTTTTTCTTTAGAGGACAAGCAAGATACTCCAATTTATTTAATTCTGATAATTTTGTCGCTAATATTTCTGGTACGCCTATTTCAACGACAAAATTTATGCGCTCAATGGATTTGAATATTAATCAATTTTCTCAAATGATTGGAAGTAAATTAACTGGTGATCAAATAAGAAGCTTCCAAGTACATCAAATTGCTCTTCAAAATTTAGTGAATAATGCAATTTTTGAAAATGAGTTCGATAAAATAAATTTTATTTTAGATGACACTACAATTGCAAAAGAAACAAAAAGAAATTTTCCAGATCTATACATAAACAATAAATTAGATGATGAAATGTTGAATACTTTTTTAAGAAGACAGGGTTTAAAAATTGAAGACCTTGTGGATTTGATAAATTATGAAACTAGAGCTAATGTATTTGATAACCTTTTCTTTCAAAAAAATTATCCATTACAATTGCAAATAAACTTTAATAAGCATGATAATCAGATAAGAGAAATTGAATTACTTAAAATACCCTACAACGAAATTAAACTAGAAGACTACAATAAAGATCAAATTAAAAAAGATAATGAAGAATTGTTAGATTATTTTAATAATAACTCTGCTTCATATATGACGAATGAAGAAAGAGATATTTCATATATATTAATAAATAAAAGTGATTTTAGAGAAAATTTTTCACCTTCAGAAAATAGTCTTAGTGAGTATTATAATAACAATAAAAACTTATTTATAAATCCAGAAGAGAGAAGTTTTAAACAATTTAATTTTAAATCAAAAGAAGAAGCAGATGAGTTTAAATTAAGTATCTCTGGAAAAACTAATGAAGAAATTATTAAATATGCAGAAGAAAATAATATAATTTTTAATGAATTTAAAAATGTAGATAGAAATAAAGTTTTAGAACAACTTGCAAACATTATATTTGAATTATCCAAAGGAAGTATATCAGACGTAGTCCAAACCACCTTGGCATACCATATAATTATTTTAGATGAAATTTTTCCAGAAAAAGAATTAAAATTTGATGAAGTTAAGGATAAAATAAATAATACATTAACCAATTTTGAATTAGATAATTACTTCAATGAATTAAAATCAAGTCTCGACCAACAAATACTTGATGGATTTTCAATTACTGAAATAGCAGATCAAAATAATCTTAAATTAATTAATAAGAAAAAAATTATAAACAATAATAATCAAGATGATCCTACTTTAAGTAATATAATTTCATTTTCTTTTACTCAAAATAAAGATTTTGTTAGTGATTTAGAAGACGTTGGTAATGATACTTCTTTTATTATAAATATCGATGAAATATATCCCTCAAAGATAGAGAGTATTGATAATATCTTTGACAGTGTTTTAAATGATTTTATATTTACAAAAAAAACTGAACAGGCAGAAAATATTTTTAATAAAAATAAAGAGATTTTCACAAATATAAGTAAATTTTATGCGGCTAATCCAGAATATCTAACTTTATCTTTAAGTGATAATGAAGAATTACCAATATCTTTTAAACAAAAGATTTTTGAAACTGATGTTGATAAAGTAGCTTTTGGATCTGATGAAAATGCTATTTATTTTGCCAATATTAAAAATATCAAAATGTCTGAAGAAGGTGAAAATACTTCAAACCTTAATTTAATAAGCGATTTAAAAACAGCATTTGGTAGTGAGATTATTAAGACAAAAGAAATATCATTTAATGATGAACTTATAAATGGTCTTTTATCTCAATATAAATGAGTGTAGAAAAAAAAAATTTTATAAGCCAATATAATAAAGGCTTGCCTCAGATATTAAAAAAAAATCTTATTGCTGATATTGAAACACCGTTTTCATCATTGTTAAAAATTAGTAAATCAGAAAAATATTCCTTTCTTTTAGAGTCAGTAGAAGGTGGCAGTAAAAGAGGACGTTATTCATTACTGGGTTGCGATCCAGATTTAATTTGGACAGTTGAAAAAGGTAAGGCAAAAATTAAATATTTGGATCATAATTTTGATTACAAACTAGATCAAAAGCCAATTCATAGTCTTAAAGAACTTGTAAAAATTTCAAAATTTAAAAATAATGAAATCGACGTTCCTTTCCCAACACTAGTTGGATATCTAGGATATCCAATGATTCAATATATTGAAAAAATTAAACTAAATAATAATGACAATATAAAAATACCTGATGCAATTTTAATCAGACCAAAAATTGTCGCAGTTTTTGATAATATTAAAGATATTATTTCCCTTATGACAGTTACGTATCCAAGTAAAACAATCTCAGCAGAAAAAGCCTATAGAAAAAATAAATTACTTATTGATAAAACAATTAAAAAATTAGAAAAAAGTATTTTAAAACCTGCACAAAAGAAAAATAAAAAATCTAAATTAAAATTTAAATCAAATTTGAAGAAAGAACAATTTTATAAAATTGTAAATAAAGCAAAAGAATATATAAAAAATGGAGATATCTTCCAAGTTGTGCCTTCACAGAGATTTGAAACAAAATATAATTTAAAGGCAGTAAATCTTTATAGATCGTTAAGAAGACTAAATCCATCTCCTTATCTTGTAAATCTTAACTTCGATAAAATTGGCCTTGTTGCATCTAGTCCAGAATTAATGGTTCAATTAAGAAACAAAAAAGTTACGATAAGACCAATTGCCGGAACAAGAAAAAGAGGGAAGAATGCCTCTGAAGACCTTTATTTATCTAATGACTTACTGAATGATAAGAAAGAACTTGCAGAACATCTAATGCTTTTAGATTTAGGAAGGAACGATGTTGGCCGCGTTGCAAGAAAAGGAACAGTGAATGTTACTGAAAAGATGATTATAGAATACTACTCTCATGTAATGCATATTGTTTCAAACGTTGAGGGAAAAATAGATAATAATTTAGACGCTCTAGATGCTTTAATGGCTGGATTTCCAGCAGGTACAGTTTCTGGTGCACCAAAAATAAGAGCGATGGAAATCATAGAAGAACTTGAAAATTTAAATAGAAGTTTTTATGCTGGTTGTATGGGTTATTTTGATTCTAATGGAGACATGGATACTTGTATTAGTTTGAGGACTGGGCTTGTAAAAGATAATAAATTATACATTCAGGCTGGTGCTGGAATAGTTTATGACTCAGTCCCAAAAAATGAACATCAAGAAATTTTGAATAAAGCTGGTGCTTTAATGGCAGCTGCAGAGGATTCATACAAATTTGATATATGATATTATTAATAGATAATTATGATAGTTTTACTTACAATGTAAAACACTACTTACTAGATTTAAATCAGAAGGTTGTTGTTTTTAGAAATGACAAAATTTCTATAAATAAAATTCGTAAATTAAAACCTAAATCAATAGTTATTTCACCAGGTCCGTGTACACCAAATGAAGCTGGGATAAGTCTTAATATAGTTGCAGAATTATCAAAACAATTTCCTATACTCGGCATTTGTTTAGGACATCAAACTATTGGTCAAGCTTTTGGAGGTAAAATTATTAAATGCAAAGAAATCATGCATGGAAAAGTCGATACAATTAATCACTTTGGACACTCTATATTTAAAAATGTAGAAAGAAAATTTAAAGCAACTAGATATCACTCTCTTATAATTGATAAAACAACTTTGCCTAAAGATTTTTTAATTACTGCTGAAACAAATAATAAGATTATAATGGGTATTGCACATAAAAAATTACCAATATTTGGACTACAATTTCATCCAGAAAGTATAGGTACTGATATGGGTAAAATTATTTTAAAAAACTTTTTAAACTTAGCAAGATAATGGATCAAACTTTAATATTAAATAAAATTCTCGAACAACAAAATCTGAATATTGAAGAGAGTATGTATATATTCAATAAAATTATGAGTGGAGAATTAGATGATATTAAAATTACATCAATACTAATTGGTTTAAAGTTAAAAGGGGAAACAAAAGAAGAAATTATCGGTGCAGCTAAAGTAATGAGAGAGAAATCTTTAAAAATAAACTCTCCTCAAAATACAATTGATACTTGTGGGACGGGTGGAGATATGAAAGACACATTAAATATATCAACAAGTGCAGCAATAGTTGCTGCAAGTGCTGGCGTTACTATAGCAAAGCATGGCAATCGTTCGGTTAGTTCAAAATCAGGCTCTGCAGATATGCTAGAAAAAATAGGTTATAAAATTACAAATAATGTAGAAGATTTAGAAAACTCATTATCAAATAAAAATTTTTGCTTTTTATTTGCTCAAAATCATCATTCTGCCATGAAAAATGTAATTAACGTTCGTAAGAATTTGGCTACTCGCACAATTTTTAATTTATTAGGCCCGCTTACTAATCCTGCTAAAGCAGGTAAACAGCTTCTAGGTGTCTATTCAAGAGATTTAGTTTCTATGCATTGCAATTGCTTAAAAGAACTAGGCTCTGAAAAAGCGATGGTTGTTCACGGATTGGATGGTTTAGATGAAATAAGTTTATCAGACAATACTCTAATTAATGAATTGAAAGATAATAAAGTTCTGGAATATAGTTTTGATCCAAGAGACTATGGTTATGATTTAATTAAATTAGAAGATATAAAAGGTGGAAATCCAGAATATAATGCAAATTGCTTTAATAAAATGATTAACGGCGATTACAGAGAATTTCAAATGATTGTAGAAATAAATGCAGGAGCAGCAATATATTTATCCAATTTAAGAAATAATCTAAAAGATAGTTTTGAGTTAGCAAATAAAACTATTGAGGAAGGGGTTACAAAAAATTTTGTAAACTCTCTAATAAATGAGTAATATACTTCAAAAAATTTGTGAAGATAAATCTAAAGAATTAGAAGAAACAAAAAAAAGATGTTCTTTTAAAACATTAGAAAAATTAATTTCCTCAAAATTAGAGAAACGCGATTTTAAAGAAAAATTAATTTCGGCTCAAAAAAATAAAAAAAATTTAATAATTGGTGAAGTAAAAAAACAAAGTCCAAGTGCGGGTGAAATAATTTCAGATTACAAACCAGAAGATATTGCTATTTTATATGAAAGATCTGGTGTTGAAGCATTATCGATTTTAACAGAGAGCAAATATTTTTTAGGAAATATTGATCATTTATCTTTGGTAAAAAAGAAAATAAATTTACCTATTTTAAGAAAAGATTTTATTATTGATAAATATCAAATTTTAGAAAGTAAGATTTATCAAGCCGATTGTATATTATTAATTTTATCAATATTATCAGACACTCAAGCAATGGAATTTATAAATTATGCTAATGAACTAAAATTAGATTGTATTATAGAGATTCATGATGAAGAGGAACTGAAAAGAGCAATTAAATTAGACTATCCTGTCATTGGAATTAATAATAGAAACCTTAAAAGTCTTGAAATCAATTTAAATAACTCAATAAATTTGAATAAAAATTTAACTAATGATTTTATTTTAATTGCAGAGAGTGGAATTAAAACTTCCGATGATATAAAAAAATTTAATTCAACAGGGATATATAATTTTTTAATTGGAGAAAGTTTGTTAAAATCTAAAGATAAAGAAAAGAAAATTGGAGAATTACTTTTAAATGAGTCATATTAATAAAAAAGGAAACCCTTATATAATTGACGTATCAAATAAAGATGTCACAGAAAGAGTAGCAGTTGCCTCTGGAGAAATTAAATTTGATAAAGAAACATATAAAAAAATAAAATCATTTGATACAAAAAAAGGGAACCTAGAAAAAACTGCAATAATTGGTGGTATTATGGGGGCAAAAGAAACTTCTAGATTAATACCGCTTTGTCATAATATTCCAATCAATCACATAAATATTGAGGTTATAAAAAATGATAAAAAATTAAGTCTTATTGTCAAAAGTACAGTTAAAACAAACGCAAATACTGGTGTGGAAATGGAGGCATTAACCGCCGTTACAATTAGCTGTCTTACAATTTATGATATGTGTAAGTACTTAAATAAAAAAATTAAAATACAAAATATACATCTATTGTCAAAAACAGGTGGTAAATCTAATATTTAAATAACTGAAAAATATAGATTTTTATATTTGTTCTTGTTTTGATCTATAAGAACATATATAGAACTAAAATGCTTACAAAAAAACAAAAAGAGCTATACGATTATTTAAAAAATTACATTTCAACTAATGAAATCTCCCCTTCTTTTGAGGAAATGAAAAGTGCAGTTAATTTGAAATCAAAGTCAGGTATTCATAGATTAATAACAAGTCTAGAAGAAAGAGGTTTTATTAAAAGATTAAAGCACAAAGCAAGAGCAATGGAAATTATTAATAAAGATAATATTGATAATGAAAATTCTTTTTCGAATAGCATTAATATACCATTAATTGGTGCAATAGCTGCAGGTGAAGCAATAGAAGCTATTGAAAATGCTGATGAATTTGTTTCAGTGCCCTCTTCAATGACATCACCAAATGCTAAATATTTTGGATTAAAAGTAAAAGGTCTATCTATGATAGATAAAGGAATATTTGACGGTGATATTGCTGTAATAAAAAAGACAAATAATGTTGAAAATGGAAAAATTGCAGCTGTTATTACACAAGATAACGAGGTTACTCTAAAAACTATTAAATTTGATCGAAACAAGGTCTTGTTAATTCCTGCTAATCAAAGTTTTCAGACAAAGGAATATGAAGCAGGCGAAATCCAAGTCCAAGGGACTTTATCTGGTATTATAAGAAAATATAATTAATAGTTTATCTTAATATTAAGATGACTATATTAAAAACACGATTTGCGCCCTCTCCTACTGGCAATCTACATCTTGGAGGTGCTAGAACTGCTTTAATTAATTATATTGTAAGTAAGAAATCAGCATCATCTAAATTTTACTTAAGAATTGAAGATACAGATCATGAAAGATCAAAACATGAATACAAAGATAACATAATTAATTCTTTAAAATGGCTTGGACTTAATTGGGATGAGGAAATTCAAGTTCAATCTAAAAGATTATCAAGGCATCAAGAAATTGCTAAAGAATTACTTCAAAAAAAACAAGCTTTTAAATGTGTATGTTCTGAGGAAAAAATAGCTAACCAAAGAAAGTTAATTAAAGAAAATAAAAATTATTCTAAAAAAATATGTACTGAATGTAGAAATGATAATGATATTCAAAGTAGAGATGAAGGTTTTGTAGTTAGATTAAATGTACCAGATGAAGGCAATTTAAAAATTAAAGATACAATTCAAGGAAATGTTACAATTACAAATTTAGAGTTAGATGATTTTATTTTACTAAGAAAAGATCAATCACCCACGTATATGTTATCCGTAGTAGTTGATGATCATGATTTAGGAGTCAATTATATTATTAGAGGTGACGATCATTTTATTAATACTTTTAGACAATACTACATTTATAAATTTATGAATTGGGATGTGCCTCAATATGCTCATATTCCACTTATTCATGGAGAAGATGGAACAAAATTATCAAAAAGACATGGGGCTGTAAATATTTTAGATTTGAAAAATAATGGATATTTAAAGGAAGCTATTATTAACAATCTTATACTTTTAGGTTGGTCAAATAATAATGAGAAGTCAGAAACTATTGAATTAGATGAAATTATTGAAAATTTTGAAATATCAAATTTATCTAAATCATCTAGTATATTTAGTTTTGATAAATTAGATTTTTTTAATAATTTTTATTTAAGAAAAGAAAACGGAATAGAAAAATTCATCAATTTTTGTGAAAGTGATATTAAATTAAATAAATATCTTCAAAAAGATGAGACAAAAATGAAAAATATTTTTAATGTTTATAAAAAAGATATGAAAAAACTAGGTGATTTAAATGATACAATTAAAGTATATTTTGATGAAAATTATAAAATAAATAATACAGAAAAACTGACCTCAGAATTTGATAGTATTTTTAAAGAATTTTTAAATTTAATTGGAGAAATAAATGATTGGAATAGAGATAATATTCAAAATGTAATTAATGATTTTTTAAAAAATAATAAAATTAAATTCCCCGTTTTAGGTAAACCAATTAGATTTTTACTAATAAATTCCTATCAAGGGCCTTCAATTTCTGATATTTTTGTAATATTAGGTAAAAAAGATACTATTGGTAGATTAAATCAATATAGAGATAATTAAATATGGCTGATTACGAAGATAAAAAAGTTAACGATAAACAGTTTACTCTATTCAACAATGAGAGTGGTAAATCGTATCAAATTCCATTTATTGAAAGTAAAGATGGTCCAAATGTTTTGGATATTCGTAAACTCTATCAAGAAACTGGATTATTTACTTTTGACCCAGGTTTTACTTCAACTGCATCATGTGAATCAGGAATAACTTTCATAGATGGTGAAAAAGGAATTTTACGTCATAGAGGTTATGATATCCATGATTTAGCATCAAAAAGTGATTTTCTTGAAGTTTGCTATCTTTTACTGCACGGTGAATTACCGTCCCCTGAGGACAAGCACAAATTTAAAGATGTAATTACTAATCATACAATGTTGCATGAGCAGCTTGTAAATTTATATAGAGGTTTTCGAAGAGATGCTCATCCTATGGCAATTATGGTAGGTGTTGTTGGTGCCCTTTCGGCCTTTTATCATGACAGTACTGATTTTTCAGACATTAATCAAAGAATGATTGCCTGTCATAGATTAATAGCAAAAATTCCCACAATAGGGGCAATGGCTTATAAATATTCCATTGGTCAACCATTTGTTTATCCAAGAAATGATCTTTCTTATGCCGAAAATTTTTTATACATGACATTTTCTGTGCCATCAGAAGATTACAAGGTGAGCCCAAAAATTGTTAGAGCAATGGATAGATTTTTTACGTTACATGCTGATCATGAACAAAATGCATCAACTTCAACAGTAAGATTGGCAGGTTCCTCTGGCGCAAATCCTTTTGCTTGTATTGCTGCTGGTATTGCATCTTTATGGGGACCAGCCCATGGTGGAGCTAATGAAGCAGTAATTAAAATGTTAGAAGAGATTGGGGATGTATCAAATATACAAAAATTTATAGATAAAGCTAAAGATAAAAATGACTCTTTTAGATTAATGGGTTTTGGGCATAGAGTTTATAAAAACTATGATCCAAGAGCCACTGTGATGAAAGAAAGTGCGCATGAGGTTTTAGAAGAGTTAAATATGCAAGATGATCCATTGCTTAAAATTGCAATAGAATTAGAAAAAATAGCTCTTAAAGATGAATATTTTATTAGTAAAAAATTATTCCCAAATGTAGATTTCTATTCTGGCATAATTCTAAAAGCATTAGGTTTCCCTACAAGCATGTTTACAGTGTTATTTGCAATAGGAAGAACCGTAGGATGGATATCACAATGGAAAGAAATGATAGAAGATCCTATTAATAAAATTGGCAGACCTCGTCAATTATATACTGGTTATACAGCTAGACCTTATCAAGTTGAGTCTTCAAGAGAAAAAAAATCAATTTTTAATTGGCTTTGGAAGAAGGATTAATTAATTTTTTAATATCATATCTGATGCTTTTTCTGCTAACATAATTACAGATGCATTTATATTTCCACTTATCATATCTGGGAAAGAAGAAGCATCTACTACTCTCAGATTGTCTATTCCTCTAACTTTAAGCTGATTATCAAGAACAGCCATTTTGTTATTACTTAAACCCATTGCGCAGGTAGATGCAGGATGATGACCAGTTTGTACATGATTTCGAACTGACTCTTTTAAATCTTGATCACTTTTGATTTTTTTTCCTGGAAGTAATTCTTCTGAAACAATTTTGGCTAAACTGGGTTTTGACAATACTTCTCTTGTATGCTTCATCCCTTCTATCATATCTTCCATATCAGATGGATCGATGAACCAATTTGGATTTATATTAAGTTCATCATTAGGATTTGAGCTTTTAAGTTTTACACTTCCTGTACTTTTTGGTCTTAATAAATTAATTTGAAAGTGTAATCCTGGAAAAGCTTTTTTACCTCTAGAAAAAAATAATGAACCAAAATTTAATAAATTGTCTAAACTCATAGACCAATTATCTTTTTCTTCTTTAAAACACATAGGTGTCATAAACACTTGTATTTCAGGCATATCTTTTTCTCTTATTGCATGAAATAGATTTGTTGACCAAAAAGGAGCTGCGGCTAACCCCTGTTTAAATAAAATATATTTTAATCCCACAATAATAGCTCTATCGATCCTTTGATATTTGGAGAAACTTAAATTCTTATTTTGGAAACCCCAATTCATTGGCATAACAGGATGGTCGTGAAGGTTTTCACCTACTCCAGGTAAATTAATCAATAAATCTATGTTTTTTTCTTTTAAATGTTCTTCTGGTCCGATGCCTGATAACATTAAGCATTTGGGACTGCCGAATGCTCCTAAAGATAATATTACCTCTGATGATGCATAAACTTCACCATTTGATAAAAGTAATCCTTTAGCTTTATTTTTCTCAATTAAAATTTTTATTACAGATGTATTTTTATAAATTGTTAAGTTGCTAGGTTTATATTTCAAATAAGCTTCAGCAGATGATTGTCTTTTTCCATTCCATACTTTAACATCATATCGACCTACTCCATTTAGATTGCCATTGTAAAAATCATTATTAATTTCTGCCCCAGCATCAACACATGCATCAATAAATGCTTTATCGATAGAATTGTAATTACCAGCTGGTGTAAGTTTTAAAGGACCTGAATGTGAGTGATATTCATTTATTTCTCTATGAAAAGCTGAAGCAGATTTTTTGAAATATGGTAATACATCATTATATGACCAACCCTCCAATCCCTTTTGTCTCCACCGATTAAAATCACCTGGAGCACCTCTCATGTAAATCATACCGTTTAATAGAGAGGATCCTCCTAGTCCTTTACCCCTAGGGTATAAAATTTTTCTATTATTTAAAGAAGGTTGAGGTATTGACTCAAAACCCCAATCAAATTTAGGGTTTCCAAAAATGTATCCGTTACCACCGGGCATTTGAGTAAATAAACTTTTTCCTGACCCCCCTGCTTCTATTAGTAATACCTGTATATCTTTATTTTCAGATAATCTTGAAGCTAATGTACAGCCAGCAGAACCTCCTCCTGCTATTATATAGTCAAATGTTTTTTTCATTTTTTTAAAATATAAATTATACTAATAATTAATTTATAAGTAAACTCGAGTAAATTAAATATGAATAATTACAAAGATTGGATTGGAAAGAAAATTTCAAAAAGTGATATTATTACCCCTCGATTAGTTGATCATTTAAAAAAAACAATCGATCAAAACTGTTTAAGTGATCATGCCGTACCTGAGGGAATTTTTTTATGCTTATGCCCAGATGTAGCTTCAATAAATAATCTAGACAAAGATGGAAATACAAAATTAGGAATTTACTTACCTGAGTTACCTTATAAAATTAGAATGTGGGCTGGTGGTAAAATAAAAATATTTGATAAATTTGAAATCGGATCTGAAATTAAAAAAAATTCTATAATTTTAAGTATTGATTTTAAAGAAGGTAGATCAGGCAATCTATGTTTTGTTAATATTAATCATGAATATTTAAATAAAAATAAATTAATAGTATCAGAAGATCAAACTGCTGTTTATAGAGAAAAAATAAATAAAAACTCCATTACTCCAAAAATAAAAGATGAATTAAAGTTAATTGATAAAGTAGAAATTTTTAGTTCATCAACTTTGCTATTTAGATATTCTGCCTTAACCTTTAATGGGCATAAGATTCATTATGATAATCATTATACAAAAAATTATGAGGGTCATATGGGATTATTAGTCCATGCGCCTCTTCAAGCAACATATCTTTTAAATCTTGCAAGAAAAAACGAGATTGAGTTTAATTCTTTTGAATATAAAGCTACAGCGCCTCTTGTATATAACAATAATTTTTTTATAGAAATTGGTGAAAATTCAAAAAATGAAATTATTGGAAGAATTCTTAATGAAAAAAAAGAAATTACAATGATTGCAAAATATAATAAATGAGTTTTCATAAAAAATTTTGCAATTGGGCATCACAAAAAAAAATTAATATCAATAAGGTAACTTATAAAAGAGCAGAAAATGCATTCATAGATACACTAGCTTGTATATTATCAGGTGTTAAAGAAAAACAATCAAAGATTGCCTTAAAATACTGTTTAGAAAATAATAATTCAGGAAAGATTAAGATTTTTGGAGGAGGAAAAAAATTATCTATTTCTGCTGCATGTTTTTTACATGGAGTCAGATCAGCGTCTATAGACTTTGATGATTACGAATACGTTGCAGGATCTCATCCTAGTGCCCCAATTTTTTCAGCTCTTATATCTATTGCTCAAATGAAAAATATCTCAATTGAAGAAACATATGAGGGATGGGCAGTAGGATATGAATTAATAATACAATTAGGACAAGCACTTAGCTATGATCATTATTATAAAGGATGGCATTCAGCAAATACAATAGGCGTGATTGGAACTGCTGCAGCAGTATCTAAAGTGTTAAAATTAAATGCAGATCAAATGGCAAATGCAATTTCTATTGCAACAAGTTTTTCCTCTGGTTTAAAACTGCAATTTGGTACAGATACAAAAGCTTTTCATGTAGGGTTTGCTTCTCAAGCAGGGGTACAGTCAGCCTTACTTGCAAAGAATGGAGGGACAGCTAATCAAGATATTTGGAATATTGAGAGAGGATTTATTGAATTGTATGGTAGTAAATTTTCTAAAAAATTAAATAATAATTTTAAAAAATCAGATTTAGGAAATACTATAATTAAGTTTCCAAACTTCATTAAGTTTTGGCCAGTTTGTAGTTATTCACAAAGAGCAATACAAGGAGGATTAATTTTAAATAAAAAAATTTTAATAAAAAAAAATATTAAATCTATCACAATTGAGTTTCCAGAACCTTGGTTCAGAGTATCAAAATTTCATATACCTAAAAATTCTACTGAAGCTAGATTTTCATTGAGTTATTGTTTAGCAACCGCTCTCATTAATGGTAAATTTGATTTAAGTAGTTTAAATATTTACAAAAATAAAAAAAGTTTAAATATGACTAGAAAGATTAAGCTAGTCACTTACAGAGTGAAGAATAATTTTGAAGATTATGATCCTAAGTATCCTGATATAATTAAAGTAATAATGAATGATGGGAGTATATTAAATGAAAAAATATCACACATTAAAGGAGGGAAAAACAACCCCTTAAAAGACGAAGATATTGATAATAAATTTTTAATGTGTGGAGGTAAAAAAATTATTTTAAATAAAATAAGAAATCAAAAATATAAGAAGAAAAATTTAAAAGAAATAATTTTTTAATTTAACTATTTTTTCTTTCTCTGTAAGCTATAAATATTCCAGTACTAATAATTATTGTTCCCCCTAAGTAAATACTTAAAGTTGGAACCTCAGAGTAAATTAAATATCCCATTATTCCTACAAATATGAAAGATGAGTATTCAAAGGGTGAAGTTATTGCAACATCTGCGTATTTAGCTGCCTGAGACATAAATAAATGTCCTAATGATCCCATAACACCTAAACTCATAGCAAAAATTAATTGAATTCCATTTGGCATAATAAAATTATCAGGGAAAAATATTATTGACGTAATTAATAATGCAAAAGAATAATAAAAAACAATTGCAACACTAGAGTCAGTGCTCATTACTGATCTAGTTGATAAATAAACAGAAGCCATAAAAGCTGCAGATATTAGAGGATAAAGTGTTTCTAATTTAAACAAATCAGTACCAGGCTTTACAATTATTAAGACGCCAATAAAACCAATTAATATTGCAGCAGTTCTAAAAATCCCAATTCTCTCACCAAGTATTGGTACAGCAAGAAAAGCAGCAATAATGGGGGCAGAATGTGCAATAGCAATATTTTCAGATAACATTAAATGATTAATTCCGTAAATATAGAATACAACACAAGCAGAAGCAGAAAGGGCTCGGATAGCATGTCCAACTGGTTTTTTAGTTTTTAACTTATCAAACCCAAAATACATTGCTAAAAAAGTTGCAATGATACTTCCACTTAACGCTCTGAAGAATATAGATTCCCATACAGGAAAATGAAAGCTTAAATATTTATACGTGATATCATTTATACTTAGACAAAACATAGAAAATAACATGAAAGAAATTCCCAAGAGATTATTATTTTTCGATTTCATTAATTTGTTAAATATACTAAGATAATTTATTCAGATATAAATATTTCAAAATGAGTAGTAAATATCATGTAAAAAAATTAGAAAAAAAGAATGATCACTTAAGTATTTTGTGGAAAGATAATTTTGAAAGTAAATTCCATTTTATGTGGTTAAGAGATAATTGTCCAACAACAATACATCCTACTGCAAATATGAGAGTATTCAATATTTTAACTGTAAGTAAAAATATATTTCCTAAAAACTACAAAATTGAAAAAAATAAACTCAATATTGATTGGAGTGAAGGTGATCATACTAGTAAATTTAATTTAAAATGGTTAAGAGATCATTGTTATACAGAAATAAATAAACAAAAATATCAATCACCTTATGTTTTATGGGATGGAAAACTTAAAAAAAATTTAAAGAAAATCATTATTGATCATAATAATGTAATTAAAAATGATAAATATTTAAGCAAATGGCTAAATTTACTTCATACGTATGGTTTTGCCTTAATTAAAAATGCTCCAACTAGGAAAAAATCAGCATTCAGAATATTAAATAAAATAAGCCATCATAGAGAAACATTTTTTGGCACGCCATTTGAAGTAATTAATATCCCAAAACCCAATAACACTGCTTATACAGCAGATGCACTAAGAAATCATACCGACTTACCTTATTTTGAATATGCTCCTGGTTATCAGTTTCTTCATTGTTTAGTGAATGAAGTTAATGGTGGATTATCATCTGTCGTAGATGGCTTTGCAGTTTCAAATTATTTAAAGAAAAATGAGAAAGATGTTTTTAAAATTTTAACACAAACGTATGTAAAATTTAAAGATACAGATTATACTCAAAAAGCAGTCAGAATTCTTCATTCACCAATAATAACACTTACAAAAGATAATGATTTCAATGATATTAGATTTAGTATGGCTGCAATGGGAGCAGTTGATGTTGATCCAAAAAAAATGAAAAAATTTTATGATGCCTACCAATATTTTGCATCAATGCTTCAAAACAAAAAATTTAAAATTGATTTTAGATTAGAGGCAGGTGATATATTTTGTTTTAACAATAGAAGAGTATTGCATGGGAGGACTGAATTTGATCCTAACTCTGGAAATAGACATCTGCAAGGATATTATATTGAAAGAGATGAAATAATAGGAAGATTAAATTATTTTAATAATATTAAAGTTTAGATCATTCCCATCCACAAATAGTTTTAATTTCCAAATATTCTTCTAGACCCCAATCACCTCCCTCTCTTCCATTACCAGATTGTCTATAACCACCAAAGGGAGTTCCTGGATCAGCGCTATTTCCATTTATATAAACACCTCCTGATCTAAATTTTCTTGCAACTCTTTTTGCCTTTTCTATATCTTGAGTTTGCACGTAGTTTCCTAAACCATAGGATGTATCGTTTACAATTGATACAGCCTCATTTTCATCCTCAAATGGAATTATTGAAAGTACTGGTCCAAAAATTTCTTCTTTTGCTATTCTCATATCATTAGTGACATCTGTGAATATTGTTGGCCTTATAAAATATCCTTTTTCTAATCCATTTGGTTTTTCAGGACCTCCAGCCACGAGTGTAGCGCCCTCATTTATACCACTATTAATTAGATCAATAATTTTATCATATTGTGTTTTAGAAATAACTGGACCGATATGATTTCCATTCTTAGAAGCAATATCAACTTTGATTTTATTTGCTTCATCAGCCGCCTCCTCTATTGCTCTTTTATAAATTGATTTTTCAACTAGCATTCTTGTTGGTGCATCACAAGATTGACCAGAATTACTCATAATATTCCTAACACCTTCTCTTACAGCCTCTGGATGTGAATCACTAAAAACAATATTACCACCCTTACCTCCTAATTCTAAACAAACTCTTTTAATTGTATCTGCTGCGTTTTTAGAAATAAGTTTTCCTGCTCTTGTTGATCCAGTAAACGATATCATATCAATATCTTTGTGAGATGATAGATCTGTACCTACACCATCTCCATCCCCATTCACTAAATTAAAAACACCAGGAGGGAAACCTGCTTCATGAATTATTTCAGTAAAAATGATCCCTGATATGGGTGCAATTTCTGAAGGTTTTAATATCATAGTGCAGCCAGTTGCTAAAGCAGGTATTACTTTTAATGTGATTTGATTGATTGGCCAATTCCACGGTGTAATAAGACCGCATACTCCAATCGGTTCATATACAATATAATTATTGGAATTTTTATTAAATCTTTTTTCAAATTCAAAATTTTTTAATCTCAAAATGAAATCCTCAATATGATCTGCTCCTGAAGAAGTTTGTGCTGATGAAGACCAATCTAATGGCGCTCCCATTTCATCAGACATTATTTTAGTTATTTCATCCCATCTAGATTTGTAAATCTTTAATAATTTTTCTAAAAGATTAACCTTTTCTTTTTTCTCTACACAACTCCATGTTAAAAATGCTTTCTTTGCAGCTTTTACTGCTAAATTTACTTCTTTTTTAGTTCCCAATGAAATAGTAGCGATTGATTTTTCATTAGATGGATTAATAACTTGATAATCATTTGTTTCTGTTGGGTATAGCCATTTTCCATTAATATAAAATTGACGTTTATCTAACATACTTGATCTTAATTTATTTATTATAAAAAATATCCTTTAAAGATTTTTATAATAGAATAAAAGAATAGGCAATAAGAGGAATTAATGAAACAGAATATTAAGCTTGATATAAATTATGTAAGATCTAAATTTCCAGCTTTTAAAGATCCAATGTCTAAAGAATGGGCTTTTTTTGAAAATGCCGGAGGAAGTTATGTACCAGATACTGTAATTACGAGATTATCAAATTTTATGACATCAACAAAAGTTCAGCCATATGCTGAATATGAAATGTCTAAAATTGCAGGGGAAAATATGGATAAAGCTACAAATTATTTTGCTAAAATGATTAATGCTAAAAATAATGAAATTCTGATTGGTGGTTCAACATCTATTAATTTTTATGTTTTATCAAATGCGTTGAAATATTTTATAAGTGCAGGAGATGAGGTTATTGTAACAAATCAGGATCATGAAGCTAATATCAGCCCTTGGAGAAGATTAATTGAGTCTGGAGCCAAGATTATAGAATGGCAATTTAATGAAAATACAGGAGAATTAGAAATTGATACATTAAAAAAATTAATTAATAAAAAGACAAAAATTTTAGCAGTAACACATTGCTCTAATATTATTGGATCAATAAATAATTTAAAACAAATATCTGAAATTGCGCACACCTATGGAACAATAGTAATAGGAGATGGAGTGTCATATGCTCCTCATGGATTTCCTGATGTTAAGATGTTAGGAGTAGATTTTTATTCATTCAGCTTATACAAAACATATGGTCCTCATTTAGGTCTTTTGTATGGTAAAGAAGAAATATTAAAAAAATTACCAAATCAAAATCATGAATTTCTTAAGGATCAATATCCATATACAATTAATCCAGGAGGACCGAATCATGAAGAACTTGCTTCATTAATAGGTATTTATGAATATTTTGATGACATTTATAACTATCACTTTGAAAACAAAAATATATCAATTAGGGAAAAAATTGAAAAAATTAATTATTTAATTTCACAACATGAAGAACATATCGGCAATATATTATTAGATTATCTTCGAAATAATAAGAAAATAAGACTGTTGGGTAAAAACAATATCAAAAATAGGAACAGAGCTCCAACTATATCATTTACCGTCAATGACCAAACGTCAAAAGAGATAAGTGAAAAATTAGTAAAAAATAAAATTGCAACTAGAAATGATAATTTTTATGCATGGAGGTGTTTAGAAAATTTAGGCATATCCTCAGATGATGGAGTTATACGATTGAGCATGGTGCATTATAATTCTGAAGAAGATGTAGAGAAATTAATTAAAGTTCTTAAATCAATTATAGTATAAATTATTTATTATTAAGTAATCTTTTTAGGTTAGTTTTCCATGAAAATAACCTAACTTCAAATTTTCTTTTAATCTTAGAATTATCCAAAACACTATATTTAGGTCTATTAACATTTTGAGAAAGTTCATAAGAAGAAATTTTAAATATTTTATTTTTAAAAC
This sequence comes from uncultured Alphaproteobacteria bacterium, assembly GCA_902615745.1. Lineage (GTDB taxonomy): Bacteria > Pseudomonadota > Alphaproteobacteria > HIMB59 > CACPNW01. Next base: position 6,464 of record CACMQB010000002.1, on the reverse strand, counting down.
CTAATTCTTTTCTTATAAAATCAACAAATTCATATCTAGAACAATATTGATTGTCAGTAAAATTATATAAACCATATTTAAATTTATTTAATAGAATAAGCTTATTACAAAAAATTGCTAAAGATTTTGCAGAAGTTGGAGAACAAATTACATCAGATACGTATCTGAGATGTTTCTTTGAATTTAATTGCTTTAGTACATCAGTTAAAATATTACTTCCATATATCGAATATAATAATGAAACTCTTAATATAATTGTATTTTTTAAATATTTTTTAATTAAATAATTATCTGCTAATTCCTTTGTTTTACCGTAATAATTTTTTGGATTAGTTTTATCTATTTCTGAATATGGTTTTGTTTTTTTTCCATCAAAAACATAATCTGTAGAAAAGTGAATAAGTTTAGATTTAAATTTTTTCGAAATAAGATATAAATTTTTAACTCCTAAAAAATTAGTTTTATAAGATAATTTTTTATATTTTTCAGCTTTAATTGTGTTTGTATATGCTGAAGTATTAATAATATAATTTGGATTAAAATTAGAACAAATTTTAAACATTTGCTTATAATTTAGAAGATTAAAATGTTTTTTATTTAAATATAAACAATTAAGATTACTTGATAAGTTTTTCTTTAACTCAATACCTAATGTGCCATCTGAACCAGTTATTAATACATTTATTTTAGACATTCCAATATTTTTTATTATTTAAGAACCAATCAATAGTAAATGAAATATCTTTTTTGAAATTAGATTTAGGAACAAAATTAATTTTATTTTTAGACTTAGTTATATTCAAACCATATTTATAATCATGCCCAGGTCTATCATCAACAAATGTAATAAGTTTTTCAGAATTTTTTTTAGATGCTAATATTGCCCTTGGGTACTGTTTTATATATTTATTATTATTTTGAAATTTATTATTAATTATTTTACAAATTAATTTTACAAGTTTAATATTCGATATATTATAACTAGAACTTAAGTTATATGATTCTCCAAACTTTCCTTTTAATAATATTTTTTCTATTCCTCTAATATGATCTAATACAAAAATCCATTCTCTAATTTGATTACCATTTCCATAAATAGGAATTTTTTTATTGTTAATTATATTTAATATTATTTTTGGAATAAGTTTTTCTTGATTAATAAAAGGTCCAAAATTATTAGAGGTATTACTAATGGTAACATTCATTTGGTATGTTTTATAAAAACTAATTACAAGCAAATCAGAAGATGCTTTGCTAGCACTATATGGTGAACTGGGATTAAATTTTGATTCTTCTTTAAATTTTTTTTGATTTTTTTTTAATGATCCATAAACTTCATCAGTAGATATTTGGTGGAAGTGAGTATTTTTAAATTTACTTTTTTCCCATACTTTTCTTGCAGAATCTAATAATACGAAAGTTCCTAAAATGTTTGTATTAATGAATATTTTTGGATCTAAAATTGAGTTGTCTACATGTGTTTCTGCTGCAAAATTTATAATTTTATTTATTTTATATTTTTTTAACAATGTAATTACTTTGTTTTTATTTAAAATATTTCCTTTTTCAAATATAATATTTTTATTTTTTTTTATAAGTTCACTTAAAAAAATTTTATTAGAACTATAAGTAAGATTATCAAAGACTATTATATTATCATTTTTATAATTTTGTGACCAATACTCTACAAAATTTATACCAATAAAACCTGCACCACCTGCAACTAGAATACTATTTTTCATCTTTAAAAATTGATAAAATATATTTTTTATAATCTTCTGAATAAATATTTTTAGATATTTGCTTTAATTTTTTCAAAGAAATGTATTTTTTTTTATAAGCAATTTCTTCTGGGCAACAAATTTTAGTACCTTGTCTTGATTCAATTGTTTTAACAAATAATGAAGCTTCAAATAAACTATCTATACTACCAGCATCAAGCCATGTAAAACCTCTTCCCAGAAAAATATTTTTTAATTTATTAATTTTAAGATATTTTTTATTTAAATCAGTTATCTCTAATTCATTTCTTGAAGATGGTTTTATTTGTTTTGTTAAAAAGCTAACATTATTTGGGTAAAAATATAAACCAGTAATTGCTAAATTTGATTTTGGTTTTTTTGGTTTTTCTTCTAATGATTGAATTTTATTTTTTTTTAAATTAACAACCCCATACTCAGACGGGTTATTAACTGAATAACTAAATATTGTAGCATTTTTGTGATCTTTACTAGCATCCATTAAAATTTTTTGAAATGATGGGCCATAAAAAATATTATCTCCTAATATCAACGCACATGAAGACTTATCTAAAAAAGTTTCAGCAATTATTAAGGCTTCAGCAATTCCATTAGGCTTATGTTGAATAGCATAGTATATTTTGATTCCAAATTGAGAACCATCTCCAAGTAATTTTTTATATAAGTCAATATCAGATTGATTACAAATAAGTAAAATTTCTTTTATTCCTGCTAACATAAGAGTTGATAGAGAGTAATAAATCATTGGTTTATCATAAACAGGTAGAAGATGTTTTGATAATGATACTGTGTTTGGGTATAATCTTGTCCCTCTACCACCTGCTAAAATTATACCTTTTCTCATATTAACCAAATATTATTTTTAATTTATAATTTATCAATAAATATATGATTAAAAGTAATAAGAATAAAAACAAGGACAGATACATACCTAAAAAATAGTGTGTTAATAAACCGATAATTGAAAAAGAAAAAGAGATAACTAACATTAATAATAAAACAATAGTTTTGTTATATTTTTTTAAAAGAATAAAATGCAGATGATTATTGTCAGGAATAAATGGATTAGATCTATTAATTATTCTAGAAATAAATACACCAAAAAAATCAAATACTATTAACGGTGCAATCCAAACTACTATTATGGGAGAAATTTTATATACACTTATCTGAGTATAATAAATTAACATCCATGCTAGTATGAAACCAAGAAAAGTACTACCTGAGTCACCGAGGAATATCTTATAATTTTTAAATAAACCTAAATTAAATATTATGAATGGAATTATTGAAATAAATAAAAGATATAAAAAATTTGGATTATAATTTGGATTTTCAAGATTAATTAATATAATCAAAATAATTAATGATTTTAAGAATAAAAGTGACGAAAGCCCGTCTATACCATCAATAAAATTCATTGCATTAGTAAGGCCTAGTACGGCAAGGATAGTAAAAGGTACAAAAAAATATATCAAAATTTGACTTTGTTGCATGTTTATAAATGATAAATCAGTTATATAAATCCCTTTAGCCAAAATAATTAACGAAGCTAAGAATTGACAAAAGAATCTTATTTTAAAGTCAATATTTATAATATCGTCTAAAATGCCTATAATTACAACAATTGCTGAGGTAAAAACTATAAAATTAATCGCATTTGGGTTTTTAGTTAATAATACACCAATAATAATTGTTGCATAAATTGCAATTCCACCAACTAATGGTATTTCTCCTTGATGAATTTTTCTAGAATTTGGGAAATCTATTAAATTTAATTTAAAAGCTAAATTATGTAATATTAAGATTAAAAGTAAATTGATTACTAATAGAGTTAAAAAAATCATAATTGTAAATCTGTTTCATTAGTTTTAAATAAATATTTTAAATCAAAAATTATAGAATTATTGTTTTTTAAGATTGATCTAATTTTTTTTATTCCAAGTTTTTTAAAATAATCATGGCCGACAGCTATTAATACAACATCGTATTTAAGTTTTTTTAAGTTTTGAATAAAATTTACATCATTTATTTTCTTACTTTTTGCTAAATTAATATATGGATCAAATACGTTAACAACTTTGAATTTTGATTTCAATGTTAGATATAAATCTTGTATCTTTGTATTTCTATAATCACTACAATTTTCTTTAAAGGTATAACCCATTATTAATACATTCAATTTTGAAAGTGTTTTTAGATTTAATTTTTTTTGTAATTTACGAAGAACATATTTATGCATTTGATCATTGGTTTTACGACCAGATAAAATAATTTGTGGTCTTATTCCTACTTTTTTAGCTTTGTATGCTAAATAATATGGATCTACACTTATGCAATGACCCCCAACAAAACCAGGTTTAAAATTCAAAAAATTCCATTTAGTTGAAGCAGCCCGCAACACTTCATTTGTAGAAATATTTAATTTATCAAATATTTGAGTAAGCTCATTAATAAATGCAATATTAATATCTCTTTGTGAATTTTCAATAATTTTCGCAGCTTCTGCTACTTTAATTGATGATGATTTGAATATTTCTGATTTAATTATATTTTTATACAAGTAATAGATTTTATTTAATGTTGGCTTATTCGAACCTGATACTATTTTTGAGATATTAGTTATTGTATGTTTCTTATCTCCAGGATTAATTCTTTCAGGTGAATATCCACAATAGAAATCTTCATTATATTTTAAACCACTATTTTTTTCTAATATGGGGACACATACTTCTTCTGTCACACCAGGATAGACTGTTGACTCATAAATAACTATATCACCTCTTTTTAAATACTTTGAAACTAATAATGATGCAGATTTTAAACTATTAAGATTTGGTTTATTATTTTTAAAAATAGGAGTTGGAACAGTTATAATAAAATAATTACAATCAAAGATTATTTTTTCATTGTTTGTAAAAGTCAAATATTTAGATTTTTTTAATTTATTTAATTCAATATCTTTATTAAAATCATTATTATTTTTTAATGATTGTATTCTTTTTTTTGAAATATCAAAACCAATTGTTCTAAATTTTTTTCCAAACTCCAAAGATAAAGGAAGACCTACATAACCTAGACCTATTATTGCAATTTTAATATTTTTATTCATTAATTATTTTTAGATAATTCTTTATTACAATATCAACACTATAATTTTCTTCAATTATTTTTCTACCGTTTATACCCAACAACTTTTTTTTCTCTATACTCAAATTAATAAATTTTATCATAGTATCTGCAAGAGATTTGTAATCTAAAATATTAAACATCATACCGTTGAAATTATTTATGATTAAGTTATTTATACCTGGAACATCAGAGCCCAATATAGGAAGACCACTCAATGATGCCTCTAAAAGTGATTTTGGCATACCCTCTCTATAAGAGGGTAAAATAACACAATCTGCTTTTTTATAAAATTTCTTAATATTTTCTTTAAATCCAAAATATTTTATAAATTTTGAATTGTTTATTTCATTAAATAAATTACTATTTATAGAATTAGGATTGTCTTTATCATAATCACCGATTATCGTTAAACTAAAATCAATGTTTCTTGAAATTAGTATTTTTGATGCTCGTATTAATTCATTTAGACCCTTTTCATTGATTAATCTTCCAACAAATAAAAAATTTTTATTATTAAAATTATTATTTTTCACTATTTCAAATTTATTCAGATCTATACCTGAGCCAGGAACTATAGAAACTTTTTTATTTATTTTTGAAAATAATTTTAAATCATCTGCATTATGAAAGAAACAATGGTATGAAAATTTAGACAAAAAAATATACAAATATCTAAGAAAAATAAATTTAATATTTTGTTTTATAAATACTGTGCCTAAACCGGATATTGTAGCGATGACTTTATAATTGCCTAAAGAAATTAATGAAATAATAAAAGAAATTAAATTTGGCTTTATAGTGAATGATAAAATAAATTTAGGCTGAATTTTTCTTATTAATTTATAGTGATTTATTAAATTTTTAATATTTGAAAATAAATTTGTGTCATGAGAACCATAATTTAAAATATAATTAACACAACCTAAATTAGTTAATTCAAAGGAATAATTATTATCAGGAGTAATAGTACAAACAGAATATCCTTTAGAAATAAGAGAGATTATTAATTCCTTTCTGAAATTAATAAGATTGTAACTTGAATTAGAAATAATACATATTTTTTTCATATAATTATTTATTTATTAAATTACATTATAATCTATATATTGAATTAGATGAGAATAATTAAATATTATCTTAAGATAATTATATTTAAATTACTATCATTTGGTCTATTTACTAAATTATATCATATATATTTTAATTTGACTGCATATAGAAGGATTAGAGAGGAAAAATATTTTATCTCATCAAAAGTGACATTAGAAAAACATATTTTTCCAATAATTGATGAATTGTTATCAAAAAATAAAAATTTAAATCTATTAGATGTTGGTTGTGGTCCAGATATTTTTAATAATGTATTAATATATGATAAATATTCTGATAAAGTAAATCAGACTATTACAGATAAATTTCCAAAATTAAATGAAAAAATATATACAAATTCTTTCAAATATTTAGCTGGAAATAATTTAAATTTTAAAAAAGAAAATTTTTTTAAAATTAATCATTTTAAAAGCAGAGATTATACAAAAAATAAAATTAGTAAGAAATATGATTTATTAATAT
>CACMQB010000001.1 GCA_902615745.1 uncultured Alphaproteobacteria bacterium | reverse complement strand
AACATTAACTTACTCTCTCCATATGCATCATTATATTCTAAAGTACTATTTTCATTTATTAGAGACTGATTTTTTTTATAAACTGACATAGAAGAAATGAAAATAATCTGTCTTAGGTTCTTGGATAATAAGTCCGAAAGTAATTTTACTGAATTTTTAAAATTTACTTCAATTAGTTGATTTCGAGTTTTATTATCAGATGGAACTAATGAAGCAATATGAATAAAAACATCAATTTCAAATTTAAATTTCTTTTGTTTATTTGAAATTATATATTTAGTTAGTTTAACATTTTTTTTATTAATTTTTGGTTTTAAACTTGAATAAGTGGCATAAATTAAATTTTTTTTGTTTTTACTAAGAGTATTTATGACTTCTTGTCCAATTGAACTTGATGAACCTGTTACTAAAAATTTCATTTAAATATTAATTAAATATGTTATTTAAATTTTATGCTAAATAAGGTTAATTTACTATCTAAATATCCAAAAACAAAAGGAAGAGATCAAATTGCTAATGAAAGACTTAAACTTACTGATGCAGAGAAAGAAATATCGAGACAATTTGGTTACGAATATTTTGATGGACCAAGAAAGTTTGGTCTTGGTGGTTATTATTATCATCCAAAATTTTTCACTGAAGTAGTTAAAGATTTTATTAGCTATTATAAATTAAATAATAATTCTAGTATTTTAGATGTTGGTTGTGGGAAAGGTTTTATGCTTCATGATTTTAAGCAAATTTTACCAGGAAGTACCTTAAAAGGTATAGATATATCTAAATATTGTATAGATAATTGTATTGATACCATGGTTAATGATTGTGTAGTTGGGAGCTGTGATGATTTACCATTTAAAGATAGCAGCTTTGATTTAGTCATTTCAATTGCAACTATTCATAATCTTGATTTAGAAGGTGTAAAAAAATCAATAAAAGAAATTAATCGAGTTTCAAAAAAAAATGCATTTATAAAAGTAAATGCACATTCAAATGAAAAGGAGAAGGAGGCTTTTGCAAATTGGAATATAGTTGCCAAAACATCATTATATGAAAGTGAATGGTTAGAAATTTTTAAAGAAACTGGATATACTGGAGATTATTATTGGTTTAAACCATAGTCTAATTAAATTCTCTCCATCTTTTTAGCGGAATTGGACCATCAAATTCATTATTTTTAATATTTTCGCTTATTTGCATTGCTTGCTCAATACAATCATCAATATCAACTAAATATCTATAAGTACCTGCTCTACCGATAGAATAAACATTTTCAGGCATTAGATCATGATATTTTTTTGCCCTAATCTGTTCAGATTTTATAGGCATTGGATAATGCTTTCCATTCATTGATGGTATTTCTAAACCTACTAATGAATGTTTAGATTTATGTCTTGTAAATTTTTTGTACTCAACCATTCTAGTAAATTTTTCTTTGTTAGGATAATAAATAAAATATACATTTTCTGGAAAAACATACTCCGTTGGAAATACAATTGTAAATAAATCCCTGCCTATAAATGGAAGTTCTCCATAACAATTTTCAAAAAGAGTATCAGGAGAAATTGTATTGATAATTATATCGTATTGAAACTTTTCATTATTTACAAAAATTGTCTTATTTTTAATATCAAATTTTTCAATTTTAGTATTTATTTTTACGTTAACTTTTTTAAAAACCATATCAAAGTAGTCATCATAACCATTTTTTGCATAAGGATATGCTGAAATTGCTATATCCCAAGCTGCTCTAGGACCATCTTTTATAGTTGCTCCTTTTGGTGACCACTTAAAAGTATCAATTAATTTATTATCATCTACTTGCCACATTTTTTTATTATATTCATTTATTATTTTATTATATAAAGTTTGGCCAACTGATCCGATCCAAAAATCTTCAATATTTCTTGCATTAGCAACGCCTTTAGCCTCTTTTATTTCTTTCAAAATAATTTCAGAGTCAGGCATTGATCTAACATCATCCATATGTATTGGAAAATTATAGAAACTATCATCACTTTCAACATATGAAATAAATTCATGTTCTGAACAATTTCTCATAGGTATTATCTTGTTAATGTAATCAAATACTTTTTTGTTTTGTGTTAAAAAATGTCTTGGACCAAATGTATATGGATGACCTCCATAATACTGAGTTCTAACACCGGCACCTAATTTTGAAGAAGTTTCGATTAGTGTTATATCTAAATTATCTATCTCACTTAGTAAGTGTGCTGCAGAACAACCTGCAGGCCCTCCACCAATTATTAAAACTTTTCTCATCAATTAAGTCTAATTTCTTGCATTTTTTTTAAATTATAGAAATTTGTATTAAGCATTGTATCAAGATTATTAATCCTAAAAAAATTAGTTAAGTCTACTACTGCATCTGATATATTTTTTTTTGGATAAAAACCTAATTCCTCTTCAATCTTTGCTGTGCTTATTCGATAAGATCTAATATCATCAGTTTTTTCTAATTTTATTTCAGGATTTTTACCAATCAACTTATAAATATCATCTTTTACAATTTTTGCTATATCAATAACTTTTTGGTTTTGGTAGCCAGCATTATAAATTTTATTTGCAATTTTATTTTCATCAATTTTAAGCAGATTAACATATAAATCAGTCAAATCATCAATATGTATATTAGGTCTATATTGTTCTCCTCCAAAAACTTTTATAAAATTTTTATGATAAGCAAAATTTGTTAATATATTTACTGTCAAGTCTAGCCTTAATCTTGGAGAATAACCACATACAGTTGCAGGTCTTATAATAGTAGAGCAAAAATCTTGGTAATATTTTTTAATTATATTTTCACAATAATCTTTAGATTTATTATATTCTGAAACGGGTACTTTTGGGTGATTTTCATCTACATTTGGGGAGTCACTAATTCCATAGATACTTGAACTTGAAGCATATATGTGTCTATTAATCTTATTTTTTTTACAGCTTTCCATTATTGGTTCAAAAGCTTCATAATTAATTGATTTTGTTAAATTTAAATCAAGTTCTGCACTTGGATCATTTGATATACACGCTAAATTAAAAACAACTTCCTTATTTTTTATCACTCCATCTAAAGCTTTAATATCTCTTATGTCACCCTTAATAATAGATAAATTATTATATTTATTCTTCAAATCTTGAATATAATTTCCATAAATAAATAAATCATAAACTGTAACTTGATATCCATATTTTAAAAGTTTTTCAGTGAGCACTGTGCCTACGTAACCGCCACCACCTATAAGTAAAACTGAATTAAACATCTTTATCTTTTAGAAAATTTTTTACTTTTATTAAAAGATTCTCTACTGATAATCCATTTTTTTCTAAATGATACTCTTGACTACCTACACCATAATTGAATTTATCGTTTATACCAAAAATTTTTTGCTTAACGTTAAAATTATATTCACTTATTGTTTCAGCTACAGCACTTCCTAATCCGCCTATTATGTTGTGCTCTTCAAGAGTAATTATTTTTTTAGTTTTTTTTGCTGTACTGAAAATTAATTCTTTATCTATAGGCTTTAAAGTATGCATATTTATTACTTCAGCATCAATATTACTTTTTTTTAATTCATTTGCTAAATCCATTGAAAGACTTAGAATACTTCCAGTTGAAATAATTGAAATATCACTTCCAGTTTTTAATTTAACGCCTTTACCAATTTCAAAATTATAATTCTCATTTAATAAGTTGGGCTCTCCATTTTTTCCTAATCTAACATAAACAGGACCTTCAATATCAATCATAGCGGAAGTTGCTTTTTTTGTTTCTAAAGGATCAGCAGGTGAAATTACTGTCATATTAGGTAGTGATCGCATTATAGCCAAATCTACCAACGAATGGTGGGTTGGACCAAGTGTTCCATAAGATACTCCACCACCTACTCCTACTAATTTAACTGGTAAATTTTGAATACAAACATCTGTTCTTATTTGCTCAAATGCTCTCATAATTAAAAATGGAATAATTGTATAACAAATTGGTATTTTATTATTAAGTGTCATACCTGAAGCCACACCGATCATATTTGCCTCAGCTACACCCATATTTAAAAATCTGTCTGTAAATTTTGACCTAAATTCATCAAATACTTGAAAACCAATATCTGCAGTTAGTAAAAATACATCACTATTTTGATCTGCAATTTTAAGTAATTCTTTATTAAATGAATCTCTCATAAAAACTTTCTATACTAGAAACAGCTTCATTAAATTCATTATCAGAAGGAGATCTAAAATGCCATTTTGAAACATTTTCCATAAATGGTACACTTTTTCCTTTAATAGTATTGGCTATTATACATTTTGGTTTTGCTGAATTAATGAAGTCATTGTTTCCAAAACATTTTTCAAAATCATTAAAATCATGACCATCTATTTCAAAAACATTAAAACCGAAACTTTCCATTTTATTAATTAATGGATCTATTGCCATTATGTTGTTAATTTTATCTAATGAAATCATTTTATTATAATCAATAATTAAATAGTAGTTTTTTAATTTGAATTGAGATGCTGACATAAAAGCTTCCCAAACACTACCTTCATTTAATTCACCGTCACTTGATATCACAAAAACTCTATTTGATTTTTTATCAATCTTTAAACTTAAAGATAAACCAACTCCTAGTGAATGTCCATGCCCTAATGATCCAGACGTGACTTCAACACCAGGAACAATATTTTTTTCTGGATGTCCAGCAAGAGAGCCATCATCAACGTTATAGTTGTCAAGAATCTCATCAGCAAAATAACCACAATGATTTAATATAGTATATAAAGCAAGACAGCTATGACCTTTACTAAAAAGTAAATAATCTCTTTCTTTACTTATTGGATCTTTTGGGAAATGTTTTATTTCAAAGTTATATAAATAATTTAAAATATCTATAACTGAAAACGCCCCTCCTATATGACCACCATTAGATTTTTTAACCATTTCTAATATTTTCAAACGTAATTTTTTAGCGTTTTGATAAAAGATTTTTTCTTTATTATTCATTATTTAATAAGTGAAATTATTGACTTAATTATAGTTTTTCTATCATAAATAACTGAGTTTCCAATTGAAGTTACAGCAATTGATCCAAAATAATTACCAATAAACAAAGAAAGCATATTTGGCATACCCACAAAACAGCATAAAGAAACAATAGATAAAAAAGAATCTCCGGCACCAACTTTATCGACAACTTCATTTGCAAATGCTGGACAATTTATAATTTCATTTTTTTGTAACTGAGAGCACCACTAGAGCCCTGAGTTATAAAAATATTACTTGAGCTTAGTTTTTTTGATAATTCTTTGGCTAATATATCAATACTTTTATTTGGAGATCTTAAATCTTGTCGTAATTCACCTTCATGAACACAAACAATGTTTGCCTTTTTATATTTTGAAATAGTATGATAGCCAAAGTTGGAAGAATTTAATTGAGTATTAATTGAAAGTTTTTTTGAATTCTTAGTTATAAAGCTTATTAATTTATTAGTTAGTAATCCGTGTCCATAATCAGCTACAATTACATTATCATGTTTTTTCAATTGTATTTTTAATATTTTTTCCAAACGATTTTCTTCTGACGCGCTAATATATTGATCATTGATTTCATATATGCCAATTATTTTTGATTTGCCCTCTTTATCTACGTATCTAGTTTTTCTGATAGTCGGAGAGTTTTTTTTCTTAACATATTTCAAAACAATATTTTTATTTAATTTTGAATTTATAAATTTTGGCATTTCTTTTTCTTCACCTAGATATGTTACTACAGTAATTTTTTTACAAAAATTAGAAAGAATGTTTGCTATTGATAAAATACCTCCCAAATACTCTTCATGTTTAAAGGGATTAATAGTTAAAATTGGATCTTTTCCAGCCTTGCCCAAAACATTTGAGTAAACATATTGATCAATTATTGACTCTCCAATTAATAATACATTAGTATTTTTTATAATTTCAAAATAATTAATAATGTTTTTTTCAGAAATTTTATTTTTTAATACTTTAAGATATTTTTTTTGACTTCTATTTAAATCTCTTATTTTATCGTTAAAATAGGAAGATGAGCTGTAAAGCTTTTCAGATAAGGTTATGAATTTACCTCCACAGTCTTCAACTAATTTTTTTTCTTTAATTATATTTCCAGTTACATCCATTTGAGGGGAAGAATAATCCTTACCCTTGATATAAAAATTAGGTCTTAATATTTTTATTATTTTTTTTGGGGTTTCTTCATCTGAGACACAAAGATAATCTACTGAGCTCAATGCACTCAAAACATTTAATCTTTCTTTTGTGCTATAATAAGGTCTTCCTTTACCTTTTTTTACAAATTTATCACTTGTTATTGTAACAACTAATAAGTCTCCGTATTTTCTCGCTTTTTTAAAATATTCTATGTGACCGGTATGGATTATATCAAAAACTCCATGGCAATGAACAATGGTTTTATTTTTATATTTTGAAGATTTTAAATATTTTTTAAGTATATCAACTGAGCTAAAAATTTTATTGCTATTCATAAAAAAAATCCTGGCAACGACCTACTCTTCCATGCCTTAAGACAAAGTACCATCGGCGCTAACAGCTTTCACGTTCGAGTTCGGGATGGGATCGGGTGTTTATCTGTTGCTATTGTCACCAGGAAACCGTTAATACAAAACTTTTCTCTGTACGTCTATTGTAATCAAGCCAATTGAGTTATTAGTATTGGTAAGCTTCATACATTGCTGCACTTCCACACCCAACCTATCAACGTGGTGGTCTTCCACGACTCTAATGGGGAAATCTAGTATTCAGGTGGGTTTCCCGCTTAGATGCTTTCAGCGGTTATCCTGTCCGTATATAGCTACCCAGCGATGCTCCTGGCGGAACAACTGGTACACCAGAGATACGTTCATCCCGGTCCTCTCGTACTAGGGACAAATCCTGTCAAATTTCCAACTCGTATAGCAGATAGGGACCGAACTGTCTCACGACGTTCTGAACCCAGCTCACGTACCACTTTAATTGGCGAACAGCCAAACCCTTGGGACCTTCTCCAGCCCCAGGATGTGATGAGCCGACATCGAGGTGCCAAACACCCCCGTCGATATGGACTCTTGGGGGGTATCAGCCTGTTATCCCCGGCGTACCTTTTATCCGTTGAGCGATGGCCCTTCCACTCGGAACCACCGGATCACTATGACCGTCTTTCGACTCTGCTCGACATGTACGTCTCGCAGTCAGGCAGGCTTATGCCATTGCACTCTAAAGCTGATTTCCGACCAGCCTGAGCCTACCATCGCGCGCCTCCGTTACTCTTTGGGAGGCGACCGCCCCAGTCAAACTACCCACCATACAGGGTCCCACATCCAGATAATGGATGATGGTTAGATATCAAAAAATTAAAGGGTGGTGTTTCATCTTTTGACTCCACTAAAGCTGGCGCTTTAGTTTCAAAGTCTACCACCTAGCCTACACATTAATTTTCTAATACCACTGTAAAGCTATAGTAAAGGTGCACGGGGTCTTTCCGTCTAACTACACGTACTCCGCATCTTCACGGAGAATTCAATTTCGCTGAGTTGATGTTGGAGACAGCGGAGAAATCGTTACGCCATTCATGCGGGTCAGAACTTACCTGACAAGGAATTTCGCTACCTTAGGACCGTTATAGTTACGGCCGCCGTTCACCGGGGCTTCATTTTAGAGCTTGCACTCCACCATTTAACCTTCCGGCACCGGGCAGGCGTCAGTCCCTATACATCGTCTTACGACTTAGCAGAGACCTGTGTTTTTGATAAACAGTCGCTTCTCCCTATTCTGTGCCACCAATACCTAGTTGCCTAAATATTGGTCTCTCTTATTCCGAAGTTACAAGAGCATTTTGCCGAGTTCCTTCAACATCATTCTCTCAAGCGCCTTGGTATACTCTACCTTCCTACCTGTGTCGGTTTAGGTACGATCTATATTCTGAGGCTATTTCCAGGAACCATTTCACAGCATATTCAATCCAATAAGAACATACTATTTACATGATCCGTCAACTCTCAGAAGGTACAGGAATATTAACCTGTTTCCCATCGACTACGCATTTCTGCCTCGCCTTAGGGGTCGACTAACCCTGCGCAGATTAACTTTACGCAGGAAACCTTAGGATTTCGGCGAGAGTGTCTCTCACACTCTTTATCGCTACTCATGTCAGCATTCGCACTTCTGATACCTCCAGCATTTTTTACAAAACACCTTCAACGGCTTACAGAACGCTCCGCTACCCCTTATAAGTATCGCAATACTTATAAAGTCACAGTTTCGGCAAATGGCTTTAGCCCCGTTACATCTTCGTCGCGGAAAAACTTAATTAGAACAGTGAGCTGTTACGCTATCTTTAAAGGATGGCTGCTTCTAAGCCAACCTCCTGCCTGTCTTGGTCTTTCTACATACTTTCCCACTTAGCCATTATTTGGGGGCCTTAACTGGTGATCTGGGCTGTTTCCCTCTCGACTATAGACCTTAGCACCTATAGTCTGTCTGCTGTGCATAGAGTATCGGTATTCAGAGTTTGGTTAGGTTTGGTAGGAATCGCTTCCCCCTAGCCCATCCAGTGCTTTACCCCCGATATCATTCACACAACGCACTACCTAAATAGTTTTCGCGGAGAACTAGCTATAGCGGAATTTGGTTGGCCTTTCACCCCTTAACACAAGTCATCCAAAAACATTTCAACGTTTCCTGGTTCGGTCCTCCGTTGCATGTTACTGCAACTTCAACCTGCTCATATTAAGCTCATCCCGCTTCGAGTCTAATCCATACAACTAACGCCCTATTAAGACTTGGTTTCCCTACGCCTACACCTAATGGCTTAAGCTTGCTGCACAGACTAAGTCGCTGACCCATTATACAAAAGGTATGCCATCACTTCTCAAGGAAGCTCTGACTGCTTGTAGGCATTCGGTTTCAGATACTATTTCATTCCCCCTATCGGGGTGCTTTTCACCTTTCCCTCACGGTACTAGTTCACTATCGGTCATCAAGGAGTATTTAGGCTTGGGAAGTGGTCTTCCCATATTCAGACAAAATTTCACGTGTTCCGCCCTACTCGAGAGTAATATTACTTTTTACCTATACGGGACTATCACCCACTATGGTTTAACTTTCCAGAAAATTCTAGTTATTATAATACTACTACTGGCCTGGTCCGCGTTCGCTCGTCACTACTAACAGAATATATTTCTTTTCCTCTAGCTACTAAGATATTTCAATTCACTAGGTTAACTCTTGTTAGCTATGAATTCACTAACAAGTAACTCTAAAGAGTTGGGTTTCCCCATTCGGATACTTAAGGATCAAAGTGTGTTGACAACTCCCCTTAAATTTTCGCAGCCTGCCACGTCCTTCATCGTCTCTTGATGCCAAGGCATCCACTAAATGCCCTTTTGCGCTTGATTGCAATTACGTACAGAGAAAAATTTGTACGTATTAAAATCAAAAAAATATTTTGATCAGTTATTTTATTTCATATTTACATATTTAAAGAACAAATAAGATTATATTAGGTAATGGTGGAGGATAGCGGGATCGAACCGCTGACCTCCTGAATGCAAATCAGGCGCTCTCCCAGCTGAGCTAATCCCCCTGTTATTGGTGGGCCGAGGAAGACTTGAACTTCCGACCTCACGCTTATCAAGCGCGCGCTCTAACCAACTGAGCTACCAGCCCAATATAATTAAATAAGCACCCAGTACTAGCTAATATTTTAAAGAGATAGATAGACAACAACCCGGATAACTAGCGAACTAGTTATCAATATCCTTAGAAAGGAGGTGATCCAACCGCAGGTTCCCCTACGGTTACCTTGTTACGACTTCGCCCCAGTCGCTGACCCTACCGTGGACGGCTGCTTCCTTACGGTTAGCGCACCGGCTTAAGGTAAAACCAACTCCCATGGCGTGACGGGCGGTGTGTACAAGGCCCGAGAACGTATTCACCGTAGCACGCTGATCTACGATTACTAGCGATTCCAACTTCATGGACTCGAGTTGCAGAGTCCAATCCGAACTGAGATGGTTTTTTGGGATTAGCTTTATCTTGCGATATTGCTGCCCTCTGTCACCACCATTGTAGCACGTGTGTAGCCCAGACCGTAAGGGCCATGAGGACTTGACGTCATCCCCGCCTTCCTCCAGCTTATCACCGGCAGTTTTTCTAGAGTGCCCAGCATTACCTGATGGCAACTAAAAATGAGGGTTGCGCTCGTTGCGGGACTTAACCCAACATCTCACGACACGAGCTGACGACAGCCATGCAGCACCTGTGTGTATGCCAGCCGAACTGAAGAATTACGATTCTGTAATTCAAACATACCATGTCAAGGTCTGGTAAGGTTCTTCGCGTTGCTTCGAATTAAACCACATGCTCCACCGCTTGTGCGGGCCCCCGTCAATTTATTTGAGTTTTAATCTTGCGACCGTACTTCCCAGGCGGAGTGCTTAATGCGTTAGCTTCGACACTGATACTATTGCACCAGCGACTAGCACTCATCGTTTACTGCGTGGACTACCAGGGTATCTAATCCTGTTTGCTACCCACGCTTTCGTATCTCAGCGTCAAAAATGGCCTAGTTAGTCGCCTTCGCTTCTGGTATTCTTTCCAATATCTACGAATTTCACCTCTACACTGGAAATTCTACTAACCCTTACCAAATTCTAGATCACTAGTTTTAAATGCAGTTCCTGGGTTGAGCCCAGGGATTTCACATCTAACTTTTTGATCCGCCTACATACGCTTTACGCCCAGTGATTCCGAACAACGCTAGCCCCCTTCGTATTACCGCGGCTGCTGGCACGAAGTTAGCCGGAGCTTCTTCTTCAATTAATGTCATTATCATCGTTGATGAAAGAGTTTTACAACCCTAAGGCCTTCTTCACTCACGCGGCATTGCTGGATCAGGGTTTCCCCCATTGTCCAATATTCCCTACTGCTGCCTCCCGTAGGAGTCTGGGCCGTGTCTCAGTCCCAGTGTGGCTGATCATCCTCTCAAATCAGCTATAGATCGTAGCCTTGGTGGAGCTCTTACCTCACCAACTAGCTAATCTAGTGCGGGCTCATCTGAAGGCGATAAATCTTTCTCTTTACAGACACATCCGGTATTAGCTACAGTTTCCCGCAGTTATTCCGAACCTCCAGGTAGATTCCCACATGTTACTCACCCGTGCGCCACTAGATCCGAAGATCTCGTTCGACTTGCATGTATGAGGCATGCCGCCAGCGTTCGTTCTGAGCCATAATCAAACTCTTAAGTTGAGTAAATTTGACCGAAGTCAAAAATTACGGAACGTCCGTTAAAGCGGAATACTTCTTGTATAAACAAAAGTATTTGTTGATACGTATTCCATTAACATTCGTAAAATTTAAATTACGAATTGTTGTCTACGTATCTCTTTATAATCTTATTAACAAATAAAAGAGCATACAAAACCACTATAATTTTAAAAATTAATAGAGGATTGTTCTTTTCAAAAGAAAAGAGTATGTGCCTATAATAGTATAAAAATACCTTGTCAAACCATAAAAAAAATTAATTTTTCCCAGAATCCTGTTGATATTTTAGTTTTGTTATAAGCAAATTACATATAGATAGAATCATATAAAAAAAAAGCTTTATAAACAGAGCTCGGAATATGGAGATAAAAAGTTATTCAACAATTAAAGTTGGAAGTGAAAAGAACTTTGGTATTGTTTTTTCAGTTTTTTTTGCCCTTTTAACAATTTATTTTTACTTCAAAAATCAAGATTTCTATTCAATTATCTTTTTTTGCATATCATTATTTTTCTTGTTTTTTTCATTCGTTAAGCCCTCGATATTTAAAATTCCAAATCTTGTTTGGTCAAAATTGGGAATTTTATTAGGAATGATTGTATCTCCAATTATTCTTTTTTTAATATTCATCTTGTTAGTTACACCAATAGGGTTATTTATGAGATTTATTGGTAAGGATTTACTTAATGAAAAAACAGGAAAAAAATACAAAAGCTATTGGGTTAAAAGAATAAATCAAATGAATGATATGAAAGATCAATTTTAATGAGTTTTTTTATAGAATTTATCAAATTTCTTATGAATAGAAAAAAATATTGGTTAATGCCAATAATAATAGTTTTATTTATGTTTGGTCTTTTGATTGTTTTAAGTCAAGGTTCAGCTATTGCTCCATTTGTGTATACCCTTTTTTGAGAATTTATATAATTAATAATGCAGGAAATAATATTTTTGAAAATATAAAAAATCAGAGATAAAGGAATAAAGTTAAAATATTCGATTTATAAAATGGACTTTTTTAAAATTAAAATTTTTTTCCAATAAAGGGAGCAGTTGTTCTTTATATTAAAGAAGATTTCAAAGCTCTAAAAAACTATCCTTATTACACAACCATATAAAATTCTAAATCATAATAAATTTTATTGAGATTGATTGTACGAAAAAAATAACAAAAAATAAAATTAACTATCATTATATAGCTTTTTAAAATAAGAGTGTCCTGGTAAAAATAATCAAAAACCAAGAATGAAAATAATAGGCTTATCTTGCTTTTATCATGATAGTGCTGCCTGTCTCTTAGATAATGGGGTAATCACTGAAGCAGTACAAGAGGAAAGGTTTACTAGAATAAAACATGATAGTAATTTTCCACTTCATTCAATTGCATACATATTAAATAAATATAACCTAAGTTTAGATGAAATTGATTATGTAGTATTTTATGAAAAACCATTTTTAAAATTTGAGAGATTACTTGAGACATATGTTGCTAAAGCGCCTTTAGGTTTTTTATCTTTTAAAACCTCTATGCCAATATGGCTAAGAGATAAACTTTTTCAAAAAAAATTATTAATTGATGAGTTAAAAAAATTTTCAAGACAAAAAATTGATAAAAATAAAATTTTGTTTAGTGAGCACCATTTTAGTCATGCTGCAAGTGCATTTTTTCCATCACCATTCAAAGAGGCAGTTGTCTTAACTCTAGATGGAGTTGGAGAGTGGCCAACAACAACCTTTGGTTATGGAAAAGATAATATTATAAAAATAGATAAGGAAATAAATTTTCCTCATTCTTTAGGATTACTTTATTCCGCATTTACATATTTTTTAGGTTTTAAAGTTAATAGTGGAGAATATAAATTAATGGGTTTGGCACCATACGGAGAACCAACTTATGTAGATGATATTTTAGAAAAGCTTATTGATTTGAAAGATGATGGATCTTTTAGACTTAATCAAAAATATTTTAATTATACAACTGGTTTAACTATGACTAATAATAATTTTGCAGATTTATTTAACTTAAAAAGAAAAGAAAGTAATGAGAGCTTTAAAACTGAACATTTAAATTTAGCATCATCAATACAAAAAGTTACTGAAATAATTATATTGAAAATAATAAGATATCTAAGAAAAAGATATGATTCAGAAAATCTATGCTTAGCTGGTGGAGTAGCTTTAAATTGTGTAGCAAATAGCAAAATAATTGAAAGCAAAGAATTCTCAAATATTTGGATACAACCAGCATCAGGAGACGCTGGTGGATGTATAGGATCAGCATTAAATGTTTGGCACATGCATTTAAATAATGACAGAAAAATAAACAAAAATGATTCAATGAATGGATCTTTATTGGGAACATCATATAAACAAGAAGAGATTGAAATAAAACTTAATCAACTAAATGCAGATTTTAAGGTATTTGATGAAAAATTGGTTATAGAAAAAACAGCAAAATTTTTATCAGAAGGAAAAGCTATTGGCTGGTTTCAAGGTAGAATGGAATTTGGACCAAGAGCGCTTGGTTGTAGATCAATACTTGCAGATCCAAGATCAAACAAAATGCAAAGGGAATTAAACTTAAAAATCAAATTTAGAGAGAGCTTTAGACCCTTTGCTCCAGCAATAATTAAAGAAGATTTAAAAGAATGGTTTGATTTAGAAAAGGATTCTCCATACATGCTATTGGTTGCTCAATTAAAAAAGGATAAATTAATAAAAATATCAAATAGTGATTTAAATTTGAAAGGAATTGATAAATTAAGTATTAAGAGATCTTTAGTCCCTGCAATTACTCACGTCGATAATTCTGCAAGAATTCAAACAGTTGACAAAAACATAAATCCAAAATTTTATTCTTTAATAAGATCTTTTAAAGAGTTAACCAATTGTCCAATGTTAGTAAATACCTCTTTTAATATTAGAGGTGAGCCGATAGTAAATAATCCTAAGGATGCCTACAAATGTTTCATGGGTACAAATTTAGATGTTTTGGTCATAGGAAATTGTATAATTGAGAAAAAAAATGAGGATAGAAATAATTTAGTTGATTATAGATCACAATTTGAATTAGATTAAAATTTAAAAAAATTAATAAAATTATTTATTAATACCTTAGTGTTATCCACGCTTATAATTATAGTAGTATTAATTTTATTTAAAAAAATAATTAAAGTTTTAAAAGTTAAAAAAAATTAATTTTATCTATAAATTTTTTAATCTATGTAATGTTTTTGATGAAGTCAGTCATAGAATATATTTCATGATTTGCACATTTATAATAATCTTATTTATAGACGAATGTTAAATGAATTATAAAATTCCGTTGATTAATAATTTGGTTGCGGGGGTAGGATTTGAACCTACGACCTTCAGGTTATGAGCCTGACGAGCTACCGGGCTGCTCCACCCCGCGATCATGATAGCTTATAGATGCAAAAGGTTAAAATATCAATTATTTTAATACACTGCTTAAATATTTATAAATTATACAAATTTAAGACAAAGAATTTATAAAAAATATTATTTTTAATCTAAAATTTTATTTTTAATTTCTTTTGAAAAAATTTTTGCAGCTTTACAAAAAATTTCTTTGCAATTACTTTTATTAACAAGATCATAATTTCTTAAAGCTAATTTATATTTTTTATTGAAATGATAAAACCTTGCATCAATATAAAATTTTGCATTGTGAAATGAATGATTATTCAGATTATTTTTTTTATCTAAATTTACTACCTTTTTTTGCTTCTTAATATTCTCAGATGAATCGACTTCTATAATATTTTGGTTAAATAAAATATTTTTTAATCTTAAATATATTTTTTTAATTCTAAAGCTAATATTCGTTTGATTTAAAATAAATCCATTCTGAAAAAATTCTTTTTTTAAGTCAAGCTCATATAAATTGTTAGAAAATGGCATAATATCTTCAAGTTCATTAAAGTTTGGTTTATTAATATAAAATAACCTTGACCCGTTCCATGCATCTGCAAAAAAATAATCATTTTGTAACTTAAATTTCACTAATGTATGTGGACTTTCGTTGATTTTGGTATCCATAATAGAATAAAGCATGGAATGTGGGTCTATTTGATTCATTGCAATATTTAAAACTCCATTAATTTCATCACATGCTCCATAACCTCTTATAGCTATACTTCCAGTTGAAGCAGTTAATAATGGAAATATATAATTAATTTTTTCAAAGTCTTTTTGATCTAAAATTAAGTCCGAAACAGTGTGAATAATTTGCTCAATTATTATTTTATTATTTTCTTTTACACCTTTATTTAATTTTAACTTTAAATATATTTTTTGTTGAAGCTTTAAATCTACAAATTGAAAAAAAATTTTATTAATTTTAGTTTCTGCATTTTGACCTAGTAAAAAATACTTGTGATTATTTACAATAATTTTTTTTAAAAAATAATCTGGCCAAGGAAGGGTTATAAAAGATAAAGATAAAACTAAACATAAAATAGACACAATAATTATTTTTTTATTTTTATAGAAAATAAATTTCACTTTAGTCTTAATATTTTTTTTAAAATTAAGTCTTTATTCATAAACTTGTATATTATAAAAAGTATGCATAAGTTCATTAAATTCAATCGTGGCCTTCACACTATTTGAATCATTGTTGTATATTAATAATCCAGACTGACCAAGGATAGGCAAATCAATCCCTACCTCTCTTGGTGTGCTTCCATGAGCAACAATGACTTTATTAAAATTTTCCTTTGGAGAAGTAAAAAAAATTTCTTTTTTTAATTTTTTTATTTTTTTACTATTATTTCTATTTGTTATTGAGTCATAGGCTAAGTAATCTATTTTTTCATATTTACCAAAAGCTATGCTAGCTGTTTCTAAACATCGACAGATAGGACTTGTATACACTTTATTTATAGGAATATTTAATTTTTTGAAAAGCAGTCCTATAAATTTAGCCTCCTCTTTACCTCTTAATGTAAGGCAATTATTTTTTTTAATATAATTAGTATTATAACCATTCATTTCTAAAACATCAAAACCCTGTTGGAAATCATTAGAAATTTTATGCGAATGTCTTATGAAAATTGTATTATTACCTTGTTTCAATAAATTAATTATTTGATCATTCATTATGTATTCTATTTTTTTAGATGCTTGATTTTTTTCTTCAATCTTAGTAAGATTGTTTAATTTTTCTAAATTAAAAAAATTAGTTAGATTAGATTTTTCAGCAATAAATAAATTTAAAGTAATTATAGTAAATAATAATATTAAGATTAAAATTCTATATATTATAGATGCCATAACAAATAATACACTATCTTCAAAATTTTAATAGATTAAAAAAAATTTAGATAATAAATCATAATTTATTTACCTTTTCTCATTCTACATTGTTTTTTATTAAATATTAAATTAAATAGTTTTTTTGTGAAAAGATTTTTGAATATATTATTTGTTAATATACTTATTTTAATATTTTTATTAGTTCTTATCGAAATCATTACTAGAATTTTTTTAAATTTTTATATTGGTAATTCTACTGCAGGCTTAAAAGAGAGGCAGGCAAATTTAATTTATCAACCCTTTGTAATGTATGGTATAAATTGGGATAAAAAAATAGAAGATATTAATAAAATAAATTCAAATTATAAGATACTAATAATAGGTGGATCAACTGCGGAGTTATTTCCAGATAAAATAATCAAAGAAGATTTTTTAGAAAAATTGAAATTGGACACTTCAGTTTATAATCTAGCTTTTGGTGGTTATGTTAGTCAGCAACAAATGATAAGTTTAATATTACATATTGATAAAATAAAACCAGATTTGGTAATAAGTATTGATGGCGCAAATGATATCATCCATAGTTTAAGACAAGAAACACATGGTAATTTTTTACTAAATGAAACTTACTCAATATTATTAACTAAACCATATTTTGGACCTGTTATTTGGTTATTACAAAATTCACAATTTTATAATTCTCTTGTCCGATATTTCGATAGAAAGAAAATTTATAACTTTGAAGATAAAAAATTATTTTTAGAAAATTATGTTAATACATTATCTAAAATAAAATTGATTGCAGAATCTTACGGGAGCCAATTTATACACGTCTTACAACCACATATAGAATTTAAAAATTTAAAATCCCCAAAAGAGAAATTATTCACTCATTACGATTATAGAAAAAATTTTGTCATAGAAAGTTACAACTTTATATCTAAGCAATTAATTAATATAAACTACAATAACAAATGTAATTTTATCGATGGAAGATTATTATTTCAAGATTTTGATGAAAGAATTTTTAGTGATGATGTGCACTTTTATAATAATGATGGTTATAAAATAATTTTAGACAAAATTATTAAATGTATAAATTAATATAGATTAATTTAGCATAGGTTATTATTTTAAGTTTCAATTCTATTATGATTTAACTATAGGACTTCTATAAATTAATGGTAGCGGAGGAGGGATTTGAACCCCCGACATCACGAATATGAGCCGTGCGCTCTGACCAACTGAGCTACTCCGCCGTAAAAGATAATCTTATAATTAATATTAATAAATAAGAAATAGTTAATTATATTGTAAATCATTTAGAATTATTTTTGCTAATTTTTCTGAGATTAATTGAGAGCCTTTTTTTGAAATATGATGATCATCTATAAAGATTGTTGAGCTAAAATTATCAAATATTGATGTAAAATCATTAACTTTATAAGGATATTCAATTTTTTTTGCTTCATTATATACACGTGACTCAATTTGCCTTCTCCATTCAAAATTTTTACTATTGTAAATACTATTTTTTTCAAAATCACTTAGATTTTTTTTAGTATATAAACTTGGCTGTAATATGAAATACGCATTGATTTTCTCTATCTGACTTATTGAATAAATTATTTCCATGTTTCTTAAGTAGATATTAATTAGTCTCTTAATTAAAAAATCATAGTTAGAATATTTATCAGTTTCTTTAACATCTAATTTTGTTTGTTTTGGAATATCAAAACCGGTTTTATTTAATAAATTAAAATAAGATAAAATTTTCCTAAAAATTTTTACTGTAAATGATCTATTATTTACTAAATCAATAAATAAGTATGCATTATTATGTGTTTTTAGAAATTTAACAATTAATTCCCATTGAGCTATAGGTGTCAAAAAATTATCAGATCTTAAATAACCGGCCTTTAAAGCCTCATTATGACTTATATGAATACTCTCATTGACAAAATCATAAAAAAACACAAAATCGAAATCATAATTTTTGTATATTTCAAGAAAGTATAATATTTCTTGAGAGTTGTTATAGCCATTTACTCCAAAATTAAAAATTTCAAAATTAAAATTTGAGTTCTTTTGATTTAATAATTTTGAAACTAAACTAGGTATGGTTTCATTATCTGATTCACTTCCAATACCAAACATTGTTGAACCACCAAAAAAACCTATTTTTATTGTTTCATGATCTTGTTTTTTTTCATAATTTTTGGTTACTCTTAATCTATCATAATTTGTATTTATATATTTAGATGAGAAATTTCTCGGTAATCTATAATGTTTATAGTAATCAAACTCTGAAAGTTGATATAGTTTTTGTAAGCTATCAGAATGATTCTTAAAATCGTAATCTGCATCGTATAAATTAGATAGTTTCTTTAACTCATTATAATCAGTTGAATACGCAGTTACTTTTAAATCAGTATATAATTTCTCATATATGAGGCCAGTTGTTTCAAAAAAAATAATAGTAAATAATATGATAAAAAAAAAGTAACTAAATATTGAAAAAAATTTCTTAATTAATATCATCTATTTTTAATTTAAATAGAAAATGATTCACCGCATCCACATGTACTTTTTTCATTGGGATTCTGAAAAACAAATCTTGAAGAGAGTTTATCAGTTTTATAGTCCATTATTGATCCTAATAAAAACATAGTGGCTTTTGGGTCGATTAGAATTTTTGCTCCATCTTGATTAATAGTTTCAAAATTTTTTAAATTTTTTGAGTTACCAAAGTCTAACTTATAGGAATATCCACTACATCCAGATTTATCGACACCAATAACAATGGAGTCCATTCCTTCTGGCGCATTAGACATAATTTTTTTAATTTGATCAGTAGCATTAGAGGTTACAGATAATAAATTATTCATCTTGTTTCTTATAAATTAATTTAAAATATATCTAAAGCAAGTTTTGCTTCTTCAGACATTAAATCTTTGTGCCATTTAGGGTGCCATACTAAAGAAACTTCTATAGAATTTAAGTTTGACAATTTTTCAACTGATTTTCCTACACTTTCGGGCATGGTTCCTGCAACAGGGCAATTCGGGTTAGTTAGGGTCATTTTAATTTTAATGTCGTTTTTATCATTAATCTTAATTTCGTATATTAAACCTAAATCATATAAGTTGACTGGTATTTCTGGGTCAACGACAGTCCTGATACAATCTATGACTTGTTCTTGCTTAATTTTAATGTTGTTATTTGAATTGTTGAATTTTTTTATATAACTTGATTTTTTATTCGGTAAAAAATCTTCTAGTTGTTTTTCTTCCATTAATTATAATAAGATTTTTGTTATTTCATCAATGCTGTCTATTAGATAATCAACATCATCTTTTGTATTATATACTCCAAATGAAATTCTAGAAGTTCCAGTAACATTAAAATGTTTCATAAGAGGTTGGCAGCAATGATGCCCTGTTCTTATTGCTATATTTTTTTTATCTAACATTGCACCCAAATCAGAATTATGTACACCTTCAATATTAAAAGAAATAATTGAACCTTTGTTTTCATTTGATCCGTATATTTTTATATTATTGAATTTTGAAAGTTTTTCATATGCGTAATCATGAAGTTTCATTTCATGATCATAAATAACATTTGGATCAACTTCATTTATAAAATTTAATGTAGAAGAAAATCCAATAACTGGTGCAATCGGAGGAGTACCAGCCTCGAATTTTTCAT
The DNA here is from genome assembly GCA_902615745.1 of uncultured Alphaproteobacteria bacterium. Classification (GTDB taxonomy): domain Bacteria; phylum Pseudomonadota; class Alphaproteobacteria; order HIMB59; genus CACPNW01. The sequence continues at coordinate 226,724 of CACMQB010000001.1, read as the reverse complement.
AACCATTAGCATATGTACTTTTATCAATATTTACATCATGAATCATTTGCCCACCTCCTTGGTAAGGGGAAAATTCATCTATCCACTTTTCTTTCATGTACAGTATTCCAAGACCAGATGGGCCATACATTTTATGTGCAGAAAAAACATAAAAATCAGGATCTAAATCTTTTAGATCAACTTTTTTATGAGGAGCAAATTGACAACCATCTAATAGTAGCGGTATATTGTTTTTTTTCGCAATTTCTTTTATTTTATCAAAATTAGTTATTGATCCTGTCACATTTGACATGTGTGTTAATGTAATTAATTTTGTTTTTGAGTTAATTTTATCATTTAATTCATCGTAATTAATTTCACTATTTTCTTTTAAGCCAAGAGGAATAATTTTAATTTTTTTTTCAATTAAATGCCAAGGTATTAAATTAGCATGGTGCTCAAGATAACTTAAGATTATTTCGTCACCATCTTCTAAAAATCTTTTTGACATACAAGATGCAATTAAATTTATACCCTCAGTAGCACTTTTAACAAAAATAATATTTTTTTCTGATGTATTTAGATAATCTGCAACTTTTTTTCGTGCATCTTCAAATTTTTTTGTTAACTTTGAGCTTAATTCATAATTACCTCTATGAATATTTGCATATTCGTTTGTGTAACAATTATTAGTAGCTTCAATCATTTCATCAACTTTTAATGCTGAAGCAGCTGTATCTAAAAAAACAAGATTAGGATTTTTTTTGAATACTGGAAATTTTGATTTTAAGTTTGAAATATTCATTTAACTTTACTTAAGTATCTTATTAGTTTCTTTTGTATTATTTCAGACATTTGTTCATTATCAATACTATTTAATTCTTCATTAATAAATGATGATATCAATATTTTAGTTGCTGCAATTTTACTCATACCTCTAGAACGAAGATAAAAAATAGCATTTTCGTCTATAGGTCCAATAGTAGAGCCATGACTACATTTAACATCATCAGCATATATTTTTAATTCAGGTTTAGAAAAATACGATGCATTATCAGATAAAAGTATCCCTTTACTGAGTTGATATCCCTCTGTTTTTTGTGCCACTTGATCGACATGAGTATTACTAAAGTATGTTGCTTTAGAACTATCATTCAAAATACCTTTATAAACTTGATTACTTTTGCAATCTTCAGCTAAATGCTTAACAAATGTTTTGTTGTTAGATGTGTTATTATCTTTTAGAAAAAATATTCCTTGTAGATCCGCTTCTGAGTTAGCTTCTATTAACTCAGAATAATGAAAATTTCTTACGTAGCCTTCTGAAAAATTATATACTTTTTGGGTGTAGGTAGAATCTTTTTTACATGAAGAATGAGATGTTATTATTAAACTATGATTGAGAGAATTGTCTTGAATTAGCAAATGATTTAGCTGAGAATTTTTTTCTAATTTAATTACATTTAATATATTTAATGTAGAATTATTTTTATTTTCATATTCTTCAATAAGATTTAGGGATGATCCCTCTTCGCAAATATAATTATTTTTTTGAAAAATAGTTAAATCATCATCAGTTATAATGTTTGATATTTTAATTTTTATGTTGTTATTTTTTTTTATAACAATCTTAAAACCGCTATTTAAAAATAATGAATTTAAATTTACAAAATGATCATTATTTTCAATTGTATTATTTTTAGAAAAATCATTGTAATCTTCATCTAGAATTTTAGTAATTTCAATTTTATCATCTTTAAAATTCAAACACTGTCCATTTACAGAAACTATTGAATAACTATTTTCTTGATTATTGTTTACTACTGATGTTTCTTCAGAGATCAAATATCTGTACTCAAAATCAATAAAATTTTTTAGATTTATATTTTTAAGACTTTCATTATTTTTTTTATCAAAACCATCATTTTCAAAAATATTTATTAATTTCTCTCTATGAGTTTGAATATCTTTGTTTTCTGAAAAAAAAATATTTTTTTTATTTTTTAGATATTTATCTTGGATATTCATTACTGAAATTTTTGAAATCCATCTTTTTCTATTTCAGCAGCAATTTCAGATCCTCCTGATTTGACAATAGAACCATTTACCATAACATGCACATAATCTGGTTTAATATAATCCAAAAGTTTTTGATAATGGGTAATAATTAAAAATGAATTTTCTTTTGTTTTAAGTTTATTAACCCCATCGGTAACGATTTTAAGAGCATCAATATCCAGGCCTGAGTCTGTTTCATCTAAAATAGCTAAATCTGGATTAAGAATACTCATTTGTAAAATTTCGTAACGTTTTTTTTCACCTCCAGAGAAGCCTGTATTAACTGATCGTTTAAGCATATCAATATTAATACCTAAATCACTAGCTTTAGATTTTAAAAGCTTAGCAAATGATAAATTATCAATTTCTTCTTCGTTCATACGTTTTCTCTTTGAATTAACTGCAGAGTGTAAAAATGGAGTGATATTTACTCCTGGTATTTCAACAGGATATTGAAAAGCTAAAAACATTCCTTCTTGTGCTCTTTCTTCGATATTTAAATCAAATAAGTCATTATCTTTAAAATTAATTCTGCCATTTAAAATTTCGTAATCCTCTTTACCTGCTAGAACGTTAGCTAATGTACTTTTACCAGATCCATTTGGACCCATAATTGCATGAACTTCACCTTTATTAATATTTAAGTTAAGACTTTTAAGAATATTTTTGTTTTCAATTTTTACTGATAGGTCTTTTATTTCTAAAAACATACTAACCTACACTTCCCTCGAGAGATATGGATACTAGTTTTTGTGCTTCAACAGCAAATTCCATAGGAAGTTCTTGCAAAACTTGTTTGCAGAAACCATTTACTATTAATGAAACTGCCTCTTCGTGACTTAAACCTCTTTGTCTACAGTAATAAAGTTGATCTTCATTTATTTTAGAGGTCGAAGCTTCATGCTCAATAACAGCTGTATTATTTTTTGAGTCAATGTAAGGAACTGTGTGTGCCCCACATTGGTTTCCTACTAACAAAGAATCACATTGAGTATAATTTCTTGCTTTGTCAGCTTTCCTTAAAAAAGAAACTTCACCCCTATAAGTATTTTGTGACTTACCTAAAGAAATACCTTTTGATATAATTTTACTTTTGGTATTTTTCCCAATATGAGTCATTTTTGTACCAGTATCAGCTTGTTGAAAATTGTTTGTTATTGCTACCGAGTAAAACTCGCCAATAGAATTATCTCCTTTTAAAATGCAGCTAGGATATTTCCATGTAATAGCGGATCCAGTCTCTACTTGTGTCCATGATATCTTACTATTTTTACCTGCACAAAGACCTCTTTTAGTAACAAAATTATAAATACCACCTTTTCCATCTTCATCTCCCGGATACCAATTTTGAACAGTTGAATATTTTATTTCTGCACCTTCTAAAGCAATTAATTCTACATTGGCTGCATGCAATTGATTGTCGTCTCTTTTAGGAGCAGTACATCCTTCAAGATAGCTAACATAACTACCTTTATCAGCAATAATTAGAGTCCTCTCAAATTGCCCAGTATTTTCTGCGTTAATTCTAAAATAAGTAGATAGTTCCATTGGACATTTTACGCCCTCTGGTATGTATACAAATGATCCATCAGTAAAAACAGCTGAGTTTAATGCTGAAAAAGAGTGATCTCCAGGAGGTATAACAGAGCCTAAATATTTTTTTATTAAATCAGGATGTTTCTGAATAGCTTCACCAATTGAACAGAAAATTATACCAAGCTTTTCTAATTCACCTTTGTAAGTTGTAGCAACCGAAACACTATCAAATACAACATCTACAGCAACACCAGCTAAAACTTTTTGCTCCTCTAGAGGAATACCTAATTTGTTATATGTCTCTATTAGCTTAGGATCAACTTCGCTTAGATCTTTAGGTTTCTTCTCGAAACCTTTTGGCGCTGAATAATAATAAATATCTTGATAATCAATTTCAGGAAAACTAAGATTTGCCCATTTTGGTTCTTTCATTTTTTTCCATTTTGAATATGCTTTTAGTCTCCACTCCAGCATCCACTCTGGCTCGTTCTTTTTTAGTGAAATAAATTTAATTGTTTCTTCGTTTAAACCTTTTTTTGGCTTTTCATCATCAATTTCAGTTACAAAGCCATATTTGTATTTATTTTTACTGTAAGAGTCTAACGTATTTAAAGTTTCTGAGTTCACATTACTTCATCTAATTCATTAATTTAAAAAATCTAGTTAATTCAACAAAAATTAACCAAATTTAGAACTCATTTTAAATTTAAGCAGTAATCCAACCACCCCCAAGTAATTGGTCATTTTTGTAAAAAACACAAGCTTGTCCAGGGGAAGTACTATCTAATTCATTTTCAAATGTAAAGGTTCCATGTTCACTTTTTATATCAAGAATTCCTGGTAAATCTTCTTGGGTGGATCTTATTTTTGCTGAACAATAAAGTTCTTTAGGTAAAATATTACCTCCCAACCAATTGATATTCTTAAAGTTAATAACTTTTTTTTTCAATTTTTCTTTTGCACCTAGAGTAATTGAGTTTTGATCTTTATTTATATCTATTACATATAAAGGTTCTTTTGACCCACTGATGCCAATACCTCTTCTTTGACCAATAGTGTAATTACTAATACCATCGTGAGTTCCAATAATATTATTGTCAACATCAAAAATTATACCTTTTTTATTAACACTCGGATTTAAATTATTAATAAGATCTCTATAAGAGTCTGATGTTACAAAACATATATCTTGACTGTCAGGTTTATCGCTAACACTTAATTTATATTCTTCTGCTAGTTGTCTAATTTCAGATTTTTTATAATCACCTAATGGAAATCTCACATAATTCAATTGCTCTTGTAATGTTGAAAAAAGGAAAAAACTTTGATCTTTTGAAAAATCTTTCGCTTTATGTAAACTTGCATTATTTAATGATCCTTTTCTTATTGCATAGTGACCTGTTGCAAGAGCATCAGCTCCAATTTTTTTTGCCTCATTAAGTAAATCTGAAAATTTTACTGTCTCATTACACTTAACGCAGGGTAAAGGAGTTTCACCATTTGCATAAGAGTCAACAAAGTTGCTAATTACTCCATCAAAAAATTTGCCTTGGTAATCTAAGACTACGTGTTTGATATCATTTTTTAGAGCAACATTTTTAGCATCTTCAATATCAATACCAGCACAACACGATTTACTCTTGGATATGTTAGAATTATTATATAATTTTAGAGTAATACCAATTACATTATAACCTTGATTTTTTAACATAACGGCAGCAACAGAGCTATCTACGCCTCCAGACATTGCTACAACAACTTTTGTATCCTTTTCGGACTTATCAAAACCAAGAGAATTCATATATTTAAAACATCTATATTTACAAAATCATATAACTTCAATATTAGCTTTATCAAATGGTAGACTTATTAATTCCTGGTCCAGAAGGCAAAATAGAGGCCAAATACACTCATAATAATAAAGATAATTCTCCAATTGTAATTTTACTACATCCTGATCCTTCTAAGGGCGGTACAATGAATACAAAGATAATATTTAAAATGTATAAAATTTTCATTAAAGCAGGTTTTTCTACTATAAGATTTAATTTTAGAGGTGTTGGAAAAAGTGAAGGATTTTTTGATGATGGTGAAGGAGAATTAAGTGATGCAGCTTGTGTATTAGATTGGTTACAGCAATATAATACTAATTCTAAGGTTTGCTGGGTAGCTGGATTTTCATTTGGAGCATGGATTGCAATGCAACTTTTAATGAGAAGACCTGAAATAAATGGCTTTGTAAGTGTTTCACCTCCAGCTAATATGAGAGATTTTAGTTTTTTAGCACCTTGTCCTTCATCAGGTTTAATCGTACATGGAGATAAAGATAATGTTGCTTCATTTGATTCAACAAAAATATTGGTTGAAAAACTTCAACAACAAAAAAAAGTAGATATTAAATTTAAACCCATAAAGGGTGCAGATCATTTCTATGAAAACTTTTCAAATGAATTTGAGGATTCAATAAATGAATATATAAATCAAACAATAGAATTAAAATAATTAATAATGAAATTTAAATCTGATTTTTTAAATGAAATTGATGCTAGAGGCTTTATTTATCAGGGTATTGACATTGAAAATCTAGATAAGATAATTTTAAAAAATAAAATATCTGGGTATATTGGTTTTGATATTACTAGTGATAGCTTGCATATTGGAAGTTTAATTCAATTAATGCTACTTCATTGGCTTGACTTTTATGAACACCAAGCAATTGCACTAGTAGGTGGAGGAACTACACTAATCGGTGATCCATCTGGAAAAGACAAAACAAGAAAAATATTAACTAAAAAAGAAATTGATAAAAATATAAATAATATAGAAAAAACATTCAGCAGATTTATTAATCTAAATAATAATTCTTTAATTATAAATAACTATGATTGGCTTTCAAATTTGAATTATATAGATTTTCTTAGAGAGTTTGGTTCTAAAATAACTTTAAATAAAATGTTAACTTTTGATTCTGTTAAGAGTAGATTAGATCGAGAACAGCCTTTAACAATATTAGAATTTAATTATATGCTTTTACAAGCTTATGATTTTTTGCATTTAAATAAAAACTATAATTGTATTTTACAAATGGGAGGGTCAGATCAATGGGGCAATATATTAAGTGGAGTTGATTTAATTAAAAAAATTAATAATAAAAATGCATTTGGAGTCACTTCACCACTAATTACAAATAATGATGGGTCTAAAATGGGAAAAACAGCTGATGGGGCTGTATGGCTGAATAAAAATAAAATATCTAGTTTAGATTTTTTTCAATTTTGGAGAAATGTAAATGATAATGATGTTTCGAAATTTCTATATTTATTTACTAAACTTCCTTTGAAAGAAATAGAAAAACTTTCAATGCTAAAAGACCAAGAAATAAATGAAGCAAAAAAAATATTAGCATATGAAGTTACTAAGCTTGTTAGAGGTAAAGAAGATGCTGATGAGGCTATTGATATAGCAAACAACATATTTAACTCAAAAATTATTGATGATAGATTACCAAATATTTCACAAAATAAACTAAATTTACAAAATAATATTTTTACCATTGTTGATGCAATAGAAAAACTAGAACTTGTTAAAAGTAGAAGTGAAATTAAAAGATTATTAAAATCTAATGGTATAAAAATTAATGATCAATTATATAAACATAGTAACTTATCATTAAAAGAATATGCTGAATTTAAAGAAATAAAAATATCAATAGGAAAAAAGAAAATGGGAATTTTAAAAATACTTTAGAATATTTATAAAGTAAGAGAATTTTCTAAAAAGTTATTAATTTTTCCATCCAAGACATCGTTTACGTTAGAAGTTTCATATCCACTTCTCAAATCTTTTATTAATTTATAAGGATGTAAAACATATGACCTTATTTGATTACCCCATCCAATGTCTTTCTTGTCTTTATTTTTGATATTTTCACTTTCTTTTCTTTTTTGGAGCTCTTCTTCATAAATTCTTGATTTGATCATTTTCATAGCATTTGCTCTATTTTTATGTTGTGATCTATCACTTTGACATTGAACAACAATATTTGTTGGCAAGTGCGTAATTCTTACTGCGCTATCAGTTTTGTTTACGTGTTGTCCTCCTGCTCCAGATGCCCTATAAGTATCAACTCTCAAATCACTTTCTTTAATTTCTATTTCAATTTTATCATCTATTTCTGGATACACCCACACACTTGCAAAGCTTGTATGTCTTCTTTTATTACTATCAAATGGTGAAATTCTTACAAGTCGATGAATACCACTTTCTTTTTTCAACCATCCATAAGAGTAATCCATCACAATTTTTAGTGTACAAGATTTTATTCCTGCTTCTTCACCACGCATTTCTTGTAATAAACTTACTTTACAACTATCTTGATCCTCTGCCCATCTTAGATACATTCTTTGTAAAATCTCTGCCCAATCTTGACTTTCAGTTCCTCCAGCACCTGCATGAATTTCTATAAATGAATTAAGGTGGTCAGCTTCATCATTTAATAAATTTAAATATCGAATTTTTTCAGATAATTTTAAAGTAAGATCAACTTCATTTTTTAAATCATCTAATAATGATTTATCATTATCTTTTTGAATAAATTTATAAATTTCTTCATTTTCATTGAGCAATTTTCTTAGTTTATTAAAGTCACTGATTTTGTTCTCAATTGATTTTATATCTTGAAAAATATTTTTTGCATCATTATTTTCCCAAATATTAGGATCTGAACTTTTAAGCTTTAAATCTTCTAATTTTTTTTTAAGAGAATTATAGTCAAACTCCCCTCCTTATAAGATCAAAGTTTGATCTTATTTTCTTTAAGTTTTCATCAATTAAATCAATATTTTCCATATAGGATTATTATAATAAACCACCTGTTCCAGAAATGGAATTATTATTAAAATTTTCTAATCCGTCAATAATATTAATATTCCCAGAATATGGCTCAGAACCTAAAATGAAAGGTTCGCTTATACTTCCCTCTTTATTTGATATCATTCCATTTTTTGGGTCAATTCTTACAAAACTTATTCCTGAAGGAATTCTAAATGGTTTTTTATTTTTATTAATTTTTATCTTTTGAGCAAACTTTTTAAATATAGGAACAGCTACACTAGAACCAGTTTGCTTGTATCCAAGAGATTTTGGTTGATCATAGCCAACATAAACACCTATGACTAAATCAGGAGTATATCCAATAAACCAGGCATCTTTATTTTGATTTGTTGTACCAGTCTTGCCAGCTATCGGTGCATCTAAATCTTTTAACCTTTTTGCTGTACCTCTTTGGATCACACCTTCCATCATCGAAGTAATTTGATAAGCCAAACGTGGATCAACAACTAAGCTCTGTTCTTCATCTAAATTTGGAATTTTTATTTTTGATGGAATTGAGTCAACAATACATTCATTACATTTTTTTAAACTAGTGTCACGTATCTTATTTCCATTTCGATTATAAATACTTGTAATAAATTTAGATTCAATTTTTTTACCTCCATTGGCAATAATAGCATAAGCATTGGTAAGGTCTCTTAAAGTAATAACTCCAGAACCAAGTGACATTGAAAGTTTATCATCGAAACCTTCATTGATATTAAATTTATTAGCCATATTTAAAATTTTGTCCATACCAATTCTATTAGCAAGTCTTACGGTCATTAAGTTTCTAGATTTTTCAATGCCTGTTCTCATTGTTGTTAATCCATAAAATTCATCTGTATAATTTGATGGTTTCCATTTTGGAAGGCCTGGGCCTTGATCAACTACATAAGGCGCGTCAAGAATTAATGTTGAAGGAGAATAACCTTCATTCAATGCTGCTAAATAAACAATGGGTTTAAATGCTGATCCAGGCTGTCTTTTAGCTTGTGTGGCTCTATTAAATTCACTTTTGTGAAAACTATATCCTCCAGAAAGAGCTAATATATCTCCATTATGAGGATCCATAACAATTATTGCACCATTTACTAGCGGTTCTTGTTTTATGGTGTAAGAATTATCATTTCTTTCGATGTAAATTACATCACCCTCATTGAAGTCTTCATTAGAAAGCCAATTATTATTGGGGCTATTTAAATTTACGATTAATTTTACATTAGAGTTATTATAAACTTCTATTTTAGAATTATATATTTTATTGATTATAACAGTTTCCCAATTTGGGAAAAAAGGATTTATTTTTTTATAATAATCTTGATTTTTAAAAAAATTATCAAAATCAGTATTTTCAATCAAACCATGCCAACCTTGGCTTTTTTCGTATTCTATTAATCCTTCAACTAAACTAAGGTTTGCATTTTTTTGAATTTCTGAATCAAGTGCAGTCTTAATTATTAAACCATCTGAATAAAGTTTTTCTTTTCCAAATTTTGAATATAGTTCTTTTCTTATTTCTTCATAAAAATAATCTGCATCTGAAAACTTTCTATCATTTCGTTTGAAAACTTGAAGTGGTTTATTTTTATAAATTAGATCTTCTTTTTTTATATATCCATTTTTATACATTCTATCAATTACCCAATTTCTTCTTTCAATGGCTTTTAAGTAATTCGTTTTTGGGTTATAATTATTTGGTGCTTTTGGTAAAGCAGCTAAGAAAGCTATTTCATGAAGTTCTAGATCATAAATAGATTTATTAAAGTAATTTAAACTTGCTGTACCAATTCCATAAGAACCATATCCTAAATAAATATCATTTAAGTATAATTCTAAAATAGAATTTTTATCTAATATATTCTCAATTCTAATTGATAAAATAATTTCTTTAATTTTTCTAGAGTAACTTAATTCATTACTTAATAAGATATTTTTAACTACTTGCTGTGTAATTGTTGAGGCACCAACTACCCTTTTATTAGAATAAGTATTAAGGATATTAGTAAAAATCGCTCTAACTATTGCAATAAAGTCAACGCCATAATGTTGATAAAAATTCTTATCCTCAGATGATAAAAAAGCTAATTTGATAGTTTGAGGTATTCTATTTTCAGGAATAAATATTCTTTCTTCTGTATAAAAGCTTTTCAATAGTAATCCATCTGAACTATAAATTCTTGAAGACAAATTTGGTTTATAATTCACGATACTATTATATGATGGTAATTCTGGTGAGTATCGCCAAAGTGTGTAGAAAATTGTTGAAATTGATATAAATGCAAAAATGCATAGTAAAATTAGCGATAATTTTATATAAGCAAATAATCTATTCATATTTATAAACTACATTGTGAAATAGTTAAAAATGTGACATTAGGCAAATATTATACAGATATTCAAAAATGACTTTAATATATAAAAATTTTTACGGAGTTTCGGCATTATGTCAAAAAATATACTTATCGATACAACAAATAACATTGAAACAAGAATCGCAGTTACAGAAGATGGCAAACTAGATGATTTTGAAATAGAACCACATAAAAAAAATGCTGTAAAAGGAGATATTTATTTAGCTAAAATAACCAGAATTGAACCATCTCTTCAAGCAGCTTTTGTTGAATTTGGAGCTCACAGAAATGGATTTCTTCCCCTTAATGAAATACATCCAGATTACTTTAAAATTCCTGCTGCAGATGAAGATAAAATAAAAGAATTAAGTGATAAAGTTAACAATGAAAATGAAGAAGCAAATAATAACGACAACATTAATGAATTTGAAGAATTAGAAGAAGACAAAATTGAACTAAAATCGGAAGAAAATGAGGAAGAAAGTGAGGAAGAAAATACAGATAAATTAATCTCTATAAAAAAAAGAAAAAATAAAAAAATAAGTCCTAAAAAAGAATATTTTAATTTTTTTAGAAAATATAAAATACAAGATGTAATTCGTCCAAAACAAGTTTTACTTGTTCAAATTAATAAAGAGGAAAGAGGCTTAAAAGGAGCAGCACTCACAACATATTTATCATTTGCTGGAAGATATTGTGTATTAATGCCAAATAGTATGAATAGTGATGGCATATCTAGAAAAATTGGAGATTTAGAAGAAAGAAAGAAATTAAAAAAGATTTTATCTTCAGTTGAGATACCCAAAAAAATGTCAGTAATTGTAAGAACAGCTGGAATTGGTAGGTCAAAAAAAGAAATTTCTAAAGATCTTTCTTTCCTAGTTAGCCAATGGAATAAAATTAGAGAACTGACACTGAAATCTGAAGCTCCTGAAATGATACATGAAGAAGGAAATGTATTGAAAAGAGCTATAAGAGATATGTTAAGTGAGGATGTAGATAATATTTTTGTTGAAGGAAAAGATGGTTATAATAAAGTAAAAAAAATAACAAAAAATTTAGCTCCAACTTTTGTTAAAAAGGTTAAGCAATATAAATCTGAAGAAAATTCACTTTTTGCTTCTAATAATATAGAAACACAAATAAACGAACTATTTAGTCTAAGTGTGAAGTTAAAGTCTGGTGGGTCAATAGTAATAAATACTACTGAAGCATTAGTAGCTGTGGATGTTAATTCTGGTAAGAATACTTCAGAAAGAAATATAGAAAGTACAGCTTTAAAAACAAATTTAGAGGCTGCCGTAGAAATTGCTAGACAGTTGAGATTAAGAGATCTTGGAGGTTTAGTAGTTATAGATTTCATCGATATGGATGATTATAGAAATAATTTTAAAGTTGAAAAAAGTCTAAAAACTGCGCTTGTAAGAGATAGGGCAAGAGTTCAATTTGGAAGAATAAGTATGTTTGGATTAATGGAGCTATCAAGACAAAGATTAAGATCTAGTTTAATAGATAAATCTTTTGAAAGATGTAATTATTGTAAAGGATCAGGTTTAATTTTGAATTCTTCTTCAATAATTGATCAAATATTAAAAGTTATAAAAGAAAAAATTTCTGAAAACAAAAATTCAATAATTAACGTTAAATGTAATAGTGGTTTAGCTGAAAATTTATTAAATAATAAAAAAAGTGATATAAATACATTAGAAAATAAATTTGAGTCAAAGATCAATTTTTATTTTGATCCACAATATTCCTTACATGATCCTTTAATTGAAATTGATGAGAGTTATCACTCAAATAATATTGAAAAAACAAATATAAGTACAAATACAAAGAAGAAAAATAAAACTACCAAAGTAATTAAAAATAAGAAGTTAATAAAAACTAAAAAAACAAAAAGTATTAAGAAGAAGATTTTAGACGATAATGAAATAAAAGATGATGATAAAATTAATATGCAAAAGGATTTAAATTTAACAGAGAGTGAAATAAACGAAGATGAAGAAAAAACTGGATGGTGGTCTTAAAAGAGTATTTGTTTTTTTTTTATATTTTATTATTTGTACAAAAAATGGTTACGGTTCTCAAATATTAGATTACGAAACTGATATATTTATAAATGAGATTTTAGAAGATATAATTAAAGTTAATAAAATAAATAAAAAAATTAAATTTAAAATAAATAATAGTAATGAAATAAATGCTTTTGTAGATATTAATAATGTAATACATATTAATTCTAGCTTAATTATTCATTGCTCAGATTATGTTGCTTTATTGTCAGTGTTAGCTCATGAAGTTGGTCATATAGATCTCAATCATATTGTGCTTAGAAAAAAAACAATAGAAAATAATAAAAAATATAATACCTTAGGTCTTTTATCTGTAATAGCTGGATCAGCACTAAGTCAAAACTCTCAATTGTTACAAGGCAATATTCTTACTTCAGCCGCTTTATCGCATCAATATATTGTTTTTAGTAAGGATCAAGAAATGGAAGCTGATTTATATGCATTAAAAACATTAAATTTATTAAAAACTAATTCTAAGTCTATTGAAACATTATTAGAAACAATAGAACAAAAATTATTAAATCAAGGTTTTTCAAAAGATAAACAAAGAGTTAGTACACATCCATATTTTGAGGATAGGATTTTATTAATAAAAAACTTCGAAAAAAATAAAGAAAATAATTTTAATAAAAGTTACAATCAAAGATTTAACTACATAAGAGCAAAATATGTAGGTTACAGTGATAATGAGGAAGTGTTAAGTGAATTAAATGAACCTTTTAAAGCATATGCAGAATCAATTAAATTAGCTAGAAGTGGAAATCTAAAAATGTCTCTACAGAATTTAAATGAAATAATTAAAAATAATAAAAATAATTTTCTACTAGAAACTAAAGCAGATATATTATTTTCTTATGGATATACTAAAGAAGCGAAAAAATTTTATAAAAAAAATTTAGAAAAATATCCTTTAAATTATTATGCTAAAATTAGAATATTTGAAAATATAGAAATAAAAAAATTATCTAATAGTGATACAGAGATAGTTTTTCAAAATAATATAGATCTTTTATACAAATTTTATAATAATAAAAATGTTCTCTTAAAATATTTTGAGTTAGCAAAAAAATTAAATAAAAAAGAATGGTTAAAATTCTTTAACTTTCTTTTATCAGTTAATGATATTGAGAAAGAAGTTTTTGATATTGAAATAAAAAATTTTAAAAGTACTAAAGATAGTGATTTATTAAAACTCGTTAATATAATTAAGAATGTGAATTAATGAACGGACCTCTGGTATATCAAGATTACATAAATTTAATTAATAAAAATTTCATAATTACTAAGAATATTGGAAATAATCAAATACAACCATCAAGCATGGACTTGTCATTAAGTGAGGAATGCTATGAAATTAAGTATAGTTTCCTATCCTATAATTCAAAAGTTAGAGATAAATTAAAAGATTTAGCTATTAAAAAAATAAATCTAAGTAAAGAATTTATATTTAAAAAAAACAAGACTTACATTGTTAAACTTAATGAAAGTCTTAACTTAAAAAATAATATATTTGGTCATTGTAACCCAAAAAGCAGCACTGGCAGATTAGATATTTTTTGTAGAACACTTGTTGATTATGCTGAAGAATACGAAAAAATTCCTAAAAATTATAAAGGTGAGATATTCTTAGAAATAACATCTAGATCATTTGATGTATCTTTTAAAAAAAATAATTCTTTAAATCAATTAAGACTTGTAAATAAAAATCATAATTATTTGACTGATAAACAATTAATTAACCTAAATAAGAAAATTTCAAATCTAAATAGAGATAATATTAAAATTAATAATGGATTAAAGTTATCAGTTGATCTAGATGGATCAAATATAGTTGCTTACGTAGCCAAAAAAAGTACTCCAATTCTAAATTTCTCTAAAATTAAATCTCATAAAATTAATGATTTTTGGAATGTAATTAGAAAAAACAATAAAAAATTAGTAATTGAAAAAAACAAGTTTTATATTTTGAGATCAAAAGAGAGGGTTGTAATACCATCAAATTTAGCTGGTGAAATGATACCGTACGATACGGGAATTGGAGACTTCAGAGCACATTATGCAGGTTTTTTTGATCCTGGTTTTGGTCTAGGTAAAGGATCATATGCAGTTTTGGAAGTAAAAACAAATGAAGTATCTTTTTTATTAGAAGATGGTCAAACGATAGCTAGAATTAAATATGAAAAGTTGAACAAAAATAGTAATATTGTATACGGAAAAGATATTAAATCAAATTATCAAAATCAAGGTTTAAAATTAAGTAAGCATTTTAAATAGAATGAAAAAAATATTAATTATTAATGGCCCTAACCTAAATCTATTAGGTAATAGAGAAGATGACATTTATGGTAAAGACAGTTTAGATAAGATTAAATCTGATTGTGAAAAAAAAGGTATAGAGAAAAAATTAGAAATTATTTTTTTCCAGTCTAATAATGAAGGCGAAATAATTGATAAGATTCATGAAGTAAATGATAAATTTGATGGTCTAATTATTAATCCAGCAGCATTTACTCATTCATCAATAGCCATTTTAGATTCATTAAGAGCAATAAATAAGCCCAAGATAGAAATTCATCTTTCAAATATTTATTCAAGAGAGGAATATAGAAAAAAAAGTATTACTTCTGAAGGAGTGCATGGTTTAATATGTGGATTTGGTGGAAATAGTTATCTTCTAGGAATTGAAGCAATATGCAAATTAATTTATAAATAAGTATGACTAAAATAGATAAAACAGATTTAGAGAATATTAAGTTAATCATTAAAGAATCAAAAATTAATAGTGTTGCTAAAATAAAAATCAAAAAAAATGATTATGAAATTGAGATTACCTCAAATGACTTGGTTGAAAACAATGTTTCCGTTCAAAAAATAGAAAAAAAATCTGAAGTTAAAGAGGTTGAAAATACGAATGAAGTTGTAAATGAAGATAATATTGTTAAATCTCCAATGGTAGGAGTTGCTTATCTTTCTGCTGATCCAAATTCGCAGCCTTATGTTAAAGTTGGTCAACATGTTAAAGCCGGTGATACTTTATTATTAATTGAAGCAATGAAAACTTTTAATGAAATCAAAGCTCCTAGATCTGGTATTATCAAAAAAATAGTTACGTTGAACAGTCAGCCCGTTGAATATGGTGATACTCTTATAATTTTTGAATAATGTTCAAAAAAATACTGATTGCTAATAGAGGAGAAATTGCTTTACGTGTTCTTAGAGCCTGCAGAGAATTAGGAATAAAAACCGTAGCCATTCACTCTGATGTTGATGAAAATGCAATGCATGTAAGAATGGCAGATGAAAGTATTTGTGTCGGACCAGCCTCTGCACAATCTAGTTATTTAAACATTCCTGCAATTATAACTGCAGCCACGTTGACTGATGCAGATGCAATACATCCAGGTTATGGTTTTTTAAGCGAAAATCAACGATTTGCAGAAATCATTGAAGAACACAATATTAAATTTATTGGACCAAAATCAGAACATATCAAAATGATGGGTAACAAAATTGATGCGAAAAAAATAATGGATGAAACTGGGGTGCCAACAGTAAAAGGTATAAATGACTTAAGCGATAAAAATAAAATTGAAGAATTTATAAAAAAAGTAAAATATCCAATTATAGTAAAAGCAGCAAGTGGTGGTGGCGGAAAAGGAATGAGAATTGTCACAGAGGAAGATGATTTGAATAAAGCTATAAATGAAGCAAAAATTGAAGCAAAAAAATCATTTAATGATGAAAATGTTTATTTAGAAAAATTTTTAACATCTCCTAAACATATTGAAATTCAAGTCCTTTGTGATTCATTCGGAAATGTTGTAACTCTTGGAGAAAGAGATTGCTCAATTCAAAGGAAGCATCAAAAACTTATTGAGGAAAGTCCAAGTTCAGTTTTAACAAATGAAAATAGAGAAAAAATTTCTGAACTTTGTAGAAAATCTATGAAAGAAATCGGATATGAAGGTGTTGGCACATTAGAATTTTTATATGAAAATAATGAATTTTATTTTATGGAAATGAATACAAGATTACAAGTTGAACACCCAGTAACAGAAATGGTTACTGGAATAGATCTTGTTAAGGAGCAAATTCTCGTTGCTAACGGAGAAAAACTTACAATAAAACAGGAAGATATAAAACTTAAAGGTAGTTCAATTGAATGTCGAATTAATGCCGAACATCCAGAAAGCTTTATACCATCACCTGGTAAGATAACACAATATCACCAACCTGGAGGCCTAGGTATACGAGTAGACTCAGCTGTTTACGATGGATACTCAATTCCATCCCACTATGATAGTATGATTGGAAAGCTAATTACCTACGGTGCAACAAGATCAGAAGCTTTAAAAAAAATGAATAGAGCATTAGAAGAATATGTAATTATGGGAATAAATACAAATATACAACTTCATCAAAAAATTATTCAAACTGATGAATTTAAAAGAGGAAGTTACAACATTAATTTTATGTCAAATTTAATTGAGTAAAATAATTGATTTAAATAGCTTAATAGAATTTTATAAAAAAGCTTACTTTCCGATGGCTGATAGTAAGAATTCTGAAGAAATAAAATTTTATAAACCAAAACTTAGATTCATTATTCCAATTTATAATTTTCGCTATCCTAAAAAACTATTTAATGAGTTTAAAAAAACAAAATACAGTTTTAAAATAGATAACAATTTTCCGAAAGTTATAGAATTATGTAAAGAAATTAAAAGAAAGGATAAAGATACGTGGATCAATGATATTATTTTAGATACATATATTGAATTACATAAAATAGGTAAATGTCACAGTGTAGAATGTTATGAAAATGACAAACTAATTGGTGGTTTATATGGTTTACATATTGGATCATGTTTTTTTGGTGAAAGCATGTTTAGTTTAAAGACCAATACAAGTAAGTTTTGTCTTCTTTATTTATTGGCAATATTGAAAAAAAATAATTTTTCCATTTTAGATTCACAGTTTTTTAATCCTCATTTAGTTCAGTTTGGAGCGTATGAGATGGAAACTGAAATTTATGAAAATAAACTAAAAGAAAGTTTAGAAATTGAAAGTTTTTTTAAGGAAGTTAATAATTTTCAAGAATCTTTATCGTTACTACAATCTACTAACCAAAGATCATAAATAGGATTTTCTAACGGAGTAACATCGGGGGAAGAAGAAATCATCCAGCCTTTATAAATATTGGTATTTTCATTATTGATAGTATCATATACATCTATCAAAACATAGTCTTCAGGAATTTCAGTTGGAGGAGTGCTGCCACAATACAAAACTTCAATATTTAAAGTTTCCCATGATATTTTCGAACTTACCAAAATATCCTTAGTAGAAACTTTATTAGTAGTCTTGTTTAATAACTTAAAAGAGGCATACTTTTTTTCAATTGTCTCAGCAGAAACAGATAATGGTATGAGAAAAAAAAATGTTACTCTAATTAGGAGTCCAAGATTTATATTCTTCTTCTTTTTTTTCTGGGTCATAATTTTTTGAAAGAGGATGAGATGATGGGAAATATGCATCACTAGTACCAGTCATATTTGGTTTATGATTTTTTTGCCATTTGTATTTATGTGAATAGTCAATTGGAGGATTATCAATAGATTTGTGAAGCCAGGCATGCCAGTGTGGCGGTATATTTGATGCTTCTATTTCACCATTAAAAATTACCCATCTTTTTGCTTTTAAATCTTTAAAATCTTTGGAGTTAGAATAATATTTATTCCCCAATTCATCACTACCAACTAAGTTTCCCTTAAGCCAAGTATAGATTTTTGTTCCTAATGACATTAATATTTCTATAAAGATTAATGGACTACTTTCCAATTAATTTTTTTATTAGCATAAAAATTCTTAACCTGAATATCATTATAACTAGATAATTCTGACATAATCCATTCTTTTTTTTCTAATTTAATTTTTTTATCATTAATTGGAAAACTATAATGTTTTGCACCATTAATTGAACAAAATATCTCTAACTTATCAATTGCATTTTCTTGGTCAAAAATTTCTGCATATAATTCTATTGAGCAAGGAGATGAAAATATTCCTGGCTTAGATGACATATCTGGTTTTTTTTCTTGAATTGGATGTGGAGCTGAGTCCGTACCTAAAAAAAATTTAGAATTATTGTGACATGCAGCTTTTCTTAATTCTATTAAATCTGTCTCGTTTTTAACAACTGGCATACAAAAATGGTGAGGATTAATTGAATCATGATGAAATACATCTTTTTTTGTTAAAAGCATGTGGTGAGGTGTAATTGTTCCTGCAATATTTTCATTTTCTTTCACATAATTAACTCCATATGAAGTTGATACATGTTCAAGTGTAATTTTTAAAAGGGGAAATTTTTTTCTAATAATACTTAATTCATCATCTATAAAATATTTTTCTCTATCAAAAATATCTATATCTTGAGCTACTTTTTCACCGTGTATTAATAATGGACTTTTTTCTTCTTCTAAAATCTCTAAAAATTTAAAGATTTTTGAAATGTCACTCACTCCATGACTTGAGTTTGTAGTTGCATTTGAGGGATAAAGTTTAGACCCAAAGAAAACTTTATTTTGCATACCTTTTCTGAAATCTTCTAAATCTAAATTTTCATTTAAATAACAAGGTATAAGTGGTTCAAAATTATGACTGGATGCTTTATTTAAAAGTTTTTTATAAGCAGATGCTTTATTAGTATCTGTGATGGGAATTTCTGTATTTGGCATTGCCACACATCTATTATTTATTCTTGAGGAAAAATTAGTAACCATTTCTAACATGTCTCCTTCTCTAAAATGTACATGCCAATCATCAGGCTGAATTATTTCAATATTTTTATTCACAATAATTATTTTTTTGTAATGTAGAATAAATCTTTTCTACGCTTATAGAGTCCATATAGGATTTTGTTTTATCAATATTTATACTTTTAAAATAGTCATAGCTTTCATTTGTTCTTATAACTTGTGAATCTTGCATAAATGGACCGTAAATCACATCATTTGTTGGACCAAATAATACTATAGACTTTAATTTTGTGGCTGAAGCCATATGAGATAATCCTGAATCATTTCCAATAAATAATTTTGATTTCTTCATATAAGCAGCAGTTTGAGTCAATGATGCTCCAAATAAATTAATTATCTTATTACTATCAATATTTTTTGTTATTTCGTTTAAATAATTTTCTTCTTCTGACTTTGAGCCCACTAAAATAAATTTAATATTTTTATTTTGAGATAAAATTTTGATTAATAGTGAATTATAATTTTTAATACTCCAAATTTTTGGTTTCCAATTTCCACCTGGAAATATAACAAAATATTTAAATTCATTAGACAAATGTTTTGTAACTATTTCTTCTTCTTCTGTATTTGTCTCAATAAACAAATCTGAACAATCAAATTTAAAGTAATTAGATAATTGCTGTAAATGATTTAGATTAGATTTTTTTTTAAAAATAAATTTTTGCTTATGTTTTAAAAAATATGATAACAACGAACTTCTAAAATCAATAATTATATCCCACTTCTTTCCATAACAATTAGAAATTATATCTAACCAATGCATATTGTATCTTTTTTTTGAAACAGTAATTATGGTTTCTACAGATTTAAAGTTTTTGAAAATTGATTTAGCAGATGGACCAATTACAAATGTAAATTTAGTTTCTGGAAATTTTTTACTAAAATAATTTATTACTCCAGTTGATAGAATTGTATCTCCAATAAGATTTGACGAAATAACAAGAATTTTCACAGAAATATTACACTTTTAATATATTCAATATATATTTAGATAATTATGAAAGATAAATACTTTTTTCATCATCTGAATTCAAGATTTTTTGAGATTTCTGGAAAAGATAGTAAATCATTTATTCAAAATTTAATTACTAATGACATTGAAAAATGTAATGATGGATCAATTATTTATTCATGTCTATTAACACCTCAGGGTAAATTTTTAGCAGATTTTTTTATATTCAATTTAAATGAAAACTATATTTTTGAAACTAATGATAAATTTTATAGTAATTTATTAGGACGATTTAAAATTTATAAACTTCGCTCTGATATAGAAATTACTGAAATTAATAATCTATATTCTTATTCATTATTTAATTTAGATTATGAAGGTGATTATAATGTTTATTTAAATGATCCTAGAAATATAAACTTAGGTAAAAAACTTATAACGGATAAAAAAATTTTAATTGAAAAAGAGAGATTGAAAGAAATTAATGAAACAGAATATCATGAAATTTTAATTAATCATACAACACCCTATTCACCATTTGATATTTTAGAAAATAAATCTTTATTATTGGAAAATAATTTTGATAATTTAAATGCTATTGATTGGGATAAGGGATGCTATGTGGGTCAAGAAATTACAGCAAGAATGAAATACCGTGGATTACTCAAGAAAAAACTTTACGCTCTAAAAATAAAAAATGGAGATGTGCTAGAGGGAGATGAGTTGATAGTAGATAATAAAAAAATAGGTACAATTGTATCAAAAGCAAATTCAAATATTTTTGCAGCATTAAATATTAATTTTGTTAATGAAATAAAAAATAAAAATCTAAATTTAGTAATTAATGATTCATTATCTTTTGATTTTTTAAACTGAAAATTTTTTTCTATAAAAACTAACTGGAATTATTAAAATTATAAAAATTATTAGCATTGGAATAAATATATTATTAATTCCATAGTTGTTTGCAATAAATCCTAATGAAGCTGGAGCCCCTATAAATGTTCCATAAACTGCAATTGAAATTATTGTTATCCCTACTCCACTGTCAATTCCTTTAATTTTTCCAGCTAAACTATATGCGATAGGAACAATTGAAGATGCTCCGATACCTAATAGTGAAAAACCAATAATAGCTGCATAAATACTGCTAAAATTAGATAAAATTATTAAACTTGTAATCGTCGATAAAAATAAAAAGAAAATCAAAAGAAAAACTCCGATTTTATCTCTTACCCAATCACCACTAAATCTTCCAATAACCATAAAAATATTAAAACTTAGAGTTGCTAAGCCAATATAGAAACCATCAACTTGAATAAAATCTCTCATATAGAGAGCTCCCCATGCATCAACACTTCCTTCCGTAAGAGCGTTTGCCATTGCAATTAATGCTAATAAAAAAATAAGTAAGGGCCAAATAAAAAATATATTTTTTTGACTGGAGTCTTCTGATTTTGTTTCAACTTGTGACTCTAAACAAAGTACAAAATACAAACTCAAAGGAAGAAGAATGATTACATACAAAAGTATATTAAAAATAAAAGAATAATTCCACTCTAGTAAAAAGCTTGTAATTAGAGATCCAAATAAAACTCCAAGACTCCAAAATGCATGAAACCCTGACATCATTGATTTTTTTTCTCTAACTTCTAAATTTGATGCATAAACATTGCATGCTATTTCGAATGCACCATAACTCATACCAAAAACAAATGAGAAAACCATAAAAAGCCATAACTCTTGAATGAAAGGTACTGGCAACCACAAACAACCTTCGGCAATTAAGGTAAATGTTAAAATAGATTTTGTAGAAGTTTTCAGAATAAGAGCATTTGCAAAAATCATTGCAACAATTGAACCAATTGCAAATGATAACATAATATATCCAACACCAACATAATCAGTTTGAAGTTGATCCTTTATGGTAGGTATCCTGATAGCCCATAAACCTACATAACAAGCAGTTATAAAAAATATAATTTTTATTGCATGAATATCACTAATTTTTTTCATACAATTTTATTAATTAAAATATTTTTTGTAATATTCAGATAAATTTTCGATAGAAACTCTTTCCTGTTTCATAGTATCTCTATCCCTAACAGTAACACTTTTATCTTCTAGAGTTTCAAAATCTACAGTTAAACAAATTGGTGTTCCTATTTCATCATGTCTTCTATAATTCTTACCAATGTTTCCTGAATTTTCTAAAACAACTCTACCCAATCCCAATTTCTGTAGATTAGATTTTATTTCTTTAGATAAATTAACTAATTCCTCATTATTCTTTTTGAGAGGAATAACTGCAGCTTTAATAGGTGAAAGATGAGGTTTTAGAGATAAAAGAATTCTTTTATTATCTTTATCTACATTTTCTTCACGATAAGCTTCATTTAACAAAGCAAGAACTCCTCTATCAACACCAGCTGATGGCTCAATTACGTAAGGAATATACCATTTTTTTTCTTCTAAATCTTGAACAGCTAATTTTGTAGTTGAAGAGGAGTTTTTCATAACTTCTGATGTAATTTTAAAATCATTTTGATTTTTAGTATGAGAACCTAAGTCAAAGTCAGTTCTATTGGCCACCCCTTCTAGTTCCTCTTCACCGTGGGGAAACACATAATTGATATCAACAGTTCTTTTTGAGTAGTGAGCTAATTCATTTTTTTCTACTTCAATTTTTTTTAAATTTTCTTTTTTTATTCCTTGATTAACCCACCATTCTATTCTTTTATTTATCCAATATTCATGCCATTCATCATCAGTACCTGGTTTAACAAAAAACTCTAATTCCATTTGTTCAAATTCTC
The DNA here is from genome assembly GCA_902615745.1 of uncultured Alphaproteobacteria bacterium. Taxonomy (GTDB): domain Bacteria; phylum Pseudomonadota; class Alphaproteobacteria; order HIMB59; genus CACPNW01. Next base: position 203,261 of record CACMQB010000001.1, on the reverse strand, counting down.
TAACTCTAAAGATAAAATTACGAGGTGTTATTTCATTTCTAAATGCTTTTCCCATTTGTGCGATACCAAAAGGAACAGTTCTTGAAGTTGAATCTAATATATTTTTAAAATTAGTAAAAATTTGCTGACAGGTTTCTGGTCTTAAATATGCAAATGACAAACCATCATCTACTGGCCCAATTGCAGTTTTAAACATTAAATTAAAAGGTCTTGGCTCAGTAAGATCTTCCGATTTACAATTTGGGCATTTATTATTTTCTAATAATTGATCTGCTCTCCACCTTGATTTACATGCGCGACAATCAACTAAAGGATCGGTAAAAGTATCTTCATGACCTGAATGTTTTAAAACTACTGGAGAACTTAAAATTGAGGCATCCAAACCTTCGGTATCATCTCGTTCATATACCATTGATTTCCACCAAGCTTGTTTAAGATTATTTTTGAATTCAACGCCCATTGGGCCATAATCATATAAACCCTTAATACCACCATAGATGTCATTTGATTGAAATAGAAAACCTCTTCTTTTACAAAGAGAAACTAACTCTTCCATTGTTTGTGCAGTCATATAACTCTTAATCTTTTGGTTTATATTCTTTCGTTCTTGGATCTTTCTCTAAATCGATTATTGAGTCATTATTTACTTTATTATTAGTGAATTTGTCTTGTTTTTTTTTCTTAAATCTTAAAAATAATAAAATAGAAGCTAAAATTACAACTAAAACTAGAAATTTCATTACAAACCAAACCTAGAAAACATAATTCGTTCTTCAATTTTATTTAAAATTTCATCAGAATTAAATATTGAAGAAGAAAACCTACGTTGTAAAAATGATTTTTTTTGACTGATTATTTTAATTTTAATTTTTTTTCCAAACTTCTCTTCTAAAATTGGTTTTATTGCACCAATACCATCTGCTAAACCTAAATCGATAGCTTTATTACCAACCCAAAATAAACCAGAAAAGATGTCATCTAATTTATTCTGATCGAGTTTTGAACCTCTTCTATCTTTTACATAATTAATAAAATTATTATGAATTTGTTCTTGAATATTTTTTAATCTATCAATGTCTTCCTGTTTTTCTTCTTTAAAAGGATCAAGAAAACTTTTACTTTTTCCAGAAGTATACACTCTTCTTTCAATTCCAACTTTTTTCAGAAGATCAACAAAACCAAAACCTGGTGAAATAACACCTATTGATCCAATAACAGAATTTTGATCAATATATATTTCATCAGCAGCACATGCTAACCAATAACCACCAGAAGCTGCAACATCCTCAACGAATGCTAAAACTTTTTTGTTTTTTTCCTTAGCCAGATCAATGATCCTTTTTGCTATTAAAGAGGATTGTGTAGGAGAACCTCCAGGTGAATTAATGACCAAACCTACAACAGGAGATTTTTTATCAGCAAATAACTTATCAATTAACTTTTCTAAATTATTGATTGCTAAACCAGAACCTGTTAAGCCAGACTGTGAAGATATAATGCCAGATAAACGTAAAACTGGTATTGTAGTACTCTTTGAAAATAACCTTTTAAACATAATATCTAATAACAAATGTTAATCTTTTCTTAAAGCGTTATGTAGCATTTGTTTGTAATTTTGGTAATTTGAGTTTAAGTGCGTCAATTAAGTTAATGAATTAACATAATATTCTAATAGTTAAACAATATGGATAATGTTCTTCCACTTATAAAAAAAGATTTTTCATTTGAAGATGAAATAAGAGAATTAACAGATCTATGCAAAGAAGATTTAGTATCCGTAAACACCATAATTCTTGATAAATTAGATAGTAATGTACCTTTAGTTCATGAAGTTGGAAAATACCTTATCTTATCAGGTGGTAAAAGATTACGACCTCTTTTAACTGTTTCAAGTTTTCATATGACAAGAAATGGAACTAGTGAAATTGAAAATAAAATGAATCATATCGGTCTATCTGCAGCAGTAGAATTTATTCACACAGCAACACTATTACATGATGATGTAATAGATGAGAGTAAACAAAGACGAGGAAAACCGACAGCAAATGAGAAATGGAAAAATAAAACAAGTGTATTAGTTGGTGATTTTTTATTCAGTAGAGCTTTTCAACTAATGACAAAATATGGAAATACTGAAACGTTAAAAATATTAGCAGATACTAGTGTTGTAATTTCTGAGGGAGAAGTTTTAGAACTTGTTAATGATAAAAATTTAGAAATAAATGAAAATATTTATTTTGAAGTTGTAAATGCTAAAACTGCCTCTTTATTTAGTGCAGCATGTCAAGTTGGATCAATTAGTGGTCATGGAACACAAGCCGAGGTTAATGCATTGAAATCATTTGGAACAAACTTTGGCATGACTTTTCAATTAATTGACGATGCTATTGATTATTCTTCAAACAAAAAAATATTAGGAAAAAATACTGGAGATGATTTTAAAGAAGGTAAAATTACTCTTCCAATAATTTTAGCTTATGGAAGATCAAATGATAAAGAAAAAAAGTTTTGGGAAAGAACAATATCTGATCTTAACCAAAATGATGGTGATTTTGAAATGGCTTTAGAAATAATAAATAAATACCAATGTATTGAGGATACTCTAACAAGAGCTAATCACTTTTCAAATGTAGCTGTAGACTCAGTTGATATATTTAAAGATAACATTTACAAAGAAAAATTAGTATCTCTTGTTACAAAAAGTGTTTCAAGGATTTATTAATTAATATTCCTCATAAGATTTTACCTCTACTAATTCAGAGCCAAAAGTTTTATTAATAACATTTTTTACTTTTGCTCTTTCATCATTTGTAAAATAGACACTTCTAGCTAAATCAATAAATGATTGATCAAATAATTTTTTTCTTTCGCACTCTCTAATATCATCTTCTATATTCCAGAGTTTAGAATTAATATTTATCAAATTTTCTAAATAATTATTTATTTCTTCTTGTTGGACATAATTCATCAATGTCTTTTGGAGAAAATCTAATTCTTTTTTGACATGATCAAGCTTAGTTTCATCGGTTATATTTTTCTGTTTAATAATTAATATAGAAATTTTATCTACAAGTTCGCCAAGCGATATAGGAGTATTAATAAGCATTAAATTCTTTCATAAATGTCTTCGTGCCTTTTAATATCATTTTCATCAAGATTATCACCGTACCACATTTCTATAATAACTAAATCACGATCTTTTCTATTAGCCATTCTATGAATTGCCCCTTTAGGAATAAAAATGTTCTCATTTTCTTTTAAATTAATTACTTTTTTGTCAATTGTGACTTCAGCTTCTCCTTCAGCTACAATCCAATGCTCAGATCTATGTTCATGACTTTGAAGAGATAAAACTCCTCCTGGTTTTACAAAAATTTTTTTTACTAGGAATTTTTTACCTGACTTTAGTATCTCAAAGGATCCCCAAGGTTTTTCTGTGATAGAATTCATTATGAATGTTTATTTATATATTATATATCTCTTTATAAATGATAAAAATATCACCATCAATATTATCAGCAGATATTCTTAAATTAGAAGAAGAGGTTAGATCTTTAGATCTAAATGGCGCTGATTATATTCATATAGACATCATGGATGGCCATTATGTCCCCAATATTACTTTTGGACCAAATATAGTAAAATCATTAAGAAAGGTTACCTCTAAAATTTTAGATGTGCATCTCATGATTAAACCGGTAAAGAAATATATCAATGAATTTGTAGAAGCTGGCTCAGATATCATTACTTTTCATCCTGAGGCTGATGATAACCCAGAAGAAATTATTAAAATGATAAGTGATGCTAAAATTAAAGCAGGAATAGCCATTCACCCTAAGGTAAATATTGCATATATTGATCATTTATTAAGTGAAGTGCAACAAATAATAGTTATGACAGTCACACCTGGTTTTGGTGGTCAAAAATTTATGCATGAGCAAGTGAAAAAAATTAAAGATTTAGATGAAATTAGAAAAAATAATAATTATAACTATGAGATAGCTGTTGATGGTGGAGTAAATAATGAAAATGCAAAAATATGTAAAGATAATGGGGCTGATGTGTTAGCAGTAGGATCTTATTTATTATCTCAAAATCAAAATAACTATTATGAAATTATAAATTCCTTAAAATAATGGACTGGGATAAATTAAAATCATTTTACGAAATTGCAATCTCAAGAAGCATTTCAAAGGCAAGTGCCAAACTAAATATCAGTCAATCTGCGCTTAGTAGACAAATACAAGATCTTGAATACGATTTAAAGACACCCTTGTTTATAAGACATCAAAAAGGTGTAAGGTTAACAGAGCAAGGTGAAAATTTATTTAATACTGTAAATCAAATTAATTTTTCAATTTCTGATTTTGAAAAAAAATTATTAGATAAAAAAACTAAACCAGTAGGAAAATTAACCGTAAGCACAACTGTTGGTTTTGGATCAGCATGGCTCACGCCAAAAATAACTAAATTTGCTAATCAATATCCAGAGATAGATGTAAATTTAATTATGAGTGATGAAGAAGTTGATTTATCTGCAAGAGTTGCTGATGTAGCAGTTAGAGTAAAGAAGCCAACACAGGCAAATTTAATTTTTAAAAAATTTGTTAATTTTCATAACCACATTTACGGTTCTTCAGATTACTTACAAAAAAGTGGAATACCAAGAAATGTAAATGATTTAGATAAACATGATTTAATTTGCTTTGGAGCTGGATTACCTTCTCCTGTTTCTAATATTGATTGGATATTAAAAATTGGAAAAGAAGGAACAAAAAGACGACCTAAATTTAGAGTAAATAGTATTTACGCGATGTCACTTGCAATTGAAAAAGGTGGAGGTTTAGCATCTCTACCTGATTACATGGTTGCAGACAAACCTCAGCTTGTACGTGTTCTACCAAACCTAGAAGGTCCATCATATCAAACATACTTTGTTTATTCTGAATCTTTTAAAAACGATAGAAGACTTGAAGTTTTTAGAGATTTTTTATTTAATGAAGCTAAAGATTGGCATTATTAGTCTTTGACTTAATTTTTTATTTTTGTATACCGTATCTACATTATGGGATATCCAAAAAAACATAGAGGTAGACGTAAAAGAGGCTCTAAATATAGAAGAAACAAAAAGCGTCAAAAGAAGAAATAATTAATACCTACCTTCTTTTTTAAAATCTAATTGAACATATATATACACAATGTTTAAATTTTTCACTGAACCAAAGTGGTATGTATGGGCTTATGTAGGCTCAGTAGTAATTCTTACTTCTATATGGGTCCAAGTTCAGATTGATGTTCAGATCAACGAATGGTTTGGTGAATTTTATGACATGATCCAAAAAGCACTTGGGACACCAAATGCTATAACTATGCAAGAATACATGGGTGCCTTATTTAGTTTTGCTCAACTTGCTGCTATTTCAATTGCATTAGGACTAGCAATTTCATTCCTAACTTCCCATTTTCTTTTTAGATGGAGAACAGCAATGGTTGAGTGGTACCATAGTGTTTATGATCAAGCGAGAACTATCGAAGGTGCAAGTCAAAGGGTTCAGGAGGATACCATTAAGTTTAGTAGAATTATGGAAGGTCTTGGAACCAGTTTAATTGAATCTGTTCTAGTATTAGTAGAGTTCTTCCCCCTCTTAATGACTCTATCAGTTGGTATACCAATCTTGTGGTTTGGTGATTGGCAGTACGGTTTAGTGTCTGGAGCATTTATATGGGCTGTCGGTGGTACAATTTTAATGATTGTACTAGCATGGTTACTAAGGCTAGTTGGTATTGAATATGATCTTCAAAAAAAAGAAGCTGCTTATAGAAAAATTTTAGTTATCGCAGAAGATGATGGAAGTATTAGACCAAAATCATTAGAAGAACTTTTTCAAGGCGTTAGAGAAATTCACTTTAAGAGTTATTTGTATTATCTCTATTTTAGTATTGGAAGATTAGCTTATCTACAAGCGAACGTTCTTGCAGCGTATATTTTTTTAGCACCAGCAATTGTCGCTGGGGTAATGACACTTGGTGTTATGCAACAAATTATAAGAGCTTTTGGAAGAGTAGAAGGATCACTACAATATTTATTCAGAGCATGGCCTACAATTATAGAACTTGCAAGTGTCTATAAAAGATTAAGAGAATTTGAGAATAAAATAGAAAAAAACATTAAGGATGAAAAAACTGGTATAGTACGTTAGTGATTTTTCTAGCGTTTATTATTATTCCAATAATTGAAATAAGTATTTTTATAACAATAGGCTCCAATATTGGAATTTTAAATACTATTGCAATTATACTAACCACTGCTTTAGTGGGAATATTTCTTGTTCGTAGACAAGGGATCAAGTTGTTATTTGAAGCACAACGAAACTTATCACAAGGTGTAATGCCCACCGAAGAAATTAAAGGGGGTATTTTTCTATTAGTATCAGGATTATTATTGATTACTCCTGGCTTCTTTACTGATTGTATTGGTTTTGCTGTCTTTTTAAAACCTGTCCAAAATTTAATTGCTACTCAAGCAAAAAAATATTTTAACTCACGTATTCGCTATTAACGGATCTATTTTTTTTACCAACTCTTTTAATATTAAAACAAGTTTATTATTTTCGGGATCATCAATTTTTTTTAATGGTGGTAATACATTATTCCATTCAGAAATATTATCTACAATGGAAAAATAAGCTTTCATTAAACTAATAGGTTCATGTGTTGTAATTACCTTTCTTATTTTTTCTAAAAGACTCTGTAATTCATTAAAATTTTTAATTGAATTTTCGTTTTTATAATTTTTCAAAATAAAGCTAAGTAATTTTCCACACACATTTGTACCAGCAGTAATTGCTCCAGCACCTCCCCTTTTGCTTATACTTAAAGCTAAACTATCATGACCACAAAATACTGAAAAATTATTGAAATATTTTATAACCTTCATCATACGTTCACCGTCACCACTTGAATCTTTTAAACCGATAATATTATTTGGATACAATTTTAATAGTGTTTCAATAGTTTTGAAACTTATGGGGACATAAGTGTTTTGTGGTATGTGATATAAAACATAATGAAGATCACTATCACCAACATTTTCAATTAAATGACGATAGTAGTTTATCACACCTTCATCTGTTACATTCTTATAATAGAATGGTGGTAGTAAAAGGACTGCTCTTACTTTATGAGAGGAAGCATGCTTTGTCATATCAATTGCTTCTTTCAATGAAGATGAACCTGTACCTGGCATAAGAATTTTGGGGTCTATTCGATTTGAAATCAAAAAATCTATATGATCTTTTTTTTCTTGAACAGAAAAACTATTTGCTTCACCTGTTGTGCCAAAAATAGCAAGACCATCGTGCCCTTCTCTCATTAAATACTGACAATGACGAAGGTAGAGGTCTTTATTTATTGATAAATCACTTTTTACCGGTGTTAGAGCAGCGCTAAAGACTCCAGATATTTTATGCATAAAAATATAATAAGATAAATCCTAGTAAAACTCTATAAATAATAAAAATGTTAAAGGTTGAACTTTGTATAATTCTCATCATGATATTAATTGAAAATAGAGCAGTAATACAAGCGACAAATGCTGCAAATAAAGATTTGTATAAATTTATATTTATCTCAGAGCTACTTATTAAATCTAAACTTGTTAAAACTAAAGATGCTAAAATAAGGGGTATAGATAAAAGCATAGAAAAAATTGCTGCAGATGATCTATCAAAACCCAGAAAACGTGCGCCAGTAATTGTAACTCCTGCTCTACTTGCCCCAGGTATAAATGCTAATATTTGAAATGCACCAATGATAAAGGCCTGCACATAACTCATATTTTCCCAAGAAGATATTTTCATTTTAAAATGATCTGCTACAAATAATAAAGCAGCAAAAACAACACTTGATATTGCAACAACTTTGATATCTCGAAAATATAATTGAACAAAATCAAAAATAAAGAAACCAACTATAACCGCAGGTATAGTTGCAATAATAATTTTAAATAAGTTATCATTGTCTGCAAGCTGAAAGGAGACAAAGCTCTTAATTAAAGTTGTTATATGAGATCTTAGATAAATTATAACTGCTAATAATGTTCCAACATGAACGGCCACATCAGTAAAAAGACCTTGATCTTGCCAACTGGTTAATTGTGATACAAGAACTAAATGCCCAGAAGAACTAACTGGTAAAAATTCAGTAAAGCCTTGGACAATACCAATAATAAAATATTGAAGTTCAAACATTAACTAAAGATTATTTTACTCAATTCTTTACCACTTGGAAGAGGTTCAGCATTTTTATTAGAAAAATATTTCTCCATAAAATTTAAATAGACATTGTAATCTTTTAAAATTTGCATTTTTTGAGCTTTATTTTCATCATCACTCTCTTCCATTTTAACTAATTCCGTATCAGTTTGAGACATTGCTTCTGGTATCGTTGTAAAAGGTCTTTCTTGGTTAATAACTAACCTTTCATGTAATTCTCGGTGAACCATTTTAAAATCTTCTTTTGATAAAGTTTTTGGACTTTCATCAAATATAAGTCTTTTTAAAATAAAGTTTGCTCTTGGCTCTTTTATTGAAAGAGCAATTTTATATTTTTCATTCCAGTCATTTTGTTCATGAAATTTTGCTATTTGCGTTGATTGTTTAAAATCAAGAAAGGCATTTGCTGCACTTTCAGGAAATACATTATCTTGCGATTTTTCATCTTCTTTTTCAATACGTCTATCAATTTCCATAAGTTTAAACTTGTCTGCTAAATCTTTATTTTTGAACACTATTTTAGCTCTTTCATTAAGAACATCTGAACCAATTTCATCGTAAGGCTCGTAATTAGCAGCAATCTTGCCTGGTAGAATAATAGGATGCTGATTAGTAATAACATATCTATTTTTTCTTTTAATCAGTTTTTTAAATTCTTCCGAGTTAGCTTCAAGTAATGGTGTCGGATCATGAGCTAAATCAATTGTGTGAAACCAACCATTATATTGTGACTCACATACCATCGACAATGCTTGAAGTTTAATTCTTCCCCCAAAACTTGTCATAAAACAAAAACCTTTATTTTTATTGATATATTCAATAGCATCTTCTTTACTCATAGTCATTTGAAGGTGATTCCAATTAGTTGTGTCTGCTTCATGAATATATTTTGTCAGAGCAATTGATGTCTTAACATCTGAAAATGCATCGTGAGCAAACTCAACAGGTAAATTATTCATCTCTGCAATTTTTTCTAATTTGAAACTAGGATTACCTCTTTCTGTTAAAGGTGTTTTTATACTTGATGGGTTGATGGCATATAAACCTCTCGCTAAATTTAATGTGTCGCCCCTACTCTTTCTTGTTACATAAGGATAAAACATATGACTAAACAAATTGTATTCGAGAACTGATTCATCAAACTCTATTATGTTATGACCTATAAAAGTAGAACCTGGATCATCTTTTTTCCATTCATCAAAAGTTTCATTAATTTTTTTCATTAATTCGTAAGATGATTGAGGAGCATCAAGTGCCTCTCTCATACCTTTAAGTGTTGTTATTAATGCACCTGGTTGAGAAATCACCGATGTTCTAGGTCTACAAAACTCATTCATATTTTGATTTGTTTGATTAAATTTCGAGTCAGTAACTATTGCAGCAATTTGCATTATCTGCTCCCATTTAGGAGTAGTACCAAAAGCAGTTGGGTATTCTTTCTTACCTCTTCCTGATGTTTCTAAATCGTAAAATATATATTTTGACACTGATAAATAACCTTATTGGTATTTATAGACTATTAATTATCTCTTTTGGACCAATAAAAATGATAGAAAAGAGTGGCTGCGATAGCAACAAAAAGAGAGATAAAGGCTACGTAAATTATAGTTGCTATTGCCCAGTAAGCTACTGCTATTAAAAGACCAATAGCTGTAATCCCAGCCCAAAAATAGATCAGTCTTTCTAAAAATAATTGCATAATGATTCTATTATACAATAATTATAGAAGTTTATCAATTTCCTCACGAGAGGGCATAGAATTTGCCGTACCAATTTTAGTCGTTGATAAGCCAGCTGTAGCACTAGCAAATTTTAGAGCATCTTTAATATTTTGACCCTCAGTAAGTGCTGCAGCAAAACCTGCATTGAAAGCATCACCCGCACCGGTTGTATCGACTACTGGATTTGAAAGATTAGCTACAGGTAAAGAAAATTTTTCTTCATTGTTGGCAAAAAAAGCTCCTTTTTCTCCAAGAGTAATAACGACATTTTTAATTCCTTTTTCTATTAATTGCATTGCAGCTTTTTCAGCATCCTCATGAGTTTCAACATTGTGATCAACATAAAAACTTGCTTCCGTTTCATTTGGTGTAAAATAATCAATCATAGAAAATAAAGATTCATCTATTTCAGCTGCTGGGGCAGGATTTAAAATTGTTTTTACATTTAAACTATATGCTTTTTTTAATGCATAGGTAACAACATCCTTTGGTGCCTCTAGTTGTGTAAGAAATATACTTGAATTTTTAATTGTTTCTTCTGCTTTATCTATATCTTCAATAGTAATTGCTCCTGCTGCACCTGGAAAAACATTAATAGCATTAGCTCCAGTTTCTTGATTTACAAGTATACCTGCTGCGCCAGTTGAGTGATCTTTTGAAATAATAACATTGCTATAATCAACACCAGAATTTTCATAAATCTCTGTTGCCATCGAACCAAATTGATCATCACCAATCTTAGAAATAAAAAAAGTTTTTGCACCAGCTTTTGCTGCAGCTACAGCTTGGTTTGATCCTTTTCCACCAGGGCCAATAACAAAATTTTTACCAAGAATAGTTTCACCTTCAACTGGAATTTTTTCACCAAAAAAAACTAGGTCAGCAACAAAAATACCAAGAATACTAATCGACATAATTATTTATCGATTATCCAAACAGTTCCATCTGGTTTAATAACACCTTTTGTTAAAATAAAATTACAGTAAGGTCGTCTTTCACTTGTCGTAATATATGCATAGGTTGATCTTGATTGCTTATAAAATTCTTGTCTTTCGTATGAACCTATTTTCCAATGATCTCCTGATACTTCCTTAATTGCATCAATTACTTCCTTATTAGCATCATTAATTTCATCTGGTTGATTATCAACTTCCATTCGGTGAACAGCAGAATCTACAAAACTATCCAATGGAAAAACAGATAAAACAGCTTTCATGACAGTTGTCATATCAAGGCCGTCTAATCGGTGAACTCTATTGTGGTTCGAATGAGCAGGATAATTAATATCGGATATAACGAGTCTATCGCCATGACCCATTTCACGCAGTGTTTTTAATATATCCGGACTTAAAATAGGATCGACGTTAATTAACATATTTTTAGTATATCACTCTCCGTATGGGATCCAAATATTTTTTACTTGTGTACTTTGATATAAAAACTCTTCTAAGAAATCTTCTTCTTTCGAAGACCAATCAAGATTTTTTGATTGTGGACACCAAGTTCTTTTTAAATTTGATGTTGTGCTTTGAATAACCTTCAGACGCTCATTATTATTTTCACTAAAAAACCAAATACCATCAATATTTTCATGTTCGGATAAGATTTTATTCAAACTATTTTGTTTAGTTGTAAGGATATTAATATACCCATCTGGAACATCAGAAGTTTCAAGTAGTTGATATAATTCTGTTGCTAAAAGAGACGTATTTTGACCTGGAACAATAATACTAGCATTTCCTGCTGCAAAATTTGCTCCTAATGTAGTTATTAAACTTAATAGTGGATAATCATCATTTAAAATATTTGCGATAACACCTATAGGTTCTTTAACAGCTAATGTTAAACCTCTTATAGGGGGATTATGTATAGAGCCTTCAAACTTATCAGCCATAGCACCATAATAAAATAATCTTTCAATTGATTGATCAAATTCTTTCTCGGCATCTTTTTGTGAAATACCAATTAAAGAAGATAGCAAATTAGAAAAGGTATTTTTTCGATCTTGTAAATTTTCAGCTAAGTAATAAAGAATTTGAGCTCTGTTAAAGTTAGTAGAAGATTTGCCAACTGCTTTAGATGCAACCTCGACTGTATCTCTTACATCTTTGCGATTTGCGTTTGGAACATCACAAATAAAATTATTTTGAGCATCATATGAAGAAAAGGAATAACCACTATCAGGTCTTTTTTGCTTACCTCCAATATATAATTTTGGAGTTCTATCGATAGAATTAGATGATTGACCTTTAGATGATTTTTTTCCTCTTTTTGACTTAGAAAGAGGAAACGGTAATTTTGAATATGCTCTAATACCTTCTGAACCACCTTCTCTTCCAAAACCACTTTCTTTGTAACCACCAAAACCACACGCAGCATCAAATAAGTTTGTAGAATTTATCCAGATGACTCCAGCTTTTATTTTTGGAGCAATATCTAAAGCTAAGTTAATATTTTCAGACCAAATACTTGCAGCAAGTCCGTAGGGTGTATTATTAGCAATGGATACAGCTTCACTAGGTGTTCTAAATGTCATTGTTGTTAAAACTGGCCCAAATATTTCTACTTGAGCAATAAAAGATGACGGTGTTACATTTGTAAATAAAGATGGAGGATAAAATAAACCATTTGTTGGACATAACCATGAAGGTTGCCATAATTTATTTCCATCCTTTTGTGCTTTATTTACTAAAGAATTAATTTTTTTAAGTTGGACTGGTGCAACTATAGCTCCAATGTCAATAGACTTATCTAATGGATCACCAACACGAAGTTTTTCCATTCTTTTCTTAAGTTTTTGGATAAATTTTTTCTCAATACTTTCTTGTACTAAGAGTCTTGATCCAGCACAACATACTTGACCTTGATTAAACCAAATCGCATCAACAACACCTTCTACTGCGCTATCTAAATCAGCATCTTCAAAAACAATAAAAGGTGATTTGCCCCCTAGTTCCATTGTCATTTTTTTATCTGGATTAGTATTTGTTTGAATTATTTTCTTTCCAACTTCAGTTGATCCAGTAAAGGCAATTTTTTTAATATCTTTATGCGATGTTATATGTTCGCCAGTAGAACCATCTCCCGTAATAATATTAATTACACCTTGTGGAATTTTAGCTTTTTCACAAAGTTCAGCAAAATAAAGCGCTGTTAAAGAAGTATATTCTGCGGGCTTTAAGACTACTGTATTTCCAAGAGCAATTGCAGGAGCAATTTTCCACGCTAACATTAATAATGGAAAGTTCCACGGTATAATTTGTCCTACAACACCAATAGAGTTATCAGAATTATTTGTATTCCTTGCAGCCCATCCAGCATGATAATAGAAATGTCTTGCAACTAGTGGAACATCTATATCTCTTGTTTCTCTTATTGGCTTACCATTATCAATGGTTTCTAAAACAGAAATAAACCTAGAATTTTTTTGTATGAGACGTGCAAGGGCATATAAATATTTTGATCGATCAAAAGATGAAAGTTTTGACCATTTGATATGAGCTTTTTTGGCAGCACTGACTGCAGCATTTACATCTTTTTTTGAAGCAACAGACAATGTTGCTATTTTTTTATTTGTGGAAGGGTTAATTATATTTAATTTTTTTGAGCTAGACGATTTTACAAATTTACCATTAATAAAATGATTATTTGGATTTTTTAAATTTTTTATCCAACTATTTACTTCTTTGCTGTCTTCTGGTGCTGGCCCATAAGATATATTTTGAAAATTTTTAATAACTTTATCCATATTATCCTATTGCAAGTTTCTCTTTATTTGCATACCTGCCACTAGTGTAGTGATAGAGTTGTCTTTCTATATCAATTAATAAACTAGAAGCACCAATTCGCAATAATTTAGGATTAACCCATTCAAATCCTAGCTCTTCAGCAACCAAAATTAAAAATTCTAAAACAGATTTTGCTGTTGATATTCCACCTGCAGGTTTAAAACCAATCTTTTTTCCAGTCTTTGTATAAAAATCTCTAATCATTCTCAAAATGACAAGACTATTATTTAAGTTAGCGTTTATACTTTCTTTTCCTGTTGATGTTTTAATAAAATCGGCACCAGCCATCATACAAACTAAAGATGCCTTTGCTACATTTCGAAGAGTCTCAAGATCACCAACACCAAGAATAGCTTTAATTTTGGTTTTACCTGCAGTTTCTTTAAAACTTCGAACCTCATCATATAATTTTTTCCAGTTATTTTGGAGAACGTATCCTCTATTGATAACAATATCAATTTCATCAGCACCATCTTTGATAGAGTCAGAAATTTCTTTTTTTCTGGTAGTATAAGATGACAATCCTGCAGGAAAACCAGTAGAAACTGCAGCAATTGGTATTTTGTTTTGAATTAGTTTTGTACAATCTTTTATTAGATGGTGATAGACACATATAGCTCCTACTCTGACTGCATTTTTATCTAACCCTAAATCCTGAAGAATATAATCATCAATGGGATTAAGAGCCTTATTACACAGCCTTTCAACTTTTCCAAAAGTATCGTCACCACTTAGTGTAGTAAGATCAATTAAAGTAATAGCTTTTAACAACCAAGCTACTTGAAATTCCTTTTTTACAGTTCTTCTTTTAGTTAAGGTAGATGTTCGACGCTCTACAGCACTTAAATTAATTTGCATATTGTTAACCCAGCTTGTATCTAAGGTATAAAATGTTTTCTTTGACATCAAATTAAATTTTCTCTTCTGTTATTGGTCTATTCAGTAAATTACTTAATTCTTCTTTTAAATCATGTTGTTTATAAAGTATATTGTATACAGACTCCATAATTGGCATATCAATATTTTTTTTTTGTGAAATATTATAGACTGCTTTAACTGTATAATAACCCTCTGTTACTTCTTGTGATTTTAAAAGATCTAAAAAATTATCATGTTTTGAAGAGGCTAATTTAATACCAAACTGTGTATTACGAGAATTTTTAGAGCTACATGTTAAAATGAGATCACCAAGCCCAGATAAACCAAATAATGTATTTTTATCAGCTTTAAATTTTTTTGCGTACCTGGTCATTTCAGCAAAAGATCTAGATATAAGAGCACTTTTAGCATTTTCTCCTAAATTCAATCCTTCTGCAACACCCGCTGCTATCGCATATATATTCTTTAACGCACCACCTATTTGCGTTCCGATTAAATCATTTGAATAATAAATTCTAAACTCTTTATTAGGTATTAGTTTAGAAATATTTTCAAAATCTTTTTTATCTTTTGTTGCAAGCGTTACTGCAGTTGGTAAACTTTGAGATACTTCATTTGAAAAAGATGGGCCTGATAAAATACTAATTGATTTAAACGGTATAATTTCTTGAAATACGTCTGTTAAAAATTTTGATGACGAAATTTCAATGCCTTTAGAACATATAATAATATCATGATTTTTATTATGTAATGACGAATCCTTAATTACCTCTCTAATGTTTTGTGCAGGTAAAGTTATAAATAAAAATTTAACATTTCTAATTTCTTTTAAAGAGGTAGTAGCAGTGACATTTTCATTTAATGAACTGTATTTTAATTTTGGATTAATTTTATTTTCATTTATTGATTTAACAATTTTTTCATCTCGAGCATAGATGATAACTTTATTATTACTTAACACTCGGGCAAGTGCACTCCCCCAAACTCCTCCACCTAAAATTCCAATTGTCATACGTTTGATCTTTATCCGGTGAGGCAAATGAAGTCAATTTATGGTTTTTGGCTAAAATCTTGGGTATTTTTATAAAAAAACTGCATGATTGATTTTTGGAACTAGTATATGAGTTAGCGTATATAAAAAGTATACTTTTTGGAGGAAATATGAAAAAATTACTTCTAGCTGTTATTGTAAGTTTGTCGACTGTAACGACTGCTGCATTAGCAGAAATTAAAGTAGGAATTATTCTTGGTTTTACAGGACCAATTGAATCTTTAACTCCTGCTATGAGAGATGGTGCTAGAATGGCATTTGATGAAGCATCAAACTCTGGAAATCTTTTAGGTGGTGAATCAATTACTATCTTAGAAGCTGACTCAACTTGTGTAGATTCTGCTGCTGCAACTGCTGCTGCTGAGGATCTAGTTGCACAAGGTGTATCTGCTATTATGGGCGCTGACTGCTCAGGTGTAACAGGTGCAATTAATGCTAACGTTGCAGTACCAAATGGTATCTTAATGGTATCTCCATCTGCAACCTCACCAGGTTTAAGTAAAGTTCCTGATAATGGAACTTTTTGGCGTACTGCTCCATCTGATGCAAAAGGTGGTCAAGTATTAGCTAAACTTGCTTTAAGCAGAGGAATTGAAAGTATAGCTGTAACGTATACTAACAATGACTACGGAAAAGGTTTAGCTGAAGTATTTGAAGCTTCATTTGCTCGTGGTGGCGGAACTATTACAGCATCAGCTGCACACGAAGATGGTAAAGCGGATTATTCATCAGAAGTTGGTGTTCTTGCATCAGCTGGTGGAGACGCACTACTAGTAATTGGTTATATCGATGATGGCGGAAAAGGAATGATCGAAGCATCTTTAGATTCAGGCGCATTTGACACTTTTGTTCTTTCTGATGGTATGATTGGTCAATCAATAGTAGATAATATCGGTGCTGATCTTGAAGGATCATTTGGTTCTATGCCAGGTGCAATTTCAAAAGGTTCAGCTAAGTTTGGAGAGCTAGCAGCTGCAAATGGCATGGATGGAAGTGCTCCATATGTTGGAGAATCTTATGATGCTGCAGCAATTATTGCTCTTGCAATTCAAGCTGGTGGATCTGCTGATAAGCAATCAATACTAAACAATATTGCTAAAGTATCTAACGCTCCAGGTATTGTAATTAACCCTGGTCAATTATCATACGGCTTACAAATGTTAGCTGCTGGTAAAGATATTGATTACCAAGGTGCAACAGACGTAGAATTTAATGCGTTTGGTGATGCCGCTGGTGCGTTTAAAGAGTTAGAAGTTAGTGGTGGCGAATTCGTTACTGTTGGCGCTCTTTAATACTTAAAATTTATTTTAATTTAACCCCAGCTTTTAGCTGGGGTTTTTTTATGAATGCCTTACTTTCTCTGGTATAATTCCTTTAGGTCTATAGCGTAAAATTAATAATAAAATTAAACCCATAAATAAGTATCTAAAGTAAGGAACGCTATCGAGTAAATGTAATTTTAGAGCATTAGTAGGTTCTAATCCTACTGTAAGTTGATTAATAATGAATGTTGTAAGTGGTGCTGCTTCAATCCAAGAAAACCATATGACAAAACCACCAAATATAGCACCTAAATTATTACCACTACCACCTACAATAACCATAATCCAAATAATAAAAGTGAAACGAAGTGGACGATATCCTGAAGGAGTAAATAATCCATCCAAAGTAACAAGCATTGCACCCGCAACACCTACAATTGCAGCTCCTATTACAAAAATTATTAAATGTTGTTTTACAACATCTTTACCCATTGCATTTGCAGCAGTTTCATTGTCTCTTATAGCTCTCATCATCCTTCCCCATGGAGATAATTGAGCTTTGTTTGCAAAATAAAAAATTATCAACATAACAACCAGAAATAAAATAGCGTAAGATAATTTTACAAAAATTCCTGAACCATCAATTATAAGATTGTTTAATACTTGTTGTCTATCACCCACATCAATAATATTATTTAACTTTGATGAATTGAGATATGTAACTAAATTTATAAACCAATCTGCGTTTTGTAAATCAATTTCATAAGGAACTGGTCTCTTTAAACCGATTACATTTTTTACCCCTCTAGATAACCATTCTTCATGTTTTAAAACACTAACAACTATTTCTGAAATACCAAGAGTAACAATAGCAAGATAATCTGATCGTAATCCAAGAGCTACTTTACCAATTACAAATGCAACACCTGCAGCAAATAAACCTCCTACTATCCAAGAGAAAATTATTGGTAATCCAAGGCCACCCAAAAACCCTGCTATTGCAGGATTAACATCCTCAATATTATGTGTAGCATTTAAATAAAAATGTCTGATAAATAAAATACCAAAAAAAATTATAAAAGAATTTAAAATATACCTATTTCTTTTTTGGATTACTGTTTTATTAATATACATTACAGCAATGACCAATACGACAAGTAAAGCAAAACTAATACCTAACCCTCTACCTCCAACCTGCCATGACTCAGCAATTGGGGGGTAAGAAACAAGAACTGCAGCTAATCCACCCATGGCAAGAAAACCCATTACACCAAAATTAATTACTCCTGCATAACCCCAAGAAATATTTACTCCCATTGTCATTATTGCTGAAATAATGCACATGTTTAAAATTACTAAACTTACTGACCATCCTTGAATAAAGCCTACAAAAATAAATAAAGAGATCATAATTGTGATAGCTAACCACTCATATCTTTCAAACTTCATCATAAGACTTTTCCTTTAAATATTCCCGATGGTCTTATTAGTAAAACGATAACTAAAATTGAAAATGATACAGCAAATTTATAATCAGTTGAAAGTAATTGTACTAAACCTGTTGGCTCTATAGAACTTGGGAGTAGATAGACAAAAAATTTCTTATAAGCATACGTTACCATAATTTCTGAAAAAGCGATGACATAACCACCTACTACAGCTCCAAAAGGACTACCAATTCCTCCAACAATTGCTGATGCAAATATTGGCAAGACTAAATTGAGATAAATAATTGGCTTATAACTTTTATCTAATCCATAAAGTGTACCCGCAACACATGCCAAAACACCTACAATAATCCATGTAGTAAAAACTACTCTATCAGGATTAATGCCAGACAATAATGCTAAATCTTCATTATCAGAAAATGCTCTCATTGATTTTCCAGTTTTTGTTTTTTGCAAAAACCAGAAAGTAAAAGTTAAAAGCAAAATAGTAATTAATATTGTAATAACTTGAGACGATTTTAATGCTAATCCTTCATTTAAACCTGTCATTACTTTAAACTGTTTTGCTTTCATTATAAATTTCTGTCCATCGGAAAATTTTATGGTTTCTGTTCCAATTATGATTCTTATTATTGCATTTATTACGAACATAACCCCTATTGAAACCATTGCTAAAACAACAGGAACACTTTTTTGGTATCTGTAATATTGAAAAACAAATTTATCAGAAATAATGCATAATAAAATTGTTGCTATTATCCCTATAGGTAAAGCTAACAAAGCAGTTGGCAGAATTCCTAAACCAATATTTTGTGATTGAAAAAACCACGTAAATAAAATTGTTATCATCGCTCCAAATGACATAATTTCACCATGTGCAAAATTTGCAAAACGAAGTATTGCATACACGAATGTAACTCCTAGTGCTCCTAGTGCAAGTTGAGAGCCATAAGAAATGCCTGGAATGATAATAAAATTTAGAAGTACAATTATAGAATTTAGAAAATCAATCATTTTAACCTCCTAAAAAAGACTTTCTAACTTCTGGATTATTCAATAGTTCTTTGCCTGAACCTTCTCTACTATTTTTTCCATTCACTAATACGTATCCTCTATCAGCAATACCGAGTGCTTGTTTTGCATTTTGTTCAACCATTAGTATACCTACACCTGTTTTACGAACTTCTATGATTCTTGAAAATAACTCATCCATTACTATTGGTGATACTCCTGCAGTCGGTTCATCTAACATTAAAATTTTAGGTTGAGTCATAAGTGCTCTTCCAAAAGCTACTTGTTGTCTTTGACCTCCAGATAATTCTCCTGCACTTTGATTTCTTTTTTCTTTTAAAATAGGGAAAAGGTCATAAACATCATTAATGGTATGAATAATATCATCCTCTCTTAAAAACCCTCCCATTTCTAAATTTTCTTCTACTGTCATACCAGTAAACACATTGTTTGTTTGGGGAACGAATGCCAATCCTAAATTAATTCTGTTTTGAGGTAGCATTGAAGAAATTTCCTTATTAGAATATTCTACGGAACCTGAAGTTAAACTTAACATGCCAAGCAATGCTTTCATTGCTGTTGATTTCCCTGCTCCGTTTGGACCAACTATTACAACAATTTCACCCTCATTAACTTCTAGATTAATATCTTTAATAATATCAACTCCTCCGTATCCAGCTGTTAAATTTTTACCAATTAAATTATTCATAAAATTCTAATTCTTATTAATACCTTTTCCTAAATATGCTTCTATAACTGTATCGTTATTTTTCACTTCATTGAAACTTCCTTTAAATAAAACTGAACCTTCAGCCATCACAATTACAGGATCGCAAATTTTTTCTATGAGATCCATATCATGCTCAATGACAAAAAACGTATAATTCTTTTCTTTGTTTAATCTTAAAATTGCATCCGTAATTTCATTAAGTAATGTTCGGTTCACTCCAGCCCCTACCTCGTCAAGTAAAACAATTTGAGGATCAATCATCATAGTTCTCCCTAACTCAAGTAGTTTTTTTTGACCCCCAGATAAATTGCCGGCAAGTTCTTGAGTTAAGTGACTTAAATTCAAAAAGTTTATAACATCGATAGCTTTTTGTCTTATTTCTTCCTCTTGTTGTTTTACTTTAGCGTTACTTAATAGAGCGTATGATAATTTTTCACCAAATTGATTTGGTGGTACCATCATTAAATTTTCAAGAACAGTTAAAGTTGAAAACTCATGGGCAATTTGAAAAGTTCTTAGAACTCCTTTTGCAAATAATTCGTGAGGTTTTAAGAAAGAAATATCTTCATTATTAAGAATTATATTCCCTTCATCTGGATCATATAATCCAGCAATAGTATTAAATAATGTTGTTTTTCCTGCACCATTTGGACCTATTAAACCTGTAATTGAACCCATTTCAACTTTCATCGATGCGTTATGGACAGCTTTTAATCCTCCAAAAAATTTGTTAACGTTATTTATTTCAAGCATTATACAATTTTTTTAAATTTCCATTTAATTCTGCATTAAGAACTAATCCTAGAGATAAAATTATAGCAAGCATTGCTGATCCTCCATAAGAAACTAAAGGCAATGGAATGCCGACAACAGGCATTAATCCAGATACCATAGATATGTTCATTATCACATATATAAATAAATTACTGCCAACTCCGATGGAAAGAATCCTACCAAAGATATGATTTGATTTAATGCTTACATAAAAACACACTGATATTAATAAAAGAAATAGTAAAATTATAAACATAGTACCAATAAAACCAAATTCTTCTCCAATTAACGTAAATATAAAATCAGTTTGTTTTTCAGGTAAATACTGTAAATATGATTGAGACCCCTCTAAAAAACCTTTGCCAGTTAGACCACCAGAACCTAAAGCAATTTTAGATTGTATGAGTTGATATCCTCTTCCAAGAGCATCTGCCTCAGGATTTAAAAAAGAGAAAATTCTATCTTTTTGATATGGTTGTAAGTAATTTAATAACAAAGGAATTGATAAAATTAGAACAAAAAAACCTAATACAAACTTCCAAATTCTTATTCCACTTGCAAATAAAATGAGAACTCCAAGCATTGCTATACTTAAAGCAGTTCCGAGGTCTGGCTGTATAACAACTAAAGAAAATGGTAAAAATAAAATTAATATTGGAAAAAATAAATTTTTTATTCTCTTAATTTCATCAAATTTTAAATCGTGATAAAATCTAGCAAGTGCTAGTATTATAGTTATTTTTATTAATTCTGATGGTTGGATGCTAAAACCAAATACATTTATCCATCTAGTTGCTCCCTTACCAAAAACACCTATTAATTCAACTGATAACAAAAGTAATAATGATAAAATAAAAAAGATATATGCATATTGATAAATAAATTTAATATTTATTAAAGCTAAAATAATTGCTAAAAATATAAAAAGTACTAATCTAATTAAATGTCTTGAAGCCCAAGGATTATATGATCCTCCTGCTGCAGAATATAAACCTGCTGCGCCAATAAAAGATATTAAGATCACCAGGAAAATCAATAAGTAATTTAAGTTTTGAATTTTATTTAACATTAAATTTCTAAATTTTTTGTAAATTGAAAAATTTCTTTTGCTATAGGTGCTGCAGTTGATGCACCTGAGCCTCCATGCTCAATAACAACTGAAACAGCATATTTAGGGTCCTCAATCGGCATATATCCAACAAATAAAGCATGATCCCTTTTTTTCCATTCTACTTCTTTTTTTCTAAAATCATCACTTTCTCTTTCCGCTACTGTTATTCTTCTAACCTGGGAAGTTCCTGTCTTGCCTGCAAAAGGTGCAGACTCAGATCTCGAGTTATAAGCTGTACCTTTACTTTCATTAACTACTTTAAACATCGAGCTTTTAATAATTTCTATTGCAGTTTGGTATTTTTCTAATTTCTCAAATTCAATATCAATATTTTGTTTGATTATATTTGGTTTTACATTTTTTCCATTAGACGCAATAATTGAAGTCATTACAGCAAGTTGTAGTGGATTAGTTAATACAAAACCTTGTCCAATTGCTGAAATTAATGTTTCTCCAGGATACCAACTTTCATCATATTTATTCTTTTTCCAATCACGTGAAGGTATAATTCCTTTTTTTTGATTAGATAAAGGAATATCATATATTTTACCTAATCCAAAATCTTCAGCAACTCTAGCAATTTTATCTATTCCAATTTTTTTTGATATTTCATAGAAGAAAACATCACATGATTCTTTGATTGCATCACTAACATTCATAGACCCATGACCATTATTTTTCCAACAATGATAAAGTCTATCGCCTAAACCAATTTTTCCACTACAAAAATGTTTTGTATTTGTATCAATAATCCCATGGACTATTCCAGCTATAGCAACAACCATTTTAAAAGTTGAGCCTGGAGCATATAAGCCTTGAATACATCTATACGTAAGTGGTGATAGTTCATTTTCTAAAATTGAATCCCAGTATTCCTTATTTGGTTTTTGTATAATTTTATTTGGATTATAAGATGGAGTTGAAGCCATACATAAGATGTTACCATTTTTAATATTCATCAGTACTGCAGATCCTGCTTTATGTTCTTTTAATAAATTTAAAGCATATTGTTGAATTCTAAGATCAATAGTTATATGAATATCATTTCCTTTTTGACTTTCTTGCCTTGATATTTCACGAATTACTCTTCCATAAGAATTAACTTCAATCTCTCTTTGTCCTGATTTTCCTATTAATTTAGGATTAAAACTTTTTTCAATACCATCTTTTCCTATCTCTAGATTAGGCATATTTGAAATAAAAGGTAATTCAACTTCCTCTCTATTGGGTTTGTTTGTGTAACCGATTAAATGTGAAAAAGTATTATCAAACTTATAAGTTCGCATATAATCTTGAGAAATAAATATACCCTCAATATTAAGTTTATTTGATTCTATTTTTTCAAGTTGTGACCAATTAATATTTTCTAAGACTTTTATTTTTTGAAATTTTTTAACCTTTTTAGATAATTCTAGTATCTTCCTTCTATCACTAAAACTTATTTTTATAATTTGATTTAATTCTTTTAAAGATTTATTTATATTCTTTGTATTTTCTGGAATTATATATACATCAAACACTTTTATATTAGATGCTAAAACCTTGTTGTTAGTATCATAAATCTTACCCCTAATAGGGTATATAATTTCAACGTCTATTTGATTATTTTTTGAAAGAGTTTTATATTTTTGTGAATCTTTTATTTGAATATCATATAATCTCCAGCCTACAATCCCAAAAAAAGATACTTTTAATAAATATAATAAAAAAGTTCTTCTATTTAGAACTGAGTATTGTTTTTTATCATCCGAATAAAACATTTCACTTATCCAACTTAGTAAACAAAAATATAGTAGGAATAAAAATGATTAAAGAAATTAAAATGAAATTGAAAATTGAACTAATATTAAATTTATAACTGTGTATTAGATTTGCTAAAATTTGCTCAAAAAGAAGTAAAAAAATTAAAGTAATAAAATAAAAAAAAATTATTTGAAACGAAGATAATCTAATTAAATATTTTCTTAATAATACAAATATCATTAAGAGAGATAAAAAAGTGATAATATGTGCTCCTATATTATTTAATAGTAATATATCGAGTAAAATTCCGTATACTAGGGCTACTAAATAAAGATAATAATGATAATAATAAAAAATTAGATAAATAAAAGTTAAATGAAATAATATATAAAATGAATTATTTATAGTAGGCATTAAAATAAAAGAGTTTACAGAAATTGAAAAACTTATAATTAAAATGATATTTAATTTAATGCTGGAATTAAAAAATTTCGAAAACTCCATTATTTTGAAGTTACGATTTGTACATAATCAATATTTTTAAAATCTACAAATGGTAAAACAAAAAATCTATTTTTTTCAACTTTAGCTACTTTTCCAACCAATAGATCTACGGGAAAGATTTGCGCTGTACCACTTGTAACTACAATATCTCCTAATCTTGGCATTTTATTTTCTTTAACAAATGAACTTACTAGATATTTTCCATCTCCATTACCAGTAAGTAAAGAAAAAATTCCATCAGATATAGATTTTACTGAAATAGATAAATTAGGATCAGTCAGAAGAATTACTCTTGAATTATTTGAAGTTGTATCAATTACCTTGCCTACTAATCCTCGTTCGTTAATAGCTGACATGTTTGTTTTAATATTATCTTCGTAACCAGCATTTAAATTTATTAATTTACTATAAATTGTATCATTTCTATTAATTAGAGATGCTGTCTTTACTAAAGTTAAATTATTATCAGTTGCATTTAACAATTTTTTTAAAACTTTGTTCTCTCTTGAATTTTGAATTGCTAATGTTTGCCATTTTTTTAAACGAATTATTTCTTCTTGAAGAATTTTATTTTCAAATTTTAAACTTCTAAATTGATTATATTCATCAATAAAATTTGAAAATACATTTACTGGTGCTGATATAAATCTTGTAATAGGGATAACCACTGAACTAGATAAATTTTTAATTCCACTTATTAGATAGTAGTCGGTTTTAGAAAAAAATACTAAAAGAAACGAAAGTGTTACTACAGAAATGATAGTAAAGTTTCTTATAAATCTTGATAATTGAAAAACTTTTATTTGGAACTTTGGAGCCATTTTAATTTTTAGTCAGAGGCAAACACATCACTTAATTTTGATTTTTCTTCAAGTGCTTGTCCTGTTCCCATTACAACACACAAGAGAGGGTCTTCTGCTATTGATATAGGTAGACTAGTTGATCTTCTTAAAACCCTATCAAGATTAAATAAAAGTGATCCACCTCCAGTTAACATTATGCCTCTTTCAACAATGTCAGCAGATAATTCAGCAGGTGTTTGTTCAAGAGCTCTTTTAATTGTATCAATTATTTGAGCAACAGGTTCAGCAAGGGCTTCGGCAATTTGCCTTTGAGAAATAGAAATTTCTTTTGGCAGACCTGTTATTAAGTCTCTACCTTTTACACTCATACTTTTACCATCACCATCATCAGGTGGACATGCAGAGCCTATATCTTTTTTCATCCTTTCAGCAGTAGTTTCTCCAATTGCAAGTTTATGAGTTGATCTCATATATTCCATTATAGCTTCATCAAATCGATCTCCAGCAGCTTTAACTGAAGTAGAATTAACTACACCACCAAGAGATAAAACTGCCACCTCTGTTGTACCGCCACCTATATCAACAACCATAGAACCTGTCGGTTCTGCAACTGGAAGACCTGCACCTATTGCTGCAGCAACTGGTTCTTCAATTAAATAAACTCTTCTAGCTCCAGCAGCATCAGCTGACTCTCTGATCGCTCTTCTTTCAACGTTTGTAGCACCAGATGGTACGCAAATTACAATTTGAGGATTTGATAGAGATCTTCCTTTATGAACCTTTTTTATAAAACTCTTGATCATTTGTTCAGCAACATCAAAATCAGCTATTACTCCATCTTTCATAGGACGAATGGCTTGAATTTTACCTGGAGTTCTTCCAAGCATTTGTTTTGCTTCATTGCCAACAGCTAAAACTTGTGTATTTCCATCATTTTCTATTGTTGCAACAACTGACGGTTCATTAAGAATAACACCTTCTCCTTTTACATATACTAGCGTATTCGCAGTTCCCAAATCAATAGCCATATCTTTTGAAAATAAACTAAAAAAACGATCAATTACCATTTATTAAACCCCTTCTATTTTTAAACTTGCAATATTTTCTTTAATAGATTTAGTTTTTTTAAAGATCAATCTGTTTAAAGCATTTATATATGCTTTTGCTGAAGCAACAATTATATCGGGATCACTTCCTTTTGCTTGAGATGAAAGATCTTCGTCTTCCAATCTAACAGTCACCTCTCCTTGCGCATCAGTTCCAGCAGTAATAGCGTTTACTTGATAAAGTTTAAGTTTAAATTCAGTATTTGTAAGTTTTTTTATTGCGTTAAATGTAGCATCAACAGGACCGTTACCATTGATTTTAATATTTTCCACTTTTTCGTTAATTTCTATCTTTAGTTTAGCTTCAGCTTTTTCAACAGATCCAGCATTTACCTCTAAAGATACAAATTTAATGTGTTCATCATATGACGATGATCTATCTTCTGCTAATGCAATTAAATCTTCTTCAAATATTTCTTTTTTCTTATCAGCTAAATCTTTAAACCTCCCAAATAATTCCATCAAAGCGTTATGACCAACTTCATAACCAAGTTCTTTTAATTTTTCTGAAAAAGCATGTTTACCTGAATGTTTACCAAGAACAAGTGAAGATTTATTAAGTCCTATTGATTCAGGTGTCATAATTTCATATGTTCCAGCATGTTTAAGCATACCATCTTGATGAATTCCAGCTTCATGGGCAAAAGCATTTGCACCAACTATAGCTTTATTTGGCTGAACAGGAAAACCTGTGATCGATGATACTAATCTAGAAGCTTTCATAATAGATTCAGTTTTAATATCTGTATGATAAGGCATAAGGTCTTTTTTTACTTTTAAAGTCATCACAATTTCTTCCAAAGATGAGTTTCCAGCTCTTTCACCCATACCATTAATAGTGCACTCAACCTGTCTTGCACCCTCTTTAATTGCGGCAACGTTATTTGCTGTAGCTAAACCTAAATCATTATGAGTGTGTGTTGAAAGAATTGCTTTATCAATATTTGAGACATTGTTTTTAACATTTTTAAAAATATTTCCAAATTCTTCTGGCAATGTATAACCAACAGTGTCAGGAATATTAATTGTAGAAGCGCCTGAACTAATTGCAAGTTCAATACATTTATATAAAAATTCTAACTCTGACCTTCCACCATCTTCACAGCTCCACTCAATGTTGTCACAAAGATTTCTTGCATGAGAGACAGTTTTTTGAATAGTTTCTAAAACTTCTTCTTCAGTTTTCTTTAATTTATATTTCATATGTAGAGGACTTGTTGCGATAAAAGTGTGAATTCTTGGAGATTTAGCATGTTGTACCGCTTCCCAAGCGCGATCAATATCTTTAAAGCTTGCTCTTGCTAAACCAGCTATCGTTGAATTTTTTACATGTTTACTAACCTCAGAAACTGCTTCAAAATCTCCATTTGAAGCAATCGGAAAACCTGCTTCAATAATATCAACTCTCATAGCATCAAGTACTTCAGCAATTTGAATCTTTTCATCTAAATTCATTGATGCTCCTGGAGATTGCTCTCCATCTCTAAGAGTTGTATCAAAAATGTAAATTTTTTCAGTCATTTATCTATTTATATACTAATCAAGATTTTATTAAACTTTCATCTAATTTTTCGATTTATCAACCATTTTTCCTTCAGCAATCCATGGCATTAAAGTTCGTAACTTTTCACCAACTGCCTCTATCGGATGTTCAGCTTGTTCTTTTCTCATTACTTTGAATTTAGTTTGACCACTCTGATGTTCTTGCATCCATTCTTTAGCAAATTGACCAGATTGAATTTCAGAGAGAATTTTTTTCATTTCTTTTTTTGTTTCATCAGTAATTAGTCTTGGACCTCTTGAATAATCTCCATACTCAGCTGTGTTTGAAATTGAGTATCTCATGTTTGCCATTCCACCTTCATATAAAAGATCGACTATAAGTTTTACTTCATGAAGACATTCAAAGTAGGCCATTTCTGGAGCATATCCTGCTTCAACAAGAGTTTCATAGCCTGCTAAAATTAAATGTGTTAATCCGCCACATAAAACAGATTGTTCCCCAAAAAGATCTGTTTCACATTCTTCTTTAAAAGTTGTTTCAATGATTCCTGCTCGTCCTCCGCCAATAGCTGACGCATAGGCAATTCCTATTTCCAGAGCATTACCTGAAGGGTTTTTGTTTACAGCTACTAAACAAGGCACTCCGGCACCTCTTACGTATTCTGCTCTTACTGTATGACCAGGTCCTTTAGGTGCAACCATTATTACATCTATGCCTTCCTTAGGTTTAATTAAGTCAAAGTGAATATTTAATCCATGAGCAAATGCAATTGTTGTGCCTTCTTTAATATTTTCAGCTATGTCATTTTTGTAGATTTCTGATTGAAGTTCATCAGGTGTAAGCATCATAATCACATCAGCCCAACTTGCAGCCTCTGCAGGGGTCATTACTTTGAAATTAGCTTGCTCTGCTTTACTTCTTGAATTTGAACCTTCTCTTAATGCAATTGAAACATTTTCTATTCCAGAATCTCTCAAGTTCATTGCATGTGCATGACCTTGACTTCCATATCCTACAATTGAAATTTTTTTATCTTTTATTAAGTTTAAATCTGCATCTCTATCGTAATATACTCTCATTATTCCTCCTCATTTTTTTGAATTGATGATATTGCAACGGGACCACTTCTAACAATTTCAACTTTCGTAATTTCATTAATTTCTTTTATAAATCTATTTACTCTTTCTGAAGCACCAGCAATTTCAAAAATTGTGGTATTATTTTCATTTTCAATTTTTCTAGCTCTATATAAATCACAAAGTTGATATACTTTCTTTTTATTTGTATCTGAAATATATATGTAAACTAAAGCAACCTCAGCTTCTACTGAACTACCCTCTTTATCTAAATTTGTAACACTATGAACAGGAACAATTCTTAGTAACTGTTTTTCAATTTGACTAACAACTTCTGAAGTACCATGAGTTACAATGGTAATTCTTGAAATATTTTCATCATTACTAACTTCAGCTACATTCAAACTATCAATGTTATATCCTCTTCCAGAAAACATTCCAATTACTCTAGCTAAGACACCTGGCTCGTTATCAACTAATACAGTTAATATATGTCTTTTTGTCTCTGATACTTGATCAGGAGAAGCATAAACTGATTTATTCATTAAACTAAAATTTTTCCTTTTTCTGCTGATTTTTTATCTTGTTTTTGATCTTTACTTAACATCATTTCATTGTGTGCAGATCCACTTTGAATCATAGGAAAACAATTCTCTTCTTTAGTAACCCAAATATCTGCAATTACTGTATTTTTTGTTTCAATCATTTGAGTTATAACATTATCAAGCTCATCAGTTGTTTTTGCTCTTAGGCCAACAGCTTTATAACTTTCAGCTAACTTTACAAAATCAGGTAAACTATCAGTATAACTCTCAGAATATCTTCCACCATGTAAAAGTTCTTGCCATTGTCTTACCATTCCCATGTATTCATTGTTTAGAATAAATATTTTTACTGGTAATCTATATTGAACAGCAGTGCTCATTTCTTGAATATTCATGAGTATAGACGCGTCTCCTGCTATATCGACTACTAAAGCATCTGGATGCCCAACTTGAGCTCCAATAGCAGCAGGAAATCCATATCCCATTGTTCCTAAACCACCTGACGTCAGCCATCTATTTGGTTCCTCAAATTTATAAAATTGAGCAGCCCACATTTGATGCTGACCTACTTCAGTTGTAATAAATGTTTTTGTATTTTTTGTTAATTCATAGAGTCTTTGAACTGCATACTGGGGCTTAATCTGTTTACCTTCATTATTATAGTTTAAACAATCTACTTCTTTCCATTTATTTATTTTATTCCACCATAACTTTAATGACTCAGTATCTATTTTATATTTTTTGCCTTTCCAGACTGAAATCATTTTTTCAACAACTTGCTTAACATCACCTATTATTGGAACATCGACATTTATAGTTTTGTTAATATTACTTTCATCGATATCAATATGGATTTTTTTTGAATTTGGAGAGAATGCATCAAGCCTTCCAGTAACACGATCATCAAATCTTGCACCAATATTAATCATAACATCACATTCATGCATTGCCATATTAGCTTCATACATTCCGTGCATACCAAGCATTCCAAGTGAGTTTTTATCCGATGAGCCTACCACACCAAGACCCATTAATGTCATCGTAACTGGTGACCCAACCATACTTATGAATTCTCTAACTAATTTTGAAGCTTTTGGACCAGAATTAATACATCCACCGCCAATATAAAAAATTGGTTTTTTAGCATTAGAAATTAATTCTACTGCTTCTTCAATTTTATTTTTTTCAAAATCAGGACTTGGTTCAAATAATCTATGAGAAGGAATAATAATTTTATTTTTTTCTTCATAAGTTCCTGAAGCAAATTGAACATCTTTTGGTATATCAATTAATACAGGACCTGGTCTTCCATTTTGAGCAATAGTAAATGCCTCATGAAATACGGAAGATAATTTGTTAACATCTTTGACTAAATAATTATGTTTAGTGCAAGGTCTGGTTATGCCTGTGGTGTCACATTCTTGAAATGCATCACTGCCAATTAAGTGTTGTGGTACCTGTCCAGTTATACAAACGATAGGTACACTATCCATCATAGCATCGGTTAAACCAGTTACAACATTTGTTGCACCAGGTCCTGATGTTACAAGAACTACTCCAGTTTTACCAGTTGACCTAGCATAACCTTCAGCTGCATGTATCGCACCACCCTCTTGTCTTACTAAAACGTGCTTAATTGAATTCTGTTTAAATAAAGTATCGTATATGGGTAATACAGCACCACCAGGATATCCAAATACAACTTCTACTCCTTGTTCAGCTAAGCTTTTTAAGACAATTTCAGCGCCTGTTATTTCATTATTCATTGATTTTAGCTCATAGGCTGTGGATAAAATAAAATCAATAAATTAGTTCAATTTTGCTCTAAATTAATGGATTTTAAGTCAATTTCATCAGGAAATTGATTAAATTTTTTAAAAATATTAAGATTTGAAGATCTCCACCAAGTATGTTGTCTTTTTACATAGTTTCTTGTTACTTGCTGTATTTTAGAAATACATTCCTCCATTGATACTTCGTTATTAAGATAAGATTGAATTTCAGGAACTCCGTGAGCTTTCATTATTGGTAAACTATTATTATAATTTAATTTAAGCAAATTTTTGACTTCCTCTATCGCACCATCTTCCATCATTAAGTGTGTTCTATGATCTACTCTTTTATAGTTTTCTTTTCTATCTGGAAGAAATAATAATATTTTGTAATTTTTTAAATTAATAAAATTTTTATTTTTACTTTTTTTCCAGTCACTAAATTTTTTCTTAGTAAAAATATTTACTTCCCATATTCTTCTTATTCTTTGAATATCGTTAGGCGCAATATTAATCATTGCATCACTGTCAAGCTCTTTAACTAAATTATAAAAATTTTCCTTACCAATTTTTAAAATCATTTTTTCTGATTCTATTTTTACTTTTTCTGGAATAGATGGAATTGAAACTATTCCATTAATTAAAGATTCTATGTAAAGACCTGTACCTCCAACTAAAATAGGTGTTATATTTTTATTAACTAAATAATTAATTTTTTTTGATGCTTCCTCACACCATTTTTGAACATTAAATCTAACATCACCTTTTACAAATCCATAAAGATGATGATTGATTTTTTTTTGATCATATAGAGTTGGTCTAGCAGTTAAGATACTTAACTCATTATAAATCTGCATACTATCAGCATTTATAATTTCACCATTTAGTTTGTTCGCTAGGCTTAAAGCAAATTTTGATTTTCCTGATGCAGTTGGGCCTAAAACAAAATAGATTTGAGTTTTCAATTATTCTTAAATTTAATTGTTACCCAATTTTGCTGATCATCTCTAATTATTTTTAGTAATAATGAGGATCTACCTGTTTTTTCTAAAGAATTTACTAATTCTTCAAATGAATTCATATTGTTAATAACCTCTCTATTAACTTCTGCGATTATATCTCCATTTTGCAAACTACTATCAATGTCGTCAATTGAAATTACTTTAACTCCACTTTCATGATCTTCAATAGTAATTCCTAAAGATTCAATTTTTAAATTTTTTATAATGTTTTTAGTTGTTTTTCTTTCCGTAACTATCTCTCCAGGTAATTCTCCTAATATTACTTCAATACGAATTTTTTTATTTTTTCTCCAAACTTCTAATATTGCAGTCGAGCCTACATCTGACTCTGCAACAACTCTTGGTAGATCAGGCATCTTTTTAATTTCTATATTATTAAATTTTAAAATTACATCGCCTGGTTCTAATCCAGCAGTTTTTGAAGGACCATTAGGATTGACATTGGATATGAATGCACCTTTTTGATCAGGTAAACCAAGACTTTCCGCAAAATCCTTTGTAACAGGTTGAATTTGTACACCTAGCCAACCTCTCTTAGTTTTTCCAAAATCTTTTAATTGTTGTACAATTTTTTTGGCACTGTTCGCAGGTATTGCAAATCCTAAACCAATACTTCCACCTGTTTGCGAAACAATTGCCGTATTAATTCCTATTACATCTCCATCTAAATTAAATAATGGTCCACCCGAATTACCACGATTGATAGATGCATCAGTTTGTAAAAATTTAACATATGGACCACTACCTAAATCTCTTGAGATTGCAGATATAATTCCTGCTGTGACAGTTCCTCCTAAACCAAGAGGGTTACCAATTGCAATTGACCAATCTCCAACTCTCATCTTATCAGAGTCCCCCCAACCAACATATGTAAGTTTTTTGTTTTTTGGATCAATTTTCAATACTGCTATGTCTGCTTTGGGATCTCTTCCAAGTAATTCAGCTGTAAACTCTGTTTCATCATTTAGAATAACAGTTATTTCATCAGCTCCTTCAATTACATGATTATTTGTAACAACTATACCATCTTCACTTATTATAAAACCTGAGCCAAGTCCTGTCATTGGTCGTTGTGATCGTCTTTGATCACGATCAAAATATTCTTTAAAAAAATCATCAAAAGGAGATCCCTCTGGAAATTGTGGTATTTGATTTTGGTTATTATTTTCAACAATAGTAGTTGATGCAATACTAACTACTGCGGGAGATAATTGTTCTACTAAATCAGCAAAACTCTCGGGAACAGCAAGTAATGGTTTCGAAAATAAAATAGAAATTAAGAATAAAAATTTAATTCTCATATTAATTGTCATAGTATTTGAACGTGAAATAAATAAGGCAAAGCCCAAGCAGTGCAAAGAATAAACTAATATTTTTTACAGTTTGTGGATTAATGAGAGAAAGCATATCGAGATATTTCTTTAAATTGTTTGCTAAGAAAAAATAGAGTATGCCTTCAATGATCAGCACTAGACCTATGCTTATTAATAATATTTCAAACATTAATTTTGGATATCTATTTCACCAAAAAATTTTTCACATACTTCTCCAGGTGCAATTACCATGGACATCTCTGTATCTCCAAAAGTATCTTTACAAGCTTGCATTGTTCTTAAGAAATCAAAAAATTCTTCATCTAGACTATAAGCATCACCTAGTATTCTATTTTTTGCAGCATCTCCTTCACCTCTTAGTATTGAAGATGTTCTTTCAGCTTCAGCTAAAATAACTGTTTGTTGTCTATCCGCTGATGCAACAATTTCTTTAGAAAGTTCTTCACCTTCTGCTCTTAATAAATTTGCTTCTTTTTCACGTTCAGAACGCATTCTTTGATAAACGTTATTAGATACTTGTTCAGTTAAATCTGTTCTTCCAATTCTGATATCAACGATTTTAACACCAAAAGATTGTTCATTAACTTTAATTTGTTTTTCAATTTCATTCATGATGTTAATACGTTCATCACTAAGTAGTGATGTTAAAGAGTATTGTGCAATTACTCCTCTAACTGCCGCATTTATAATTCTTCCAAATCTATCTGAAAAAGTAGTTTCATTTCTAACTGTCTGATAAAACTTTAGAGGATCAACAATGTTGTATCTAGCAAATGAATCAACAATAATCCTTTTTTGATCTGAAAGAATCATTTCTTCAGGTTGAGGATCGAGATTAAGTAATCTAGAATCTAAAAAAACAGCATCTTGAATAAATGGAATTTTAAATTGAAGGCCAGGTTTTGTAACAACTTTTCTTGGATCACCAAATTGAAGCACTAAAGCTTGCTTAGTTTCATTTACAATAAAAAAAGCTCCAGTGAAAGTAAGGAAAAGAATAAATAAAACTAAAACTATAAGTAAATTTCTTGCACTAAATCTCATCTTAATTATTTCCTGACTTTTTAAGTTCATTCAATGGAAGGTAAGGAACCACACCCTGTCCATTTCCAGTGTCATCTAAAATTATTTTGTTCTTACCCTCTAAAACTTCTCTTAAAGTTTCTAAATAAATTCTTCTCTTAGTCACTTCTTTCGCATCTTTATAACTATTGTAAACATCTATAAAGTTTTGTGCCACACCTTCAGCTTGTTTAACTACCTGCTCTTTATATGCTGTAGCAGCTTCAACAAGTTTGGCTGCTTCACCACGAGCATTAGGCACAATTCTATTTAAATAAGTGTTTGCTTCGTTAACTAATCTTTCTTTATCTTGTCGCGCTCTTTGAACTTCATCAAAAGCATCAATAACTTGATCAGGCGGATCAACACTTTGAAGCTGCACTGATTGAATTAAAACACCACTTTCATAAGAATCTAAAACTAGTTGTAATTCATTTCTTACAACTTGTTCAACCTCTTGACGACCTTCTGTAAGTAAGAACTGAAGATCTCTTTGACCGACGACTTCACGTACAACACTTTCAGACATATCCTTGACGGTAAGTTCTGGATTTCTAAGCTTGAATAGAAAATTTCCAGCATCTTTAATTTTGAAGAGTACTGTGAATGCAACGTCTGCTATGTTTTGATCACCCGTAAGCATTAAACTTTCTTCAATAACTTTTCTCTCTGCATTTGAATTTGAGCCAAAACCAAGATCACTTGCGCTTCTAAATCCAACATTGATTTTTCTAATTACTTCAACTTTAGGTGTAACAGTTTGACCGATTGGAGTAGGAAAAAAGTAATGTAATCCAGGCTCAGTTGTTTGACCATTCCATCTTCCAAATAAAAGTTCTACACCCTGTTCATCAGGTTCAACCCTGTAAAAACCAGTAGCTAACCATAGTAAAACAGCTACAATTATAAAAATTGAAAGATTACGTCTTCCACCAAATTTAAAATTTCCAAATCTATCTTTTGCTTTTCTTATCGAATCTTCAAAATCTCTTCTATTTGGACCATCACCGGAACCTCCTGAGCCCCAGGGGTTATTATTTCCACCCGATCCCCAAGGATTATTGTCGTTGTTATTTTTATTCCAGTTCATATATTATTGATAATATTGGCTCTATCTACTAACACTAATTATATTATTTAATAACTAATATTTGAGTAAATCTGGAAAAATCAAGTATGTCTGATGAAATTTTATCTTTAATCTACACATTTTCTAAGAAATTTAGTGATCCTGAAACAAATCTTAGTTTTGATCCGAAAAATCAAAATATTTCCGCAGTTGTTAAAGATGGCAATGTAAACATTTCCTTACTTGTAAAAGGTCAAAAAGAAGATCTATATCTGAATATAGCAAGATTGCTTAAAAATAATGTTGAACAAATTTCTGGAATACTTTCTGTAAATGTAATTATCAACTCAAATGTAGAAAGAAATAAAACAATTAATAATGATAATGAAAGATTTAAAATTAATGCAAAAAATATAGTAGCAATTGCTAGTGGTAAGGGTGGAGTTGGCAAATCAACATTTTCAGTAAATCTTGCCACAGCATTAAGCTCACTAGATCTTAAAATTGGCTTACTTGACGCAGATATTTATGGTCCTAGCATTCCTAGAATGATGGGTATTTCAAAAAAACCTATAATGAATGAAAACAAAAAACTTGTACCTTTAGAAAATTATAGAATAAAATTGATGTCTATTGGCTTTATTCTTGACTCTGAGGCTCCAACAATTTGGAGAGGACCAATGGTCATGAAAGCATTAGAGCAAATGTTTAATGGAGTTGAATGGGGTGAATTAGATTACCTTATAATAGATCTGCCACCAGGCACTGGAGATGCTCAGCTTACTTTGGCTCAAAGTTCAAAACTTTCAGGATCAATTGTAATTTCTACACCTCAAGATGTAGCTCTTACTGATGCTAGAAAAGGAATAAATATGTTTAAAAAAGTAAATGTTGATATTCTTGGTGTTGTTGAAAATATGAGTTATTTCATATGTGATAATTGTAATCAAAAACATTATATATTTTCAAAAGATGGTGTGAAAAAAGAAGCTGAAAAATCTAAAATACCTTTTTTAGGAGAAATTCCTATTGATACAAACTTAAGAATTCAATCAGATAATGGAATACCTGCTTTGATAGATAATCCAGATGGTGAAATTTCAAAAAAATTTATATCAATTGCTAAAAACTTAAAAAAATCTCTGGATTAAACATTCATCAGAGCATCAATCTTTTCATGATGCTGATAGTTTATTAATTTAAAATCATTTACGTTGTATTTAAAAAAATCTTTTGTTTCGAATTCAAGCTTAGGTAATTTTTTAGGCACTCTTTCTAATTGAATTTTAACTTGCTCAAAATGTTCTTTATAAATGTGAAAATCTCCTAAAGAATGAATAAAAGTTCCAACTTCTAATTTACACTCTCTAGCCAACATATGAGTTAAAAGACTGTAACTAGCTATATTAAATGGAACTCCCAAAAACATGTCACATGACCTTTGATATAATTGGCAGCTTAATTTGTTATCAGAAATAAAAAATTGTGAAAATGCATGGCATGCTGGCAATGACATATTTTTAATTTCCGGAGGGTTCCATGCAGAAATTATATGACGCCTTCCATTTGGATCTTTTTTTAATCCTTTAATTAGATTTAAGACTTGATCTTCTCCATTAAAATTTCTCCATTGAACTCCATAAATTTTACCTACATCTCCTTCAAACCGAGCTTGTGATTTCCAGTAATCAGCTTGAGCATTCTGTGTCCAAATAGTTTTTTTATCTTTTAAATTTTCTCTTGAATCATTGTATAAAATTTCAGCAAGTCTTCTCTCATCGTCTGAACCTTCGATGAACCACAATAACTCTGAAACTACAGATTTCCATGCTAGTTTTTTAGTCGTTATAGCAGGAAAACCTTTTGATAGATCATAATGCATTTGATAACCAAAAGACTTTCTAACACCTCCCGCTCTACTTTCAACATCAGAACCATTATCATAACAATATCTTAAAGCATCAAGGTATTGTTTCATCTTTCCCAAATCTCAAAATGGCAAGTTGAGTCGCCATTTATTTTTTTAATCATTTTCATATTATTTTCTATAGAAGTAATATCTATAAATTTTTCACAATTGTAATTACCGTAGATTCTAGTGAGATAAAATTGTTCTATGGATTTAAAAGTTAAATTTATTATTTCTGAACCCCCAATTATATAAATATCCATATCTTTATATTCTGATTGAAGATTTTGAATTTGATCATTTATGTTTCTACTAAAGTAATAATCTGCCCCTTCTATTAATTCTTTATCTTTACTTGTAATTAGAACATTTATTCTTGATTTTAGAGGTGTAGGCATGAAAGGATCTTCCCAGGTCTTCCTCCCCATCACAACAACATTATTTATAGTATTTTCTTTAAACCATTTTAAGTCAATTGAATTTTTTGGCCAAGGCATACTTTGGCCCTTACTTATTCCCCCTTTTTCATCTACTGCCATTATTGCTTTGATCATATTTATTTATTTTATGTCTTAATTAGTAACAATTTTTTTTTAAATTGCTAGGTTTCAAGACAAAACTTTCAAGTATAATTAGTTTGAGGTATAATGAAAATGTTGTTTTGCAACTAAGATAATAAATGCTTTGTGCAATAAGTTATTCGGACCCGGGGGCGGTACCCGGCGTCTCCACCAATATGGGGACGAAATAGGTTTGACGGTAATTCAAAGACAAAGACTTTATCCGGTATTGTACCACCGTTATCGGGCTATTTTATAAACGCTAACGATAATAGATTAGCACTTGCTGCCTAGGTTCTAGGTGAGCGCGGTTAGGGGCACCGGGCAACAGAACGCTCCACTTTTTTAATATTATCTAGTAATATCAATAATTTTTTATAAAAACCTTTCTACAAAGTTTACTACGAAGTTTCTACGAAGGAAAATATATAATTTATTATTAAATAATGTAAATTTTTGGATCTATTTTAACAAATTAATTGATAATGAATTATGAGTCTGAACTAACTGGTGGTCATCCAAATTCACTAGGTAATACAATAAAAGTTGTTGAACATGTTATTGTTAAAAAAAATAGAATTAATTCATTAATTAAGTGTTATTCAAGCACAGACCAAATAGTAAGGTTAAGAACATCAAATGCTTTTAAAAGAATTTTTAGACAAAAACCAGAATGGTTTTTAGATTTTAAACATATTTTCTTAAACAAAATTTCAAAGATAAAACAATCTTCCACACAATGGACCTGCGCTCAATTATTTTCAGAATTAGTTAATCAATTAGAAAATAAAGAACAAAAAAAAGCAAAAAAAATTGTATCTGATTATCTTAATAATTCCAGTGATTGGATTGTTTTATGTCAATCAATGAATGCTCTAATAACTTTCAATAAAATTGATAATAAAACAATAAAAGAAAATATAAAAATTATTAAAAAACTATCAAAAGATAGAAGAAAGGCAGTTTCTAGACTAGCAATGAAATTATTATCCTTAATTAAAGAATAAAAAAGACTACGAAGAACCAAAACAAGAAATCTGACAAATAACGAAAACTTACTACGAAGTTTCTACGAAGAAGTTTCCAAAAACCTATATTTTCTGTATATAATAAAATAAAGGTCGTTCTACAGAACGCCCCACTTTTATAATTTCCCGTTG
Source organism: uncultured Alphaproteobacteria bacterium (assembly GCA_902615745.1). Taxonomy (GTDB): domain Bacteria; phylum Pseudomonadota; class Alphaproteobacteria; order HIMB59; genus CACPNW01. The sequence goes on along the minus strand of CACMQB010000001.1, from coordinate 164,044 downwards.
CTTCCTCTTTTTTTTGTAAATTTTAGATGCACACACTATTGCACACACTTTTTGCACGCACTTTTAAAAATGTGTTATATTCTGTGACATAGGGCAGACTGATAAGGAAATAGAACACTCCATTAGTTAATCGACATTTCCTTTTAATTGTTGTGTTCTTTCTGAAATGCTCCAATGACACGCGCCCTATACGCGTACAGTCAAGAACAAAGTAGAAAGAAACGAGTAGTTTAAGAAATTTTATTAAAAAAACGAACGTTTCTTTTTTTTCTCTTTTTCGATATTTGAAGTTTCCTCTTTTGGATTATTTTTTTCTTCATTAGTTAATGATGAGAGAGAAGTTAAATTACTTTGGTTCATTGTATTTTTCAAATGTGAGATTTTGTCAACTAATTTTTGATCAGCTTTTGTACAATGTAAATCTGAATACACACTTGCACCCTCTTCCACGGAAATTACTTCATATCTAAGAGTGCCGACTACAGTAGCAGATTTTTTTATTGTTGCTTTTCCATTTACTTGGATGCCACCACTCACTGACCCATGAATTTCAATATGATCGCATGTAATTGGTCCAATAATTTCAGCAGCAGTTCCTACGTAAATAATTTTTGAATGAATACTTGTCTCAACCTTTCCGTATATTTCAATATAGTCAGTATTAATATCAGAACCTCTAAAAGATGTTCCGCTACCAATAACCATTTTATTTGGATTATCTCCAACAAGATCACTTTTATTTAAAAAAACTTGCTTACCTTTATCAACAATGTTTTCAGGTAAAGTTTCTGATTTTGTTTTTTTATCCATATATTTAATACGCGCCTACTATTAAATAATATCTAATGCAATACCTCAATTAATGTTTTTGTGACTATAGAGATTAATAAATATACGCGTCCATTACCGTTCTGAAATAGTAATTTTTCCTGTTGTGTGCTATAAACTTTTTTAAGAAAGAATAAGCGATAACAGTAGGAAATGCTTAAACTTTTGGGTGTTCGCTCACGCGTCCTTGCATTGAGAAAAGTTCACGCACCGAGCAGCAGAACGCACCATTTATTTAAATTCCCTTTGCTTCCTCTTGTTTTTTTAAATTTTAGATGCACACAATATTGCATACACTTTGCAAACACTCTCAAATCTCAAAGTTCCCATTTTCTATGTGATAGATCGAATAGAAAAGAAATTAAAAAAATAATTTTATAAATTAAAAATTTATTTAAAGTTTTTTTCTTTCAAAAAAGGCGTCATTGAGCTCCAAACACCATCTCTTTTTAAACGATGAAAGGACGCTGCTAAAATATGAATACCAATAAACCAATAAAGTAAATTGATGTTTAGTTCGTGAAAAATAATAACTATATCGGTTATAAATCCATCTTTAAGTTCTAACCAAAATAAAAACCCAATCAGTAATCCTGATAAAACAGTGCCTATTAATAAAGCATACATACCGTTGTGAACAATTTTAGCAGCTAATTTTTGAGCTTTAGGAGTATCTTTAGGCAGAGATGTTTTTTGTGTTTTTTTCATATAAATTAGACGAATTAATAGAAGAAACAGAAAAATTAATGCAAAAATAATTTCAAATCTAAAAAAAGCTTGGTCTTCAAGTTGATTAATATCATCTACTTGCTTTGCTACACCATAAACAAATAAAAGAACAAACCCCCAGTGAAATAATTTTGCTATTTTACTATATTGCGAATTATTTTTATCTAAACTCATAAATTTTATTGCAATACTTTAAATATTTAATAAAAAAATAAAACAGAAATGATTGAATATCAAAAAATACTAAATAAAAATATGCTAAATGTATTTAAAGATATTCTTAAAAACATAAAAGATAATGGATTATCAAATAATAATCATCTCTACATTACATTTTTAACGAATCATAAAAACGTTGAATTACCTAATTGGTTAAAACAAAAATATCCCCAAGAAATGACAATTATTATTCAATATGAATATTACGATCTAGAAATAAATAAAAATAATTTTTCTATTACACTCTCATTTGATGATATTAAAACGAACTTAAAAATTAATTATAATGCAATTCTTTCATTTGCAGATCCTTCAGCTAATTTTGGTTTAATTTTGCAAAAAAGTAAAATTCAAAAGAAATTAAATAAAAAATTAGAAAATAACAAACCAAAAAAGGATAATGTAATTAATTTTTCAAATTATAAAAAAAATTAATCCAAGTAATAATGTTGAATTAATTCTCCATTTTGGTAATCTAAACATAATGGACTACCAGTTGGAAGTTCTATAGAAGATATTTCTTCAGGTTTATACATACCGACTTTAATCATAATTGCTCTTAAGGAATTACCATGTGCTGCAATTAAAACATTTTTTTTATTTAAAATATGTGGTTGAATTGTTTCAGTAAAGTAAGGAGAAACTCGATCTACTACATCCTTAAGACTTTCTCCGTTGGGAGGTGGTGTATCATAAGATCTTCTCCATATGTGTACTTGTTCTTTTCCAAATTTATCAGCAGTTTCAGCTTTATTTAAACCAACTAAATCTCCATAATCCCTTTCATTTAGATTTTGGTTTTTTACATAAATTAATTTTCCATTTTCATGCAAATTTTCTATTTCTGATGCTTTTATAGCTATTTCTGCTGTCTTATTTGCTCTTTCTAAAACACTACTAAAAACTTTATCAATTTTTATATTATGTTTTTTTAATAAATATCCTGCATTATTAGCTTCTTTAATGCCTTTTTCAGTTAATGGAACATCTTTCCAGCCAGTAAATCTATTTTCTAAATTCCACTGACTTTGACCATGTCTAAGTAAAACAAGTTTGTTCATAAGTTGCATATAATATGTTATAAAGAATTTGTTAAGTAAGTAATGGCTATTAAAAAAAGAATAGAATTTGACAGTTTAGGTTCCAAAAAGATAGATAAAAATAAACTCTGGGGTGCACAAACTCAAAGATCATTAGAAAATTTTAGAATTGGCAGTGAAAAAATACCATCAGAATTGATTATTGCGTTGGGTCAGCAAAAGAAAGCAGCTGCAGAAGCAAACATAGAACTAGGTGTTATAGATAAAAAATTGGGATCATTTATATCAAAAGCCTGCGATGATATTATTAATTTAAAACTTATAGATGAGTTTCCATTATCAGTATGGCAAACTGGATCAGGAACTCAAACTAATATGAATGCAAATGAAGTAATTAGTAATCATATTATCAAAAAATTAAAAGGAAGAATTGGAAGTAAAAAACCAATTCACCCAAATGATCATGTAAATTTATCTCAATCATCAAATGATACATTTCCAACAATAATGCATGTTGCAATTAATGAGTTATCAATAAAAAATTTTATTCCAAATCTAAAAGATCTTATAAAAGAATTTCAAAAAAAGAAAAAAATATTTAAAAATATAATTAAAATAGGAAGAACACATACTCAAGATGCAACGCCGATAACTTTAGGTGATGAGTTTTCTGCATTTTGTACTCAATTACAAGCTTGTTTAAAAAGAATAGAAGTTGCAAAATCAGAATTAAAATATCTTGCTCAGGGTGGGACTGCTGTAGGCTCAGGAATTAATGCACCAAAAAAATTCGATAAAGTATTTTGTAAATATTTGAATAAACTTACTATGGATAATTATAAACCCTCTCAAAATAAATTTGAGTCTTTAGCTTCTCATGATCCTCTAATTAATTTTTCAAATTCTTTAAAAACTTTATCAATCTCATTACTAAAAATAATAAATGATATCAGATTTTTGGCATCTGGGCCTAGATCAGGCTTAGGAGAATTGATATTACCCGCAAATGAACCTGGATCATCAATTATGCCTGGAAAGGTAAATCCAACACAAATTGAAGCTTTAAGTATGGTGTGTGTTCAAGTAATAGGTAATACTACAACTGTCGATCTTGCTGGTTCAAATGGTCATTTTCAACTTAATACATATAAACCTGTTATAGCCTTTAATATTATTCAGTCAGTAAACCTTCTAAGTGATGGTATCAAAAGTTTTAATAATAATTGCTTAAAGGGATTGAAAGCAAACAAAGACATTATTGATAATCATTTGAAAAACTCTTTAATGCTTGTTACTGCCTTAAACAATAGTATTGGATATGACAATGCTGCAAAAATTGCAAAAAAGGCCTTTACTGAGAACTTGACTCTTAAAAAAGCAGCTTTGAAATTGAAATTAGTATCTGAAAAGGATTTTGATAAAATAGTTGATCCAAAAAAAATGATCTAACTAAATGTATTCGTAATTATTTTTATTAGCAAACAAAGATCTTAATAATAAGTTATTTAAATAATGGCCAGATTTATTGCCTAGAAAATAACCTTGAATTGGTGCCCCTGCTAAATATAAATCTCCAATAGAATCAAGAATTTTATGTCTTACAAACTCATCCTTAAAGCGTAAACCATCTGAATTAAGTATTTTAGTCTCTCCAACAACCACAGCGTTATCTAAAGAACCCCCTAGTGCTAATCCATTTGATCTTAGCATATCAACATCTCTTTCAAAACCAAAAGTTCGAGCTGATGCAATATCAGTTTTATAGTTTCCATTTACTAACTGTAATTGACAGCTTTGTTTGCTAACTAATTTACTGGGAAAATCAATTTCAAAATCAATTGAAAACTGATTATTAGGTTTTAATTCTACAGATGTATCATTATTTTCTACTTTAATATTTTTTTTAACTTTTAAAATTTTTCTTCTTTTACTCAAATTTTGAATAGAAGTTTTATCAATAAGATCAACAAACTTTATTGAGCTTCCGTCCATTATTGGGACTTCTGGCCCATCAATTTCGATTTTGATATTATCTATATGTAGTCCGGACAAAGCACTCATTAAATGCTCAATTGTTGAGACACTTGCACCATTTTGATTACTTATAGTTGTACTTAATTTTGTATTAGTAACATTTGACCATATAGCTTCAATGATGTTATTTTTATTCAGATCCTTTCGGATAAACTTTATTCCATAATCAGCTTCAGCAGGATATAATTTCATTGTTACATCTACTCCTGAGTGTAATCCTATTCCATTAATTGATAATGGTTCAGCTATTGTTTGTTGATTTTTAGAATTATTTGATATGTCTATCATTTTAAAAAAGTGCTGATTACAGCACTTTTATTACATACTTTTGACGTTCTTAACAACTAACCTAATATTTCAAAATATTGCAGATAATAGTTTATTTACTAATTAGCCTGCCTTCTAAGGAAAGTTGGTATATCTAAAAGTTCTTCCTCTGTTTCTTGATTGAACTCATCATCTATTTCAGAAGTTTCACTCTCTTCAGCACTGAATTCCTCTTTTTCAACGATACTTAAATTATCATCTTCGGAATTGTTATCCTCAGAGTGATTTTCTTCAATCTTTTCCTCTGAAGCGGCAAAAACGGGTTCAGTCTTAGTAATAATATCATTTTCTACAGCTATATCTTCAGATTTATTTTCAGTAGAAAGGGTATCAAATAAACTTAACCTTCTCACACTTGCTTCATTTGGTTTATCTATATCCATAGATGAGGTTGATTCCTCCATAGAGATATTATCAGTTTCAATTTGATCTAAAGTTTCTGTAACTTCATTTTCAATAAATACTTTATCATCAATATTTTCTTCTAAGCTAGAAGTCTCTATTTGGTTAATATTTGTTTGCTCTTCTACATGAATGTTATCAGAACTTTGATTATTGAGCATTCCTTCATTTGCTATGTTATTAATCTCTTCATCTAGAATTTTTCCATCTTGTGAAGCATTTTCCTGCAAGATAGTACTTTCAGACAATAACTCAGATTTTTCTATATCTTGCTTATAAATATCATTATTTATATTTATTGGCGCAAAGCTTTCTATCGGTTTAGTTGATATATTATTTTTTACATCTATACCTGTTGCCACAATGCTAACTCTTACAACACCTTCAAGTCTATCGTCGCAAGTAGTTCCATAAATAATGTTTGCTTCTTCATCAACTTCTTGTTTGATCCTATTTGCAGCCTCATCAACTTCATACAATGTAATGTCTTTACCGCCGGTGATATTAATTATTAGACCTTTTGCACCTTTTAAGGACACGTCATCAATTAATGGGTTTGCAATAGCTGCTTCAGCAGCTGCAATTGCTCTACCTTCACCTTGTGCTTCACCAGTACCCATCATAGCTTTACCCATTTCAGACATTACAGTTTTGATATCTGAAAAATCTAAATTTATCATTCCTGGTTGAACCATAAGATCAGTTACACCTCTAACACCTGCATATAAAACATCGTCAGCCATCTTAAATGCATCAGAAAATGTAGTTTTTTCATTAGCAATTCTAAATAAATTTTGATTAGGTATTGTTAGTAATGTATCAACATACTGTTGCAGTTCTTCAATTCCTTTCTCAGCTAACTTCATTCTTTGAGAGCCTTCAAAATGAAAAGGTTTAGTTACAACACCTACAGTTAGTATTCCTTTTTCTCTTGCTAGTTTAGCAATTACTGGTGCAGCTCCTGTGCCAGTACCACCGCCCATTCCAGCTGCTATAAAAAGCATATGACTACCATCAAACTTTTCACTTAGATCTTGAATTGCTTCTTCTGCTGCCTGCCTTCCAATATCAGGTCTCATTCCCGCACCCAAACCTTTGGTGCTGTTTAATCCTAATTGAATTTTATTTGGACAACTTGAAATTTGTAAAGCTTGTGCATCTGTATTAGCTATTAAAAAATCTACACCTTCTAAATTAGCATTAATCATGTTGTTAACTGCATTTCCGCCAGATCCACCTACTCCCAAAACTGTTATTTTGGGATGTAAGTTTTGCTCTACATCTTGTAATGAAATATTGATAGTCATTGTAATCTCCGCCGTTTTAAATAGTTTTTAACGATTTATGTTCGAAATCGTCAATATAATTTACTACATATAGTATTATCTAAATATACTGATCAAGCCAAGAAAAAAAGCCTGATATTCCTCGCTTTTTTGTATTTTTTGATTGATTTGCCAAAAAATCAATTTTAAACAAATCTTGTTCATACAAGATAGATCCAATAATGTCGCAAAAATTGGGTTTTTTAAAAATATTATCCAAATTTAATTGTTCTAAGGGACTTGATACTCTCACGCCACTTGCAAAAATTGTTTCTACATATTTTTCAATATTATCCATCATTGCCCCACCGCCAGTAAGAACTACATTATTTAATTTTTTATTGTTTAAATTATTGTCTTTAATTTTTTGCCATATCATCTCTAAAGTTTCTTCAATACGTGGTCTAATAATAGCATTTAAGCTTGATCTTGTTATTTGTTTAAATGAATTTTTATCATCTGAAATTATTGGAATTTCTATTATTTCATGATCATCGCTAGGCGATGAAACGAGAGAGCCGTATAAAGTTTTTAATCTTTCAGCACTTGAAATATTAGTTGATAAACCTCGAGCAATATCTAATGTAACATTATTACTGCCAACACCTATTGCGTCTCCATACACAAACTTATTGTTTTCAAAAACTGATATAGAAGATGTTGAATGACCTAAATCAATACAGATAGTTCCTAGTTCTTTTTCATCTTTTGTTAGTGACGATAAAGAGGCAGATAATGGAGAAGGAATATAATTATCGATATTAAGTTTCAATTTTTTAATAACACTGGAAATATTATCTGAATATTTTTTTTGTATATTTATTTTATAAAAGTTAATTTTTATATTATCTGAGTAATTTCCTATTGGAGCATTAAAATACTGGTTATTATCGATATCGTATGACGTTATATTATTAAATATTTCGAATTGTTCACGATGATTATCAAAATATTCTGATTGATTAATAATTTTTTTAAGATGTAACTCTGAAATTTTCTCATTTTTTAATTCTATTGCTGAGTTGTAATAGTGAGAATTAGAATTCAATAAAGATAGATTAAGATTAATAGAATTTAATTTAGTTTGAGATTGTTTTTCAGCATCTATAACTAAAGATTTAATTTGATCATGTAAATTTTCAAAATTTAAAATAATATTTTTTTTTATATTATTATTAGGAACACTAGCAATGGATAGGATATTAATATTTTCAGTATTCTTATAATCAGCAATAACACATGATATTTTTGAATTACCAATATCTAGACCAGCTTTAATCATTTAAATTAATTAAGATTGTTTTTTTTAAATTTCTTAAATCATATATTTTTATATTATTAATATCTGTTTTGCTAAGTTTATTTTGTATCTTAATAAAATTTTGTATAGATTTATTTGGATCTTCTTCTGAAAGCAATAATTTCACATCGCTATATAAATTTATATCCCATCTTCTTTTATTGACAAATTCTAAATTCTCAATTTTATATTTTTTTTTAAAATCATTATTTTTTAAAATATTAATTATTGAATTAGCTTCTAAATTTGAGGAATTACCTTTAAATATTATTAATGACTGATTAGAAAAATCTGTAATATAAGTTTGATCTATAATTTTTCCATTTTCATCAAAAAAAAAGTAATTATCATTAAAATAATAGATGCCTATAGGCTTATATTCTTCAATCCGGATAAATAGGGTATCTTTATAATTTGTATTTAAATAAATTTCTTTAACCCAATTGTTTTGTTTTATTGAATTATTAATTTGATCTAATGGTAATAAAAAAATTGAAGAGTCTATATATTTTTGTATTTTATCTTCTACAAATTTTGATTCAATTTTTTCTAAACCTGAAATATCAAAGGTTGTAAATTGATATTGGAAGTTTTCGGAAAAATTTTGAATTAAATTTTTAGAAATCAAAAATATATAATTTTTATTAAAATATATTAAATAAGAAAAAAAAATTAAAGATAAGAAAATACAAAAATAAATCAATAATCTAAAATTTAAGACATATCTTCTTCTATTAATATTGTTCATACTAATAATTCAAATTTTTGATCAAAATAAAAATAATTTCAGAAAATGATAAACCTTTATGATTAGCTTGTTCAGGTAACAAAGATATAGGAGTAAGTCCAGGTTGAGTATTTGTTTCTAAAAAGAAAATTTTATTTTTTTTTGTATCAAAAATAAAATCAGTTCTCGCAAGTGAATTACAGCCTAAGAGCTTATGAGCTTTAGTTGCAAACTTAAGACATTTAGCATAATTTATTTTATTTAACTTAGCTGGCAAAATATGTTTAGCGTAACCTTTTGAATATTTTGCTTTATAATCAAAAAAATTATTTTTCGATTTTATCTCTGTAACAGCAAGTGCGTGAATTTTTTTATCCAATTTAATAGTTGAAACTGTAAGCTCTCTTCCAGATATATACTCTTCTATTAAAATTTCTTTGTGATTAGTAAGTTTCCATTTAAATTCTTCTAAATTAGAAATTAAAATATCAAATTCTTTTTGATTTTTAATTATTTTTATACCAAAACTTGAACCACTTCTATTAGGCTTAATAACAAATTTTTTTAACTTACTTTTAATAATAACTAATTTCTTTTCAGTTAAATCATTTATATTTAAAAGATAATATTTTGGAGACATTAATTTATTTTTAATAATTTCTTTCTTAGATGCAGATTTATTAAAACATAGATTAGATGATTTTATATTTGAATGAGAAAAAGGAATTTTATTTTTTTTTAAAATTTTTTGAGTTTGTCCATCTTCTCCAAAAGGTCCATGTAAAGCATTAATACAAACAAAATTTTTATAATTAATTATTTTTTTATGAAAGTTTTTAGGATTAACTCTTAATGTCTTAAACTTCAATTTATTTTGATTTAGAATTTTTTGAATTTCTCTAGAGGTTACTAAAGATACATCATGCTCTTCATTATTACCTCCTTCTAAAATTAAAAATTTTTTATTACTCACCTATTATTTTTACCTCCCATTCCAATTTTACATTGAATTTGGCATATACTTTTTCAACAATACTTTTACCTAGGTTTTCTATATCTGTTGCTGAAGCACTTCCCCTATTTATTAAAAAATTCGCATGTTTTTCACTTACATATGCATCTCCATAATTGGTACCTTTGCATCCTGCTTCCTCAATTAATTTTGCTGCATGAAAATTTTTAGGATTTTTAAAAGTACTGCCAGAAGTTTTATTTTTAATTGGCTGAGATTCTAAACGTTTATTTTTTATTTCATTAATCTTTTCTTTGATTAATTCTTGATCTCCATAATTAAAATTAAATATAGCTTTTGTAATTATATCTGTATTATTAATTTTTGAAGATCTATATTTTAGATTTAATTTATCTTTTGTGATTGTTTTTCTTTGGCCAAAATTATCGCTAATTTCAATACTATTTATAACATCTACAGTTTCCGAACCATAACAACCAGCATTCATTTTAACTGCTCCACCTATTGACCCTGGAATACCACTATAAAATTCAAAACCCTCTATATTTTGTCTCAATGCATAATTTGATAAATTAATGTCTAAAATACCAGCGCCAACTTCAAGTTTGTTATCATTAATATTAATAGAATTAAAACCTTTGCCTAATTTTATAAGAGTTCCATTGTAACCATTATCTCTAATTAAAAGATTTGAACCTGAACCTAATATGTAAAAATTTTCATTATTTATTTCATTCAATATAATTTCTAACTCTAAATTATCTTCAACTATAGCAAATATTTTTGCATTACCTCCCGTTCTGAACCAAGTATGTTTACCAGCATTATAATCAGTGTAAATTTTACTTTTAAGTTTATCAGCTAATTCTAAAATTTTTTTTGACATTAGTTATTCAAATATTTTTTTGCGATACTTGATATTGAGCCCGCGCCCATGAAAACAATGGTATTTTGATTCATAGTATGAGGTTTCAATAATTTATTTAAATCACTTATATTCTTTAAATATGTAGTATTTTTATTTTTTTTTAATATTTTATAAAATATATCTTTTGAAGTTGCACCCTTGATAATCTTTTCTCCAGCAGAATAAGTCTCTAATAAAAATAAATAGTCAACTTTTGATAAAACTTTTATAAATTCTTTAATTAGTATTTTGGTTCTAGTGTATCTGTGTGGTTGAAAAACAACTATTACTTTATTTTTTAGACTTTTAGCTGCACTTAATGTAGCTGCAATTTCTGTTGGATGATGCGCATAATCATCGTATACAAAGGACTTATTTTTTTTTCCAATAAATGAGAATCTTCTTTTTACACCAACATAATTAGTCAACGCATTATTAATATCTTTATTTTTTATTCCATTTAGTTTAGCTGCAACAATACTTGCAGTTGCATTTAAAATATTGTGATTTCCGATTGCATTGATAGTAAATTTATAATTAGAAGAATGAATAATTTTATTGTTAATTTTTAATTTAAAGGAAGTTTTTAGTTTGTTTTGAATAATGTCAAAGATTAATACATCTGCATTTTTATTTTTTATTGAATAAGATAAAATATTTCTTGTTTTTATTTTGTTTATTAGTAATTTAAGATTCTTATCATCATAACACATTATTGTGGTTCCGTAAAACGGAAGCAGATTTATAAATTTTTCAAATGCATTAATTAAATTTTTCTTTGATTTATAAAAATCCATGTGTTCAATGTCTAAATTAGTTATAATTGATATTTGATGTGGCAGTTTTAAAAAGGTACCATCACTTTCGTCTGCCTCAACAATCATCCATTCCCCTTTTCCATAGCGATTATTGTTGGAAAAAGAATTAATAATACCGCCATTAACTATAGTAGGATCTAAACCTGCTTGATTAAAAATATTTCCAACCAAACTAGTAGTCGTAGTTTTTCCATGAGATCCAGCAATGGCGATAGATTTTTTATTTTTCATTAATTCTGAAAGCATATCAGCTCGAGAAAGAACAGGGATTTTTTTAATATATGCCTGTTTAATTTCAGGATTATTTTTTTTTATAGCTGATGAATAAACAACGGCATTGGCATATTTAATATTTTTTTTATTATGTCCTAAAAAAAATTTTATACCTTTTTTCTTTAATCTTTTTGTGTTGTCATTTACAGATATATCACTACCCTGAATCAAATATCCCTTATCTAACATCAATTCTGCAATACCAGACATTCCTATTCCTGAAATACCTATAAAATGAATTTTACCATTAATTTTCATTTAGTATTAATTTATAAATTAAAGTGTTAGAGTTTTTAACTTGAATCATATCAAATTTTTTATTCATTGATTCTAATTTTTTTGTATGAGTATATATTTCATAAATATATCTTTTTGCTTTGTTTAAATCATCATTATTTTGATCGATAATTATAGCTAAGTCATGTTTAGCTAATATTTTAGCATTAAAAAATTGATGGTTGTCTTTTGAAGAAGGTAGAGGGATTAATATTGAGGGTACTTTAAAATTAATTAAATCAACAATTGTGCCTGCTCCAGCTCTACATATTGCTAAATTAGCATTAGCTAGTATTTCTTCTACATTTATGAAAAAATCTTGTAAAATGATTGGTGATTTAATATTTCTTAATTTTTCCTCTTGTTTTTTTATCAAATGTTTAGAACACTGAAATATAAAATTAGCTTTTATAATTTTTTCATTATCTACAATTTTAATTAGATTTGTTGCAAAGTTTGATACAAATTCTGAACCTTGACTTCCACCAGAAATAAAAATTGTAAAGTTAATCTTAGAATTTTTATTACTTATTTTAGTATTTTCTTTAAAATTATTTTCTGGAGAACCTACTATAAATATTTTACCTTTAAACTTTGAGTTGATTTTAGATTTAATATCAAAATTTAAAAATAATTTATTTATAAAATTTAGAAAAAATTTATTCGTTCTGCCCATTATTGAATTTTGTTCATGTATATAGAGCTTAACTTTATAAAATGGTTTAAATAAAATACATGCTAACATTGGAGAAAACGAAGCATAACTTCCAAACGAAATAGAGTGGGATGGTTTTAATAAAAATATAATAATATATGATTGAATTAATCCTAATAAAATTTGAAATATGCCAAAGATTTTAAATATTATGTTCCCATTTAAATTTGATGAGCTAATTATATAAATTTTTTGATTATAATTATTAAAGTATTTATAGCCTCTTTTGTCAGTTATTATTGTGCATTTTATATTTTTGGTAGATAAATAATTAGCAAAATTTTTCGCTGGTATAACATGCCCGCCTGTTCCTCCTGTAATTAGTAAAAAATTTTTTTTCATAATTCTTCATTTTTTCTATTTGTAAGTGATAATAAAAAACCAAATAATATTGCTATTGATATCATGGAAGAACCTCCATAGCTTACGAATGGTAGTGTCATACCTTTTGTTGGTATAAGACCTAACGAGCTAAAGATATTAATTAAGCATTGTAATCCAAATGAGCAAATTAAACCACTAATTGCTATAATTTTATATGGATCTTCAAGTTGTAGAACTTTTAACAAGCTTCTTACTATAATAGATAGAATTATAAAAATAATGATTAAGCAAAAGATAAATCCTAATTCTTCTCCAGCAACAGCAAAAATAAAATCTGTGTTAGCATCAGGAATTTTTTCTTTTAAAATACCTTGCCCTGGACCCTTACCAAGTAGCCCGCCATTTTTGAAAGCTTGAATACTTAAATCTATTTGGTATGTATCAGTCCCACCTAACCCACCAAGAAATGAATTAATTCTTGATTGAACATGATCAAAAGTAAAATAAGAAAAGATTGATATTCCTAATATAAATAAAAATGCAACAATAACTAAAAAAATTGATAAACCAGCAACAAATAACTGGCAAAAAAAAGTTGCTGACAGTAAAACTGTCATTCCCAAATCAGGTTGCATAAGTATTAAAGATAAAAGCAAGAAGAAAAAGACAAACAGTAATGGTAAATAAAATTTTTTATCTTCTATAGATTTACTTATACACCATGCAGTCAATATGACAAAAATAGGCTTAATTATCTCTGAAGGTTGTAGTGTAAAGTTAAATATTTTGAACCATCTCTTAGCACCTTTAACTTCATAATCTAAAAAAAGTATTAACACTATTATTATTAATAAAATAATAAATAAAAATAATGAAATTCTTCTTATATTTTTACTATCTAAGTCTGATAGCACAATAAGTAAGAAAATTGAAAAAAGAAAAAAAATAGAGTGTCTATTTATAGATAAATTTTCGCCTATGGAAAATGAAAGTATTAATCCTGTAAAACCCAATGATAATATTAATATTATGTTAATTCTATCAATTGAGGTCCACCAATTTTTTAAATATTCCATGGTTAATTTATATAATTTTTAATTAATTTATTAAAATGTATGCCTCTTTCTTCAAAATTTTTGTATTGATCATAAGAGGCACATGCAGGAGCGAACAATATAGTTGATTGATTTGAATTTTTTTTAATATCCTTAAAGGTTTTTTTGATAACTGATTTTAAATTTGCCGATCTTTTTACAACTAATTCTTTTTTTAATTTTTTTTCAATAAAAGATCCTGATTTTCCATAGGTATATACACAACTAATTTTATTTTTATATTTCAGAAGAATTTCAAAATTTTTTTCTTTAGCTATACCTCCTAAGATTAGGTAAATATTATTGTAATTTACAACTGAATTTATTGTTGAATTTAAATTAGTAGATTTACTATTATTTACTATTTTTAATTTATTATTTGTAAAAACTGTAGATGATCTAAATGGAAGACCCTTAAATGTTTTAATAACCTTAAGAAAATTAGTTTCTGGAATTTTTAATATTTTGCTACATATGTATGCTATTAAAATATTTTGGATATTAAAATGACCATCTAAATCTTTTGAAATTTTTTTTATAAATAATTTTCTGTTTTTTTTGAAGTAATTATCTAGAATATAATCATTATTAGCGAAACAATCAGCTGATTTATCGACTAAAGAAAAACTAATTTTATTTTTAATTTTTTTTTGATTAAATATTTTTCTAGAATAAATGTCATCAATGGACAACAAATTAATTCCATTTTTAGAAATAATATTTTTTTTTTGATTAATATAATCACTAATACTTTTGTACCTATCTAAATGATCGTTAGATAAATTTGTTATTACTGATATTTTGCTATCAAGTAACTTAACAGTTTCTAATTGAAAGGAGCTTAATTCGATAACATGAACTTTATATTTTTTTTTCAAAAGAAAAGCATTGCATAATGATTCTCCAATATTGCCACCAACAAATGTTTTAATATTATTTTTTTTTAAAATATCTCCTATTAATTTAGTTGTTGTGGATTTCCCA
This sequence comes from uncultured Alphaproteobacteria bacterium, assembly GCA_902615745.1. Taxonomy (GTDB): domain Bacteria; phylum Pseudomonadota; class Alphaproteobacteria; order HIMB59; genus CACPNW01. Next base: position 148,749 of record CACMQB010000001.1, on the reverse strand, counting down.
TTTGTTCCAGTAATAGCTACAATCTTTTGATTTGTTAAATTAGAAATATATAGATTTAAGTCTCTATTTACTTTTTTAGATATATTTTTTTTTTGAAATTTTTTTTGTCTTAAAGATATACCTGGGCTAACAAAAATTTTTTCAAAATCATTCAGATTATCTTTTTTAATATTAAAAAAATAATCTTTATTATAATTTTTTTTTATAGCTTTTCTTACTATTGGATTATCATCCCACATCTTAAATTTTATTTTTTTATTTTCAAAATAATTTACAATAGAAAGACCTGATTTTTGAATTCCGTAAATTAAATACATTATCTTATTCTTAAAGTAGCTAAGCCTATCAAAGCTAATACAATAGTAATTATCCAAAAACGAATAACTATTGTTGACTCATGCCATCCCTTTTTTTCAAAATGGTGATGTAGTGGAGCCATTAAAAATACTCTTTTTCCTGTCATTTTAAAAATAAATACTTGGATTACAACAGACAAGGTTTCTAGAACAAATAACCCTCCTATTATTGCAAGAAGAATTTCATGTTTGCATATTATCGCTATTGAGCCTAAAGATCCACCCAATGCTAAAGATCCAGTATCACCCATAAAAACTTTAGCAGGCGGTGCATTAAACCATAGAAAACCTAAAGCAGCTCCAATTAAAGAGCCACAAAAAACTGCTAATTCACCAGTTCCAGGAATATATTGGATAAGTAAATAATTAGAAAAAACTATATTACCTGAAACATAAGCTATGAATGCAAATGACATAGCAACAATCATTACAGGGACAATTGCTAAACCATCAAGCCCATCAGTTAAGTTTACTGCATTAGCCGATCCAATAATTATAAATATGGAAATTAGAAAATAGAATATTCCAAAATCTATAATTAAATTTTTAAAGAAAGGAAATGTCATAGATTTGCTTATGCTTGGATCTAAATTAATCAGAATTAAATATGTAATGAAAAATGAAAAAATAATTTGAAATATAATTCTTATTTTTGATGAAATACCCTCACTTGTATTTGATTTTATTTTTTTGTAATCGTCTGCAAAACCAATAGATCCAAAAATCAAAATAGTTAAAAGTAAAATCCATATAAAAATATTTTGTAAATCACCCCAAATAATGGTGGAGACAAAAACACTTAGAATAATCAATAATCCACCCATTGTAGGAGTACCTTTTTTTGCAATTAAATGTGACTCCGGACCGTCATCTCTTATTGGCTGGCCAGTTGGTTGAATATTAGATAATTTATTAATAATATAATTTCCAAATATTAGAGAAAAAAATAATCCGGTAAGAACAGAAGCGCCAGCTCTGAATGTTATATAGCTAAAAATATTTAGAAAACTAAATAAAGATTGGTATTCAAAGGCTAAATATTTAATCAAATCGATACCTGCTTTAATAATGTTTTTGCAAACTTATTTATTTTTGTTGAATTAGAACATTTAATTAAAATAATGTCATTATTATGCACTTTATCTTCTAAAAATCGCATGATTTTATTTGTATTTTTAAAATAGATAAATTCATTTTTTGGATTTAAAAAATTTTTTATAGATAATTCAAAGAATTCGCCACATAAAATTACAAATTTAAAAATATTGTCATCTAATTGTCTTAGTAATTTATAATGAATTTTATAAGAATTATTTCCCAGTTCATTCATCGTTCCAATTATTATTATTTTTTTATTATTATTTAATTTTATGTTATTTAAGTTTTGTATACTTTGCATCATTGTATCTGGATTAGCATTATAAGATTCATCAATAATATTTATTTTTTTATTATTTAAAGAAATTTTATGAACTAACCCCCTACCTTCAACTGGTTTTAAAAACTTGAAACGATTTACAACTGATTTAATATTTAAAGAATTTTCATTATAAAATGCAAGACAAAATAATAAATTATTTAATCTATGCATTACTACTACTTTAGTAATAATATTAATAAGTTTTTTATTAATTGATAAAGTTACTTTATAAATTTTTTTAAAAGGAGATATTTTTTTAATAAAATAATTTTTTGAAAAATTATCAATACGAATTATTTTTAGATTTTTTTCTTTTTTAGCCTTTGTAATTAAAATTTTTTCGGATTTAGATGAAACATTTAGATATAGCTTTTGTCTATTATTATTATGTTTTGAAATAAAAATATCAGATTTTTCTCTGGCAATATTGTTTTTAGTTTGGAAATTTTCAAGATGTGTAGATTGTATATTAGTAATAAATACTTCTGATGGCTTAACTAAATTACTAAGAATTTTTATCTCACCAAAATTATTTGTTCCAATTTCAAAAATTGCAAAATTCGATTTTAAATTTAAATTTAGTAAAGATATTAATACACCTAAATGATTATTATAACTTTTCTTTGAGTAAGAAATGATATGATCTTTTTTTAAGAAAAATGCTAGGGTTTCTTTTAAAGTTGTTTTACCGGCGCTGCCAGTAATACCTATTACTTTACCTTTATATAAATCTCGCTTTCTTTTTGCTATTTCTGAAAGATATTTATAAATATTATCTACATATAAAATTTTTTTATTCGCTTTAAAATTTTTCTTATCAGTTATACAAAATCTTGCACCTTTATTTATTGCTTCATTTATGAATTTATTTCCATGAAATCTTCTACCTTTTAAAGCAAGGAATATATCGCCACTTTTAATATCTTTACTTGATATTTTAATTTTATCTTTTTTAGATATTATATATTTTTCTAATTTATTTGATTCGATCATTAATTTAATAATTCTTTCACAACTTTAAAGTCATCAAACTTAATTGTTTTATTTTTTAAAATTTGAAATTTTTCGTGCCCCTTTCCTGCTACTATTAAAATTTCATTCATTTTTAATTCTTTGATAGCTACTTTAATTGCTTTTCTTCTATCAGATACTTCAATAGCTCTAGGACAATATTTTAAGATATTTTTTCTTATTTTAGATGGATTTTCATTTCTAGGATTGTCATCCGTTATATAAATTTTACCAGCATATTTATTTGCAATTAATGCCATTGATTTTCGCTTACTTTTATCTCTATCACCCCCACAACCAAATAAAATTGCTGGTTTTAATTTTTTGATTTTATATGCAAGAAGTATTTTTTTTAAAGCATCTGGTGTATGTGCATAATCAATAATAATTTTTGATTTTTTTTTCTTATATTCAATTGTTTCTAGGCGACCTGAAGGATTAGTAACTTTTGATAATACTTTTATGATTTTGTTTTTACTAATATTAAGTGCTAAACAACAAGTAATGGCACATTCTAAATTTTCTAATTCTATATTTGTTTTAAGTTTGAGATCTTTCAGTTTATATTTTTTATTATTGATGTTTAAATATACAAAATCTTTGATTTTTATTAATTTTATACTTTTATTTCCAAAATATTTTAATTTTACATTTTTTTTTATTAATTTTTTTTTTAATTCTGTTGAGATTTTTAACCTTGAATTAATTATAGCAAATCCACTACTTTCTAAATGATTAGTAAAAAGTTTAATTTTAGATTTTTTATAATTTGAGAATGTTTTATGGTAATCAAGATGATCTCTGGAAATATTTGTAATAGCTGCAATATTTATAGGATAATTTCTTAACCTGTTTTGTTCTAAGGCATGACTTGAAGCTTCAAAAATGTAAATATTTTTTTGTTTTTTATTCGAAGATCCATATTTAAATAATTCCTCATAGGCAGGAGTTGTTAAATTTATATTATTTATTTTTTTTCCGTTTATAAAATGTCCCAAGGTTCCTACCGTTATATTGTTATATTTTAGTGAATTAAGAATTTTTGAAATATACCAAACAACTGATGTCTTTCCATTTGTACCCGTAACTGCTAGAGTTTTAAAGGGAAGATTATTATGAAGCTTATTTAATAAAGAATAGGTCTCTAAATTAATATTAGATACAAGAAATTGAGGAATTTTTAAATTATTAATATATTTATTAGAAATTATAGCAGGGGTTTTATTCTTAAGTGCTTCGTCTAAATAAATCTTTTTTACCTTTGTATTTTTGTCATAAACAAACAGCGTTTTGTTATTAGTAAATTTTGAATTTGAAGTAATTGCAGAGAAATATTTATTTTTATAAAAATTGTATGTTTTATTTACAGTTATAACTTTTGATAAATTAGATAGTAGCATTTAATTTTCTATATAAAAAATTTGTGTCTACTTTTAGAAGTTCATCATTTTTATCTTTTGAAATATTAAAAAGACCTATAATATTTATAATAATATTTTTTACTAGGGGTGCATTTACTCTTGCTCCAGTCATTCTTTGTTTAGTGCCTGTTTCTTTTTTTGGATATTCAATAGCAGTGTAAACTACATATTTTGGATTATTTGTAGGGAATATTCCAATAAAGGACGTTAAGTTCCTATCCTTGTAATATCCACCATTTGGATTTAATAATTCTGATGTTCCTGTTTTACCTCCTACAGAATAACCATCTACTTTTACTCTGGGTCCAGTATACTCAGTTTTGAGAACAACAGAATTTAATAAATTGATAAAGAATTTTGATGATTTTATATTATTTAAAATTTGTCTTTGTTGAAATTGTTTATTTAATTGTAGTGTAGGGAAAACTTCGTTTCCATTATTTGCCAGTGAAGCATAAGCTTTGACTAAATGAAGAGGTGTAATTGCAAATCCATGACCAAATCCTATAGTTGCTGTTTCTAATTTACCCCAATTGTTTTTATTTCCTAAAGGAGGTGAACTTTCTTTGTTTTCTATATTTATTTTTTTATCGAAACCTAATTTTTTAAAAAATTCTTTTTGATTTTTTTTTCCAATCAAAGTAGCAATTTGAGCAGTACCAATGTTGGATGATTCAACAATTATTTTTTCAACATCATAAATACCATTTTCTTTGTATTTATCATGATCACCTATATTTAAATATTTATTTGTAACATCAAAAGTCATCTTAGAATCTAAAATATTTAAATCAAATCCAATAGTTGCAGTTATTGGTTTGAATGTTGATCCCATTTCGTAATTAGACTGAAAAACTCTATTTATTAAATTATTATTATTAAATGACGATTTGTCCTCAGGATTATAATCAGGAAAACTTACTGATGATAAGATTTGTCCGCTAGTAATATCCATAACTATAGCTAAGCCTGATTCAGCTTTGTAATTATTTATTGTTGTTAAGAGATTTTCTCTAACCAACTGCTGTAAATTAGCATCAATACTAATAGTTATGTCTTGTGATTTTGATAGATCATTTTCAAAATACCTCTCAATTCCACTCTGTCCATTCTGATCAACATCTACATACCCAATAATATGTGATAAAGTATTTTTATAGGGATATATTCTTTTAAATTCCTTGTGAGCTTTGATATTTATTTCACCAAGATTAATTATTTCTTGATATTCAATTGGAGATATATTTCTTTTTATCCAAACGAATTTACTCGTCGATAATAATTTTTTTTCTATTTTTTTTATATCTAAATCAAGAATTAATCCCAATTTATTAGAAAGTTCTTTTTTGTTTCTTATCTTATTAGGATTAATTGATAAAGAGATGCTTTCAATTGAGGTGGCAATTATATTTCCATTCCTATCATAAATATTGCCCCTAATATCTTTTTTTACATAATTATTAGTATCCTCAATTAAATCAGGAAAGAGCATAATTGATGAGATTCTATAAATAGATATAAAATAGACAAAGATAAAAATTGTAATTGAAAAAAAAACTCTTCTATGAAGTAATTTTAAAGAATCACTATCAAATAATTTCAGTCTAATTAACATTAATTAATTATTTGAACTAACAAGTTTTAAATTTTTATCTTGATTTGAAAGTTCTTCCATTTTTACAATAAGAGGAACATTATCATTTTGAGATTCATCAAAATACAATTTATACATTGTTTTTAAATATGAGCCATTTTGATGAGTGGCTAATTCAATTTTATTAATTTTTAAATTTTCTGAAATTTTAGATATTTTAACTTTAAAATTATGATTATTTTTTTCGATTTCTCTTGTATGGTTGGCAATAAAAATCATTGAAAAAACCAGTATCAAATTTAAAATTAAGAAGAGTATAATTGATTTAGTATACTTCATAATTAAATTTTCTGAGCTACCCGAAGTTTTGCTGATCTAGATCTGGGATTTTCTAAAATCTCAGAAGCTGATGGCAATATTGGTTTTTTGGTGATTATTTTAAGTTGAGTTGCCAGTTTATCAGGTAACTCCGGGTAGTGGCGGGAGGAACGCCATCGTTTACCACTTTTGTGGTTAAAAAAATCTTTCACAATTCTATCCTCTAGACTTTGGAAAGAAACTACTAAAATTAAACCTTCTTTATTTAAAATTTTTAAAGTTTTTTCTAGACTCGTCTTTAGTTCATTTAACTCATCATTCACATAAATTCTAATTGCCTGAAATGTTTTTGTTGCAGGATGAATCTTGTTTTTTAATTGATTTTTTTTAGGTAAACATTTTTTTATAATGTTTGATAATTCTATTGTGTCATTTATAAATTTTATTTTTCTATTTTTTACTATTTCTTTTGCAATAACTCTTGAATAACGCTCTTCTCCATATCGATAAATTATATCAGCTAAATTTTTTTCTTCATAATTATTAATTATATCATAAGCATTTTTATCTGAAGAGCCCATTCGCATATCAAGTGGTCCAGATTTGTTGAATGAAAAACCTCTTTGCGCATTATCTATTTGATTTGAACTTGTACCTATATCGAAAAGAACTATATCAAATTTTTTCTCTTTCAACTTTGAATTATTTACTATTTCTTCAATTTTACTAAATCTATTATTTATTAGAGAAAAATTTGAAAATTTAGATTCTATTTCTTTTGCAAATACTTTTGAAATTGGATCTCTATCTATTGCTAACAATTGATTTACATTAAATTTTTCAAGGATAGTTTTTGAATAACCGCCACCACCAAAAGTTGCATCTATTACATTTATTGATTTTGTTATTGGCAGAAAGGATATTATTTCTTTTATCATTACCGACTTATGTAAATTTTTCATATTATTTTTTATTGTGTTAACATCATTCGTAATGATTTTTTTTCTTTTAAAAGACGTATTCTTGAAACTTCAGTATTTTTTAGACCTTTTTTTGGTTCCCAAATTTGAAAGTAATGGCCTTGACCAAAAAAAGCAGCTTCAGTATTAATGCCAGCATATAATTTTAATTCTTCAGGAATTAAAAATCTTCCTTCTTTATCAATATTGGTTGTAATTATTTCAGAAAATATTGATGTTGAAAAATCGTCATAATCTTCGGAAAAAAAATCAAGATTATTAATTCTTTTTGCGATTTCTTTTAATCTTCCAACACCACAGCCCTCAATAGATGGTGTTTTAATAGATTTGTATAAAATAATTTCATTTCTATTAGCTTTTGGAAGTACATTTCTAAAGCTAGAAGGTAGAGAAACTCTTCCCTTCTTATCTATTTTATTAATATATTTAGATACAAATAAATCCATTAAATATGGGTTACCATGGGATTATATGGGCGTCAATGGGTATATGAAATTATGATAAATGTTCTTTGTATGTTCTCAATAAATTTATAGATGGTGCATAAGCCGGGTTCTGTAATTTAATAAAAATTGATGATCATTAATCTAGAACAAATGTCACCATTTGTTTCAAGCAGTCTACCCGAATAACTCAGCTGGAACTGATTGCTATTCCTATTTGACCTTGCTCCAAAAAGGGTTTGCAAAGCCTTTTTTGTTACCAAAAAAGCGGTAAGCTCTTACCTTACCTTTTCACCCTTACCTTCTTAGGCGGTATATTTTCTGTTGCACTTTCCCTAAGCTTTCACTTGCCAGGTATTACCTGGTTTTTTTTCCAGTGGAGCCCGGACTTTCCTCTTGATTACTCAAGCGATCATCGCACCATCTAAATTCGTAATAAATTTATTTATTTTTTCGTCAACATATAATTGAATAAGTGTTTGATTAAATCATTATATATGGATTTATTTTTGATTTTATCTTCATAATTTAAATATCTAATTCTATATGCGGTGATAAGCTTATTATAAAGTTTAGAATTTTTATAGACTTCACGCGTATCATATCCAATCAAAGATAGTGCTAAAATTATTTTTTGTTTTTTTGATTTCAAATTATGGACATAAAACCATTTTTCCATAATTTTTATTTCTACCTTTTTTAGTTTTTTTAGATTTAAAATTAACTTTGAAGTAGAGAGTTCTTGCCATGGAAAGTTTTTTCCAGGATCGATTTTTCTAAAAGGAGCGATATCTGAATGTGCTAGAATACTATTTTTATTAATTTCATAATTTTTTTGTAATTTAAGAATAAGTTTTTTTAGTGAATATATCATTTTAAATGAGAATTTATTATTTTTTCCATTCGGATTGTAATCAAGCTCAATACCTATAGAAATAGAATTTATATCCGTTATTTCTTGCCAGAATCCCTGTCCCGCATGCCATGCTCTAAATTTATCTTTTACTAAGTTGTAAACAGTTCCATTTTGAGAAATTAGATAGTGAGAACTTACTTTTTTTTCCTTGTTACATAAATAAGAAACAGCATCTAAGGTATTTTTCAAGGCTGTATAATGAATTATAATAAGTTGTATTTTTGAACTGTTTCTTGAATTATAATTTGGGGATTTATATTTAGTTATATATTTCATTCAAATTTTTAAATTTAAATATATAAATAAATTATGATAAAAAAAATTATCTGTCTAATATTATTATTTATATGCATTAGTTGTTCTAATAAAACTAATTCAAATATTGGTAAAAATAAAAATCTATTGAGCGAGCCAGAAACCTTATACAAATTAGCTAAAATAAATTTTGATGATCAAAACTTTGAATTAGCTATGCAGCAATTCAAAGAAATTAATAAACTATTTCCATTATCTAATGAAGCAATTCAGTCAGAAATAATGATTGCATTTATAAATTATATCAAAATGGACTACGAAAGTGCTATCTTAAATTATGGTAAAATTATCAATAAATACCCATCTCATAAAAATTTAGATTATTTTTATTATATGATAGCTATATGTAATTATGAACAACTTCAGAATGAAGCATTAGATGGATATTATAATGATGTAGCATTAAATTCTCTTAATCAAGTTATTACAAGATTTCCAGAAAGTAAGTATGCAAAAGATAGTAGACAAAAAATTATATTAGTTAAATCAAATATTGCAGCAAAACACATGGAGATAGGAAGATTTTATTTAGAAAATGAAAAATACATTGCGGCATTAAATAGATTTAAAATAGTTGTAGATGAATTCTCAATAACTAAATTTACCCCAGAGGCATTACATAGAATGGTAGAAATTTATTATGAATTAGGTATGTATGAAGACAGCTATAATACAGCTGCATTACTAGGATATAATTATCCTGAATCTAAATGGTATAAATATAGTTATAATTTAGTTGAGAAAACTGATAGTGAAGAAACATTCTTGAAAAAAATCAGAAATTTTTTTGATGGATAAAGAGTTAATTTTAAAAAGATTAAAAGAGCTTGCTGATTTAATTAAAGAACATAATTACAATTATCACACGTTAGATAAACCTAAAATAACAGATCAAGAATTTGATAAGCTAGTAAAAGAAAATGATGTTTTAGAAAAAAAATATCCAAGTTTAATTTTAAAAAATAGTCCTAACAAATTTTATGGGAGTAAAGTAAAAAATAATTTCAAAAAAATTAAACATGACTCTCAAATGTATTCACTTGCTAATGCTTTTGATAGTAATGATATAAAAGAGTTTATAAAACGTTCAGTAAAATTTTTAAATTTAGACAATGATAATGATTTTCAATATATTTGTGAGCCAAAGATTGATGGACTATCTTTAAATCTTGTCTATAAAAATGGAAATCTGGTATCTGCAGGCACGAGAGGGGATGGATTTGTTGGTGAAGATGTTACTGAAAATATTTTAAATATAAAAAATATTCCAGTGAAATTAGAAAAAGGCTTTCCAGATTTTATTGAAATTAGAGGGGAGGTGTTCTTAAATAAGAGTGATTTTGAAAGACTTAATTCCAAGTTAGAGAATAAATATAAATTTGCTAATCCTAGGAATGCTGCAGCTGGAAGCCTCCGACAACTTAATATTTCTATTAGTCATAGTAGACCACTAAAATTCATACCTCATGGAATTGGTAAATGTTCTAATAATTTTGATAAAATTGAGAATTATTATAAACAATTAAAGAGTTGGAACATTATTCCTAATAATCTAATTAAAAAATGTGGCTCAGTTGAAGAAATAATTAAATTTTATAATCAAATAGATCAAAAGCGATCAGGTATTGATTATGATATTGATGGATTAGTCGTAAAAATAAATAGTTTTAAATTACAAGAAAGATTAGGTTATGTAGGAAAAAACCCAAGATGGGCAATAGCCGTAAAGTTTTCTGCCGAAAAAGCTAATACTATAATTCAATCTGTTGATTTCCAAGTTGGGAGAACTGGTGCAATTACACCTGTAGCCAGATTGCAACCTGTCAATTTAGGCGGTGTCATTATATCTAATGCATCTTTGCATAATTTTGATGAAATAAATAAAAAAAAAATAAATGTTTTAGATCTTGTTGAAATTGAAAGAGCAGGAGATGTTATTCCATATGTTACAAGATTAGTTAAAAAAAATAGTAAATTAAATACTAAAATAAAACCTCCTAGAAATTGTCCTATCTGTAAGAGTAATGTTTTAAAGGAAAAAGATGAAGCAATACTTAGGTGCACGAATACATATGGTTGTAGTTCACAAAAAATAGGAAGAATAATTCATTTCGTCAGTAAGAAAAGTTTAAATATTGATGGATTTGGTGAGAAACAAGTTAAGCAATTATTTAATTTAAAATACATAAATAAAGTGGAAGATATATTCAATCTTGAAAAATTTGAATCAGAAATAATTGAGTTAGATGGATGGGGTAAATTATCTTTTACTAATTTAATTAATTCTATAAATAATTCTAAAAAAATATCATTAGATAAATTTATTTATTCTCTTGGCATTAGATTTATTGGAGAAGTTAATGCTGAAATTTTAGCAAACGAGTTTAAAAAGTTAGATGTTTTTATTTCATCTTCAAATAATATAGATATGTTGGAAAATATTGATGGTTTAGGGCCAAAAGCAATCTCTTCTATTATAGATTTTTTTTCTGAAAATATAAATAAGGAAACTATAAAAAATTTAAAAAATCATTTATCTATTACATTTATTGAGAATGAAGTATTGGATAATTTTTTTTCAAATAAACATTTAGTTTTCACAGGTACCTTATTTGAACTATCAAGAGATGAAGCTAAATACTTGGCAAAAACTAAAGGAGCAAAAATATTGTCTAGTATTAGTAAAAAAACAGATTTTCTAATTGCTGGAGAAAAAGCAGGTTCAAAAATAAATAAAGCAACGCAATTAGGAATTAAGATTTTAAACGAAAAAGAATTTCTTAAAAAAATTAATCAATAATTTTCAAAAATTTTAAATATATTTTTTTTGAAGAAAAATTATCAAAATCAATTAAAGCTTTATCACCATCTAGTTTTATAATTTTTCCATTTCCAAATTTTTGATGATAGACATTTTTTCCTTTAGAAATATCTACTTCATATTCAAAATCCTGGTTAAAGTCCCAATCAATATTATTTTTTTTTGAGTTTTCTAATAATCTTTTTCTTCCCGGCGTAATAATATCTTCACTAAATGAATCAGTTTCTAAAAAATTATCTAAAAAGTTATTATCTTGAATATATTTGGAATCATTTATCTCTACTTTATCTTCTGGCAGCTCGCTTATAAATCTAGAAGGTAAATTATAATCATGTGATGCAAAAGAGTATCTATTTTGATTTACGTAGGTAATATATATCTTTTTTCTTGCTCTGGTTAAAGCAACATATGCCAATCTTCTTTCTTCTTCTAATCCCTGATTACCAGTCTCTTCTATTGATCTTTGGCTTGGAAAAACTCCTTCCTCCCAACCAGCTAAAAATACGTAATCAAACTCTAAACCTTTAGCAGCATGCATTGTCATAAGTGTTAGTGTTTCTTCTGAAGTATTTGTTATGTTTTCCATGACCAAAGATACATGTTCCAAAAAACCTTCTATGTTTTCAAATTCTTTTAAACTTTCTATAAATTCATTTAAATTATCTATTCTTGATAGACTATCAGGTTTATTTGAGTTTTCTTCCTCTTTTTTTAAGTAATCTAAATAGCCAGAGTCTTCTATTATTACTTTTGCTAATTCAATATGGTCAAATTTCTTCTTAACCTTTTGCCATTTTAAAATATTGTCAGTAAAATTATATAATTCTCCCTTGGCTTTTGAATTACTCTTAAATGTCAGCTGTTGTGCAGATTCAAATAGAGAAATATTATTCATTCTCGCATAGCTACTGATTTTACTAACTGTTGATTTTCCGATTCCTCTTTTAGGTACATTTATTATTCTTTCAAAAGCTAAGTCATCAGATAGATTATTTGTTAATCTTAAATACGCAATTATATCTTTAATTTCTTTTCTTTCATAAAATCGTAGTCCTCCAATTATTTTATAAGGCAATCCAAGATTAATTAATCTTTCTTCAAACGATCTTGTATGAGCTGCAACTCGAAATAAAATTGAGATTTCACTCAATTTTATTTTATCTTTTAGTATATTTTCTATTTTGTCTGTTACAAAAACAGACTCCTCTTTTGTTTCCCAAAATCCGTTAATCGTAATTTTTTCACCAATTTGATTTTTACTCCATAATTCTTTTCCATATCTTCCTTTATTTTTAGAAATAAGAGTTGATGCACAACTTAATATATTTCTTGTCGATCTATAATTTTGTTCAAGCCTTACAATTGTTACATTATCAAAATTTTTTTCAAAATTTAATAAATTAGTAACATCAGCTCCTCTCCAAGAATATATTGATTGATCATCATCACCAACACAACATATATTCTTATTTCCTTTATATAAAAAATGAATCCATTGTTGTTGTATTGGATTAATATCTTGATATTCATCTACATGAATATATTTAAAAATGTTTTGATATTTGGATAATACATTATTATTTTTTTGAAAAATTTTTATACAAAATAAAATTAAGTCACCAAAATCAACACTATTTAATCGAAGAAGTTCAGACTGATAAATACTATATATTTTTCGAATTTCTTTATCGTTTTTCCGATATTTATTTTCACTCAATTCATTCGGGCTTACTCCTTTGTTTTTTAAATTATCTATTGCTGATAAATAATATTTGGGTGAAGTTTCTTTTGTGTCTATTTTTTCTACCTCACAAATATTTTTAATCAATTTTAACTGATCATCTACATCAATAATTAAAAAATTTTTTCTCAATCCTACTTCCTCATAATGTTGTCTTAGTATTCTTAGCGATAAAGAGTGAAATGTTCCTACCCACATATTATCTATAGGGAAATTTAATGCATCTCCGATTCGTGACTTCATTTCACTTGCAGCTTTATTTGTAAAAGTGACTGCTAAGATTTGTCTAGGAGTGGCAAGTTTTTTAATTAATATATTTAAGATTCTGAAGGTTAATACTCTAGTTTTTCCACTACCAGCACCAGCTAAAACGAGTAGTGAGCCATCAGTTTGCTGTACGGCATTTCTTTGCTCTTTATTCAATAAATCAAGATAATTTTGCGAATTTTCTGTCATTTTTTTGCTATAATACAGATATATATAATGTAATTTATAAACTATATTAAATAATAGTTTAGATATTAGTGATTAGTATATGATTAAAAAAATTATAATTCTATTTTTTCTATTTTTCAGTTCAATTTCCTATAATGTAATTGCTAGTGATGCTGATCAGGTAAATACTGACTCAGAGGATTTTGAAACAACGACAATAGAGGATGAAATATATGATCCTTTTGAGCCTATAAATAGAGCCATATTTAGTTTTAATAATGTAGCTGATAGAATTGTTTTAGAACCAATCTCAAAAGGCTACAAAAAATTACCCTCTCCACTACAAAGTGGCATAAATAATTTTTTGAGTAATTTAAGAGCTCCCTTAGTTGTTGTTAATCAATTACTACAAGGTCAGGGTGAAAATGCAGTTCAATCATCAGGAAGATTTATTGTTAATAGTACCGTAGGGGTATTTGGATTATTTGATATAGCTGAAAAAATCGGACTTGAAGAAAAAGAAGAAGATTATGGACAAACACTTGCTACCTGGGGTGTTGGAGATGGTTTTTATATTGTTCTTCCATTATTTGGTCCGTCAAACCTTAGAGATACTTCGGGAATGATTTTAACGATGATGACTGATCCAATTAATGCATATGCAGTAAGTGAGGGTGAAGCTTGGTTAGTACCAATGAGAACAGCAGTTAATGCAGTTGATACAAGATCACAAATAATTGATGAAGTTAATGCATTAAGAGATAATTCAGTAGATTATTATGCTGCAGTAAGAAGTTCTTACTATCAAAACAGAAAAGCAGCGATTAATAATGTGGATGACTCAGAATTAACCCCTCTTCCTCTTATTAGCATTGAATTTGAATAATGAAATTTTATTTATTTATTTTTATTTTTATAATTTTTATTTCAAAAAATTTATATTCTGATGAAACCTCAGAATGGTTGAAAAGAGAAATTGATATAATACTTGAAGCTTATAAAAATCAAAATCTCTCTAATGAAAACAGATTTCTTTTAATAGAAAATACAATTAATAATAATTTTGCTGGTACTGGTATTGCTAAATTTGTTGCAGGAGAAGCTTGGAAAAAATCAGATAAAAATACAAAAAAAATTTACATTGATAATTTTAAACGACATTTAGCACTAAATATAGCTTCAATGATGCAAGGTTATTCAAACCAAACTTATGAATTAACAAAATCAAAATATGACAATAAAAATCAAATAACTCTGATTGATATGAAAATATTTACTGATACGGGATCAGTTGTTGTAACATGGCGTGTCAAAGAATCAAAGGATCAATTTTTTGTTATAGATTTAATTGTTGCTGATATTTCATTAGTTGTAACTAAAAGATCAGAATTTAATTCAATGCTAAAAAAAGTTGATAATGATCTTTCAAAATTTAACGAAGTTTTAACTGAACAAAATCAGATAAGCTACAACAAAATTACTAAGTAATTACTGAACTTTCTATAAGATTTTTATAAAAGAAAAATGAATCTTTTGGAATTCTTTTTTGATTTTCATAGTCTATATACACCATTCCAAATCTCATGTCATATCCCCTATGCCATTCAAAATTATCTGTAAACGACCATGCATAAAAACCTCGAACATCAGCCCCATCATTCATTGCTTTATTTAAGCTGGTTAAATATCGTTTATAAAAACTAATTCTTTCTTCATCTGATATCGTATTTTTTTTTGATAATACATCTTCAGTTGCTACACCATTTTCAGTTATATAAATTACTGGACTTCCATATTGTTCTTTTACTTGCATAATTTGATCATAAAAAGAAGATGGAGCAATTTCCCAACCCATCGGATTTACTTCAGCATTATCTGGAGGAGGAAGTAAAGTAAAACCTGCATCATTATTTGTTTTGGCTCCCATAAATAATTTGTCACTTGGATCTGCTTGAACATGAAAATGTGAATAAAAATTAAGTCCAAAATAATCTAATTTTTGTTTAATTATTTTCATATCTCCATCCTTAATTATATCTTTCATTTGCTGAGCTATATATGGATCATATTTTCCTAAATATTGAGGATCTGTAAATAAAGTATTGAAAAAAACATTTGCAATTCTTGAAGCCTCAATATCTTTTTCTTTATTAGAATTTGATTTAATTGGAGCCATAACATTTACACAACCACATTTAAGATCGGATGAAATTGATCTCATTTCTTTAATAGAATATCCGTGTGATAAATTCACATGATGAACAGCCTGTAATGTTTTTGTAAAATCACTTATACCAGGAGCCATTATTCCTTGTCCGTATCCAGCAAGAGTAAAAACTACAGGTTCATTAAAAGTTGAGAATTTTTTAACCCTATCACAAGTATTCGATACAACAATATTTGTAAATTCTGTAAACCAATCTGAAGATTCTCTATTTGACCAACCACCTTTATCTTGTAATATTTGAGGTAAATCCCAATGATAAAGACATATAAAAGGCTCAATATTTTTTTCTAAAAGTGTGTCAATAACACGATTGTAAAAATCTAAACCTTTTTGATTTACTTTGCCAATACCATTAGGGAGAATTCTAGACCATGCAGTAGAAAGGCGGAAACTTTTTAATCCGACTTCTTTCATTAAGGAAATATCTTCTTTATAATTATTGTAAAAATCACAAGTTATATTTGCATTTTCATCATTATGAACATTACCTTTAGTTTGAGTAAAAGTATCCCAAATACTGGGAGATTTTCCATCAATATTCCAAGCACCTTCTATTTGATAGGCTGCAGATGATGCACCCCAAATAAAATCAGATGGAAATTTAATTTCTGACATATTTAGATTTTAAGTTTACTTATTTCTTCTTCAGTTAGTAAATCTGGTTGTTCTGGATTTGTAGTTAAAATATACGATCTTTTTCCTTCTGCAGATTTTATTATACCATCCATTATTTCTAAAACATGAAGAGATAATTCAAGTGAACATCTTGCTTTACGATTTTTAGCAATTGAATCAATCATTTCTGAAAGCCCAATACCTCTATAATTTGCTTTTTTATTTCCATCATTATCACTCTTATTAGGTATACCTAATAACATTTTATCATTATTGATTACTTCCCAATCTTTATCTTTTTGAGACATTAATAAATCGCCACTAAAAAAATTAGGGTCAGGCACAATCATACTTCCATCTAATCCATAGAGCTCGATCGTGGAGTGATTATTTTTCCAAACATCCCAAGTACAAAAAAACTGGATTTTAGCATTATTTGTAAATTCTAACGATCCCATTAATGTTGTTGGTGTTTCAACTTTAATTTTATCACCATATCTAGGTTGGCTTGTTATTGTTCGCTCATTTGTAGCAGTTCCACTAATTGCATTTATTTGTTTAACTGATCCAATTAGGTTTACTAATTGAGTAATGTAATAAACACCAACATCAAATACTGGTCCAGCTCCAGGTTTAAAGAAAAAATCAGGATTAGGATGCCAATGCTCCATCCCGTGAGACATTAAATTAAATGTACCTAGAACAATTTTACCTATCTTATTGTCTTCAATTAATTTTCTAGCTTTTTGGCCTGCAGCTCCTAGAAAAGTATCTGGTGCACATCCAACATATAAACCCTTTTCATCTGCTAATTTTTGTATCTCTAAACCTTCTTCAAAATTCATTGCTAAAGGCTTTTCACTAAAACAGTGTTTTCCATTATGTAGTGATTTTGTAATAATTTCTTTATGGGCTACAGGAATTGTTAAATTAATGATTAAATCAATTTCATTACTTTCTACAATTTCCTCAACTGATAGAGATTTAACATTATATTTAGATGCAGCATTAGAAGCAGCTTCCTTATTAATATCAGCGCAAGCAACTATTTTGAAATTATTGAATATTTTTTGACATTCAAAATAAGTCTCAGAAATATTCCCACAACCAATAATTCCAATATTCATTAAATTGTCTCTAGGTATTCTAAAGACTTTGTTGTATATTCTTTATAATCTTTTGGATCATCGTGTTCTAGTACAAAAACTTCACATGGTGTTTTTTTAACTTCTGCAAGAAGCTTTGGCCAATCTATGAAACCTTCTCCTACAGCAGATTGTTCACTATGATCTAATAGATTTTTTGTTTCATCAAAAAAATCTTTCAAGTGACAGCCAATAATTTTATTTTTATATTTTTCTATCCAATCAAGTGGATCTGCTTTTCCAGCAACTGCCCATCCAAGATCAAGTTCCATTTTTAGATTTTCATCGTGATCCATCATACATTCTATTGGAAGCTTACCACTAGGAAGAGGTCTAAATTCAAATGAATGATTATGATAACCAAGAGTTAGACCATTATCTTCATACGTTTGTACATATGATGAGAGATCTTTACCAAAGTTATTCCAAGTGTCTTCATCAAGATCAAAATTTGAAGCAAAATCTTTAGTAAATTTTTCAGGCACAGAAGGTACTATCGCATGCTTAATATTTAGATATTTCATCCTACTAATTGTTTCTTCTGTATTTGTAATTGCTTGAAAACTTATGTGAGAAGATTTTATGGAAATACTATTTTCTTCCATCATTGATTTAAAATTATCTAAATCAATTTTATCTAAATCAAATAATTCAATATTTTTAATTCCAGACTCAGATAGGAATTTAAATATTGGCTCGTAAGGTTGAAATTTTCTTGTTGTATACAACTGCATTGTTACTTCGTTTCTATTCATTAAATTCTCTCCTCTGATTTACTGTCGAATATTGAAGATTTATTTATATCAAATGAAATGTTTATTTCATCATTTAAATTAAAATTTGAACTTCCTTCTAGCCTAATAGATATTGGGTTACCTTCAACACTAGTCCACACAAGAGTGTCTGCCCCCATAGGTTCCACTAATTCAACTTTACAGTGAATAGAATTTTCATTTTTTTCTATGTTTATATTTTCAGGTCTTATTCCAAAGACAACTTCTTGATCATTAATCACATTATTTATATTTTCATATTTAGAAATATCAATTTGCTTATTACCAACAATTATATTTTGATTTGATTTTTCAAATTTGGCATTTAAAAAATTCATACTCGGAGACCCAATAAACCCAGCCACAAATAAATTAGCTGGTTTGTTATAAATTTGCTTAGGAGTATCTAATTGTTGTATTAATCCATCTTTCATAACAGATATACGGTCTGCAAGCGTCATAGCTTCTATTTGATCATGAGTAACGTAAATCATAGTATTTGATAAATCTCTATGAAGTTTTTTAATTTCATAGCGTAGTTCAGCTCTTAGTTTTGCATCAAGGTTACTTAAAGGCTCATCAAATAAAAAAACTTTTGCATCCCTAACCAGAGCTCTACCAATAGCTACGCGCTGTCTTTGGCCCCCAGAGAGTTGAGAGGGTTTTCTTTTAAGTAATTCATTTATTTGTAGAAGATTTGCAGCTTTTTTAATTTTTTCATTAATTAAATCTTTTGCAGTACCCATCATTCTTAAACCAAATGATAAATTTTTCTCAACAGTCATACTTGGGTACAATGCGTAAGATTGGAATACCATTCCTATATATCTATCTTTTGGTTCTTTCCATGTGACGTTATCATCTTCAATCCAAATCTGTCCATCCGTTAGGTCTAAAAGACCAGCAATACAGTTTAATAAAGTAGTCTTTCCACAACCTGAAGGACCAAGTAAAACCATGAATTCTCCTTCTTTAATATCAAGACTTAAATCATTTAATATTTCAGTTTTTCCATAACTGAAGGATATATTTTTTACTTCAACACTATTTTTCATACTCACCCTTTTATTGCCCCAGCTGCTATTCCACGCACAAACCATCTTCCAGAAATAAAGTATACAAAAAGAGGTACTAGAGAAGTTAAAATTGTTGCTGACATATCTACATTGTATTCGGCAACACCATAATCTACTTGCACAATATTATTTAATTGAACTGTCATTGGTTGGTTGTCTCTTCCTGCAAAAACTAATCCTAGAAGAAAATCATTCCAAATTCCTGTAACTTGAAGAATGACAGCTACGATAGTTATAGGAGTAGACATTGGAATAATTACGTAGAAAAATATTTTTATAAAATTACCACCATCTATTCTGGCAGCTTTAAATAGATCTATTGGAAGACTCGCGTAAAAATTTCTGAAGATAAGTGTTAGAATTGGCATACCAAAAATAGTGTGCACAAGAATAATACCTGGTAATGAAGAATAAATACCTAAGAAATCTTCTATTTTTAAAAGTGGGTACACCATTACTTGATAAGGAATAAATGCACCAAACATGCATAGCCCAAAAAAGAAATATGCTCCCCTAAAACGCCAAAAAGCTAATGCATATCCATTAAGTGCACTTAAAGCTACGGATACAATTACACTAGGTACAGTTATCTTCACGGAGTTAACAAAACCCGGCTTCAATCCCTCACATACAAATCCTGTACACGCTTGAGACCAAGCTTTTGGCCACGCATAAAAACTAAGTTCTTTCGGGAGGTTTAAAATATTAGCAGCTCTTATTTCATCCATATCTTTAAGAGAAGTTATTATCATTACGTATAAGGGCATTAAAAAAAATAATGCGCACATAATTATAAAACAATACAAACCTATTCTTCCAATTGTAAGGTGTTTTGGTCGAGGCCCTTTAGGAATAGTAGACATTAGTTATTTGCGTATTTGTTTCTTAGATAAAATTCATAAAAAGCCCAGGGAGCAAGAATACATACAACTGAAATAAACATTATTATAGAAGCTGCAAAAGCTTGTCCTAAATTTGCTCTACTAAAAAAATTCTCCATTACATACATTGCAGGTGTTGTAGTAGCATATCCTGGTCCACCAGATGTAAGAGCTAAAATTAAATCATAGACTTTTACTACACCTGCTGCAATCAAGACAATTGCGGTTACTACCATTGGTCTTAACATCGGCAAAATTACAAAAATATAAGATTTCCATTTAGCTACACCTTCAATACTAAGTGATTTCCAAATATCTTCATCAATTCCTCTGAGTCCTGCTAACATTAATACCATTACAAAACCTGCGCCTTGCCAAACAGCAGCTATACATACAGCATAGATTGCAAGATCTCTATTTACCAACCAGTCTAATTCAAACCATGTCATACCCCACATATGCATTGAATTCTCCAGACCAAATGTTGGATTTAAAACCCATTTCCAGACTAAACCAGTAACAACAAAAGACATGGCATAGGGGTATAAAAAAATTGTTCTAAATAAACTCTCACCTCTTATTTTTTGATCAATCAAAACTGCTAATAAAAAACCAATTATCAGACACCCAATTGTAAATACAAAACCATAAATAAAAATATTTTCAACAGCTACATCCCATTTTCGTTGTTTAAATAATCTTTCGTATTGATCAAAACCAACATAGTTCATTACTGGAACTAATTTCGAATTTGTTAGAGAATAAACAAAAGAATAAATAATGCACCCGACAAAGACAGTTAAAGATATAACTATCATCGGTAAAAGTGCTATTTTTGCAGCTATGTTTCTATAAAAAGGCATAAAATATTAAATGGCAGGATAAATTAATCCTGCCATTTCGTATATATTTAAAGTCCGCTTGTTAAAACGCCTTCTAAGTCGTCCATTACTTGAGCAACAGTGTAATTAGGATCATTTCTAAATTCAGAAATAATATCACCCCAAGCTGCAGTGAATGCAGGAGTATTCCAATCATCACTTTCTCTCATAATTGCATCTGGATTTTGAATTAAATCTAAACCCATTTGCATACAAGCGTCTGCTGCAGAAGTATCTACGTCAAGTCTCATAGGTAGAGATCCTTTAGCATTGTTAAATTTAGCTTGTACAGTTTGATTAACCATCATACTTGCCATTGCTAGCTGAGCATCTTTTACTTTTGGATCATCGTTTTTAGGAAAAACAAATACATCACCACCAAGAGCAACATATTTTTCTTTACCAGGAATTACACAAGAATAATCAACCATTGCTTCTTTTCCAGCAACAGCAAATTCACCTCTTGCCCAGTCTCCCATAACTTGCATTGCAGCTTTTCCTTCGATAACCATAGCTGTAGTATCATTCCATAATCTTCCTGGAGAACCTTCATCTGTGAATTGATTTAATTCTCTGTAAGTATTTAGAACTGACTCAAATCTTCCATCTCTAAATGCATCTAGATCTTTATCTCTATAAATTGATTGCATTAGAGGAAAGCCCATTATTGAAGACGCAACAACATCAAACATACCAGATTCTTGCCATCCCTGACCGCCTAGTGCCAATGGAATTATTCCAGCTTCTTGAATTTTTGGAGCTCCAGCTAAAAATTCCTCAAAAGTTTGAGGCACTGGTAAACCAACTTGTTTGTAAACGTCATTGTTGATCCACATCCATTGCCAGCTGTGAATATTTACAGGTACGCAATAAAATTCACCCTCAAATTCACAAGTTTCAATTAATTCAGGTGGGTAAATAAAATCTCTCCATCCTTCTGCAGATGCAACTTCTTCAAGTGATTGAAGTAAGCCTTGCTCAACTAAATCTACAAATTGTTTTGATACGTTGAACTGTGCTGCAGTTGGTGGATTTCCACCAATAATTCTGTTTACAGTCGTTCCTCTTGCATTATCACCACCAGTAATTGCAGTGTCAATCCAAGTATTACCCATTTCTTCCCAAGCTTTAGCAAATTCTGAAATTGCAGCTTGCTCTCCACCAGAAGTCCACCAGTGAATAACTTCAGCTTCCATGTGGCCAGCTGCCTTGGAAGCGTTAGTAAAAGATAGGGGTACAAATATAGTTAATAATATTGAAAAAAATTTTTTCATTATTTTCCTCCCTTTTTTTAAATAATTTGACAATTTAGTAAAACGTTTTACTTGTCAAGCCAAATAGTATTATTTAATTTAATTAATATATTTTAAGTTTTATGAAGAAAAACAAGAAAATAAATATTGTTGGTTTATCTCAAAAATTAGGTTTATCAGTGAGTTCAGTATCAAGAGCACTGAATGGATATGACAATATATCACAGAAAACAAAAGATAAAATTTTTAAAACAGCTAAAAAATATAACTACTTTCCCGACTTAAATGCCAAAAGATTAGCTTCCAAAAAAACGGATACAATTGCTTTTATATCATCCATAGATCCTGACGCACCAGATCACGTTGTTTTACAGTTTCTTGCAGGAATTACTCTTGGGATAAAAAATACAAATACTGAATTAATAACAAAATTTTGCTTAAATGAAGATGAAGAAATGAATTATTTCAAAAAACTCATTAGCACAAGTCAAGCAGATAAATTTATTTTTTATAAAATTAAAAAAAATGATGAAAGAGTTAATTTCTTAAACCAAAGAGGAATCAAATTTGTGACCTGGGGTAGAACTAACAAACAAACAGAGCATGCTTGGATTGATCTGGATAATAAGAAAAGTATTGAATTGTTAATGGATAAGCTTTCAAATAATGGTCATAAAAGAATTGCTTTTATCAATGTTCATCGCAGTTTTAATTATGGCGCACAACGAAAAGCTGCCTATGAAAGTTCAATAAAAAATTTACAACTACAATATTCAAATGAATATTATCAAGATAGTTTAATCGAAACTGTTGAGTCAGGATCAGCCATAACAAAGTATTTATTAAGTTTAAAAAAACCTCCTACTGCTATAATTTGTTCGCATCTTCGTTTTTTTACAGGCTGTTTGTTGAAATGTCAGGATATGAAATTAGAAATTGGAAAAGATATTTCTGTGGTAGGATTTAATGACCAGGATAGTTATTTAAGCTCTCAAAATCTTACATATATTTCACACCCTTTAATGGAAATGGGAAAACAATCTGTAAAAATTTTACAGGACCTTGAACAAGATATATCAATAAAAAAAGTTTCTACTTTAATTGAGCCAATATTAAATGAAGGAACAAGTCACAAAATTAAAAAAACTAAATTAAGATAAATTTAACCAATTAATTTCTTCTTTTGTTAATTCTATATCTAAGCAAGGTAGTGTTGTGTCAAGCTCATCAATTGTTCGTGGTCCAATTAATGCAAATGATGGAAAAGATTGATTGATGGTCCAGCTAGCTGCAATATTATTAGCAGAACATCCTTTTTTTTCAGCTAGTTCCATAGCTCTTTTTTTTCTTTCTCTATTATCTTCACTATCATAGCAGCTAATAGGTCCACTAGAATTTTCTCCAGGCTTTCTCCAAGATGACTCCGCATCAGTAATTTTTTTCTCTATTTCATTTGTAATTTTATCATCTAAAAAATAACCTCTTGCTTGACTTGACCATGACATGTGAGATTTTTGAGTAGAATGTAGATACTCTAATGTTTCATTTACATTAGATGATAAGCAACCATCCCAAAGTGGATTAATCATTTTAGCAAGAGCTAAATTATTATTAAGAATAGACATTTCTTGCTTATTATTTTTTTGTGCCCATTCATTTCCTTCTCTAAATCTTTCAATAGTCCAATTAGAACCACCAAATATTTTTATTCTACCTTTTTCTTTTTCTTGATTTAAAACATCCATAAATTCTTCGACAGGATAATTAGTATTATCTCGGTGCATAATATAAATATCAACATAATCAGTATTCATTCTTTCAAGAGAGATTGTTAATTGTTTTGAAATAGCATCAGGATTGCAATCAGGCGTATGAGCACCTTTGCCAAGTATTAAAATATCTTTTCTGTTGTTATTGTTTTTTAACCATTGTCCTAAAACTTTTTCGTGATTACCGCCACCATAGATGAATGCGGTATCAAACATATTACCACCGACTTCAATCCAATGATCCCACAACTTTGAAGCTTCGTTGATATCATCTTGGTTATCACATCCCATTACAAGTTTTGAAATGTCTTTATCTATTCCTTCTATTCTATCATATTTCATATTTCATCCTGTGGTAGTTTATAATTTACTTTCTCTCTCCATGTATCAAGAGCTTGAAGATTTCCTAACGTATCTTCCCAAGTCATTGCTGGATGAGGTGGTTGTGTTTTTTCTTTTGCAATACACTGACTTGCAAGTTCACCTTCAAAGAAAAACAAATGCTCTGGTCCTTTAACGTCTATAATATCTTCATTACCATTTTTATTAATAATTATTTTAGCATGGTAAGGCCCACCTTCTCTTCCAGGCATCCATGGATCTGGCAACTGAATTGTACCTTCCGACCCAGTAATAACTGCATTATTTTTCATACTTTCCATAACTGCTGTGGAAACTTTAGCCTTAATACCATTTTTAAATTCTAAATTTGCATGCGCAACTTCATCAACACCTGTTTCACCTATTCTCGCTTCAGCATCTATAAATTTAGGTTCTAAAAATTTTTCACCAGTTGCTACACCTGCAATTAATCTAGAAAAAGAAATAGGATAAAGACCAACATCAAGAATACCTCCACCTGCTAAATTTTTATTAAATAATCTGTGATCTGGTATAGTTTTACCCATATCAAAACCAAAAGAAGCTTCAATTGATGTGATATCTCCTATCGTTTTATTTTTTATTACCTCTAAAAGTTTTGGAATTTGAGGATGACAACGATACATAAAGCCTTCCATATAGAATACTCCAGCTTCTTTTACTGCTTCTATAATTTTTTTACCTTCGATTAAATTAACAGCACCTGGTTTTTCACAAAGAACATGTTTTCCTTTACCTGCAGCTTTTATTGTCCATTCAGCGTGTAAAGTATGTGGTGTGGAAATATAAATAGCATCGATATGTTCTGAATTTATAATATCATCATAATTATCAAATCTAAAATCAGGATGAATATCGTATTTATCACCAAAGTTTTTTCGGCGATCATCATTTTTACTTGCTATACTTATGAGTTGGCCAGAGTAAGAGCCTTTAAGTCCATCTGCAAAATTATTTGCTATACTTCCTGGTCCAATAATTCCCCATTTAATTTTTTCCATATTAACCTTTAACAGCTCCAGCTGATAAGCCTGCAATGTAATATTTTTGAACAAAAGAAAAAATAACTATAATTGGAATTGTTGTTAGGGTTGCAAAAGCCATAGCTTGTCCATACTGCGGCTCTTGTCCAACACTAAGCGCAAATACTTCCGTCATGCCGAGAGGGATAGTGTAATTAAGGTCATCCCGTAATATTATAAGAGGCCATAAGAAACTATTCCAGGAATTAACAAATGTTATTATTGCAAGAGTAGCAATACCAGGCCAAACAAGAGGGACAACTATTTGCCAAAAAATTCTAAACTCACCAGCACCATCTGATCTTGCTGCTTGAATTAATTCATCAGGAACAGACGTTATGAATTGTCTCATCATAAAAATTCCTATAGCAGGAGCAACAAAAGGAATGATTAGTCCCGATAAAGTATCATTCATTCCCATTCTACCCACTAAAACATAAAGAGGAATCATTATAATTGGAAAAGGTATCATTGCAGTTGCTACCATAAATATGAAAAGCCTGTTTTTTCCTTTAAAGTTATATTTTGCAAATGCATACCCGGCTAAAGTACATAAAAAAATTGTTAGAATAGTTACAGCAATAGCAACAAAGAAGGAATTGAATATCCATAAACTTGCTGGAAACTCAGTAAATAATTTTGTTACATTTTCCCAATTAGGACTTTTAGACCACATAATTGGAGGCCATGCCATTATTTCTGCTGTTGATTTTACTGAAGACGTAAGCATAAAAGCATAAGGTATAAGTGTTATCAAACCTATAATTGTTATTATAAAATTTAATGAATATTTACCAATTTTTGGAGATAAAGATTTTTTACTAGAACTAGAAGACTCTATTGGAAAAATATTAGCAATAAAATCTATAATAGGAGATAAAATTCTCTCAATAAAACTTTTTTTAGCGTCCTGATCTAAATTGGATGCAAATGATCTAAATTGAAATAATGATATAGCTAAAATACAGACGAACATAAATACACCAATAGAAGAACCGAACCCTAATTTGAGTTGATTGAAACCTCTTTCCATCATGTAAACAACCATTGATTTAGCATGAGTTGGAACATCGTTTCCACTATACATAACAAATACATCCTCGAATATTTGGAATGATCCAATAGAAACAATTATACAAACAAATAGTGTTACTGGTGCTAGTTGAGGAAGCGTAACATACCAAAATTGATGCCAAGCCGTTGCACCATCTATTTTTGCAGCTTCATACAAAGTTCTATCTATAAATTGCAAACCAGCTAAAAAATAAATACAGGTTAAACCAGTCCATCTCCATATTACTAACATCATGACAGACCACTTTGAGGTTGCTGAAGACTCAACCCAATTGATTGGTTCAATTCCAATAAAACCAATTACATAATTAAGTAATCCAAATTCACTATTTAATATCATCTTGAAAGTTAATGCAGCTGCAACAACTGAAGTAACAATCGGTGAGAAAAATACTAAACGCCAAAAAGGTTTTAGTTTTAAACTATGACTATTAAGAGCAAGAGCTAATAAAAGAGCAAGGGGAATAGTAATAAATACACTGCCAGCAGAATAAAATACTGTATTCTGGAAAGTTTCCCAAAAGTTTTGGTCTTTAAAAAATAAATATTCAAAGTTTCCCCACCCTCTAGGTTTAGGAGCCTTTACGCCTTTCCATTTGTAAAAAGCTAAAATAAAAGAAGCTATGGTAGGTAAAAGAAAAAAAATTGTAAAAATAATATAAAATGGCGATATAAAAAAATACGGCGCAACCTTTTCGGGTCTAAATCTTCTACTATTACTCACAACTGACATATTATTATTTTGATTTGATTTTTAAAAAGCAGGGTAAAAACCCTGCTTTAAAAATTATCGTCTATAAAAAGTCAAGTTCATCTTGAACTTGTGAAATGAACCTTTCATGAGCTTCCTCAGCAGTTATTTCACCATTTGCTAATAATGTTGTCAAATCACGAGAAACACTATCAATAATAGCTCGACCAACATGCTGATAGTCATCAGCACTTGACCCTGCTACAGAAATAAATGGCTCTGCAAATTTTTGACCTCCATAAAAATCAAATTTTTTATCTGCAATTCTTGGATCTTCAAGAGCAGCCAATAAAGTAGGCATTCCTCCGAAGAAATCATATTTTGCAATTTGACCTTCATATGAAAAGTAAGCGAGTTCAAGTAACTTTTTAGCAACGTCTACAGCTTCTGAAGATTTATGAATGGCAAAACCAGTTCCACCCCAGTGAAAAGTTTTATATCCTTCATCTCCCCAAGTAGGAAGAGGAGCAACTCTCCACTCACCAGATTGTGTATCCTTAACTGTAGGTTGTAAACAACAGTTGTTATACCAGTCAGGCGCCATAGTTCCTACAGTTTGCTTTGAATTGTAAAGAACACCAGGTGTTTGACCCCAATAGTCAGTAGTATAATTAATTACTCCGGATGCAAAAGCTTCTTCTTGGAATTTTAAAACCTCCATGAAAAGATCTTCATCCATTTCAAATTCACCATCTTCATTGAAGAATTTACCACCAGCTTGTTGGTACATTCCAATAAATCTTAACTCAGATAGCATCATTGAAATTCCATCTTTTGCTAAAATTTTTCCAGTTTCCATAAACTCATCCCAAGTTTTTGGTACTGATTTACCATAACTTTCAAGAATGCTTGGGTTGTAGTAATAGACCATATAACAGCCTTCACTTTCAATTCCATATATCTCACCATTAGTGTGAGTCCAAGCAGCTACTTTTCCTGGATTCCATTGAGACATGTCACCGTACATATCTGTTAGTGGTACAAAGTTGTCTGAAATAATATCATCAACCATAAATAGACCAAAACCGCTTATCTCAATTCCTAAAAGATCAGTATGTTCAGAACCTGAAGCAATCGCCGTTAAACTGTTTGTAGCCATATCAGGCGTAACTTGAAAATCAAAAGTAATATTATCATCTGGAAATGCAGCTTGCACTTCTTCAAGATAAGTATTGAAATAATCAACATAGAGCTGGTTATGCGTCCACATTGAAAGTGTAATATCTCTAGCATTTGAAGTTGATGAAAACCCAACTAAAACTGCAAGAGACAAAATTAAGGATTTAATTAATTTCATCTATTCCTCCCTTTAATATATCTTTTAAAAGTTAAATTGATCGAAAAATCAAGATAAAAAAAATGTATTTAACTATTAAATAATCTTGTTTTTTTAGTTATTTGGTGAAAGCACTTGCTCGTGAGGCATTACTATTTTTTTTTGAAATTCAGTGAGATTTGAAAGTAGTTTTTTTGAAGGTCGATAAGGGTGTCTAAAAAAACCCCAAGAAGGCCCATATCTGTAAACAACAATTCTTCTTTCTCCTTTATTTGTT
Organism: uncultured Alphaproteobacteria bacterium; assembly: GCA_902615745.1. Taxonomy (GTDB): domain Bacteria; phylum Pseudomonadota; class Alphaproteobacteria; order HIMB59; genus CACPNW01. Next base: position 119,577 of record CACMQB010000001.1, on the reverse strand, counting down.
CTTTTTGCAGAACCATGACAAAGTGAATCTACAAATAATAGTCCGTCTCCAGCTTTTAAATAAATTTCTTTTGAAGCTGTCATATTATCAGCTGATGTAACTTTGCCCTTTTTCATAACATGTTTATCAAACTCTGGATGACGTAAATTTGATTTATGTGATGAAGGAATAATAACTGTACCACCATCACCTGGGCCTATATCATTGAGAGCTAGCAAAATATTAATTTGTCCGCAGTGAAATTTTCCATTTTCAAATCTATAATGACCTCTTTGAGTTCCTTCGTGAGCACCAGAATGAATTCCAATAGCTTCTCCCTGCCCTCTAATATTCGCAAAATTTTCATCGATAAATAATGGTCCATGATGTTGATCAAATGTATCTTTTCCTCCAACAAAATGAAGCATATGATTTATCCATGAGGGATGATCAATTAATTTTTCAAAGGGTTTTCCAGCTTCATAAATTTGTTGAAGATTTAAACCTTCCTTGCCACCATAATTGTGTCCATGAACATAGCCTGCCCATTCTTTATGTTTTAAACTTTTTAATTTATCTAGAATATTATTAAGATCTTTTAATTCTTTTTTACTTAAAGCATTTTCAATTATTAAATATCCATTTAAATCAAATAAGTATTCCTCAAGCTGTGAAACTTTTTTCATATTTATATTTTGGATTAAAAAATAATTTTTTTCAATAATTAAAAGCTAATTTATAATAGCTTTAAACTCACCAGATTTATATTTTTTTGACATTTCACCTAAAGAAATTGAGTTTATAGATGAAGCATTTCCTGCAGTTCCAAATTCTTGAAGTCTACTTTTTACAACTTCTTTCATAGCATCTTTTGAAAGTAATAAATATTTTCGGGGATCAAATTGAGAGGGATTTTCATGAAAATATTTTCTTACTGCAGCTGTAGCTGCCAGTCTTAAGTCTGTATCAACATTTACCTTTCTAACACCATGTTTAATTCCTTCTTGGATTTCAGACACAGGTACGCCGTATGTTTCCTTTATTTTTCCACCATATTCGTTAATAGTTTTTATTAAATCTTGAGGAACAGAAGATGATCCATGCATTACTAAATGAGTATTTGGAAGTCTTGAATGTATTTCTTTAATTCTATCAATTGCTAAAATATCACCTGTAGGTGGTCGAGAAAATTTATAAGCTCCATGACTCGTTCCAATAGCAATAGCTAATGCATCTACATTAGTTGCCTTAACAAAATCTGATGCCTCATCTGGATCTGTTAAAAGTTGATCATGATCAAGTTTGCCTTCTGCACCAACACCATCTTCTTTTTCCCCAGTTCCAGTTTCCAAAGAACCTAAGCATCCAATTTCTCCTTCAACGGAAACACCTAAGGCATGCGCCATATCAGTTGTTTCTTTGGTAACTCTAACGTTATAATCAAAGTCTGAAGGTGTTTTTTGGTCATCCATTAAGGAGCCATCCATCATGACAGAAGTAAATCCAAGTTCGATACAATTTTTGCAATCTGATGGAGATCCACCATGATCTTGATGTAAAACAGTTGGAATGTCTGAAAATTCGTCCATTGCGGCTTCTACTAATTTTTTAACAAAAATGGGGCCAGCGTATTTTCTTGCTGCTCCAGAAGCTTGCAAAATAACTGGGCTATTTAACTCTTTAGCCCCTTCCATTATAGCCCTAATCGCTTCCAGGTTATTTACATTAAATGCTGGTACACCGTAATTATTCTCTGCAGCGTGATCCAAAAGTTGTCTTAGTGAAATTAATGCCATCTTTTTAAGGCTTTATTAATTGTATAAAAAGATTATTCAAGAAAAATAATGAGGAATATTATTAATTATTCGACAATCATATTTTCTTTTGCTCTTGCAGCAAGTTTTCTATCTTCTACTCTAGCAATAGATCTTAAATTAAAAAATTATAATGAATCTTTAATTGGTTTTTCTTTGTCCTTTTTTGCACTTGGAGTTATTGTTTCTTCATTTTTGCATAATATTATTAGAGAAAAGTATAGTTTATTTTTTACTTTAATTTGTTCTATTTTAATTCAATTATTATTTTTTTTACTTTTATTTTTTCAATTCAGCATTTTCACTATTGTGATTATTACATTTGTCATGGGATTTACAAATCATATCAATTTTTTGACAATTGAAACATATATTAGTTCAGAATTTAAAAATAAATCAGGTTTTTATATTTCTTTGTTTTGGTCTAGTGCGGGATTTGGAGCAATACTGGGCTCTCTTATTATTGCATTTAATGGAGTTAATTATTTAAGTTATGTAATCGCTATACTGCTTATTGTATTTCAATTTTTACCAGTTTTTGTTTCTAAATCGAGCATACTCTTAACGAAAGTTGAAAAGGTTGAGTTTTCATTATCTTATAATGTGATTAATAATATTAAATTTATTTTAATTTGTGTATTTTTTTTAGGAATTAGTGATGCAGGTTGGAGTTCTCTTTTTCCATCATTCTTAATTGAAAAAGGTTTTACAGATAAAGATGTTGGAAGAATTAATTTTACTTCAGGAATGTTAGTGTTATTAATCTTTCCATTAATAGGAAAATTAATAGATAAAATTAGCAAAGTTTTAATTTTAAATATATTCTGCTTAATTTCCATTGCTGGTTTAATTATTTTCTTTTTTACAGAAAATTATTTTAGTATCATTTTTTTTACTTTTATTTTTTATTTATCTATAGGAAGTTTATTCCTTATTAATTTCAATTTAATTAACACTAATTTAAAAAGCCATTTAATTGTTTTTGGAGTAGCAAGTTATAGTATATGTGAAAATATTGGTTCCTTTGTTGGTCCAACTATCATTGGTACTTTAATAAGCTTTAATATCAATTATTTTTTAATCATATTTGGTGTAATTTTCTTTTTAATATTTACTATATTTAACTTTTCAACAAAATTAAATGGTGGGCCCTCAGGGACTTGAACCCCGGACCACCCCGTTATGAGCGGGGCGCTCTAACCAACTGAGCTAAGAGCCCTAATTATTGCCTATACATGTAAAATAAATGAATATTAAGCTTTAATTTATCAAAGTGATGCATATTCTAAATAATCATTGTGCTTTATGAATCTTTTCATTTGATCATCATACTGATCATTAAATCTTTTATATTCATCTCTTGCAAAGGGCTTTAAATTAAAATTATTCATTTCTTCCCTTGCAACATCTTTTTGGAGTAAACCTAGGCCATCTAAAACAGGATAATAAAGTTGTGATTGAACATGAGGAAGGCCTGAAAGATATAATTCAAAATCACTCATCCTAGGTAATTGATTTTTCCATTTATTAATGAGGTTCAAAGTGTCTTCGTGAATACATTCATTTTTAACATATTTCCAAAAATCACTATCATCTCTATTGGACACATAATGAGTATTAAGAAAGATCATAAAATCATCAAACTGACGTCCAACTCTATCATTAAACTCATCCATTATTTTTTCATTATTAAAATCTATTTCTTCTTTGAGGTAATCAGTTGCAAACAAAATCATTTGTATTAGAGTGCTATGAATTGAAGTGGCTTCTAATGGCTCAAGAAAGCCAGAAGCTAATCCTATGGCAATACAATTTTTTACCCATGATTTTTCTATTCTACCCGAAGTAAATTTAATATCGTTTCTTGGTTCTATTTCATGACCTAAGACTTTCTCTATTTCAATTTTTGCTTCTTCCGGACTTGTAAAATCATCACAATATACATAACCAGCACCAATTCTTTCTTGAGTTGGTATTTGCCACATCCAACCATTTTTTTGTGCCCAAGCTAAAGTATAATTACTAATATTTTTTTCATCTAATTTTAAAAAGAAAGGCATAGCTCTATTTACTGGTAAATTTTTTTGATAAGATTTCCATCCAACATTATATAATTTATTGATAAGGAGTTTTCTGAAGCCTGTACAATCTAAAACTAAATCAGTTTCAATTTCTTTACCACTTTCAAAATGAAGTTTTTCAATTTCTCCATTTTCATTTAATGAAGCATGAGTATAAACTTCATCAAGAATCTCTATATTTTTTGATCTTTTTCTTAAATAATTTCCAACAAGATGGTTATCAAAATGATAAGCATAGAAAAAAGGGCTTTTTAAATCGGGTCTGCTATTTTCAAGATTGAAAGGAACTTTATTTGTTTCCATTAGTTTTGTGTGTAAATGTACATCAGCAACAGATCGACCTGCAGCAACTGCATAAACATTTAAATATTCAAAATCTTCAGGGTCTTTTTTAGATGCTAATAAATGCGGGTCATCAATTGGTCCATAATATTGATGATTAAGCTCTTTCCAGTCTTTATGGACAATCCCAAACTTTAGAGTAGCTTTTGTTTCTCTTAAAAAATCTAGTTCATCTAAATTATATCTTTTTAAAAAATCATAAAATATCCCAGTTGTTCCTTCTCCAACACCGATTATAGGAATGCTTGAAGGATCAACAATTGTTACTTTTACATCTTGTTTATTTGTATAAAAAAAATCACTTAGAATATATGCAGAAATCCAGCCAGCGGTGCCTGCACCTAGGATAGTTACATTTTTTAATTTTCTCATTAATAAATAATATCAAAAGCAGATTTTATTAAATTCTTTGTATAATCATTCTGAGGGTTGGTTAATATATTTTTTGCCACACCTTGTTCTAGAATTGAACCATCTTTCATAACGATTAAATTGTGGCTTATTGATCTAATAACTCTTAAATCATGACTAATAAAAATATAAGTGGTTTTGTGATTTTTTTGGAGTTGAAGTAAAAGTTCTAGAATTTGTTTTTGAATGGATAAATCAAGTGCAGATGTTGGCTCATCCAAAAGAACAAATTTTGGATTTAAGACAAATGATCTTGCTATAGCTATTCTTTGTCTCTGACCTCCAGAAAACTCATGAGGAAATCTTAGCATGGAACTAGGTTCTAAACCAACTTCCTTCATTATGTTTTCAATTTTATTAAGCCGTTCATTTTTATCTTTGATATTAAGTGCTACAATTAATCCTTCTTCAATAATTTGTTTAACAGACAGTCGTGGATTTAAAGATGCATATGGATCTTGGAAAACTATCTGCATTTGATTTCTAAATGGCTTAAATTGCTTTCTAGATAAACCGTCAATTCGATCTTCAAAAAACTTGATTTCACCCTCTACATCTGTATTTGATTCTCTATCAACTAACCTTAATAATGTTTGACCTAATGTAGTTTTACCTGATCCACTTTCACCAACAATTCCAAGAGTCTCACCCTCTTTAAGATCGAGACTGATATTATTTACAGCGTTAATTGATAAAACTTTATTTCTACCTGATACTTTTACTTTAGTATTAAATGTTACATTAAGATTTTCTCCTGAAAGTATGCTTCTTCCATTTTTATCATAATGTAAATCTCTTTCTTCTGGCTCTGATGACAATAAATGTTTTGTATAATCATCTTTTGGATTTTCAAAAATTTCTTTTGTAATGCCTGTTTCTTTAATTTTTCCATTATACATTACACAAACTCTATCACTTATTTGTCTGACAATAGTCAGATCATGAGTAATAAATAAAATGGACATTTGATATTTTTGTTGAAGACTTTGCAGTAATTTAAGTATCTCTGTTTGAACGGTAACATCAAGAGCAGTAGTTGGCTCATCTGCAATAAGTAAATCTGGATTATTAGCTATGGCGATAGCAATCATAATTCTTTGTCTTTGTCCTCCTGACAATTGATGAGGATACTGTGATAATCTAGACTCTGGTTCTGGAATTTGAACTTGTTTGAGTAATTCAAGACATTTTTCTTTGAGTTCTTTATCTGAAAATTTTCCATGAATTTTTAAAACCTCACTAATTTGGTTTTCAATTGTATATATTGGATTTAGAGAACTCATTGGTTCTTGAAAAATCATTGAAATATTTTTTCCTCTAATATTTTGATACTCTTTTTCAGAATAAGAATTTATATTTGTACCATTAAACTTTATTGATGTTTGATCAGATATGATTGCATTTTCTGCAAGTAATCGAATAATTCCTCTAGCAGTAACAGATTTACCTGACCCACTCTCTCCTACTAGTGCTAATGTTTCACCCTTTTTAATATTAAAGGATATGCCATTCACTGCATTTACTTCACCACTATCTGTATTAAACTTTACTTGAAGATTTTCAATTTCAACAAGATTGGTCATTATTTTTTTGTTGTTGTTGCATATGGATCAATTGCATCGCGTAAAGCATCACCAAGAGCATTAAATCCTAAAACTGAAATTAAGATTGCAAAGACAGGACTTAAAACCCATGGATAACTTCCAATTGTTCGCATATCTTGAGCAGAATTTAATTGAAGACCCCAACTAACAAATGGAGATTGAATGCCTAAGCCTAAAAAGCTAAAAAAACTTTCTGTCAAAATTACAGAAGGTATCAATAAAGAAACACTTACTATAACGTGACTTGTTACATTAGGAAGTAGATGTCTATAAATAATTCTTAGATCATTGGAGCCTAAAGCTTCAGCTGCTTTAATATAGTCTAATCTTCTTAAAGAAAGGGTTTTTCCCCGGACCTCTCTTGATAATTGAGCCCACCGTAAAGAGGATAAAATAAATGCCATAAAGATAAAAATTAAAAATGGATCCATTTGCCTTGGAAGAATTGCTACCAAGGATAAATACAAAGGTAGATCTGGAAAAGCTAAAGCAAGTTCCGTAACTCTTTGTGACGCTATATCAAATTTTCCTGAAAAATAACCTGAGCTAATTCCAACTAAAATACCAATAAAAGTTGTTATACTTACAACTATGAGAGCGAATAATAGCGTTACCCTACTTCCCTTAAAAATTCTTGATAACATATCCCTTCCATAGGCGTCTGATCCAATAAAAAAAACTTTAGACCCTTCTTTAGTAGTAAATAAATGTAAGTCCAAATTTAAGCCTAGAAACTTATATTCCCATCCTCTAGTAAAAAAATAAAGATAGTTTTTTTGAGTATAATCAATCTCCATTATTGGAAGATATGTGTCAGGATCAAATCCTTCAGTAAAACCATAAGCGAAAGGTCTTAACGAAAAATTATTATCCTCATCAAAGAAATGTATTCCCTGAGGAGGATAAAAAACTCTATCACTATCTCTTGCTGCTGGATCATATGGAGATAAAAAATCTGCAAAAACAGCAGAGAAAATAAGAAAGCCTACAAAAATTAAGCCTAATATTCCAACTCTGTTTTTCAAAAATCTTTTTCTTACTAGTGAAAAATATGAATTTTGTAAGTTTGAAGTTGTTTCCATAATATTTAATTCTGTCTTACTCGAGGATCTAAAATTGCTAGCAAAATATCAGCAATAATATTTCCAATAATTAATATTACTGTTAAGCAAAATAAAATTGCTGCAGTGGTATAAGTGTCTTGTCTTTGAATAGATTCTACTAAAAGTGGTCCTGCAGTTGGAATAGATAAAACGATCGCAGCTTCTAGTTCTCCCATTAGCATATATGGTAAAGCAATACCCTGAAACATTACAAGGGGATGCAAAGCATTTGGTACTGCATGACGGTACAATGTTTGATTTTCAGACAAACCTTTTGCTCTTGCTGTTTCAATATATTGCATACGCATTACATCTAATAAATTTCCACGCATAACTCTCATATTGTAGGCAAGACCTCCGATTATTGCGATGACAAATATTGGCCAAATATGAAGTATGCCATTCCATAGTTTTGCAAAAGACATTGGTTGAACAGCGTAGTATGGAGAGTACATTGATCCAGTGTTGTCTGAATTTAGAACAATTGCTAACCAATACATAATTAGTAATGCTAGAAAGAAACGTGGAATGGTCATTCCTAAAAAAGCGAATATAGTAGCTACATTATCACCTAACTTATTTTGATTTTTTGCAGCATAAATTCCTATAAAAACACCTATAGTTGTAGCAAAAAAATGACAAATTAATGCTATTACTAGAGTTCGAGGTAATCTATCACCTAACATTTCACTGACAGGTTTGTTGTAATGCATGGAAAAACCAAAATCGAAATTTAAAACAATATTTTTAATCCAATTGAAATATCTTATTACTAATGGTTCATTAAGTCCGTATTTTTCTCTCAACATTATTGTTAGTTCTAAAGCTTGTTCTTGTGTAATATTTGCTAAAGCTTTAGTTTGGCTAACATACCATGTTGCATAATCACCAGGCGGTAATTCAATAATAAAAAAAATTATAATACTGATTACGAACAGTAATGGAATTGAATAAAGAATTCTTCTGAATATAAATGAAAGCATTTTTTTTAAAAAGTAAGGGGCTATTTAAGCCCCTTACTAAAAAATTTATTAATCAATACCAGGAACTCTTCCAGGGAAAAGTTCATCTAATTGATCATATTGATAAACCCAGAACTGTTCACGGATAACTGTATCTTCAGCCCATTGATAAGCCAAAACAGGCATTCCATCAGCTAAGTTTTGAATTCTTTTGTTTATCAAAAGTGCTGTTGGATATTGAACTATACCAGGCATATAAACATTTTCTGTAAATAGTTTCTGATAGCGAGACATTAATGCTTGAGCCTCTGCTCCTTCAACACCATCTCTCCACTCTTCAAGAATACTTACGATTTCTTTCTCAAATGGTTGAAGTTGTTGAGGGTGTTCATCAGTTCCTAAGTGAGGATCAAATGAAGACGTAGTTACAGGACCCATATCTGACCAATAACCCGAATTAGGGAAGGCCATTTCTTGTTGAGATCTTACAAGTAACCAATCCCATTCACCTGCTTGTCTTGTTGGCTCAGTATCTTCCATTGGTTTAATATTAATTTTAATACCAACTTCAGCCATCATAGTTGCCATTCCATCGCCAATCAACATTTCATTATCACTGCCTTTATTTTGAACTAAATTAATAACTAGATCTCCACCTCCATTTGGAAGGTTTCGAATTCCGTTACCATCAGTATCTATAAGACCTAATCCATCAAGTATAGAATTTGCACCTGCTGGATTATAAGGGAAAAATGAAGTAGCATCTGCATCAAAGAAAGCACTATCTCTAGCAAGACCACCTGCATAAACTGTCACAAATGGTCCTTTGGACATTGCTTTTGCAAATGCTTTACCATCAATTGCATGCTTAACAGCTTTTCTGAATTCTAAATTTCTATTTAGATCTCGAATAGCTGCCATTTGATCATCCAATACGCCTAACCCAATTGCTTGGTTCATGGCGAGTTGATATCCCATGGTTCTTCCACTAAAAGATAGTTGAGCTTGTGCATCATCACTCTTAGATTCTTTAACAGCTTCTAAGTATAAAGGTACATTCTCCATATTCGAGAAGTCAGCGTTACCAGCTAAGGTATCAACCGTTCTTTGACCCCAAGTTTTTAACTGGAACACCATCTCGTTCATGTACGGAAGTTGTTGTCCTTTACTATCTACTTTCCAATAGTATGGATTTCTACGAAGTATTACTACCTCGTCTTGTTTATATTCAACAGCAGTCCATGCACCCATGCTAACCCATGGTAAACGTCCAGCAGGGAATGCTTGAACATAATCATCATAAGACGTACCACCATATTTAGGGTGATGTTCTTTAAGTAAATGTGATGGTCCAGGGCATCCATTTATATATGCCATGGAGTGAAGAACTAATTTAGGTTCCTCTTGTGGAAATGTCCATCTAATCTGAGTTGGGCTAAGTACTTCTAAAGAAGTCCCTTCTCCCATTGTGGTTGCATTCATTCTTGTTGGAACGTTCTCATCTAGAACGTTATCTTCCCACCAAAAACGCACATCTTCTGCATCAAATGGATCGCCATCTGACCACTTTGCTCCATCAATAAGGTTCATAGTAAGTTTGTTTCCATCCCATTCCCAATCAGTAGCTAAGTTTGGTAAAGGATAAGAATCTTCAGCTTTTAATCTTACCATTGGACCATTTCTTGTTAGACATTCTTGAACTGTATAATTAATTCCACCCCATCCTTGATGTTGTGAAGCAGTCCAGTTCCATCCTTCAGGTCTTCCACCAATTGTATGTCTAAAAGTTCCTCCGTAACGACCAATACCATCCGGCATTGCATCTCCATTAAAAACTAAAGGTCTTTTTGGTAAACGTTCCCAAATTGGTGGTAGTTTTCCTTCTTGAACTAGCGCACTAATGTATTCTGGCTCATATAAAAATTCAAAGTCTCCAATATCTTGATAGCTCATCAATTCATCTCTTCCAATGAACTGAACTTCTTGCATATTTTCAATTGCAGGTGCTGATGGAAGTGCTATTGCACCTTCCGGTCTAGCAGATACACTTGTACTAGTTAATGCAAAAGTAGCTGATGCTACGCTAGCAAGTAATGTGGATCTAAATTTATTTTTTTTCATCTGTCCTCCACTAAATTTAAAAAAACCTATAATAAAATTAGATTATTGAGAAGTACTATTTAGGAGTAGATTGAGTAATTTATAAATTAAATGCCTCTTTTTCGACTAAAACTGACCTTTTCTGTTGATTGTGTCTTGTTTTTTTGGTCAATCCTTTAATTGATTTATTATATTTATAATTTTTGATTTTTCTTAGATTCTTTTTAATGCTGTTAATTTTAGATTTATATTGTGGAAGCCATTGAGCTTGTGCAACAAGCATCTCGTCTACCATTTGCCAAACTTCCTCTGATGAACATACAGAGCTGACAAGAGGGTCTTGTAGCACAGCAAGTTTTAATAATTCAATATCTCCCTTTACAGCGGCCCTTACAGCCATTCTTTGAACATCTATTGAGGTACTGCATAGAGAAGCACATTGCAGCGGTAAGTTTACTCCTTCAATCATTTTTATACCTTTTGAATCTACGTATCCTGTACTCTCAATTACGCAATCATCATCTAAGTTAGAAATTGTTTTTTTATTAATAACATTAAAGTGACCTCTGTATTTTTTTCCAGTTTCAATTGCTTCAATTATATAACTTCCATGTTCAGTTGATCTTTTATAATCTTTAAGTTTAATTCCAGAGTTTTTTAAATATTTTGGGTAATCCTCAACAAACCAATTTCTCTTTTCATTACATACTCTTAAGTAGCCACCGGTCTCACCATGTATCCAATTTGAAAGACTGCTCCATTTCTTAACATCTTTTTGAGTACGCCTGTACCATGGTAAATACTCGCTTAGATGACCATTACTTTCCGTAGAAAAATATCCGAATTTATCTAGAACATCTATTCTTACTTTTTCATCTCTTGAAAATTTTTTATGTTTCTTTAACGATTTAGAAAGTTGTTCTTTTGTTATTTTTTTACCTTTATAATTCAAATCTAAATACCAAGTCATATGATTTATGCCGCTGCAAGAATATTTCATTTTTCCAGATGGAATATTTAATGAGTCTTCAATTAATTTTGCACCACCTTGAACACCATGACATAAACCAACTGTATTAACTTTACCAATCTCATTAGCTACCCAAGTATTCATAGCCATAGGATTTGCATAATTTAAAAAAAGTGCATTTTTTTTTGCATATTTTTTTATATCTTTACAAAAGTCTAAAATGACTGGGATGTTGCGTTGACCGTACATTATGCCACCAGCACAAATAGTATCACCAACACATTGATCAATACCATATTTTAATGGGATTGATATATCAGTTTCAAATGCTTCTAAACCGCCAACTCTTACACAGCTAATAATATATTTTGCATTTCTTATTGATTCTTTTCTAATTGGATCAATGCTAAGTTTAGTTGGAAGATTATTAGCTTTAATATCTTTTTGAATTAACTCTGCTACCATTAACAAATTACTTCTAGATATATCGTGTAGAGAAATTTCTATATTTTGAAGTTTTTTAACTTTTAATATATCTCTAACAAGGGTTTGAGTGAAGCCCACACTACCTGCGCCAAGAAATGATACTTTCATAAGATTATTCTTAAACACCTTAAATTATTTGACAATATTATTATTTATTTTTAACATGAAATTAATATGTCAGATTTCAAAGATTTCAGAGATAATGGATACATTCTTAAAAGAAAACTCTTTTCAGAAGATGAGATATCTAAATTAACTGAATTTATTGAAAGAAATTCTGAGAAAGAAAATCAAGCTAGAGAAACGTTTAGTTCTACAGGTAAATTAAATATTACATTATGGAATGAACCTTCAAATGATTTATTTGGGAAATTTTCTACTAATGAAAGAATTGTAAAACCAATGGAAGAATTCCTTGAAGATGAAGTTTACCACTATCATTCAAAAGTAATTTGGAAAAAACCAGGTGATGGTGGTTTTGATTGGCATCAAGATTATGGTTATTGGTATCATAATGCATGTCTATATCCAGATATGGGATCTTGTTTTATAATGTTAGATAAAGCTAATAAAGAAAATGGCTGTCTCAAAGTTTTAAAAGGATCTCAAAAAGTTGGAAGAATAGGACATGGAGTATCAGATACTCCCGAGCAAACAGCAGATTTAGATAGAATACGTGAATTAGAAAAAAGACACGAATGTATTTATATTGAAGCTGATCCAGGCGATGCTCTTTTTTTTCATGCAAATCTTTTACATTCATCAGAGGCAAATAATTCAAATTACTCAAGAAGAACTTTAATAGTATGCTTTAATACTAAAACAAATAATCCCTATAAAGAAATTGGACATGCAAGGTACACTCCTTTAAAAGTGGCACCTCATAATTCAATCATGGAGTATCAAAATGATTAAACTTACAATTATTGGAGCTGGTAGTGCTGTTTTTACAAGAAGAATAGTTACGGATCTTTTAGCTATTGAGCAGTTTAAAAATATGGAGATTGCATTACAAGATATTGATCCTGTAAGATTAAAAGCATCACATGATTTAATAGATGTAATTTCAAAAAAATTAAGTGTTTCACCTAAAGTTACTTCCCATACTGACAGACGAGAAGCTTTAGTTGGTGCAGACTTTGTTCAAACAACAATTCAAGTAGGAGGATATGAACCATCCACAGTTATTGATTTTAAAATTCCTAATGAGTTTGGGTTAAGACAAACTATAGCAGATACTCTCGGTATAGGTGGAATAATGAGAGGTCTACGAACTATTCCTGTTTTACTAGATATCGCAAAAGATATTATGGATATTTGTCCTAATGCTACTTGGTTGCAATACGTAAATCCAATGTGCTCAAACATGATTGCAATAAATACTGCTTTTCCAGAAATCAAAGCTATGGGTCTGTGTCACTCTGTTCAAGGAACTGCTGAAATGCTAGCGAAAGACTTGGATGAAAATATAAATGATATTGATTACCTATGTGGTGGCATAAACCATATGGCCTTTTATAAAAAATTTGAAAAGAAAATTAATGGCAATCAAAACGAAGATTTATATCCTAGATTAAAACAACTAGCCGATAAAATTGTAAATGATGAAGAAATATCTTCAAGAAGTAAAAAAACTGATCATGAATCTAATAAGGTGCTTCATGAAAAAGTACGTTATGAAATTCTTAGACGATTTGGTTATTTTGTGACAGAGTCTAGTGAGCACTTTGCTGAATATGTTCCGTGGTTCATAAAACAAAATAGAGATGACGTCATAAAAAAATATAAGATACCGATAGAAGAGTATATTGATAGATGCAAAAGCAATATCAAACTTTGGAAAGATTTAGAAAAAGATATGACTCCAATTTATGATATGCCTCTTAAAAGAAGTAATGAGTATGCGTCATTTATAATGGATGGAATTGCAAATAATAATGAAGTTACTATTAATGCTAATGTTATGAATGATAATTTAATTGATAATTTACCATCAAATTGCTGTGTAGAGGTACCTGTAATAATTAATTCAAAGGGTTATAAACCTCAAAAGTTTGGTAAATTGCCAGAACAATTAGCGGCTCTAATGCGTACTAATATTAATGTGCAAATACTAACTTCAGAAGCTGCTCTAACAAAAAAAAGAGAGCACATATACCATGCTGCAATGCTTGATCCTTTAACAGGAGCTAATCTGACAATAGATGAAATTTATAGCATGATAGATAAGATGATTGAGGCGCATGGTAATTATTTACCTCAATATAATTAATGGCTAAGCTAACTGTAAAAGATTTATTTGATAAAAAAGGAAAAGTTAAATTAACTGAGCTATACGTGACGAATGCTTTAGAAGCTTATGCAGCAGAAAAAGCTGGGATAGATATCCAAATTGTATCTTTTAAAAAAGAAACATTAAGAACCGGTGTACCAACAAATAAATGGTTCAGAGATGCTCATATAAGAGATATTAGAGAAGCTGCTCCGAATACCTTCATGATATTTGGCCTTGGTCAACTTTCATCTATTGATAAGGCAATTGATGCAGCTTTAATAGCAAGAGACAATGGAGCAGATGCTGTTTATTGTGGCAATAGTCCAAAATATATTGAAGCTCTTCGTAAAGAAGGTTTACCTTCTGTAAGTCATATTGGTTTAATTCCCTATAAGAGTACTTGGACCGGAGGTTTTAAAGCTGTAGGAAAAGATGCTGACTCAGCATTTAGAGTTTATCAAGATGCTATTGCATATGACAATGCGGGAGCTATTGGTCTTGAGGTAGAATGCGTGCCTGATCGAGTAGCAGAATTAATTACAAAAAAAGTAAATCTTTTAACATTATCAATGGGTAGTGGTCCAAATTGTGATGTTGAGTTTTTATTTATACAAGATGTAATTGGAACTAATACTGATCGAGTACCTCGGCATGCAAAAGTATTTAAAGATACAAACAAGTCTTATGAAAAACTTTTAGATGACACTGTAGAAGGTCTAAAAAACTTTGTAGATGACGTTAAAACTAAAAAATTTCCAACATCCTCGAATATTGTTGAAATTAAAGATGATGAGTTTGAAAAATTATTAAATAAAATTAATTAATTTTAATAGTTAATAAATCTTCTCCAATTATTGGATCCTTTCCAAAATCTCTTTTAACTATTTTTTTAAGTTTTGAAATATTGAATCTTGTTGGAACAAAATGTGTTAATACAAGTTTTTTGCAATTAGATAATTTTGCAATCTTACCAACTAGATTGCTAGGAGTATGGTATTCTTTTACGTTGTGTAATGTTTGTTTTGTTCTAAGTTTTGAAATCTTGTTCATTTCGTATTCAATAAAAACTTCATGTAATAAAACATCTGAATTCTGTGCATTAAGCATTAAACTTTCACATGGTCTTGTATCCCCGCTAATTGTAAGTTTCTTATTATTATTAAAAAATGAGAATCCATAGGCAAATGGAACTGGTTTGTGATCTACTTCAAAATATTTAATTTTTATATCATTTATTTTTATATTACCTTCTTTATTAAATTCATAAACTTTATAATTTAATGCTTTTATTGATTTTCTTTTTTCATAATCAATTCTTAATTTGCGTTCGTCTTGCCAAGCTAAAAAAATTTTGTCTATAAATTTTTTGGTGCCTTTTGGTCCATATATTTTCCAAATTGATTTTCTATCAGAATGCCAAGACGAAATAATTAACTGATATAAATCTACAACATGATCAGTATGTAGATGAGTAAGTAGTAAAGCATCAATGTCAGCAGAAGAATTTCCACTTTGATTTAATCTTTGTGTAACTCCAGAACCACAATCAACTAAAATTTTAGTATTTTTTGTTAATACTAGATTAGATGAGCCACACCTTTTATAATCTATTGAAGGGCATCCTGTTCCAAGAAGCGTTAGCTTCATTATTCGTCAAGAAATGTTTTTAACTTTCTTGCTCTAGTAGGATGCTTTAATTTTCTTAGAGCCTTTGCTTCTATTTGCCTTATTCTTTCTCTCGTAACACTAAATTGTTGACCAACTTCTTCTAGAGTATGATCGCTATTCATACCAATACCAAATCTCATTCTTAAAACTCTCTCTTCTCTTGGAGTTAAAGAGGAAAGTATTCTAGTTGTAGTATCACGCAAAGAGCTTTTTACAGCTGCATCAATAGGTATAAGAGCATTTTTATCTTCAATGAAGTCGCCAAGAGAACTATCTTCTTCATCACCTACTGGAGTTTCTAAACTAATTGGTTCTTTAGCTATCTTTAAAACTTTTTTAACTTTATCTAAGGGCATATGCAACCTATCTGCTAATTCAATAGGCGTAGGTTCTCTTCCAATTTCAGACATTATTTGTCTAGTTGTTCTTACAATTTTATTTATTGTTTCTATCATATGAACAGGTATCCTAATTGTTCTCGCTTGGTCGGCTATAGATCTCGTAATAGCTTGTCTTATCCACCATGTTGCATAAGTAGAAAATTTGTATCCTCTTCTATATTCAAATTTATCTACTGCCTTCATTAAACCAATATTACCCTCCTGTATCAAATCTAAAAATTGAAGACCTCTATTTGTATACTTTTTTGCTATTGAAATAACTAATCTTAGATTTGATTCAATCATTTCTTTTTTTGCTCTATTTGCGGATCTTTCTCCTTGCTGTACAGTACCGACTATTCTTCTAAACTCAGATAAAGGTAATTCTGAAGCAGTTTGTATTTCTTTGATTTCTTCAATATTTTTATTAATTTCTATATGATTTCTATTTATAAACTTTTCCCAATTTTTATCTTTAGTTGCTAATAAACTTTGTATCCAGTTTTTTTCAAAATTGAAATCCAAGTACTGAGCAACAAAATCTTCTCTCTTAACACCAGCGCTAGTAGCCATACGAAGCATTTTTCCTTCTCTCAAAAGGAGCTTTTTATTTAATTCATATAAAGCCTCCATTAGTGCTTCAATGGTTGTAGAATTAAAATGTACAGCTTTCATTGCTGCAACCATTTCTTTTTGTATTTTTAAATATTTTTTTTCCAGTGAAAGGTAATTCTTTTCATTTTTTTTGTCTGCATTAATTAATTCATCACTATGTTTTTGAAGTTTTTTGAATAGCTTTGTTATATCATTGAAATCGTTTAAAACTTTTGGTTTAAGTTTTTCTTCCATAGCTGCCAGTGAAACATTTAAACTATCATCATCATCATCTTGTTGTTGTTGTTCTTCTTCGTTGTTGTCTTCTTCTTGATTACCATTATTTTTATTTTTACTATTATCCTCTTTTTCATTTCCACCACTCTCGATAAGCTTAAGTGTATCTTCAAGTTTTGAATCAGAAATATCTGACATGTCATATGTGGCCTCAAGATCTACAATATCTCTTAAAAGCATTGTTCCATCTTTAATTGCATCTTTCCAATTTATTATCGATCTAATTGTCATAGGGCTTTCACAGATAGCTCCAATCATTTTTTCTCTTCCAGCTTCAATTCTTTTCGCGATAGCTATCTCTCCCTCTCTACTGAGAAGTTCTACTGCTCCCATATCTCTGAGATATAACCTTACTGGATCATCAGTTTTTCCAGTTTGTTTTTTTTCTTGATTATCATTTGCTTCATCATTTTTAGAACTTTGTTCTTTAGCTAAAGATATTAATTCTTTTGCCTCATCTTCAGAATAAATTTTTATATTATTTGAAGTAATTAAATCGACAAATTTATTGACATTCTGCTCTAGTCTAAATTTTTTTGGAATAGCTTTTTCAATAATCTTTTGGGTATATATTCCATCAATTTTATGTTTATTAATTAATTTAGCAAATATTTCTTTTATTTTATCATCGAAACCAGAAATTGCTTTTGGAATTTTTTTTGGATTATTCTCCTTTAGCTGTTTAGCTAAAGTTTTTTCAGATATTTTTTTTGCTATTGTTTTTTTTGTTTTTTTCGATTTAGAACTCTTAGAAGAATTAGAAACTGATTTTTTCTTGGTTAATTTTTTTTTAACTGTTTTTTTCTTTTTAACAGTTTTTTTCTTTTTAGCTGAGCTAGTTTTTTTCTTAACAACTTTACTTTTCTTTTTTGCCATAAATTACTCTAATAATTCTTCATTATCATGAAGATTTAAAGTGATATTTTTTAATTCATCCCACGTCATCGAAGATGAATTATTCTCTATATCATTTAGGCTTTTATTTATTTTTTTCAAATTTGAAAGTCTTGTCTTTAAATTATTTATGGATTCTTTAATTTCTTTTATAGCTTCCTCAGAATCATAATCTGAACTAACATAAGGAAATAGTTGAAATATACCGTTATCTTCAGTTTTTTCGTAAATTTCAGATACTTTATTAGGAAGTTTATTTTTGTTAATATTAGTTGTATCAGACTCTAAAAATTCTGATTTATGAAAAAAATTTAAGAATTCAGTCTGATCATCATTTAATAACTCAGAATCTATCAACATTGAATAGATTTGTTGTCTTAATTTCATATGATTTAAATAGGCTGTGAGAAAAGAGTAAATTTGTTTTTCCTTTAATGAAATCGTTTTTGGCATAATTTTAATTGATTGCTTTTTACTAGAAAAAGATTTTAGTTTTTTAAAAAATAAAGATTTAAACTCATTTTTATAAAAGTATTTTATTTTACTATCCTTTATATTACTAACTAACTCATCAAGATAGTTATCAAAAATAACTTTGTTATCAGATTTTTGTAAATCTATAGATTTTGATGATTCCTGAAAAATAAAATCTACGATTGAAAGTGGATTTTTTAGATATGTTGCAAATTTACTTAATGAATATTCATTTATGTAAGTATCAGGATCATATTCATTTGGCAAAATAACAAATTGCAATAATTTTGTAGGAGTTAAATAAGGTAATGACATTATAGCGCTTTTAAAAGAAGCTTTTAAACCTGACGTATCTCCATCAAACATCAATGTTGGTTTATTTACATATTTCCAAGATAAAAAAAGATGACTATCTGTTAAAGAAGTTCCAAGTGGGGCTACACCTGTTTTTATATTTTTATCATACAAACTTATTACGTCCATATAACCCTCACAAATTAACATATTTTTTTTTGATCTTATCGTTTGTTTAGCGTTGAAAAGATTATACAAAATATTTCTTTTTTTAAAAAAATCACTTTCAGGTGAATTAATATATTTGGGATTAGAATTATCTAATACTCTTCCTCCAAATCCTACAATTTTTCCATATTCATTTGTAATTGGAAAAATAAGTCTATTATAAAAAAAATCACGTATTTTATTATTTTTATCAAGTTTTACTACATTGCTTTCAAGAAGTTCTTTATCTTCAAAACTTTGTTCTTTTAGAAATTGATAAAGAGTTTGTTTTGAACTAGAAGAAAATCCTAACTTAAAAAATTTAATAGTCTCTTCTGATAAATTTCTTTTATTTAAATATCTTTGACAATCTTTATTTACCTCTAGATTATCTTGAAACCATTTTGTAGAAATTTCTAAAATTTTATAAATTTTATCATTTTTTTTATTAATATTTGAATCAAAATTATCAACTATGCTAATACCAACTCTTTGAGCTAATTCTTTTACTGCTTCAGGGAATGAAAAATTATAAAGCTCTGTATATATTGTAAATATATCTCCTTTAGCTCCACATCCAAAACAGTAATAAGAACCTAAATCATCATTTATTTTGCAAGATGGAGTTTTTTCATCATGAAATGGACAACAACACCAACTATCTTTTCCTTTTTTTATGACTTTTGTTTTTTTTTCTATTTCTTGTGAAAGAAGAATTTTTGATTTTATTAATTCAAGATCATTTTTTGAAAATGACATCAATTACCCAATAAAGATTTAGCTATTTTTCCTACTAAACCCATATCTATTTTTCCAGTATAGTTTTCCTTAATTATTTTCATAAGGGCACCCATTTCTTTGATTGATGTATAATTCTTCTCTTGAATTATATTCTTTATAATCAATTTTGTTTCATCCTCATCCATTTGTTTTGGTAAAAACAGTTCTATTACTTTGATTTCATTTAATTCCTTATCAATAAGATCCTTCCGATTCGCTTTTTCAAAAGCTTCTATTGAATCTTTTCTTTGTTTTACTAAACTTTGAAGTAAACTTAAAATATCAGAATCGGTCAAAGAGTCTTGCTTACCTCTAAGAGAAATTTCCTTATCTTTAATAGCACTCTTTATTAATCTTAAAGTATTGATGGAATTACTATCTTTTTCTTTGATAGAATTGTTATAATCACTTTCAATTTTATCCTTTAAGCTCATATTTTTTCACTTTCTAATAAATTTAATTTAATAATATAATTCTTCTTTTTAAATTCAACTAATCCTTGACTACATTGTTATAAATGCCTACTAACTATCATTTTGCTTCATCTAAATATAATGGAAGTTTTAAAAAAAAAACCACATATACACAATAAAACTGCAGCTCTTGTATTAGAAAATGGTGAAATTTTATGGGGTTATGGATTAGGAGAGAAAAAGGCTGCCGTAGGTGAACTTTGTTTTAATACCTCTCAAACAGGCTATCAAGAAGCACTATCTGATCCATCATATACAAAACAAATCATTACATTTACTTTTCCACATGTTGGGATTGTAGGTACAAATCAAGAAGATCAAGAGTCAAAAAAAATCTATGCTGATGGTTGTGTAATAAATCAGCCATTATCAGAGTATTCAAATTGGAGAGCAGAAAATGACTTAAATTCATATTTTTTAAAAAATAACATTCCCTGTATTTTTGGAATTGATACTAGATACTTAACTAAGAAATTATCTGTTGAGGGAGCTAAGAAGGCCGCAATTATTCACTTTGGAGAAGGTGAAAATAAAATTGAAAAACTTAAAACTCAAATAAATGAGTGGAAAGGTCTTCAAAATTTAGATTTGGCGGGAATAGTATCGACAGAACAAAACTATAATTGGAAAAAAGGAATATGGAAAAGTAACAAATCAATTAAAAACCAATTTAAATATAATGTCACTTGCTTAGACTTTGGTATCAAAAATAATATTTTAAGAAATCTAAATGAATTTAATCTTAACCCAACTGTATTAAACTTATTTTCTAGCTACGAAGAAATAATAGAAACTAATCCTTCAGGAATTTTTTTATCCAACGGCCCTGGTGATCCTTATGCTACAGGTAGTAAAATAGTTGATGTGATAAAAAAATTAATTGATGATAGTATTCCGATATTTGGAATATGTTTAGGGCATCAAATTTTAGGATTGGCATTGAATGCAAAGACTAAAAAAATGTTTCAGGGTCACAGAGGTTCAAACCATCCTGTCAAAAATCTTACAACAGGCATTGTAGAAATTACTTCACAAAATCATGGCTTTGAAGTTGATAGAAATAGTTTTAATAAAGATATAATTGAAACTCATGTTTCACTATTTGACGGGACTAATGAAGGTTTGAGACATAAGCATTTGCCGGTATTTAGTGTTCAGTATCATCCAGAAGCGTCCCCTGGTCCACATGATAGTCATTATTTGTTTGAAGAATTTTATAAACTTATTGAGAAAAATGCCAAAAAGAACTGACATAAATAAAATATTAATAGTAGGTGCAGGTCCTATAGTTATTGGTCAAGCTTGTGAATTTGATTACTCTGGTGCTCAGGCATGTAAGTCTCTCAAAGATGAAGGTTATAAAATTGTATTAATTAATTCAAATCCTGCAACAATAATGACTGATCCAGAATTAGCTGATCAAACTTATATTGAACCTATAACTAAAGAATTTGTAGAAAAAATAATCGAAATCGAAAAACCAGATGCTCTTCTCCCAACTATGGGAGGGCAAACTGCTTTAAACGTTTCAATGGAACTTTTTAATAATCGTATACTTGAAAAACACGGAGTAAAAATGATTGGAGCTAATCCAACAGCAATAGAATTAGCTGAGGATAGACAAAAGTTTAAAGATGCCATGAAAGAAATTGGTCTAAGCTGTCCAAAAAGTTACGTGGTAAACACTATTGAAGAGTCAAAAAGAGTAAAAAATGAATTAAATTTACCTCTTGTCATAAGACCAAGTTTTACACTTGGAGGTACCGGAGGTGGTGTTGCCTATGATGATGAGGGTTTTATTGATTTATGTAATAGGGGTTTAAATGCTAGCCCAACAAATCAGATACTTATTGAAAAATCTGTTTCAGGTTGGAAAGAATTTGAGATGGAAGTTGTTAGAGATAATAAGGATAATTGTATTATTGTTTGTTCAATCGAAAATGTAGATCCTATGGGTGTTCATACTGGAGATAGCATTACAGTAGCCCCATCCCTAACATTAACTGATAAAGAATATCAAATTTTAAGGAATGCTAGCATTAAGGTTCTCAGAAAAATAGGTGTTGATACTGGTGGGTCAAATGTTCAATTTGCAATAAACCCAGAAGATGGAGAAATTAATGTCATTGAAATGAACCCAAGAGTTAGTAGATCTTCTGCGTTGGCATCAAAAGCTACAGGTTTTCCAATAGCAAAAATTGCTGCAAAATTAGCAGTAGGTTATACTTTGGATGAACTTGAAAATGATATTACTACGACAACACCCGCAAGTTTTGAACCAACTATTGATTATGTTGTAACTAAAATTCCAAGATTTACTTTTGAAAAATTTGTTGGTGCTAATTCTGACTTAACGACATCCATGAAATCAGTTGGAGAAGCAATGAGTATAGGGAGATCTTTTAATGAATCAATTCAAAAGGGGTTTAATTCTCTTGAGTACGGCCTAACTGGTTTTGATAAACCAAAAATTAGCTCAAATGATAAAATTACAATTTCGAATGAACTTAAAATACAATCTTCTCAACGCTTGTTAGTTGTAGGAGAAGCGCTTAGAATTGGGTTATCAGTTGATGAAATAAATCAAATTACAAAATATGATAAATGGTTTTTATATCAAATTAAAAGAATAATTGATTTCGAAAAAATCTTAAAAAAGAAGGATCTCGACAAAGATACAATATTATATGCAAAGAAAATGGGGTACTCAGATAGTAAAATTTCATCAATATTAAATATTAAAGAAAAAGAATTAAGAAAATTTAGAAATGATAACGATATTAATCCTGTCTTCAGACTTGTGGATACTTGTGCTGGTGAATTTAGTTCTAAAACTCCATATCTTTATTCTACTTATGATTGGGATTTTGAAAATACTAAATTCTGTGAAGCAAATCCTACATCAAAAGACAAAGTAATAATTCTTGGAGGTGGGCCAAATAGAATAGGTCAAGGAATTGAATTTGATTATTGCTGTGTACATGCTGTCTATGCATTAAAAGAAAAGGGCATTGAAACTATAATGATAAATTGTAACCCAGAAACAGTTTCAACTGATTACGATACTGCTGATAGATTATATTTTGAACCACTTTCCGCAGAAAGTGTTATTGAAATTTATAACAAAGAAAAAAATAAAGGAAATGTTCTTGGTGTATTAGTTCAATTTGGAGGTCAGACTCCATTAAAAATTGCAAAAGAAATAGAAGAAGCTGGAATAAAAGTTATTGGCACTTCGACTGAAGCAATAGATTTAGCTGAAGATAGAGATAGATTCAGTGAAATATTAATGAAACTAAATATTGCTCAACCAAAAAATGCTTTTGCAAATACTGTAGTTCAAACTTTAGAAAAAGCTGAAGAAATTGGATATCCTGTCTTAGTTAGACCTTCATATGTACTTGGAGGAAGAGCTATGCAAATCGCATATGATAAAGATAATTTGGAATCATTTTCTAATGAAGCTCTTGAAGTTTCATCAAATAATGTAATTTTAATTGATGAGTATCTTGAGAATGCCAAAGAAATAGATGTAGATATAATTAGAGATAAAAATGGAGAAATATTTGTAGCTGGGGTTATGGAACACATCGAAGAAGCAGGAATTCACTCTGGAGATAGTGCTTGTTCCTTACCTCCCTATTCAGTTAATAAAGAAACTCAGAATAAAATAATTGAATGGGTATCAAAAATTGCCAATGAAATTAATGTTGTAGGATTAATGAATACTCAATTAGCAATTAAAGATAAAAAAATATATGTTTTAGAAGTAAACCCCAGAGCCAGCAGGACAGTACCATTTGTAGCCAAATCAAAAGGTATTCCAGTCGCAAAAATTGCAGCAAAAGTAATGGTCGGCGAAAATCTTAATGCAATTTTGAATGACTATAAAATTAATGAATTAAAAAACTTTAACGTAAAAGAATCTGTTTTTCCTTTCAATAAATTTGATGGAGTTGATCTAATATTAGGTCCTGAAATGAAATCTACAGGAGAAGTTATGGGAATAGATGAAACCTTTTTATCTTCATATATTAAGAGTCAAATAGCCTGTGGTAATATTCTTCCATCTAAAGGGACAGTATTTATATCAATAGATAATGATAATAAAAAGTTCATTTTTGAGATAGCACAAAAGTTAAAAGAATTAGATTTTAATCTACTTGCAACTAAAGGGACTGCTGAGTACTTAAATACTAATAACATCAAGACAAAAATAGTAAATAAAGTAAAAGAAGGTAATCCTCATGTAGTTGACTCTTTAATTAATAATGAAATTCAGCTTGTAATTAATACAACAAAAACTCAATCATCTATTAGAGATAGCTATAGTATTAGAAGAACATCATTAATGTATAATATTCCATATTACACGACAATAGCTGGAGCTAAAGTTGCTGTAGATGCAATTGAACATATGAAATCACAAGAATTCACAATAAAAAGTCTTCAAACTATAAATTAATTTTATTGACTATAAAAAATAAATAAATCATCATGAGTTTATGAATAAAATTCCTATGACGGCTGAGGGTTATACAAAATTACAAGATGAATTAAAAAAATTAACCTCTGAGGATAGACCAAAAATAATTGAAGCAATTGCCGAGGCTAGGAGCCACGGTGATTTATCTGAAAATGCAGAATATCAATATGCTAAAGAACAACAAAGTTTAATTGAAGGAAGAATTATAGATTTAGAGAGTGCTATTAGTAAAGCAGAGGTAATAGATGTTAAATCTGTTGAAGGTGACGATATTAAGTTTGGTGCAACAGTTGAAATAGAAGATGATGAAAGTGGAGAAAAACAAAAATATCAAATTGTTGGGGAATATGAATCAGATATTGAAAATAAAAAACTTTCAATTAACAGTCCTTTAGCAAGAGGTTTGATTGGTAAAACAGAAGAAGACAATGTTGAAATCAATAGTCCAAAAGGTTTAAAAAGTTATACAATATTAACAGTAAAATACATTTGAATATAGACAATCCTAAAATTTGGTCATTAACTGATGGTTCACAAGGAATGATAAGTCAGACAAAAGGTCTGGCAAATGAATTAGGTATAAATATAAAAGAAGTTAAAACTGAAATAATTTTTCCTTGGAATAGATTACAACCTGGGATACTTCCTATTTTTAGTTGGATATTTAAAAATAACTTACCTACAAACGAAATACCTAATGTAGTTATTAGTTGTGGAAGAAAAAGTGTTTACTTATCTGTCTATCTTAAAAAAAAATATCCTGATATAATTAATATTCATATTCAAAACCCAAAAATTTCTTCAAAATACTTTTCATTTGTTATTGCCCCAAATCATGATGCTTTATATGGTGAAAATATAATCAATTCAACAGGTGCAATACATCATTTTAAAAAAACTAAGAATTTAAAAAATCATTATGAAATTAATCCAAAAAATTTGATTACATGTATTATTGGAGGTGAAAATAATCACTATCATTTCTCAAAAGAAAATACTTTTGAACTTTGTGAGAGAATAAAAAAAATAAAGAACTATAATAATAATAATAAAGAAATTTTAGTTGTTACCTCAAGAAGAACTAATCAAGAAATTAAAAATATTTTAAAAAAAGAATTAGAATCTATATCTACCTTATGGTTTGGAGAAGGAAAAAATCCATACGAATTTGCTCTTTATAATTCTAGTTATTTTATTATTACTTCTGACTCAACCTCTATGATTTCTGAAGCAAGTATATCTGGAAAACCAATTTATGTTTATCAATTGCCAATGAAGAGAAAAAGTAAAAGATTTATAAGATTCCATGAAGAATTTAAAAAAATGAATATAACAAGAGATTTTAATACTTTAGACAAATTAGAAAATTGGACATATACGAAACTAGAAGAAAGCAAAAGAATTGCTGGAATTATAAAAAAAAGAATTATAGAAAGGAAAAATGAATCTTGAGAACTTAGCTCATGCAGATTTTCCCTTTAATCATTGGGTATTTAGTAATTGCTTAGAAGAAGGCGCATTAGATGAAATTTCCTATAGTAATATTCCGTCAGGAGATAGAATGTACGATGGGACAAGAGCTGCCGATCATACAGGTCAAGGAGTTGATGGTAAATTAAGACTTTTTATAACAAAAAATAATTGTCAAAATTTTCCATATCTAACCAAATTAATTCAGTCTTTACAAAGTATAGAAATGGTTAACAAAATATCGAAAATAATTGATAAAGATTTATCAAATTCATATGTGAGATTAGAAGTCATTGGAGATAAAAAGGGATTTTGGTTAAAACCACATAAAGATATCTCAGAAAAGTTAATGACGATGATGGTTTGGGCAAACCCATATAATGAAGCTTCAAATTTAGGTACCGACCTATATGATAAAAATTTTAAATTAGTTAAAACAATTGAATATATTCATAACAGTGGTTATTTTTTTTCTTCAGGGGATGATACTTGGCATGGACTTGAATTAAAAGATATTCAAAAAGAGAGAAGATGTATTCAAATAAATTATGTTTCTTTTAATACAGATTGGCCAGTTGAAAAAAGTGACTAAATTATTAACTTAATTATATGACTGAAAAAATAGAAAATGATGTATTAATTATAGGTTCTGGACCAGCGGGCTACACAGCTGCAATCTATGCAGCAAGAGCAAATTTAAAACCACATTTAGTTTCGGGTTTAGAACCAGGTGGTCAGCTAACTATTACTACGGATGTAGAAAACTATCCAGGATTTGAAAATGTTATTCAAGGACCTTGGCTTATGGAACAAATGAAAGAACAAGCTGTAAAAGTAGGAACTATTTTTCATAATGATATTGTAACGTCAGTTGATTTTGAAAAAAATCCATTTATTTCCAAAACTGAGTCAGGGAAAGAATTTGTATCCAAATCAATAATTATTGCAACAGGTGCACAAGCTAGATGGCTTAATCTGGAAAGTGAAAAAAAATTTAAAGGATTTGGTATTTCTGCTTGCGCAACTTGTGATGGATTTTTCTTTAAAGATCAGCAAGTAGCAGTGATAGGTGGAGGTAATAGTGCGGTAGAGGAGGCAATGTTTTTGACTAAATTTGCTTCAAAGGTATTGTTAATTCATAGAAGAGATAGTTTGCGAGCTGAAAAAATTTTACAAGAAAGATTGTTTAATAATAAAAAAATTGAAGTAATTTGGAATAGTAAGGTTTCTGAATTTGTTGGAGATGAAAATCCAAATACATTAAAAAAAATTATTTTAGAGAATACATTAGATAGCACCAAAACAACTATAGATGTAAATGGTGCATTTATAGCTATAGGACATGATCCTGCTACTTCACTTTTTATTGATAAGTTAAAAATGGATGAGGAAAATTATATAATTACTAAACCTGATAGTACTGAAACAAGTATTAAGGGAGTCTTTGCAGCTGGTGATGTAAAAGATAAAATTTATAGGCAGGCTGTTACTGCTGCTGGTATGGGTTGCATGGCTGCTTTAGAAGCTGAAAAATATATAGCGGAGTCTCTTAATTAACCCTGTCTTGCTTTCATTCTGGGATTTTTTTTGTTAATTACATAAATTCTGCCTTTTCTACGCACAACTTTACAATCCTTATCCCGAGTTTTGGCAGTTTTTAATGAACATTTAACTTTCATAAAAAGCGCTTTAAATTCTGGGATTTGTTTTGTCAAACATATATTATCTGTTTTATTATGAGAAAGTTATCTTATCCTGGAAGATCTAATGTTTTAGCACAAAATGGCATGGTGGCAACATCAAACCCATTAAGCTCGATGGTAGCAATTAATGTACTTCAAAAAGGTGGAAATGCAGTTGATGCTGCTATTGCAGCTTCAGCTGTTCAAGCTGTAGTGTGTCCTAGCGCAACAGGAATTGGTGGAGATTGTTTTGCAATTATTTCGATGAATGGGAAAAAACCAATTGCTGTAAATGGGTCAGGAATCGCTCCAAAAAAAGCAAATTTACAGTTTTATAAAGATAATAAAATAAAAAATATTGGTTTAACTAGTCCGCATTCAGTTACTATTCCTGGAGCAGTTCATGCATGGTGTTCTATGCATGAAAAATTTGGAAGAATTGATTTTAAAGAAGTTTTAAATGGTGCAGAAAAATTTGCTAGAAATGGATTTCCTGTTCATGAAGTTGAGGCTATTGCATGGAAAGAGAATGAAAAAAAACTTAAAAAAAATTCTAACTCTAAAAGATTATTTTTAAATGAAAATCTCAGTTATAGTTTTGGTGAAGTTTTTAAGAATATTCCTTTAGCAAATACTTTAAGAGTCATCTCAAAAAATAAAATTAAAGGATTTTATCAAAGTAAAATAACTAAAGATATGGTTAAGACACTAAATAAACTTGGAGGACTTCATACAGAAGAAGATTTCTATAATCAAAAAACATTATTTTCAAAAACAATTACAAATTCATATAGAAATTCAAAGATCCATCAATGCCCCTTAAATAGTCCTGGATTAGTTGTTTTGATGATGATGGCAATGACTGAGAAATTAAATATCAAAAAATACCATCCTTCAAGTTTTGAAAGATATCATCTTGAAGCTGAGATTTCAAAAATATGTTTTGAGGTTAAGGAAACAATATTTGGTGATCCTAATTTTAATAATATAAATATAAAAGATTATTTAAGTAATGAATATATTAGCTCTTTATGCTCTAGAATAAATAAAAATAAAATTTATTCTTCCAAAAAAGGTTATGTAACTTCTCACCCTGAAACAATATATTTAAGTGTTGTAGATAGAGATTTGAATTCTGTATCATTTATTAATTCAATATGTCATGGTTTTGGAAGTGGAATTACAAGTAATAAAACAGGAATTCTTTTTCAAAATAGAGGTGTAAATTTCAGATTAGAAGATGGTCACCCCAACTCAATTGATAGTCATAAAAGACCACTTCATACAATAATCCCTGGGCTAATAACTAATAAGAATGATGAGACACTGTATTCTTATGGAGTTATGGGAGGACAATATCAACCAATTGGTCAATCTCATTTGATTCAAAATATAATCGACTATAACATGACAGTACAAGAAGGCTTGGATTTACCTAGAGCATTTGCTCTAAATGGTCTCTTAAATGTTGAGAATTCATTAGATGATAAAATTGTAAAAAAATTAAAGAATATTGGTCATAAAATTAAAATAAATAAAAATGCTATTGGTGGCGGTCAGTGTATAAAAATAGATAGAAAAAATGGAGTGCTCATTGGGGGATCAGACCCACGAAAGGATGGTATGGCAATAGGCTACTAATCTACACTTTCCCAAAAGTGTCATTATACTGATTATTTACTCTTACAAATGTCGTGCACTTACTAAGCTGCTTTAATGATGAAGCGCCTACGTATGTACAACTACTTCGCACGCCTCCTAAAATATCTCTAATTGTACTATCTAGCGAATTCTTCATTCGTATTTTAACTTTTTTACCTTCAGATGATCGATAATTTGCAAGACCACCATAATGTTTCTCATTTGCTTCTTCTGAACTTGATCCATAAAACTCGATATATTTACTTCCATTTTCTTCAATTATATCACCTCCTCCTTCCTTGTGGCCTGCTAACATTCCGCCAAGCATAACAAAGTCTGCACCAGCACCAAATCCCTTTGCAACATCACCAGGACAAGTACAGCCTCCATCAGCTATAATATGCGCTCCTAATCCATGAGCTGCATCAGCGCATTCCATAACGGCACTTAGTTGTGGATAACCTACTCCTGTTTGTATTCTTGTGGTGCAGACACTTCCAGGACCAATACCAACTTTTACAATGTCCGCTCCACTTAATACTAATTCCTGAGTCATATCTGCAGTAACAACATTTCCTGCAATAATAGTTTTTTTTGGATATTTTTTTCTTACTTCTGAAACAAAATTACTAAAGTTTTCTGAATATCCATTTGCTACATCAATACAGATAAATTTAAATTTTGGATATTTTTTTAAAATTGAATTTAACCTATTGTAACTATCTTTACTTGTACCACAACTAAGAGCAACTGAATCAAAGAAAATATTTTTTTTATAAATAGTTCCTATTTGATAAATATCATGTTGTTTTGTTAAAGCAGTCATTAGTTTATGAGTAGTTAGTTTTTTTGCAACATCTATTTCACCAACACCATCCATATTAGAGGCTATTATTGGAATTCCTTGCCATGATAATCTTGAATGTTTGAAAGTATATTTTCTATTCAAATCAACATCTTTCCTACTTTTTAAAGTACTTCTTTTTGGTCTAAAAAGAACATCTGAGTAGTCAAGTTTAATTTCTTCTTCTATTCTCATAAATACATTCGCATATTTGTATTAAATAATTTAGAAATTAAAACAAATATAAATTGTTATCTATGAACTTAAAAACGTTAATAAATGCAAATAAAAGAAAGTTTGATATTAAATTTAAAAAACTTTTAAAAAATAAGCTAGATAAATCTAGTTTATCAAATGCAATGTTTTATGGCTCTATGAATGGAGGAAAAAGAATAAGGCCATTTTTAGTAATGGAGTCAGCAAAAATAGCAAAAATTTCATTAAATGATGCCTTGATCATAGCCTCATGTATTGAATGTATACATTCATATTCTTTAATACACGATGATTTACCATCAATGGATAATGATGATTATAGAAGAGGTAAATTAAGTACTCATAGAAAATTTAATGAAGCTACTGCAATTTTAGCAGGAGATGCTTTACACGATTTAGCATTTGAATTACTTTCAGGGGATATTAGTAAGAAAGATAATTCTACTAAATTAAAATTAATAAATTATCTTTCTTTATGTATTGGACACAAAGGATTAGCTCTTGGCCAAGCTTTAGATTTAGAATTTGAAAATAAAAAATTATCAAAAAATAAAATTTTAGATATGTATTCTAGAAAAACTGGTAAATTATTTGAATTCTCTTTTTCTGCACCTTTTATATTAAAAGATAAAAACAAAAAAGATATTCAATTTGCCAAAGAGTTTGGAATGTTGTTTGGTTTAATCTTTCAAGTAATAGATGATTTAATTGATGAGATTGGAACTTTTAAAAAAATTGGGAAAACACCAGGTAAAGATGTTGAGCAAGGCAAAAGTACTTTACTACAATTAATTGGTAAAAAACAAGTTACTGATTTATGTAATAATAAAATCAATACTTTTATAATTAAATATAAAAATAAACTAAGTCAAAACCCTATACTGATAAAAATGCTAGAATTTGGAATGGATCGACTAAATTAAATATGAACTATTTTTTTTGCTAAATATAATCCAGATGTAGCTGATACAGCAGTCAATGAACCACCCCAAAACATGTCTACAAAAGTGACAGTCGGTGACCATCCTTTTAGCACAGCCATATTGGTTAAGTTGTATGTACCGTAAGCAACCAAACCAAAAATGAAACCAGTGTATAATGTTCGCATTAAGTTACCTGATTCAACGCACGGTTGAATTACAACCAAAGACATACCAAACACATATAAAATGTAAAAAAGAGCAGCAGCCCACATCACAGGTTTGTCGGCTAATAAATTACCAATTAGAGGTCTATAAAAAGATTTTGTAGCAAAACTTAACCAAATTACGTCTATTATTAGGAAGATCAATGAAGCAATTAAAGTGGCTACTAGTAAACATTTGAACATATATTATAAATATATCATATTATTAAATTTCAAGAATATTTATTTAAATTTCTATGGTGGGTGTGACAGGGATTGAACCTGTGACCCCTGCCGTGTCGAGGCAGTGCTCTACCGCTGAGCTACACACCCAAGTAATTTATTTAATTATAGTATTTTGAAATATAATGACTTTTAAAGCTAAAGCAATAATTGAAAGCTTGTATAAGATTTTTAAATTTTACTTAATTTAACCTTTTTTAATCATTAATTAAGTAATTAAATTATAAACATATTGATCAATTTTTTATTAAATAATATTCAGAGTGTAGAATTATTCATACAATTGATTATTGAAATTAGGAGATAAATGAAGGTAAAAAAAAATAATTTTACAGAAAAAGAAATCTCTAAAGCTCTAAATATTTATAATTATTTTATTGAAAATTCATTCTCTAATTTTGAAGAAAAAAAATTATCTAAATCAAAATTTAATTTATTATTAAAAAAAATAAAAAAAAATAAGTTGCCATTTATTTTGGCAATTGAAGAAAATGAAGTTATTGGATTAGCATTTGTAAATAAATTTAGGGAAAAAAGTGGATATAGATTTTCATATGAACATTCAATCTATGTAGATCCAGATTACATTAATAATGGTTATGGTAATAAGATATTAAAAGAACTTGTTAAAATATGTAAAAAAATTACAAAGATTAAAAATTTAATAGCAGTGATTGGTGGAAAAAATAATTTTGCTTCTATAAAAATACATAAAAATAACGGATTTCAATATATTGGAACTATAAAAAAAGCTGGTTTTAAAAAAAATAACTGGGTTGATTCAATTTATATGCAAAAAAGATTATGAAAAAAGTAAACACTAAGAATTTTAAAAAAACACTTAGTATGTTTTCGACAGGAATTACTGTTGTATGTGTTAAAAATAATTATTCAATATATGGGAAAACTGTTAATTCATTTAATTCTCTATCTCTAAACCCTCCTATGGTTTTATTTTCTTTAGGTAATTACTCGTCTTCAATAAAGCAGTTTTCAAAAACTAAATTTTTATCAATAAATATTTTATCTAGTAAACAAAAAAAATTATCTGATAATTTTGCTTCTACTTCACCAAATTTAAATAATATAAATTTTATTGAAGGTAAAAATAAAACAGCAATTATACCAGATTGCATAGCAAATCTTGAATGTAAACTAATAGATAAAATCAAAAAAGGTGATCACATAATATTTATATGTAAGATATTAGAACTACAATGTAATGATAAATTGAAACCACTTGTATATTTTAATTCAAAATATTTTTAAGTGTTTAGAGTTTTAAGATATCTAATTTTAATTTCTTTAATATCTTCAGGATATTATATATTTATTTCTCAATACTTTCAGTTATCTGAGAAAAATATTTTAGAGAAAGAAATAGTCAAAAAAGAAATAGTAAAAGACAAAAAAGAAATTATTCAAGAAAAAAAAGATAAAGTACAATCGCCTAATATTAATAAAAATATTAATAAAGCACAATATTTTGAGAAAAAAATTAAGATTTTACAAGGTGATACTTTTGTCTCTATTTTGGAAAATTTAAACTTTAAACAAAAAAAAATTTACGAAATTATAAGTAAAATAGAAACCTCTTTTGATTTAAAGAAAATCAAAACTGGAGAAATAATAAGTGTGTTTGAAAATAATTTAGGAGAAATAAAAAAAATTGAATTTTTTAAAAACAGCGAGACTATTATCTCTGTTGATTTAGATAAAGAAATAAATTTAAATATAAAAGAATTAACTAGAGATTCATTTATTGAATCGAAAGAATATACAATTACAGAATCATTATTTTCAGATGGTATTAATAGTGGTGTATCATCAGATATTTTAGTTAAAATTATCAGTCTTTTTAGTTTTGATCTCGATTTTC
Organism: uncultured Alphaproteobacteria bacterium; assembly: GCA_902615745.1. Taxonomy (GTDB): domain Bacteria; phylum Pseudomonadota; class Alphaproteobacteria; order HIMB59; genus CACPNW01. Next base: position 85,802 of record CACMQB010000001.1, on the reverse strand, counting down.
AAAGAGATATTAGAGTGGATACGGTAGTTTCAATATCTTATGAATTTGATGAAATAGTTGAAACTGGTAAATTAGAATATAACGATATTAAATATGCTTCGATAATAATTGATGGAAAACAGTTAGAATATTTTAAGTTTATTACAGATGATGGATACGTTGATTATTTTAATAGAGAAGGAAAAAATGTTAAAAAATCGATTTTAAAAACACCCTTAGATGGTGCAAGAATTTCATCAAATTTTGGTATGCGTAAACATCCTATCTCAGGTTTCAATAAAATGCATAAAGGTGTAGATTTTGCTGCACCTACAGGAACACCTATTTATGCCGGAGGAAATGGGATTGTTGAATACGTTGGAAGGAATGGAGGATATGGAAAATATATTCGTATAAGACATAATAACGGATATAAAACAGCCTATGCACATTTATCAAATTACAAAAAAGGTATTTCTAAAGGGGTAAGAGTTAACCAAGGTGAAGTTATAGGCTATGTAGGTAGTACAGGAAATTCTACAGGACCACATCTTCATTATGAAATTATTTATCAAAATAAACATATTAATCCGTTAAATCTAAAACTTCCTTCTGGAAAAATACTAGAGGGTAAAGAATTAGAAAAATTCAAAGAGGAGTATAAAGTAATATATGCTGATCATTTGAGCATGTTATACGAATAATTACTTTGTTGATCTTGTTCTTTTTTCTTTAGATGGTTCAGCTATAAATGAAATAGATTCGATTGAATCATTTTCTACTTTATCATTATCATTTATTTCTATTGTTTCAGTTTGATTATTAGAACTTTCTTCACTTAAAGTACTTTGTTTTTGATCATCAAAACTTGTATTATCTTCAATATTAATACCTAGCTCAACCATTATTCTATAGTAGTGATCAGTAAACTGATAATAGTATTCAGATTGAATTCTATCACCTGATCTTGATGCTTCTTTAGCTAGTTTTAAGTACTTGTTATATTGCTGAGATACATTTCCTCTATTTCTATTATTGAAATTTTTGTATCCACCAGGTTTCTTAAAACTGGTTCTTCTATTACTCTTATAAGCGGTTCTACCGTTTTTTTTATACATACTGTTTGGAAATTAAGAATTTAAATAAATTATTAATCTTTTTTCTTACCTATACAGTTCATTTGATTTTTTTCAACTTATATCTTTGAAAAACTAAGGATTCTTTCGATTCCTTGAAGATCATTAATTATTTTATTCAAATATAATCCAGAATTTTCAAATATTTCTTTACAATCTTGTTTCTGTTTATTACCAATTTCACATATAAAATGAGCATTTTTATTCATTAAATTTTTTAGATTATTTGAATATTCTCTGAAAAATTTCAACCCATCATCTCCTCCAACTAGAGCCAATTTAGGCTCAAAATTTTTTACTTCTGGATCTGCATTATTAAACTGTTCGTTTGTTAGATATGGTGGATTAGATACAATCAAATCAAACTTGGAACTAATATTTTTAAAATCAATCATCTTAAGTTGGATTTGATTATCACAATTATGTATTTTTAAGTTTATTTCTGCAACTTCTAATGCTTCTTTAGATATATCTATAGCTGTAATAGATGCATTTTTAAATTCCTTTGCTAGTGAAATTGCAATACAGCCTGATCCAGTACCAATATCTAATATTTTTAATTTAAGGTTTTTGTTTCTATAAATTTTTAGTGCTTCCTCAATTATTAATTCTGTTTCAGGACGTGGATCTAAAACATAATTATTTACATAAAAATCATTTTTCCAAAAAGATTTATTGTTAATAATTTTAGCTATTGGTTGTCTATTAATTCTTTTTTGAAGGTAAGATTTAAATTTAACAATATCAATATTATCTATATTTAGATTACTTAAAACAATTTCATTTTTTTTTTTTGAAGCATATTTAAGCAAAATTCTAATATCTAGTTCTGGATTATTTATATTTTTTTGTTTTAATTTTTTTAAACTCTCTTCAATTAAATTATTCATTTTTCATATTTGCTAACTTTGTACTCTCTTCTTCAGCAATTAAAGGATTTATCAACTCATCTATGTTACCCTCAAGTATTTCTGATAAATTATATAATGTAAGATTTATTCTATGATCAGAAACTCTTCCTTGGGGAAAATTATATGTTCTTATTCTTTCAGATCTATCTCCAGAACCAACTTGGTTTTTTCTTTGTTCAGATCTTTCTTTATTTTTTTCTTGAAGTTGATTGTCTAGCAATCTTGATCGTAAAATTTTTAAAGCCTTTGCTTTATTTTTATGTTGAGATTTTTCATCTTGCTGTGAAACTACAATTCCAGTTGGTAAATGTGTAATTCTTACTGCACTATCGGTGGTATTAACAGATTGCCCTCCTGGTCCACTTGATCTGAAAACATCAATTCTTAAATCTTTATCAAGAACTTCAATATCGACTTCTTCTGCTTCAGGTAAAACAGCTACTGTTGCAGCTGATGTATGTACTCTTCCACTACTTTCTGTAGTTGGAACTCTTTGCACTCTGTGAACACCAGATTCAAATTTTAATTTTGAAAAAACATTTAATCCTGAAATATTACAAATAGCCTCTTTTACACCTTTCAAACCTGTTTCTGATATTGATAAAATATCAAATTTCCATGAATTTAAATCAGCATATCTCTGATACATATTTAATAAATCAGAAGCAAAGAGTGACGCTTCATCACCCCCAGTACCGGCTCTAATTTCTAAAATTGAATTCTTAGAATCATTTTCATCTTTTGGTATTAGTAATTTTAATAATTCTTGTTCAAGATCTTTGATTAGATTTTTTTTTTCAATAAGTTCTGATTCAGCTATTTTACTAATTTCTAAATCATTATCTTTTACTAACTCATTAAGATTTAATATATCTTTTTGTAAATCATTATATTCTTGAATTTTTTCTACAATTGGTCGAAGCTCGGAATATTCTCTATTTAATTTAATTAATTCATTTGAATCAATATTATTCATATTGTTTAATGAATTTTCAATTATTTTAAATTTTTCTAAAATTATTGAAAATTGTTTATCTAGATTTATCATTCAAATGATTAAATATTTCATTAAGCTTTAATTCTTTTTGTTCACCAGTCATTAAATTTTTAATAGTAAAATAATTACCATTAAACTCATTTTCTCCAATTATAATTATATGTGATGCTGAAGACGTATTAGCTTTTGTAAATGATTTTTTTAAATTGTATTTATAATTCCAGTAATATGAAATTCTATTTTCAGATAAATATTTCTGCAGATAAAGAAAATAATCTGTAAATTTTTGATTTGTTACTGCAATGTGAATAGTTGAGCTTATTTTTTTTTCAGACTCCATTAATAATGCAATTCTTTCAATACCTGCAGCCCATCCAATACCGGATATATCTGGCCCTCCTAATACTTTTATTAAACCGTCATATCTTCCTCCACCTAATAACGTGTCTTGACTTCCTAAATTATCTGATTTGTATTCGAACACTGTATTACAATAGTAATCAAGACCTCTAACGAGATTAACGTTTTCTTCAAAATTAATATCTAGTATACTTAATGATCTTTTGAGATCCTCGTAGTGTTTTTTTGCTTCATCAGTTAAGTATTCGTATATTTTAGGTGAAGATAATGCAATTTCTACATCTTCCTCATTTTTTGAATCTAATATTCTTAATGGGTTGGTGTCAATTTTATTAATACTTTCTTCTGATAGTTTTTTTTTATGAGTGTTAAAATATTTTGTAAGACTTTTTTTAAAATCAATTAAGGTTTTTTTATCTCCTAAAGAATTAATTTGAAGTCTTATATTTGAATTAGGCAGAAGTTCTTTTAAAATATTATTAGAGAGTAATATTAATTCAACATCTGCAAGAAAATCTTTGGTACCAAGTATTTCAAAATTTATCTGATTAAATTGTCTATATCGACCTTTTTGTGGTCTTTCTCTTCTAAACATTGGACCAATACCAAAAATTTTTAATGGAAGATCATTCAAGAGATTATTAGTAATTGCAGCTCTTATCATAGGAGTGGTATATTCAGGACGTAGTGTTAAAAATTCGTTATTTCGATCTTCAAATGAATACATTTCCTTCAATACAACATCAGACTGCTCTCCAAGAGGTTTTGCAAATAAATCACTAAACTCAAAAATTGGTGTCTGTATTTCTTTAAATTCTTTTAAATTAGCATTTTTAGATACAACTTCAGAAATATTATTAAATTTTTCTATTTCTGCTCCAAAAATATCATGCGTTCCTCTTACTGATCTTAATTTCATCTAATTACTAAGTTCTATTTCTTTTGTTTTTTTTCTAATAAGATCTTCAAGATAGCTTTCTAAATCAACATTTTTTACAATATTATTTTTTTTACCATCAAGATAAATCATATGTGTATCGTTACCACCGCCAGTTATTCCAATATTTGTCATAGTTGCTTCACCTGGACCATTAACTACACATCCAATTATTGAAACAGTTATAGGCGTAGCAATATCATCTAATTTTTTTTCTAAATTTTTTACAGTTTTTATAACTTCAAATTGTTGTCTAGCACATGAAGGACATGATATAATTTTTACACCTCTATTCCTTAGTCCTAAACTTTTTAAGATTTCAAATCCTACTCTTACCTCTTCTTCAGGCTCATCTGACAGTGATATTCTGATTGTATCTCCTATACCTCTCAAAAGTAAATTTCCTATTCCAATAGAAGATTTAATTGAACCTGTTCTCTTCCCTCCTGCTTCAGTAATGCCTAAATGCAATGGATAATCACATAATTCAGCTAATTGCTCATATGCTTTTATAGACATAAAAATATCTGAAGATTTCACACTGATTTTAAAATTAGTGAAATCATTATCTTCAAGTATCTTGATATTTAATTTTGCACTTTCAACTAAAGCTTCTGGATTAGGTTCTGAAAATTTTTCTAAAATTTGTTTTTCTAAACTTCCCGCATTAACACCTACTCTAATTGAGCAATTATTATCTTTTGCAGCTTTTATAACTTCTTTTATTCTATCAATGCTGCCAATATTTCCAGGATTTATTCTAATACAAGATGCTCCATTATTTGCTGCCTCAATTCCTCTTTTATAATGAAAATGTATATCTGCAATAATGGGTACAGAGCTATGTTTAACAATTTCTTTTAAAGAATGTGAGGATTCTTTATCTGGAACAGAGACTCGAACTAAATCAGCTCCAAGTTTTGCAGATCTTTCTATTTGAGCAATAGTATCTTTTGCATTTGAGGTAAGAGTATTTGTCATTGTTTGAACTGCAATTTGATTATTTCCACCAATACTTACATTTCCAACTTTAATAACACGCGATTTTCTTCTATTAATCTTTTGATACGGTCTTAGCATCTATTTAGTTTGTAAAATCTTTATATAAAACAAAAGAATCTAAAATATCACCGTATTTACCTATCTTTCCTCTTACTTCATCATCTATAAGCACTAATATATTGCCAGCATTTCCTGCAGTAATATTGTAATTCAATTTTAATTCATATGAAAACTCTTCGTCTTTATCCATTAGCTTGCTTAAAACAATATTATTCTCTTCATCTCTTAATTGAAGCCATGTTGGATTTAACATTTTTAATGTAGCAACTATAGTTACAGCTTCATCAAATTCTATAGATGCTATAGCACTAGAATTATTTACCAAATCATTTTTTTTAATATCAGTAGTTTGAGATATATTATTAAAAGTATTAGCTTTTTCAACTATAGGTTCTAAACTTTCAGGTATATCTGGAACTAAAGCAAAGTTAATTTCATTATTATTTTCATTAATGAACAAAAAGTAAAATGAAGTAAATATAATCAGGATTATAGAAGCAGCAAAAAATTTTTCTACTTTAAAAAAATTGTTTTCTACTATTGGGGTAATATTCTTTTTCTCTTCCTTCATATTAAATGATATTTCATCTTTAAATTTTTTTATAATTGTGTCAGTATCTAGTTCAAGAAAATTTGAATAAGATCTTAGATGTCCAATATTAAAAATAATATCAGAATTGTTTTTTATATTATCATTTTCAAGATCAATAATGATACTTTTAGAAATTTTTAACTCAATTGCTATATCACTAATTGAAAGGTTTTTAGAGTTTCTTTCAATTGATAGAATTTGACCTACAGTTTTCATTTAACTACCTAGATTATATGCATCATGAAGAGATTTAACAGCAATTTTTGTAAATTTTTTATCAATTAAGACACTTATCTTTATTTCTGATGTAGAGATAGCTAATATATTAATTGAATTACCTGCTAATGTTGTAAACATTTTTTTTGCTACTCCAGATTGAGACATCATTCCCATACCAATTACTGAAATTTTAGAAATACTGGTATTGGTTTCAATAGATTTAAAATCAATCAGATTTTTATTTTCTTCTATTAATTGTTTAGCATTATGAATTTCACTGTTTGGAACAGTAAAAGTGATATTCGCAGTTACACCATCTTGTGAAGTATTTTGCACAATCATATCGACGTTAATATTATTATTAGCTAACAATCCGAAAATTGTTGCAGATATACCAGGTTTATCGGCTATACCAGATAAGGTTAGTTTTGATTCATTATTACTATAGCTTACTCCGCTTACAATTTCTTTTTCAATTAGTTTATTTTCATCTACAACGAAAGTTCCACTTTGTTTTGTTATTGAAGAAAGTACTTGTAAGGTAAGATTATTTTTCATTGCTAATTCAACAGAACGAGTATGAAGTACTTTAGCTCCAGTAGATGACATTTCCAACATTTCTTCGAATGCTAATTTATTAATCTTTCTAGCTTTGGGTTCTAGATTTGGGTCAGTTGTATAAACACCTTCAACATCAGTGTAAATATCACATCTATCAGCATCAACAGCTGTAGCGATAGCAACAGCAGTTGTGTCAGAGCCTCCTCTACCTAACGATGTAATATTTCCATCTATATCGATACCTTGAAATCCAGCAACAACTATAACATCATAATTTTTTAGATATTCATCAATTCTACCTTTATCAATATTTAAGATTTTAGCTTTTTGATGATTACTGTCTGTTAAAATTGGTATTTGCCATCCAAGCAATGGAATGGACTTAATATTTCTTTTTTTTAATATAGCTGAAAGAATTCCCACTGTAACAGCTTCACCAGAGGTTAAAATTAGATCATTTTCAATAATTTCATTTGAATCAATTTCATCTATATATTCTTGCATTTTGTTTGTTACGCCTGACATTGCTGATAAAACAACAATCAATTTTTTATCATTTAAATGCTTTTCAACAATGTTTGCAACATTATTGATTTTATCGATACTGCCAACTGAAGTACCGCCAAATTTCATTACTACAAGTTTCATTGACTTAAATATTTATTAAATTAATTGAGCTATTATAATTATTGTTTCTAACAGACAAGATATATGATGAATATAAAATCAAAAAATGAAGAATTTGCCCTGTTTAATCAACTTTCAGATGAATGGTGGAATGATAATGGTAAATTTAAGATTCTTCATCAAATCAAACAACATAGAATGACTTATATCTTGGATCAAATTAATAATAGGAACATTAAAAATATGAAAATACTTGATGTAGGTTGTGGTGGAGGAATAATTTGTGAGCCATTAGCAAGATTAGGCGCTAAGGTTACAGGTGTAGATTTTTCTCCAAATAATATCAAAGTTGCTAAAATACATAGCAAAAAAAATAAATTAAAAATCAACTATATTTATAAAGATATTGAAAAAACAAAATTAGATGAAAAATTTGATATAATATTAATGTTTGAAGTTTTAGAACATTTAGATAATTGGAAAAAAACTATTAAAAAAATTAAAAAAAATTTAAATAAAAATGGTATAATTATAATTTCTACAATTAATAGGAACTTACTTTCTAAATTTTTTGCAATCAATATAGCTGAAAATATCCTTCATTGGATACCAAAAGGAACACATGATTATAATAAATTGATTAAACCTAAAGAATTAAAACAAACTTTATCAAAAGAAAATTTTCATTTTAAAAATATTAAAGGTCTTGTTTATAATCCATTAAATATGGAATGGAAATTATCAAAAAACTATATGATCAATTATTTTTGTACCGCAAATTTAATTAATTAGTTTTTTTTGTTGAAAAAGGCAATGGTAATACATCAATATCTTCATCAATTAATTCTTTAGTTTGCTCAATTGAAGCTTCACCATATATTGCGCGTTCCTTTACTTCACCATATTTGATTTTTTTTGCTTCTTCAGTAAATTTATCACCTACATAATCAAATTCTTTTTCTATAATTTTTTTTAGCTTCTTTACATTTGAAGCAATTGACTTATTCGTTTTAGATATTTTTGCATTTGATTTTTTTGATACATTTGGAGACATTAAACCTTTTTTTATTTGAGTACTATTACAGGAAGGACAAGTGAGTAAACCTTTTCTAGTTTGTTTATTGTAGTCCTTCGTATTTTCGAACCATCCTTCAAAAGAGAAGTCACAATCAGAGCAATTAAGACTAAATACAATCATATCTCTTATATTGTTTCATCTGTTTTTTTTTCAATATCAAAATCAATATCATCAGATTCTAATTGCATAATTAGTGAATTTTTTGGGAAATTTAAATTACATACTGTGCCCTTTGACAATGTTACACCCATAAAAGGTTTTAAGCTAACATTGATATATTTTTGAGTATTTTGATTTAAAATGTCAATTTTTACAAGCTCTTTAAAAATAATAAGTAGAAAATTTTTTTTTAGTTTGAACTTTAATAATGATTTGGGAGTTTGGTAAAAGGATAATTTAAAAAAAAGATTTTTTTCAAGAACATTTATATTTTCTTCTAAATCAATATTAGAATTTTGTGTTTCTAGATTTTTTAAAGAAATTTGATCTTGTCTATTTAAAATTTTTTCTTTTAATATTTCCAAAAAAGTAGTTCCAAAGATTTTTTTATTAATATTTTCAGTTTCTTCTTTAATAATTGTAACTATCTCTTTAAGAATAATATCCATAATTGCTTTTTATACTTTATAAAAATAATGATAAACAAAAAATATGTTAAACTATTAAGATCTAAAGATAGGAAATATGGAGAAAACTTCATATATAATGAAATAAGTAAAAATATAATTGATTCCCTAGATATTTTGAAAGTTCCATTTAGTAATATTTTAGAACTTGGGATTAATGACAAATTAATTATTAATTATCTTAAAGAAAGATTTCCCTCTTGTTCTATAACAAGTGCTGATATCGATTTGTCATATTTTAGCAAAAAGACAGATCGAAAATTAATAGAAATTGATTTGGACGATATACAAATCAAAGATAATAAATTTGATTTAATTTTTAGTAATTTTTTTTGTCAATTAACATCTAACTTTGAAAAATTGATAGAAAATATTTTTCATATCCTAAATTCTAATGGATTTTTTATTGCAACGGTTCCAAGTACTGAAAATGTATTTCAGCTTGTAAATTCTATGTATGAAACAGACAATATTTTATATGGAGGAATGTATCAGAGAGTTAATCCAATTTTAGATACAAATGATATTTTTAAACTACTTAAAGTATATAACTTTGATGCCCCTATAATATATAATAATAACTTTACTATTGAATATTCAGTTTTTAAAAAACTACTAAATGATGTAAGATTTTTGAACTTGCCCTATGCAGGTAAAGATAAAAAAAATAATTTTGAGAATAAGAAATACTTTCTTCATTTAGAAAAACAATTCAGAAAAAAATATTTTGAAGATAATTTTAATCTTGATATAAATTTTAATACAATTTGTGCCTGGAAAAAATAAAATTAAGATCTGTAATCAGCATTAATTTTTAAATATTCATGCGTTAGATCATTTCCATAAACAGTGAAATAAAACTTACCTAAGTTTAATTTTACATTAATTTCTATAGTTTTATTTTTCATATAATCATTAAGTCTTCTAATATTTATTTTTTTACTAATAGAACCATTTTCACATACTACATTATTTCCAAACAAAACTTTAATTTTATTTTGATTTATATTTTCTTCAGTTTTGCCAATTGCCATTATTACTCTACCCCAATTTGCATCTTCCCCAGCCACAGCTGTTTTAACCAAAGGAGAATTAGCAATACTAAACGCAATTTTTTTTGCTTGATTTTTTGATCTTGCATTCAAAACATTTACTCTTATTAATTTAGAGACACCCTCTCCATCTTTAATTACTTGAAGAGATAAATCATGCATTAACTCGTATATTTTATAATTTAATATTTTAAAATTATTTTTATTTAAATTTATATTTTTATTACCGACAGAAAACATCATTAAAGTATCACTTGTTGATGTATCGCTATCTACAGTTATTGAATTAAATGTGTTATCTAAATTATTCTTAAGTAATCTAGTCAATAACTGTTTTGAAATTTCACATTCTATAAATATATAGACCAGCATTGTTCCCATATTTGGTTGTATCATTCCTGATCCTTTTGCTATGCCATAAATTTTAAATGATTGATTGTTTAAGTTAACATTTTTAATTGATACCTTTGGGAAAGTATCTGTTGTCATAATTGCCTTTGCGCTATCAAGTAAACTATTTTTATTTTTAGAATTTATTTTTTCAAATTTATTTATAATTAAATTAGGATTAAATGTTTCACCAATTACACCAGTAGATGATACTAATACTTCATTAGATTTACATTTAATTTTTTTTGTTAATGCTTTTACGTACTTATCAATATTTTTAAGACCGTCTTTACCAGTATGAGCATTCGCATTACCAGAATTCACGACTAACGCTTTAGCCTTACCTTTGTTATTCAATTTATCCCAAATTATAGGGGCCGAGGGTGTTGATGTTTTAGAATAAACGCAACACACGTTTATAATTTTATTAAAAATTATTAATAAAAGATCTTTATCTTTTTTTTTAAATCCAGCATTAAAAGTATAGATATTGAGGCCGCTAGGATTAAAATCTTTGATTTTTTTTGGCTTAAATATTGAAATCATTTTATTGACCATATTTTAGCTTAAATTCCTTTGTAGAAGAAATATTTTTCATATATTAACTGCCATTTATCATAACATGATTAATATTGTTAATAAATTATTTGGTTCTATAAAATCTAATTCACTTAAAAAATATGCGAGTTTTGTAGAGAAAGTAAATAAACTAGAAGAAGAAATTTCTAAACTTTCTGATCAAGAATTAAAAGATAAAACAAATTACTTTAAAAATAAGTTTAATGAAACTAGATCAATAACTAAATCATTACCAGAAATATTTGCAGTAGTTAGAGAGACATCAAAAAGAACATTAAATATGAGACACTATGATGTTCAAATAATAGGTGGAATGGTCTTATACGAAAATAAGATAACTGAAATGAAAACAGGAGAAGGCAAAACATTAGTCGCTACTCTAGCTGCTTATGCAAATGCAATAGAAAACTTATCGGTACATATTATTACAGTTAATGATTATCTAGCAAAAAGAGATGCGGAATGGATGGGTCAAATATTTAATTTTCTTGGTCTTAGTGTTGGTTGTGTTACTTCGGAAACAAATCATGAAGAAAGATCTAATCAATATGATGCAGATATTGTGTATGCAACTAATAATGAGATAGGATTTGATTACTTAAGAGATAATTTGAAAAACGATTACAATAATTTATGTTTTAAAAAAAATGCATTTGCTATAGTTGATGAAGTTGATAGCATTTTAATTGATGAAGCTAGAACACCACTAGTAATATCTGCTGAATCAAATTCCGATACAGATTTATTTCCAAAAATAGATAAAATTATTAAAATTCTTAGAGAAGATGATTTTGAAATTAATGAAGAAAGCAAAAGTATTCTACTTACTACAGAAGGAATGGAATTTTGTGAAAAATTATTAAAAGAAAATGGAATTATTACAGAAGGTACACTTCAGGATTTAGGAAATATGGTTTTGAATCATAATATAATCCAAGCGCTTAGAGCACATCATTTATTTATAAAAGATAAAGATTATATAATTAAAGATAGAAGTGTAGTGATTATTGATGAATTAACTGGTAGAGCCATGGAAGGTAGAAGATATGGTGATGGATTGCATCAAGCTATAGAAGCAAAAGAAAATTTAGTGATCCAAAAAGAAAATCAAACTATAGCTTCTGTTACTTATCAAAATTTTTTTAGAACATATCACCGTCTAAGTGGGATGACAGGAACCGCTACGACAGAGGCGAAAGAATTTGAAAGTATATATGATTTGGAGGTCGTTGAAATTCCTCCTAATATTAAAGTAAATCGTCTTGATAAAAATGATCAAATTTATATGACACAAAGGGAAAAATACAATGCTGTGCTAGATCTTGTTAAGTCAAGAAATAAAATCAATCAACCAATCTTAATAGGAACTACATCAGTACAAAATTCTATAAAGATTTCTGATTTATTAAAAAGAGAAAATCTAAAGCATAATATTCTAAATGCTAAAAATCATATGAGTGAAGCAAAAATTATTGAAGAAGCTGGAATGCCTGGCAATATAACTATTTCAACTAATATGGCAGGAAGAGGTACTGATATTAAATTGGGAAATGGTGATGATAATTTAAAAAAAGAAGCAATTGAAGCAGGTGGTTTGCTTATAATTGGAACAGAAAGACACGAAAGTCGAAGAATAGATAATCAATTAAGAGGAAGATCAGGTAGGCAAGGAGATATTGGAGAAAGTGTTTTTTTCTTATCTCTAGAGGACGATCTTATGAGAATATTTGGATCAAAAACTCTTGAAAATGTATTATCAAAATTAGGCCTTAAAGATGGTGAAGTTATAACTCATTCTATGATTACTAAATCTTTAGAAAGAGCTCAGCAAAAAGTTGAAAGTCATAATTTTGATATGAGAAAACAAATTTTAAAATTTGATGATATATTGAATGATCAAAGGAAAATAATATATCAAAATAGAAAAGAAATTCTTAGTACAAATGATCAATCTATAATTATTCAGGATATGATTTCTGACTATGTTAATTATATAATTAATGTTTGCATTCCTCCAAAAAAATACTCTCATGAATGGGATGGAAATTTATTAAAAGAAAAAATTAAAGAAACCTTTTCTATAGATCTGCCAATACTAAAATGGTTTGATGAAGAAGGTGTTGATGATGAAGAAATCAAAAAAAGGTTATTAGATGAAATAAATCAAAAATATAAAGAAAAACAAAATCAATATTCAGTTGAGTTATTTAGATTTGCTGAAAAAAGAGTAATGTTATTTCAAATAGATAAAGATTGGAGAGATCATTTAGCTGCAATGGATTCTTTACGTGGAAGCGTTAATTTAAGAGCTATGGGAGGTAAAGATCCTTTTTATGAATATAAAAAAGAGTCTTTTGATTATTTTGATGAGATGCTTTCAAACCAAAATGAAAGAGTATTAAAAACACTATTTAATGTTAGATTAGTAAGCAAAAATGGAGATGATAATTCAAGAAAACAATCTCAAGAACCTCGCAGAATAATAACTAAAAAAATAGGCAGAAATGAACCATGCCCATGTGGATCAGGTAAAAAATATAAACAATGTCATGGAAACTAAATTTCTGACGTTATATTTAAATATTTTTCTTTTCTAGTTTGAACTAGTTCGTTTATTGAAATTTGTTTGAGCTCCTTGATAATACTAATAATCTTTTCTTTTATTATTTCAGCTTGTTTTTTGGGATGTCTATGAGCTCCTCCATATGGTTCTGGAATTATATCATCTATAATTTTAAAATTTTTGCAATCAGCTGATGTTAATTTTAAAGTTTTTGCAGCCTCTTGAGAATATTGTGTATTTCTCCATAAAATAGATGCACAACCTTCAGGAGAAATAACTGAATATATTGAATGTTCTAACATTAAAACTCTATCTGAAGTCGCTATTCCTATAGCTCCACCAGAACCTCCTTCTCCAATAATTATTGAAATTGTAGGAATCTTAGTTTTTAAAAATTGAAGTATGGATGAAGCTATAGACTCTGATTGACCTCTTTCTTCAGCATCTTTACCTGGAAATGCTCCTGCAGTATCTACAAATGATATTAAAGGTAATTTAAATTTTTCAGCTAATTTTAACAATCTTTGAACTTTTCTATATCCCTCTGGCTTAGCCATACCAAAATTATGCTTAATTCTCGTTTCCATAGTGTTTCCTTTTTCTGTTCCTATAAAAAAAACAGAATTACCAGCAATTTCTGCTAATCCCCCCACTATTGCATTATCATCAGCATATTTTTTATCTCCGTGTAAAAGTACTATATTGTTAAATATGCTTTGTATGTAATCTAAAGTATGAGGTCTTTCACCATGCCGTGATACTTGAACTTTTTGCCACGGATCTAAATTAGAATAAATTTTTTTAAAAAGTTCATCTTTTTCTTTTTTTAATTTTTTAATCTTATCAAAGTTTAATTCTTTGTTATTGTTAAGCTGATTCAATAAAATTTCTATTTTTTCTACTTCATTTTCAAATTCAAAATATTTTATCATATAATAAATTTATAGTTTTTTAATACCTCTAAAATTATGTTTCTGAATAGAGCGCCATCATTATACATTAAGTATCCGTTAAGAATAAGTTTAAGATGTTCTGGATGAATGCTGTTCCATTCTTTGTCATTTAAAGATATCAAAGAATAAATAAGGAATTTTTCATCATTATTTTCATTAATGCTATTTTGTATCTGATTTAAAAGAAATACTGATGGCATAATTCTATCATCAAAAATTTTATCCAAATTTATATTTGTATTAAAATTTATTTCCAAATTCATTACAGCTTTTAGAATAAATAATAATTCAGCATTTTTATTATTTTCATTGTCTGTATAATTATTTAAAGTTACATTTATAGAGTTTATAAATGTGTTTAAATCATTGGAAGAATATAAGTCTATTAAAATTCTAGTGTAAATACTTTTGGAATCAATTTTTTTTGCATTTTCATATAATTCAATCCATTGTAATGCTGACTCATAATTTTTGTTAAAAACATGTGCGGAAGCTATTTGTGGTCCATAAATTATATTTTCTGAATTAGCTTGTATAGAACTCAACATATTATTTGATAATTTATATGCAATTTCTTCTAAATTGTATTTTTTAGCATAATCCCAAAACTGAATTAAGACATTTAATCTATCGTTTGGAAAAATTTGAATGTTTACTAACTGGTATAAAAAGGCCATGCTCAATTCATCATTATTCGAAAATGAAACTAATGTTTCTTTTGGATTATTTAATTGATTTGAATTAAAATCTGCTGACATATATAGAGCAGCTAAGCTATCTACTGTAATTAAATTTTCTAAAAAACTTTCATTAGCAGCCTTAATTCTTAAGTCGATTGGTGAAGCTTGATTTAAAATTATTGGAATAGATAGATTTTTTTTATCAAGTTCATAAAATTCATGTGAAAAAGGTAGTTCAGCAATTCTAGTCATAGCACTGTACAAAAAAATTAATTCAGGATTAATCTCTACATTTTTATTTTCTTTATTAATATTAATTTGATCTGATGAGTTGGATATTAATAAAAATAAGTTTTGAAAATAATTATCTAAATTGTTTTCTGTTTCTATCAAGATTGAATTTAGTAAGTTGGCTTCTGACTGATTGTCATTTAAAATTAAACAGAATATATCTATTTTTTCTAAAAAGAAATTATCTAATTTTATTTTTGAATTTAATTCCTCTTTAAAATTGCAAGCTTCGTTTAATTGAAAAGTTGATAAAAGATAATTTAATTTAATACTAGCATAGAAATTCAAATTTGCATCTTCATTAATTTGAAATCTTTCAGTTAACTCATATGATTTATTAATTTGACCGATAGATTTAAAGTAATTAATAATTAAGAAAAAAATTTCATTATCTTGTTCATTTTCTAAATTTAATTGAAGATTTTCTAAAACTTTAATTATTTCACTTTGCAAAGTCTTAGAATTAATTTTTTTTAGGTTGTCAAAATAATTTTTTAGATCTTTTGTTTCATTATTAAATATAAAATTATTTTTTTTCGTTTCAATTTGACTTACATCTACTTCATTAATTTCAACTTCATCTAATTCATTTGAAACTTCAACTATTTCCTCAACTTCGTTCTCTTCCTCAAGATTTTCTAAAACCATCTGGTCTAGGCTTTTGCTTTCATGTAAATTAATAACCTCTACTTTATTTTCTCCCTCCTCATTTGCATAAATAGAAGTTGAAAATAAATATAATAAAATAATAAAAATAAATTTCATTTTAAATTTAGAGGATATTTCTCAGTGATAATTGATGATGGTGAAGGAATTTCGATCATATATAGTAATCCAAAAACGATTATTGTTAGTATTGCAAAAAAATATAGAATGTATCTGTTTTTCATATATGTTTATAACAAATGCCTAATATATGTTTTTACCATTTTTTTAAGTATTTTCTAATTTCAACAAAATTTTGTCAACAATAAGAAATAGTTATAATATGATCCTTCTAAATAAGCTTAAAAAGAAAAATATTTGTATTATGGGCCTTATGGGCTCTGGTAAATCGATTATAGGAAAAGATTTGAGCAAATACTTAGATTTAAAATTTTATGACACTGATAAAGAAATTGAGAAAAAAACTAAAAAAAGTATAAATACAATTTTTAAAGAACATGGAGAATCTTATTTCAGAAATATTGAAGAAAAAATATGTGTTGATTTATTAAATTACAACAATTGTGTAATTTCTTTAGGTGGTGGAAGTGTAATAAATAAAAAAATTAGAGAAGAAATTAAGCAAAATTCCTACTCTATTTATTTACAAGTTAAAATAAACAATTTAATAGAAAGACTTGGATCATCAAAAAAAAGACCGTTATTAAATAAAAATATTGATAATAGAGAAACACTAGAAAATCTTTATTATAAAAGACGAAAATTTTATGAAAATGCTGATTTTATTGTAGATAACGATAATGATAAATTTCAAGTATTAGAAAAAATTAAATCTAAAATTAATATAAATGCAAAATAAATTATCTATAAATAATAAAAATTTAAAAACTGAAATAATATTTAGAAAAAATTATATTGCTAAATTTATTGAAGGTATAGCAAATAAAAATGAAAAGATTTTTTGTATCATAGATTCAAAAGTTAAAAATAATATTAAATTTACTAATCAAAAAAATGTAAAAATATTTTCAATAAAATGTGGAGAAAAAATAAAAACTTTTGATTATTACAAAAAACTCTCTGAAAAACTAATTAAACAGAATGTAAATAGAAGATCTATTATTGTTGCTATTGGAGGAGGTACATTAGGTGATTTAGTTGGATTTGTTGCTAGTACTGTTTTAAGAGGTTTGGATTTTTTTCTTATCCCAACAACACTTTTATCTCAAGTAGACAGTTCTATTGGTGGTAAAAATGGAATTAATACAAATTTTGGTAAAAATTTACTTGGAACTTTTTATCAGCCTAAGAAAGTTCTTATAGATATTTCAATTTTAAGTAGCCTACCAAAAAAACAAATAAAATCAGGATATGCAGAGATAATCAAACATGCATTGATTAATGATTACTCTTTTTTTTGTTGGTTGGAAAAAAATTCAAATAAACTACTTAATTCAAATAAATCTTTTTTAGAAAAAGCAATTTATAAATCAATTAAAATTAAACTTTTTTATGTTAATAAAGATGAAAAAGAGTTTTTATTAAATCATAATTCTAGAGCTATGTTAAATTTTGGACATACAATTGGTCATGCCATTGAGAGTCATTATAATTATAAAAAATATAATCATGGTGAATCAATATCTATAGGAATGATTACTGAAGCAAAGATATCAAATTATCTCGGATTGTTATCATCTATTGATTTAGAAAGAATAATTACTCATTTTAAAAAATGTAGACTTAAAATATCAGATAATATAATAAATGATAAAGTATTGGTTAATAAACTGACAAAAGATAAAAAAAATTTCCTTAATAATATTAATTTTTCACTAATTGATAAAATAGGCAGTTCAATTTTTTACAAAAAACTAGATAAGAATAAAGTTTATAAGATTTTAAAAAATATATAATGCCTAGTATATTTCTTCTTTTATTACTTATAATCCTGGTAATTCTCTCAGGTTTTTTGTCAGGATCCGAAACTGCAATAACTGCAACTTCAAAAGCGAGAATTCTATATAAGAAAAAAAAAGGAAGTAAAAGAGCGGCATATGTTCTTGAGCTTCTGGATAAAAAAGACAACGTAATATCCACTTTACTACTATCAAATAACTTAGTTAATATTCTTGCATCTTCTTTAGCGACAGCATTTTTTTATGATATTTTTGGAGTAGAAGGTATTTTTTACGCAACACTAATAATGACGGTTGTAATAGTAATCTTCGCTGAAGTTCTACCTAAGACTTATGCTATTAATAGACCTAATAGAACTGCATTATTAATTTCTCCAATCATTTATTATTTAAATAAAATTTTATTCATTTTTGTATTTTTTATTAATTCAATCGTGAGATTAATTTTTAGAAAAAATGATAATGATATAAAAAATAAAGATCTTCAATCAGAGGAAGAATTAAAAGGAGTAATAGATCTGTATAAAACTTCTAATCCAGATTATGAGCAAGAAAAAGATATGTTACAAAGTATATTACAGTTAAATGATATAACTGTAGAAGAAATTTTTACCCATAGAAAAAATATTTACTCAATTGATTCATCCCTAAAAACAAGTGAAATTATAGATAAGATTAATAATTCTAGATATACTCGTATTCCATTTTGGAAAGACAATCCTGAAAATATTATTGGCCTGTTAAATGTAAGAACCTTAAATATAGATTTAAAAAATCATAGTGAATCAAAAGAAATTATTTTTGATAAAATTTCTAATCCATGGTTTATTCCTGAAACAACAAATCTATTAGAACAATTAGTTGAATTTAAAAAAAGAAAAGAGCATTTAGCTTTTGTGGTAGATGAATATGGTGAGTTACTTGGATTAATTACATTAGAGGATATAATCGAAGAAATCGTTGGTGAAATAGTTGATGAAATTGATGTTCCAGAGAATGATTTTAAACTTAATAATTATGGGAAAGTTATAATAAATGGAGAAAAAAATATTAGAGACTTATATAAAAGTTTTGATTTAGATCCGCCAGAAATAGAGTCATCAACTATTGCAGGATATATTTTAGATATATCAAAAAAAATACCATCTTATGGGGAGTCTTATAAAGATAATTATTTTAATTTTAAAATTTTATCTCATTCAAAAAAACAAATATCAAAAGTTGAAATTTCTAAAATTAGTTAATTTTTATCTCTAATGAATGAAGTCCGCATTTAAACTCCTCTTCAAGTAGATTATTTATAATTCTGTGTATATTCAATCTATTTATGGGTATTTTATTCTTTTTTGTTAAAATAATTTTAATATGTGTCTCATTATTACCTGTAAAATTGTTATGTCCTTTATGTAAATTTGAATTGTCAATAATTTCTAATAAAAAATTATTAAATTTTTTTGATAAGATTTTATTAATTCTTTGCTTACGATTCATAATTTTTAAACTATATAATAACTGTGGGTAAACATAAAATAGATATTAATAAAAATAGTCTATCTTGGGAAAAAACTTTTTTTAGAAAATGTGACAAGAATGATTGTAATAATGAAGGGAAGTTTAAAGCTCCAAAATCTAGAGTATTATTAAATCAGTATTATTATTTTTGTATAGAGCATATTAAGGAATACAATAAATCATGGGACTTTTATAAAGGATTATCAGTTAATGAAATTGAGAATTCGATGAGAGAAGATATTATTTGGAATAGGCCATCTTGGCCATTAAAGGGAAATTATCACAAAGTAATGGATCAAATTAACAATTTTTTTAACGAAGAAATGAACGATTTAAATCCAAACGAACAACAGAATAATTACTTCAGAAATAAGCTGGTTGATGAAAATCTTACAAAAGAAGAAAGTAAAGCTCTATCATTATTCAATCTAGATCTACCATTGACATTGGATAAAATTAAAAAAACTTACAAAAAACTAGTGAAAATATTTCACCCTGATGTAAATGGTAACGATAAAAAAGCAGAAGAGAAGTTTAAGGAAATAAATAACTCATATAAAATACTTTTAAAAAAATTTAAAAATGACTGATCAAAAAAATATAGAAATATCTCCAAGCATCAAAATTGACCCTAAAGAAATATTTGGGGTTTCCTGTGAATTTGAGGTTTATAAGTTTAAAGAAAAAACTGAACACGTACCAGAAATAGATCAAACATATATTTTTGATCCAGCCACAACTCTTTCAATACTTGCAGGGTTTTCTTCTAATAGAAGAGTTTTGATTCAAGGATACCATGGCACTGGTAAATCTACTCATATCGAACAAGTAGCAGCCAGACTTAATTGGCCATGTATTAGAATTAATTTAGATAGTCACATCAGTAGGATAGATTTGATTGGGAAAGATGCTATCGTACTCAAAGATAATAAACAGGTGACAGAGTTTCAAGATGGCATACTTCCTTGGTCATACAAAAATCCTGTAGCTTTAGTTTTTGATGAGTATGATGCAGGCAGACCTGATGTAATGTTTGTAATTCAACGTATCTTGGAGTCAGAAGGTAAATTAACTCTACTGGATCAATCAAGAGTAATTAAACCTCACAAATTTTTTAGGTTGTTTGCTACAGCAAACACTGTTGGTCTTGGTGATACATCTGGTTTGTATCATGGTACTCAACAAATAAACCAAGGTCAAATGGATAGATGGAATATTGTATCAACCTTAAATTACCTTAGTAACGAGCAAGAAATCAATATTATCTTAAGTAAAGTAAAAAAACTTAATAATAAGGATGGCAAAGACATCATTAAATGCATGGTAGCTACTGCAGATCTTTCTAGATCAGGATTCATTAATGGTGATATTTCAACTGTTATGAGTCCAAGAACTGTATTGACTTGGGCAGAAAATTATCTTCTATTCAATGATATAGAATATTCTTTTAAACTATCTTTTTTAAATAGATGCGATGAAATGGAGAGGTCTATCTTACAGGAATATTTTCAAAGGTCATTTGGAATTGATATTACTGATGCTAAGGTAGCTAATGTCAAAGAATAGCGAAATTATTGAAGATTTTAAAAAATCATTAAGTGCTACAATAAAATCTATAGGAAAAAAAGAGGATATAGAGATTAATTTTGTTAAAGAAAATCCTTCAATTATTGGTAACACTATAAATCTAACTGAACCAAAAATTGAAAATTTCAAAAATAATATAGAATATTTAAGAGCTGAAGCAGACTCTTTTGCGTTAGAGTTCAGATTACATTCAAGAGACATACACCAAAACTTTTTAAATCAAGATGAATTATCAAATGAAATAATTAATGTTTTGGAACAAGCACGAGTAGAAGCTATCGGTAGTAGTGAATTCAAGGGAATACAAAAAAATCTAAAGAATAAGTATATTAGAGATCTTAAAATTGGAAATACTAAAAAAGATCAAAATTTATTAATTAAAGCATTTAAAAACGTAGCATTTGAAGAAATTGTTGGCGTAGATTTAGGTGAAATTAATAGTAGTTTTAAAAATATTGTAAAAGAAAAATTAAAAAAAGATTATTCAAACTTTTTTATTGATCTGAAGAAATGTCTACATGATCAAGAAATATATACATCTACCATAGTTGAAAAACTAGATGAACTTGGATTACTTAATAACAGTGTAAACAATACTCAGAACGAAGATATTAATCAAAACGATGAAGATCAAGATAATGAAAATGAAAATAATGATGAACAAAAAAATGATGAACAAACTGAATCAAATATTGAAATGCAAACAAGTGAAACAACTGTTGAGCAGTCAGTTTCATTAGAAGAAAATGATGATATGGGAGAAGAAAGCGGGGATACTGAATTAGATTATTTACCAGATAGAAAAATTTTAGAGAATTTAGAGAATTATAAAGTTTATGATTATAATTTTGATGAAATTATTAATGCTGAAGAACTTTGTGATATCAAAGAATTAGAGAAGCTAAGAAGAAACCTTGATCAACAAGTATTTTCTTTTCAGCCACTAATTGTTAAAATTGCCAATAGACTGCAAAGAAAACTTTTAGCTCAGCAAAATCGTCATTGGGATTTTAACATGGAAGAGGGTTTTCTTGATACGTCAAGATTAGCTAAAATTATTGCCAATCCAAATAATAAATTAAGCTACAAAATAGAAAAAGAAGTTGAGTTTAAAGATACTATTGTGAGTCTTCTAATTGATAATTCTGGTTCAATGAGAGGTAGACCAATTACGGTTGCTGCCCTTTGTTCAGATATTTTAGCAAAAACATTGGAAAGATGCTTAATTAAATCTGAAATATTAGGGTTTACAACCAGAGCTTGGAAAGGAGGTAATTCTAGAGAAAAATGGATCAAAAATGGAAAGCCTTCTAATCCAGGCAGGTTAAATGATCTAAGACATATTATCTATAAATCTGCTGACTCACCATGGAGGAGATCAAAGAAAAATTTGGGTTTATTATTAAAAGAGGGAATTTTGAAGGAAAATGTCGATGGAGAAGCACTATCATGGGCTTATAATAGATTATCTTTTCGAAAGGAAAAAAGAAAAATTCTTATTGTTATAAGTGATGGTGCTCCAGTTGATGACTCAACACTTTCTGTAAATCCAGGTAATTATTTAGAAAAAAATTTGAGAGATATAATTGGTGAAATTGAAAAAAAAGATGAAATTGAATTAATTGCTATAGGAATTGGGCATGATGTTTCAAGATACTATAGTAAAGCTGTAACAATAATGGATGTCGATCAGTTAGGTGAAGTATTACTAAATCAATTATCTGCTACATTTCATTTAGATAATTAAGAATTTAACCATTTCTTTTTTGCATTATCAAAATCATTGTTATCAATTGAGCTTCTAACTTCTTTCATAAGATTATTCATAAAATATATATTATGATTAGTAAGCAATTGTAATCCTAGTAATTCTTGTGCAGAAAAAAGATGGTATAAATATGCCAGTGTAAAGTTCTTACAAGTATAGCAATTACATTTATTATCTATTGGGTTTAAATTATTTTTATATTTAACATTTTTTAAGTTTATTTTTCCCTGTTTACCTTTTACTAAAGCTGATCCGTGTCTAGCAATTCTAGTTGGGCTTACACAATCAAATGTATCAATTCCATCTGCAACAAAATCCCATATATCCCTTGGGTCACCTATACCTAGTAAATGTACTGGACGAGTATTATCTAATTTAGAAGAAGTAAAATGAACTATATCTTTCATTTCATCTTTATTTGATCCTAAACTTCCACCAATAGCAATTCCAAAAGTGTTGATTTTTTTTGTATTAAATTCAATGCTTTCTTCTCTTAAATCTCTGTAAATCCCTCCTTGAATAATACCATACATTTCTTGTCTACCAGCTGAGCCATTTTTAGGATTATAGTTAAGTTTAGAGTTAAATGCATTAATGGATCTTAAAGACCATCTATGACTTCTTAACATAGAATCAGATGTGTATATTTTATCTACATTATAGGGAGTACATTCATCAAAAACTAAGATGAAATCTGCTCCAAGATTTCTTTGAACCTCTATTGATTTTTCAGGTGATAAAATATGAGTAGAGCCATCTATATAGGACTTGAATAATGCACCCTCTTCATTCAAATTTATTAAAGTTTTTTTATTTTTTGAGTTTGTTTTACGCCCTTTTATTTCATCAGCAACTGAACCATGTCCAAGAGAAAAAATTTGAAATCCACCACTATCTGTTAACATAGGTCCATCCCAACCCGTAAATTTATGAAGACCTCCATGTTGAGCTATTAGTTCACTACCTGGTTGAAGCATTAAATGGTATGTATTGGATAGTATAATTTGTGTATTATTTTTTTTTGCTTCAAGTGTACTAAAAGATTTTAGTGCTGCTTTTGTTGCACAAAAAATAAATGCTGGAGTTTCAATATCACCATGTGGTGTAGAAATTTTTCCAGTTCTTGCTTTATTATTTTTAATTGTTTTTTTAACTTTCCAAGAAAAGTTAGTCATTAGTTTTTGGGACAAAAAACTTAGCTATATAAATAAAAGGGGTGTCAAGTAGAGCTATAAATATTCTAAGAAGATAAGTGCCTAAAATATAAATCATTATGACATTGTACACACTTACTGGTTCAGGATTTAATAAGATCCAAGCAAATACACTAAATACAGTGTTATCAACCAAAGAGGAGGTAATAGTAGATAAATTATTTCTTAACCAGAGAGACTTGCCTAATAAAGCTTGTTTCAAATAGTTAAAGAACCAAACATCAAAATATTGGCTTATTAAATATGCTATCATACTTGCTATGAAAAATCTTGTCATTGGAGTAAATACATTTGATAAACTCTCTTGTACCCAATCCATATCTGATGGTTGAAAACCAATAGTAATTACCATTAATAAAGTCATAAATAAGAATGCGCTGAAACCAATTAAAATATTCATTCTAGCTTTTTCCTTGCCATAATATTCAGATAAAATATCAGTACATAAAAATGTGGAGGCAAAAAGTATGGTTCCTAAAGCTACCGGTTCGGGTGAATAAAAAAAATCTACTGTTTTTAAAACTTGAATATTTCCTGCAATTACAGCTAGTGCAGAATAAATAAAAATTCCTATATATCCAAATATCCTTAAAAAAATAAGAATAGAAAAAAAACAAAAAAGTAGCATTATGAACCACATTAGTTCAGTACTAACTGAATTAAGTATTGTTGTTAATTCAAAGAAAAAACCCATTACAAAAATTTAATTAGCTTTTGATAGAATAGTTTTTTTTAATTTTTTAGCCTTTAAGGGCAATTTAGAGTTTGGTGTATTGATGAGGAATTCATCTAATCCACCTTTTTTTTCTACTGTACGTATAGTACTAACTGCAACTTTAAGTTGAAATTTTTGTCCCAATACTTCACTAACAAAAGTAATGTTCTGAAGGTTTGGTTTAAAACGTCTTTTTGTTCTATTTTTAGCGTGACTGACATTGTTACCAGTTTGAAAGGATTTTCCAGTTAATTCACATCTCATAGACATAATCAATTTGCATGTAAATATAAATATTATTTTGTCAAGTATTCTAAATACTAAATTTATCTATAATATAAGTCGGTGTTATTTGATGATTTTTAATTAAATTATTTATTTGATTTAAATCTTTATGAATACCAGATTTTACTAAAACACTATCTACTTCAAAATTATTAGCACCTTGAATGTCATGAAACAATGAGTCTCCAATAGCTACTGTTCTTTTTTTTTCTAAATTAATTTGATTAGTGGTTGCAGTGTATATGCTTACATCAGGCTTACCTTTTATAATAACATTTCCACCCATTTTTTTGTATATTTCACCAATAGCACCCATACAGAAAATATTGTTGTTAGTATTACTTTCAACTGTTTCAAAGTCAGGGTTTGCACAATACATTGTTATTTCTTTATTGTAAGCTGCTTCTAGTAATGGAATGTAATCTATTGGTTGTAATTTTACAAAAGGAGTACAAGCTAAAATTAAATCTGCTTCTTCTACTTTTTCTACAAAATTAAAGTTTAAACCATCTCTAAAATTTAGACCATCTTCTTTTTCTTCATTATAAATATGAAAACAATTTTTTTTATTTTTATCATCTAAAAATTCTTTTTTAAGTAATTGCCAAATCATTTCTCCACTTGTCACTGTATTTATAAAAGAATTTTTTTTAAAACCAAGTTTTGGCAATCTATCTATGGATGATTTTGATCTTTTTGAAGAATTTGAAATTATAAACAAATTTTTATTATTACTATTCAGTATATTAATGGAATTAACAGCATGCTCATATCCAAATGTTCCATCATGCATTACACCCCATTGATCAATTATAAAATTATCATAATCATTAATAATTTCTTCAATTGATTTTATTTTTTTCATTACTATACTGATTTACCAATAACTTCAGATACATTTTTATATCCATCAGTTTTAATAAGATCAATCAAATCACTTTTCATTCTATTGATTAAATTTGGACCTGAATAAACCAAAGCAGTATATAGCTGAACTAAGGAAGCACCGGATTTAATTTTTTCATAACAGTCCCTTCCGCTTGATATACCACCCACACCTATTAATGGTATTTGACCATTTGTTAATTCATACATTTTTTTCAAAATAATATTTGAGTTATCATATAATGGTTTACCACTTAAACCTCCTTTTTTTCCTTTATTCATTGAAATTAAATTGGTCTCTCTTTTGATAGTACTATTTGTAAGTATTAAACCATCAATGTTATTAGCCAAAGAAATTAATGCTATATCTCTAAGTTGATCTTCATTTAAATCAGGTGAAATTTTAATTATTATTGGCTTGGTATTAATATTTTTTATTTCATCTCTTTTGTCTATAATTTTTTTTATTAATTTTTCTATATTTCCTCTCAATTGTAAATCCCTCAACCCTTCAGTATTTGGTGATGATATGTTTATAGTTATATAGCTTGCTAAATCGCCTAACTCTTCTAAGCCAATTAGATAATCATCAATAGCTTCATTTGAATTTTTATTTTTTCCAATATTAACTCCTACAATTTTATTATTTAAGTATGATTTTTTGTGTTTAATTAAATTTTTTTTTACTTTTTTAATACCCTTATTATTAAAACCTAAACTATTAATGATAGCTTTATCTTCACTTAATCTAAATACTCTAGGTTTAGAATTGCCACTTTGAGGTTGTGGAGTAATTGTACCAACTTCAAGAAACCCAAAACCAAACGAAAACATGGAATGCATCACTTCAGCATTTTTATCAAAGCCTGCAGCGAGGCCTATAGGATTTGTAAAATCTAAACCCATTAGATGTTGTGCAAGAATAGGATCCTCAATATTTTTTTGCCTTACTTTAAAATATTTTAAAAAATTAATTGAAATAGTATGAGATAACTCGGGGGGTAATAATCTTAATATTTTTAATGAACTATTGTACAATAAATTAATTATCTATTAATTTTTTTAGATAATCAATAGTTTCTCTTAAACCAAACAATTTAAAAAATGATCCTAGTCTCGGGCCTTGATCTTGACCAAGCATAACTTGATATACTAGTTTAAAAAAATCTTTTAAGTTTTCAAATTCATACTTCTTTCCTACTTCGTATAATAATGTTTGAATATCTTCAGATGAACTGTTTTCAGTAACCTCATTTTCTAAAACATTAATAATATCAATAAATACCACTTTATTACTACTATCAATCTCTAAAAATTTCTTTTTAGGCAAAATAAAATCTTCATAGTAATTTAGTGCAAAGTCTATTAGACGATCAAATTCAGGATTGTTATCAGCGTTAATTTGATCATCATATTTATTAATAAAAGACCATATTACTTTTTTATCTTTTGAATTAGAAACGTTAACTAGGTTAGTTAACGTATTAAAATTTATTTCTGATTTAAATTCTTTGGGTTTGCCTGAATGAATATGCCAAATTGGATTATCATACTGTTTATTTTTATCTAATTTAGAGTACGAGTTATAATGAGAAAGATAATCATCTACAGTTTTAGGAATTATATCAAAGTGAAGTTTCTTTGCTGATTTTGGTTTTTGGAACATATAAAGTGCAAGGCTTTCAGGAGAAGCATAACGCAGCCACTCATCTACACTAATACCATTTCCAACTGACTTAGAAATTTTTTCACCCTTTTCATCTAAAAACATTTCATAAATTAGATTAGTAGGTGGTTTTTTATTTAATGCTTTACAAATCTTGGATCCTAAATCAACACTTTCTGTAAGATCTTTACCACACATTTCATAATCAACATCAAATGACATCCATCTCATTGCCCAATCAACTTTCCACTGTAACTTACATTTTCCATTAATTACTTCTGTTTCAACTAACTTGTCTAAAGATGGATCCTTGTAAATAATTGTTTTTGAATCCATTTTATATTCTTCAATTTTTACCTGAAGTACTTGACCTGAATTTTCACTTATTGGGAGAAATGGACTATAAGTTTCTTTTCTCTCTGCCCTTAAAGTAGGCAAAATAATATCTAATATTTTTGGATAGTTTTCAAATATACTTAATATTGTTTCATTAAAATCTCCATTTTGATATTTTTCTGTTGAACTAACAAATTCATATTCGAAATTAAATTCATCTAAAAAACTTCTAAGTTTTGCATTATTATGATGTCCAAAACTTTCAAATTTACCAAATGGATCTGGTATCGAAGTAAGTGGCTTACCTATAAATTTTTCTAACATTTCTTTATTTGGAACATTTTCAGGAACTTTTCTTAATCCGTCCATATCATCAGAAAATGTTATTAGTTTTGTTGGACAATCAATTATAGAGCTAAATGCATTTTTTACCATTGATGTTCTTACAACTTCACCAAAAGTTCCAATATGTGGTAAACCTGAGGGGCCATAACCGGTTTCTAGTAATACATATCCCTTAGATGGAATTTTAAATTTTTGTAAACCACCATTTTTTTTAATGATTTGTAATGCTTCTTTAAAAGGCCAAGCTTTTAAGGATTGTACTAATTCATGATCAATCATTTAATTTTGCTCTAATTCTAATTTTTTTACCCAATAACAACTTTAATGAATTTGTGAAATTAAAAATTTCAGATCCTAATTTATTAAATAATTCATTTTCTAAATCTACAATATTATCAATAATATTATTAATTAAATCAATCCCTGATGCAGTTAAAATTAAACTGTCAGATCTTTTATCTTGTGGTTGTTGTTTTGATATTAAATTCTTTTCTTCTAATTTAGAAACACGTAAGCTAACAACTGATCTATCGATAGATGCATTTTTACATATATCCTGTTGTGTAATATTTATGTTTTTTTGCTGTAATAAATAAATTGTCTCGAGAATAAGATATTCATTTAATGTGATTTCACTCTCTTTTAATTTATTCCTTACTTTAGATTGCCATAAGTTTGATGTTTGCCATATTAATAATGATAATCTATTCTCATTAAGAGAAGTGTCTGCCATAGTTTTTATACAAACTGTTTGTATACAAATTATTAATTTATGTCAATACTATTCTGGTGCTATTTCTATCTCTAATCCATCAAATTCTTCAGATAGATCAATTTGACAGGATAATCTTGAATTATTTTTAACATCAAAAGCTTGATCCAGCATAGATTCTTCATCATCATCCATATTTTTTAGTTTATTTTTCCATTTTTCATCAATATAAACATGACAGGTAGCACAAGCACAACATCCTCCACATGAAGCTTCAATTTCGTAGCCATTGTCTCTAAGTGTTTCCATTAATGTAAAATTACTATCATATTCAATTTCAGACTTTTTACCTGATCTATCTGTGATTATTAACTTTGGCATTAAACGCCTAGTTTTTTCTGAAGTTCTTTGGAAGATGTTGTGTATCTAAAAATATTTTTCTTATCAGGAAAGCAGTACTTAAATACTTCTTGAGCCATTAAGGCAGACTCGTGAAATCCTGATAGAATAAGTTTAAGTTTTCCTGGATACCAATTTATGTCACCTATCGCAAAAATTGACGGTGTAGAAGTTTCAAATTTTTCAGTATCCACTTTAATTAAGTTCTCGTGTAAGTTTAAACCCCATTCCGCAATTGGACCTAGTTCCATTTTTAAGCCAAAAAAGGGCAAAAAGTAATCTACTTCAATTTTTGATCTTTCATTATCGTTTTCGTATTCAAGCATAATTTTACTATCTTGAACCTTTGAAATTTTTTTTATTTGACCCTTTAAAAATTTAATTTTTCCTTTTGTTTCTAATTCTTGCATTTTTGAAACAGAATCAGGTGCTGCCCTAAACTCTTTTCTTCTATGTATTAAAGTTACTTTGGAACCCTTAGATAGTTCATTTGTCCAATCCAAAGCGGAATCTCCTCCTCCTGCAATTAGGAGTTTTTTTTCCTTAAATATTGATTTGTCTCGAATTGCATAAAAAACACTCTTGTTTTCGAAACTCTCAATATTCTCAATCGGAGGTTTTCGGGGCACAAAACTTCCTGCGCCTGCTGCCACTACTATACATTTTGCTTCAACTTTTGTTCCAATATTAGTTTCTACAATCCAACCATATTCTGTTTTAGCAATTTTCTCAACTTGTTGGTTGAGATGAAATTTAGGTTTAAATGGGTTTATCTGTTTAATTAACTCGTCAGTTAATTCTTGCCCTGTTACAACTGGTCTTGAGGGAATATCATAAATTGGTTTTTCTGGGTACAATTCAGCACACTGACCTCCAACTTTATCTAAATTATCAACTAAATGACATTTTATATTTAAAAGACCTAGTTCAAATACTGCAAATAAACCTACCGGACCTGCACCTATAATTACTACATCAGTTTTTTCTGTCATATCTGAAAAATAACAACTTTTTTTATTATTTCTAGGGATTATATATACTTTGAATGAATTACGCTAATACTTCAAAATATTATAATCCTGCGATTTATATATGGCTATTAACAATAACCGCAATGGTTTTATTAATTATAGTAATAGGAGGCTTAACAAGATTAACCGACTCTGGACTTTCTATGACCGACTGGCGTCCAATTTTAGGTGTAATTCCTCCACTGAGTTTAGAAAGTTGGTTGGCTGTATTTGAAATGTATAAACAAACACCAGAATACAAAATAGTTAACAAAAATATGACGTTAAATGAATTTAAATATATTTTTTGGTGGGAGTGGTTTCATAGAATTTTTGCAAGAGCCATAGGAATTGTCTTTTTAATACCTTTAATTTACTTCAGTTTTAAAAAGCAAATTCAATCGTCACTATATATAAGACTTGGAATTGTTTTTGTGTTTGGTTTGTTTCAAGCAGTTATTGGATGGTGGATGGTAAAAAGTGGATTGACTGAAAATCCTTATGTAAGCCCTTATAGACTTACTTTTCATCTTTTAAATGCTCTCATAATTTTCTCAATACTATTATGGATAGCAATGGATTATAGGTATTCTTCTAATATAAATTTTATATCTACTCCAAAGACAGTTGAATTTTATATTTTAATAGCTGTAATCTTAATATTTATCACAATTGCAACAGGTGGATTTATGGCAGGAACCAACTCTGGACAATCTTTTAATACTTTTCCACTAATGAATGGAAAAATTATACCTGATGATTACATTATTGATGATTTAGGTATTTATAATATTTTTGAAAATACAGTTGCAATAAATTTTAACCACCGCTGGTTATCAATTTTTGTTTTTTTTTATATCCTATTTGTGTGTTTCAGATTTATTAAATTTGATAATAAAAACGTTTCAAGTATTCTTGTGTATTTAATCCTATTCTTTCTGACATTACAAGTAATGTTAGGTATTATTACTCTTTTAAGTAATGTTTACCTACCAGTCGCAAGTTTACATCAAACTAATTCAATTTTGTTATTATCAACTTTATTAATTAGTTATCATCAAATTAAAATTAGAAAGGTTAAAAATGTCTAACAAAAATATATTTGTCTTTGGGGGAACTGGTTCTATTGGAAAATCATTATCAAAAAAATTGAAAAGCAATAATTTTGATCCAATAATTATTTCTAGAAATGAGACAGAATTAAAACAATTATCTGAGGAAATTGGTTGCGAATATAAAGTTTGTGATGTTTTAGATTTTGATAAAGTTAAAAATATTTCAGAAGAATATAAAGATCGATTATGTGGTATTGCTTTTTGTGTTGGTTCTATAAATTTAAAACCTCTCAAAATGACTAAAGATGAGGATTTTATTGAGTCTTTTAAAATAAATACACTTAGTGCTGTAAATGCAATTAAGTTTAATCAAGAAACTTTAGCTAAAAATAATGGTAGTATTCTACTTTATTCAACTATAGCTGTTAAACAGGGCTTTACTAATCACACAATAGTCTCTACCGCAAAAGGTGCCATTGAAGGGCTTACTTTAAGCTTAGCAGCAGAATTTGCTCCAAAAATTAAAGTTAATTGTATTGCACCAAGTTTAACTGACGCAAAAATGACACAAAAGTTACTTAATAATGAAACTATTAAGAAAGCAATTGAAAATATGCATCCTTTACCTAAAATTGGATCTGGTGATGATTTCTCTGATATTGGAAGTTTTCTATTAAGTGATAAAAATAGTTGGATTACTGGACAAATATTTCATATAGATGGAGGAAGATCATCATTAAGAATTAAATCGTGAAATATATATTTATAATTTGTTTATCTCTTTTTTCTTTTAGCGTTTTTAGTCAACCATTTCCAATACCTGATGATAAAGAAGTTAGCTTTGATGTTATTAGGAAAAAGAAAAATATAGGGAGCTTAATATCAAAATTTATAGAAAATGAAGATAGTGTCGTTATACATTCAGTCTTAAAGATAAATGTTAAAGTTTTATTTATTCCTGCATACAAATTTTTTCAAGAAACTAGAGAAACTTGGAAAAATGGTGAATTTGTATCAATAGATGGATTTACAGACTTTGAAGATGATCGAGAGTATAAAATAATTGGAAATGATAAAGACAATTTTTTTATTGCTAGTGGTATGGATGGACAATTAAAATTAGATAAAAATATAGTACCATTAAATTATTGGAATCTTGAGATGTTAAATGAAAAAGAAGTATTTGATACTCAAAAAGGTATTGTAAGAACTATAGAAGTAAAGCAACTTGAAGATGAAAAAATTAAAATCGGTGACATTGAAATATTAGCTAACAAGTATGTTTTCAATGCATCAAAAAATCCAAAAGATAAAGGGCCATTCCCTAAGTATACACTTTGGTATTTTGAAAAAGAGCTCATGAAAATGGAATTTAAAAACCCTAATGATAAAAAAAACACTATAACAATAATTCGTAATGATTGGAGTCTATAGTTGAAAACTATATGGATTACTGGTGGATCTTCAGGTATTGGTTTTGCTACAGCAAAAGAATTTATAAATAATAATTGGCAAGTTGTAATTTCTTCAAGTAATAAAATAAAACTTGAATCCGCAAAAAAAAAATTGGAACTAAATAATAATAAAAATTTAGTTCATGCTATTGTCTGTGATATTTCTTCAAAAAATAATGTTGATGAAACGATTAATTCTATAGAAAAAAATATTGGTAAAATTGATATAGCATTATTAAATGCATCAGCTTATAGTCCAAACAAAAATCAAATATTTGATATTTCAAACTACGAATTGCTCGTAGATGTAAATATCAAAGGCACTTTGTATTGTGTTAACAAATTAAAAGATGTTATGAAAAATAGAAATAATACGATTGCTATTATTTCTTCACCGTTGGGATATAGAGGATGGCCAACAGCTGGGGCGTATGGAATTTCTAAGGCAGCTCAATTAAGCTTGAGTGAAAGCTTGTATTTTGATTTCAAAAAGTTGAACATTAATGTTAGAGTCATATGTCCAGGTTTTATTGATACCGAAGCAACAAAAAAAAATAGCTTCAAAATGCCTTTTTTAAAAAGTGCTGAATATGCAGGAAAAAAAATATTTGATAGGTTAACTAAAGGTAAAGAATTTGAAATAATTTTTCCCTATTTGATTGTATATTTTTTTAAATTTACAAGGATATTACCTTACAAAATATATTTTTATATATGGAAAAAATTAGGAAATTTTTAGTTTGTTTCACCAATATAAATTCCGAGACCTTCAGCTACTTTAATTAAAGGATCATTTTTTTGAACTGTTTTTGAATATCCAGCAACTTGGCTAAGCATCAAATCTTGTACTCCTCTGTCTTTCCATACAACAACTCTATTAAATTTTTTCTTTGCAATTAAATCAACAGCATAAACCCCAAAGGCACTTGCAATTAAACGATCTCTATGAGTTGGTTGGGCACCTCTTTGCACATGTCCAAGAACTGTTACTCTTGTCTCGGAATCTGTTATTTTATAGATTTCATCACCAAGATAATTTCCAATCCCTCCAAGACGCACCTCTCCATCAACATATTTCACTGTAGCTTTTTTACCGTTTTCTTTTTTTACAGCTTCTGCAACAACAATTAATGCATGATTTCTTCCTTTAGACCTAAGTTTCTCAATATGATCTGCAATAGATTTTATTTTATATTGAATCTCGGGAATCAAAATGACATCTGCTCCTCCAGCTATTCCTGCATTCAAAGCAATGTGACCTGCATCTCTACCCATTACTTCTAAAATCATTACTCTTCTGTGACTTGCAGCTGTTGGTTGAAGCATATCTAATGCATTTGTTGCAACATCAACTGCAGTATCATAGCCTATAGAAAGCTCATTATGCTTTACATCATTATCTATAGTCTTTGGAATACCTACAAAATTTATATTTCCCTTTTTTGTAATACTTTGGAGTATTTTTAAACTTCCATCTCCGCCAATACCTATTAGGGCATCTATTCCTAATTTTTTAAAACCTTCTATAACTAAATCAGATGAGTCAATTTTTTTTCCATTCCTTATAATTTTTTTAAAAGGGTTGCCTTTATTATTTGATCCCAAAAAAGTTCCACCCATTCTCATTAAGCTACCCTCAAAATTTTGCGGATTTAATTTGATAACATCCAGTGGTTCTTTCAACAAGCCTAATGTTCCATCTTTAATTCCATAAACTTCCCAATTGTACTTATTATGTGCTCTCAGGGTAACAGCTCTAATTACTGCATTTAAACCTGCACAATCTCCACCGCTTGTTAAAATTGCTATTTTTTTCACCACAAGGCGTTTATATACTATTATTATATTTTTACTTATTTATTTTCATGGATGACATTAACAAACTTATAGAAATTTTAAAAAATTTTGAACAAGAACACAGAGATCTTGATGAAATACTCGTTAGGCTTCAAGAAAAAAATACTGTAGATTTTTTACAAATTCAAAGGTTAAAAAAAAGAAAATTAATCCTTAAAGATAAAATATTAGAAATTCAAAATAAATTAGAGCCAGATAGTATAGCTTAAGCTAAAAAACTTTTTAAAAATTTAGGAGCGTTATCTTTAATAAAAGATATTCTCTCCTTAAATTTTGGAATTTTTGATATTCTCTTAAGATTTTTATCAATATTTTCTTCAACATACTTCATTTCTTTTGAAAAAAAAACAAATAAGGCATTAGTATATATCCCAGATAAAATAAGTCTTTTTGTATAAAAATTGAAATCTGTTGAATTATCTCCAGCTAAATACCACATCGTATTTACTGAATTATATAAGCTCTTTTTAGATATTTTACTATTTGTAGGAAGCAAAAGATGGTTAAAAGTTTTTTTATAAAATTCTTTATCTTCATTTAATATATCAAATCGTAATAATAATATTTTTTTTATTCTTTTGTTAATTGGAAAATTAATTAAATTGATTTTTTTTAATTTATATTCAAGTTTTTCATTAATATTTTGTAGAGTATATTCTAATAAATCTTTATATCCATCTGGAAAAAAAAAGAATAAATCATTTTTTTCTATGTTTTGTTTTTGTAATTTAAAAATTATTTCTGATGACCAGCCTTCAATTGATACAATTTTTTTTGTTTTTTTTAGAATATCTTCTTTTTTTTTATTTTCTGCTTTGTTCATTTTTCCAATAAGTTGTTATTTCTTTTTCAAAACCAAAAGCATTTTTATGTGCTAAGCGTGATGTATACAAAATGCCGTTTAAATGATCAACCTCATGTTGTACTACCCTAGCATGTAAACCTTCAACTTCATTTTCAATCACTTTACCATCAAGATCAAATCCAGAATATTTAATTTTCTTAAATCTTCTAACTAAGCCTTGCATACCAGGAATAGACAAACAACCTTCCCAATCATCCTCAGTTTCTTTTCCTATAGATGTAAAACTAGGATTTATTAATGGTGTTATCTCAATTTTATCTTTTACTTCAATATCAGGATTACGAAATACTATTATTTGCTTTGAAATATGTACTTGGGGTGCTGCTAAACCTATACCGTTATAGTCTAGCATTGTTTCGGACATATCATAGACTATTTTTTTTAAAGAATCTGATGAGAATTCTTTTATCTCAGAACATTCTTTTAGCAAAATGGGATGACCAATTTTTGATATTTTGAGAATTGACACATAATAAATATAAGTGTTTTTTCTAATATACCAATAGATTAATTCAATATATCCGTTTGCAAATAATATGAGTTTGTGATACTAGCCCGAACCAATGACACTTTTTGTAAACGTAAAAGATAAT
This sequence comes from uncultured Alphaproteobacteria bacterium, assembly GCA_902615745.1. Lineage (GTDB taxonomy): Bacteria > Pseudomonadota > Alphaproteobacteria > HIMB59 > CACPNW01. The sequence continues at coordinate 49,366 of CACMQB010000001.1, read as the reverse complement.
AACGTAGAACAAGCAATCAGATCGCTTAAAAAGAAAATGCAGCGTGAAGGTTTATATAAAGAAATGAAACTTCGTAAACACTATGAAAAACCTTGTTTAAAGCGTGCTAGAGAAAAAGAAGAAAATATAAGAAGAGCTAGAAAATCAGCTAAAAGAAATAACGGTTAAGCCGACAGACTCTTTACAATATCCTCACACATTTTTTTTGCATCACCAAATAGCATAGTTGTGTTATCTCTATAAAATAATTCATTATCAACACCAGAATAACCCGTTGCCATTGAACGTTTAACGAATAAAACACTTTGAGACTTTTCTACATCTAAAATAGGCATACCAAAAATAGGAGAAGATTCATCAGTTTTTGCAGCCGGATTAGTTACATCATTTGCACCTATTACAAAAGAAACCTCTGTCATAGGAAAATCATGATTAATTTCATCTAGTTCTAATACTTCTTCATAAGGAACATTAGCTTCAGCAAGCAAAACATTCATATGTCCTGGCATTCTTCCCGCTACTGGATGTATTGCATATCTTACATCTATTCCTTCTTTTTTTAATATATCACCCATTTCCCTTAAGGCATGTTGAGCTTGTGCTACAGCCATTCCGTATCCTGGTACAATAATTACAGAGTCTGCATTTTTCATTATATATGCTGCATCCTCTGCATTACCTTGTTTAACAATTTTATCAGAGTTATCCTTACTAGCACTAGTGTCTTGCTCACCACCAAAACCCCCTAGAACAACATTAATAATGGATCTATTCATCCCTTTACTCATTATATAACTTAATATTGCGCCTGAAGCTCCTACAAGGGCTCCAGTTATAATCAAGAGATTATTACTTAAGGTAAATCCTATTCCACAAGCCGCCCAACCTGAATAAGAGTTTAACATAGATACTACAACTGGCATGTCAGCTCCACCGATAGGAATTACTACAAGAAATCCTAACAATATTGAAACGATTACTATTGTCCAAAAGATTGTTGGAGATTGATTGATTACAAATAAAATAATTAGAATAATTATAAGTAGGAATATTAGTGCATTAATAAGGTGCTGAAACTTAAACACTATAGGCTTTCCTGAAATGGTTCCTTGTAATTTTCCAAAAGCTAAAACTGAACCGGAAAAAGTTATAGCACCGATAAATGTTCCAATACTCATTTCAACTAGACTAGCGGTTTTAATTGATCCAACTTTTCCAATACTAAAAGCTACGGGATCATAGAACGCTGCTGCAGCAACAAATACAGCTGCTAGTCCTACTAAGCTATGAAAAGCTGCTACCAACTGAGGTAACGCTGTCATCTCAATTCTAAGAGCAATAAATGAACCTATGGCACCACCAATTAGTATTGCGGCCCCAATTTCATAATAACTAAGAACTGATTTGAACATAAGGGTTGTAAACACCGCTATAATCATTCCAATGATCCCAAAAATGTTACCCATTCTTGAAGATTCAGGATGGGATAAACCTCTTAAAGCAAAGATAAATAATAATGCAGAAATTAAATATAATATCGCAACTATGTTAGAAGACATTATTCTTTTTCCTTTGTTTTTTTAGTTTTTTTCTTAAACATCGAGAGCATTCGATATGTTACTAAAAAACCTCCAAAAATATTAACTGAGGCCAAGACAACACCTATTAATCCAAATATTTTAGAAGTATCAAAACCTTGGGGGCCAGCGGCCAGTATTGCTCCAACAATGATTACACTTGATATTGCATTTGTTACACCCATCAGTGGACTATGCAAAGCAGGGGTGACTGACCACACTACATAATAACCAATAATACAAGCTAAAAAGAATACGGTTAGTCCAATAACAAAAACTTCTGAAGAATGTGCTTCCATATTACTTAAATTGCTCCAATCTTACATTTCCGTCATGCGTTAGCAAAACAGAATTAATTATTTCATCATCAAAATCAAAATTTATTTTTTTATTTTCTTTATCTATTAATAAACTTAAAAAGTTAAAAATATTTTTAGCATACAGTGCTGAGGCATCTTTAGCCACTCTTCCAGGAACATTTCCGTAACCAACAATTTTTACTCCATTATGCACTACTATTTCATTCATTTTACTTAAAGGGCAATTACCACCAGCTTCTACAGCTAAATCAATTACTACTGAGCCCGGTATCATTGAAGAGACCATTTCTTCTGTGATTAAAACTGGAGCTTTTTTCCCGGGGATAAGAGCTGTACAAATTACTATATCTTGTTTTGAAACTGTTTCAGCTATCAATTGAGCTTGTTTTTTCTTATAATCTTCACTCATTTCCTTTGCATAACCACCTGCGGTTTCAGCATTTTGAGCTTCATCATCTTCAACCATTATGAATTTTCCACCAAGACTTTCAACTTGTTCCTTAGTTGCTGCTCTTACATCAGTGGCAGAAACTACTGCACCAAGTCTTTTTGCTGTTGCTATAGCTTGTAAACCTGCAACTCCCACACCTAGTATCATGACTTTTGCTGGATTTACTCTTCCAGCTGCAGTCATCATCATAGGAAAAGCTTTTCCAAATTGCTCTGCTGCATCAATTACACTTCTATAACCTGCTAAGTTAGCTTGGGATGATAGAACATCCATACTTTGTGCTCTACTTATTCTAGGAATTAATTCCATACAGCATGATGATATTTTGTTTTTGTTTAAATTAGAAAATTCAGATTTATTTTCATATGGATTTAAAATTCCAATAAGTAATGAATTACTTTTTAAGTTATTTATATCATCAGTACTTGGCATTCTAACACATAAACAAACATCAGCCTTCAGGCATTCAGATCTATTAACAATTTTTGCTCCAGCTTCTTGATAATTTGAATTCTGATATCCTGAAGTTTCTCCCGCTCCATTTTCAATTATAACTTCAAAACCTAATCTAGAAAAAAGCTTTACGGACTCAGGGGAGATAGAGACTCTTGTCTCATTGTTATCATTTTCTTTAATAGCAGATAAGAGCATGAGTTCTTATATTGATAGGTTCGCTAAATTTAAAGCTTTTTGTTGGTTTTTCATTAATTTTTTTGAGTCAAAATCTTCAATGAGCTCATGGAATATTCTGTACCAATTAACTTCTGCTTTTAAATGCATAAACACTGAACCTAATCCTACTGCTGCTCTATCCATGAACACAAATTCTTTTGGGGGTTTAACACCGCCTAATTTCTTAAGTTCTTGATGAACTTCAGATGCAATTTGTGCTCCATATATACCACTATCACTTTCTTGTATTTTTTGAACTTTATCTTCCATCAATGGTGAATATAAAAATCCTGCCCATTTATTTAATACTTTTAATTTCTCTTTTGTAATATCTGTAAATCCCCATTGCTCATATGCATGAACTGCCTTTGAATTATCATTTTCTTGAAGAGCAAAATATAAATCAATTACACCTTGAATAAAATTACCATTAAAAATTCTCATACAACCAAAGTCATATATATTAATGCTAAGGTCTTTTTTTTGTACAGAATAATTTCCTAAATGTGGATCTCCGTGAAGCACCCCGTATTCGAAAAATGGTTTATACCAAGCTTTATACATATTTGCTGCTAATGTATTTCTTGTTTCTTTAGAGGATTTTTTAAAATTTAAAATGGGCTCACCATCTAGCCAACTCATAGTTAGCAATCTTTTTGTAGATAATTTTTCATAGGTTTTTGGAACGTGAACAAAATTTATATTTGAAAATATATTTCTAAATACAGCCATTAATTTTTTTTCTCTTTCGTAATCTAGCTCTTCTTTAAGTCTGTCAGTAATTTCTTTGTATACTTCATCAGTTTTGATCGCTTTATTATAGGATTGATAAATTGAAAAAATCATTTTTAATTGTGAAAGATCAGCACTAACTGCTGAAGCCATGTCTGGGTATTGGAGTTTGCAAGCGACTATATCATCATTTTTTATTTTAGCTTTATGAACTTGTCCAAGAGAAGCTGCTCTTGTTGCTTCTTTATCAAACTCAATAAAATTTTTTTGCCAGTCCTGCTTTAATTCTGCAGCCATTCTTCTTTTAACAAATAACCATCCCATGGGTGGAGCATTAGACTGTAAATGCATAAGTTCTTGCGCGTACTCATCAGGAAGTAAGTCAGGTATAGTTGCTGATAATTGTGCCACTTTCATTAATGGCCCCTTAATACTTCCAAGAGCAGCTCTTATTTCTGAAGCATGTTTTTCTTTATCTAACTTAACGCCTAAATATCTTTGACTTGCAAGTTTAGTGGCTAATTTTCCAACAACACCACCAACTTTAGCATACCTCGTAAGTTGTTTTGTTAGAGACTTTGCTTCTTTATCTTTCATCAATTTTATTCCTCTAATTGGTCAATCAAATTCTCAATAACATTAACTCCTTTTTGCCAGAAATCTTTTTTCTTCGGATTTAATCCAAAAGGCTTCAATAATTTATCATATGTATCACTTCCACCGCTCTCTAACAAAGTAATGTATTTGTCTTCGAATTTAGGGAGTTTGCTTTCGTAAACATTAAAAAGAGAATTAACAAGACAATCACCAAAAGCATATGCATAAACATAAAATGGTGAATGAATGAAATGGGGTATATAGCTCCAAAAATATTTGTAATCATCATTAAATTTTATTGATGGTCCTAAGCTTTTCTTTTGAACATCAATCCAAATTTCACAAATCTCATCAACACTTAATTCTTTAATTTTTCTTTGATGATGAATACGTTTTTCAAATTCAAAAAATGCAATCTGCCTTACAACAGTGTTTAGCATATCTTCAACTTTGTTTGCCAAAAGCCCCTTACGTTCATTTTCTTTTGTCGTAATAGATAAAAGAGATTTAAAAGTTAACATTTCCCCAAAAACACTTGCTGTTTCAGCAAGAGTTAACGGAGTTGAGGAATTAAAATAAGTTTGTTTTTGTCCAGCTAGATATTGATGAATTCCATGTCCTAGTTCATGAGCAAGCGTAGCTATATCTCTTGCTTTGCCTTGATAATTAACAAGTATGAATGGATGAACTGATGGTACAGTAGAAGCAGCGAACGCACCAGGAGATTTTCCTAATTTTACTGGAGCGTGTATCCATGAATTATCAAAAAATTTATTTACAATATTTCCTGCTCTCTTATCAAAATTTGAATAAGCATTAGTTACAATTTGTCTTGCATCTTTCCAGGAATAAATACTCTGTGATTGGAAAGGAAGAGGTGCATTTCTGTCCCAATACATTAAAGATTTCTTTTTTAACCATTTAGATTTTATTTTATAATAACGATGAGCAATTTTTGGATAATTTTCTTTTATTGTTTCTGTTAGGGCTTCTACAACTTCATCTTCTACAACATTAGATAAATTTCTTGAACTGACTGGATTTGGTAATCCTCTCCATTTATCATTGATTGATTTATCTTTTGCAAGATTATTAGTAATAGATGTAAACAAGCTAATGTTATCTTTTAGGACAGCAGATACTACCTCAGCTGATTTTTTACGATTTGATTCTTTTTTATCAGAAAGTAAATTAAAAATTTCAGCACTAGATAAATTTTTTCCCTTAAAGGGAAATTTTAGTGATGCAATTGTATCATCAAATAGTCTGATCCAGGCTGATCTAGAAGTAATACTTTTTTCTTGAAGTAATTTTTCTGTTTTAACATCTAATTGATAAGGTTTGAATTTTCGAATATTTTTTATCCAATTTTTGTAAATCTTTAGTTTTTTATCAGCATAAATTTTTTTTAAATTTTTTTCAGAAATTTCATTTATCTCAAGACTAAAGAAGACAATTGAAGAGGCAATATTTGTAATTTGCTCCTGCATTTGTTGATAAAAAATTTTATTCTTTTCATTGTTACCATCCTCTGCAACTAATAAGTGTGCATAAGACATAATTTTATCTATTTTTGTATCAATATTCTCTAATTCAATAATGGCTTTCAAGAGTTGATTAGAACTAATCTTGGTGATTTTGGATGCAAATTTTTTCTCAAATTTTTTAGTTGATATTCTGAGATTATTTAAATCATTATTCAGCTTCTTGGCTTTTGGCGATTCATATAAATCCTTTAAATTCCAAATTGGTAGTTTGCCAAGGGTATTTTTTGTTGAATTTTGATAATTTTTTTGTTTCATATTTTACTATTTCGATATAGGTCTAATATCTAAGCTTTGTAGGGAGGGCAGAAAGCATGATTGTTAATTTTGACGAATTTAATAGCATACCGGGTATATTTTATCATCAAGCAAATAATTTAAAAGATCAACCATATTTGTGGAACAAAGAGAATGATAAATATGTTTCTTTAAGTTGGTCACAAGTAAAAGAACAAGTCGAAAGTTTAGCAACATACTTAAAAGATCTGGGTATTTTAGAGGGAGATAGAGTATTAATTTTATCTGAAAATAGACCTGAATGGCAAATCTCTGATTTAGCAATAATGTCTATAGGAGCAATTTCAGTGCCTGCTTATACAACAAGCACAACGAATGACTACAAATATATTATTGAGCATTCTGGTGCTAGATGTGCCATCGTTTCATCACACGAGTTAATGAAAAAAGTTCTACCTGCAATAGAACAAATTTCACATTGTCAAAATGTAATAAAAATTAATGATGATAATGAAACTTATACCGAAGTTGTAAATATTTTATCATACAACAAAATTATAAATGACAATTTAGAAAAAAGTAAAAATTCTAATGAAATAGAAGAATTATCAAAAAATTTTAAAAGAAAAGATACAGCATGTATTATTTATACATCAGGTACTGGAGGTAATCCTAAGGGAGTGATGTTAAGTCATGGAGCAATGCTAAGAAACTGTGCTTCCTGTGATAAATTACTTGAGAGTCTTACTAATGATTTAACAAAAGAAATTAGATATTTATCATGGTTGCCTTTATCTCATTCATATGAGCATACTTTACAATTTTTAGAAATGGGGCAAGGCGCACAAATCTATTACGCTGAAAGTATAGATAAATTATTAGTAAATATGGCTGAAGCAGCACCACATTTTATGACTGCTGTTCCAAGGTTTTATGATTCTTTACACACACGTATTTCACAAGGTCTCAAAAACCAAAGTAAATTAAGTCAACGCTTCTTTGCAATTACATTAAATCTAGGAAAGAAAAAATATTTTGGTGAGCAGATGAGCTTTTCTGAAAGACTTATGAATGGATTGATGGATAGGATAGTGAGAAAAAAAGTTAAGAAAAGATTTGGTGGAAGTCTCAGAGCATTGATATCAGGAGGAGCAGCACTAAATTTTGAAGTTGGATTATACCTAAGCGCGCTTGGCCTTCCACTACTTCAAGGATACGGACAAACTGAAACCGCTCCTGTTATTTCCGCAAACCCTCCTGAAAAAATTAAATTAGATACTGTTGGAAAAGTTCTTCAAGGCAATGAAGTGAAAATTTCTGAAGATGGAGAAATTTTAGCTCGTGGTGAACTAATTATGAATGGTTATTGGAATGATCCTGAGTCAACTAATAAAACTATAATTAATGGATGGGTTCATACAGGTGATATTGGTGAATTTGATGAAGAAGGCTATTTAAAGATAACGGATAGGAAAAAAGATATTATTGTAAATGCTGGTGGTGATAATATTTCTCCTTCAAGAATAGAGGCAAAATTAGATATTGAACCTGAAATTGCTCAATCAATGTTATATGGAGATTTCAAAAATTACCTAGTTGCGATCTTAGTGCCTAATAAAGATTTAGCTTTAGAATGGGCAAAAGAAAATAATGTTGAGGGTAATTTAAAAAAAATAATTCAAGATTCTTTATTTAATAAAAAAATGAAAGAAGTTGTAGACAAAGTCAATAAAAGCCTTTCTAGCATTGAGCAAATAAGAAAATTTATTCTAATTGATCACGAGTTTACAATTGAAAACAATATGATGACTCCTTCAATGAAAGTAAGAAGGTTTAAAGTAAAAGAGATGTATGGAGAGAATTTAGAAAAACTATACTAAGTTTTTCCTTTATCAAACTTTTCTTTTTGCTTAGGAGTGATTTCTTTTTGAAATTTTGTTTTCCACTCTTCGTATGGCATACCATAGATTATTTCTCGTGCTTCATCGTATGAAATAGAAATATTTTTCTTCTCTGCTGCACTTACATACCATTTTGAAAGACAGTTTCTGCAAAAACCAGACAAATTCATTAAATCAATATTTTGTACATCTGTTCTATTTTTTAGATGATTGATCAATCTTTCTGCAACATCGGCAAGTAAATCTCTATCAAAGTTTTTGGTCATATTACGTAAATAAATTATATAAATCTTTTTTTGTGTTATATATATAATTATTAATGAAACGTAACAGAAAAGCTAAAATTTTAGCTACACTAGGTCCTGCATCATCAGATAAAAAAATAATAGAAGATTTGTTTGTGGCTGGATGTGATGTTTTTAGATTAAATTTTTCACATGGTGATTTAGAAACTCATAGAAAAAATTATGAAACTATTAGATCTCTTGAAGAAAAACATGATCATGCATCATGCATATTAGCTGACTTACAAGGACCCAAGTTAAGAGTGGGTATATTTAAGAATACAAAAGAAAATTTAGTTAAAGGTCAAAATTTTGTACTAGATCTTTCAACTGAACCTGGAGATAATAATAGGGTGAACTTTCCCCATGAAGAAATATATGATTTTTTAACACCTAATTCTATTTTATTAGTAAATGATGGAAGGATTAGATTGCAAGTTGTTGAACAAAAAAAAGATAGTTTAATTACAGAAGTTTTAAATGATGCTGAAATCTCAAATAATAAAGGTGTCAATATACCTGATGTAATTCTTCCTATAGACGCACTTACCAAAAAAGATAAATCTGATCTTATGAAAGCTTTAGATATGGGAGTTGATTGGGTTGCACTTTCTTTCGTACAACAAGCAGAGGATATTCACAAACTAAAAAAAATAATTAAAAATAAAGCACTAGTAATGGCAAAAATTGAAAAACCTTCAGCAGTAAAAAATATTGATGATATTATAAATGCTGCAGATGGTATTATGATAGCTAGAGGTGATTTGGGTGTTGAAATGCCAACAGAACAAGTTCCTATAGTTCAAAAAAATATTATAAAAAGATGTAGGCACTTTGGAAAACCAGTTGTCGTTGCTACACAAATGCTTGAAAGTATGATTGAAAATCTTGTGCCAACTAGAGCAGAAGCATCTGATGTTGCTAATGCTATTTATGACGGAACAGATGCTGTAATGTTATCTGGTGAATCTGCCGTTGGAGCTCATCCGTTAGAAGTAGTAAGAATTATGAATAAAATAATAGAAAATGTTGAAAATGATAAAAATAATTACGACTTACGTATTATACAAGACAATGTTGATGATGTTGATAATACAGATGCAATAACTTTAGCAGCTTACTCAATTGCAAAAAAATCTGATGCAAAAGCAATAATTACATTTTCTGTAAGTGGAAGAACAACGACTAGAATGGCAAGGGAAAGAGCGCCAGTTCAAATTGTTGGTTTATCTCCAAATATTAACACTACAAGAAAAATGCAATTATATTGGGGAGTAAACTCCTGCCATACACAAGAAGATGCTCAAAATGCACAAGATATGGTTAATATCGCATGTTCAATTGCTAAAAATAAAAAATTAGTAAAACCAGGAGATAATGTGGTTATTTCGGCTGGTGTTCCATTTGGAAGTGCTGGCACTACTAATCTACTTAGATTAGCTGAAATAATTGCTGATAAAGATCTTAAGTAAGCTTATTACAAGCTTCTTTTATTCTGTTGCAGGCATCTTCTAGAATTGAATCACTAGTTGCATAGGATAATCTAAAATAAGGCGATAACCCAAATGCTGCACCATGAACTCCTGCTACACCTTGATCTTCTAAAAGATATGTCATGAAATCTTCATCATTGGAGATATGTTTTCCATTTGGTGTCTTTTTTCCAATTATGCCCTCACAATTTGGATAAACGTAAAAAGCTCCTTCTGGTTTTTGACATGTAATTCCATCAATATCATTTAATTTGTTCAATACTAGATCTCTGCGTTTTAAAAATTTTTTATTATGCTCGTATATAAAATCTTGCGGACCACCAATAGCTTCAACTGCAGCAGCCATTGTGATTGAAGAAGTTGATGTTGTGCTTTGCGATTGTATTTTGTTCATAGCAGCAATAATCTCTTTTGTAGCTCCACAATATCCAAGTCTCCATCCTGTCATGCAATATGATTTTGAAACACCGTTTAGTGTCAAACATCTTTCTTTCAGTGAAGGTTCAATAGAAGCAAGAGTGTGAAACTCTACTCCATCGTAAACAATTTTTTCGTATATATCATCACACATAATAAGAACATTAGGATACTTTTTTAAGATATGTGCTAAGTCTTCTAGCTCTTTTTTTGAATAAACTGATCCAGTTGGATTACTAGGACTATTCAGCATTAACCATTTTGTTTTAGAATTTATATTTTTTTCTAATTGTTCTGGTGTAATTTTAAAATTTTGTGATTGAGGGCACTCAACTATGATAGGGATCCCTTCTGCTAATAAAACAATATCTGGATAACTAACCCAAAAAGGAGCTGTTATAATGACCTCATCTCCTGGATTAATTGTTGCCATCATAGCATTATAGATAATGTGTTTTCCTCCAACACCGCATATGATTTCATCTAATTGATATTCTATATTATTATCTTCTCTAAATTTTTTCTGAATTGCTTTTTGTAATTCTGGTGTACCTTTACCTGGTACATATTTTGTTTTACCCTCTTCCATCGCTTTACTAGCAGCATCTCTTATATTTTTTGGTGTGTTAAAATCTGGCTCACCTGCTGCAAGAACAATTACATCCTTACCCTCATCCTTCAAAGCTTTAGCTTTGACATTTATACCTACAGTCATTGAAGGTTTTATTTTACTTAGTCTATCTGCAACAAAATTCATTTAAATTATAAAATGTTCAATAATTAGACTAGCACAAGTTAACAACAAAAAAATAGCAAAAATCTTTCTTAATACTAACTTATCTATATTTGATGAAACTTTTGCACCAATTCCAGCAGTAAATATACTAGTTAGCGATATAAAAAAAACTATTATAACATTTACGTAACCAAGAGAATAAATGGGAAGTTCATTTATATTTGACCCAGTATACATAAATGTAAGTGTTCCTGGAAAAGCAATTAAAAAACCAAAAACAGCAGAGGTTCCAACTGCTTCATGAATCTTTTTTGAAAACATTGTTAAAGTTGGAACACTAAAACTACCGCCCCCTATTCCAATTGTTGCAGATAAAAAACCAATAGAAGAGCTTATTGCAAAGTTAATTATATTAGATGATGGTATGTCGTAACTTACAATTATTGGATTTTGTTGAAACAGCATATTTAAGGAAATCAAAAATGCTAGAATTACAAAAAGAATTACTAAACTCTGTCCTGAAATAGAACTAGCTGCGATTGAACCTACAATTGATCCTATTATTATTCCTATTGCCCATTTTTTTACAATTATTAAATTGGTATTTTTAAGCTTAACATGGGATCTTATGGAAGAAATTGAAGTAAAACAAATTACACCAAGAGAAGATGCTACAGCAACATGCATGACAATTTCAGAGCTATAACCAAGATAAAGTAAAATAAAGTAAGTTACAGGTACAATTATTATTCCACCTCCAACTCCTAATAATCCTGCAATAAAACCAGAGACTAGACCTGTTAATAAAAAAATAAATACTATTGAAGTCAAATAAATTACCGTATTTTAAGTTTCATTAATGTAGTAAACAATTTAATATAAAAGTAAATAAGACTATGAAACATGTACATTGGATAGGAACAGGATTATCTTCTATACCAGGAATTAGAAGATTAGCTAAAAATTTAGATAATTTTACAGTATGGAATAGAACACTAGATAAGGCTATAAAGAGTATTGATCATGTAGATAAAAACAATATTAACGCAAAACAGTTTGATGTTGATTTATTATTTAACGAAACAAATCCAGGTGATATTGTTATTTCTCAACTACCAGCAAACAAACATTTAGAAATAGCTGAACTTTGTTTAAAACATAAATGTCATTTTGCATCTACTAGTTACCTTAATCCAGAAATAAATATGCTGAATTCAGATGTAAGAAAAGAAAATTTAGTATTTATCAATGAGGTCGGTTTAGACCCAGGTATCGATCATTTTTTTTCTCATCTACTTGTCAGTGATCTTAAAAAAATCTCGACTGAAAAAACAGAAGTGTTTTATGAATCATATTGTGGAGGTTTTCCAGCAATTCCAAATGATTTCAAATATAAATTTAGTTGGTCTCCAGCTGGAGTAATTAAAGCCTTAAACAATGATGCAAAATATATAACAAAAGGTAAAATAAATACTGTAACTCCTTACAAATCTATTAGCTCTTATTCAATATCTGGTGAAGATTTTGAAGCTTATCCAAACAGGGATTCAACACCATATGTAAGTGAATACTTGTTTGATGAGAAATGGAAAGTCAAAGAGTTTGTAAGAGGAACTTTGCGGCTAAACGGTTGGAAAGAAGCATGGAAAGATATCTTTTCAATGCTTGAAAATAGATCAGATAATATAGAAGCTGAAATCAATGAAAAAAGTGAAGAATTATTAAAAAATAATAAATACTTACCTGAGGAAGAAGATCGCGTTGTACTTTCTGTAAAACTTAAAGCTTTTGAAAATGATAATAAAATTTTCGATAGTTCTTATTTTCTAGATGAAAAGGGAAATGGTGAAAATACTGCAATGGGCAAACTTGTATCGATTACTTTATCAGCTGCGATTGATTTAATTATGGATAATAAAATTGAGTCTGGTGTTAAAACTGCGCCACATAAAACAGAAGACATAATGTATTTTTTTAAAATTTTAAAAGATAATAAAATTAATATCCAACAAGAGAATGGATAATCAATTAATCAATATTGGTATTGTTAGAGAGTCTAGAAATGATGAAAATAGAACTCCTCTAGTCCCAGAGCATATTAAAAAATATAAAGAAAGTAATTCGAATATTAATTTTATTATTCAGCCATCAAATAATAGATGCTTTTCTGATGAAGAATATAAATTATCTGGTGCTAAAATTAATGAAAACTTAAATGAATGCTCAATCATATTTGGTGTTAAAGAAATTGATCCAAATATTTTAATTAATAATAGAACATATCTTTTTTTTTCTCACACTTTTAAAATAAATAAAAAACAAAAAAATATTGAAAAACATAAGAAAGATCTACTTTTATCAATTTTAAGTAAAAAAATTACATTGATTGATTATGAAAATATCAGAGGTAAAAATGGTACAAGGTGCTTAGGTTTTGGAAGATTTGCAGGTATTGTTGGATGTTATAATACATTAAATTTATTACTTAGATTGCTCGGAAAGCAATCTCTTGCTAGTGCCTATAAAATCAATGATTATGAAAGATTAGTATTAAATTTAAAAAATTTATATTTTCCTAAAACTAAAATTCTAGTTACTGGTGATGGTAGAGTTTCAAAAGGAGTAATTGAACTTTTGAATCAAACAAACATTAAAGCAGTATCAAAAAAAGACTTTTTGGAAAAAAAATTTGATCAACCTATTTTTTGTAATTTGGAAACTAAAGATTATGTTACAAATAATTCTTCCACTAATTTTAACCTTGAGCATTTTATTAATAATCCTCAAGATTATTCGAGTTCTGCGTTACAATATTTAAAAGAAACTAATATACTTATAAGTGCGCATTATTGGGACCCATCTTCTCCTAAAATATTTGAGAATGAAGACTTAAAAGATTTAAAAAATCTAAAAATTGTTGGCGATATTACTTGTGATATTAATGGCTCTGTCCCTACTACAATACGATCAACAACAATTGAGGAACCAAATTATTGGATTGAAAGAAATAATTTAAAAGAGATAGATGAAAATAATAATGGAATTGCTGTTATGGCAGTTGATAATTTACCATCTGAATTACCACGGGACTCAAGTACAGAATTTAGTGGAGGTATAATTAACGAGGTTCTTCCTTTTTTATTAAAAGAAGATGATGGAAGAATATTAAATGGAACAATAACAACAAATGGTAGTTTTTTAGAAAAGTACAATTATTTAAATAATTATATTAGAATTAATGAATAAAGCTGAAAAAAAACAACATCTCTCTTCTGAAATTGCAACGCCTTTTAAAATTGTCAGTGATTTTAATCCAAGTGGTGATCAGCCTGAAGCAATTAAAAGTATTGTTAAAAGTCTAAATGAAGGAGAACAAGAACAAGTTCTATTAGGTGTAACTGGATCAGGTAAGACATTTACAATGGCTAAGGTAATTGAAAAAGTACAGAAACCTACTTTAATAATGGCTCCAAACAAAACATTAGCGGCACAACTTTATGGCGAAATGAAAAATTTGTTTCCAAATAATGCTGTTGAATATTTTGTCAGTTATTATGATTATTACACTCCAGAAGCATATGTACCAAGGACTGATACATATATTGAAAAAGAATCTTCAATAAACGAACAAATTGATCGTCTAAGACATTCAGCTACTAGATCTTTAGTGGAAAGAAGAGATACAATCATAGTAGCATCAGTTTCTTGTATTTATGGTATTGGATCAGTTGATGCTTATTCTTCAATGTCTTTTACTTTAGATAAAAATCAATCGATAAGTAGAGAGATAATTATCAGAAAGTTGGTAGAACTTTTATACAAACGTCGTGATATGGACTTTAGAAGAGGTAGCTTTAGAGCTAAGGGAGATATTTTAGAAATTTTCCCTTCTCACTATGAAGATATTTCTTGGAAAATTTCTATGTTCGGAGATGATATAGAGAGTATTACGCAAGTGGACCCACTTACTGGAGAGAAGCTTGGGGAACTTGAACAAATAAGAATCTTTGCAAACTCTCATTATGTAACGCCTAAGCCAACTATAAAAAAAGCAATTACCATGATTAAAAATGATCTTAAAAAACAATTAGAAATTTTTGAAAAAGAAAAAAAATACTTAGAAAGACAAAGGTTAGATGAGAGAACTACATTTGACTTAGAAATGATGGAAACTACTGGAAGTTGTAGTGGGATTGAAAATTATTCTAGATATTTGTCAGGAAGAAAGCCGGGGGAGCCTCCTCCTACACTTTATGAATATATTCCAGAAGACTCTCTATTGTTTATAGATGAAAGCCATCAGACATGTGGTCAAATAGCAGGAATGTACAAAGGTGATTTTTCTAGAAAATCAACTTTAGCTCAATATGGTTTTAGACTACCAAGTTGTGTTGATAACAGACCTTTAAAAAGAGAGGAATGGGACGCAATGCGTCCACAAACTATATTTGTAAGCGCAACACCAGGAGATTATGAACTTGAAAAGACAGGTGGTACCTTTGTTGAACAAGTTATTAGGCCAACAGGTTTAATTGATCCACCTATTGAGATTAGACCAACTAAACATCAAATTGATAACTTAATTGATGAATGTAAAAAGACTATAGATAAAGGTCATCGTGTTCTAATCACAACACTTACAAAAAAAATGGCCGAAGATCTTACTGAATATATTAATGAAGAAGGACTAAAGGTAAGGTATCTTCACTCTGATATCGATACATTAGAAAGAATAGAAATTATTAGAGATCTAAGACTTGGGGTTTTTAATGTTTTAGTAGGAATAAATCTTCTTAGAGAAGGTTTAGATATTCCTGAATGCGCTTTAATGGCTATATTAGATGCTGATAAGGAAGGTTACCTTCGTTCTAGAACTAGTTTAATTCAGACTATTGGTAGAGCTGCAAGAAATGTTGAGAGTAAAGTCTTAATGTATGCTGATAACATAACCACTAGTATGAAAGAAGCAATCGAAGAGACAGATAGAAGGCGAACAAAACAACTAGAATATAATAAAATAAATAAAATTACGCCAATCAGTATTAAAAAGAATATTCAAGAAATAATTGAAAATACAGCTGAACAAGATCATGTTACAGTTGAAATTGATAATGCTAAAGAATTAGTTGGTAAGGACTTGAATAAACATATTAAAAATTTAGAGAAAAAAATGAATGAATTTGCTTCAAAACTTGAATTTGAAGATGCAGCAAGATTACGAGATGAAATCAATAGATTAAAGGCAAAAGAAGTGGGTCTTTCTAATAAAGTTTTGCAGTTTAAAAAGAATTGATGGATATTGTATTTTTAGAAACTAACCAAACTGGTATCATTAAACTAAATCGTCCTAAAGCTTTAAATGCTCTCAATTTAGAAATGGCAAAAAAATTCCATGACAAATTATTAGAATGGAAAGAAAAAGATAATATCTTAAGAGTATTGTTAGTTGGAGAAGGTAAGCATTTTTGTGCAGGAGGGGATGTAAAATCTCTTGTTCTTGCTGGAAAAGAAAACTCTTTAAAACATGATTTTTTTAAAGTTGAGTATAAACTTAATTATTTAATAAGCCAATTTAGTAAAGAATTTCTCTCAGTTTGGAATGGTGTGGTAATGGGAGGTGGCGTTGGTTTATCTATCTATGGTGATCATAGATTGGCAACAGACAATTCAAAATTTGCAATGCCAGAATCTGCCATTGGTTTTTTTCCAGATGTTGGAGGAAGTTATTTTTTATCAAATCTTCCAGGTAATATTGGTAAGTATATTGGTTTAACAGGTGAGGTTTTAGGCTTAAATGAATTAATTTTTTTTGGATTAGCAACACACTACTTTAAAAGTAATAAAATAGAAGATGTTAAAGAAAAATTTATTATAAGAGGAGAAATTTTACACGATAATTTTGAAGTAGAAAATGATACGTATCTAATTAAAAATATGAAATTAATAAACGAATTATTCAATGGAAATATCAAAACAATCATATCAAATTTAAAAAGTCATAACTCAGAGTTTTCAAAAAAAATTTTAGATATTCTGTTAGTTAAATGTCCAATGAGTCTTGCGATAACCACTAAACTTATAGATGATGCAAAAGGTAAATCGTTAAAAGAATGTTTAGAAACTGAATTTCAATTAAGTCAAAAAATAGTATACCGTAGTGACTTTAATAACGGTGTAAATTCTGTGCTAATTTCAAAAGATCATAATCCTATTTGGGAACCATCAAAAATAGATGAAATAAATATAGAAGATCTAGATTTTTATTTTGAAACCCATACTGAAAATCTTTATCTATAATATTACAAATGAGTAATAAAATTCCCACTTCTGCTAAAGTAGTTGTAATAGGTGGTGGTATAGCTGGATGTTCTGTAGCTTATCATTTAGCAAAATTTGGATGGAAGGATGTGATCTTGCTAGAAAGAGATCAATTAACTTCTGGAACTACTTGGCATGCAGCAGGACTAATTGGTCAGATTGGTGCATCAGCAACTATTACAAAACTTAGAAATTATTCGTTAAATTTATATAAAGACCTGGAAAAAGAAACAGGATTAGCAACAGGTTTAAAGCAAAACGGCTCTTTAACAATTGCTACAACTAATGATCGATTAGAAGAATTAAAAAGGCAAGCTACTTTTGCTCAAAGATTTAATATAGAAGTTAATGAATTAGAAAAAAATCAGATTAAGGATATTTATTCTCTTATAAATACTGATGATGTTGTTGGTGGAATATTTATTCCAAAAGATGGTCAAGCAGATCCTGTTGGTATAACAAATGTTCTTGCTAAATCGGCAAAAATGCATGGCGCTCAAATATTTGAACATTGTTCTGTAAATAAAATCCTTACTAAAAATGGATCAATAGAAGGTGTAGATACAAAACATGGAAAAATTCAATGTGAGTATATTGTTCTAGCATCTGGAATGTGGTCAAGGCAGATAGCAAATGATATTAACGTTAGTATACCGTTATATCCAAATGAACACTTCTATATATTAAGTGAGCCATTAAAAGAAATTTCTAAATCACTTCCAGTTCTTAGAGATTACAATAATTGCTTATATCTAAAAGAGGATGCTGGAAAAATTTTAGTAGGAATTTTTGAGCCTAAAGCTAAACCTGCATTTACTGATACATATAAAGTGCCCAATGATTTTTCTTTTGGAGAACTACCTGAAGATTTTGATCATTTTGAACCACATTTAAAAAATGCTATGAAAAGAATACCTGCCCTTGAAAATGTAGGTATAAGAAAATTCTTTAACGGTCCTGAAGCTTTTACTCCAGATACAAATTATCTTTTAGGAGAAACACCAGAAGTAAAAAACTTTTATGTTTGTTGTGGATTTAATAGTATTGGTATTCAGAGTGCTGGTGGTGCAGGTAAAGTAACTGCAGAATGGATGATGAACGGTGAGGTTAATGACGATCTTTACTCCTTAGATATTTCAAGATTTGAAAAATTTCACTCCGAGACAAAATTTATAACTGAAAGAGTTACTGAATCATTAGGAGATTTATATGCAATGCACTGGCCTTATAAACAACATAAATCCTCGAGAAATATTAAACTTCTTCCTTTTCATGATGATTTGAAAATAAATGGAGCATGTTTTGGTCAAGTGGCCGGTTTCGAAAAACCAATGTGGTATGCTCTAAATGGCAAGAAACCAGAATATGAGTATAGTTATGGCTATCAAAATTGGTATGATGCAGCAAAGTATGAAACAATAAATACAAGAAAGAATGTTGGTTTATTTGACTTAAGTGCCTTTGCTAAATTTGAAATTAAGGGAGTCTCTGCCTTCAGCGATCTCCAACGATTATGCTGTAATAATATTAAAAATAATCCCGGTCATACAACTTATACGCAAATGCTTAATTCAAATGGTGGCATTGTTGCTGATTTAACAGTTACTTGTATTGATAAAGATTCTTTTCGTATTGTTACAGGTTCATCTGTGCGAGAACATGATAAAAAACATATTTCAGAAAATCTAAGTGAAAACACAACTTTAATTGATATCACTGAAAGTTTAGTTTGTTTTGGTGTTTTTGGTCCCAAAAGTAGAGAAATTCTAACAGAAATATTTGGAGAACATTTTTCAAACGACAAGTTTAAATTTGGAACTGCTAAAGAGATATCATTGAAAAATAATAAATTAATCTTCCAAAGATTATCTTTTGTTGGTGAACTTGGTTGGGAAATTTATGTTCCTATAAATATATCTAGAGAAATTTATTTAAAGTTAGTTAAAGTTGGGGAAAACTATAACCTTTCGCATGCTGGAGCTCATGCACTTGATATTATGAGAATGGAAAAAGGATATTTACATTGGGGTCATGATATTTCACCAGCTGAAAACCCATTTGAAGCTGGATTAGAATTTACTGTTAAATTAAATAAAAAAGCAGATTTTATAGGTAAAGAAGCTTTAAAAACAAAAAATAGAATTAAGAAGAAACAACTAACAAATTTTGTTTTAGAAGAATCTACTCCAGGAAATCCACTCTTATTACATGATGAGCCAATTTATTATAAAAATAAGATTGTAGGGGAAACAACTTCTAGCAATTATTCATTTTATTATAAAAAAAATATGGTTTTTGGATATATAGATTCAGAAATAGATTTAAAAAAATTAAATGGCAGCAATTTTGAAGTTGAAGTTGCTAAAAAAAAATATGTTATGTCTGTTCAATTTAATCCATTGCATGATCCTGAAAATAATTTTACAAAAATTTAGTTTTTTACGATCTAATATATGAAAAAAATTAGATTATTTTTTTCTATAGTAGTAATTATATTAATAATTTTATCTATCTTTATTTATATTTTTCTAAATAATTTTGAAAAAGAAAAAATAATTAATGATATCGAAAAGAAATTTGAAATTAAAATTAATGAAAAAAATAAAACTAAAATCAATATTTTTCCAATTGTAAAGCTTAGCACAAACTTAGAAATTAAAGATTACAAAAATAATTTATACTTTGATAATATTAGAATTGATATTTCTCAGCCCATATTTCAAGTTTTAGGAAATTTAAATATTCTAATTGATAATTTGAATATTAATAATATTAATTTTAGTGAAGTAAATATTAATGGAAAAGTAAATTATATTGAAAATTATCTTAAATATAGTGGTAATTTAGAATATTTATTTGACTCAATTTATAAAATTAATGGAAAAATAACTTTAGAAACAACTAATGAAGAAAAATTTCTTATTACATTTTTAAAATTATTCTTTGAAAAATTAGAAAATCAAAAAAATCAAAAATTTGCATTTTCTGAATTAATAAATGCTTTTGGTAATGAAAGTTCTAATTTTAAAGGCTCAATAAATAAAAATAAAAATATTTTGGAAACTAGCAAAATAGAAATTAGTAATAAAAACAACATAATTCTTATAAAAGGAGAATACAATTACAGTAATAATTTTATAGATATTATTTTAAACTTATCTCAAAATAATGAAATATATTTAACTACTTTGATAAAAGGAAACTTAAATAATCCTAATATAAGTTTTGATGAAAATTCAAAATTTTTTCAAAATTCAAACTCAAATGAAAATAATATAATTGAAGAAAGCGTCATTCAATTTTTAAATAATTTATTTGATTTCAATGATTGACTTATTAAATATAGTTAGCAGTGTATTTGGATATATCCTTTTTGGATTTTTTGTAAATAAATTACAAATACTTCCAAAAAAATATATTGATTATTTTGATTTTACAGGTTTCAACATTCTTTTACCCTTAGCTTTAATTATATATTTTTGGCAAGTCTCATTTCCTCAAATTAATTCTATTGGTCTGATCATCTCATTTTTTGCTTCAGGAATTTTTATATCCATGACTGGATTTTTTATTAGCAAACAATTTTTAAATTTTAAAACAGATGACTCTGCACTTTTTGGATTAGCTGCTTGTTTTGGTAACACAGTGGCAATGGGGATACCTCTTATGTATGCAGTTTTGGGCCCAATAAATACAATTCCTTATATGATATTAGTTTTTTTTCATGGTATTGTTCATTTTAGCTATACTGTTATTATAATAGAAGTTTATAGAAATAGACAAAAAGGCATTGTCGAAATTTTTTATCAAATATTATTAGGTATAATTAAAAATATTGTACTTTTTGGAATTATAATTGGAATTATTCTTAATTACTCTAATCTTATTGTTCCATCTATTATGAAGCAGCCTTTAGATATTTTTGTAAACCTTGCGCTTCCAATGGTTCTTATTTCTTTAGGTCTCGCATTAGGAAATTTTAAAATTAGAGAAAATATTTATGCTGCAATACTATTAACTATCTTAAAAAATTTTATTCACCCTCTAATTGCATTTTGTTTAGCACATTTTATATTAGAGCTTGATAGTCTCTTGGTAATTATTGTTACTATGGCTGCAGCTTTGCCAAGTGGATCACAATCATATTATTTTGCATATAGATATAATTCACTAAAAGCTGTTGTTTCTTCAAATGTAGTATTAAGTACTTTTGTTAGTTTTTTTACACTATCTTTATTATTAGTATTTTTTGATATTACGTAGATTGAGAAATAAACGATTGTATTCTTTCTTTCTTATCCATAGTTTTAACACTAAAAGGAAAAATCTCTAACATCTTATCATATACATCAATTGCCTGCTGAAACTGGCCTTGATGAATAAAAATTAGACCCATTCCATCTAGAGCACCAAAATGTCTTGGTTCTAATTCAAGAGTTTTAATGATGTCTTGCATTGATTGATCAAAATTACCCATCATAAAATGAACTGTTGCTCTCTTATTCCAACCCTCTGCAAAATTAGGATCTTCTTCAATTAAATTATCAAAAAATCTTATTGCTAGTGGATAATTTCTCAAATTCATAGCTTGAATACCTTTCTCAAAATATTCAATTACTTTTGGATCATCAACTTCATACCAAATATTCCAAATGTCAGATATCAAATCTCTTATCTCATCCTGATTTTCAGTCTCATTTAATTTTTTAAACAAATTATTTAGCCGTGGATCATTTTGATCTGCTAATGCTATCTTACTAGCAAACAAAAAACTTATACTGACAATTAATATTTTAAAGATAACTCTCATATTTAAATGATTTTTCGGATAGATTTCTTTTCTTTTCATGCTTTCTCGTTCTCCCTGTTACTCTAGCTCTCCATAACTTAAATGATCTAGGTTTCAGATTTGTTCTCATTATTTTTATAACCTCTGATTCGGTTACATCGTGAATTCTTTTTATTTTTTCAAAAGAGGTTTTATCGCACCAGGCTAATTTAATAATATTATCTATATTCTCCTGCATATTATGAATATAGTTCTCTATTAATTAAATTCTAAAAAAAATGATTGATTTGTATTCATCACCTACCCCTAATGGTCGAAAAATTAGCATTATGCTTGAAGAATTAGGTGTGGATTTTAATCCTATTTTAATAAATTTAGATAAAAAAGAGCAGTTTAGTGAAGAGTTTTCAAAAATATCTCCTACAAATAAAATTCCTGTAATTGTAGATAATGATAACAACCAAACAGTATTCGAATCCGGGGCTATTCTTCTTTATCTGGCAAAAAAATATGATAAATTTCTAAATAAAGATAAGTATTGGGAAATAATACAATGGGTTTTTTTTCAAATGGCTTACGTCGGACCAATGCTAGGCCAGGCTCATCAATATTTATTTTATAATCCTGGTAAAAGCAAATTTGCAGAAGATAAAACTAAAGGCTATGCACAACATATATATTCTATTTTGGATAAAAGACTTTCTAAACAAGAATATTTTTCGGATACCTACTCAATAGCTGATATTTCAATTTGGCCTTGGACAGCTCGTTATGAAAGACATCAAATAAATTTACATGATTATCCAAATGTATTGAGATGGTATAAACAAATATCAACAAGACCTGCGGTTATTAAAGGATATAATTCTATAGGCGAATTTTATGAAATCCCTAAACCTTAAGTGTTGTAAAATAATACTGAGCCTGCGGTTATAATTAAAAGGATTGCTAAAAACCATTCAACAATTTTTTTTAATTTTTCATTATTAAGATATTGTCTGATAACACTTCCTCCATATGCCCATATACTAATTGAAGGAATATTAACTACTGTAGACATAATAACCATAAATAGTGTTCCAATTATTATATTTTCATCTTTTGGATAATATAATGTTACTGCAGTTGAACAGATTACCCAAGCTTTTGGATTTACAAATTGAAACAAAATTGCTTCATGATATTTTAATGGTCTTGATCTATCTTCTGTCTTTGAAATATTTAAAGAACCAAACATTTTATATGCTAAATAAAGAATGTAACCTGCTCCAACATATCTTAAAATATCATAGAGTATAGGATAGGTAATAAACAAGGATCCAAGACCTAGACATACAAGTGCTAATTGCAAACCATGACCAGAAGGAATGCCAAAAATATTAGGTATAGATCTTATAAATCCAAATTTTATACCTGATGCAGTTAGAATACTATTGTTTGGACCTGGAGTTACGTACATAATAAAATTATACACTGCTAAAGCAGCTATTAATTCCCATGTAATCATTTTTTAATCTCTAAAATTTACAAATTGGACTGGTATACCTATCTTAGCATCCTCAATAAGCCTCATTACACTTTGTAAATCATCTTTTTTCTTTCCTTCAACACGAAGTTCATTCCCATTGATCTTTACTTGAACTTTTAATTTAGAACTTTTGACATCAGAAGTAATTTTTTTACACAGGGATTGCTCAATTCCTTCTACCAGTTCATACGTCTGACGGATTTTATTTCCCCCAGCTTTTTCCATATCATTTTTTTTTAAACATAAAGGATCAACTTTTCGTCTAACAAAATGAGTGACGAGCATGTCATTTACTTGACCAGCTTTCATTTCATCATCAGTAATAACAACTATAGTATTTTCTTTTTTTTCAATTGAAGTGTCTGATCCTTTAAAATCATACCTAGTGGTAATTTCTCTTGTAGCATTTCCTATTGCGTTATCAATTTCTTGATGATCTAATCTGTTTACAATATCAAAACTAGGCATTTATTTAGTTTATTACATCGTCATTTATATCTGGCAACTGTTTTTTAGTGCTTAATCTTCCTAATTTTTTCATCTTTTCTACTTTTTTAGTCAAACTTCCTGAACCATCTTGCAATCTTTGTTTAGCTTCATCCATTTTTGATTTTGCTAAATCTATTGACTGATTAGCTTTTACAAACGACTCATATACACTGACTGTTTTATCATAAATATCTGATGCAGCTGATGCTATATCTTTTATTGTTTTAGATTGTTTATCAACCCGCCACATATTTTCTACAGCTTTGAGTAAAAAGGGTAAAGTTGATGGCCCAACAATAATTATTTTATTGTTCCATGAATCTTCGATAAGTTTATTTGCCTCATTATATAAAGTAAGTAATGCTGGTTCTATTGGAACAAACATTAAAACATTATCAATTGTATTGATTCCATATATTTTTGAATAATTATCTTTACTCAAACTTCTAATCGAAGTTTTTGTTGAATCCAAAAATTTTTTCAAAAATATTTTCTTTTGTTGATTGTCATTTGTATTAGAATAATCATGCCAAGAATCTAAGGACACTTTTGAATCTATAATTATGTGTCTATTACCTGGCATATGAACAATTACATCGGGTTTTTGTAAATTACCATCTTCATCTCTAAAAGTTTTTTGAGTTGAGTACTCTTCTCCTTCTCTTAAACCAACACTATCTAAAATATTTTTAAGTACAAATTCTCCCCAAGGACCTTGTTGAAGCGCACCACCTCTGATTAATGTATTCTCAATTCTATCTTGAGCTAAATTAAAATTTTGTAAAGATTGTTGAATTGATTGCATGTGATTTTTTAAAGAAGTGAGATCAGTATCATCTTTTATTTCAGAACTTTTTGTTTTGCGAAGAAAAAATAAAATTGATAATAAACCAACTCCAGATAAAAAACCAATAATGAAAACAAATATAAGATTTTCAAACATCACTAATAGATAAAATATAAATATATTATCAAATATCTAGCAATTTTCCCAGTAGATACAAATATTAAAAAAAAAGTAATATTATATTTTAATGTACCTGCTGCAAATGCGATTGGATCTCCAATGATAGGTACCCATGAAAATAATAATGACCATTTTCCATACTTTTTGAAAATATCTGTAGCTTTCTGTAATAAATATTTATTTACTGGAAACCATGGTTTCTTAATAAGAAAATTTACAAAGTAACCACATATCCAACTGATTAGAGATCCTAAAATATTACCTGCTGAAGCAAAAGATAATAATAAAAATGGATTATACTTATTAGATAATAATTGTGCTGATAAATATGTCTCTGAAGCAAAAGGAAAAAAAGTACCTAAAGACAAACAAAAAATAAATAATGATGAATAAATCAAAGTATTTCTTATTGTTAATTTATGTTAATATTATGTTAATTATCAATTTATGAACGATTTTCCAAAAGAAGAATTTATTTCCAGAATTGAAAAAATACAAATAGATATTGAAAAAGAAAATATTGATGCAGTTATTATAACTTCACCATCAAATTTTAGATATTTCACTGGACTTGATAGTAATTTTTGGGAAAGTCCAACAAGACCGTGGTATTTAATTATTTCAAAAAAAAATCCAATAAAAGCTATAATACCATCTATTGGTATTACAGCTATGCAAAAAACATTAGTCAATGATATCGAAACTTGGGAGTCTCCAAATCCAAAAGATGAAGGAATATCTTTATTGAAAAAAAATATTAAAAGTTTTCCTAAAAGTTCAAATATTGGATTTGAATTAGGAAATGAAACTTTTTTGCGAATGAGTATTAACGACTATCAGGATATTAAAAAAAATTTATCAGAATATAATTTTGTTGATGCTAGTAAAATACTTTGGAGTATAAGAAAAATAAAATCTGATATAGAGATCAATAATATTATAGAAATTTGTTCTATTACAAGTAAGGTATTTGATGATTTACCTCAAAAAATTAATTTAGGAATGAGTGAAAAACAAATTGCTTCAATATTTAAAAAAGAATTAATTGAAAGTGGCGCAGATTATATTCAATACATGGCGTGTGCTTCAGGATTTAATGGCTATAATCAAATTATCTGTAACCCAACAGAAAGGCTAACTAAAGATGGTGATATTCTAATTATTGATACCGGTGCAACTTTAAATGGATATTTTTCAGATTTTGATAGAAATTTTGGCTTTGGAAAAATTCACAAACAAGTTCTAGATGCATATAATAAATTGTGGGAAGCAACTGAGAGAACTTTAGAAATTATAAAACCTGGAACTAGTTGTTCAGAAATATATTCTAAATTATCTCAAAGTTTAATGACTAACAACGTATCAATTGGAAGAATGGGTCATGGTTTAGGTTTACAACTAACTGAACCACCAAGTATTATGAAAAATGATAAAACGTTACTAGAGAAAAATATGATTATAACTCTTGAACCATCAATTGAAATGGACGAAAATAAAATATTAGTACATGAAGAAAATTTATTAATAACGAAGGATTCCTTTAAACTTTTAAGTACTAGAACTCCTAAAAATTTACCTATTATTAATTAGTTAAATTATTGATTCAATTTTAGGCATTAGTCTAATTAATTCCTTCGTATATTCATGCATAGGATTATTAAATAATTCCTCTGTATCTTTTGTTTCACAAACAGCACCATTTTTTAGTACAATTATTCGGTCACACATTTGGCGAATTACAGGGAGGTCATGGCTAATAAATAACATAGTGAGATGAAGTTCATCTTGTATATCTTTTAATAAATTCAATATTTGTGCTTGTATACTGACATCCAATGCAGAAGTTGGTTCATCACATATTAATAATCGTGGTCTTGTTGCCAAGGCGCGAGCAATAGATATTCTCTGCCTTTGTCCTCCTGAGAATTCATGTGGGTATCGATCTAAAGATTGTCTGGTCATTCCAACAATATCTATTAGGTCGTAAACATTTTGTAAAAGTTCGTTATTACTAATATTTTTTTGAAAAAATTTAATTGGTTCTGCAATAATATCCTTAACTTTGAAACGAGGATTTAGAGATGAGTAAGGATCTTGAAAAATCATTTGAATTTGACCTCTACTATTATGAATTTGATATTTTTTATTTGAATTATACAGAGGTTCATTATTATAAATTAAATCACCTTTGTTAGGAGCAATTAGTCCAGTAATAATCTTTGCAATAGTTGATTTTCCTGAACCAGACTCTCCAACTAATCCGAGTGTCTCACCTTCGAATAATTCAAAAGATACATTGTCGACAGCTTTTACTATTTTATCATTCGAACTTTTATTAGAAATAAATGAAAAACCACTACCTAAAGAATTATCATCAAAAATTTTTGTCACTTCCTCAAGTTTTAATATTTTTTGATTTTTATTTTCTCTTATTCCCCATGTTTTGATAATATTTTTAGTCAAATCCTTGGAACTAGATGTTATTTCCTTACCATCGGGGCTAATCAATTTAAATCTATCAATTTTCTTATTTGTTGGTGGCACTGAAATTACTAAACTTCTTGCTTCTGTTGATTTAGGATTTGTTAATAATTCTTTAGTCTCACCTTGTTCAACAATATGTCCATATCTCATTACAATAACTTTATCAGTCGTCTCTGCTATGACTCCCATATCATGGGTAATAATTATAACTGCAAGATTTCTTTTCTTTGTAAGATCTGTGAGTAGTTCTAATATTTGATATTGAATACTTACATCTAAAGCTGTTGTTGGTTCATCTGCAATTATTAAGTCAGGTTCACAACTTATTGCTAAAGCTATCACAACTCTTTGACGCATACCCCCACTAAATTGGTGTGGATAGTCCTCAATTCTTTTTTCAGCGTTCTCTATTCCAACCTCCTTAAGTAGTTGAATTGATTTTTTAAGTGAATCTTGATAACTTAAATTTAAATGAGCCTGAATAGTTTCAATTAATTGGTCTTTTATTTTAAATAGAGGGTTTAATGAAGTTTGAGGGTCTTGAAAGACAAATCCTATTTTTTTTCCTCTAATATTTTGAATTATTTCTTCATTACTTCTTAATTCAATATTGTCTATTTTTATTGAGCCATCTGTGATTTCACCTGGAGGATCAATCAAATTAATTATAGCATTTGCAATTGTAGATTTTCCAGATCCAGACTCACCGACAATTCCTAATATTTCACCTCTTTCTAGAGAAAATTCTACATTTTTACTTGCAACAATAGTTTCCTTTCGTGTTGGATAACTTATGTTTAAGTTTTTAACTTCTAAAAAACTCATCTCTTTTTTAATTTTGGATTTAAAGCATCTCTCATCCAATCCCCTAATAAATTAATTGATAATGCTAAAACAATTAAGAAAATTGCTGGAAAAAAAGTAATCCACCACTCGCCTGAAAATAAAAAATTATTTCCAAACCTTATTAGAGTCCCAAGAGAAGGTGTTGTTGGTGGAACGCCAACACCTAAAAAACTTAAGGTTGACTCTGTAATAATAGCAAGTGCTAATCCGATTGTAGCAATTACTAAGATAGGTCGAAGTATATTTGGTAAAATATGCTTAAACATAATTAATATATTTGATAATCCAATAATTCTTGAAGCTGAGACATACTCTTTATTTTTTTCAACTAAGGTTGATGCTCTCGATACTCTTGCAAACTGAGGCCATTCTGAAATACCAATGGCGAAAATCAAAACATAAATTGCCATTTCGTCATGCATTGATTGTGAGATAATTGCCCTTGCAATACCATCAACAAGTAAAGCCATTAAAATACTTGGAATAGTTAACTGCACATCTGTAAGACGCATTACAATAATCTCATACCTACCACCAATATATCCAGCTGTTATTCCAAGAAAAACCCCCAGAATCATTGCAAAAATTATAGATGCAAAACCAACGATCAGAGAAATTCTTGAACCATAAATCATTGTTGAAAACATATCTCTTCCCTGCTGATCAGTTCCTAATATGAAGCTAAAACTTCCTCCCTCCGACCATACTGGTGGGGTAAAGGCATCCATTAAAGAAACTGATGCTGGATCAAAAGGATTATAAGGTGCAACTATCCCAGCAAATACAGAACAAAAAAGTATAATAAAAAATATTGTAGAAGAAATTACTGCTAATTTAGAATTAAAGAAACTGTATCCAATATCAGTATCATATATTTTATTGTACGTTTTAAGTAGCATTTTAACTACCCTCTTCTTTAAGCCTAATTCTAGGATCAATAAAATAGTATGTGATGTCTACAATAAAATTTATCATAACAAATATAAAAGCTACCATAATCATATATGCTGACATTATAGGAATATCGACAAAGTATACTGCTTTGATAAATAATGACCCCATGCCTGGCCATTGAAAAACTGTTTCTGTAATAATTGAAAAAGCAATTAACGTTCCGATGTTGATACCTGTAATAGTAATAACTGGAATTAATCCATTTTTGAGCGCATGCTTATAATTAATAACACTCCTTTTTATACCTCTTGCTTTTGCAAATTTAATATAATCTGTTTGTAAAATTTCCATCATTTCAGCTCTAACTAATCTAATAACATAAGTCATTTGAAATAAACTTAACGTAACAGATGGGAGTATTAGTGCTTTTAAACCAGAAATAGTTAAAAATCCTGTAGTCCAAAAACCTAATTGTGTGACTTCACCTCTTCCAAAGGATGGAAGAACTCCTAAAATTACTGAAAACAAGTAAATTAACATTATACCTATAATGAATGTTGGTAAAGAAACCCCTGCTAGAGAAATCACAAGAATAATATTAGAAATAAAACTATCTCTGTGAATACCAGTATATACACCCAAGATAACACCGCTGATGATTGCAATTAAAGCGGAGACAAAAACTAATTCTAAAGTTGCAGGCATTCTTTCTGCAATTAAGTCTGAAACTTCTCTTTTTAATTGGTATGATATTCCAAAATCACCTTGAATTACATTTCCTATAAAACGTGAAAATTGAACGTATACAGGATCATTTAAACCTAATACTTCTCTAACCTCAGCTCGTCTTTCATCTGAAGCATCTTCTCCAGTCATGCTATTTACTGGATCACCAACAAAATTAAATAAGGAAAATGAAACAAAAGCTACAACAATCATTACAAGAATAGATTGAAAGAGTCTTTTGAAGAAATAGCTAAACATGGTTTAATTTCTGGCCAGTTTACTGGCCAGAAAATATAAAATTTATTAGTTTACGTTTGCAAATCTAAATAATGGCTCGTTGTTCATTCTAATTGGAACATCGACATTACTTTTTGATGCTTGGTTGACAACTTGGTGATGTAAAGGAAGATATGTTACATCATCTTGAGTAATATCCCAAGCTTCAGCAATCATAGCATTTCTTTTATCTTGATCTGTTTCAACGCCCATTGCCGCTACTAACTCATCAACTCTAGCATTGCTGAAATTAACTTTATTCCAGCTACCAGCACTATCAAATAAGTACGAGTAAACGTAATGACTATCAAAAGTTGGAACACCCCAACCTAACATGTACATGTCACTTGTCATACCATTTGCGTCACCTTCTTTAACTTCTGAGAAATGTTGACTTTTAGTTTTTGCATCAAGAGTTACATCAACTCCAATTTTAGCAAACATACCAATTGCAGCAACACAGATTGCTTCATCATTAATATAACGATCATTTGGACAATCTAGTGTAACCTCAAATCCATCTGGATAACCAGCTTCTGCTAATAGTTTTTTTGATAGCTCTGGATCATATGGTAATCTTTCATCACGTGCAGCCGTATGACCGTTTACACCAGGAGCAGTGATAATTCCTGCAGGAACACTTTGTCCTCTCATTACCTTGTCCTTAATAGCTTCCATATCTAAAGCATGGTACATAGCTAAACGAACTCTTTTATCTGCAAAAGGATTTTTACCTTTGATGTTAGATGAATTTAATTCAGCAGAACCTTGATCCATTCCAAAAAAAATTGTTCTATTTTGAGGAGTCATTTTTACATTATGTCCAGCAGAAGATTTGATTCTCTCAATATCTTGAACTGGAACAACGTTTGTGTAGTCAATTTCTCCAGATAGAAGTGCTGCAACTCTTGTTGCATCATTTGCAATTGGAAGTAGTTCAATAGTATCTACATTAAAAGTACTATCATCACCCCACCAATCATTATTTTGTTCAAAAACAGTTCTTACGTCCTGTTCTCTAAAAGTAATTTTGAAAGGTCCGGTTCCATTTGCATTAGAAGCACAATAAGATGTTTCACCTGCATCCCAATTGTATGAAACTTCACAACCATTTGCTTTTGCCCAATCTTCAGACATTACAAATATCTGAGTTAGTTGGTTTAAAAGAATTGGATTTGGTCCATCAGTAACAATTTGAACTTTATGATCATCTAAAGCTGATGCTGATTTAATACTTTTAATTAAATCTACCATATCAGATGGAGCAGTTTTTGCTCTATTGATACTAAAAGCAATGTCACTAGCAGTTAAATCTGATCCATCATGAAACTTTACACCCTTACGAATGTTAAATACCCAAGTATCAGCACTAGTTGTTTCCCATGACTCAGCAAGCTGAGGAAGTATTTCCATATTAATACCTGGAGTTACTAAACCTTCATATACTTGACGTGAAACCATGTGAGTTGGTCCTTCGTTTTGTGCGTGCGGATCAAGAGTTAAAGAGTCACCAGGCATTGACCATTTAATAGTGTTTGAAAATGCTGGTGAAAAAATACCCATGAAAAGCAAAGACAAAACAATGCTTAAAGTTTTTTTCATATTATTTCCTCCATAGAAATTTGATGTTAGACCCATACTACTTCAATGGAAATATTCAATATTATTAGTATTAATAAGTGCTATATTTTGTCATAATTATCAGTAATACT
The DNA here is from genome assembly GCA_902615745.1 of uncultured Alphaproteobacteria bacterium. Classification (GTDB taxonomy): domain Bacteria; phylum Pseudomonadota; class Alphaproteobacteria; order HIMB59; genus CACPNW01. Next base: position 17,376 of record CACMQB010000001.1, on the reverse strand, counting down.
TAAGACCTAATCATTAGAGGAGGCTTTATAAAGTGAAAAGAATAGAGAAAGCTCAAGAGATCTCCAGAATACTCAATCGTATATATAGAAAAGTACCTATACCTCTTAACCACAAAAATAAATTTGAATTAGTTGTAGCAGTACTTCTTAGTGCTCAATGTACAGATGAAAGAGTTAATCAAGTTACACCAATATTATTTAAAAAAGCTAACACAGCTGTAAAAATGGCAAAAGTGCCAAAAAAAACAATTTATAATATTATTCGCCCTTGTGGTTTAGCACCTCAAAAATCAAAAGCAATTTTTGAACTATCAAGAATTCTTGTAAAAAAATTTAAAGGCAATGTTCCAGAAAGTTTTGAGGAATTAGAAAAATTGCCAGGTGTTGGTCACAAAACAGCCAGTGTTGTTATGTCTCAAGGATTTGGTCACCCAGCATTTCCAGTTGATACACACATTCATCGTTTAGCTCAACGTTGGGGTTTAACAAATGGTAAAAATGTTGTCCAAACAGAAAAAGATTTAAAATATCTTTTTCCAAAAAAATCTTGGAACAAACTTCATTTACAAATAATATTTTATGGAAGAGAATTTTGTCAAGCAAGAAGTTGTTATGGTTTGGAGTGTGAAATATGCAAGCTTTGTAATCCAAAGAGAAAAACGCCTATTAAAACAAAAAAGTAGTAATTAAAAAGGCTGAAATACAACAAGTATAAGTATAAAAATCAATATTACTGCTGGTGCTTCATTTGTAATTCTAAAAAACTTAGTGGAGTATTTATTTTTATCATTTTTAAAATCATTAAGACATTTTAAACAAAAAAAATGATAGCCAGATAATAAGATTACAAATAAAATTTTTAAAAGCAACCAAGTATCAATACCCACATAATGTGTAAGTGTAAAACCTGATATCCACGTCACTATAAAAGCTGGGAACATTATTATTCTGTACAATTTTCCTTCCATTAGTTTGAATGTTTCTGAGGTTTCTTTTGTAATTTCAGGATTTGCATGATTTACAAACAAACGTGGCAGATATAAAAGTCCAGCCATCCAAGCTATGATACTAAAAATATGAATAACTTTAAGAGTATTAAATAACATTATTTATTCCCATACCGCGTGGGGAGGCATTGACATTAATATAGCATCAACATTACCACCAGTCTCTAGACCAAATTTTGTACCTCTATCATATAATAAGTTAAATTCAGCATAGCGACTACGCTTAACTAATTGTATCTTTTTTTCCTCTTCATTCCACTTCTCATCCTTAAGTGCAATAAAAGTATTTTTGATAAACTGGTGAAAATAAGTACCTACGCTTTGGACAAATTCAAAATCTTTTCCCCAATCGCCAGTTTGAAGGTAATCAAAAAATATTCCTCCAACACCTCTTGGTTCGTTTCTATGTTTAAGAAAAAAATAGTCATCACACCATTTTTTAAATTTAGGATAATATGATTTATCATATTTATTACATAAAACTTCTAAACCTCGATGATATTTTTCTTCATCCTCAAATATTACACAAGGTGTAATATCCATACCTCCACCAAACCATTCCTGAGTGGTTTTAATAAATCTTGTATTAAAATGCATAGAAGGAATTTTAGGTGAAACAGGATGTAATACAACACTGATGCCAGTTGCATTATAATTTGGATCTTCTTTAGCACCCGGGATAACTTCTCTCATATTTTCGTTAAATGTCCCAGAGACGGTAGAAATATTTACTCCACCTTTTTCAATAATATTACCCTTAATTTTACTCATTTTACCACCACCATCACCTTTGTGATCCCAATTACTTATTTCAAATTGATTTTCATCAATGTTTTGAATAGTTTCAATTAAGTTATCTCGTAATTTTTCAAACCATTCTTTTGCAGTATTAAATTTGGGATCAGCAATCATAATGGCCAACCTTGAGTATGTTTTTTTATTAGATTTACAAAAACATCGATGTGATCATCATGATCATTCAAGCATGGTATATAATGATAATTTTCTCCACCTGACTCCATAAAATATTCTTTATTTTCTTCCTCAAGTTCTTCAAGTGTTTCAAGACAATCACTACTGAAACCAGGAGATATTATATGTATATTTTTAATCCCTTGTTTTGGTAATTCTTTTAATGTTTCACTTGTATATGGCTTTAACCATTCCTCTCTTCCAAATCTACTTTGGAAAGTAGTCATTATCTCATCATCAGATAATCCCATATGCTCTTTGACGAGTCTTGTGGTTTTAAGACAAAAGCAATGATACGGATCACCATTAGTCAAATACCGTTTTGGTATACCATGATAACTAAAAATAATTTTTTGTGGTTTTGGAGTTTTTTTCCAAAATGACTTTATAGAATTTGACAATGCTTCAATATAATTTTTTTCTTCAAAGTACTGATTGATGAAACGCATTTCAGGTATCCAACGCCATTTTTGCAATACATTAGTTACTTCATCAAATGTACTGCCTGTTGTTGCAGCACAATATTGCGGATACATAGGTAGAACTAATAATCTTCTTACTTGTTTTTTTTGAAGTTTTATCAAAGCATCTGGAATAGATGGATTGCCATAGCGCATCCCAACTTCAAAAACTATATTTTCATTTTTCGAAGAAAAAGATGATTGGATTTTATTTAGTTGTCTGTTTGCGATATCTAAAAGTGGAGAACCCTTATCAGTCCAAATTTGTTTGTATGCTTCTGCTGACTTTGATGGTCTTATTTGTAAAATTACCAGCTTCAATATAATTTGCCATAAGATTTTAGGTAATTCGATTACTCTAGGATCTGATAAAAATTGATTAAGATAAACTTTTAGTTCTTTTTTATTTGGAGCATCTGGAGTGCCTAGGTTAGTAATTAAAACACCAATTTTTTCTTTACTACCGTGCTCATAATCTTTTTCACCTATATATTTAACCATATCTATTAGCTAAATTCTTTTCTGATATTTTCTATAAATAAATGAACATTTTTTTCTGGAGTATTTTTGTTAATTCCATGACCAAGGCCACAAATCCAACCATTAAGATTTTCAATTGATTTCATTTTTTCAATAAAATCTTTTAAATTATTAAGAAATGTATCTGTTTCACTTAACATTAATTGTTCATTGAAATTTCCTTGAATAAATCCATTTTTTTGATTTTCAAACATAGATATTAGATCTATTGTGTGATCATAGCCAAAACCAGCAAAGGGAAAGCTTAAGATAGAATTTAGATCTGTTAAACTTTTACCTCTTGAATAAAAGCCAACTTTATTTGGAAAAGAAATTGCAATCTCTTCCAAAAATTTGGAATAAATTTCATGAAAATTTATTTTATCTAAATCATACAAGGAGCTATCAAAAATCATGACAAGTTCAACACCTGCATCTAATTGTAATTGAATATTTTTCTTTAGAAGGGGTAAGAGAATTTTTGAAATAAATTCTAAATTCATTTTAGTGTCGATTAAATCAGAGTTATTATTTCCAAATGCATATTTTGATAATGTCCAAGGTCCGCCAACAAATCCAATTAAACTTTTATTATTTGGCAATTTCTCTTTTGTTATTTTTATAGCTTCAAATTGAAATTGCATATGCTCAATGCCGCGATCAATATTACTATAATCATTAATGTTTTCTGAATTTATATAAGAATTAAATTTAGGTCCTGGGTCAAACTTTAATTCTAAACCAAGTCCTTCTAAGATGAATAAAATATCACTGAATAAAATTGCAATATCGTAATCAAACTCTTGTATTGGACCAAAAGCAACTTCTGCAGCTAGATCCGGATTTTTACATAGTTCTTCAAAAGTATATTTTTCTTTGAGCTTGCGATAATGCGAATGGTACCTTCCAGCCTGTCTCATAAACCAAATGGGTGGTGTTTTTTGAATATTTCTTTTGAGAGCATTTTCGAATAAAATATTTGTCATTTTTAAGCTTTTAGTAATTTTTTCTTCCAACTATCATAAGATAGCTCAACAAAAAGATTTTTATCATTACCTAATATTTTTCTAATCTCGTTGTATGTATTTCCTGGGCCACAAAAATGATATTTTTCTATAATTTTAGGATATTTATCAATACTCGCCTTAAAAGCTGAACTGCTCATCCAATAAAAGTACTTTTTCTTTTCTATATCTATTTCAAAATCAATAGACTCCAATTGATACGTTTCAATTTTATTTTTTATCGAACTTTCAGGAGATTGAGAATGAGTTAACTTAACCCAAGGATTATTTGTAAGTGAATTAATATCTTTATCAAAATCCTCACCCAAACCATCTGAAGTTCCATTCACCCAAATACCTCTTTCAGATAAATTTTTCCATGTTCTTAAACCACTAGTCCAAACAACATTATTTGATTGGATTTTTGACTTATCTGGGATTGAGCTAATTCGTGAAACATAAATACATTTATTTTGTAAATTATTTATATCATCGACATTTTCATTTAATTGTTTTCTGGAAAAAATTTTATAATTTTTTAAATTTTCAGGATAAATTTCATCAGTTGTATTACAAGAAAAACTTATATCTTTTGGATCAATAAAATCCCAGCTCTCAAAATGATTACCATTTTCATCTTCACCCCTTTTAGATACAACTAATCCTAATTTATGTGAGATATAAGATATTCCTATTTTTTGGTGACATCCTCCTCCATAATTTTTTAAAATATTTCTTTCTTGAATAACATTTGAATAATCTTTGGAAAAATTAATATCATTTAAAATTTCGTTAAGTTTATTATCTTTAATTCTTGTTTCAATCGCTAGAGCTCCTTGTCCAGGAGAACAAGGGTTTATAGACAATGGTAAAACAGACCATAGACATTCATTAATATATTTTTTTAGAGTTATTTTTAATTCATTAAATTCAGAATAATTATTCAAAAGTAATCTATCAATTGCTGCCTTAGCAACAATAAAACCATCACTGTTAGGATCTTCCAAAAATTTTTTAAATCTAGTGGGTATGTTACCTCTTATATTTTCAAAGCAAACTTCATCAAACTTTTGTGGAAGATAATTTGCAATAAAATTTTCTAAATTATATTGTCTTCTTGGTGATGAGCAAAGAATAGTAATTTTCTTACTATCTAATGTTATGTTTTTTTTTAAGAATAATATATCTCGTTTATCAGCACGTTTTAATGTAGCAGCAATTTTAGTTTTCTCGCCAACTTCAATTGGAAGATCCTTCCAAGAATGGACAATTAAATCACATTTGTTATTTATTAATTCATCTCTTAAATCATTAGTAAAAACACCTTCTGTCAGCATTTCAGAAAGAGGTGTTTTTAGATCTTTATCTCCTGAAGTACTTCTTGTTAAAAATTCTATTTCTACAAAAGGATGTTTTGATTGCAAATAATCGGAAAATTCACGTGCTTGAATTATTGCCAAATCACTTTTTCTAGATAAAATTCTTATTTTCATTACTTATATTTCTATAAATAACACTATATTGTAAAATTGGTAATGGTTGAATTTAAAGGTACAAAATCTTCGTGGGGCTTGGTTGCAAAACTTTTTCATTGGTCATTGGCACTTCTTCTTTTTTGGCAAGTTGCAACAGGGATTAGCCTTCATAATATGGAATTTTCTCCTCTTAAAATGGGTTTTATTATTACTCATAAATTTTTTGGTACCTTAGTCTTTAGTTTAGTAGTGCTTAGATTAATGTGGAAATACATATTTAATACTCATCCTAAATATGAAAGTATTCCTTTGTTTCATAAAATAGTTTCGAATTTAGTCCATTTTGTACTTTATGGTTTAGTTATTCTTATTCCTATTCAGGGTACCTTTATGACATGGCTTGGAGGAGAAGATGTTCATCTCTTGGGATTAATTAAAATTCCACCTTTAATTGAAGAGAATTTTTTTTTATACCCGCAAGCTCTAGCTATACACTATTACTCAGCACTTATATTAACAGCTCTTTTTTCACTTCATATTGCAGCGGCGTTGTATCATCGATTTATAATTAAAGATAAATATGGTGTCTGGAGGAGAATGTCTTTTAGTAGAAATAAGGTGTGACAATTCATTCAATTAAACACTTACAATTAAAGATTGGGTAAGATATCTAACATTTATGCAATACAAAAATTTTTTTATATCTGAATTAAAAAATTTAAAAGATCAAGGTCTTTATAGGGACTTTAGAAACATAGACAGACCTATAAAAAGTTTTCCAAACGCAGATGAAAGTTTCAAAAATAAAGAAAGAGAAGTAGAGGTTTGGTGTTCTAATGACTATCTGAACATGAGTCAGCACCCAGAAGTCGTAAATGAAATTGTAAAAACACTACTTGAATATGGATCTGGTTCAGGTGGAACAAGAAATATTTCTGGTACATCAACCTATCATACTGAACTTGAAAAAAAACTGGCAAATGTTCATAATAAAGAGGCGGCATTAGTTTTTGCTTCTGCTTATACAGCAAACCAATCTACTTTATGGACTTTAGGAAAAAAAATTAAAGATATTGAGATATTTTCTGATGAATTAAATCACGCATCTTTAATACAAGGTATTAAGAATAGTGGAGCTAAGTGTCATATATTTAAACACAATGACATTGATCATTTAGAACAGTTACTAAAAGAGTCAAATCTAGATAATCCTAAGTTAATCGTTTTTGAAAGTTTATACTCTATGGAAGGTATAAGATCGCCTATAGTTAAAATTGTAGAGTTAGCAAAAAAATATAACTGTATGACATATTTGGATGAAGTTCATTCAGTTGGACTTTACGGTGAAGAAGGCAAAGGTATTGCAGTAGAAATGGGAGTTGAAGATAAAATAGATATTATTAATGGAACTTTAGCAAAAGCATATGGTCAAATGGGAGGTTATATTGCAGCTAGCTCAGAAATAATTGACTACATTAGAAGTTTTGCTCCAGGTTTTATTTTTACAACTTCAATCTGCCCATCAATTGCTGCAGGAGCAGCTAAAGCAATAGATATTGTTTCTCTAGCAGAGCAACTAAGAATAAGAATAAAAGAAAATGCAGCTTTAATAAGAGAAAATTTAGATTCCTTAGCAATCCCTTATTTGGACACAAATTCTCATATTGTAGCGGTATTAATTAATGATCCTTTTTTATGTAAAAAAGTGTCTAAAGATTTAATTGATGATCATGGTATTTATGCACAGCCAATTTTTTATCCGACTGTACCAAAAGGTTTAGAAAGACTCAGAATAACTGTTACCCCAAAACATAGAAAAGAGCATATTGAAAAAATGATTAAGGCTCTTGATACAGTTTGGTCTAAAAATAATTTACCAAGAAAAAATAATAATAAAGTTACAGCAAATATTTAAGTTTTATTATTGATATCAATCTGCCTAGCAGCAAAACCATAATAAATTACTGCTAACATTATTATAAAACCTCCAATTATTACAGTTGTACTTGGCACTTCATTAATACCAAAAATAGGAAGCCATACCCAAAGAACTCCCCCAACAACTTCCATTAAAGATAAAAGTGCTAGCTCAGCTGAGGGTAAATATTTTGCTCCAAGACTATAAAGTATCAAACCAGCTGCTACAATTAACCCATGAAGTATACTTAAATAATTATTTATTTCAGGCATTAAAATAAAAGGTTCGAAAGAAAATCCTAAAATAAAGAATGCAAATATTGCACAAAATAATCCAGCTAAAACAACTGTTGTAAATTTTGGTGTTTTAGGTTTCCATCTTATTGTAACAGTATACAAAGCAAAACCAGTTGCAGAAATAAATCCTATTATTGCTCCTAAAGCAGTTCCTGAAATACTGTCATTAATAATCATCACACAAACACCTATAAATGCTACAACCATTGCAATTAATGTTGATTTTTTAAGTATTTCACCAAGAACAAAATAACCAACAATAGCTGCAATAAAAGGCATAGCTGCTAACATAAATAGTGTAACAGCAGCCGTAGTCATAGTAATAGAAAAAATAAATCCTGTAAAAGCTGTTGCTAGGAATAGTCCGCCAAGTATTGATGATATTCCTATTCTGAGAAAATTTTTATAAAAAGCAAGTCCTTCCCGAAAAAATAAATATATAAGAAGTATAATTGAAATAGTTAAACCTCTATAAAATAAATATTGAAAAACATATTGATGGCCATCCACCATATATCTAACAGTCAACGCACCAAAACTCCAAAAAATTCCAGCAAGAAAAACTAAACTAAAGGCATATAGATAAGAATTTTGACTCATTGTTTAAAGGTCAAATCATTAAATTTGATAAAAGTAAATTAATATTTTAATTATTTATTTGAATACCCGTTTCTTTACTTCCTGTGATTTTAAAATTGACTTTGTTATCATCATTTTTTTTTATTTCAGATACGTCTGACATTTTGCAACTGGCAATAAAAAGAAATAATAAAATTATTGGCAACTGCCTATAGAACCAAGAGCACATTTTTTACCATCTATCCATATAGCATTTGACAAATTTGCTTCATCAAAAATTGCACCTGAAATATTAGCACCAAGTAGATTTGCCTCATATAGATTTGCACCTTTAAAAGTCGCTCCAAAGAGATTAGATCCCTCAAAGTTTACTTTTGCAAGGTTTGCATTATCAAAGTTAGCATTATTACAATTAGCTCCCTGTAAATTTGAAGCATATAAATTAGAATTACTGAAATTTGAGAAGATAAAATTACCAATAGATAAATTTGAATTATTTAGTTGAGATTTTTCAAAATTAGATAAAGATAAATTAACTCCTGACATTTGAGAATTTGCCAAACCAGTGCCAGAAAGATCGAGGTTTTCTACAAAATTACAATTAGTCCAATCAACCTCATTTGCTGGTTGATCACTGCATGCAGCAAATACAGGATATGTGCTAAAGAAAATTAAGACAAATATAATTAAAAATCTCATATTGAATTTTTATGATCAGTTTATGTTAAATTTAAGGCAAATTAGCGTGAAGTGAGTTTTAATTCAATCCTTCTATTCTGTTGAAGATCACTCTCAGTTTCTCCATTACTGATAGGATAAAACTCTCCATATCCTGCAGATGCTAATCTATTTGGTGAAAAACCAAGATCAAGAAGAAGTTTTAAAACTGTATTAGCTCTAGCTGAAGATAATTCCCAGTTAGAAGGATATCTAATTGTTTGAATAGGTTTTTTGTCAGTGTGTCCTTCTACCATAATAATCCAGTCAATATCTGAAGGAATATCATTAGTAGTCTCTTTTAAAGTAAGGCCAATTTCACTTAACTTTTCTTTACCAGATAGTTGTAAATCAGCTGAAGCAGAATCAAATAATAACTCTGATTCAAAAATAAATCTATCTCCTACAATTTTAATATCTTTTCTATCACCTAAAATAGATTGTAGTTTTCCAAAAAACTCAGATCTATATTTTTGAAGTTCAAATACTTTTGATGTAAGGGCTTTATTTAACTTTTCACCTAGCACCTCTATTTCTAAATCTTTAATCAAAGCCTGACTTTCACTAGCTTCTAGAGCACTATTAAGCAAAGCAATTTCTTTTTGCAGAGTGTCAATTTGATTAGATAGAATTTCTACCTGTTCTAATGTTTTTGAAGATTGTATTTCCATATTTTTAATTTCTTCAAGCGATGTTTCTTTTTGTGTTTGATTTTCTTGCTCTAATAATGCAATTTGATTTTGAAGCAGCTCAAGTTTATCAAGTTGTTGTTTTTGTTTATCTTCAGACAAAGAAAGTACATTATTCAGTTCAGATATTTTTCCTCGCAAATTGAAAATAGTGCTATCTTTCTGAATTAAATCTTTATTTAATCTTGCTAATTCTTCATTTTTAAACCTAATTGCATCTAGTTGTTCATTAAGTGATGCATCTTTTAAGCCAAGGGTATCATTAATTTCTAAAAGATCATTCATTAGTTCTTGATATTGGGATATTTGACTTTGTAATTCTTCATCTCTTAATGATAGTTCGATGTTTGTTTTTTCCAATTCATCATTTAAATTTAAGAGTTGTTCATTTTTATTTTTAATTGCAAGCAATTGCTCTTCAATTCCGCCTTCCTCTAAACCAAGACTTTCATTAATTACCATTAAATTTTCATTCTTCTCATTTAATTCTGCAATTGTAGATTTGAGAGATTTTTCACTTTCAAGTAGTTTAAAATTAGCATTATCTAATTCTTGATTAAGTATTTTTAGTTGATCAATTCTTGTTGCAAGTGCTTTATTAATTCGTTCTCCAAGCCCCTCAGTTTCAAGTAAAATAATTTCTTGTCCTTCGTATGTTTCTAATGCATTTGCAACTATTCTCAATTCTTTTAAAAGACTACTAATTTGCTCGGATAAAGCTATTATATTTTGTTCTTGAACAAATATTTCTGATCGTTTTTTTGCAACATCAGTTTGTAATTGATCACTTAATAATTGTTCACTTTGCAAATTTAATTCTGTATCTTCAAGTTTTTTCTCAGTTTCAGAAAGAGTTGAAAGAGCTTCTTCTTTATCTTTAGTTTCAATAACAAGTATTTTAGATAATTCATTTATTTGTGTTCTTAAATCTTGAAGCGCCTTATCTCGGCCGGATATAGCATCACTCAGATATATTTGCGAAACAGTAAAAACCATTAGCACAAATATGATTACTATTAAAAGAGTAGCTAGAACATCGACAAAACCGGGCCAAATATTTGTTGTATCAGCAAGTCTATTTCTTAAAGACCTAGTAGACATTATTATTTTTTAATTTTCTTTAGTTCTTTTTCAATTTTCTGAAAATATTCTTTAACTTTTTTTGCTTCTAATATTCCATTTTTGCTTAAAGCTTCTGCAAGGTTCATTAGTGTAGATTGTGTGTTTAATTGTGAAGATAAGAAATTTGATAATTGCTTATCAAGATTTGAAGAGTTGGAATTGATTTTGTTAAGTATTTCATTAAACTTCTCTAAATTGTTTGAAATTTTAGTTTGATTGTCAGATGATTTTTTAAAAACATTTAGGAGGTTTTCTAAGTTGTCATAGATTTTTTGAATTGCTTCTCCTGTAGGCTTATCTTCTACTTTAGAAAAATCTGGAGAAGAATTGCTATTAAGGATTTTTTCAAAGTATTGACTAAATTTATTTTGAGCTTGTCCAAGATTTAAATCAAGTAATCCTAATATTAAAGAACCAGCTAAACCTAATAAAGAACTGCTAAATGCAATACTCATTCCTTCAAGTGGAGCATTTAATCCATCTTTAAGAGAATTAAAAAAACCTGCAACATTTGTATCATCTATACCTAGGCCGCTGATAACATTCCCAACTGATCCAATGGTTTTAAGAAGTCCCCAGAAAGTTCCAAGGAGTCCTAAAAAGACTAGCAAGCCTACCAGGTAACGAGAAGTTTCTCTTATGCTTATCAAAGTCATATCAGAATTCTCTATCAATCTATTTATTGATGAACTTTTAAAAACAAATTTTCCGTCAAGATTTTTTAATTCAAGAGAAATATTTTTGTCTTGCCCTCTTAAAGTTGAGAATGCTTCTATAGAATTTGTAATATTAAAGTTCGAGAAAGATATATATTTGTAATTTAAGTTAATGAGATGAAAAAAATTAAATACAATTCCAGTTAACAGGGCTAATAAAATTATAATGTTAATAAAAATATTTGATAAAAAAGCATTTTGTAAAACTGGGTATAATAAAACAACAATAACAAAGACGGCGACTAAGAAAATTGATGCTCTAATTATATAATTATTTAGGGATAGCGCCATAAACGAAAGATTATATTACCTGTCTTGGAAATTCAATAAATATAAACTGTTTAGTTGTAGATATAATTTCTTGTGAGAGGCAAATTGTTAATATTTTTTGCAATTTGTATTTGGAAAACAACATTACCCATATTTACAAAGGAATACTTACTTGCTAATAGATAAAATTCCCACATTCTAAAAAAACGCTGATCAAACATATTTATAATTTTATCTTTATTTTCAATAAGATTTTGATACCATTTGGAAAGTGTGTGAGCGTAATGTAGTCTTAATACTTCAACATCTGTTACATTTATATTAAGTTTTTGTGTTGCGTTCATTACTTCAGATAATGATGGAATATAACCACCAGGAAAAATGTATTTTCTTATCCAAGGACTTGTAGCAGTTGGTTTACCCCTTTGACCAATTGTATGCAAAAGAAAAACACCATTTTCTTTCAGAATATCATTAGCTTTACTTAAATAAGTTTTAAAATATTTAACACCAACATGCTCAAACATACCAACTGATACTATGCGATCATATTTTTCGCTCTCATTTCTATAATCTTGTAGTGCAAATGAAACTTTATCACTCAAACCTTCTTTTTGTGCTCGTGCAGATGCAGTTTTAAATTGATTTTCTGAAAGTGTAATTCCTTTTACTTTGGCTCCAGTAGATTTAGCTATTTCAATTGCCATTCCTCCCCAACCACAACCAATATCAAGAACATCCATATTTTCTGTAATTTGAAGTTTTTTAATTATATGTTGTTTTTTATCTTTCTGCGCTTGATCCAAACTCATATTCGGATTGTGAAAATATGCACAAGAATATTGCATATCCTGATCAAGAAATAATTTATATAAATCCTCATTTATATCATAGTGGTGTGCTACATTTTTTTTTGAATTTACAAGCTGATTAATCTGCTGAAATGGCATGAAAATAGAAGATAAATATTCATAAAATTTATAAAACTTATTGTTAGAAATAAAGTCATCGTAACAATTAGTTATTAAATTAAGAAAGTCTTCTATAGTGCCTTTTTCTACAACTAACTCTTCATTCATATATGCTTCACCTATATGCAGATTAGGGTTTAAGAATAGTTTTCTTTCAATAGATTTGTTTTTCAGTCTTATACAAACGTGGGGGTTTGAATTTCCAAATTTATGGGTCTTGCCATTAGAATCTATGATTTCTAATGTTCCGTCAAAGTTAAGTTTTTTCAGTACACTGAATAGCATGTTTTTTTATTTTAAGAAAAACGTCTCTTATGTCAATAACTCTAAATTATTAACATTTGATGAGAAAATAATTTGTAGAGATTGACTTAAGCAGCAATGCGACGATTTTTTTGAGCTTCTTTTTCTTTTTTAAGCTCTTTTTCGTCAATATATGCAACATCACAGTGACTCTGACAATAAGGCTTCCCAGCAACGGTATCAGCTTCACAAAAATGAAAATCTTTCTCTTGTGGATCTCCAATTGGCCATTGGCAGTTTGAGAAACTGTGCATCACACTGTTTTGTTTAAAATAGTTTTTTAATATAGACATAATAATTTTATTAATTTCGAGGTAGTTTATATTTATGAAAAAACCAGTATTCAACATTAAATATAAAAAAGTTGTTAATTATCAATATGTTAGTATCTTAATCTTTTTGACCTACTATATGTTGATACATAATTTATAAGAAAAACGAATCGGTTTATCGAAAAAATAAAATTATAAACAATAGTGCCAAAAAAAACAGATAGGATTTGATTATAAAACTTTTAGTTAATTTGGATTTAGGAGGTTTTCTTAGATATATAAATAAAACAATAGTACTCCAAAATAATATAAGTATTACCCAGCCTGTTAAAAATGCATAATAAAAATCTACAGACATTATTTCCCTAGAGAATTAATCTATATAGCGCAGTGTAAACCTGTTTTTTGGATATATTTTTGATGATATTCTTCAGCTTTATAGAATTCCTTAGCTTCTGATATTTCAGTAACAATATTTAATCCAGCGCTTTTAGCATATTCATTTTTAGAATGAATAGATTTATTTTTTTGATCTTCGTTATAATAATATATCGCCGATCTATATTGTGTTCCAATGTCGGGACCTTGTCTATTTAAAGTGGTAGGATCATGACACTTCCAGAAAACCGTCAAAAGATCTTCATAAGATATTTTAGAATTATCAAATTCAACTAAAACAACCTCAGTATGATTTGTATTTCCCTGGCAAACACTTTCATAAGAAGGGTCAATAGTATCGCCTCCAGAATAACCAACTAAGGTATTTATTACGCCTGGAGTTTTACAAAATGTTTCTTCCACACCCCAGAAACAACCTGCACCAAATAATGCTTTTTCCATATTTATAAATATATATGTAATATAAAATATATCAATTTTTATGAGCCCAAAATTTAAAATTTTAGATAAAAAGAATATTCACGACGGTTTCTTTAAAATGAATGAAGTTACTCTTAAATACAAAAAATATGATGGAAATTGGAGTAATGAAATAAAAAGGGAGTTATTTGGTGGCGCACAAGTATCTGCAGTCTTACCATATGACCCTATAAATAAAAAAATTGTTTTAATTCAACAGTTCAGACCAGGGACAATTTCTAAAGATAATCAAAATTATCTAGATGAAATAGTTGCTGGAATAATTGACTCTGGTGAAACTCCAGAAGATACTGCAAAGAGAGAATGCTTGGAAGAAACTGGATGTGAAGTAAGTAATCTTACATCTATACAAGGTTACTTTCCTGCCCCAGGATCATCTGAATCTTTTTATAATCTTTTTTTAGGCGAGGTAATTGCTCCCGATAAAGAAATTATAAGAGGTCTAGAGAATGAAAATGAGGATATATTAGTTAAAAGTTATAGTTTTGATGAGGTAAAAACAAAAATGAATAAAAAACAAATTTTAAATGGGCTTACACTAATAGCATTACAGTGGTTTTTTTTAAATATTGAACGAACCTAAGTTCCTATACCTCTTTCATAAGGTTGAACTAATTCTTTACATATTAAGTTCATATCTAAAGTCTCAACATTTTTATCTATAGTTTGATATTCCTGACACTCATATACTTCGTTATCTTTTTGGAGAACTGTAACAAATAAGATTATTGTTAATTCATTTACAACCTCTATGTCACTTATAGCGTAGCTTTTAACTTCAAATCCCTCATTAATAAGATCTTTATAAGATTTCTCTGACTCTAGCCATTGATCTATATTTGGATTAGCTGTTGAAAGGTTAGAAAAAAACAAAAATACAGAAAATAAAAAAATAGTTAGTTTTCTTTTAGCCATTGTAGAACTTCATTTATATGTTTGTTAGGAGGAAAAATAGGGTAGAATACTTTTTTAACAATATTTTTTTCCACAATAAGAGTTGATCTTTTAAAATAAATTTTGTTTTCAATTTCAAAATAAGGCATTTTTAATGAATTCAGCAAAATATTTTCTGAATCACTTAAAACATCATAGGGAATTGCTAATCTATCTGTCATTTCCTTAATATAATCTATTGTTTGAGTTGATATTCCTATAGGCAGCGCATTTAGTTTGATTAATTCTTCATAATTATCTCTAAAGCTACAGGTCTCCACAGTACAGCCAATGGCTCCTGGAGTTTGATTCCAATTTTTAGGTAAACTTTCATTTGGATTACCTGTCATAGAATAAAAATATAAAATTAAACGGAAAGTGTCAGATCTTTTTATTTTTAATAGATTTCCCTGTTGATTTTTAAGAGAAATATCCGGCAAAAACTTATTTAAAAGATGATCAGCTTTTCCATCATTTTGCGGTTTAGGAAATTTACTATAATCCATACTAATTTGTCTTGTATAATCCAATTCTATATATCATAAGATAGTTTTATGACTCAAATTAAACCTGTATCTAGTATGGAAACTCCTCGCTTTGCTGATGTTGCTACTTTCTTTCGTTTACCTGTTGTGAAAGATTTAAATAAATTAGACTACTGTGTTGCAGGCGTACCATGGGATGGAGGAACTACTAATAGACCTGGCGCTAGACATGGGCCAAGAGAAATTAGAAATGCATCGTCACTTGTAAGGCTTTATCACCCTGTTTCACTTAAGAGCCCTTATGATAAATTTAATATTGCAGATATTGGAGATTGTCCAGTAAATCCAGCGGACCTAAATGATAGTTTAGATAAAATAGAAAAATTTTACACAAATATTTATAATTCCAAAACAATACCATTATCAATTGGAGGTGATCATTTAATTAGCCTACCAATTCTTAGAGGTATAGCAAAAGAAAAACCAATCGGTTTATTTCAGTTTGATTCTCATTCTGATACTTGGGACACTTATTTTGGAGGATTTAAATATACTCATGGCACACCATTTAGAAGAGCTATAGAAGAAAATCTAATTGATCCAAAAAAATATGTAATCCTTGGTCTTCGTGGAGCTTTATATGATCCTGAAGATTTAAGTTGGGCTAGAGAACAAGGTGTAACTATTATTACTATAGATGATTATTATGAAATGGGATTTAATAAATGTATTGAAAAAATTTATGAAGTTCTAGTTAATACAGATACTTATTTTACATTTGATATTGATGGAATAGACCCAACTTTTGCACCAGGTACTGGAACTCCAGAAGTTGGAGGTTTTAATGTTAGAGAGGCACAAACTATTATAAGAGCACTAAACAAAATCAATTTTGTAGGAGGTGATGTTGTAGAGGTATCACCACCATTTGATGTAAATAATATGACTTCATTAGTAGGAGCAACGATTGCCTTTGAAATGCTTTGTACTATGACAAAAGTAAATTAAAACTCTTCGAAATTTGAAGCTCCAACACATAAAACATTTTTTAAATCTAGATATTTATTGATATTATCTTTATTGACTCCACCTGTTGGAATAAATTTTATATCCTTTAGAATATTTTCAATTGATTGTAATTTTTTTTGCTCTCCATTTAAATTTGCTGGAAAAAATTTAATTATTTTATAACCTTTTTTATATAGATATATAAATTCACTAACTGTTTCAGCTCCAGGAATATATAATAAATTATTAATTTCTAAAACCTCATCAACAATTCCAGGAGAAACAAAAAAGTTAAAATTATGATCTTGACCTTTAATAAAATCTTCTTTTGTTATAACTGAGCCCAACCCAAATTTATGTTTAGTAAAATGTTTTTGTAATTCTAATGCTATATCAAAAGATTGATTTTCTCTCAGTGTTACTTCAATATATCGAATAGATCTATTTTTCTCTAAATATTTGCTTAAGCGATCAATATCATTGCTTAAACTTGTGGTATTAAGAATTGGTAAAATTTTTTGTTCTTTTAGTTTTAATTTTAATTCGCTATTTAACATCAACTATTGCTCCTTTTTGCATGATTATCTTCGAGCCCAGAAGACTGGCTTCTTTCAGAGCTAAAGCTGGATCGTTATGAATAATAAAATTTGATACGTAGGCAGCATTAAATCCATCTCCAGCTCCTGAAGTATCAATTACTTTTCTAATAAATTTATTTCTTATTGTATATTTTTTTTTATTTTGAATTGAGTAAGTTAATTTAGCATTTTTTCTAAATAT